>NZ_CP046956.1:2733802-4100703 GCF_017792025.1 Sediminibacillus dalangtanensis
TTGCTCGTCGATTGTAGCCAGTTCTTCTTCCACTTCAGACTCTTTACCGAAAATTTCTCCCAGTACTGTTGCGTTTTCTTTAAAAGAATCCATATACCTGGTCGTGTCGACACCAAGATGGATGGTAGGTGCCAGCTCGTTCAAATCCTCATATGCTTCGGCAGTACGGCCAGAAATGATGATTAGATCAGGATCGATCTCGCTTAACTTTTCGAAATCCGGTTCGAAAAGGGTACCGGCGTTTTCATACTCCTCACTATCATAATCAGCTAGGTAAGAAGGGAGATTTTCCTTTGGTACGGCTGTTACATCGACATCAAGTTTTTTCAATGTATCGAGTGATCCAAAGTCAAATACCACTACCTTTTCTGGATGGACAGGTACCTCGGTCTTGCCTAATTCATGCTCGACCGTAACGGTCTCCTGTTCCCCGTTATCTGAAGCAGCCGCAGCATCATCACTGGATGAATCCTGACTTCCGCATGCTGCTGTAAACACAGCTAATATAAGAATGGAAATTAGCACTGCTAATCTTTTTGTCATAACCTTTCACCTCTTGTTAAAATATGTTTTTAATAGACAGGATAAAGCATTGCTCGTCTTCCTCGCACTGTCGTCCTGCTTTCCTTTCGACATCATGGAACAGTTATTACTTGGGGCCCACTGTCAGAATGCCATTCAGGACTGCAGTTGGCAGTGCTACCGAAAAGTCACTATACTATCCTGTCATTTGATGCACAGTGTTAAGAAAAATACAAACAAATCCTGCATTGATCGATATCCTGGATATCGATATCCATATCATACACTTCTTTCAAGACCGCCTTGTCAATAATCTCATTTGTCGGTCCCTTGTTCACAATCTTTCCGTCTTTTAATGCCACAATATAATCAGAATAAACAGAAGCAAAGTTTACATCATGAATGACGAGGATGACCGTTTTTCCAAGATCATTGACCAGCCTGCGCAAGACTTTCATGATTTGCACGGAATGCTTCATATCAAGATTGTTCAGCGGCTCGTCGAGCAAAATATATTCTGTATCCTGTGCAATGACCATGGCGATATATGCCCGCTGCTGCTGTCCTCCACTTAACTGATCGAGGAATTTGTCTTGAATGTCCTGTAACTCCATATAGGCAATTGCTTCATCGACGAATCGCTTGTCTTCTTTGCTTAATTTTCCCTGGGAATAAGGGAAGCGGCCAAAGCTGACCAGTTCTTTTACAGTAAGCCGGATACTTATATGGTTGGACTGACGCAAAATCGATATTTTCTTGGCCAGCTCTTTGTTTTTACTTTCACTCACTTCCTGGCCATCTATCAAAATTTCACCATGGTCTTTCGCTATTAAACGGCTGACCATCGACAACAGGGTGCTTTTACCGGCCCCGTTTGGACCGATAAAAGAAGTAATTTTTCCTCGTGGTATATTCATTGATACATTATCCACTACATTTTTCATTCCATATTGCTTGGAAACCTCTTTTACAACTACCATGCTTTACTCTCCTTTAATAAAAGATAGATAAAGTAAACACCACCGACAAAATTGACGATTACACTCAAGGTCGTGGAAAAGCTAAACACTCGTTCAACGATCAGCTGTCCGCCGACAAGGGCGACAATGCTAATTAAAACAGACCCAAGAATCAGGTAGCGATGGCGATAGGTTTTCAAGAATTCGTGGGCCACATTTGCCACCAACAGGCCAAGAAAGGTTATCGGGCCGACCAGTGCCGTGGATATCGACACCAGAATTGCAATGATGACCAGCATCCGTTTGACCACATAATCGTAATCAACACCCAAATTGATTGCCTGTTCCTTTCCTAGTGCCATCACATCCAGATACTTGGAAAAACGCCAAAAATAAATCGCTATCAGCAACACCAGCACAAATGAAATGGTAAGCAAGTCGGTATTTACATTGTTGAAACTGGCAAACATTTTATTCTGGACGATCATAAATTCATTTGGATCGATCAGAACCTGCATGAAAGTCGACAGGCTCTCAAAAAAGGTACCAAAAATCAGTCCGACCAAAAGGAGAAAGTAAATATTCTTGCCACTCTGTTTAAAAAGCAGCTTATAAAGCACTCCGGCAAACAAGACCATCATGCCGACAGAAAGAATGAAATTGAAATTTTTATTTAAAACCATCATGCTATTAGATCCAAATACAAAAATGATAAACGTTTGAATCAGTAAGTAGAGCGAATCCAAACCGATAATGCTCGGAGTGAGAATCCGATTGTTGGTGATGGTTTGAAAAATGATAGTTGAAAATGCGATTACTCCGCCTGTAAGCACGATAGCCAAAATCTTCGTTGTCCTTCTTGGCAATATGTAGTCCCAATTGCTGCCTGCGCTTCCGAACAGGAAGATGAGCACCAGGACAGCAGACATCACTGTAAGGATGATTAGTTTTGTTCGATTACTCATATGCTTTTCTCCTCAATACCAGGTATAGAAAAATCCCGCTGCCGATTACGCCGACGGTGACACCGATGGCAATTTCATAGGGATAAATGATCACCCTGCCGATCACATCACAGGCAAGAACAAATACGGCACCTAGTAAAGCAGTATGAGTAAGGCTTTTTTTCAGATGGTCTCCCTGATAAATAGTAACGATATTCGGAATGATCAAACCCAGAAAAGGAATCATTCCGACAGTCAGAACGACTACCGTAGTTACCAGTGCGACTATCACCAAACCGATATTGACAACTTGTTTATGGTTCAACCCCAAGTTGGTTGAAAACTCCTCGCCCATACCGGCTATCGTAAAGCGATTGGCGTAAAGGTAAGCAATAGCCAGCAATGGAATACTGATAAACAATATTTCGTATCTCCCCTGCATAATCAAGGCGAAATTGCCTTGCAGCCAGGATGACATGTTTTGAATCAAATCCTCTTTATATGCAAAAAAAGTAGTGATCGAGCTGACAATATTGCCGAACATCAATCCAACGAGTGGAATGAAGATGGCATCTTTGAATTTTACCTTGTCGAGAATTTTCATAAAAATAAAGGTTCCCAACAAAGCAAAGAAAAAAGCAACCATCATCTTTTGCAATGGTCCTGCTGAAGAAAACAGCATCAACGACATCAGAATGCCGAACCTGGCCGAATCAATAGTTCCAGCCGTAGTAGGAGAGACAAATTTGTTTCTGCTCAGCTGCTGCATAATCAAACCGCATATGCTCATTCCCATTCCGGCAATCAATATACTGATAAGCCTTGGTATCCTGCTCACCCACAAAATCTCCAGCTGGTCTCCTGTGAGATGAAATATATCGGAAGGTGACAAGCTTGTCACTCCGATGAATAATGACGCGAAAGATAATACGAGTAATGCCAGTGCCAAATAACGTAACTTCATAAATAAATCCTTCACTTTCCGTCTGCTCAAAAATAAACTCGGTACCCAATCAATAATGAGATTCATTATCAATTAGCTACCCTTATATTATCATGTAATTTTCATCTGTCAACGGACTAGCGAAAAATATCAGATTTTTTAGGTGGATTAAGCAAGAAACCATGCTGATTCTTTAAGGAATCACTGGAATGGTTCCTTCCTACATGAAAAGAAAAATCGAGTCTGTTTCCTGCAGCTCTCTTGATCGATAGACCACCCGACTCGATTCAAAAGCGTTGACAGCTATACCTTGTGTAGACCGATAAAAAAACCGCCTGCAAATCATGCAGCCGGATAATAGGATGTATGGGGTTTTTTATAGGCTCTTTTCTCAGAAGTTTTAACAGTATTGGATATAAAATGTGAACTAACTCTCCTGCGGTTCCTGTTCCTGCCTCTTCCTATCCTTTGCAGGTTGAGTGCTAATTCCACATTATCCAAACCTCACCATCTTTACGAAAACAGCCTTTCTATACTAGACTCCCAGCAATACGGCCAAGCGTTCTTTATCAAATCCCATGACAACTTCTTGTTCATCGTCTTCTTGGATAACTGTCACCGGAGTAGCACTTGCCCCCAAGGCCATCACTTCATTCATATATTGAGAATCACTGCGAATATCTCTGTCTTCAAATGCGATTCCGTTATGTTTCAGCCACTCTTTTTCCGCTTGACAAGGACTGCAGGTCTCTTGGCTATAAATGATCACTTGTTTCGCCATCTTGTCATCCCTCCTTTTCTCTGTTATTACTATACCCAAAACAGAAAGTGTTTTAAAGAAAGCAATCTTTTCAGTCCTTCTCAATCAGCCAAAGCTTTTCCTGTTTGCTTTTTACTTGGACAAATAATAACAAGCTTCTTTCCTTAGCTTGGAAACAAAACACGGCCATAGGATTGTCTGGATAATGGAATATCGCCAGAAAGTCTGGTAAAATCTCTAGACAAGAAGGCTTGAAAGGGGGAATATAAATGAAACTAGTATCGATAGAGCCTACTCCCAGCCCACATTCGATGAAAATCAATGTCGATGAGGAATTACCTGCAGGGCAAAACCATAACTATAAACAAGGAGATGACTTACGTTCTGCTCCTGATTATATTCAAGCACTATTTGACATAGAAGGTGTAAAGGGCATTTATCGTGTCGCAGATTTTCTTGCTTTAGAACGCCATCCCAAATATGCATGGGAAACAATACTCCCGGCGGCAAGACAGGTTTTTGGTGAAGAACAAGGGGAAGCAGTCGGCAATTCGGGAGTCGGCCAGATTCCTGTAGATGCTTTTGGCGAAGTGAAAGTATTCATCCAAATGTTCCGTGGATTACCGATGCAAGTAAAACTGGAGGACGGCGAGCAAGAACAGCGATTTGGACTGCCACAGCGGTTTTTAGATGCAGCAATGGAAGCATCCTCTGCCTCCCCTAACATGGTAATGGAACGGAAATGGGTCGAACAAAGTCCGCGGTATGGCCCGCTAGAAGAAATCGGAGAAACGGTGGTCGATGAAATAACGGCAAGTTACGATGATGGACGTCTCAAAAAATTGGTCAAGCTTGCTTTTCAGAATGAAACAGAGCAGAAAGGCACAGCAAAGGAGCGGCCAAGTCTCGAAATGCTGGACGACTCTGACTGGAAAAACCGCTATGCAGCATTGGACAGATTAGTGGAACCTGATAAGGAAGATCTTCCTTTTTTGGCTAAAGCACTAAAAGATGATAAAGCGTCGATCAGGCGTTTAGCCACAGCTTATTTAGGGATGATAGAAGATCCCGACGTTTTGCCTTACTTGTATCAAGCACTTCAAGATAAAGTCGTTACAGTCCGCCGCACGGCAGGCGATTGTATCTCAGATCTTGGTTTCAAACAAGCAATGCCACAAATGACTGAATCGCTGAAAGACAAAAATCGTCTTGTGCGTTGGCGTGCCGCCATGTTTTTATACGAGGTAGGGGATGAAAACGCGATTCCTGCCTTGGAAGCAGCCAGCAACGACCCAGAGTTCGAAGTGAGAATGCAGGTAAACCTTGCACTCGAGCGAATCAAAGGCGGCGAAGAAGCAAAAGGGTCGGTATGGAGCCAGATGACTGAAGCAACCCAAAAAAAGACCGATTGAGGAGGAAAACGGATGAATGCATATGAACAATATATGAAAGAAATTTCTCAGCCAATGAGAACGGAATTGACGGAAGCTGGATTTAAGGAATTGACTTCTACGGAGGCAGTCGATGAATTTATTCATTCAGCAGAAGGTACTTCTCTCGTCGTAGTTAACTCGGTCTGCGGCTGTGCAGCAGGACTTGCAAGACCTGCGGTAAGAGAATCTTTGAATAACAGTAAAAAGCCAGATAACCTGGTGACCGTGTTCGCCGGACAAGACCGGGAAGCTACTTCACGCATGCGTGAATATTTTGTTGGGATTGAACCGTCCTCCCCATCCATGGCAATTATGAAAGATGGAAAAGTACTCCACTTTATTCCGCGGGAAGAGATTGAAGATCATGAAGTGGAAGAAATCGTATCAAACCTTACCCAAGCTTATAACGAACACTGTTAACGAAAACAAAACGGCAGCTCCTTTAACGATTAGGAACTGCCGTTCTGTCTTTCTCCGGATTACGCATTTATGCTTTTCTACTAAAAATACTGGCTTTTCTCTGCAATATTTTCTCCATTTAAGCGGAATGCTCAAAACTGATGGACGACGTTATATTCTCTGCCCGCATCGGAAAAAGTTGAGAACCGTCCGACTCGGCTGCGGAGTAATCTTCACTTACTCGTTTAACTCGTCATCCTCTCATCAGCCCTTCCATCATAGTGGATAACACCAGGGAAAGGCAATAAAGCACCCCTGGATTTACCGTTTGTTTTTTATTTGTTTTTCTGCCATTTCAATCATTTCTTTTACCATATTGCCGCCAATCTTTCCGCCGATTTTTCCGGCATCTTTCGCTTTGATATCTCCATTGGAGCCTTGTTTTAAATCAATCCCTTGTTCTTCGGCTGTTTCGTACTTGGCATTGTCCGCATTTTGCGAATTGGATACTTTCGCCTTAAGTCTGTCCAAGCCTTCCCTGGCTTCAGGAACAAGGATTTTATTCCTTCTTGCCATCTGCGCTTTCTCCTTCCGTCAATTTCTTTTATTGGAAATGTCTTTTCCATGATGGTTTTTTAAATTGCCGTTGTCGTCTACTTCATCAATCGCCCCATCGATCGTACCCTCTGTATAATCGTCAGAAACTTGCTCATGGGTTACTGCCATCCCTTTGGATAATTGATCATTTTTTTGATAATCTGATGGGTCATACATTTTCTCAGCTACCTTTTCCGCATTCTTATTCATAGCTTTTCGATTGTTCGCCATTCTAATTTCCTCCTATCATTTTTCTACAAATGGGCAATTATCTCGTCCAACTCCGATAACAATTGCTTTGCCTCCTGTTGGTTCAACAGAATGGGGATTTGATCATTCACCGTAATCGTGCAGCTCTCCTGCCTGTTATTCTGCCTGGACAAATAATGATGCAGTTGTTCTAACTGCCGGTTGGACAGGATAGACTGCGTTTGCAGGTTTTTGACCCGGCGTAAGTAGAATAACTCATCGTCATCTGAAAATTCACCACTAAATAAAACACCGTCAAAGTGATTCACTGGATTACTCCTTTTTCTTTCTTTTTTCTTCTGTTAGTATGCAGCATTTTCAACAGAATCATGCTATCTGGTTTAAGAAAAAGCGAGGATACTGGACTAGACATCGTCAAATCTTGATTTTGGATAATGAGACTGAAAAGCATCGTACCCAAAACAAAAACCGAAGGATAATTCGTACTCCTTCGGTTTTTCTTTTCTAATTTTTATTAACCTGGATTTAGCTTAGCAAAAAGTACTTCGTTCTAACTTGCTTTACATTTGGTGTAAAGATTCACTCCACTCCGACAAGGTAGTTTGCTTTCCGCGGGCACGGCTTCATAACTTGTAAAGAAAGCACTTTACAAAGCTGTGCTCTCCCTCAGGATTCGCACGTGCCTTGCCTCCGTTGATTTGAGACACTTCAATTAGAGTGAAACTTTACCTTTTGCATGCTTCCCTACATCACAACACGTTTGATCCACTTCCGGAAAAACAACAATCCGATACCTGCCATTACAATGATCCAAAGATAGGAAAAACTGGACTGTTTATCGGTATGATCGGCTGCTGCTTTTTTGTTTTTCTCAGCCTCTTGTTTCTCCTTGTCCCCTTCTAGTACAAAAGAAGTGTCCAGTGACTCTTTATCCTGGTTAATGGCCAAGGTTCCTTGATCATCAACCGAAAGTTCTGCATCCTGCCCCTTCATTTTTGAATAAACGATATCGCTGCCAGTGCGATACGTAGTACCATTGTCACTGGTGAATTTCGTTCCTTCCGGGACGGTGACTGTTTCGAAATGATCAAAACCGAAGTCAAGCAGCACTTCAGCATCTTGATAAGCCCAAGCCTGTGATTCTGCTTTTAACGTTACGGCAATCAAACGGAGATCGCTACGCTTAGCGGTGGTAATCAACGTATGCCCTGATTCATCCACGTAACCGGTTTTGCCTCCGGTAATCCCTTCATAGGGATTTTCACGTATCATTTTATGATGATGATAAAGTGTTGTCGACCAGGCTTCGCCTTCCCATTTCAATTTTTTGGTTCTGAAGATTTCCCTGAAAGTGGAATTTTTCATGGCGTATTGGGTTGTTTTTGCCAAGTCGGAAGCCGTAGTAGTATGATTTTCATTGAACAAACCATGGGCATTGGTGAAATGTGTGTTGCGTACACCGACCACAGCCTGTAAATAGCTGTTTAAATCCTCTGCGAATAGTTCGGATGTCCCTCCTAGATGTTCTGCAATTGCTACTCCCGCGTCATTGCCTGAATTGATCAGCATTCCCTGAATCAACTTTTTTAAAGGTACCTGCTCTCCTTCCTCCAGGTATACCCTCGTTCCTTCTACAGCACGCGCTTTCGCACTGACAGTTACCATTTCATCCATATCTGCGGTCTCAATTGCATAAATGGCCGTGGCTACTTTGGTAAGACTGGCGGGATACATCGATTTTTCCGCATTTTTTTCGTAAAGTACTTGCCCGGTATCCGCATCGATCAGTATGCCGGATTCGCTCAACAATTCTTGTTCCAAATCTGCCGCTTCGACGTTTGATGGTAGTAGAAAATGGGTAAAAATAGTAAGTAGTAAAAGACAAAGCTGTTTCAAAATAGCACCCCGCTCGCTAAACATAAAATCATTCAAAAAGAGGAATTTTTCCCTTGCGCCAAAAGCCGGCCGAAAATGTATACCTAACTTAGTTATCCTACGGCAACATTTGACAGTATACTTCTTATCGTTTGCTGATAGTCAACAAGCAGCAATAAAAAGAGAACTCTCCATAACGGAAAGTCCTCTATGTTAACTTTTCATTTAACCGTTCAGTTCATGACCCGGACAACATGGCCTTTAAAATGTTTTTTCCAGTAGCCGCTGGTCATATTAGCTACCGCAACTCCGGTAGAACTTTGAGAACCGATGAAGTTTCCGCCACCGATGTAAATACCGACATGTCCATCTTTTTTGTATGTATCAAAGAAAACCAAGTCTCCAGGTTTCATATTACTAGCTGATACTTTGCTTCCCGCACCTGTTAAAGCACCCGTGCTTGCAGGTACACTGACGCCAGCTTGGGAGAAAGCCCAACTCACAAACCCGGAACAGTCGAAACGACCATTTGCAATGTCAGAGGCCGTTCTGCCTCCACCAAATACATAAACCGAGTTACCGATATATTTATACCCTGCTGAAATAACAGTGCTGACATTTCCGCTCGCTCCAGTAGCTTTTGGACTGGAAGAAGCTGCCGAAGATTTACCGGAAGATTTTGATGCATCATCACGGGACTGCTCGACGCTCATCGCCTGAACCTGTGCTTCCTGCTTCTCGCGCTGTTCGATATCTTCCTGAATTTGCTGTACTTGAGAAGCCAGCTGCTGGTCTTTTTCCTGTAACGATGCTTTTTCATCACGAGTAGCTTTTTCTTTTTCCTTCAGTTCCGCTTTCAGTTGATCATTTTGTTCCTTTTGCTCTAGGATTTGAGCCTGCATACCTTCTAATTCTGTTTTCATGTCATTTAATTCAGCCAGTTTGTCATCCATATCCTGGCGCTTTGTTTCCAATTTTTCTTTATCAGCTTCATGCTGTTCCAGAAGATCCGCATCGGAATCCATCACTTTCGATACAAGGTTCACTCGGTCAATAAAATCACCAAAGTTTTTCGAACCAAGAATGACTTCCATGTAGCTGACCGTTCCGCCATTTTTTTGTAACGTCTTTGCACGCTCTTTCAAAATATCGAATCGTTTTTCCATTGTTTCTTCAAGCTCGGCAATTTCAGCTTCCAGTTTTTCAATGTCCTGTTTGGTCTGCTTGATTTCTGTTTTTGTATCTTTGATTTTCTGTTCGTTGTCTTTAATTGCCTGCTCTACGCGCTTGATTTGTTCGTTTAATTGCTCCAGTTCTGCCAGTACTGCTTCAATTTCTGCTTGTTTCGCATCGATATCAGCCTGTATTTCCGACCGTTCGCTTTGTACTTGTTGTTTTTCGTCCTCAAGGCTTGTTTCTGCAGAAACCGCCGGTGCTGCGATCACGCTTCCAAAACAAATCATTACGGCAGTGTTAATCCCGATCCACTTTCTCGTAAGCATGCTATTCCCCCTAGTACCTTGTTAACATTTAATAGTTTTTTATGTATGAACTCTCTCGTAGTAATTGTTCTCTATTTTTTCGTAAATCTATCGGTTGCAGTTAGTAGTATATCACTACAAAATGACAGAAATATTATCTCAATATTACAATTGTGTATCAATTACAGGTAAAAAGTAACAAAAATCGCCATGAAAGCTGTTTGATTGTGTAACACTATTGAATTGGTTATGCTGTATTTCCCGATTAATCGCCGTTTACAGCGGGTAAATATGATAAGACCTCTTTTGTCATTCTTGTTGCTGGTAACTCGAATAAAGGCAAAAGTGGTTTTCTCCATTTTTTTACAAAAAAACAATAATCTATTCCTACTGTCAATGCAAACAGAACAACCAACCCCCCCCCGCGGGAAAATAGTCCGCTTTGACAAGCGGTATGAATTCAATTGTTTGTCGAATGGCTGAAGCGTTAATCGGAAAAAGTAACAGTAATTTCGAAACAGAAGAAAGAAGGGGTAATGATGAAAGCAGTTATCATTGATCAATATGGCTCTGCAGAGCAATTACATGAAGCCGAAGTGGAAAAACCGGAGATAGAATCCGGGCAAGTATTAGTTGAAATGCATGCCACCTCTGTCAATCCAATCGATTGGAAGCTGAGAGAGGGATATTTAAAAGAAATGCTGCCGTTTGAATTCCCGATTATTTTAGGGTGGGATGCTGCAGGAATTGTTAAAGAAATTGGTTCTGACGTATCCGGATTCCAGCCTGGTGACCGTGTATTTGCCAGACCGGCCACGACCCGGAATGGCACGTATGCAGAATACGCAGCGATCGACGAAAAATTGTTGGCGAAAATACCTGAAAATATAAGCTTTGAGGAAGCTGCTGCTGTTCCATTGGCTGGCCTTACTGCTTGGCAGTGTCTCGTAGACTTTGCTGAAATAAAAGAAGGCGATAAAGTTCTGATTCACGCAGGTTCAGGCGGGGTCGGCAGCTTTGGCATCCAAATCGCCAAAAGCTTTGGGGCTTATGTTGCCTCTACAGCCAGTGGAAAGAATGAAGACTTTCTGAAAGTGTTAGGTGTCGACCGGTTTATCAATTACCAGGAAGAAGATTTCGCAGATGCACTTGAGGATTATGATATCGTCGTCGACACTTTAGGCGGTGATATTCAGAAAAAAAGCTTTGATATCCTGAAAGAAGGCGGAAAGCTCGTTTCGGTTGTCGGCGAACCAGATAAAGAACTCGCCAGTAAAAAGCAAATCAAATCGGGATCCTTATGGCTTAATCCTGATGGCAATCAGCTTGCAGAGCTCGGAAAATTGATGAAGGATGGCAAATTGGACGCCACCATCGGGCGAACATTTCCTCTAACGACAGAAGGTGTTCGAGAGGCACATAAACTAAGTGAGACAAACCATGCCCGGGGGAAAATCGTGATAAAAATAAGATAAAGCAGTAATAAGTGGATTCGACTAGAAGTCCAAAATTGAAAGACACGCAGCAAACGTTCATCTTACGCTGCGTGTTTTTTGCGTCTCAGAAGGATACTATAGTATGATGATGAAATGCTTCTTATGGAGAGGGCCACATGAAAGCCTCTCCTATTCAGAACCCTTCACTCCGTCAATTTTTCAATGGCGATGGTTTGAAGGCGGTTTTCTTCTACTTGCAGGATTTCAAATTGCAAGTTTTGTAAATAAATGATATCCCCTTCCTCAGGAAAACGTCCGAATTCACGTAACAAAAAACCGGATAAAATATCCTCTTCTTCCGGAATATTCGTTCGAAACATCTCATTCAACCGGTGAAGGGATATTTTTCCGTTACATACGATTCTGTTTTCCGCAAATTCCTCAATCAGGAGTTCCTCGTTATCATCTGTTTCATCTTTAATTTCCTGTCCGATCATCGCTTCGATAATATCTTCATTGCTCAATATCCCGCTAGTTCCGCCGTACTCGTCCAGGACGATTGCCATATGCTTCCGCTCTTTCAGCATTAATTTGAACACCTTCTCGATTGAGTAAAACTCAAAAACGTACAATGGTTCTCTATCCATGAATTCCTCTAATGGCTTGTCCTGTTCCAGCGACCAGGCCAGCAGTTGTTTAGCATGGAATACACCGATGATGTTATCCATATTGTTCTGGTAGACAGGATAGCGGGTATGGTTGCTATTCATGACAAGAGAAAGGGCAGCTTCATAATCGGCTTCAGCTGGAATGCCATCAATCTCCATTCGCGGTGTTTTTAACGCGTCCCTCACATCAAGACGTTGAAAATCGATGACTCCTTTTATCCGCTGCTTTTCTTCACTAGCAAACGTCCCCTCCGCAGTGGCAATATCGACCATAGTGATAAATTCTTCTTTTGAGATGGATACTTTATCTGGATCTTCACTGGATACAAGCCGAATAACAAGCCTGGTTAACTTATTCAATAAATAAGTTAGAGGTCTGGTAATCAACATCAATAAACGGATTACAGGAAACACTATATAAGAAACTTTCTCTGCAAATGCAGCGGCAATCGATTTTGGCAATACCTCCGCAAAAACGATCAACACGAAAGTCAAAATACCCGTCGCCATTCCCACATTAAATCCATATTCGATAGCGACCATGGTTACAAGCGTGGGTAGCATAATATTGGATATATTGTTACCAATCAGAATGGCTGTGATCAATTCGTCAGGCTTCTGAATCATCTTCAATAATATTTGTGACCGCTTGTCCCCTTTTTCTGATTTGGACTTCACTCTCATTTTGTTTACTGCAGTCAAAGCAGTCTCACTGCCTGACAGAAAAAAAGATACAAGTAAAAAGAAAACAATGGCGAAAAACACGTTTCACCCTCCATTTTTCCATCTTGATTGATAGAGTTCCCTAATACGTAGCATTTAAGCCGCAAATCGGCAACGGGGAACGAACGGCAGCGCAGTTAACTCCCACCGCCACTTCCATTCCCCCTGGCCATACTAAATAAACAGCAACAAACTTAATGCCATGACAGCCATGCCGCCGATCAGTCCATAAATGGAAAGATGGGCTTCATCATACTTTTTGGAAGCTGGAAGCAGTTCATCAAGTGAAATAAACACCATGATTCCAGCGACCGCGGCAAAGATCATGCCAAACATCACATCATTCAAAAATGGCATGAGAAGGAAGTAGGCAGCAACAGCGCCAACCGGCTCAGACAACCCGGACAAGAAGGACAGTTTGAAAGCTTTTCGCTTATCCCCCGTGGAGAAATAAACAGGAACCGAAACAGCAATCCCTTCCGGAATATTATGAATCGCAATAGCGACAGCTATCGCAAGACCGAGTGCGGGGTCCTGCAAAGCCGATGTGAAAGTGGCAATCCCTTCCGGAAAGTTGTGGATTCCGATTGCCAGTGCGGTAAACGTACCCATTTTCAATAATGCCGGATCACTGACAGACCTTTTTGTCTTGGACATATCCTCCACTTTCTTTACTTCATGAGGATTCCCCTGCTTCGGAATCACCTTATCGATCAGTGCAATCAACAACATTCCGGCAAAAAAACCGATAACCGTAAACCAGTGCCCCGGTCCGTTGCCAAGTGCTCCAACAAGGGCATCCTGGGCTTTCACAAAAATTTCGATCATGGAGACATAAATCATGACCCCGGCCGAGAAGCCGAGTGAAAAAGATAAAAACTTTGTATTGGTAGTGGAAGTGAAGAAGGCCAGCAAACTCCCGATACCAGTGGCCAGACCTGCCATTAAAGTGAGGGCGAAAGCAAGCATTACATTTTCCAAAGCACATCTTCTCCTCTGCTCACAAGATAGCCATCAAGTGGGATTAGTATATGTTCATCCGCCGATATCTTTACAGGAAATCTTCCTGTAACAAGTATATTCCCATTGGGCGGATAAATTTGTCTCTGGAAAAATAGTATGCAGTAAGAACACAAAATGTCCATCACAGAGCTCATCTATCTGACTATTTATAACCGACTAACGTAACGACGAAATTTTTATACAGTAAAAAGGTAAAGGTAACACATTTACCTTTACCTTTTTAAGGTTAGATACTTTGATCGATACATTCTATTAAACGTTTCTCGATATCTGCCGCAAATTCTTTAAGCGAACGATCGGTGATCATTTCAATTAAGGCAGTTGGTCTGGGTAAACCGATTTTAACTTTTCCCTCATCTTCATATACAACAATTTTACAAGGCAAAAAGTAGCCAGCCATCAGATTTTGCGTTAATACTCTTTCTGCCTCTTCAGGATTACAAACCTCAAGTACCAAGTATGGTTGATGAAAGTCTAATCCCTTTTCTTGCAGCTTAGATTGTATATCAAATTGCCATAGCACTCCAAATTGTTCATTTTTCAAGTTATTTGTTAAAGATTCAACCGCCTCTTCCAATGATTTATTCGTCACTACTGTATAATGAAACATCTAAACTCCTCCTTCAATTCTTTATCAGTATTTTGGGGACGTTCAGCGTGTTTTCCAACTATTCTTTGCAGGTTAATTCAAATACATACACATACGGGTAAGTGTATGTTCAAACCTAAAAAATAACTGGTGATAAATATAATAAAAAGGCTAACCAATCTTCAGATTAACCTGTTAAAAGAAACTAATTAAGTGTATTATCTACTTTTCACAAGTAAATTTACCGCTTCTTTTATTAAGTCTTCGGAGCTTTCGCCAGCTTCTTGTTCCTCACGAATGCATCGCTCCAGGTTGGTACTTACAATAAGCGCGGCTGTTTTATCCAGAGCACTTCTTACAGCTGACATTTGCGTAACGACGTCTCTGCAATCCTTTTGTTCCTCCATCATTCGTACTAGGCCTCTAACTTGCCCTTCAATCCTTTTCATTCTATTTTTCATTTGAGCATTGTACTCCATAACCGTACTCCTCCTTCTTCTTTTTACCAGCTAAGAAATAGCCGACTACCCGAAAACCTTTCTTTCTTAAAAACCTTATACTCAAATAGCTCTCCGTTCGATCGGAATTAATTACAATCAAATCTTTATCTATAGGCTAAATTGTCATAATGGCGTTTCAATTTGGGAAGTGGTATACAAAAATTATTTCCTTCCATTTTATCTTTTGACGAGGTTTGGTAATCCCTTGTATCTAAAAATATCACACCTGATTTGCTATTTAAATCATTTGTTCGTTTTCTCATTCTTTGACTCCCGACACAGGGATATATCTTTGATAGGGAATCAGAAAAACGAGTATGAAAATGATTGATCCCCCCCCCACTCCTTCATTCAAATGCGATTGTTATCTCTTTTCGATTATAATATCCGTTTTAAAGAATCTCCATCCATACCTTCACTGCAGTTCCTGCTATCAACAATGCCAGGATCATTTGCAACACTTTCGTATTTGTTTTTTTAGCTGCCTTTGCTCCCAAAGGCGAAGCAATTAAACTAGCAACAACCATAATTGCAGCGGCAAAGTACTCTACTTGCCCTGTAGAAACTTTCCCTATCATTGCTCCAATGGACGATAAAAAAGTGATAGCTAATGAAGATGCGATAGTCATTCTTGTGGGGATTTTCAAAACGCCCAACATAATCGGCACCAAAAGAAATGCACCGCCAGCACCCACTATACCAGCACCAATTCCAACTAAAAAAGCTAGAAATGCCGCTAGACCCTTGTTGAAAGTCACTTGTTCCAGAGGAATCTCCTCATTTCTCTTTTTCGGAAGGAACATCATGATAACTGCAATAATTGCCAATACTCCATAAACGACATTGATACTATTTTCTGCTAGATGGGTCGAGCCGAATCCACCAATAAAACTTCCGATTAAAATACTAACCCCCATGTAACCAATCAAAGAGATATTCAACATTCCGCCTTTCCGATAGGCCCACACACCGCCGATCGTTGCAAAAAACACTCGGATGGCAGTAATTCCAGAAACTTCATGGGCACTGAACTCGGCCACTCCCAAGGCAGCAGGAATATACAATAGCATGGGAAAGTTTATAATAGATCCGCCGATACCAAGCATTCCTGAAAAAAACGAACCTACAAAACCCAAGAAGAAAATCGTAACAATAACAAAAAAATCCATGGTCGAGCCTCCTTATAAGAAAAGCGCAAGCGCCTTGGTCACCCCCGACAAGCTTAAGCGAATCCTCGAAGTGGCGATCTTTTGCCACACAGAGACTTCGTTTAATACCTCGAGGGGGTAGGCGCTGAAGCTAGACAAGAAAAGCGCAAGCGCTGTTTAAAGGATTACAGGCTAAATCCGCCACCTCTTGTGGCAACGCCTGCATGACCCACTTCGTGTGGGCCTCCGAAAAGCTTAAGTCCTCGAAGTGGTTTATGCTTTCTTATCTTTTAAAAAAGAGGAACCTGGGGCGGTTCCCTCATTTATCCCTTTTTGATCCAAAATTTTAAAACATCATTTTCTTCGGTATCTTTTAGTAGCTCATGACCTCCGGATTTTGCCCAAGCCGACAAATCGCTTTTCGCCCCTTTATCTGTGGCATGTACTTCAAGGACTTGACCAGATTCCAAATCGTTCATTGCCTTTTTTGTCCTTACGATCGGCATGGGGCAAGCCAATCCTTTTGCATCTATTACTTTAGTTACATCCATCTTTTATTCCTCCTTAATATTTTTCATTTTCTCTTTCCTCGATCAACGAACTGCACAGCGGTTTGGCCCGATCTCCATTTCTCTTTGCTTTTCTTCTTCCGGGTCGATAATACCCATATTTGTTTCGCGGATCTCATGGTATGCATTAGGCTGTGGCGGTAAGTTTTCCGTCACGAGTCTCCTGAACTCTGTTTCATCCTCTATATTTAACCCATGATTTTGTTGAAAGAGCACACCTAATTTTTCTCCAACACTTCCATCTTCATTCAATTCATCAATAATCATAAAGTGTGCGGGTAAAACAATTAATTCCGAAGACAATTCTCTATAACGGGAATATAAGCTTTCTCTTAAATCACCGACCCAGTCTTCGGCCCTTCCTGCCAAATCAGGTCGTCCAATAGAGTCGATGAATAAAATATCCCCAGTCAGTAAAAACTTGTCATCTACGACAAAAGATGTGGAGCCAATCGTGTGTCCTGGTGTATATAGTGCATGGATATCAATCGCTGTGTTCCCAATGGTTACTGCCTGTCCACCTTCTAATGCTGTAAATGTGAAAGTAACTTCCTGTGCATCTTGTGAAGGCATCCAGTATGTTGCACCTGTTTGTTCAGCGATTTTTCTCCCCCCTGAGATATGATCTGCATGAAGATGCGTATCAAAAACGTTGGTTATCTTTGCTTCTTTACTTCTTGCAAAATCTATAAAAATATCTATCATCCGTGTGGCATCGATGATTGCAGCTTCCCCATCCGAAAGAACCATGTAAGACAAGCAACCTTTCCCGATACGCACAAACTGATAAACTTCACCGCCGCCTTTCAGGTCTCCTACTTTGACAGGCTCTAAATGTTCACTCCAAGCTTTCATCCCACCTTGCAAAACAGAGACCGTCAAACCTTCGTCAGACAGCATTTCTGCTACCATTACAGACGAACCCTCTTTTGCACAAACCACTAATACTTCTTTTTTTGAAGGGATTTTATCCAAGACTTCATCCACTCCATCCAACAGTTCAAAATAAGGGATGTTCAAATAGTCGAAGTTTTCTCCTTCAATCTTCCAATCAGCAAATGCATCTTGATTCCGAACATCTAAAATAAATAGCTCTTCCTTGTTGAATACCTTTTTTGCGACTTCGTGAGCTGTCATCATGTTCACGGACATGTCATTACCCCCTATTGTATATTTTCATTCAAAAAATCTTGTACACTAAAGTTTCTATACTGGATTAAAAACGAATATCGTTGAACAATTTACTTCTAAATTTTTGTTTTTTCGTCTACTCAATTGTTTAGTTTTTTCGTTTCTCCGTTCCACTGACTCATGCCTGGCACAACATTGACGACATGTTCAAAACCGTTTTCTGTCAATTTCTGTGCAGCTAGATCACTTCTACTTCCAGTGCGACACACGACATAGATTTCATCCTCCTTGTTTAATTCGTCCAGACGGTTTTCCAGATCTCCTAGTGGGATAGAAACCGCACTCGGGATGTGATTGAACGCAAATTCTGCTGTCTCCCTTACATCGAGAACAACAATGTTTTCCGATAACTTTGCTTGTAAATCTTCATTTGTCGCGGTTTTAGGATGTTGTTTTTCAACCGTTTCTTCTTCGGATGCTTTTCTTAAATAGTGTTTTAACGTTGTGCCTTCCTCCAGTGTACCTAAATATTGGTGCCCGGCACTGTTGGCCCACGCCTCGATATCAGCTTTTGATCCTTTATCGGTTGCTTGTACTTCGATTACTTGCCCCGCTTCCACATCTTTCATCGCTTTTTTCGTTTTCACGATTGGCATTGGACATGCCAAGCCTTTCGCATCCAACACTATATTGGCTTTCACGTTTTCCATACTACTTTGGCCTCCCTTTTATACCCAACGGGGTATAAATGAATTTAAAAAAATTATTCTATTTCGCCTTCCCAAGCAAGCATGCCGCCAGTAATGTTGATTGCTTGGAATCCCCGACTTTCTAAAAATTGTACAGCTTGAGCGCTTCTGCCGCCAGATCGACAAACCACCATATATTCCGCCGTTTTAACCAATTCATGCATTCGTAATTCCAACAATCCAAGCGGAATGTTCACCGCACCCGGTATTTTTCCGTCTGCCACTTCAGCAGCCTCCCTGACATCAAGGATGTTTAACGTTTGATTCTTATCTATTAAACCTTGCAGTTTTTTAGCTGTTATTTCTTTCATGCTAATAATCTCCTTTCTATGACCCTTGTTTTAAACAAATACCAATCATTTACATTGAGAATAAATATAACTCATCCCTTTTCCGTGACCAGGGAGAACCTAAACGATCAGATAAACAGGTTTACATTGCCATCTTCTGCGTCACCAAGGTACGCTGCAACCCCGGCATACTCTATATCATCTAAAAGTTCTTCTTTTTGAAGTCCCAATAAATCCATTGTCATCGTGCATGCCACTAGCTTTACATCTTGTTCTTGGGCCATTTCCATTAAGTTCGGCAGGCTCATTGCATTATGCTTTTTCATGACTTTCTTGATCATTTTAGGACCAAATCCAGCAAAATTCATCTTTGATAAACCCATTTTGTCTACGCCACGTGGCATCATTTTCCCAAACAATTTCTCCATGAATCCTTTTTTCACTTCCATGCTTTCTGCTTTTCTAAGTGCATTCAAACCCCAAAAGGTATGGAATATGGTGACTTCATGGTCATATGCAGCAGCGCCATTTGCGATGATGTATGCCGCCATTGCCTTATCATAATCGCCGCTGAATAGAACGATTGTTGTTTTTTTCGTTTTTGACATAGTAATAATCCTCCTGTATTTATGATTTACATTTAATACCCATACGGGTATGTGTGAAAATAAATAAAAAGCGGGCTTCAGCCCTATTGCCAACGACATTAAAAAGAACCCCTTGTCTTATGACAACATCAACAATATACCATATGGGGTATATTGTCAACAAAAGAACTCCCAACTTTAAGTTGCCCATCATATTTCCAGAGCAAAAAAATAAAGCATAAGCTTCCACTTTAGGAAAGCTTATGCTTTATAGCGGTTTATGATATAGAAAATCCACCAAAACCATGTTCTATGTATTTGGTGGAGACGGTGGGAATCGAACCCACGTCCAGAGATATCGTCACTCAGGCATCTACGAGCGTAGTTGGTATATTATCATTCACTACCCTTTCAGCCTACCAACAGGCTTCCGGAGAGCTAGTCTGATTAATCTCTTCTGGCATCCTCAGACGGTGGATGACAGCGTAGCCCGCTTCAGTTGAGACCCTTCAATCTGCCACACGGGCGATGGCAGGAAGGATCCTTTAGTGCTACTTACGCAGCTGCTAAAGAGTAATTGTTTTCTTTGCCAGTTATATTTAGGCGATTAACGGTTTACGAGACGTAACCTCGACCCGCAGCCTGAGCTCGATCTATCCCTGTCGAATCCGTAACGTCCCCAATATAAAAAGGGTACAACGGAATATATGATCAAGCATTATCATATGGAGTTGTAAATGTCCCTAAGACAATTCTTATTATATCATAAACACATGAATTTTCAACCCTGTGCCATCATTGCAGGCTTTCCTTCATTGCTCTGTCGACATCGCGTTTAGCCTGTTTGCGTTTCAAATCTTCCCGTTTATCATATTTTTTCTTTCCTTTTCCTAAGCCGATCAGCACTTTCGCAACGCCATTTTTAATGTAAACCTTCAGCGGCACTAGCGAGTATCCCTGCTGCTGGGTGGCTCCAATCAGTTTATCGATTTCTTTACGGTGAAGCAGCAGTTTTCGTGTCCGGGTTGGATCATGATTGAAACGGTTGCCCTGTTCATAAGGAGAGATATGCATATTCATCAAATAGGCTTCTCCTTTGTCGATACGGGCAAAGCTGTCTTTCAGGTTTACCCTGCCGGCACGGATTGATTTAATCTCGGTGCCTTTCAAGGCGATGCCTGCTTCAAATGTTTCTTCTATAAAAAAATCGTGTCCTGCTTTTCGATTCTGGGCGATTGTGTTCCCTTGTCCTTTTGGCATCCCTATTTCCTCCTATAATTCCGTACCTTTCATTTTAACAAAAAAAACTTGTGATTCCAATTATCGGGCCGTTTTCATTAAGAAGATTACCGCGAATCTTTTTTAGTGCAAATCGCAAAAGTCTGTGAGAAAATATCGAAAGAAATATCAGCAGAAGGAGTACGATGAACCGTGCCTCACGACTTATTGCAAATCAGAAAACTTGCAGCCGATGATTGGAATTTAGTAAAACATATGAAAACAAATTTAGAATACGATTACGTCGTTGATATTTTCCCGGATTTGATTAGTTCAAACGCTCATGAGCTTTATGGTTTATTTTCCGGAAACCAACTGGCCGCCATAGCAGGTTATACGCTGTTTCCCGGTGGAATGGCCATGCTTGGGAGACTGCGAAGTGATAACCGCTTCCTTTCTCAAGGACATGCGACAGAACTTTTAGCTTATATCATTGCCAGCCTGAAAGAAAATCCACAAATACGGTGGGTTGGAGCGAACACGAATGAGCATAACTTTCCAGCAAGGCGTGTACTGGAAAAGTTGAACCTGGAGATTTTTACAACATTGCATTCTTTGCCGGTTGTAGACCCCCAATTGATTTCCGGCACACCCGGGCCCAAATGGGAACGCGTAAACAACTTGGAAGAAAAACGGGCTTTACTCCGTTCGTTGGATGAAAATGCGATCAATGTATTTCCATACGAATGTTATTATCCTCTTCCGTTGACACAAGAATTACTGACGGATGAATACTTAGCTGAATCGGCTTTTTATCTAAGCCCGGACAGACAACGATTCTGCACCATAAAAAACGATCACAAGCGCGAATGGTATGCCCAGGTTAAATACTTCTGGAATGATCAATTTGACCAGCCCGGCTTCATGGAAACGGTCATGGACCATTTAGATAAGGATGATCTTCAACCGACTGCCTGGTTTGATTTTTCTCAAACAGCTTTTGAAAACATTCCAGATAAACGGGCTTTTCGGATTGAAGATGCCTGGGTATTGTATGGTACCTGGATTTAACGGGAAAGCTTTTCGGGTAAACAGGTAATAAGATATTTGAGATAAGGAGAGGATCGCGATGGACCAAAACAAACAATTCACGCTTAACTCCTTATATATCCCGCTGATAATTGCCATCCCGGCAAACATTTTGTTTTTAATCCGGCTCCAGTTTGGTCTCCCTTACCGTTGGGGTTGGGTAGCCTTTGCCGTATTCACCTTGTTTCTTTTTATTACAGGAGGAATTTCCGTTCGGAAAAAGGACACAAAATCACGCACACTTGGACTTGTTTACTTGATATCGGCCATCTTGTTCATTTGTTTGGCACTTCTGCTCTCCTGATCCTTTGAAAAACACTCGCTGAAACCTCTGCGAGTGTTTTTTCTACGTTTCTTCTCAAACCTTTTTACTTTTTCGTAAAAAATATAAACTGCGACATAACCTTGCTGTTTTTTCCTCCTAGTCTTAACAGAATGAGTGCTAATCCACCGCTTCGGTAGCATTCTTCGCTTTCCGCGGGCACGGCTTCAGCTAACTTGGTAAAGAAAACCGCTTTACCAAGTGGATCTTCAGCTCGTGCTTTTCCCGCAGGAGTCTGTGTATGCTCCCTGCGCTAAGAAGCATGCTGATTAGCGTTAGCGAAGAATTTTTTCCTTGAAACCCAACAAGAATTCTTAAAAACGGTTGTCAGGAAACGCGTGCTTTTCTTCCTAGAAAACAGTTGGGGTTCCGTCTTTTTCTCCTTCTCTTGGACTTTTTTGCTTGTTTTTCTAACTACATAAGGGACCAAGTGATTCAAGATTAAAAATGTCTCGTACACTTGTTTAGAAACAGGAATCTGTTTCCAGCGAAGGAAATACCCGAAGACTCCTGCGGGAGGAAAGGCCTCGGTGAGATCCCGCAGAGCGTCAGCTCGAGGAAGCTCACCAGCCGCCCGCGGAAAGCGCAGGGTATTTCCGCAGCGTCTAACCTGCACATTTTCTAGTCAAGGACAGAAAGGAATCATTTAGTTCGCAGTTTCTATCAACAGCAAATTAACGCACAGCCAAGTGCACGTGAAAAGACAAATGAAAAGACAAGCAAAAAGGCTGCCGGTATGCTGCCGACAGCCAAAAAACACATGCCTCTACTTCTTCTTTTTCTTTCGTTTCCCATTGCTCTTTTTCGACGAGCCTTTCGGTTTCTTGCTTGCTTTCCCGTTTTGTTTGTTGGTACGTTCCCTTTTGGGCGTGATCACCTTCGGTCGATCCGGAGCAACCCGTTCCTTTCTCGGCTTCATTCCGACAATCTCGAAGTCGACAACTCGTTCGTCTAAATTGACATTCACCACACGGATCGTGATTTCGTCTCCTATCCGGAAAATGTTGCCGGTCCGCTCACCGATCATCGCGTAATGCTTTTCGTCAAAATGATAATAGTCGTCGGTCAAGTAGCTGACATGGACAAGTCCTTCAATCGTATTCGGCAATTCCACAAACAAACCGAATCCTGTTACCGAACTAATGACACCATCGTACTCTTCGCCGATTTTATCTTGCATATATTCCGCTTTCTTCAAATCATCGGTTTCACGCTCGGCATCGACAGCTGCCCGTTCCATTTCAGAAGAATGCCTGGCGATTTCCGGCATCTTTTCTTTCCAATGCTTCTGTGTTTGCTGATCCAACTGGCCGTTTACCAAATAGGTCCTGATCAGTCGATGAACAATCAAATCCGGGTAACGACGGATCGGGGAAGTAAAGTGGGTATAAAAATCTGTCGCCAGACCAAAATGACCGATGCTTTGCGGATCATATTTCGCCTGTTGCATGGAACGAAGCATCAGTTTGGAAATGATCATCTCTTCCTGCGTTCCCTGAACTTCCTCCACTATGCTTTGAAGAGCCTGCGGATGGATTTCGTTCGATGTCCCTTTCACAACGTAACCCAGGTTAGCGATAAATTCGAAAAAATGCTGCAGCTTATCCGGATTAGGATCCTGGTGAATCCGGTGAATGAATGGAACATCCATCCAATGAAAATGCTCGGCCACTGTCTCATTGGCAGCAAGCATGAATTCTTCAATCAAACGCTCGGCCACAGAACGTTCCCGTAGTGCGACATCTACTGCTTTTCCTTCCTTATCTACCAAAACTTGTGCTTCTTTGAAATCAAAGTCGATGGCTCCGCGATTCATCCGCTTACGGCGTAAAATGGCTGCAAGCTCTTCCATATCCTTGAACATGGGAACCAATTCCTCATAGCGATCTTTCAAAGCTGGATCATCGTCCACTAAAATTTTATTCACATCATGGTAGGTCATTCGTTCATTCGTCTTTATGACACTTTGGAAAATGTCATGGTTGACGACTTCTCCTTGTGGTGTGATTTCCATTTCACAACCAAGTGTCAGTCTGTCCACTTGCGGATTCAAGGAACAAATCCCGTTGGAAAGCCTGTGCGGGATCATCGGTATCACGCGATCCACTAAATACACACTGGTCGCCCGTTCATTTGCTTCCTCATCAATCGGCGATCCTTCTTCTACATAATAAGAAACATCTGCGATGTAGACGCCTAGTTTATAGTTGCCATTATCCAATTGTTTAACAGTGACAGCGTCATCTAAATCCTTTGCGTCGGCGCCGTCAATCGTAACAATCATTTCATCGCGCAAATCTTTCCGATTGGCGATTTCCTCCGGTCGAATGGTTTCTGGTGTGTTTTCCGCCTGTTCCAAGACCGCCTCTGGGAAGTCGATTTTGATACCATGTTTGTAGATAATGGAAATAATATCGATGCCAGGATCATTTTTGTGACCTAGGATTTGCATTACTTCTCCCTCGGCACTCATGCGGCCTTCAGGAAACTTAGTGATTTTGACGATCACTTTATGACCGTCTACTGCCCCCTTGGAAGCACTTTTCGGCACGAAAATATCATTTGGAATCCGTTTGTCGTCCGCAATAACAAAACCAAAATTTCCGTTGTCATCATACGTACCGACCACTTCAGTAGCAGCACGCTCCAAGATGCGGACGACGACTCCTTCTGGTCGCTTGCCGTGCTCGTCCCTTCCTTCAATCCGTACGAGGACTTTATCGTTATTCATTGCCGACTGTAAGTCTGCATGATTGATATAGACATCGTCCAATCCTTCTTCTTCCGGTATCAGGAATGCAAAACCTTTCGCATGCATCTGGATTTTTCCGCGGATTAAATTCATTCTTTCAGGAGGACCGTAGCGGTTTTTTCTCGTCCTGACCAGTTCCCCTGCTTCTTCCAGCTCATTAAGATTTTTCATCAGGATTTTAAAATCGTCAGCCTCCTGTAAATCGAGAATTTCTTCGATTTCCTGTACAGACAATGGCTTGGACGCATTCTCTTTGAAATAATCCATTATTTGCTGTTTCATCTCGTTTTCCAAACGCTCACCTTCCTTCACTAATCTTTATTTCGTTACGTTCGGTCTTTTTCCAGAATGGTATAAGTATTTCTATTATGCCTTAACTCCATTCCAAGGATTCTAAAAATTGATAAATATCCTCATGAAGCTGATCTTTTTCTTTGTCCAGTGTTATCACATGAGAGGATTGTTCATACCATTTCATGTCTTTGTGGTCCGCTTCCACATTTTCATATATGTAAGAAGCACTATCCGTATTGATCATTTCATCATTCCGAGCCTGTACCACAAAGGTTGGTGCATAAATTTCATCCACCTTTCCCTTTACTTCAGTAATCAATCCGCCCAAATCATGGAACATACGGCTGGAATGATCAAGTAGTTCCTGAACTTCACGATCAATCGTCTGCTCGTCTTTTTTCTCTAATTGTTTGAACTCTTTCGCAAATGACTGGAACCCCTTCGTCAGCTGCTTTTCGTTGTCAAAAAACATCGGTGCGCACATCGGAATCACTGCTTTGACAGGTCGGGAATGTGCCAGCTTCAACCCAAGCACCCCGCCAAGAGACAGACCAGCAATTGCAATTTCCCGGTGGCCCATATCCTCCAGGTGTTTCATTGCTGCTTGGACATCTTCCCACCATTGATCAGGATGAGCCTTGATCAATTCTTCTGGCGGTGCCCCATGCCCGCGATAAATGGGTGCATGGCAGGTGTACCCTTTTTTTTGCAGGTATCTGCCCAGCATCCGCACATCAGCCGTATGGCCTGTGAATCCATGTAATAATAATACCGCGCGCTCTCCACCTTCAAACGTAAATGGTTCCGGCAGTTTAATTTTCATAATTGCTTCCACTCCTCATTTTTCGCTGTTCAATGTATTTCCTGTGTACAACGGAATTTCTGCTTCTTCATACAGGTATCACCGTCGTGTTTCTCTTCCCCTATTTTAGCTTTCTTATGAACGATTGTAACGGAATAAGGTTTTCCTTCCCGGGACTAAACTAAACGATCCCCTGCCGCACTTGCAGCAAGGGATCATTGGGATACCTTATTCAAATTCACTCAGCCCTGTTCAGGCTACAGTCTTATGGTTGCAAAATAAAACCAACAACAAATGTCAGCACGAACAAAACAACCGAAGCTACTACGGTCGCCCGGTGAAGTACTAAATCCATTCCCCGTGCTTTCTGTTTGCCGAAAAGCTGCTCCGCTCCGCCAGAGATTGCTCCCGAAAGACCGGCACTTTTTCCAGACTGAAGTAAAACCAATACGATAAGTGCAATTGCATCAATGATTAATACCGTAATCGCAGCTGCATACATGCTGCTACACCCCCTAATAAACTATCCGGCTGGTTACCGCCGATAATAAGTACATCCAGAAATTATCCTTGTCCAATCTATTTCTTATCGAATAACCCTTCATAAAAACGGACGATTACATATTAGTAATGTAGCATAATCCCCCGGCGCTTAGCAAGCCGATATTAGACGGTTTTCCAAATAAATATTATGATGAAATAAAAGGAGAGGAAAAATATGGAGCAAAAAACGTATTGGCTGACAACAGCTGATCAAGAAGAGGTTTTTGTCCGGAATTGGTACGAGCCAAACCAATCACCGAGAGCCATCATCCAGCTGGCTCATGGAATGGCCGAACACACTGCCAGATACCAGCGGTTTGCCGAATTTCTAGTTGAGCAAAACTTTGCTGTGTATGGCAATGATCATCGAGGGCATGGTTACACTGGAAAAAAGCAAGGCACTCTCGGTTTTCTTGACGAAAACAATGGCTTTGATAAAACAGTCGACGATTTATGGAGCGTAACGAAAACGATTAAAAGAGAACATCCCGAAAAGCCAGTGTTTCTGCTCGGCCATAGCATGGGATCTTTCCTATCAAGACGCTACATTCAGCTGCACGGTGATGTACTTAACGGTGTCATTTTATCCGGAACAGGAAGCCATCCTGGATTCATGAACAATATCGGAAAAGGGCTGGCAATTGCAGAACGAAATCGCAAGGGGGTAAAAGTCCCCTCCAAGCTACTCAATCGACTGGTTTTCGCCAGTTATAATCGGCACATTGACAATCAGGTGACCGAATTTGATTGGTTGAGCAGAGATCAGGAACAAATCCGCTCTTATATGGAGGATCCGTACGCGGGTTTTGTCCCGACAGCCGCTTTCTTTTTTGATTTATTCACAGGATTCGATCTTATTGATGATCCCGAAGGCATTGATTCCATTGCGAAACAACTGCCGATGCTGTTTTTCTCAGGGAGCATGGATCCTGTCGGTGCACAGACAAAAGGTGTATTTCGCGCTGCTGATACATATTATCGGCATGGAATAACCGACATCACCATCCGGATATATGAAAACGGACGTCATGAAATGTTGAATGAACTAAATAAAGAAGAAGTTTTTGCCGACATCGTTGACTGGATCCATGATGTACTGCCTTAGGCTGCTGCTGTTCGCTCTATGATTTGCTCAGAATATCCCCAGTTCTAACACTGCGGAACATACAGGCTCTACGGGGGATCACCGGGCCTCCCCCTCCCCCCCCCCACTTGAGTTATTATCTTTTCCCTGCTTCTTTTTTTGCATGAAGACTACACCCACCTCAACATGGCCCTTTCATTTATACTCAAAATCAACTTATTTAAAAAGCCCGACTCTTCTCACCTGACTTTCCCGGCCATCACTTATTTTCTTAGAAAGATAACTTGTTTTATACACAACATAACAACGTTACTATAGCCCTCAGCCCTTGTATCTACAGACTCGAACAAACAGACAATTAGGAGAAAAAACTGCTAAAAAGTGTTATATTCGTGACTATTTCATGACAAAAATGAATGTTTTTGAATGTTTTTGAACATTTATGATTGAAAAATGTAAGGGGTTGCTTTATGATTTAGTTGGTTGAGAGAAAGCAGAGGTGATGACCTATCCTGACACCAGAACGACACCAATTAATCGTACAGCAGATCGCAAAACATGGAACCGTTGCCATTCAGGATCTAATCAAGTTGACCGCAGCTTCCGAATCGACGATTCGCAGAGATTTGAGCGAACTTGAAAACCAAAACAAGCTGGTCCGAGTCCATGGCGGAGCAGCTTCAAGGCAGACAATCAGCCAGGAATTAAGCATTCCGGAGAAAACAACCAAAAACCTTCAAGAAAAAAAACGGATTGCGGCTGAAGCAGCTTTGCTGGTGGAACCCGATGAATATATTTACTTGGATGCAGGGACTACGACATTCGAAATGATCCCTCATTTAAAAAACAAGAATATTACGGTTGTAACAAATGGTCTCACCCATTTAGACGCATTGAGTGCCCAGCAAATAACCACGTATCTGACCGGCGGTTTAGTAAAACATAAGACAAGAGCTTTGATCGGCCGCGGAGCACAGATTGGTTTGCAAAGTTATCGTTTCGACAAATGTTTCATCGGAGTCAACGGTATTGATTTAGCTTATGGCCTGACTACCCCTGACCCAGAAGAAGCATTGATTAAACAACAGGCTTTGCAATCTGCTCAACAGTGTTTTGTGTTGGCGGACTATACGAAATTTGGTCAGGTATCTTTCAGCAAGATTGCAGATTTGGAAGAGGTGTTCCTCATCACAAACAAAATGAAGGAAGATGTCCTCTCCCCTTATCAAGACAAGACAAACATAAAGGTTGTGTAACAAATGATTTATACATGTACATTGAATCCATCCGTGGATTACATCATCCATGTGGAGCAGTTTTCCCAGGGAGGATTGAACAGAGGGACAGATACCGCTTATTATCCTGGCGGTAAGGGAATCAACGTGTCCCGAGTGCTGCAGCAATTGGGACAGCAGAATACGGCCCTCGGGTTCCTCGGCGGTTTTACCGGTGTCTTCATAAAACAAGAGCTGGACAAGGCCCATATCACCCACGATTTTATCGAAACGGACGGCCCAACCCGAGTGAATATGAAATTAAAATCAGAAGAAGAGACGGAAATCAACGGACCCGGCCCGGCCATTTCCGAAGAACAAGAGCAGAAACTGTTTCAAAAAATCGCCAATTTGAACAAAGGTGACTACCTGGTTGCTGCTGGCAGCGTTCCATCTACCGTTTCCTCTGACTTTTATGTAAAAGCTGCAGAAATTTGCCGGAAAAATCAAGTGAACATGATAGCGGATACCTCCAGTAACGCCCTGAAAAAAATCGTCGGCCAGGAAGTATTTCTGGTAAAACCAAATCACCATGAGCTGGGTGAATTGTTCGATACCACGATCACCACGGTGGAAGATGCCGTTTATTATGGCAGAAAACTGCACGAGCAAGGGGCCAAACATGTCATTATTTCGATGGGCGGACAAGGAGCTGTTTATGTAAGCGGCGATATGTACTTGCAGGCAAATGTCCCTGCTGGAGAAGTTCGAAACACTGTGGGATCCGGTGACTCGATGGTAGCAGGATTTCTCGCAAGCATTTCTGCAGGAAGCAAGCCGGAAAAAGCTTTTCAAACAGCGGTTGCGGCAGGCAGTGCTACTGCATTTCAAGATGATTTATGCGAAAGGGCAGACGTTGACAGCCTGCTCCCTCACGTTACGGTACACTCATTAGATAAAGGGAGGTTCTAAAGATGAAAATCACTGACTTATTGAAAAAAGATACTATAATTTTGGATTTAAAGGCTTCTGGTAAAACAGAAGTTATCGACGAGCTCGTAAACAAGCTCGATGAAGCTGGCCGTTTGAACGATAAAGAGGAATATAAAAAAGCAATCCTCGATCGGGAAACGCAAAGTACGACTGGAATCGGCGAAGGGATTGCCATCCCTCACGCCAAAACGGCTGCTGTAAAAACGCCGGCTATCGTGTTCGGAAGGTCTTCTGAAGGAATTGATTATGAGGCATTGGACGGAGCCCCTTCCCACTTGTTTTTCATGATTGCAGCCTCTGAAGGCGCTAATCAAACACATTTGGAAACCCTGTCACGATTGTCTTCCTTCTTGATGGATAAAAAATTCCGTCAGAAGCTGGAAGAAGCATCCACAGCTGAAGAAGTTATCGCTGTCGTTGATGCAAAAGAACAAGATGAGGCAGCCGAAGAGGAAACGACCGATGGAGCTGCTTCCAGTCGGATATTGGCTGTGACCGGCTGTCCTACAGGGATCGCCCATACTTACATGGCGGCGGATAAACTGAAAGAAACCGCCTCTGAAATGGGCGTCTCGATTAAAGTAGAAACGAATGGTTCCGGCGGAGTAAAAAACCGGTTGACCAAAGAAGAAATCGAAGCTGCCGATGCGATTATTGTCGCAGCCGATACAAAAATCGAAACCGAACGATTTCGCGGAAAACCTTTGATCCAAGTCCCTGTAGGCAAGGCGATCCATCAACCGCAGGAACTGTTGAATAAAGCGATTGAAAAAGATGCACCGATTTACCAAGGCGATGGAGACGCAGGTAAGGATGAAGGACAACAGGAAGAAAAAGGACGTACCGGCTTTTATAAACATTTGATGAATGGTGTTTCCAACATGCTTCCATTCGTTGTCGGCGGCGGTATCCTGATTGCCATTTCTTTTTTGTGGGGCATCAATTCAGCCGATCCGGAAAGTACCGATTATAATCGGTTTGCCGAAATGCTTAATACAATAGGCGGCGGAAATGCCTTCTTCCTGATGGTTCCCGTCCTAGCCGGATTTATTGCTTCCAGTATCGCTGACCGCCCTGGTTTTGCACCAGGTATGGTTGCTGGTTTGATTGCCATCTCTTCCGGTGTGGAAGGTGCAGATGGCGGTTCCGGGTTCCTTGGCGGTTTGATTGCAGGTTTCCTTGCCGGGTATATCACCCTGCTAGTAAAAAAAGCGATGGAAGTATTGCCGGCTATCTTTGATGGATTAAAGACTGTATTGCTATATCCCGTCTTCTCAATTGGCATTACCGGATTGATTATGCTGTTGATCAACCCACCATTGACGACGATTTATACTGGATTATCCAGCTGGCTGGAAAGCCTCGGCGGTTCTAATCTAGTCTTACTCGGATTGCTGTTGGGAGGCATGATGGCGATTGATATGGGCGGACCGATCAACAAAGCTGCCTATACATTCGGTATTGCCATGCTCGACGCTGATAACTTTTCGTTTATCGCGGCCATTATGGCGGGTGGAATGGTGCCACCTCTGTCACTGGCACTAGCTACGACCTTTTTCAAAAACAAGTTTACCAAACAGGAACGTGAAGCAGGTAAATCCGCCTATGCCCTTGGTGCATTCTTTATCACGGAAGGTGCTATTCCGTTCGCAGCAGCCGACCCGGCCAGAGTCATCCCATCAGTTGCCATCGGTTCCGCCATCGCAGGCGGACTGACCATGCTGTTCGATATTGGACTAAGAGCCCCCCATGGTGGTATTGTAGTAGCTGGGCTTGTGGAAGGAAATCCACTACTGTACTTACTGGCAATCCTTGTCGGTTCTGCTGTGAGTGCTGTCATTCTTGGATTCTTGAAAAAAGACCTGACAAAAGAGTAAAATAGGACAGGGAGACTGCCCGTTGTTTGCTTATTATAAATTTTATAGGAGGTTTTATCTATGGTAGAACAAACAATGACTATCACAGACGAAACAGGAGTTCACGCACGTCCAGCGACGGTTTTAGTTAATAAAGCTGGTAACTTTGAATCAGACATCAACCTGGAATATAACGGAAAATCCGTCAATCTTAAATCGATTATGGGCGTAATGTCCCTTGGTATTCCAAAGGATGCTGAAATCAAAGTGACTGCCGACGGTTCTGATGAAGAAGAAGCGTTGCAGACAATTGTCGACACTATTAAAAACGAAGGGCTAGGAGAATAAACATAATGAACAGCATTAAGGGTATTGCAGCATCAAGCGGGATCGCGATCGCCAAAGCATACAAGCTAGAGGTCCCGGAACTTACTTTCGATAAGAAAAATATCGAAAATCCTGAAGCGGAAATCGAGCGCTTAGACGATGCGTTATCCGTATCCAAGCAAGAGCTGGAGATCATTAAGGAAAATGCCAGAAAATCACTCGGCGATGAACATGCTGAGATTTTCTCGGCACACTTGCTTGTACTTAGCGATCCGGAAATGATCAACCCGATCAAGGATAAAATCAAATCAGAGAACGTCAATGCAGAAGCAGCATTGGATGAAACGGCAAACATGTTTATCGATATGTTCAAAAACATGGACAATGAGTACATGAGAGAGCGCGCTGCTGATATCCAAGATGTCACCAAACGTGTCATGGCTCACCTGCTGAAAGTGACCTTCCCCGATCCAGCATTGATCGATGAGGAAGTTGTCATTGTAGCAGAAGACTTGACTCCTTCTGACACTGCGCAGCTGAACAAACAGTTTGTCAAGGGATTCACCACCAATATCGGTGGAAGAACTTCCCATTCAGCCATCATGGCCCGATCATTGGAAATTCCGGCTGTAGTGGGCACGAAGAACATTACCAATACGGCGGAAAAAGACACGTTGGTAATCGTCGATGGCATCGACGGCGAAGTCATCGTCGATCCGGACGAAAAGCAGCTTGCAGCCTATAAACAGAAACAGGCAGACTTTGAAGAACAAAAACAAGAGTGGGCCAAACTAAAAGACGAACCGACCAAAACCGCTGATGGCGAACATGTAGAGTTGGTAGCCAATATTGGTACTCCTGATGATGTGGCCGGCGTAGTCAATAACGGCGGCGAAGGTGTAGGCCTTTACCGTACTGAGTTCCTTTACATGGGCAAAAGCGAACTTCCTACTGAAGAAGAACAGTATGAAGCCTATAAATCCGTGTTGGAACAAATGGGAGAAAAGCCGGTAGTTGTCCGTACACTCGACATCGGCGGAGATAAAGAGCTTTCTTATTTGGATTTGCCGAAAGAGTTGAATCCTTTCTTAGGATTCCGCGCCATCCGTCTTTGTCTGGAACGGGATGATATTTTCCGTACTCAACTGCGCGCATTATTGCGGGCAAGTACTTCCGGCAACCTGAAAATCATGTTCCCGATGATTGCTACGCTGGACGAATTCCGTCAGGCAAAAGCGATTCTATTGGAAGAAAAAGAGAACTTGACGAACGCCGGTACAGAAGTTTCTGATGATATCGAAATCGGTATTATGGTAGAAATTCCATCAACTGCAGTCATTGCACGCCAATTCGCTAAAGAAGTTGACTTTTTCAGCATTGGTACAAACGACTTGATTCAATATACGATGGCGGCAGACCGGATGAACGAAAGGGTTTCTTACTTGTACCAGCCGTACAACCCTTCGATCCTGAATCTTGTCAACAACGTTATTGAAGCTGCCCACGATGAAGGTAAATGGGCAGGAATGTGCGGGGAAATGGCCGGCGATTCAATCGCTATTCCAATCTTACTTGGACTTGGTCTCGACGAATTCAGCATGAGTGCGACATCGATTCTTCCTGCCAGGACGCAAATCAAAGATTTATCCAAGCAAGAACTCGCCTCCTTCAAGGACAAGCTGTTATCGATGAATACAGCAGAAGAAGTCGAACAGTTCATTCGCGAGAAAACAAATCAGTAATTGGATGATTAAAATGACTAGGACAAAAGCATAGGGAGCAAAGCAAAAACCGAACGATGCTTCGAATTCATAAACATTCGAACACGTTCGGTTTTTTTATGACATGCTTTCTTTCATTCTGTTGTTTGATGAGTACCGTCCTCTATCGCTACGGCAAGATACTGCGCTTGCCGAAGTGTGGGCGCATTCATAATAAATTGATTGCAGGAAATGAAGTTCTTTTCATTAATACATACCTGTTATCGTTCATTTTTTTTGCAAGTGGATTTTGCCGGTTTCCCCTAAGCTTTTTTCACGTGAGAGGACCGGTACATCAACCATAAAAAGTAAGGAGCGCCAATCAAGGCGACCAGAATACCTGATGGGATTTCTTTTGGTACCAATAACGTCCTGCTCAGAATATCGGCAATCACCAATAAAATAGCTCCTATCAGCGCTGAAGCAGGCAGTAAGTGTTTGTGCCCGGAACCAAGCAGAATCCGTGCCGCATGCGGTGCCAACAAGCCGACAAAGCTGATGGTTCCGACGGCTGAGACACTTGCAGCGGCAAGGAGGGAAGCTACCAACGCCATATAAAAACGCGTCCTGGAAACTTTCATTCCCAACCCTTTCGCTGTTTCATCTCCAAGCGACAGAACATTCAAATTCCTTATTTGCAAATATAAAACCGGAACCAGCACAAGCATCGGACCGAGTAAATAGTACAGAAGCGCCTCCCAGCTTTTTGCATACGTACTGCCAGACAGCCATGTCAGAGCTGATGCCACAGCCATATCGGCCTGTACAACAACAATCTGAATGATCGCGGAACCAAAAGCAGAGACACCAATACCCAGTAGTGCCAACAGGGAAGGCTGGAAATTGGCCCGGTAGGATAAACCCATTACAACCAGAAAAGCAGCTAATGCGCCAAGGAAGGCTCCCAACGGAATAAACGTAGCGGAGAAGGCAGAAAAGATGACCAGCAAGGCTCCTACTCCTGCACCAGAAGTAATCCCGATCACCGAAGGATCGGCCAAGGGATTGCGGAGCACTCCTTGAAATACAAATCCACTGACAGCGAGCAGTCCTCCGCTTAGGGCGGCAACAAGCAGCCGGGGCAGCCGCAATTGAAAAATCATATTGCGAAGAAACTCCTGACCGCCGTCAAAAACAGCTGAGAAGCTTTGTGTAAGCTGAATGCCACTATTCCCTGTTGCTGCACCGACAACAATAGCGAAAACAAGTAACATAACCAATATCACGATGAACCAACCGCCCTGGAAAGGGAGTCGGACATTACCAGCAATCATAGCGGTATTTTTTTCTCCATATTGTCTGCTTCTGTTTCTCAGTACAAGCCATATCAGCCATGGTGCCCCGATCAGTGCCGTAATTGCGCCAACGGGAAGCTCGGAAAACGAAGGATCGACCCATCTCGCGAAAACATCCGCTCCAAGAAGCACATTTGCCCCCCAGATAAACGAAGCAGTCACCAAGGCAAAGTGATTGCGAAAACCGAGCAATTTGATCAAATGGGGAGCAATCAGTCCGACGAACCCGATTGGCCCTACCACACTTACCGTAACAGCAGTGAGCAGGACTGCAGCTAACAAAGCGATCATGCGGATACGTCCTACCTGCTGTCCGAGAGACGCTGCTACATCCTCCCCCATACGGAAAATGTCTAGCTGTTTTGCAAGAAGAAACGTTACGAGCATACCAGCCAAAATCAAGGGCATGGAAAACTGCACACCGCTCCAGTCATTTTGCACAAGTGTTCCAGCTCCCCATAAAAACAAACCAGCTGTCTCGTTTTCGTAAAATATTTGCAGGACAGAGGTAGACGATGAAAACATGATGGTTACAACCATACCTGCTAAAACCATTCTGACCGGATTGGCCGAAGCCCCACCTGCCAGTCCATAAACAAGTAAGGCTGTGAAAAGTCCTCCAAAGAAGGCAGCGAATAATCCTTGTAAAGGCAGGGAAGCAGGAAGAAAGATTGCACTTATTACCACCGCAAAGTATGTACCCGAATGAATTCCAAGTGTACTGGCAGACGCAAGCGGATTTTTGGTGATCGTTTGTAAAATCACGCCGGAAACAGCCAGGGATCCGCCAGCCAAAATCCCCATCACTGCCCTCGGCAGACGCAAATAACGCACAGTATGATGCTCGATGATATCTTCTGGTACCACTAATGCATCCCATACCACCCGCCAGGACAAGTCGACACTGCCTTGATTGATATGTAAAAACATCAAGAAAACGAGAAGCACGGCCCCTCCTCCAAAAGTTAGAGCCGTTTTCAGCCATTTATTCAAAAAAGCATCATTCATTCTATCACTTCTCTACTCGATAAGTGCTTCTTTGATTTGTTCCGCAAACACTTCTGCTGACAACGGGCCGCCGAATGTCCACGTATCCCCAGGCAGCCGATAGGTTTCGTCCTGCTCGACAAATTGGAGATTTTCCCAAGCAGGATTCCCTTTCAGCTGGTCGTCAAAAATATTATCATTTTCCTGAACGATGTAAAAAAAGCGGGCGTCCTGAAAGTTTTGCAAGGTTTCGACACTTGTTTCGTCATATCCATAGACTTGGAAACCATCTGATTGGTAGGCGTTTTCCAAACCGATGTTTTCCATGATTTGGACTGCCATTGCGTTATCCTTGAACAAACGGATTACCGGACTGTTGTCCGAACTGTAAGCCTGGGATAAAACAAACGGCTTGTCATCCATTCCAGCGTCGGCTATTTCCTGTTCCGCCTGTTGGTAAGTAGAATTCAAATCACTTAAAACTTGGTCTGCCTTGTCCTGTTTTCCGAACAGTTTAGCCAATTCCTGGAAGGTCGCAGTCATTTCCTCATACTGATTCCCCTCCCCTTCCGCTGGGTACGGATTGTATGCCAGTGTCGGCGCAATTTCTTTCAGGCTGTCCATTATCGCCTCATGACGATAACCCGCTGTAATAATCAAATCTGGATTCAACTCGGCAATCGCTTCCAAACTAGGCTCCTGTCTCGTCCCGACATCCTGGACATCCTTTCCTAGCTCTGGTTCGATGTTTACCCAGTTATGATATCCTTCCATGTCAGCCATGCCGACCGGCTGAATACCGAGAGCCAATAAATCTTCTGCGTAAACCCACTCCAGCACCACAACACGTTCCGGTGTCTGGTCAAAGGTCTGCTCGCCATATGCATCCTCTATCGTAACAGCCTCACTACCTGAGGAATCATCTTCTTGACCGGCTTGTTCGTCCTGATCAGCGTCGTTTCCACAGGCAGCAAGCAAACCAGCCTGTATTATGATGATGATAAGTAAATACCACTTCTTCATCTAATTGCTCCTCCTCTTTTTGTCTAAGTCTTATATTATGTAACATTTGTAAATGATAAAGATTCTCATTATCATTTACAATGCCATCTTAGCTTATCCCTTCCCCCCTGTCAATTACTTATCAAATGGTTTGCTTGATCAAACGAACCAATTACGATGATCTTCATTTTTCCAGCAATCCCTGGCATCATGGCGAATGATACGGAAAAAGAAAAAGCTTCCAGAATGTGACCATCTCTGCAAGTTTTTATTTGTCTATCTTTCCAGAATATCTACCCCTCTTTTCCGACCGACAATCACTTTGTCCGTCCTCTTGAGAAACAATCCCGTTTCTACAACCCCCAACAAAAGCTTGAGTTCCCGGTGTAATCCTTCTGGATCGGTGATAGCATCGAAAACACAATCCACTATATAATTGTCATTGTTGGTTACAAACACCTCACCGTCCTCTGTTTTCCTCAGCATAGGATTACACCCAAAGGAGGAGAGTTTTCTAGCTGTGCTTTCCCACCCGAAACGGACGATCTCAACAGGAAGCGGAAAACGGCCCAATTTTTGAACCTGCTTACTTTCATCGACAATGATAATCAATTTTTTTGCGGCATCAGCCACCAACTTTTCCCTCAGCAGGGACCCACCGCCTCCTTTGATTAGCTGAAAATCCGGGTCCACTTCATCAGCACCATCGATCGCCAAGTCAAGTCTGTTTACTTCAGAAAAGTAAACCAGAGGAATGCCAAATTCGCGGGCCCAAGCTTCCGTCCGCAAAGAGGAAGGAACACCCTTCACTTCAAGCCCCTGTTTGATTCGTTCTCCCAGTTTTTTTATCATCCAATAGACGGTAGAGCCAGACCCCAGGCCGATCGTCATACCGTCTTCTATGTACTCGACTGCTTTCTCCCCGGCTCTTCTCTTTTTCTCCTCCACGTCATACAACATGTTACCCGCCTCCGTTTCCGTTTTTTTAAGGATGGTTTGATTATACCCAGATTATACCCGGGAAGCAGTTTATTCAATCCCAGTCCTATTGTAGGTCCCAACAGGTATTGGTATTTTATGTTAAAATCAGAAGTGGATCTGGTATATGCAAGAACGCGAATAAGTATAGCTTGAATAAAAGACAGGAGGATAAGATCTTGTTTCAAATCTATATTCTATTTCTCTTTGCTGGTATTTCTATTGTAGCTCTTGCCTGGTACCTAAGGAGGGGAGAGAGAAGAGTACGATATTCCTGGCTAAGTTACGTCTCTGCAATCTTTCCGATTGTGCTGGTTATCTTATTGTTTTTTTACCCAAGGCTTGCTGCAAATGAAAATCTCTTTACTAAAGTGATCCCTTTTGCATTACTTATTGGTTCACCAATAGGACTCGTCTTTAGCATATTCGCACTGTTTAAAAAAAAAGAACAAAAAATACTCGCCATAGCAGGGTTGTTCATATCTTTACTGCTTATTGGAACACTAACAATCTTCGGGATTTTTGTGACCTCTTATACACCATAGTTCCGGTTTAGATACATGCATGCCTTTTTGCATGGATAAATTAAAATGGCAAAGTTAGACAACTAAGAGAGTGAAGCTGCTGCTTAATTCTTAGGTGTGTAGCTTTTAAATGGAAAAATCGCTCAAAGGGAGCGATTTTTCGTGTCATGATAGGAGGTTGAAGAGCAGGCTTTTTCTAATTTAAAGTGCCGGTCCCATACGTAACATGATGTCGACCAATTGGCACCACGAAAGGTGATCCTGAAATCGGGTCTTTTATCACGGTGCAATCCAGTCCAAAAATTTCTTTAATCAAATTGCTGGTGATTACTCGGGAAGGATCCCCATCTGCAACCAGCTTTCCTTTATGCAGAGCAAAAATATGGTCGGCATAGCGTGCGGACAAATTTATGTCATGAAGCACCATGACAATCGTGGTTCCGTGCTTTCGATTAAGGTCTGTAAGCAGATCAAGAATTTCCACCTGATAGGTGATATCTAAAAAGGTAGTCGGTTCATCGAGAAATAGAATATCAGTTTGCTGTGCCAGCGCCATCGCTATCCAGACACGCTGTCTTTGACCGCCTGAGAGCTCGTCAATGTGCTGGTTGGCTAACTTGGTAATATTCATGATTTCCATCGCTTCGGCAACTGCCTCGTAATCCTTTTTTGTCCACCCCCCGAACAGGGCTTGATGTGGAAACCTCCCTCGTCCAACCAAATCAGCTACATTGATTCCTTCAGGGACAATCGGTGACTGTGGAAGAAGACCTACAATACGCGCAAGCTGTTTTGGTGGTACTTTGCTGATCGCTTTTCCATCAAGCGTGATTTTTCCAGATATCGGTTTGATCAGCCTTGCCAATGTTTTAAGAAGCGTAGACTTTCCACAGGCATTGGCGCCGATGATCACATTTATTTTTTTACTTGGGATCTCCAGGCTTATTTCTTGGATAACCGTTTTATCATCATAACCAGCGACTACCTTTTCTGCTTGAAAGATATGATTCGGTTTCATGATAACTCTCCCTTTCGATTCATGCGGATTAGCAAGTAAATCAAATACGGCGCACCGATGATGCCGGTGATGATTCCTACAGGGTATCGGACCTCAAATGCAAATTGCCCGATCAAATCAGACGCCAAAACTAGATTGGCACCAACAAGACCTGCCGGGATCGCGCTCGAAAACCCAACACCTACGAGTCTTTTCGCAATCGGTCCAGCAAGAAATGCCACAAAGGCGATCGGCCCCGTGACGGCCGTTGCCAATGCAATGATACACACGGAACTCAAAATTAGAACAATTCTGGTCATATCCGTTCTTACTCCCAGAGAAGTGGCCGATTGTTCTCCAAGCTCTAGAATGCCAAGATGTTTCCCCAGCGCTACAATAATAGGCGCCAAGCACAGAACACTGACGAAAAGCGGTGGAAGTTCGTGCATTTGAGAACCATTGAGACTACCGCTGAGCCATCGGAGTGCTGCGGGAATATCTTGTTGCGCTCCCACTAACAGAAGATAGGATATCATCGAGTTAAGCATAGCCTGTATACCAATTCCGACCAAGATGACCCGTCCTATCGAAAATGTGTTTCCCCTGGAGAATAGATAAATGAACAGGACGGTAGCAAGACCGGCAATAATCGATGCCATCGAAACAAACGCATCACTTGTATGTAAGATAACAATGCAAAAAACGGCTGCCGCGCTCGATCCCGTAGTGATTCCAATGACATTAGGATTGGCGAGTGGATTACGCAGCATTGTCTGAAAGGTATTTCCGCCAATGCCAAAAGCAAAGCCTGCAAGAAGACCGGCCAGCATTCTCGGTAAGCGAATATTATTAACGGCAAAGGACACACCCTTGATCTGTTCTCCTAGTAGCACTTGCAGTACATCCTTTATTGGATAAACAGTGCTTCCCAGTAAGAGCATCCCCCAGCATAATACAAATAGAAGTGCTGTTAGTGATCCAGTAACAATCATCCATCGCCGACGTCTTTGACGCCTGCCCGCAATGATAAACTCTACAGATTGATTATTCTTCATAATGAACGCACTTTCGCCTTTCTGGCAAGGATAATTAATATGGGTGCTCCTATAAAAGCTGTTACAACGCCAACCTCAAGCTCACCGGGGCTTCCGAGGAGTCTCCCGCATACATCTGATATGGTTAAAATGATGGCCCCAGAAATAGCTGACATCGGAATAATAAACCGCATGTCCGGCCCCAGAATTAGTCGCATGACATGAGTTGCCAGCAAGCCTATAAAACCGATCGGCCCTGCCAGTGCCGTTGCAGCCCCGCACAAAAGAACTGCAGCCAGAGCAGCAATAAGCCGCAACATACCAGTTCGCACGCCCAATCCTCTCGCAACTTCATCCCCCAACGCTAACGCATTGAGTGCGGTGGTAGAAATAATCCCCAACAGTATTCCAATGATCAGAAACGGGAAGAACGTAGTAATATCACCCCAGTTTGTCGAGCTGACGCTTCCCACTTGCCAAAACCTGAATTGATCCATAACATAAGAGCGTGGAATCATGATTGCGGTTACCAGCGAGGAAAGGGCTGCGCTTGTGGCGGCTCCTGCCAACACAAGCTTAAGAGGCGTAGCACCGCCCCTCCCCATCGAACCGATTCCAAACACGAAAACAGCAGTAAGCATAGCCCCGGCTAAAGCAAGTAAGATATATTGATTGGCAGTGCTAATATTCAGGAATGCAATACCGCCTACCACAAACAAGGTAGCGCCTGTATTCACTCCCAATATACTCGGATCTGCAATCGGGTTACGGGTGACTGCCTGCATCAGTGCTCCGGAAATGCCAAGGGCCGCCCCGCAAAACAAGCTGAAAACGGTGCGGGAAACCCTCTTGCGCACTACATTTGCCTCGTAAGAATCGATAGACGGATGAAACAAACCATCTATCAATTCATCAAATCTTACTGGTCGCGAGCCAAGGACCAGGGAGGCAACCACACATACACCCAACATGATGAAACAAATAACTAGCACCGCTACAAAGTGCTGTGGAACATGTGAGGTAAAGCCTTTTTTTTGGGAATTTGGTAAACTATTCATCTAGCTTTTCAATAGCTCCTCCTATTAATTCTAGATAGTCATCAATGGTATAAGCGATCGAAAGCGGATTTGGATTCCCGGATGCCGCTAGAGGTGTATTGTTTCCAATAAACACAACCGAACCTCTTTCAATGGCCGGAATCTTTCCGAGCAGGGGATCTTTTTTAACTGCCTGGTATAAGCTTTTATCCCCATAGCCAATCAGAATATCCGCATCGTTAAGGGCATCTGCATTCTCGGCGCTTAGCGTCAGGGAAAAGCTGTTTGGATCCGTGATTTCATCCGTTACACTTTCCGGATACTCCATTCCCAGCTCGGTCAAGAACGCTCCTCGAGGATCTTCAGGTGTGTAAACATAAATTTTCGATAAATCATCGGCAGAGAAGTTGGCAAAGACAATTTTTTTTCCTTTCATTTCAGGGTAATTGCTTGCTTTTTCCTTGATTAGGCTCTCGGTGTCTTTGATAAGTTGTTCCCCCTCTTTTTTCATTCCCATGCCGGCTGCATCCAATCTGACTTGCTCGCGCCAAGTGGTCAGCCAAGGACCGTCCTTATAAGCGACAACCGGAGCGATTTCACTGAGGATATCATAGTCTTCCTGTGTAATACCGGAATAACCGGCTAAAATGACATCCGGATTGGAATCGGAAATCGCCTCAAAATCAAGACCATCTGTGTCTTGGAAAATATTCGGGGCTTCTGCTCCGAGTTCTTCCAGTTTTTCAGCTGTCCAAGGCAACATCCCGCTGCCATCCTGGACCCCGTAATTTGCTGCTGAGAAACCAACAGGTACTACTCCAAGGGCAAGTGCAACATCGTGATTCGCCCATTGAATGGTAGCAACTCGTTCAGGCTTGCTCTCAATGACCGTTTCGCCAAAGGCATGCTCGATCACAATTGGATATTCTGTGTTTTCTTCATTTGCAGAAGATGTTTCTGTTTCCGCTTTTTCTACATTCGCCGACGTATCCTCGTCATTTTTAGATTTAGATGCTGAACTTGATTGATCTGCTGAACATCCAAATAAAAACAGGATGCTCAAACCCAAAATAAAGAAAGTTGCAAGTGAAAATTTCCGTTTTGTATTCATTTGTAAATCCATCCTTTCCTTTCATGGTTTTATGTATCAAGGCCAGCTAGCTTGCCTTCAGCTTCTTCATGGATATCCGGATGTTGTACCTTAGCCGCTAATCATTATGTTAATTTGCAACAGTAAAAATGGAGTGGTTTTCAATTAGAGCTCTTTTAATTGAAAATGATTCTCATTATCATCATAGATTTTCCTCTTTCGCTTGTCAACGAAAATTCCAGAATTATTTGTTCTGTTACCTAAAAAGTTACGAAGGGCCACCCTATCAAGTTGACCATTTGATTGTTTCGTATAAGATATAAACTACGATATTGAATACGTCTTTCTAACTTCCTGCATTAATTAAGCTGGAGTTTGGCACTGCGGAAATACCCTGCGCTTTCCGCGGGCGGCTGGGTAGCTTCCTCGAGCTGACGCTCTGCGGGATCTCACCGAGACCTCTCCTCCCACTGGACAAATATTATCGGTCGAACGAGTAATCGCAGTCCCAAGGAAGGCTGCGGCAGCGATGCATCGCACGAAGAAAATCGATTTGTATTTTCGAGGAGTCTCCGGGTACTTATCCGCAGGGAACAACTTCCTGTTTATAAATGAGTGTACTAGACATTTTTTCTTGACTCATTTGGTACTACAAGAAACGTCTTATCAAAAAACATAGATAGGAAAACAAGCAGAAAGTCCAAGGGAAGGTGAAAGACGGAAGAAAAGCACGCGTTTTCTGACAACCTTTTTTAAGTAGTCTTGTTGGGTTTCAAGGAAAAGTTTCTACGCTAATCAGTAGGCTTCTTAGCACAGGGAGCATACGCAGACTCCTGCGGGATAAGCGCGAGCTGAAGATCCACTTGGTAAAGCGTTTTTCTTTACCAAGTTAGCTGAAGCCGTGCCCGCGGAAAGCGAAGTATGCTACCGAAGCGGTGTTTACAACCTTTTTTAAATAAGCAATCGAACTTCCCATTACAGCTATTGCGCAGTTTATACAAACTGCTAGGATTCAGTTGAGAAGAGTGAAGCTTAATAAGGTGAAGAAATTGGAAATGATAAGGGAAGGAACGGTATATGCCACATCTTTATGCCACAAAAAAAGACTGCCGGACTTTTGCCCGACAGTCTGATCTTTCCTTAAGGAAAGAACTTATTTGTTTAGGTTGTAGAAAGAATCCAGTCCACCGTAAACGCCAGTGCCAACCAATTCGTCTTCAATGCGAAGAAGTTGGTTATACTTCGCTACGCGATCTGTACGGGAAGGTGCTCCCGTTTTGATTTGGCCGGCATTTGTTGCAACAGCGATATCTGCAATGGTCGCATCCTCGGTTTCACCGGAACGGTGGGAGATAACCGCTGTGTAGCCTGCACGTTTTGCCATTTCGATAGCCTGGAATGTTTCCGTCAGTGTACCGATTTGGTTTACTTTGATTAAGATCGAGTTGCCGACACCTTGCTCGATTCCCTGCTTCAAGCGGACGGTGTTGGTTACGAACAAGTCGTCACCGACAAGCTGCACTCTGTCTCCAATACGCTCTGTAAGCAAACGGTGGCCTTCCCAGTCGTTTTCATCCAAACCGTCTTCGATCGAAATGATTGGGTACTTGTTAATCATTTCTTCGAACCAATCGATCATCTCTTCAGAAGAACGGACAACCCCTTCGCCTTTCAGGTTGTATTTGCCGTTTTCATAGAACTCAGAAGAAGCAACGTCCATTGCAAGCTGCACTTGCTCACCAGGCTTATAGCCAGCTGCTTCGATTGCTTCAATAATCGTTTGGAAAGCTTCCTCGTTCGACTTCAAGTTCGGAGCAAATCCACCCTCGTCACCGACACCGGTATTGTAGCCTTTTGACTTCAATACTCCTTTAAGGGAATGGAAAATTTCCGCTCCCATGCGCAATGCTTCACGGAAAGTTGGAGCGCCTACAGGCATGATCATGAATTCTTGGATGTCGACGTTATTGTCGGCGTGCTCACCGCCATTCAAGATGTTCATCATTGGAGTCGGCAATGTTTGTGCACTGAATCCACCCAAGTACTTGTATAATGGCTGGCCAAGGTAATCGGCTGCTGCATGGGCTACTGCCATGGAAACGCCAAGAATCGCATTGGCACCCAGCTTCCCTTTGTTTTCTGTTCCGTCCAGTTCCATCAATAGCTGATCGATGATGATTTGACGGGTAACATCCATGCCGATCAGTTCTGGAGCAATTGTTTCATTGACATTTTCGACTGCGCGCAGGACGCCTTTTCCTAGATAGCGTTCCTTGTCACCGTCGCGAAGCTCTACCGCTTCGTGTTCACCAGTGGAAGCGCCGCTTGGTACCAATGCGGAGCCGAATGCTCCTGATTCTGTGAATACTTCTACTTCAACTGTAGGGTTGCCGCGGGAATCCAATACCTCGCGTGCATATACGTCTGTAATGTAAGGCATGTAAATCTCTCCTTTATTTTTTGATTAATGATTGACCTGTCATTTCTTTTGGTTGTTCTACATCGAGTAAATCCAACAATGTTGGCGATAAGTCACCTAGAATGCCGCCTTCACGGAGTTCAATCCCTTCTCTTGTGACGATCACAGGTACAGGATTGGTTGTGTGGGCTGTCATTGGTTTTCCTTCCAAAGTCACCACTTCATCCGAGTTACCATGGTCGGCGGTAATGATAGCCTCGCCGCCAAGCTCGATGATTTTGTCGACAACTTTTCCAAGGCATTCATCTACAGCTTCCAACGCATCGATGGTAGGCTGCAGCATACCGGAATGACCAACCATGTCCGGGTTGGCGAAATTCAGGATGATTGCATTCTGGTTGCCCTCATCCAATTCCTTTAATAGTGCGTCTGTTACTTCGTAAGCACTCATTTCGGGTTTCAAATCATAGGTAGCGACTTTAGGAGAATTGATAAGAATCCGTTTTTCGCCCGGAAATTCCTGTTCTCTTCCGCCGCTCATGAAAAAGGTTACGTGCGGATATTTTTCTGTTTCCGCTATTCGCAGTTGGTTCAAGTTGTTTTGGGACAATACTTCCCCTACTGTGTTATCAAGGTTGACTGGCTTATAGGCAACAAAACCGTCGACCGTCTCGCTGAACTGGGTAAGTCCTACGAAATAAAGGTTTTTCGGGTATTTGTCGCCGCGTTCGAAATCACGGAAGTCTTCATTGGCAAAGGTCCGCGAAATCTGGATGGCGCGGTCAGGACGGAAGTTATAAAAGATCAAGGAATCTTCATCTTTTATCGTCCCTTTCGGTTGTCCATTGTCATCGACGATTACCGACGGCAGGACGAACTCATCATAGATTTCATTTTCATACGAGTCATCCACTACCTCGTACGGTGTTTTATACTTCGGACCTTCACCGTAAACCATGGCGTCGTAGGATTTTTTCACGCGGTCCCAGCGTTTGTCACGATCCATGGAATAATAACGGCCGGAAATCGTCGCAAATTCTCCAACACCGTATTTTTCCATGGTTTCTTCGGTTTGTCGGATATACTGCTCGGCAGATTTTTGCCCAACATCTCTTCCGTCCAAAATCCCGTGAACATACACTTGCTCAAGTCCCTTAGTAGAAGCAAGCTTCAGTAAACCGAACAAGTGCTCGATATGGCTGTGAACCCCGCCATCGGAAAGCAAACCAAAAATATGAAGCGCCTTGTTGTTTTCTTTGGCATGATTAACAGCATTTATCAAGGCCTCGTTCTCGAAAAAGTCGCCTTCTTTGATCGATTTGTTGACCCGTGTCAGGCTTTGATAGACAACCCTGCCGGCGCCGATATTCAAGTGGCCGACCTCGGAGTTGCCCATTTGGCCTTCTGGAAGACCGACAGCCTCTCCCGACGCATTCAACTGCGTATGCGGATACTTATTAAAGTAACGGTCGAAGTTTGGCATGTTTGCCTGTTTAACAGCGTTCCCTTTCACTTCGTCCCGGATGCCGAAACCATCCAGGATGATTAGAGCCGCTAGTTTATCTTGTTTCATTTGGCACCAGCCTCCGCTAATTGAACAAATGAATCAGCTTCCAGGCTTGCTCCTCCGACAAGTGCGCCATCGATATCAGACTGGGACAATAGTTCATCAACATTGGCTGGTTTTACACTGCCGCCGTATTGTAGTCTGATTGCTTCGCCCGCTTCTTCGGAAGAAAATTGTTTTACAACGTTGCGGATATGGGCGCACACTTCATTTGCTTGCTCTGAAGTAGCAGTTTTACCTGTGCCGATAGCCCAGATTGGCTCGTAAGCAATGATTGACGCTTTGACTTGCTCCTCTGTCAAACCGGACAAAGCCTGTTTCACTTGTGATTCAATATGGTTCATTGTTTCGTTGTTTTCACGCTGTTCAAGCGTTTCTCCAACACAAATGATTGGAGTCAGATTATGATTGAATGCAGCATGGGCTTTTTTGTTAACCGTTTCGTCTGTTTCTGCGAAGTATTCCCGGCGTTCCGAGTGGCCCAATACCACATGTGTCACGCCCAAATCCTTCAACATGACAGGACTGACTTCGCCAGTGAAAGCACCGTTATCTTCAAAATGCATATTTTGTGCGGCTACTTTCAAGTCTGATCCCTTGGCTTTTTCCACTAAACCAGGAAGAAAAGGGAATGGGGCGCAAACGATCGATTCAGCCTTCTCTTCGCCTGGGATTCTAGTTTTTGTTTCTTCCACGAATTGTTCGGCTTCTGAAAGAACTTTGTTCATTTTCCAGTTACCAGCAATTACATTCTTACGCATAGGAATCACCTCTCCTGTTATTTATCGCTTAGTGCATCGACGCCTGGCAATACTTTGCCTTCCATAAATTCCAGGGAAGCTCCGCCGCCAGTGGACACATGGTCCATTTGTTCCGCATATCCGAATTTTTCTACGGCAGCTGCCGAATCTCCTCCACCAATGACTGTATAGCCTTCTGTTTCAGCCATTGCTTTGGCTACAGCTTTCGTGCCATTCGCGTAGATATCCAATTCAAATACACCCATTGGTCCATTCCAAATCACAAGTTTGGAGTCTGAAACAATTTCGCTGTACTTTTCTCTTGTTTTAGGACCGATATCCAAAGCTTCCCAATCAGCAGGGATATTCTCGATATCGACAATTTGCGTATTCGCATCGTTGGAGAAGTCATCTCCCACTACGACATCGACTGGCATAATAAAATTCACGCCGTTGTCTTCTGCCTTCTTCATGAATTGTTTTGCCAAATCAATCTTATCTTCTTCCAGCAGGGACTTTCCGATTTCATAGCCGCGTGCTTTGATGAAGGTATAAGCAAGTCCGCCGCCAATGATCAGATTATCGACTTTATCGAGCAAATGATCGATCACGCCGATTTTATCTTTAACTTTGGCACCGCCGATAATCGCGGTAAATGGGCGTTCAGGATTAGACAACGCTTTGCCCAACACGTTTAATTCTTTCTCCATCAACAATCCAGCAGCAGAAGGCAAATGCTCTGCAATGCCGGCAGTGGATGCATGGGCTCTGTGGGCTGCTCCGAATGCATCGTTGACATAAACATCCGCCATATCTGCAAATGCTTTGGACAGTTCTGGGTCATTTTTTTCTTCACCAGGATGGAAACGGACATTCTCAATCAACAATACATCGCCATCTTTCATTTCGGACAATGCTTGATCGACTTCACTTCCGTAAACCTCATCTGTTTTTGTTACTGTTTTGCCGAGTAAATCGCTCAAACGTTTTGCAACGGCATCCAAACGAAGTTCTTCTACCACTTCGCCTTTTGGTCTGCCCAAGTGGCTGGCCAGGATTACTTGTGCACCCTGTTCAACCAGTTTTCCGATTGTCGGCAGTGCAGCTTTGATTCGTGTATCATCGCTTACCTCGCCATCGCTCATCGGTACGTTGAAATCCACTCTGCAAAAGACCTTTTTCCCTTTTAGATCAAGATCGGCAATTGTCTTTTTATCCATGCTGTTTCAGCCTCCTTACCTGTAATAGCTCCACATACTATCATTCCCGTATGTAGGTTCCTGTTAACCAAGAACCTTAAAATTAATACGAAAACCACACAAGGGAGGAGGACAAATCCCCCTCCCTGCTGGTCATTCGTTCATTCTATTCCTGTTTCTGCAGGGATTAAAGGCCTTGTTTCTTAAGGAAAACAGCCAAGTCTACACAACGTGTAGAGTATCCCATTTCGTTGTCGTACCAAGTAACGACTTTCACCATGTTATCTTCAAGCACCATTGTAGACAGGCCATCCGCAATAGAAGAATGGGTGTTACCTACGATGTCAGAAGAAACAAGCGGCAGTTCACTGTATTCCAAGATGCCTTTCAAGTCGCCTTCTGCAGCTTCGCGAAGTGCAGCATTTACATCGTCAGCTGTTACGTTTTGATCCAATTCTACAACCAAGTCCACAATGGAACCGTCTGGAGTTGGAACACGCATAGCCATACCATTCAATTTGCCTTCCAGTTCAGGAAGCACTTTCGCTACAGCTTTTGCTGCACCAGTAGTGGTAGGAATGATGTTTTGTGCAGCAGCACGTGCACGACGGTAGTCTTTATGCGGCAAATCAAGGATTTGCTGGTCATTTGTATAAGAGTGAACAGTTGTCATCAAACCGCGCTTGATGCCGAATTTTTCGTGAAGTACTTTAGCTGCAGGAGCCAAAGAGTTTGTTGTACAAGACGCGTTAGAAATGACATGATGGCTGGCTGCATCGTACTTGTCTTCGTTAACACCCATAACCAATGTAAGGTCTTCGTTTTTAGCAGGTGCAGAGATAACTACTTTTTTAGCACCAGCGTCTAGATGTTTTTTCGCATCGTCACGGTTTGTGAAAATACCAGTTGATTCGATTACTACTTCTACGCCCAAATCTCCCCAACCAAGGTTAGCTGGATCGCGTTCAGACTTAACGATGATTTCTTTACCTGCTACAACAAGATTATCACCGTTTACAGAAACCTCTTCTTCCAGGATTCCGTGTACAGAGTCATATTTCAAAAGATGTGCAAGCATGTTTGCATCTGTAAGGTCGTTTACTGCCACTACCTCTACTTCGTCATTTTTCAATGCTTGACGGAAAACGTTACGACCGATACGGCCAAAACCATTAATACCTACTTTTACTGCCATTTGTTATTCCTCCTTATTTTTCCTATATATTTAAAGGGATTACTCCCTTATTAACTCTTTTGCCGCCCCTTCATCTGTGACAAGGACGTTGCTTTTCCCCTGCTGGAAGTAAGACATGATCGCCTTTGCTTTGGAAGTACCTCCGGCAACAGCGACGACACACTGAGAACTGAATAAATCTTCCAGCTGCAGACCGACAGTCCTTACTTTGTGGATGACTTCCCCGGTTTTGTTGAAATAATAGCCGAATGCTTCACTGACCGCATTGCCGGCTTCAATTCTCTGTAAAACCTCTTCGGAAGCCTTTCTCCGCTCGGCCATCGTCATCGCATCGCCAATGCCATGAATGACGACATCTGCCTGTCTGATTAATTGAAGAATTTCTTTGACGGATGGCTCCCCGATAATCGATTGATACGACTCTTCGCTCAGCGGGTCCGGCACATGGAGCAACCTGTATTCTCCATTTGCTTTATTCGCCATTTCCGCACAAATCGTATTCGCCTGATTTTCCACACGCTCGCCTAAACCTCCACGGGCCGGTACAAACATGCAGTTTTTGGCGTTTTCCAAAGGAGTCATCATCGCGGCGACTGCAGCCATCGATGTTCCACCTGTCACAGCAATGGTTTGATTGTTTTTCAGAATCGACCGCAAAAATCCGATCGCTGCTTTTCCCATTTCTTGTTTTACCCAATCAACCTCATCACTATTACCAGGAACCACAATAACATGGTCTACGTGTAATTTATCCTTTACACTTTGTTCTAAAACACTAAACCCGGACGCTTCCTTCATGAACTCCCCGAGTTGCTCGAGAATGTTGGTACCTTCCGTGGTCAACATCATGCCCTTTGCTGTGATATCGAGAAAGCCGTTGCTATTCAAGAAGTCGACTTCACTCCTGACCAGTCGCTCTCCCATCTCGATATTATCAGCCAAGCTTCTGCGGCCGATCGGTCCCATCAATTGTATGTAGTGCAAAATCTTATACCTGCGCTGCATAACCTCCAAAACATCAGGGAATAATTTTTTCTGAAGATCGATTAGTGCTCTCATGTTATTACTCCTTTATAACCAGTTAATGCTAACCGGGTTAAAAATGTCCCTGGTAGGCGTATTATGTCCCGCAGACTCCAAAAAAATTCCTCTTACAATTTTCATTGTATCAGAACCGTCAAAATCCGACAACTAAAAGCACTCCTATTTTAAAAAATCACTCACGTTCGCCCACTCGATTTGCCCGTAGTCTGCTTCCTGCCCATCGATTTCCACTACTGGGATCATCAGTTGATATTTCTCCAGGAGTTCGTCATCGTGATAAATATCGACTTCTTTTAGGTCATAACCGTACTGATCCTGATATGCGAGCAGAAGATCTTTTGCCTCCTCACATAAAGGGCAATTCCGCTTCGAATATAAAACCACTTTTTTCATGTTATTCCCTCCACTCTTCTATTGTGTCATATCTTATTAAAATAAAACAGCAGGAAGCTCTTATGATATTGTCTAAGCTCACTACCACTGTGGAAAGCAAAATTTGCTACAAAGACAAGTTCTTTTATCTACGCAATAAGCAGGTTAAATTATATTTACAGTTTGAAAGGAATTGCATCAGAATTACCGAATAGTAAAAAAAGGTCTCTTTTTCTCGTCAAATATAAGCTTAATCTGGAAGGAGTGATTTGTATCCGGAAACAAATACCTATGGTGCTTTGCATCTTTTTGCTTTTTATTATTTCTGTACAATTATTAATAGATAAAGGAACAGAAGAAAAAACAGTAGAAGAAATGAAAAAGGACATATCGGACAGAGGGAGTAATCATCAAGGCACACCAAATAGAAAGAACGGGAAATTGATCATTGATAAGGAGATGTATTACGACTACTTCCACAATAATCGTAACGATGCATCTGCGATGAAAGCCAGAGAACTATTGAAGCAAACAGCAATTTCGATAAGTCCTGATGGAGCAGAGAAAATTCCGAAGCAAGAAGAGGTTCCTTCGTTCTTCAGAGGAAATAAAGAAGAAATGGCACGTTTACAAGAGAAAAATAATAAAGAACACTCCGGCAAACTTATTACCCATTTGGCACGAAAAGTCGCTTTGTTAGAGCAGGCTGGAAACTTGATTGAAAATAAGCAGATCAAAGCCGAGCTGTCCTATTTAGCAAACGAGTTAACAGAAATAAAATTTTATCGGATAGATGAAACCGAGGAATTCATCCAAGCGTATAAAAACTACACAGAATTACAAACAAAACTATTGGAAATTCACTATGCAATTGAATCAATCGGATATAATACATCAATTCTTTCAAGGAAGGTGCCAAGATGGATAGAAAAATTGGAGAGTACTATATAGATGGATTCACGATAGAATACTCGATTGTCGGCCAGGGTCAACCGGTGCTCGTTTTCCATGGCGGTCATTCCAACTGCCAGGAAGAATTCGGTTACGAAGCGTTGGTCGAAAATGGTTTCTCCGCGATCACACCTTCCCGAGCAGGATATGGAGCAACTTCTCCAGAAATCGGCAGCAGCTTATCAACTGCATGCTATTACTATGCAAAACTATTAGACCATTTGGATATTGAAAACGCGCATATCGTTGCCATATCCGCCGGCGGTCCCACCGGGATTCACTTTGCCGCACATTTTCCCGGGCACACCCGCTCCCTCGTCCTGCAATCTGCCGTTACGAAGCAATGGCTGACGCCCAAGGATATCGAATACAAAGCGGCGAACGTGTTATTCCATCCGAAAACCGAAAAATACACGTGGAAACTATTATCTTCCTTCAGTAATACTTTTCCGAACTTTATGTTCAAGCAAATGCTCCCTTCCTTCAGCAAGCTATCATACAAGGAAGCCAAAGATAAAATGGGAGAAAACGATGTGGAAGCTATCCGAAAAATGAATAACAGACAGCGGTCAGGCTATGGTTTCGAAATAGACTTACAACAGATCAACGAGCTGTCGGTTCGGGATTTACATGCTGTCTCCTGCCCTACGTTGATCATGCATAGTAAGCATGATCGTTCGGTGTCTCTGGATCATGCCTATTTCGCTAAAGAAAACATTCCAAGGGCTGAACTGCAGCTTCTCGATGCATGGGGCCATTTGATTTGGCTTGGCGAATCGGGCGGAGAAACAGATAGAATACTAATTGCTTTCTTAAAGCGAGGCAGGGTCTGTTGAAATTCAATAAAGTAAAAGGCGCCAATCGATGCATGATTAGCGCCTGATCATTTCCTCTTGCATATATGATTGTACTGCCTTGTTATTGCGCAAGTTCTTTCCATAGGTTCCAAGGATAGGTGTTTGGCGGCAAGGATGTCGCCTTCATTTCTTCTTTTTTAGTGGGATGGTTGAACGCAAGTGATTGAGACCATAAGGCGATTTGCTGGCCTGGTTGATTAACGTCCTCCCCATACTTTTGGTCCCCATAGAGTGGACGATTTCGAGAGGAAAGCTGTACACGTATTTGGTGTGGTCTGCCCGTGTGCAGTTTTATCGAAAGGAGGGACAATCCTTTCTTTTCACTGATGACGTCATATTCCAATACTGCTTTTTTGGCTTTTTCATGATTCGGGGAAGCGGTATATACTTGGTTTTTACGTGTGTCTTTTACCAAGTAATCCTCTAGTACATTGTGTTTTTCCGGCATTTTTCCCCGCACTACTGCCAAATAGCTTTTATCAATCGATTTCCGCCGCATCATATCAGACAAACGCGAGGCCGCTTTTGAAGTCTTGGCAAACACCATCGCCCCACCGACAGGTCGATCCAAGCGGTGAACGAGCCCAAGGTACACGTTGCCTGGCTTTTGGTATCGATATTTTATATCTTCTTTTAGAAGCGAGAGTAAATCTTTGTCTTTCGATTGGTCCTCTTGTACTGGAATATTAACTGGCTTTTCGATACAAAGCAGATGGTTGTCCTCGTAAATTATTGGTATATCCATTTTTTATTTACTCCTAACTAATTAACTATAAAAAATGGTAACATACAACCACCAACGGTTAAACCACCAGGATGGTAAGCATATTATGGAATTAGGGTATGTCTTAACAGGAAAATTTTTCACAAAGCTACTTTAAAAACCTTTATTCGCTTTATGCTTTTTTAGCATTAAAGCTGCATAACCAATTAAGGAACCTCCTATAAATATGGCGGGATAGCCTAATAAATCCGCAAAAACCCCCGAGAAAATCGATCCTATTGCTTGACCGAGTGCCAGTATTAAAAAGGGTACCCCTAGGCCGAATGAGGGATTGGACTTAAACACGGAAATTCCCCACGCTATCAAAACACCTGTCATAAAAATATACGAGCTGCCAAAAAGGGCTGGCGAAAGAAATCCAATCATACTTTTACCTGTAAATGTACCTAATAACAGAGATGAGGTTGAAAGGGTTAATACAGAAATCCAGTATGCAGTCGCTAAACCAAACTTATTTATAACTGCACCTGCAGTTCCTCCTAACAATCCTGAAATTCCAATAACCACCCAAAACCACTCTCCGATATAATCAGGAACACTTTCGGTCTGTAAGATAAAATCTCTGGAAAACGTCCAGTAGGCCGAACAGGATAATCCTAATAACATAGATGCGACAATTAATGGGATGGCCCTTCTCCACTCTTCTTTTGAGAAACCGAATGTCACGTTTTCTTTGACCGTTTGATTTTTTGGCAGCACTTTGTAATTAGCGAATACCACTACTATGGCAATGAGCATAAATATCAAATACGTTTCTCTCCAACTATCTGCCATGATTATAGCAATAGCCCCTGTTAAAGCTGTTCCAATACTAGTGCCTGAATTTATCCAAGAGTTCGTCTGATTCTGTAATCTTCTTTTTACATTTTTGCTCACAATGGTCGCGTAGGGAGGTGATGAAAAACCAGTACTTAGTCCTGCCAAAAATATACCCAGACCTAGTATGCCAGGGCTAGCTGCAATAGAGATAATCCCCAAACCAAGTACAGCTAACAGTCCAGCCAAGAAAAGTATAGCTTTTGGAGAAATCTTAATAGAAAATGCCATAGCTACTATAATTGCGATACAGTATGCAATGTAGGAGAAAGACGAAATGACACCGCTTGTATATTGCTCCATTTTAATGGTTTCGCTAATATAGGGGAGCATTAAACCGTAACTAAATCTGGATAAACCATACGTCACAGCAATCATCGGCAAACCCACTATAATCAATTTCTTTTCATCCATCTAGCACACCTCCTTTTTATATATAACGTTCATTATAATAAATAGACAAAAAAATAGGGAACCGTGTAGTGTCCTATTATTTACGACATGCGTCTCCCTAACTCCTAAAATTCATTTCCCGAATCTGTTAAACCCTTCACTAAATCGGTTGCAGCCTCTTTCACTTCCTCTATTCCCTGTATCTGGGCCATGGATGTTAATCCCTCTAGTATAATGGATAATTGAACACCGAACGATCCCGGAACATCAAATGGCTTTAAATCATTTTCAATCCTGTTTAGCAGTGTTTTTTTATGTTCCCTGCTTAGCGCAGCAATCTCCTCATTTATGCCTTCATATTCCTGCTTTGCTCTTAAAAACAAGCAACCGTTAGTCCCCTCCGCTTTTATCCAGTCCATATGAGCCTGGATCAGGGACGTCATGTACGAATCAATTCCATCACTTTTATTAATTTTTTCTCCTAGCATTTCGAAATAATGATTCTCTCTTCGGAATAATATTTCTTTAATGACATCTTCCTTCGACTTGAAATGATAATACAACGTCATTGGTGCGACTCCGGCCTGATCCAATATAGCCTTTACACCAATCGAATGAAAACCGTGCTGATAAAACAATTTTTCAGCCGTATTTAATATCGCTTCTTTTTTCTTTGACTTTTTCATATGACAACTCCTTTTATATTGAATATTCATTATAATAATAACATTCATATCCTTTCTTGCAAGACGATTTAGAGAAAAATATTACGATCCTTCTGTTTCTAAAGCTCTCAAATGTTTCTATAGGCGAGACGAAAAGACCCCGAAATCGGAAATGTTTATTTTCACGAAATCGGGGTCTTAATCGGAAATGTTTATTTTGTTTAGGTATTTATAAATTAATTTGACACCTTCAACACCATCTCCGCTACCGTCTCCACATGCACCGTCTGTGGAAACATATCCACAGGCTGAATACCTTTCACCTCATACCCGTTCCTGGTTAAATAGTTCATATCCCGTACCTGCGTTTCCGGATTACAGGACACATAAATGACACGCTTTGGTTTTAGTTTCACCACACTGGACAAGAACGCTTCATCACTTCCGCTTCGAGGCGGGTCCATGATGACGACATCCGCTTTCTCACCGCGCGCTGCCATCTGTACCATGAATTCACCAGCATCGCCTTGATAGAAACGGGCATTTTTTACGCCATTACGCTTGGAGTTATGGATGGCATCTCGAACCGCATCCTTGTTCAGCTCCACGCCAATGACCTTGCCTGCTTTTTGGCTGGCAATCAGACCAATCGTGCCGATTCCGCAGTATGCATCGATTACCGTTTCCTTACCGGACAATTTCGCCATCTCAATGGCTTTTGCATATAGCTTTTCCGTCTGAACAGGGTTGATTTGATAGAAGGATTTAGCGGAAATATCAAACTTCAGCCCACACAGGGTATCTGTTATTGTCCCTTTTCCGAACAGTACTTTTTCCTGATCCCCTAAAACCATGCTCGTCTTCCGGTTATTCACGTTCATGAGGATGGTCGTGATCTCTGGGTGCGCCTTCCTGAGGGCTTTAACAAAATTATTCTTTCCCTTGAATACAGAGGTCGCTACAACCAGCACCACCATGATCTCCCCGCTCACCTTACCGACCTTTACCAGTACATGGCGCAGGAAGCCTTGTCCAGTGTCTTCATTATATGGCTGGATTTTAAAAGACCTCATCATGCCCTTAATGGTTTGCCAAATCTCGTCCGCTTTCGGATCGTGAATGAGACACCGATCCATGGAGATAAGCTGATGACTATTCTGAGCATAGAGCCCGCCAATAATCTGCCGATCCTTATTCAGCCCAAATGTCGTATGGCTCTTGTTCCGGTAATCATACGGATGGTCCATGGTTAAAATGGATTCCGGTTTCCCGAACGGTTTCATCAATTTATCTATCGTTTCCTGTTTAAAGTGCATTTGCGCACGGTCGTTCATATGCTGCAGTTGACATCCGCCGCACTCGTAATAATAGGAACAGGCTGGCTTGACCCGGTTTTCAGACGGAGTTATTACTCGCTTCAGTTCCGCAGCAACATATTTCCCGCTAGTGGACACGGTGATTTCAGCCGTTTCGCCAGGTAGTAGATGCTCTACCTCTAGCTGTTTACCTTCCCACCGGACAATACCTTTCCCGTCGTTGGTCAGCCCTGTACAGCTCACCTTTGCGGTTACGCTTTTCTTGTTACGTGGACGCTTGTTTTTATTCGGGTTCTTGCCTTGTAATTTATCTCGTGTGGCCACTTTTGAATGCTTTTTTGAGTGGGATTTAGTTGATTGATTGTGTTTTGTTCCCGATCTTTTATCTCCACTATGCTTCCGTTTTTTCATAGGCACTTCCCATCTTTCTTCTTGTGACACTCCATTATAAACCACCAAATGACAACAGTAAAACCCACTCACTGAAAAAACTGTTCCGCCAAATAATGGGTTGGGCAGTCCTTCTTCTGCTAATTAAATATTCTTCTTGGAATAGAGCAGCTATCCTAGCAAACATCGCTTCGCCCTCATGCATCTTTCTTTCATAGCGAGGCAAATTTATCCCATACACTTATATTTACAGTTTTAGACAGTGTAAGGAAGTTCGATTTACCTCCTTCCTGCAATTATTTTAAGCTTGATCTCCTGTATGAAGTGCGGTTTACATGCTCCTTGCAATCATTTTTGGGCTTCTCCTGTATATAATCATTAAAAAACACCGATTCTATTGCAATCAATAGAATCGGTGTTTCTCCGTTTCAGATGATTACTTGCGCAAAATTTTCTCCATTTCTTTTCCCTTTGCTAATTCATCGATTTGTTTATCCAAATAGCGGATTTCCTGCATTGTAGGTTCTTCGATGTCTTCCACTCGTACACCGCAGATTACGCCTTTAATCAAAGTTCGCGACGGATTCATCCCGGGAGCTTCTGCAAAGAAGGTCTCAAAGTCTGTTTGTTTTTCCAGTTGCGCTTCCAACCCTTCCTGGCTATACCCGGTCAACCAGCGGATGATTTCATCCACTTCCGTTTTCGTACGTCCTTTTTTCTCCGCTTTCTTAATGTAATGGGGATACACACTTGCGAAACTCATGGTATAAATCTTATGCTTGGGCATGGCTCACATCCTCATATGTACGGTTTTCTTTATATTATCATGAAAGGCAACACCTGACACAGTATTATTCCACTGTACGGAATGAACTGTCGTCCACTGGAACCACAAGAGGGTCTTCTTTAATTAGCCGAGTGTTATACTCCTTTTCTTATCGAACGTCCTTAAAGAGAGAATTTAAAAATTAATTCAAGAGAACTTTTAAACCTTTTGAAAATGGACATATATTCTTTAACTCTTTCATCTAGTGGAAGCGTAGAATCTTGATAATCTAGTTTGATCATTAGTCGAAGCAAATCTGGGTTCCTCGATCCTCGAACTAAACGCAATTTATGTCCAACGAGTAATTCAATATTGTCTTTATATAAATCATAAACGGATTGTATTTTATCAGCGAATTCCTTTTGGTAGGATTCAATAAATAATTCTGCACAATGATATTTTTTATAAACAAAAACAAATTTCCAATTTTTGTTTAAAAATTGGTACCCTACAAAGTAGTCCCTGCTACCTCCATAATTTGCCGTATAATCTGTTTCAATGTTTACTTTGTTTGATACTGCTTGTAGAAATAATTGTTCATACTTTTTCTCCTGCAATAATCTCATCCCTTGTATTACAACTTATTATGTAAATGATTTTTCAGTAAACAGATATGAATTCTCTTATTACACTGGCATACAATGCTGGTTCCTCGAATCTCGGGAAATGCCCGCTTTGCTTAAAGATAGCTAGCTTACGGTTGGACTGTCCATTCGTAAAAGCTGCCATTTGTTCCTTACTCGTTACCCAATCATATTTCCCTTTCATCAATAACATCGGACAGGTAATAGAGTCCAGTTGAGGGGACAATGATTCAAATACTTTCCCTTCCTGATATAACTTTTGTTGATGATTCGCTGCCCGTTCCCAATTTTCTGGAGGAATCCCGGAATTTTCAACAAGCCGGTCAAAGAAATGTTTATCTTCTCCATACACATACAGATTGTCTTTATGTTCTCCTAAATCACGGAGAAACTCTATACATTTTTCCCAAACCTCTTCTGTATCCTTGATTTTCACAGTAGCCAGGCACTCTTTGATCTTTTCATCTTTTTCTAATCGTTCATACTCCTGGGCAGCCCCTGTGATCAGTGAGCGAGCAGAACTTCCGAGATCATACATCGGACATTCCAGCAAAAGGTGTGTCACGTTTTCAGGATAATGCAATTGATAGTGTACCGCCACATATCCACCAAAAGAATGACCGATAATTCCCCACTTTTTTATACCAAGTTGCTTACGAATAGCTTCACAGTCATCTACCAAATCAAGTATTCCGAATCTCTCATTATCTTCGATTGGATCTGAGCGAAGCACCCCTCTTTGATCGATTGCAATGATCCTCATAAATTTTGAAAGCTGTTTTCCTTGATGTTCAATAAAGTCATAGGAACCAGCCCCCGGTCCACCATGTAAATATAAAAATACAGGTAGATGGGCATCGCCGTGAATCTCATAATAGATTTTCTTCTTATTAAGCGTTATATATCCAGACACTTTTTTCTCCTTCCAGTTCTATCCGATTTACCGTGCCATTTTCTAACATTTCATTAATTTATTCATTAATATGCACGATTTTAGAAAGTTTCTTATTGCGCAGTTTTTTTGTACTGTGCAATAAATAGATTTGTTTTTTAAAACTCTATTATTCAACAATTACGCTTTAATTATGTAATACCTTCTAAGCCATAGTAATTTGGAAGTTACCATTAATAGAGTTTTTTTAATGTGAATTTAGGTATTACTTTATTAAGCAAAATCATGGGCTTTTTCTGGAGATTTGTTTAGATTTGTATGAATTTTTTGACCAATGGTTGAAAAATACTTTGTTTCAATAATAGTATGTTCGATGATTACCAGTAAATGCCAATGTATATATTATGAGGTGTCATGGAAGGTACAAACTTGTTTTTCTAATTGTTACTCATTAAGGAAAAACATTAAAATTCTCATTATGTTTCTTTGGTATACATTGGCATCAACACTTCATCTACTAATTGTATAATATATTCCTTTGTCAGTTTTTTTCCATTCATCAAATTTTCCATGCGCAATATGTTAAATGGCAGAATCATCTGCATCCTTGAAAATTCATGTTTAATTTCTCCTCGTCGCATAGCGAAACCCTGTACCTTTTTCATCACTTTAATATTGCTTTCATGTGCTTGGTTTAACCATAACAATGATTCCTCATTACCTTGACGCAATTCAAAAAGCATCGCATCGAGAACACCTAAACCTACCTTTCTAAAAAGTTGTTGAAAAAGTTCCATAACAGCAATTAAATCTTCACGTAAACTTCCCTTGTCCTTCAGTAAGTCAATCATTGGGCCATCAAAAGCTTGCTTGGATTTATATTTTACTAATGCATGTAATATTTCAAATGGTGTTTCATAACGACGGTAGATTACAGTTCGACTTGTTTTCGCTTGTTTTGCAACATTTTGAAACGTCAAACTCCAATATCCTTTCATTTTAATGATTTCATCCGCAGCTTCCAGAATCGCAATTTCTAATTCTTCTCCACGTTTTCGTTCATTCGCCATGGATAAAACCTCCCAAATGATTTTTAAAATAATAATACCACAAACTTGAGATTCATCTTGTTACTTATTTAATTTTGGTGTATAATTTGCTTTCTTCAAGGTACATTTTGTACCTTATATTCAAGAGTAAATACTAAAGTAATTGAACAACTCAATAAAATGTTGTCAAAAGAACTCATGAGTATTGCCCCCTTATTGCAACTTATACTTATTGTGATTGTGCCAATTTGGGATTCAACGATGATTCTTATTATTCTTGGTTCTGTCTTAGGATTTATATATTGTAGTTCTCTTTGTTGGATGCCTCTCGCAGCGGCGATTTTTATGTGAATCTTTTTGGTTTATAACAGGCTGCCAAGTCTTGCTGTAATCATATACAAGTGAAATTTGGGCCTTTATTGCTGTTCGACCTTTCTGCAAATTTTATTTATGGTGTTTCAAAAACTGCACCATGGATTCATGATCCTGAAATGATTAAAGTTATCAGAATAAGTATCATTTTAAGCATTGCCTATGTCAATCACGCATTGACACTTTCAAAAGCGAATTAATACGTGCACAAAAGGTGAAGTAACTCAATGACTCTAGTCCGGTAAACTAGGAAGTTATTGCTGAATGCGAGCACTTGAAACTAAATTGGACAATAAAAATTACTAATTATGACCGATGCAAGGAGAGAAAAGCTTTGAGTATAAAAAAGATATATATACGATTAATTCAATGGTTCCCTTTTCTATTATTTATTCTTTTAATCTCAGCAGAAACATTAGTCCCATTCGCAGTAATATATGCAGTTTCCGCATTTATTCTAGCAGGACAAATGTGGCTATCACCAAATAAGACTTATACAAAGATCATTTTCTCAGTAATTTATCTAGTAATAATGATTGCACAACAGGTCTTTATTACATCATTTGTTTTTTCAGGTAATGAATTTTGGGGCCAATTTATGTTGAAGAAGTTTGTTGCCATTTTCTTTATTTTTGCGCCTTATTTTGTATCGTATCTAAATTATTTGTATACACTTCAACATCAATTATCTTTAAAGGACGCATCATCTATAAGTTTTGAAATGATCAAAAAGATTCATGAAAGAGGAATCGTATTTAAAACTAACGTTAGAAAAGGGACTAGTTCATTATCTAAAGAAAATTTGAATGAGATTGTAAAGGATATTCCAAGACATAGTTACACTAATTATTTAAACAAAAACACCTTAACTAATCAGTATTTTGAGGAATGTGAAAAAAGCCTGGATGACAAGCATCTGTACATTATTATTTCTAGTACTGGAAGTCCTGCAAGTGAACTGATTTCATTGTTTACTAATAAAGCATATAATCATGTGTCATTGAGTTTTGATAGAGAGTTAAAAACAATTATAAGTTATAACGGTGGAGAAAATGTGGCTCCTCCAGGATTAAATCGTGAACAGCTGGTGTTCTTTAACAAAAAAGATGACGCGTCGATAATGGTTTATAAAATACCAACACCAAGGGAAAAAAAGCAGGCAGTTATCGATAAAATTAGAGAGATTAACGAAGTAGGCAGTGCCTACAATCTTATTGGACTTGTAACGAAATTTTCGGTTAGACCTAATATTATGTTTTGTTCTCAATTTGTCTATGAAATCTTAAAGTTTGCAGAAATCGAATATTTTCACAATACCTCAACCAAAATAAAACCAACAGACTTTGTAGAAAATGATTATTATAGAAAACTCCAGTTCTGTTATGAAATTAAATTTAATGCATTATAAAAAGCCAAAGTTTAGAAAACAGTGATTACCATTCATTGGATTACATTAAGAATTGAAGTACGGACTTTATTATTTATACAGTTCCGGTTTTAGCTCTAAAAATGTAAATGGTGCATAAAGGTGATGAACAATTTTGAATACACCGAAAAATGGGATAGATAAAATATTGTAAGCGGGTAAAAAGAATCTGGAAAAACTTGTTTTATCAATCAACTGAATGGCAGTAAAATGAAAAAATAACCGTTAGGAACAAGTAATTCAAACAGAAAGAACTTAAAAAGATTTATTTTGCTTGTTCAGTAAACTGGCCGATTGCAGTACAATGTTCAATCTGGACTCTTAAACTAACTTGTATCTTTAGTTTAAGTGCACACCTTCTCAATATCATAAATTTTCATACTAAAGTTCTACCAAAAGATAATGAATTATTGTTCTTAATTTCCATAATTATAAAAAAATGTTGTGCAGCTTAAGTCAACTTAGAAAAAAAGATCACTTAAAAAGTGATCGGGTTAAACTACATATTTAGTGACTAATATTATTGTACTATGCAGCAAATCGCCTTATAATATTAGTTGTTCTTGTTCAACATAAACACCCTATAGTTGAAGAAGCCTTCTCTTCATATTCCAATCTTCTTTATTAATGGTCGATCGTCATATTGTCATCACTACAGTGATATTAAAATTAAGTAGCACTTTTGATTGAACAAAAAGATGTGGAAGCTTTCTTTACTACTAATAATAACCCGAATAAATCTGTTAAACAGACTTATAAATTAACACGACTATGCCGGATTTAAACGTGTGCGTCTCTACAAGACTCAAATTTTTCGCATGTGAATTCTCTTTAAATAGACGTTTCCCACCACCTACAACAACTGGATGAATCATGAGTCTGTATTCATCAATGAGGTCATACTGCATCAGGGAATTAACTAATTGACCACTGCCATGAACTGTAATATCTTGACCAGGCTCCTGCTTTAACTTAGATATTTCTTCTGCTAAATTACCTTTAATCAGCCTCGAATTATTCCATTCTACTTCCTCCAGTGTTGTTGAAACAACATACTTTGGAACATTGTTCATTCTTTCAGCAAATCCTGTATCATCTGTCATCGCTGGCCATGCAGCCGCAAATCCTTGATAGGTTACACGTCCCAGTAAGAGTGCGTCACTTGCAAATAGTTCATCATGCTTAAACTCCTCCGCTTCCTTACTCCAGAACTGGGCACTCCATCCACCGTACTCAGATTCATCACCACCACCTGGATCTTCCATGACACCATCAAGTGTAAGAAATTCTGTTACAATAATTTTTCTCATGTTCATTCTCCTCATATATTTTTTTTAATACCTGAAACCTGAGATGCATTACATTTGGTAATTCGATTACTCTTGTGGATTTCAGCTCATCTTTGCTTACTTCTTTGGATGGTTTGGAGATGTTTTTCGAGACAATTCCACATTTCTGTAAATCCTTGAACAACGCCCATGTCAATAATAGATTCCAACTGTTTTTCAGAAGCGAAACGCGTACGGTTAACGATCTTCGTCTTCCCTTTATATTCGATAAAGGTCAATGTAACCAGCATTTCCGGCATACTTTCAACCGTATTTCCTTCTTCATTAGAGAAAACATCTGTATAGACAATTCGCTCAGGCACATCAATTTCATGATATAATGCCTTTCCCCACGATTCTTGTCCGTCAGAGGAACGCATGCAGAAATGCCAGACACCTCCTGGTTGAATATCTGTCTTATAATTTGTCGTCGTCCACCCTTCCGGTCCCCACCAATTTTCTAAATGGTCCGGATCTGTAAAGACTTTAAACACAAGTTCTCTCGGTGCATCAAAGATACGTTCAATCACAAGTTCCCGTCCTTCCACTCGCGAAGTCGTTTCATGGATACGTTTATGATCGTTCATGATTAATCCTCCTTTCTTTCATTAGACTGCCAGTTCCAGTTTCAACCGATTGTTAATTGTTCCTTTTCAGACGATCATCCGTTTGACCTGCACCTTCAATCAGACAATACCGTCTTATAAATGGTATTCATATCGAAGGTTCCATTTCGCTATCATTAATCATTTTCACCATTCTTTTTTTGCAAATCGCTGAAATAAGTGTCCAAGCGTTCGAATCGGTCTTCCCAAATATTTCGATATGAAACCAGCCACTCCTCCAATGCGTAAAATGGTTCAGGACGCAGTTTATAAATACGTCGATTAGCTTCTGCTTGTACTTCCACAATTTTCGCTTCATTGAGAACTCGAAGATGTTTAGATGCCTGAGGTTGACGAATTTGTAGATGGTCGGAAATTTCCCCAACTGTTCGGGGGCCTTCCTTCAAATATTCTACAATTCGAAATCGATTGGGCTCTGCAAGTGTATTTAATAAAGTTTGATTCACGAATTGTTCCACCACCTAACCAAGATTACTAATACGTTCCTCCCTTCTCAACTTCTCTCATTTTATAGTATACCTCTATAAGAATATTCTTGTAAAGGAATATTACAGATTTAACTATAGAATAAAGTTTGATCATCCATACCTTTTAAAAGTTTTATCCTATTGAAAATTCTCAATTTCACGAATACAACCTATAAAACAGTCTCGAGTATAGCTTGAACCAATAAATCTGCTTGTACAATAGAGTTCGTCTCATTTAAAACAATTATTGTTAGGTGGTTTATAATAAAGTTCGATCAAAAAGATCTCCCAAACCCGTACTTTATTGTAAACGAAAAAATCCATTTTCGTATGTTTCTCCACCGAAAACGGAACTCTAAATGGTAATCAAGTACCTTTTTTATTAGACCAATAACAACTTCTACAGCTCGCTGATGCTATAATATGTTAATTAACATTGTCATTATCAACTCTTAATTCATTCTTTTCCTCGTCGATTAACCCTTTTTCCCCTCAGTAAACTCGCCTGATTACTGAAGCTTAATTTTTATTTCACAGTATTTTTGTCCTGCGCAGCAATAAATCCTGTTATTAATGAGCAGTAAGAGTCTTATACGACGAAACAATCACCCTAAAAGAGTGTTTTTCTCTAACGAAAACTATTCAGTTACCAGTAACGTTGTACTGTGCAATAAGTAGTTCTGTTGTTTTCCGTCTTACTAATTCAAGATTAGCGCCCGCTTGCGGAGGATTGTTATAACAGGCTAATAAAAAGTAGGTCTCCTAAACTTAAGTTTCCACTTCACAAATTAAATTGTCTTTTCACGATCATTATCCAGAAAGATAAATGGGATAAATTTCTTCTTTATGTAAAATAACTTTGTCTTGTCAAAATCAATGGCTGTTTTCTAAAAGATTGTTGTTTTTAGAACAATATTTGTATAAGTTAAATTTTCTGATAAAATTAAAGTAAGTTTGAAACTTTAGGATATCTATTTCGCATGAATATATTAAGGGAGATTTTACTATTCTAAAAAAGATATTGGGTGTTTCAGCAGTGATTGTAGGAATGATAATTTTACTTTACTTAATGGTTGGTAATTACTATGACCTTCAAATAGCGTCACAAAGGGCATCAGAAGATACAAAAACCCTACTTATAGCAATGTCTTTGTGGGCGTTCCTATTTGGTGTATTGATGGAATGGAAAGGTTTAAGGAGCCTTTTAAAAGGGCAGTTTAACTTTAACTGGAAACTTCTTATTCCAACAGTAATCTTGTCTGTCCTTGTGTTTATACCAAATATCTATTGGGTGAAGTGGTATGGAGTATCACAGGACATTTACCCCAACATCTTCTTATTACCTGAAACGCATATGATTTTATCGGTTTTAGCAGGAACGATATTGGTTCGTTCATTTACAGACAAAAAGTAAGTATTTTTATCGACTGACCTCTTTATCGGAGGTCTTTTCTTATGCACTTTTTAACATTTCAACTGTAGTATGATTAGATTTTTGACACGCTGAAATAAGCATTTGTTCTACTCGTTTATCAAATGCTAAATCCTTCCCTAATTCGAGCCAACGGAACCAATAGAGATAGTTGTCCAAATAATATGTTCCAACCCCTTGAAATCGTTCCAACCACCCTTTCAAGCGATTGTGAAAGTTATTAACGTGTTGGATATGATATATCCCTTTCTTAACACGTTGTTTCTGGCGTTCATTGACTGTTTCGTGTATGAGTCCCTTCAGTTTGGCAAACTTCTTATAGTTTGTGGATGTATCTGTGCATAACAAAGCAGATGGGTGAATATATTCACCTATCACAGTGTCAATTTCTTCGGCTTTAACACGCCCTGTTCCTGCTTTTCGAGCAATCATATTGCCGTTCCTATCTTGTGCTACTACAACAGCAATTTTAAGGTTAGAAATACCCCTTTTCTTGTCTTTTTCTCCACGTTTCTTGGCTTTTCTGTGAGTGATTTCTCTTCGACCTTTTAATGACTCACGAAAGAAGGTTTCGTCACTTTCAATGATACCTTGCAATTGATTGAACCCAAGACTTCCTAATGCGTTCAAGATTTTATGTCTCCAATAAAATGCAGTGGAAATGTGTATTTGAAGTTTTTCAGCGATTTTAGGCAGAGTAAATCCATCTACCATTAGTTCAATGTATTTCACCCATTTTCCAGGGTATCGTGAACCTGCAAATGGAGTATTCGTCATATCATTGAATGTCCTATTGCAATCCTTACATAAATAGCGTTGGCGAGTACGATATTTACCATTACGCTTAACAGACATACTTCCACAATGAACACAAGCCATACCCGTAGAAAATCGTGCTTCCCGAATGGTCTTTAGTAGTTTTGTGATTTTGTCAGGCTCTTCTGGAAACAAATCCTGTTTCATAGCATCAAATAAAGCCATTTGCTCTGATTTCGTTAATTCGCTGAATTCTTCATATACATCCTTCCACATACTTGAACGCCTCCTTAGACTGCATTATATCAACCTTTATACAGTATTGGTCAAGAAAGCAACAATCTATGCGAAAATAGCAAAATCAATTGACAAAAATACAAATTATGGTTATATTCATGTCAAATAAAATTGACAAGTCAAAAAAGGTGGACTTAATGTGAAGCAGAGCGTACTTATTCTTACACAACTGGAACAATTGAAAGCGCTGAGTGATCCATTACGTGTGAAAATACTACATTTATTAATTGAAAACTCTTATTCCGGACAACAATTATCTCAGTTATTGGATGTGCCCAGGCAAAAAATTCATTATCATTTAAAAGACCTTGAAAAGAACAATTTAATCTATTTAGTTAGTGAGTCAAAGAAACGAAATATGACTGAAAAACTCTATAGAGCAGTGGCAAGAAGTTTTATCCCAGCAAAAGATTTACTGCCTTATCAAACCATTCAGGGTGAAAGCGGAAAGATTATGACGCTTACTGCAATAGACCGGACAAAAGAACGTGCCTTGGAGGCTCCAGATGACGCTTTTATTACTGATTCTGAAGATCCTAAAGAGTGGGACAAGGTAGCCAGTCAATTAGAAGTACAAACAACCGAAGAAAAGTTTAGACATTGGGTTACAAAGTATCAAGCATTATTAGAAGAATTACAGGAAATGACAGACAAAGGAGAAAACAGTAAATGGTACTATGTATCCACCTTTGGTTTTCAAATGAAGGCTCCTTTTTTCAAGGCTAACGAAGACGAGGAAGATGAGCATGGTTAAATGGCAAACGAAGGCATTTCAACAGTTTTCTGTACTAGTATGGTCTATGCTGTTGTCAAACGTTGTATTTAATATTACACGTTTTATGGCAATGCCTTTTATAGCCATCTATTTCAGTGAAAAATTGAATCTTAATCCTTCAGAGGTCGGGATATTGATTGGAATTTCCCCGCTAAGCTCATTGATTTTCAGCATTCTTGGAGGGAGATTGGGAGATAAATTCGGGGTCCATCGTATGTACCCGTTTGCTTTGATTGTACCCGCAGTTAGTCTTGTTGGTTACATAATTGTACCAAACTATTATGCCATAGCAGTTTTTTCCGTATTCGCAGGAGTAGGATGGGCAATTTATAACTCGACCAGTAATGCTATTCTTGCTATACATGCACCCGAATCTCATACAGAAAAGATATTCAGCTATAATTACTGGGGAATTAACCTTGGTGGTGCTTTGGGACCACTTATCGGTGTGGCCGTTATTGCAGGCGGAAATTATGAGATACCAATAGGACTGTTTGCTTTTGTACTGCTATTAATTGCCGGAACAATGTTACTTTTGTTCAGAAAAACGGGAGCTATCTTACAAGATCATAATAACACCGAAGAGAAAAAAGATACTGATGCTAAAGGCTCTGTTTTCAAACTATTATTTAAGGACCGAACATTAATATTAATGACCATAAGTTCATTTTTAATCTATTTTATTGAAGCTCAGGATGATTCCAATTTCGCTCAATTTTTAAATGGTTCTTTTGAGAATGGGATACAGATATTTGGAACACTAGTCTCCATGATGACAGGGATCATTGTGATAGTTCAGCCAATCATAGCTCAGTATATTGATCGTATGAACAATAATGTAGCGTTTATATTCGGAAATGGTTTATACTTCGTTGGATTTTTATCTTTGTTTTTTCTATATAACCAAACATGGTCATGGTATTTCGCATTTGCGCTTATTACGCTTGGAGAAATTATTGTAGCACCAAAAAAGCAGGCCATCATGGCCAAAAGTGCTCCACGTCATTTAAAAGCAACTTATTTCTCCATCATCTATGCTGGCGGAAATCTTGCAAATGCCATTGGGCCTTGGATCGGAGGATTACTATTAACGCATGTAGGCGTTAATTATCTCCTCCTTCTATTAATGGTTGTAACTGCCTTTCAGTGTTATATATTAATAAATGCTAACCAATCCTATGAACGACTTTCTAAACCCAAACAAACTATTAACGAAGCCTGATCAAATCATGGTTCGGTTAACTTTAGTATGTTTTCGGGAGAAATAAGCACTTTCAATCCTCTGTTATTTTAACAAAAAGTTATTCCATAACTGACACGTTTATTGATAACCCACCTGATAAAAAACTTTTTAATTCCAAGTACATTATTGCACATATAAAGTTATTTTTTGGGCAGTACAATGTCAACTACGAGGAGACGATTACTTGATAAACATTATCGTCTCCTTGATTAGTCAACAGTATATTTGTACTGTGCTGCAAATGGCATTCTTCTTTAACATTAGCTACCCGTTAGTTTAAATAAACTTCTTAACAAACTTAGATTTTATTACAGGAATGCTGCACGGTTAATTGAATATAGAAAGCGACTGCTTTTTTAGCGATCCCCTCAGTTAGATTAGTTTGACGGTTCCTAATATTAGAATAGCCCCATTTGGAAAAGTCAAATTAATCTTCTACCATAGACAGCAATACTTTTTCCATTTCTTCTTTTGACAATGATTCTGCAAACAATACAATTTTGTAACCTTTTTCTGGTACAGTAACCCTCATACCGTACTTCATACCAACACTTTTATCTTTTGTGGAAATATAATCAAACTGAAATCCATTTAGTCTATAGGTTGTGTCTTTTTTGAAAAGACCAGTCTCCTGCATATCCGCAAGGAAATCTTTTTGATTTATATTCACCTGTTTTGTCCAAAACACAAACTCTCCATTGCTAAAATCTAATGAAACAGCTGGTTCACTATTTGAGTTTTGCATCGGATAGCTTTCCCCATTTTTTGTATATCCTTCTGGCAAATATTTTGGTTTAGTAAAAGGGAAGCTTGCCATTTGTTTAGCCTCGGTTGTTTGAAATTTGTTTTCGTAAGTTTCCATTGATTCTTGAATTTGATCTAATTTCAGTTCTTCTTCAGCATTAGGATTTTCTCTATTTTCTTTTTGTATCCTATTAAGTATCTCGGTCTGCTCCTTATATAATTGGGTATAATCGTTGAACTCTTTTTCTGTTAAATTTTCTTTTGCTATTTCTAAGTGTCTGTCAAAAAAATCTAATTCTCCTTGACTCTCCTCTGGATAAGCTTGCATTAAATTTTCTTTTGAACCAAATAATTGGTTGATTAACGTTTCAGCAGCGTTCGTAATGTGAGTACCACCGAACGTAAACGCTGAACCAATTATCATTACTGAAGCAGCTGCAGCAAGTATCCACTTCGGGTAACTTTTTCTTCTTCTATTTACTATATTAGTTTGTTGTATATAACTATTTTTCTCTAATTTTTCAAATGTATTTTTTTTAAACTCTTCAATATCTACCTGATGTTCAAAGTACGTTTTTGCTGACCTTAATTCTTTTTCCTTCATATTTATCCTCCTCAATTTGCCTGCTTAATAATTCACGACCACGGGCAAGTCTAGATTTAACCGTTCCAATACTTAAATTTAAAATGTTCGATATTTGCTTAATTGAAAGCTCTTCAAAATAGAAGAGTGTAATAGTCATACTATAATGTTTTGGAAGATTAAGGACGGCGTTATGTACTTCTTCTTCTTGAACACTTCGGAGATATGATTCTTCACTGCTTTCTTGTTTCTTTTCAGGTAAAAAGTCAGATATGATTTCACGCCAAGATTTTCTAAACGAACTTTTACATTCATTAATCACAATTCTCGCAAGCCAAGGAAAGGGATCTCCTTTATTCTCTAATTGGTCCATTGAATGATATGCTTTAATTAATGCATCTTGTACGTTATCTTCTGCTTTCAGCCAATCCTTGACATAAGAATAAGCAACCCTAACAAGACGTTGCGTATACTTATCAATCCATTCTTCTAAAACTTCCTTCTTATTCAAGAATTTGCCCCCTTTCATTTTTATATTTTGTTATTTCAAAAGTAAGATGTATTTACATTAAAAAAGGTTCCATTTTTTTATATAAAAAAGACTGCCATTATTTTCGCAGCCTTCTCTAATATGGAAGAACCCTGTTAACTTAACAAGGGATTATTAATTTTAAGGTAAATATTCTAACAAAAATTTTCTAGCATCCTCATTTTTCAAATACACTTCATAAAATTTGAGGAAATTTTAGATGTTTTATTATTTTTTCTTCACTTAAAATTTCCGTTAGTTTAAGTGAATAATTTCACAATTTCATATATCTTCTTATTTAAATCATACCAGAAGAAAAAGCATTATTGATCCTATTTCCTGCTATTATGGAAATAATTCCCTTCGCAATATGAGTCTACTACGTAATAAGGGAGATCCTTCAACTACTTGGCACTAGTAAAAGCGGCGGTTTGTTGGTTAAGAAACATTCCAACTATTATTAAGTAAATATATAATCCCTGACTTTTTATCTAGTTTTGGTTACAAGTAAATGGGATACTAAGAACTCAATAAAATTCAAACGCTAAAATAAGCCCCAACAGAGTGTTCTATCGGGGCTTTTTACGTTTCAAACATAGATAATATCGGAAAGGATCATTCTGATTTAGACGGGGACGAGCGCCTGTTTTCATTCACCCTTCTTATAGATCAATGCCAAAAAAAATAGTGGATAATATCAATCATATTATCCACTACCTAACAGCTTTTTCATTATCCTATACTTTCTTTAGCCTGGTAAAGTCACTGTTATAATCGCCAATAAACAACCATTCACGTCAAAACCGGAACAGTATCCTGTATCTCCCGACCAGCCCCTGCCAATCTAAAGTAATTGCTGATTCTACCGGCCTGCAGCAAGTTCTCCAGCTCTTCTGCAGTAGCGGAAACAAGGTAAGTGTTGCTGTTAGCTTGCTTGCCACTCCAACGCTGTTTAACAGCAGCAGTTTTCGGTATGGACGGAGCCATGATCAGCCAATCCTGCAAACGACTGGGATCTTCCGCAGAAAATGTCGTATCCATTATTGCTTTTCTGTTGTCTGTCTCCTTATACAACTGGACGAAATCTTCTACGATTGCACTAGCAGTAGGAAGTGCTCCGGCCCCCGGTCCCTGTAGTTTTAAGTTGCCTGCAAGATCACCGTCGATGGAAACAGCATTATCCACTCCCGCTACCTCATACAGTGGATGTCCTTGCGACACCGCCATCGGCTCGACACGAAGCCGTGCTTTCCCTTCATGGACCTGAAGACTGGCAATATGCTTGATTTTCCAACCGGCCGTTTCGACAGCCTGGATGTCGGCAAGCGTGATGCTGCGTATTCCACGCCGTGTCACCTGCGTCCAGTCAGGCTGATTTCCAAGCAATAAATCGCTCAAAATCATCAGCTTATAAAAGGCATCCCATCCATCAACGTCATTCCCGGGGTCTGCTTCAGCATATCCTAGCTCTTGGGCGGCGTGTAATGCTTCTTGAAAGCTGACCTTGTTGTCTGCAATTTCGGTCAGGATGTAATTGGATGTCCCATTCAAAATGGCTTCTACGTTGGAAATATGATTTACTTGCAACAGCTGCTGCAGGGTCCCTATTATCGGGACGCCCCCTGCAACCGCTGCTTCATATTTCAACTGTGCGTGCCCCTTATCGGCGGTTTCCCGCAATGATTTCCCTTCATGAGCAAGGAGCTCTTTATTGGCGGTCACCACATGGATTCCTTTTTCCAAGACGCTCTGCAAATAACCGGCTCCAGGTTCTATGCCGTTTATTGCTTCGATGATCACGTCGATTTCGCAGACATTGATCAGCTCTTCGAAGGAAGAGGTTACCAAAATACCATCGGCGATATCACGTTGTTTTGTTTCGTCCTGAATCAAGACGCCGACAATTTCCACTTTTCTTCCTATTAATCTTTCGAGCTTGCTTTGTCGTGATTGGAGGGTTTGGTAAACACTGCTGCCTACTGTCCCAAAGCCGAGCAAAGCCACTTTGATCGTCTTCATACTTTTCCTCCTGTTCCTTCAAGCTGAGTTAAGAGGTTGCACTAAGCTTGTCGAGCTCCCGCTGCTTTAGTTCCCTGCGCAAAATTTTTCCGCTTATCTTTGTTTTCGGCAGTTCTGCAACTACTTCTATTTCCCGTGGAGCGGCATGTGCTGCTAAGTTTGTTTTAACAAATACGCGCAGTTCCTCAAGCAATTCAGGCGTTTCAACGTAACCGGAACGCAAGGTGATAAATGCTTTTACCAGTTCGCCACGCAGGGGATCCGGCTTACCGATCACTCCCGCTTCTGCAACGGCAGGATGTTCGATCAACTTGCTTTCCACTTCGAACGGCCCGATCCGCTCTCCGGCTGAATTGATCATGTCATCGCTTCTACCCTGGAAAAAGATATAGCCATCTTCATCCTGTATCGCCAGATCGCCGGAGACATACCAGCCTTCATATAGAAAATAAGAAGCAAATTTACTCTGGTTTCCCCAAATCTCTTTCATTAATCCTGGCCACGGCGTTTTAACTGCAAGCTGGCCAATCGAGCCTGGAGGAAGCTCTTTCCCGCTTTCGTCCAATATACCGACCGTAATTCCAGGGAACGGGCGCCCCATCGATCCTGGCTTTATCGGTTCTGATGGAAGATTGACGATCAAATGGCCACCCGTTTCGGTCATCCACCAGGTATCATGAATCCGCAGTGATAAGTTATCCCAGGCCCAGTTGATAACTTCGGGATTCAATGGTTCCCCTACGCTTAAAATATGCCGCAGCGACTTCAGGTTATATTGTTTATATAACTCTCCTTGTGCCATCAGCATACGGAAAGCGGTAGGTGCACTGTACCAAATCGTGACACCGAAGTCTGCGATGATTTGATACCAGTTTTCCGCCCGAAAACGACCCGACTGGATGACAACAGCCGCCCGGTTCAGCCATGGAGCGAACAAACCATACACACTGCCTGTAACCCAGCCGGGATGGGAGGTACACCAATATACATCGTCCTCCTGAATATCCAGTACCCAGTGTCCGGATTGAAAGTGATGGACGACAGCCCTGTGTGCGTGCAACACACCTTTTGGCTTTCCTGTCGATCCGCTTGTGTAATGAATCAACATGCCGTCCTCGGGATCGACCCATTCAACCAGCTCTTCTCCCGTCACAGCAGTCGGTTTGGCTGCTTCGATTTGATCAACCAGCAATACGGTCTGTAAGCTGGGGATTTCTGATTGCGGTACACGATGGACAAGTTCATTATCCGTAATCAAAAAAGTTCCACTGCAATCATTGATCCTGTCTTTTACGGCCTCTTCCATAAATGCTTCGAACAACGGACCGGCAATAGCCCCAATCTTAATAATGGCCAGAATGGAAAAATAACAAGCAGGGGTTTTCGGAAGGAAAACAAACACGCGATCTCCTTTGCTGACACCCTGTTCCTTCAATACCTGTGCATAATGATCTGTTTTTTCTTTTACCTCGGCGAACGTGAAGCTCTCGTTGGATGCTTCCTGGACAAAATACAAAGCAGTCTTTTTGCCATACCCTTCGGCAACGTGACGATCGATCGTTTCGTAAGCGGCATTCCATTTGCCGGTTTTGGAAAGACTTAGTTGTTCTGCGGCTTGCTCCCAGGAGAATTCCGCAGCCACACGGCGATAGTCTGTTAAGTTGTGTACACCTTTATCGGCTTTAAGTATTTTCCCATCATTTCCTGTCATGTTGTACCTCCTCTATGTATCCAGCTTGGTCAAGCTGTCTCGGTTGTTAAGTCCAAGCTGGCAAGTATTTCCGCTTTATAAGCAGCCTGCTCACTGCTTCCTCTTTCTCTCGGTCTCGGTTCGGAGATCGTGATCTCCCGTTCCACCTTGCCCGGCTGGCCACGCAGCACGATGATGCGGTCGCATAAATAAGCAGCTTCATCCACGTCATGGGTTACCAGCACCATTGTCGACTGATAATCCCTCCACACTTCAAGCAGCAAATCCTGCAGCTGCATTTTGGTAAACGCATCGAGGGCACTGAACGGTTCATCCAGCAGCAAAATTTCCGGTGAAGTGGCCAGTGCACGTGCAATCGCCACCCGCTGGGCCATCCCGCCTGAAAGTTGTTTCGGATACAATTTTTCACTGCCGGCAAGTCCGACACTTTCCAAGTAACGGCCTGCCTTCTTTTGTTTTTCCTCTCTGTTTCCCCCCAGACCGAAGGTGACATTGTCGAGTACATTCAACCAAGGCAGCAAACGAGGCTCCTGGAACATAAACCCAGCCGTCTTCTGTATGTCGTCCACTTTCTTATTATTGATTTCGATCACGCCGTCAAATTCGGTATCCAGTCCGGAGATGGCACGCAACAGGGTGCTTTTGCCGCAGCCGCTCGTTCCGAGAAGACCGATGATCTCACCAGGTTCCGCTCGGAAGGAAACATCCTCGACAGCTGCTTTTCCTGCAAACGTCCTTCCCACTCTTTCTAATTGAAGACTCACCGCTTTACCTCCTTACGATTTTGCAGCCCGATCTTGCCAATGCAAAGTCCGGGTCTCCAGTATTTTCAGTACCCAATCCGACAGCTTTCCGATTATTGCGAACAAGACAATACTCGCGATAATCGTTTCCGGAGCGAGCGTGTTCTGGCCGACGACCAGCAAGTATCCAAGACCCTGGCTCGCGCCCATCAGCTCTGCTGCCACGACAAACATCCACCCCAATCCGAGACCGCTACGAAGTCCGACCAAAAAAGAAGGCAAAGATGCCGGAAGAATGATCCTTCGTACCAGCTGAAATGTATTCAATCCATACATTTTCCCTACCTCGATTAACTTTCGATCGACGCCGCCGATGCCACTGACAATATTTAAATAGACTGGAAAAAAGACACCGACCGCAATCATGGCAATTTTCGATGGCTCGCCGATTCCCATCCATAAAATGAACAACGGGACCCAGGCAAGAGAAGGGATCGAACGAAATGCTTGGATAAGCGGATCGAATAGCGCTTCGGCATGTTTATAAAATCCGACCAACGAACCGAGCGCCACGGCTGCTGCCGTTCCTAGCAGAAAGCCCATCAACACCCGGTAGCTGGTGATGCCGACATGCCCCCAGAGCGTGCCATCTTCCGCCATCCCGACAATTGTCTCTAAAATAACGGACGGTGCAGGAAGCTGGTAGGCAGGAAAAACTTCCAAACGGCTTAACACTTCCCACACAACCACCAACAAAGCCGGAAAAATACTCCCCAATAACAAGGGATGGGTGAACGGATTCTTCGGTTTGATCGTCGATGGCTTGCTCTTGCTTCCCGATGTGAAGACACCGCTCACTTCACTTTGATTTTTGGCCATGTCTGGTCCTCCTCTCTGACTTTTTTATTCCGATATGGTTTCTTCCGCGAAAGATGGGTCGATCAGTTCGTCTGTCAATTCTTCAATATTGGCTTCCGGATCAATCGTCTCGCTTTCCTGTAGCACTTTTCCAGCCTCAATTAATGCGTCCCGATGTACTTTGCCGGGAACAGGCTCGGAAAAATCGTTACGTTCCAGTTGTTTGACTGCGACTTCCTCTTTGATTTCTGCTTCTTCAGCCAATAACTCGGCAGCTTCCTCCGGGTTCTCCTTGACCCATTTTCTTGCTTTTTCGTACACCTTAATCACACGGTCAACGTATTCCGGATGCTTTTCCGCAAACTCCTCGCGGACATTCAGGAAACCGTACGTATTAAAGTCAGGATTCCGATAAAAAAGCTTTGCATCCGATTCGAGTTCCAAACGGGCCATATGCGGGTCAAGCCCGGCCCATGCGTCCACCTGCCCGGATGTCAGGGCGGATGCGCCATCACCGTGCTGCAGATTGACGATTTCCACATCCTCTGCCGGAACACCTTCAGCTTCCAAAGCACGTAGCAGGAAAATGTAGGGATCGGTTCCCAGCGTGGCGGCAACCTTCTTTCCTTTCAAATCTTCGAGGCTGGTGATCCCGGAATCTTTCGCTGTGACCAATGCAGTCCATTCCGGTTTTGAATAAATGTACACATTCTTGATCGGCGCTCCGTTTGCTTTGGACATCAACGCTGCCGCTCCGGCAGTCGATCCAAAATCGACGCTGTCACTGTTCAAAAACTCCAGGGCTTTATTGCTCCCTTGGCTTAGTGCCCATTCTATGTCGATGCCCTCTTCTTCAAATTCTTCCTCTGCCCAGCCGAATTTTTTCAACACCAGGCTGGTCGGTGAATAGTACGCATAGTCAAGCCGTATCTTATCTGGCGCTCCTTCCGAACTTGCGCTCGATGAACAGCCGGCAGTAACGATAATAATCACCGCCAAAGCCGTCAGAGCTAAAAAACTTCTTATATCTATCAATGGGATGCGATTCATGGGTATCCTCCTCGTCGTTGGTATGATTTTTATATTTCACAGGCGTAAGTCGTAATCGTTCCACGTAAGCGCTGCGCTTCTTTGTACGTGCAGCGGTTATGGACCACCTGAAGCCCAGCATTTCTGGCAATTTCGGCCGCTTCATCCGAAACAACTCCTTCTTGCAGCCAGAAAATTTTCGGCCGGACTTCCGCTGCTTCGCGGGCGATTCCGATTGCGGCTTCCGGACTTCTGAATACCTGGACGATATCGATCGGTTCCGGAATGCTTTTCAAGTCTGGGTATGCCTTTTCTCCTAAAATTTCCGTTTCCCGTGGATTCACCGGTATGATTTTATAGCCAAGCCGCTGCATTTTCCTAGCCAGGCGATGGCTTGGTCTCGCCTCTTTGCCGCTCAGTCCAACAATCGCCAATGTTTTTTGACGCTGTGTTTCTTTCCCGTCGGTTTCGACCCGTTCTGTCGGGGACTGCAATGCCCAGCGGATTACTCCCTCATCGTTGATGACGATTTCTGGTCCGCTCTCCTTTTGTTGCCCCGTCGCTTTTGCCAATGCTGCATCCAAATCGTTGATCAAATCTCTCACCGACTCGATCCCCACCGACAGCCGGACGAGCTCCGCTTTGACTCCGGTCCGTTCCAATTCCTCCGGTGACAGCTGCTGGTGGGTCGTGGAGGCCGGATGGATGATCAACGATTTGGCATCTCCGACATTGGCTAGATGCGACCATAAAGCCACATTGTTGATTAACTTGCGGCCTGCTTCTTTCCCGCCCTTAATGCCAAAATTGACGATTGAACCGTACCCGTGCTGCAAGGTTTCACTTGCTTGCTGGTGGGACGGATGCTCCTCCAATCCTGGATAGGACACCCATTCCACTGCCGGATGGTCCTTTAAGTAACGGGCAAGCTCCACCGCATTCTGGTTATGCCGTTCAACGCGCAGATGCAAAGTTTCCAGGCCTTGCAGCAGCAAAAAAGCGTTGAAAGGACTCAGCGAAGCTCCGAAATCACGCAGCAGCTGCACCCTTACTTTGGTGCTGAACGCCAATGTTCCGAAATCCACGGCATAGCGGATGCCATTGTAGCTCGGATCCGGGTCCGTAAACTGGGGGTATTTTTCCGAATTCCAATCAAATCTTCCACCATCGACGATCACCCCGCCAATCGAAGTGCCATGCCCTCCAATCCATTTGGTTGCCGAGTGAACGACAATATCTGCTCCAAGTGTGATTGGCTTGCAAACATGTGGTGTAGCAAAGGTGTTGTCAATGATCAGCGGCACCCCATGTTCATGGGCGATTCCCGCAACTTTTTCGACATCGAGCACGTGCAGACTGGGATTGCCGATGATTTCTCCATACACTGCTTTGGTTTTATCGGTAATCGCCGCGCGGAAATTTTCAGGATCGGTCGGATCGACAAAGTTTACCTTGATGCCATAACGCGGCAGGGTGGTCGAGAACAAATTGTACGTACCGCCATATAAGTTGGTGGCAGCTACAATTTCATCCCCTGCACTGGCCAGGTTAAGAATCGATAATGTGATAGCTGCCATACCGGAAGATACACCGACTGCCGCCACGCCTTCCTCCAACAAAGCCAGCCGTTTTTCAAAAACATCTACAGTCGGATTTCCCAAACGGGAATAAATGTTTCCCGGTTCATCGAGAGCGAACAACCGCTCTGCATGTTCTGTATCGTGGAACACATAGGAAGTAGTTTGATAGATTGGGACAGCTCGCGACCCTGTTGTCGGATCCGGGGACTGACCGCCGTGAAGTGATAACGTTTCTAAATCATAAGTATTTGCCATGTTTCTATTCCTCCTGTTAATTAACTTTTTATCAGCCAAAACAAAAAGCCCTCTTCATAAGAAGAGGACTGATCACACAATCTCTCCTCTTATCTACCAGGATTACTCCTGCAGGAATTAGCACCTTTCAAGTCAATTCGACTTGAAGGTTGCCGGGCTTCATCGGGCCAGTCCCTCAGCCTCTCTGGATAAGAGTCCATATTAAATTGTCTTGTCTTTGTGTATTAGTTTTCCAATCCCGATTTAATAATGCTTCCCCATTTTTCAAATTCGACCAGAAAACCGTCATGCCCGAAACTGGTATCAATCAACGTGTATTCTGCCTCTTTCCCATTCTGTTTCAACTGGTCGATGAACTGTTCCAGCGAACCCGGCGGAAACAGCAAATCCCCGCTGTAACCCAGCGCCGTTACCGGTGCTTCAATCCGGGAAGCGGCCTGTTGCCAACCGTCGCGACCACGCCCGATATCATGGGTATCCATCGCCTTCAACAAATACAAATAACTGTTGGCATCAAAACGTTTGGTCAGCTTTTTCCCCTGGTAATCAAGATAGGATTCGATTTCATAGGCAATTTCATCGTGGAAGTTCCCGGCAGGGGCACGCTGCTTCCTGGAAAAACGTTCATTGAACAAATCTCCCGATCGGTATGTGATCATCCCCACCATACGTGCCAGACTCAATCCACTCTCCGGTATGGTTCCTTCGGTATAATTGCCATTGTTCCAATTCGGGTCATGAAGAATGGCAAGCCTTGCGATATTGTTAAATGCAATCGCATAGTCGGTCAAGTACGGCGTGACAGCCAATGGGATCAAACGGTCCATTTTGTCAGGGTACATCACTCCCCACTCCAATACTTGCATCCCGCCGAGCGACCCGCCTATGACTGCGGTCAAATGGTCGATACCCAATTTTTCAAGTGCCATCTGTTGGGCACGGACCATATCGCGGACCGTTATAAACGGAAACTTGGCCTGGTAGGGCTCTCCTGTCCGAGGGTCTAGACTAAGCGGTCCGGTCGAACCATTGCAGCCGCCCAATACGTTGAATGAAATAACTTGGAACCGATCACTATCGATAAAGCCCCCAGGGGTGATCATTTCTGCCCAGTAGCCTGGCATATCCTGGTCACCAGCTGCATGTTGGCTGCCGGTCAATGCATGACAGACTAGGATTGCCGGTCCCTCGGCCAATCCAACCCGTTCGTAGGCAAGCTCAACCTCCTGGATCACGGTACCGGATTCCAACTCGAGTTCTCCTATGTTGACAGTACCGGTCTTCCTCTCAACAGCTGTTTTCACTTCCATACGACGGATCCACCACCTTTCTTGTTTTCAATTGATTTGCTCATTTCTCAATCCATTCGCCACAGCGAACCCATATGGATATTCTTTATCACTTTTCCAGTTGTTTGCCTCCCAGTTAACTGTCCAGGAAGGCAGGACAAAAGCGCAAGCGCCTGTTTAAAGGAGTACAGGCTAGAGTCGCCACGTCCTGTGGCAACGCCTGCATGACCCACATCGTTTGGGCCTCCGACAAGCTTAAGAATAGCCTCGGCTTGGCGCTTTTTGCCACACAGAGGGTGGGCTTAAGACCTCGAGGGGGTAAGCGCTGGAGCTGGATGTGGCTGGTTCAGCCAATAATGATCCACAGACAGTTAAATTTATAAATTTCCTACACAATAAAAAAATGCCTCTCCAGAAGATAGAGAGGCATTGGTTATCAATTCACTCCTTATCTTCCAAGCTTTCGCTCAGCAGGAATTAGCACCTTTTTAAGCCGTGGCTTAAAGGTTGCCGGGTTTCATCGGGCCAGTCCCTCCACCTCTCTGGATAAGTATTCGCAATATTCCGTTTTGATTGTAACCAGAATTCTAGCATGTAGCAGAAAACCTGTCAACAGGTTTTCTGCCTATTTCATTTTTTAAAATTATTATTAAGAAAAAATAAGAATAAACCGTTTATTTCCCGTTACTTGCGGGAAGATGTTAACTGTCGCGATAGGACGGGCCCGCCAGCGATATCGAAGTCAGAAGAAAGCAGACGAAATTACTTAAAAAGGTGGTTTTTCACTTGTTTTTTCACAGAAAAGAACTTCAGTATCATGCAAAACCAGAAAAGTCCGACCCACTCTTTGCCAAGCAGCTCCAGGAGATCTTAGGTGGACAATTCGGTGAAATGTCCGTAGCGATGCAGTATCTTTTCCAAGGCTTCAACACGCGCGGAAACGAAAAGTATAAAGACTTGATCATGGACACTGGTGCAGAAGAACTTGGCCACGTTGAAATGATTGCCACCATGGTTGCACGTTTACTGGATGGAGCGCCAATCAACGAACAGGAAAAAGCGGCTGAAGACCCTGTAATCGGCGCAATTATGGGCGGTATGAACCCGCATCACGCGATTGTTTCCGGACTCGGAGCCACTCCGGAAAATAGTGCAGGCGTCCCATGGAGTGCAGGATATATCATTGCCAGCGGCAACTTGATGGCAGACATGCGTGCCAATCTTAACGCTGAATCGCAAGGAAGACTGCAGGTTGCCCGACTTTATGAATTGACGGAAGACCGCGGTGTCAAAGACATGCTTTCCTTCCTGCTGGCCAGAGATACCATGCACCAAAACCAATGGATGGCAGCCCTGCAGGAATTAGAAGAAAAAGAGGGCGGCAAAATCACTCCTACCACCGTACCAGCAGAATGGGAAGCATTGGACTTCTCCCATAAACTGTATAACTTTTCTGAAGGAGAGGATAGTGCACGCGGTATTTGGGCTTCTGGCAATGCGCCTGACGGCCATGACTTTCAATATGAAAGCGAGCCAGTAGGCTTTGGAGGAAAACCGGAACTGAAACCAGCTCCTCCATATGTACACTCAACACCTCCCCTTGATAAATAAACACAGACAAGCGAAATAGACCTGTGTACCAAGTCGTGCACAGGTCTATTTTTTGGTTGTTTTTTTCTTGTTGATCAAGGGAAGTACATATCGTGATACACTTTTCTTGGAGGGAATTATGGTTTATTTGCGGGAACTGGAAGAAAAAATCGAAGCATTGCGACTTAAAATGTATGAAGCATACAGTAAAAATCCGAGTGGGCAAGAAGTGCTGCAAATATCCCAAACGCTGGACGAAGCCATCAACCAGCTTGAACAGCAAAAACGACAGCAATAATTTGTTTAGTTCTCGCTGCCTGTTCAATAGGTTATATTTTACCTCTTGCATTCAAAAATTATATGACGTATAATAGTCGTTGTCAGTCGGCGCTGAATATCAGCACCGAATAACCCTATTATTTTGCGCTCGTAGCTCAGTCGGATAGAGCGGTGGTTTCCGGTACCACGTCTGTCGGGGGTTCGAATCCCTCCGAGCGCGTATTTCAAAAGGACTTCCTTCAAGTAATTTGAAGGAAGTCTTTTTTTTATGGGAGAAGTAGTATTAATAGCGGTGTGATGCTTCCTTTCTTCCGTGGCTTCCACTATGTTTTGCGAGCAACTATGTAGGTTTTCACATCCATTCTAGCCAATAAATTTAATGGTCGAATCGAGGCTGAAAAACGAGAGAAAGAACGTCATCCAAACGATGAAGAACGGTTCCGGGCTAAAATGCTAGCGAATCTATCTTCATCATGCTTATGAAGTGCGGTTCCACGCCGATATACTAGCGAAACCTTCTTCATCACCTCTATGAAGTGCTAATCAACGCCGAATTGCTAGCAAAATCACCTTCATCAACCCTATGAAGTGCGAATCAACACTAAAATACTAGCGAAATCATCTTCATCACCCTTATGAAGTGCGGTTCTACACCGAAATGCTTGCAAAACCATCTTCATCAACCCTATGAAGTGCGGTTCTACGCCGAATTGCTAGCAAAATCATCTTCATCAACCCTATGAAGTACGGTTTCAAGCCAAAATGCTAGTAAAACAATCTTCATCACGACAATGAAGAGCGAATAAACACCAAAATACTAGTAAAAAGATCTTCATCCACCTGCTCAACTTCTCTCCCCTTCACAATTGCTCGGTTTGTCCAAAAAACCATCGACAGTCTACCTTCTCAGCTCTTATCCTTTCATCTCCTATCCTCCCATATACCTCCCTACCTCCCAATCGCCCTTTCTTTTCCACTCTGTCACAGATTTTTTATGAGAAAAATGAGAAAAACTCCACAGGCCCGTCATAGTATGTATAATAAGTAGATAATTCAGAAAAGTCCGATTTGTTAAACATCCATTATATTCTCGGATCTTCGAAGAAAACACACACTAACCAACCAGTAAGGAGGTCGAGCATGAATTCCAAAACACCTATTTTGGAAGTCAATCAATTACATACCCACTTTTTCACCAAATCAGGCGTTGTTAAAGCTGTCGATGGCGTTTCATTCGCCATCAGTCCCGGTGAGACACTCGGGATTGTCGGAGAGTCCGGATCAGGGAAAAGTATCACCGCCATGTCGATCATGAATTTGATCCCTTCCCCTCCCGGAAAAATAGTCGATGGCGAAATTTTATTTAAAGGGGAAGATTTGCTAAGAAAATCCGAAAAGCAAATGCGGAAGATTCGGGGTAAAGAAATCTCGATGATATTCCAGGATCCGATGACTTCTCTCAATCCTGTATTCACTGTAGAAAAACAGATGGTCGAAACGATTTTGGTCCATGAAAAAATGAACAAAAAACAGGCAAAAGAGCGGGCTGTCGAACTGCTTGATTTAGCCGGAATCCCGGAAGCGCGGGGCCGCTTAAAAAACTATCCGCACGAATTTAGCGGCGGTATGCGGCAGCGGGTGATGATTGCCATGGCGCTGGCCTGCAACCCCGAGGTCTTGATTGCCGATGAGCCTACGACCGCCCTTGATGTTACCATCCAGGCGCAAATATTAGACTTGCTGGCCAGACTGCAAAAGGAAATGGGAATGGCCATTATCATGATCACCCACGACCTTGGCGTTGTGGCAGAGGTTTGCGACCGAGTCATGGTCATGTACGCTGGAAAACCTGTCGAATACACAGACAAGGATACCTTGTTTGAACAGGCAAAGCATCCCTATACGGTGGGATTGATGAATTCGATTCCCCGCATCGCATCCAAACAAGAAAAATTGGCTGCTATCGAAGGGCTTCCTCCTGATTTGCGGTCCCTTCCCGGAGGATGCAGCTTTGCGCCACGGTGCAGTCATGCAACGGAAAGCTGTTTAAGTCATGACCCAGCATGGACAGAACAAGCTGCAAATCACCATGTCCGATGCCTGTTATATGAAGAAGATGCAGAAAAGGTGGTGTCGGAATGAGCCCTTTATTGGAAGTAAATAATTTGAAAAAGCACTTCCCGATAAAAGGAAGCAGCTTATTCGAAAAGGAAAAGAGAGCCGTCAAGGCCGTAGACGATGTTTCCTTTCATGTCAACAAAGGGGAGACACTGGGACTTGTGGGAGAAAGCGGATGTGGCAAATCGACCACCGGACGCGCGATTTTAAAACTTTTGGAACCGACTTCCGGGGAAATCCGCTTTAAAGGGGAAGATATCACTGGCTACCGCGGCGAAAAACTTAGAAAGCTAAGGCGCGACATGCAATTAATTTTCCAGGATCCCTACGCATCTCTCAATCCAAGAAAAACAATCGAACAAATCATCACCGAACCGATGAAAATCTTCGGAATGCCGAAAGGAGATCGGAGGCAGAAACTTGATCGACTGCTCGAAGTCGTCGGGCTCAGTTCCTATCATAAACAACGTTATCCCCATGAATTCAGCGGTGGTCAACGACAGCGCGTAGGGATTGCCCGTTCCCTGGCACTGGACCCCGAATTGGTGATTTGCGATGAACCAGTTTCAGCTCTCGATGTATCCATTCAGGCTCAGGTGATCAACTTGATGGAAGAGCTGCAAGAGGAATTCCAATTGACCTACCTATTCATCGCCCACGACCTGAGTGTCGTGCATCATATCAGTGACCGTGTCGCGGTCATGTATCTGGGCCAAATCGTCGAAATCGGCGAAGTCGAGGAGCTTTATGCAAACCCGAAGCACCCGTACACCCAGGCATTGCTGTCGGCAATTCCGGAAGCAGACCCGAAAGTAACACGGGAACGAATCACCATTAAAGGGGACCTTCCGTCTCCTTCCAACCCGCCAGAGGGTTGCAAGTTCCACACCAGGTGTCCGTACGCAGAGGAAATCTGCCGTAAAGTCAACCCGGTGCTTAAACAAGTTTCTCCGGAAGGTCAGCAGGCTGCTTGTCATTTTGTGAAAGAAGTGGCGCTTGAGTACTGACTCCTGCGTCAATTCTATATAAAAATTTTTAAGGGGGATAAAAATGAACAAGAAAGTACTATGGACTTTTTTTGGCATGTTGTTATTCGTTGTATTGATTGCCAGTGGCTGCAGCAGTGACGAAGCCGGATCGGAGGATACCGGGGACGACACAGCCGAAGCCAGTGACGACACAGAAAGTGGTGACGATGGCGAAAAAACACTCGTTTTCGGACGCGGCGCAGACTCTGTTCAGCTGGACCCTTCGAAAATTACCGACGGTGAATCCATCTATGTCACCAACCAGTTGTATGATACGCTGGTCCGTTACAAAGAGGACAGCACCGAGGTAAGGCCTTCTCTGGCTACAGATTGGGAAACAAGCGAGGATGGATTGGTATGGACATTCCAGCTGCGCGATGATGTGACATTTCATGATGGCAGCGATTTTACTGCCGAAGATGTAGTATTCAACTTTGAGCGCTGGGCTACTTCTGCCGACTTCATTTACTATGGCTACATGTTCGGTGCGACGGAAGATAATTTGAAAGGCATCATTGAAAAGGTCGAAGCCACCGGCGACTACGAAGTACAATTCACCTTATCCGAACCGAATGCCCCATTCCTTTACACCCTTGCCATGCCGCCATTTGGTATCGCAAGTCCGGAAGCGGTCGAGGAATATGGAGAAGACTACTTCAAAAATCCGGTCGGGACTGGTCCGTTTGTATTTGAAGAATGGGTGAAGGACGACAGTATTACGGTCGTGAAAAACGATGATTATTTCGATGAGCCGGCAAAGGTCGACAAAGTCATTTTCCGGACAATTCCAGATAACGGTGCCCGTTTCATGGAGCTGCAATCCGGATCCATCGATGTCATGAACGGACTGAATCCACAGGATATTGAACAAGCGGAGTCCGATGAGAATCTGCAAATCATCCGCAGACCGTCGATGAACGTAAGTTATATGGCAATGAACACGGACCAAGACGGCCCGATGGGAATCAAAGAAGTTCGTCAGGCCATCAACCTGGCAATCGATAAGGAAAAATTGCTGACCTTGTTCGAAGGAGTGGGAAAAGCTGCCAAAAATCCGATGCCGCCTTCCCTTTGGGGGTACAATGACGAAATTGAAGACTATGGTTACGATATTGAAGAAGCAAAAAAACTGTTAGCTGAAGCAGGCTATGCTGATGGATTCAAAGTAAAGCTTTATTCCATGGCCAATCCACGTCCTTACTTGCCGCAGCCGAAAGTTACAGCACAGGCAATCCAGGAAATGCTTGCAGAAGTTAATATAGAAGTGGAAATCGTGGAGAACGACTGGGATACCCATCTCGCTGCCACGGAAAACGGCGAGCACGATATGGCCTTCCTTGGCTGGACCGGGGACAACGGGGACCCTGACAACTTCCTGTACGTATTGCTTGATAAAGACAATGCCAAAATGGGCTCTGCAGGAAACGTTGCTTTTTACAAGAGCGATGAAGTGCACGACTTGTTAAAAGCAGCACAGACAGAAATGGATCAGGAAAAACGTTCGGAGCTGTATATGGAAGCACAGGAAATCATCCACGAAGATGCGCCATGGTTCCCGATCGCCCATACGACACCACCCCTTGCAGCCAGCAAGGATGTAGTCGATTATCTTCCGCACCCGACTGGAAGCGAACCGTTCAACTTCCTGGATATCAGTCGCTAATCCGTCTTATATGAATCCTGTCCAGAAGTTACTTTGGCTGCAGCCAAGGTAACTTCTCTCATCTTCACCCTTATTATGGAAAGGAGGAAAAGTGATGCTCAAATATATTTTGCGAAGACTGGTCATGCTGATTCCTGTCCTTCTCGGGGTTTCGATCCTGACCTTCTCGTTGATTCATTTGATACCAGGCGATCCGGCAAGGAGCATGCTTGGTGAGAAATCGACGGAATCCCAGCTGGAACAGCTCAGGGAGGAACTAGGATTGAATGATCCTTATGTCGTCCAATATGGCCGTTTTGTAGGAAAAATCCTTCAAGGGGATTTAGGGGAATCGGTAAAGTCCCAAGAAGAAATAAGCGTTGAAATTGCGAGCAGACTTCCTGCTACTGTGGAATTAACGGTTTTTGCCATGATATTGGCCATGGTTGTCGGGATATTGGCAGGGGTAATCGCTGCAGTCAAACAGTACTCCTGGTTCGACAATCTTAGTATGAGCGGAGCATTGTTCGGTGTGTCCCTGCCGATTTTCTGGCTTGGTTTGATGATGATTTGGCTGTTTTCCGTCAAACTGAATATATTGCCTGCCTCTGGTAGAATTTCGAACGACATTGAACTTCATACCATCACCAATTTTTATTTGCTGGATAGCTTGATTACCGGCAATTGGGCAGCATTTAAAGATGTGTTTTCCCATTTGCTGATGCCCGGGATCGCACTCGGAACCATACCGATGGCAATCATTGCGAGGATGACACGGTCCAGCATGCTCGAAGTAATGAAACAGGATTACATACGAACGGCAAGCGCCAAGGGCCTCGCCCGCCATCTGATCGTTTTCCAGCATGCTCTAAAAAATGCGTTTCTCCCGGTATTGACCGTCATCGGCCTGCAATTCGGCCTCCTGCTTGGCGGAGCAGTACTGACAGAAACCATCTTTTCCTGGCCAGGGATCGGCCGTTATGTCTACCTGGCAGTCATGGGAAGGGACTACCCGGTTGTCCAAAGTTCCATTCTCATTATCGCTGTTATTTTTGTTCTGGTTAATCTGATCACCGATGTATTGTACAAATATTTTGATCCGAGGATCAGCTACGATTAAGAAAGGATGTGAATGTTAAGATGGCAGCAATACCACAAACTTCTCCGACACCACCGGAAGTGCCAGAGCCGAAAACAACGGCGACACCCAAGTCCTCCAGTCTGTGGCTCGATGCTTTTAGCAGATTGATAAGAAGCAAGACTTCCTTTATCGGCCTGCTTATCATTTTGCTTTTGCTCGTCGTGGCAGCAATGGCACCCGTCGTGGCTACCCACGACCCGACAGATCAGCAATTGCTTGACCGCTACCTCGCTCCTTCTGGCGATCACTGGCTCGGTACAGATGAGTTGGGGAGAGATATTTACAGCCGGATTGTATATGGCACGCGGATTTCCATTCAAATCGGGTTGATTGCCGTCGGGATATCTGCAGTAATCGGGATTTTGCTCGGCGGCATCGCCGGATATTTCGGCCGCTGGGTCGACCAGGTCATCATGCGCGTGATCGACATCCTGATGGCGTTTCCGAGCATCCTGCTGGCCATCGCATTAGTCGCCGTGCTAGGGGCCAGCTTAACAAATGCGATGATTGCCATCGGCATCGTCGGCGTCCCACAGTTCGCACGAATCGTCCGTTCCACCGTTTTATCCGTGAAAGAAACGGAATACATTGAAGCAGCGAGAGCGATCGGAGCTAAAAACAACCGGATTCTGTTCCAGCATGTTTTGCCGAATTGTCTCGCACCAATCATCGTCCAGGCCACGCTCAGCATTGGGACAGCCATTCTTGATGCTGCCGGTCTTAGTTTTCTTGGCCTGGGGGCGCAACCTCCTTCACCGGAATGGGGCGCAATGCTCAGTGATGGGAGAGCTGCATTACAGACTGCCCCTTGGGTGGTCGCCTTCCCTGGATTGGCCATTTTCCTGGTCGTTTTAGGATTCAACTTATTCGGCGACGGTTTGCGTGACGCATTGGATCCACGACTTAAGCAATAAGCGTTCTAAGACAAGTATCTTGGATGGCTAAATTGGATGTCCATCGAGTCTGGAAATCGTGTAAACTAAAGGTAAAGCCGGGACTGGCTTTACCTTGTTTTGTTGGAAACTGGAGGTACAGACATGAAAAAATCAAGCGCTGTCATCGGTTGTTTCGTCGTCGGTTTCCTGCTGGCTGCCTCTCCCTTCGGTGGCCAGGATGCAACGAACGCTATCAACTCGTATCCGAATTTACCAGCACCGATCGGCGAAGAAAGCGTTTTGCTCACTTCCGCCGGGCAAGCGCCAGAAAATTTGTTGTTGGCCAAAATCGCGGAGGATTTACATCTTGAAGGAGACTACCGGCCACGTGCTTTGGCATCGGACCTTTACGATTATCGTACGCTCGTCATCATCGTCGGCAGTAGTCCATATGGGCTGCAATACCGAAACAGGACATTTACAGAGGAAATGGAAAGGACCAAGCAATTGCTTAATGAAGCGGAATTAAGGGGATTACCGGTCATCATTCTGCATGTGGCCGAAACCAAACGACAGGATAAACAGACCGTAGAGTTGATAAAAGCAACTGCTCCGCATGCTGACTATTTTCTAGGTTTGAAATCAATCAGCAGCTCATCAGAAATCATCGAGTTGATGGATGCCGCCAATGTTCCTGTTACCCTTGTAAAGGATTTAGAAGACCTGCACACACCTTTGAATTCGGCATTTCGCTAACGGAGAGGAAAGGGGAAATATGGCAGAATACAAGAATAATACCATTCCTGGGCTGATTGGAATTTTTTTATTAACCTATGGGTTGTTTTTCCCTAGTTTGTCGGCTGAATGGGTTTCCTTCATCATCGACAGGCTGCAGGAAAGCATGAACATCATGGATAGCGGGCAACTGCTGATAGCCTCGTTCGCCTACATATCCAGAAATGGTTTTCTTTATTTTTTGATTTACTTCAGCACCTTGCTGATTGTCAGTGCCTTAGCCAAGAATACAAACAGTACTGCTTTTTCGTTGTGTTATATTGCTGCCACCATAACAGCTGTCTTCTTTATCAATCAGTTTCATGGAGAATCGTCCTCCTACGCACCGCATTTTTTATCATTGGGTCTTCTCTTGGCTTTAAACACCTATATTACCGGACAAAGATATTATTATTTAACGTTTGCCGTCATTTTATTTTTTTTGATCACCGCAATGCAATGTTTAAACCTGATTCCTGTGCTTTCCAAATGGAGCTTCGGGGCAGATGATTTGGCGGTCAGTTTGAAAACCGCCGATAGTTTTATCACCGAGGATCAATTATTTACAGCGCTTTATTTTGTTCTGTTCGCCATCTTTTTTCTCATTGCCGTTATCTTCGCGCTGCTGGTCCATTTATTCAACATGCAGATCACCACCCTGAAAAGGTTCCAAGTACAAGAAAAAGAACTCAAGGAAACCCGTTTCGCCCTAACAGAATCAAAGGTGTACGAGGAAATCCATTCACTTGTCCATGACTTAAAAACTCCATTGGTATCCGTACGGGGATTAATTTCCCTAATCGAAATGAAATATGAAAAATCGGAAGATAAAAAGCTAAAGGATTATTTAACACGGGTCGATCATTCGATTGAAAAGATGAATGAAATGATTTCGGAAATTCTCTATGAGAATACAAAAAAAGAGATCCATATAGATGAATTTCTTCGTTATGTAATCAGTCATTTAGCGCTGGACGATCAAAAAATCCGTCTCGAAATGGAAGTGCAGGAAAACCTGCCCTGTATCCATGTCAATAAAATCCGTTTTGCCAGGGCTATTGCCAATCTACTGGAAAATGCAATCATTTCTTTTGAAGGAAAAGCAGGATTTATCCAAATCGATGTCAAACAAGTGAATGATACAATTCGTTTTCAAATCAGAGACAATGGCCCAGGGATCAAGGAGGAGCTTATGCAGGAAATATGGAAGGAAGGCTTTAGCACGAAAGACTCGTCAGGAATCGGCTTATCCTTTGTGAAGCGGGTGGTCGAAAATCACCACGGCTCCATTTTCGTTTCAAGTACCCCCGGCAGTCATACACAAATGGATATTTACCTGCCGGTGTCTTCCGGGCAAGGAGGGGCCCATGATGATATTGATTATCGATGATAACGAAGATATTCGTTTTACCATCAAAGAAATTTGTTCCTTTGGCGAATGGGAGACATGTGAGGCTTCTACCGGAAAATCCGGCGTGGAGCTTTTTCAAAAAATGGAACCCTCCCTTGTGCTGATCGATTACCATATGCCGGATTGGGACGGATTGAAAACAACAAAAGCCATCCGTGAATTGGATGATTCCGTTCCGATCATCATCTTGACGGTCGATGAGCGCCATGAAATTGCCGACCAATTTCTCCAGGCAGGCGCCACGGATTTTGCTTTGAAGCCGATAAAAGCCCCTGACTTACTATCGCGCATTCGACTCAACTTGAAGATTGGCAAGTTGACGGCGGGACAAAAAAATGTTTTTGTAGAAAAAGGCATCAAAGCCGAAACATTGCGGACAATCAAGCATTTTCTTTACCAGCAGGAACGGCCGTTGACGATTTCAGAAATACAAGCCAGTTTGCCGGTTGCCTATCAAACGGTCCACCGTTATTTGAATTATCTGGCCGAGCGTGGGGAAATTACAGTCTTATCCGAATATGGCAGCAAGGGAAGGCCAAAAAACAAATACAAAATAACGTAAACAGCCGTCTTGTTAAGTTTATTTATCAGAAATCAGGGAACGATGGTTATAGACCAAAATTCTTACTGTGAACGGCGATGCATTCGGTTTTTTCAACCGGCAAAAAAGGTCGAACACTTCTTACATATGCAAAGTGTTTTTTGTTTGACCTTTATTGACCTATTAGAGTAAGATGAAATTAGTCATTCATCATAAGGATGAAAGAACTAAAAAAGGAGGAACTATCCAATGAATTTAATACCTACAGTAATTGAGCAAACAAACCGTGGAGAACGTGCATATGATATTTATTCCCGTCTGTTAAAAGACCGCATTATCATGCTGGGAAGCGGAATCGACGACAATGTTTCCAATACCATCGTCGCACAGCTGCTTTTCCTTGCTGCTGAAGATCCGGATAAAGATATTTCGCTTTATATCAATTCGCCAGGTGGTTCAATCACGGCCGGCATGGCAATTTATGATACCATGCAGTTCATCAAACCGAATGTTTCTACCATCTGTATCGGAATGGCAGCTTCTATGGGCGCCTTCCTTCTGGCAGCCGGTGAACCTGGCAAGCGTTATGCGCTTCCTAACAGTGAGGTCATGATCCATCAGCCGCTTGGTGGTACGCAAGGCCAGGCAGCAGATATCGAAATCCATGCCAGAAGAATTATTGAGATGCGCAGTAAGCTGAACCACATTCTTTCTGAGCGTACCGGTCAACCATTAGAAGTGATTGAGCGTGATACCGACCGTGATAACTTCATGGAAGCTTCCAAGGCTGTTGAATACGGTCTGATTGACAAAGTAATGGAAAAAAAGCCTGAGTAAATAAGAAAACAATTAGCCTGGGTCAAAAACATAATACCCAAAGAAAGAACCGGACGATAATTCGAAATCCTAAGGATTCGAAATCGTCCGGTTTTTCTGTTTAAACGAGTGTTTTCGTGAAAATGCAAGCTGCGCAGTAACTGTAAGTGGAAGTGCCATTGCCTATTCAAACTCAACGCTTTGGTAGCATACTTCGCTTTCCGCGGGCACGGCTTCAGCTAACTTGGTAAAGAAAAGCCCTTTACCAAGTGGATCTTCAGCTCGCGCTTTTCCCGCTGGAGTTTACGTATGCTACCTGCGCTAAGAAGCATGCTGATTATCGTAAGTGCAGAAACCTTTTCCCTGGAATCCCAACAAAACATCTTAAAAAAGCTTGTCAGGAAGCATGTACTTCTCTTCATAAAAAAGTTGAGTGTTCCGTCTTTTCTCGGTTCTCTTGGACTTTCTGCTTGTTTTCCTAGCTATGTATTTGATCAGACATTGCTTGTAGTACCAAGTGAATCAAGAAAAAACGTCTAATACTCGTTTATAAACAGGAAGCTGTTCTAGCTGCGGAAGTACCCGGAGACTCCTGCGGGAGGAAAGGCATCGGTGAGATCCCGCAGAGCGTCAGCTCGAGGAAGCTCACCAGCCGCCCGCGGAAAGCGCAGGGTATTTCCGCAGCGCCAAACTCCAACTCAATATATAAGAAGTCAGAAAGGCGCATTCAAAACGTCGGGGTTTCCAACAAAACGATAAAACAGGAAAAGCAACAAAGTCTGCGAAAAGAACCTTTTCCTATTTGTTGCAAATATATTTAACAATGATTTTACTTTCTATCTTCTTGTTAAGAAGGCGAATGCTTCGCTTGCCGCAGCAGGAGATAACATAACAAGTTGAGTTTGAGGTCCTCCTTCACTATGCTTCCACTGCGTTAACAATAGAATGCCAATTTTGAAGTTTCTTTCTTCTGTTCCCACCAAGGTGATAGCTTGAGAAGTTTTAAAATGGCAGGCTGCCTTATAACCGAGACAGCCTGCTAAACGTTATTCCGTATGAACGACACGGGTACTTGCAAATAGATCGTGTACCCCTTGTTTTTGATTCGTGAATGCGACAACTGCATAGAGCACAGGAGTAAAAAACAGTACTCTATGAATAAATCTTCCGACTACCTCACGAAACAACAGATCACCCCAGGTCAACGAACGATCATCTTCCCGTATCACCCGAAGGCCCAACAACATCTTTCCGAGGGTCTGTCCAAAGAACTTGGTCATCAAAAGAAAATACACATAAAAAACAATCGAGCCCAGTATCCCGGTCACCGTCCAGAAGCCAACATCGAGTTGCTGTCCCCCATTGATAAAGTGAAAAGGACTAAGCAAGATGCCGTTGATACTAAATACAACGAGCAAGTCCGTTATGTATGCCCAAAACCTCATCCAAAATCCTGCATAACGTCTATTCAACATGGCTTGTGTTGAGTGTTCAACCGGTTGTATGTTTTGATCTTGATTGCTCATCTACAGCACCCCCTACCTTGAATACAGATACATGGCCCGCGGAGCGTCTGACTCCCTGATCAATTCTTGAAGGCCAGCCAATTTCATATCTGAACCGAAGAAATTTTTTGCAGTCATTCCTAGCAGCTGGTCAAAATGAAAGCCGGTTTTATACTGAACGACTTGTGCTTCTCCCAATTCATTATCCTCTTCCATCATCGCTATCGTGTCATCCAGCGTGCCAAGCCCATCAATCAACTGGTTATCCAAGGCTTGCTTGCCAGTGTACACTCTGCCATCTCCCAGCTCACGGACCGTTGCTTCTTCCATTCCGCGGCCATCGACAATGACTTGGACAAATTCATCATACAGCTCATCGACCATCGTCTGGAGAATAGCTTCCTCATCTTCCGTCATCGGTCGGGAACCGGACATAATGTCCTTATATTTTCCACTTTTTATCGTGTTAAAGTCTATTCCGTATTCTTCTGCCAGTTCAGCATAATTGATGCTTTCCATAATCACACCAATCGAGCCTGTCAACGTCGCCGCATTGGCGATAATTTTGTCGGCGGGAGCTGATACGTAATAGCCGCCTGAAGCAGCCGTATTGCCCATTGATACATAGACAGGCTTATCGGTATTTTCCTGGATTTCTACAATCTTGTCATGAATTTCGGCACTCTCGACTACCCCACCACCAGGAGTGTTCACGCGGAGGATAATGCCATCAATGCTTTTGTCCTCTCCTGCCTTTTCAAGCATCCGCAAAAAGTTTTGGTGGTTATACCCTGAGTTATTTAGCAGCGAGCCAGAGCCGGTATCTTGAATCACTCCTTCTAAAGATAGTACAGCGATCTTATTGCCGCTTGTCCCCTTTTCGATTACCGTTTCATTAAATAATTCATCCTGCTGGCCAAAGACATTCTCAAAGTTCGTCGATGCCAGACTGGTTGCAAACTGTACGCCAATCGAAATTAAAAACAAACCTGCCGCTATAAGCAGCGCCAGCCAACGTTTTCCATTCATCATTAACTCCTCCTCTGTCGGCTTCTTTCTGTTATCCCCTTAAAATAGTATCGTATCTGCTGCCGATTATCTAGTGACAGCCGATTATTCTTTTCAAAAAACAGAATTGTGGTTGTCGGTATGACAAGGACAAGTAGTAAGATGGTCGTCATACACTCCGATAGCCTGCAAAAAAGAATAAATGATGACAGGCCCGACGAAAGTAAAGCCCCGTTTTTTCAAATCTTTGCTGATGACCACCGACATCTCATTTTGGGCAGGAACTTGTCCGGCTTCTCTCCAATGATTCACTATTTGTTTTTGATCACTGAACTGCCAAATATAAGTAGACAAACTCCCATATTCCTTTGCCACCTGCTGTGCCGCCACAGCGTTTTTGCGGACTGCATTTATTTTCAGCCGATGTCGAACTACCTCTCCCGTTGATAGAATCTTTTCCAAATCATCATCTGACAAAGCTGCACACTTATCGATATCAAAGTGATGAAAAGCCTGACGGTAACCTTCCCGTTTGTTCAAGATGGTGCTCCAGGATAACCCGGCTTGCGCGCCTTCTAAATTGAGCATTTCAAATAAGTACGTGTCATCCTTGTTTGGAATTCCCCATTCCTGATCATGGTACTCTTTCATCAATGAACCTGATTCAGCCCAGGGACATATCTTTTGTCCACTCATCCGTTTTCCCACCTTTCTTATTCGGTACATTCGTGGACGAAAACCTAGTCCATTACCGTAATACGGATGATCGCTTTGTTTCGTTCCATCTTTTGCTCAATCGTTTAAAATAATTCCTTAAGAAACCGGGAGAGCTGTTCATTATAAATGGGCAAAAAAATAACCAAGCCTCTTTTGAAAAGGCCTGGTACTGTTTATACGGTCGGTTCTGCTTGCCCGGGATTGATGAATGCCGAGAGCTGATCGATTGCTGTGGTTTCGTCGCTTCCCTCGGCGATGAGGGTGATTTCCTCTCCTGTCGCTATCGCCAGACTCATGAGTCCCATGATGCTTTTGGCATTGACCCGTTTGCCATCTTTCTCGATAAACAATGCTGCAGAAAAGCCGCTTGCCTTTTGAACAAATTGTGCTGCCGGCCGTGCTTGTAAACCGGCCTCCAACTCCACCACCATCTCTTTTTGTTTCATCCCGTTCCCTCCTCTTAAGAAAACGCTTTCATTACCCTTTAAAAAAATACTCTCTTATGTAAAGAGAGCTGTTGCAAGCTTCGCCGCAACTTTTAACTATTATACCATATACTGACCTGTCCGGAATATAGCTAATTTCCGAGCGGTTCACCTTTTTTTAATTTTTCGGCATATTCATCGATTTTGCGCAACCTGTGATTGATGCCGGATTTACTGATCTTTCCGGTTGAAACCAGCTCTCCTAACTCTTTCAAGGAAACATCTTGATGCTGAACCCGAAGCGTGGCAATCTCCCGGAGTTTTTCTGGAAGGGCATCAATTCCGACAGTTCGATCAATGAATTTGATATTCTCTACCTGGCGGAATGCTGCACCAATCGTTTTATTTAGGTTGGCAGTTTCGCAGTTCACCAGACGATTGACAGAATTCCGCATATCACGGACAATCCGCACATCTTCAAATTTGAAAAGCGCCTGGTGGGCCCCCATATAGGTAAGCAGCTCTGTGATTTTCTCTGCTTCCTTCATGTAGGTAATATAACCTTTTTTGCGTTCCAGTTTGCGGGCGTGCAAGTCGAATGAATTCATCAATTCACATAGTGCATCATTGTGTTCTTTATGAAAATTGTAAATTTCCAAATGGTACGAGGAGGTTTCCGGATTGTTTACCGATCCACCCGCCAAAAAAGCACCACGTAAATAGGACCTGCGGCAGCAATCCTTGCTCGTGAATTTTTCTGAGATGGAATGATTAAAAGAAAACGGTTCTTTAAGAATCTCCAAATCATCAAGGAAAGTGCGAACCCCCTCCTTCATCCTGACAATATAAACATTGTTCTTTTTCAACTTCATTTTTTTTCGGACAAGCAGTTCAACTGGATAATCATAGAGGGCTTTAATCAACGTATAAATCCTTCGAGCTATCGCAGCGTTTTCTGTTTGGACATCAAGCAGGTACTCTTGTCGCGCCAAGGAAATCGCACCGTTCATACGTACAAGGGCAGCCAGCTCCGATTGAGCACAACAGGTGTCCGTCGAAATTTTTGTCAATTCTTTCTTTATCTCTGATGCAAAAGACATTTCCTCACCTCCCCTGTTTTGTGATCGTTAAATCAAGGAATATAACAATTCAGATACTTTAGCCGTATCATGGCGCAGCATTTTTTTAGAATGGTCAATAATGTCGCCTTCAATGATTTCCAAGCCCATATCAAGCAGACGATCTGTATCATACACAACCGGTGCGGCATTTTCCTCGGCATACAGCTCCCGGACGTCTCCTTCTATCGGCTGGTTATGGACAATGATCGAATGAATGCAGCCTTCCCCAATATGATCTGTTATCGCTTGTACGTGGTCGGCCGCTGTATAGCCGGACGTTTCGCCATACTGGCTCATGACATTGCACACATAGGTGACCTTCCCTTTTGTATGGCGCAGGGCATCCCCGATTTGAGGTACGATCATGTTCGGCAGCGTACTCGTATATAAGCTTCCCGGTGCGACCACTACCAGATCGGCCTGCTTGATCGCCTCCACTGCTTCCGGCAAAGGCAGTACCGGCTCCGGACTCAAAAATACGCGCTTGATTTTTTTATTGGCGAGAGGAATGTTCGATTCACCGGAAACAATCTCGCCATCTTCCATTTCGGCATGAAGAAACATGTTTTGGTTGGCGATTGGATAGATCCTTCCTTTGACGTTCAACACGCGCGATATTTCTTTGATTCCATTATAAAAGTCGCCTGTTAAAGAAGTCATCGCTGCTAATAATAGATTACCCATCGCATGCCCGGACAATCCATTGCCATTGGCGAACCGATGTTGAAATAAATCAAGCAGCATCGGCTCGGCATCTGACAGTGCCGCAATCACATTCCGGATATCGCCTGGTGCGGGGATGTCCATTTCTGATCGAAGTCGGCCCGAGCTCCCGCCATCATCCGCAACCGTTACAATTGCCGATAAATCAATAGGATAATCCTTCAGTCCCCGCAAAAGGACAGGCATCCCGGTTCCCCCTCCGACGACGACTACGTGTGGCTGTTTCTGTTTATTCATAGCTTAATGACCCTTTCTCTTATCGATATCTCGATGGCTGACATGGGTAACATAATCGCCGGAGAATTTTTTCGCCAAATGCTCTGCAATTGCTACCGAACGATGCTGGCCTCCGGTGCAGCCGATGGCGATCACCAATTGGCTCTTGCCCTCTTTTTTGTATTGCGGCATCATAAATTCCAAAAGATCCGTCACTTTATCCAGAAACTTTTGCGTATCTGTCCACTTGAACACATAAGAAGAAACCTCTGAATTGAGCCCCGTCAACGGTCGCATATGAGCAACATAATGAGGGTTGGGAAGAAAGCGGACATCAAAGACTAAATCCGCATCGATCGGAAGCCCATATTTAAAACCAAATGAAACGGTATGGACCGAAAAAACCTGTTGCTCTTTTTCAGCATAAGTCTCAACGATTTTTTCCCGTAAATCCTTTGGTTTCAATGTTGATGTATCGATGATATTGTGCGCGCGGCCGCGCAATTCATCGAGAATCGAACGCTCCTGTTCGATTCCTTCCAACGGCAGACCTTCTGGCGCCAGCGGATGGGAGCGGCGTGTTTCCTTGTAGCGTGAAACAAGCGCCTGGTCTTTGGCATCCAAAAAAAGGATGTGCTCCTCCAGCCACGCGTCCTCTTTTGCCAATGCATCCAAGGCATCAAACAGCGTATCAAAAAACTCCCGGCCCCGGAGATCCATGACTACCGCTACTTTTCGTATATTGTTCGTTGCGTCTTTCATTAATTCAAGAAATTTAGGCAGCAACGCCGGCGGCAGGTTATCGACACAATAAAAACCCAAATCTTCAAAGCTTTGCATCGCAACCGTTTTCCCTGCACCCGACATCCCTGTGATGATTACGAGTTGTGTTTCTTTATTTTTTTCTGCCAAGCTCAATCTCCCCTTTTTCACCGCTTGTTCCAGAAGCCGTAAGCCCAGTTATGGGCCCGGCGGATCTAATCGATAATCGATTAATGCATAATCGCTTGTATAAGTAAATGTGCCATATTGTACCTCGCTGCTGGTGAGGAGGTGATTGATGATAAAACGATCTCCATCTGCCATCGGTTTCTGAATTGCCTCATCGACGGGAACCCATTCCAGCGTTCCTTCCCGGCAGTCTTCGGTCATTTCTCCAGCGTATTCCTTACTGAAAAAAGTAAACATCATCCATTCATCGACAACCTTGTCATCTTCTTTGATAACGAAGGTGAACACTCCGCCTAAACGCGGGTTGTACAATGTCAGACCTGTTTCTTCTTTGTATTCTCTAACTGCTGCTTCTTTGATTGTTTCCCCTTGCTCCATTTTGCCTCCGGGCATTGCATACCAGCCTCTTCTTGGCTTTTGCAGCATTAACAGTTTATCATCATCCCGCAGGATACTCGTTGTGACTCGACGCATATCATCACCTCTTCCCTGCTTCCAGGTCCAGCTGTTTGTTCCTGTTGTGTTTCTAACTGCCTGAAAGAAGACATCTTTATTCATTATACTATGTTTAAAAGCATTCCTACAATGTTTGGTTCCTAGACAAAACGTACCGGAAGCTGTCTGAAGATGGACAAAAAAAGACACAGGCGGAAAACTCCACCTGTGCAAAAAGAATATATTTATTAAAAGGGGGTCAATTAGTTATTTATATTGTACCCAATAATTGTTTCGTCCGTGTTACAACAGGGTTAAAAAGTATTTACGTTTAACAATCCTGCTGCATCCCTTTTAATTGACGGCTTTCAATTCTTCTACCAGGTTTTCAATATAAGCCTGGGCAGACTGAGCAGCAATACTTCCATCACCAGTGGCTGTCACGATTTGACGCAACTCTTTTTCGCGAATGTCTCCGGCAGCAAAGATTCCCGGCACATTTGTTTCCATTTTTTCATTGGTCGGGATATATCCTTGTTCGTTGGTAATTCCAAGCGATTTGAATGGACCACTCAGCGGCACCATTCCGATATAAATAAATACGCCATCCGTGGAGTGCTCATACTCTTCATCTGACTTTTGATTATGAAGTGTAACACTGCCCACTTTTCCATCCTTGCCATTGATCGTTTTCACCACAGTGTCCCAGATAAAGTCGATCTTCTCATTGTCATAGGCACGCTGCTGCAGGATTTTTTGCGCCCGCAGTTCATCACGTCGATGGACAATGGTTACCTTGCTTGCAAAACGGGTTAAATAGACACCCTCTTCTACAGCAGAGTCTCCACCGCCGACAACGATCAATTCTTTGTTTTTAAAGAAAGCACCATCACATACCGCACAATAGGAAACGCCGCGGCCGCCAAGCTCTTCCTCGCCCGGAACCCCGATTTTCTTATATTGCGCACCTGTCGTGATGATCAATGCTCTCGTTTTATATTCTTTGTTTCCTGCCACAACGGTTTTATATTCTTTGCCGTCGATGACTTCCTTGATATCGCCATACGCATACTCGGCACCGAATTTTTTCGCATGGTCGAACATTTTGGTAGAAAGATCCGGCCCTAAAATATGGTCATAGCCCGGATAGTTTTCCACATCCTCTGTGTTCGCCATTTGTCCACCAGGAATTCCACGTTCCAACATCAATGTATCTAAGTCAGCCCGGGAAGTATAGACAGCGGCAGTCATGCCTGCTGGACCTGCCCCGGCGATAATCACATCATAAATTTTTTCATCGGCCATTCTCGATCAGCCCCTTTTCTTCTTCTGCATCTTTGTTTTACATGCCCATTATCATATGAATCCATGACCAGGTCTACTATTCTGCTCAACGCCATTCGGTCTTTATTCATAGTATGGATTTATTGGTGATTGTGTATCCAAGGGCCTTCGTCCTTGCTGAGAAAAGGATGGCGTTTGCAGCCTTCTTCCCAGAGAGTCAACGCTTTCGATGGATTTCCAGTATGAAAAGCTGCTATGCTGTACCATTTGTAATAGGATACATGGCCTTGCAAATAAGATTTTGGCAAAGCTTTAAACCGTTGTACCGCTTCCTGATAATGGCCGGTTCTTGCCAGTGTGACAGCCACACGCAGTTTTTGCTGGCTGTGCAGCGGATATACATTGAACAACGCTTCGATATGCGCAGCAGCTTTGTCAGATTCACCAGTCTGGAAATAAAAGACGGCTAAGTTCGTATGGCAAAACAGAGACTGCGGCTCCTGTTCAAGCCATTTTTCCTCTAACGCTATTGCTTCCGTTTCCTCGCCGGAAAAGAATAAGGCAAAACTGTATTCGTGCTTTGCAGTCACATGCTCCGGAAACAATGCCATCATCTCATGGAGCAATGGCAGGGCATGGTCCCACTCCTGCCGTTCCAGATGGTAAAAAGCGGTTTCTTGAAAAATCAACAACTCATCGTCGATTCCATCCCAGTCCTCGTCCTCTTCCTCTATATCCAGAAATTGCAACAATTCTTCGGCCTCTTGCCTGAATTCTCCTTCAGGTGCTTGTTCCAAGTATTGCTGGGCGTTTTTCATGGCATCATTCATCAGCCCTAAGTGCGCATAATTGTTGGCAATCAAATAATAGCAGTCCACATATTCTTCCCCGTGCGCATCCAACACTTCGGTCAGCACTTGGTTGGCCATATGATAAGCGCCTGCTTCTGTATAAATAATCGAAAGCTGACAGCGGAACAGTGGTTCTTCCGGTGAAGCTTCGACTGCCTTTTTCATCCACTTGACTGCAATATCAAACTTCCGTTTTTGAAAGGCTTCGACACCTTTCGTAAAATAAAAATCGCCCTCAGGGATAAAAGGGATGACTTTATCAACATTAAGTGGTGGTTTCATCTTTTGCGAAGTTTGCATTCGTCTCCCCCTGTATTACTTAATTCAACCGTATATAATAAACCGCCATGAAAGCTGACGCTCCATGGCTGTCGATAATAACAGACTGATACCGCTTGAAGTATACCACATTTGGGAAAGGTAATATATAGGAACTGACCTAAAACATGAAAACAAGCGAAAAAAGTTACGTTTTGGGGATTTCTGCACCAAATTGATGTCCTCACACCCAGAACCGCATTCTCTGATTTCCTTACAATCGGAAGAATAACCTTATAAGCAACAAGCTAACATTAGCAGCATCCTTCTTTTCGATTGGAAGGCTAACCAATCGCTTGGAAACATACTTCGCTAATATAGTTATATAGAACCATTATAAAGGATAAAAATATAGTCAGTACGCAAGTGAAAATTGGCTGCTGCTTCTATCAGTCAATTTTCTGCATTTATCTATATTCATGTGTTTTTGACAAGGCGAATAACTGCAATCCCAAGAAACAGTGGCCGCATTGAGAAACAGGGAACTGTTTTCAGCGTAGGAAATACGGTGGAGACTCCTACTGGAGGGAAAGGCCACGGTGAGATCCAACAGAGCGTTAGCTTGAGGAGGCTCACCAGCCGCCCGCGGAAAGCGCAGAGTTAGCATCCTCTTATAAAAATACATCAAAAGGAAAGAACTTTTCTAATAGAGCAAAGAAAAAGACCAAATCTTTATTTCGATTTGGTCCGCTGAATCCCCCTATATCCGTTATATTGGCAGATGGAACACCAATTCTCTTTCCTCTATTAGTTGGACACGGCTGCGTGTTGACTTGATTCGACAATCCGCTGAAAATGGCGGATTGTCATCGGATCGGTCTGATAAGTGCCGGAATTCCAAGTAGATTGCATGAAAACTTCAGCCACATCTTTGTTCCGACCATTGCTTTCAGCCGCATCTTCAAGAGCGACGACACTTTCAAAGACGGAAGCGAACTTTTTGGCGATCTCCTTGCAATAATACGACCTTATTTCCCTGTCTGCCTTTTTCACTTCTTCCAACCAATCTGCCATACGCTTTATTTCTAGCTCCAGCTGCTCACGTAATACCCGCAGACTCTCCGGAAGAGCAGCGAGCCTACGACTTACTTCCTGAAAAAACAGGTGGTCTGCTTGATATTTTTCCACAAGTCTCAGGACTTCCAAGCCTAATATATTTCCGGTACCTTCCCAAACGGTTAGCACTTGGGCATCCCGCAACAGTCGGGGAGTGACAAAATCTTCGATATATCCGTTCCCGCCATGTATCTCCAGCGCCTCATGCGCAAAGTGGATCGCCTGCTCGGCGGTCTCTTTTTTCAATATCGCAATGTACAAGCGAAGCAGGATTTGCTCTTCTTCCGGTTGATCCGAGTTAGCACAAAGCTGATCAAAACGATGGATCATAGCAAACACTGCGCTCGTCTCTACTTGTTGCTTAGCGGCAAGCGTCGTCAATGTATCCTGGATCATTGGAAAGTCCTTGAGTTTACTGCCAAAGGCTGTCCGGTTGCCTGCATAATCCCGCGCTTCCAAAAAGGCGCGTTTCATGATTCCAAGCGAAGCTACCGCATTGCAAATCCGTGATAAATTCAACGCTTCCACCATGTAAGCAAACCCCTGTTCTGCCTCTCCTACAAGATAGGCTTTGGCCCCATCAAATTCGACTTCGGCCGATGGAACGGCGCGAACTCCAAGCTTATCCTTCAAGCGGCGGATGTGCAGCTTTTGGTTCTTGCGGTTTTCTTCCCAAGGTACCAAAAACAAACTGAGTCCTTTCGTTCCTTCTTTGGCGCCTTCCATTCTTGCCAATACCATGGCGACACCGCATTGCCCCGCATTACTGGCGAAATATTTTTCCCCGTAAATCCGGTAACCGTCAGCTGTCTCGAGCGCACGGACTTGGTTTGCCCCTACATCTGAACCACCTTGCCGTTCGGTCAGGAATGTTGCCCCTTCATATAATTCGATTTCGCCAGTCGCCAGTACATGCGGCAAAAACCTTTCCTTCAATTCCTCATCGGCATAATGATCAATCAAATAGGCTGTCGCCATTGTCAACGTAACTGGACAATAAAATCCTGGTTCTGCATGGGAAAGCAAATACCCCTGGGCAAATGAATAAACGTAGTTGCCCTTTCGTCCTAAACCGGGAATTTCCTTGTGGATATATCCGACGATCCCCGTGTTGTAGGTTTCTTCCACGGTACGCTTGTAACCTTCATTCACCCAAACACGGGAAACTTCTTCTCCCAGCTTGTCGTATTTCACGAGCCGTGGCTGCCCTTCCCGATCCGTATGGATAGCCCGTTCATCGATATCTCCGGCACAATGTTCGCCAAAAGCATGAAGCTCCCTGTCCGCCCATTGATAAAATGGAACGGGCAAATACTTTTTCAACAATGAGGAAAGATGCGGATCCTCCTGATAAAAATTAGCCATGCCAATCCTCCTTAATGTTGCGGCTGTTTACGCAGCTGGCCTTTTAACAATTTACCTGTCGCGTTCCTAGGAAGCGCTTTCAATCCTTCGTATAAACGAGGTATTTTATAATCAGCTAGTTTCCCGTCAAGGAATCGTCTGCATTCGGCTGTTAAGTCCTCCACTTCCTGTTCCAGCACCACATACGCTTTGACCGTTTCACCCCAGTCAGGATGCGGAACGCCAACAACTGCGGCATCAGCAATTGCGGGGTGGCTGAGCAGCATATTCTCTATTTCTTTCGGAAAAATGTTGACTCCCCCGGATATAATGATATCTTTTTTGCGGTCGACCACCCAATAATAGCCGTCCTTATCCCGCTTTGCCATGTCCCCTGTATAAAGCCATCCATCTTTTAACGTTTCTGCTGTTTTGTCCGGATCTTTATAATACCCTTTCATGTTTCCTTCGCCCTTCAGAATTATTTCTCCTATTTGGCCCTGCTCGACTTCCTCTCCGTGTTCATCGACGAGTTTTATCTCACAGTTCAATGCTGCCCGATGGCCAATACTGCCGGCCTTGTGCGGATGATCGTTGAACCCGAGCAACGTGCCGTTCGGACCGGCTTCTGTCAGACCGTAAACACACATCAGCCTTTTTGTCGAAAACTTTTCTTGAATAAAAGTTACCTCTGATCCTGAAAGCGGAGAACCCCCGTAAACCCAATATTCCATGGAGGATAATTCATACTCCTCGATTCCGGGATGTTTGGCAGTCGCCAAGTATGCAATCGGTGCACCGAAAAAGTGGGTGGTTTTTTCCCTGGATACTGTTTCGAGCAGTAAATCCGGGCTGAAACTAGGGACAAGTACATGCACAGCCCCGACATACGTGCCTGCCACCATAAACAAATGCAGCGGAGCTGAATGACTGAGCGGCATCATATGCAGGATGCGGCTGTCCGGTTTCATCGTCATTTCGATGCAAATCATAACGGCCACAGACAAAATGTTCCGATACGTGTACAACACCCCTTTTGGCGCACCAGTTGTACCAGAGGTATATAGCAAAGCCGCTTCATCATCCTCTGTCAGTTTGCAGGATATCTCATCGGATTCCCCTTCCAGAATCAACTGGTCAATCGACAGCCATTGATCAAAGCGCCGTCCGGTTTTCGCGAATATCCCTTCCACTTTGTCGGGCAGGTTACGTACCGACGGAAATACAGCTTCATGAGTAAGGAACAGTTTGGCATCACTGTGTTCCATGATAAAAGCAGCTTCCTGTTCGACTAGCTTGGCATTGATTGGTACGATGACACCGCCAATCCGCTGGACTGCAAAATAACAAATCAAAAAATCTTTTGTATTTGGCATATGGAGTACAACCTTGTCGCCCTTTCCCAAACCTAATTCAAGCAGACTGGAACTAAGCTGATTGACAGCTGTATTCCATTGACGATAAGTCAACCGTTCGTCTGGTGTGACTATCGCCTCGTGTTCTGGATACTTTCTGGATTGGACCGCTAATAAATCCGGAATGTTCATGGTGGGTACACTCCCATCTTTATTTTTGTTATTCAGTGAGTTTTTGTCGGAACTCCTCTACCAGGGTTTCCATCTCCTCTTTGACAGCTTCCAATTCGGCTATCCGTTTCGATACCTCCTCGATTTTGTTATTGCCATACTCGATCGTTTTCAGCAGTTGCTGTTTGCCGCTTGGATCCTTGTCGAACAACTGAATCATTTCCTTTATTTCCTCCAGTTGAAAACCATACTTCTTGCCACGGAACACGAGGCGAAGCCTGGTTTTTTCCCTGCTTGTGAATAGCCTCCTGCCGCTATCTGTCCGCTTGGGCTGAAGCAAACCGATTTCTTCATAATAGCGGATCGTTCTCGGGGTGACCTGAAAATCAGCGGCAAGCTCAGATATCGTGTACGTTCTTTCCCCCATACCATCACCCTTGTCTTGTTTCTTTACTGACCGTTAGGAATGATTTCACAGAAACCTTTTACGAGCAGTGGAAGTCGTCCGTCCATAAAAGAAAGGCAGAAACCGGGATGTAATCCAATTGGTAGATATTTTTATTTATTCTTCGATGATACGTTAAGCATAGCACTTACGTTAACGTAAACTTCAATCCCTTTTTAATCTGCTGTCCTGCTTTTCAAGATGGCGAGGATGAACAATAACAGGGAATAATTGATATTTTCCGCCTCCGCCCACTCGAGGACTACAGAGTCGCCACGGGAAAACCGTTCAGCATGTTCCAATGGGATCGCGCCCGGCTTCATGAGCAGCAGCGGCTTTCCTGCTTGATCTAAAATCGAAATGAAATCCCGATAATCCTTAACAGCACGCCACCTGCTCCCGGTCTGATCAATGTAATCGAGTAAGGTTCCTTTCTTTCCTTTTGCAGGGCAAATGTACCCGATACAATCGCCCGTCTCGTTGAATACGTAAGCACGCCAAGAAAATCCGCCTCGTTTTTGCATATAAAACAGAAGATTATCTTGGTCATCCAGAAATCGGAAATTTTTAGGAAGGAATAGGCCAAAACTGTAGAAAAACCGAACAATGCGTAATAGCAGGTTGCTTTGAAAACCTGTTTCCTTCAACACACAAAGCCGCTCGTCGTCCAGGTTCATAACCGATGTTTTCGTTGAAAGGGTCCCATCTATCGCCATAATCTTATCAAGCTGTCTGCTTACTGGTATCCTTTTCTCTTTCTGCATCGTCAAATTGGCTTGCCGTCCCAGCTGCATGTCGTGTCTTCCTCTGGAAAGAACCGTCCCACCGACTATTGCCAACACGATCGATAAAAGACCCGTTTCCCATTGATGGGCGAAAAATAAAAACAGCAGGATCATACATCCACTGCCAAATAACAGAATAATACCGGTATATAATTGATGTTTTCCATCTCTTGTTAATAGTTCGGACACGTTCGTCATCTTTCTCCCTCCCCCTTGAAAAGACATACGATTATCTTTTATTTTGGTTTCAGTTGTCAGAAAAATCAAGCGCTTTTTCTGTAACCTAACACGGACTATGCTAAAATGGACGAAGAAAACGCTGCTATTTTTTGGGAGGGATTTGATGAAAATCGTCGTTGTGGGTGCTGGTGCACTCGGTGCTTACTTTGGGGCAAGATGGCAGGAGGCAGGCCAAGATGTTACATTCCTGGTTCGTCATAAAAGGGCCGATCAACTAAGAAAGAATGGACTACGGATACAGAGCCGGGAGGGGGACTACCAACTCGACAAACCGGTGCTTATTGAAGATGCGGCGGAAGTTCAACAAGCAGACCTTGTTTTATTGGCCGTGAAAGGCTACCATCTCGACGGGACACTGGACCAATTGCAAGTCTTGGTAGACAAAGGGGCCAAAGTACTCCCTGTCCTGAACGGAATCGAGCATCTCCCGATTCTCCAGGAGAGACTCGGAAAAGACGCAGTGCTAGGCGGCTTGTCTTTTATTATTTCTACGCTGGATGAGCAGGGCGGTGTCGACCATACCAGCCCGTTCCACGAGCTCGTTTTCGGCCCGTTGATACCGGAGCAGGAAGAAATCTGCCGGGAAATCGCTGCGGTTTCCGAAACCGCTAATTTTACAGCCAGGTGGAGTGAGGACATCGAAACAGATATGTGGAAAAAATATATGTTCATCACGTCATTTTCCGGTATCACCACTGCTGCAGACCTTCCAATCGGAACCATCAGAAACCACCCGGAAACGTTCGCCGTCGCCAAAGCGATGCTGGTAGAAATGAAGCAGCTTGCCAATAAACAACAAGTCGACTTGACCGATGACCATGTCGAGCAGGCAATCCGACAATTGAACGGACTGGACGACGCTGCTACTTCTTCGATGCATCAAGACCGGCGAAAAGGCATTAGTTTGGAGGTTGAGCATTTACACGGAGGCGCCCTTCGACTAGCTGCTAAAGAGCAAATAGAACTTCCGACAATACGTGCCATTTTTGGACTTATCAAACCATTTGCCTGATTCTGGTTAATTGCCTATCTTTTGCTAGACAGTGGATGAAGTGCGTTTCCTTCGGTGCTCCGCTCCCTTTTGCACTTCATCAACCCGATGAAGTGCGTTTTCGATGGCTCTATGTTTCTTTTGATTTCTTGATGAATTCAGGATTCCCCCGGAAAAACAATTACTGCACCAATTACTTATTCATCCTGATAGGAGCTACTTTTTTATCAGCATCGCCATATCTCATCAGCCCTTATTTCCTTTAGCCGTTGGTTCCGGACTCATACAACTCTTTTTCGTGAACTTGGCGCTGCATGGTACGTCCTGCTAACTTCGAGTGTTGTTCAGTTTTTGTCGGTGCGCCTTACGTACAAGAAATCGTTCAAGGCATTCCGGTTATTCAAACAGATGCGTTTGACTATGCCTAGTAGTTGCTCTCACTAAGACTCAAGATGTATTTTCGCAGAAGTTTCGCCTGTTTTTGGAAATTATCTATACAAGGATTGGAAAACATAGTATATTGTCACCAGGTACTAAATATCTGACATGAGGTGGCATTATGCAAGCGGTTTATATCGTGCTGACAAACACAGGATCCCTGATCAACTGGGCGTTAAAATCGGTTACTTCCGCTCCTTATAATCATGCGTCATTAGCCTTGGACAAAGACTTCAGCCGCATTTACAGCTTTGCTAGACGGGAACCGCTCAATCCTTTCTGGGGCGGTTTTGTCAGAGAAGACTTCGTCAAAGGAACGTTCAGCTGGTATCCCGACTCCACTTGTGCGGTGTACCGGCTCATGCTGACTTCCAGAGAATATCGAAAACTCGAGCGGATCATCTCCGTCTTTGAGAAAAAGCCGAAACGGTACTTGTATAACTATGCCGGCCTTGTCGGCATTCCGATAAACTATCCGATTGAAATGCCTGCTTCCTATTTTTGCTCGCAATTTGTCGCGGAAGTGTTAAGCAGGGCGGGGCATCGGTTATTCTCCAAGCGCAGTGCCCTGATCACTCCGGAGGATTTTCGCCATCACCCCGAGCTGGAATTGATCTATCAAGGGGGGGTATATCAGTATCCGGATTTGTATTGTCAAGAAATATACCAGCCGAAACAGTATCAAAACTTCCCCTTCCGGAAGTACATGCTGCAGCAGCTGGATACAGAAATTCTCCGGCTGATGGATCGTGAACATAAACAATATTATTTCCGCGATGGCTTTTTAAAGCCGAAAAAGATTTACTTAACTCGGCAGATCGGCAAAGTAAAACATGTCAAAAAACTGTGGAAAGGATTTATCGGATAGGAAATAGCGTGGGTTTTGAGAGACCGTGCGCTCCAACTCAATTAATGGAGAAGACTCCTTTAAGCTATGTCGCGGTTGCTATCAAAAGTATAAAAACTGGAAAAGCAACAAAACCCTCGAAAAGGGCCATTATCTAAAAAACCGAGCCGTCTGTTTGAGCGGCTCGGTTTTTCATTTGCTTAGGCAACCGGATGAACTGCTTCGTTCAACAGCTGATCCAGTTCTTCCGTATATTCAGTTTTTTGCTCGTTGGTATAATTGAAAGTCTTCGCCAGATAATCGATTACATTATCCTTATGTTCCCGAACCCAATTGATATGGAAGAACAGAGCACCTGTTCGGCGGACAAAGAAGTCAACCGGTTTATAGATCAGTTCCTCGTCAATCGCGTAGCGGAGCTGCGCGAACACAAGCGGTTCGATACCGGCTTCGGCAGTCTCATTTTGCAGGTCCGTATACATTGCGAAAACCCGCTCTACATTGGATCCATAGGTATCGACAAGCGAAGCTGCTTCTTCTCCTGTCAACCCAAGAGCGGTTCCTTCGTTGACTTTTTCTTGTTTGAATTTTTCAAACCCTTTGGACCCGCCGACGTCTCCGCCGGAAATTGGCATATGCAGCGTTTCAGAAGAAGAATAGAGAACTCCTTCTTCCTCCTTCAATTGCTTAACAACCAAATCTACTGCACTGATGGCCATTTTCCGGTAACCAGTGAGCTTGCCTCCTGCCATGGAAATCAAACCAGAATCCGATACAAAAATTTCATCCTTACGCGAAATCTCTCCTGGATCCTTGCCCTCTTCTCCTATCAATGGACGTAACCCGGCCCAGCTTGATTCCACATCATCCGCTGTGATTCCAACTTCCGGGAACATATAATTGATTGCTTCAATTATATAATCGCGATCTTCCACGGTCATGACCGGGTGAGCGATGTCTCCTTCATAAGCTGTATCGGTTGTTCCGACATAGGTTTTCCCTTCACGCGGGATGGCAAATACCATCCGGCCGTCCGGGGTGTCAAAATAAATCGCCTGGGTAAGCGGGAAGGTTTCACCGTCAAAGACAAGGTGGACACCCTTTGTCAGCTGAAGTGTTTTCCCTTTTTTCGATCCGTCTTTCTCCCGCAGTGTGTCGACCCAAGGACCCGCGGCATTGACGATTTTTTTTGCATATACTTCTTGTTGTTCGCCTGTCGTCAAATCTTCAATCACTGCTCCGGAAACTTTGCCCTCTTTATCGTAAATAAACTCGGTAACTTTCGTATAGTTGATGGCATGCGCTCCCTGCTCAGCAGCTTTTTTCATCACTTCCAGCGTAAGCCGGGCATCGTCTGTTTTATACTCGACATAATAGCCTGCTCCGCGTAATTCATCTTTTTTAATCAACGGTTCACGCTCCATTGCTTCTGAAGCAGAAAGCATCGTTCTTCTTTCGCTTTTTTTAACTCCGGCAAGAAAATCGTAAACCCGCAATCCGATATTCGATGTAAACGGACCGAACGTTCCACCTTTATGGAAAGGAAGCATCATCCATTCCGGTGTGGTAACATGCGGACCGTTCTCGTACACGATCGCCCGTTCCTTCCCTACTTCTGCAACCATTTTCACTTCAAATTGCTTTAAATAACGGAGACCGCCATGGACCAATTTTGTGGAGCGGCTTGATGTTCCGGCAGCAAAATCCTGCATTTCCACCAATCCCGTTCTCAGTCCTCTTGTCACAGCATCTAAAGCAATCCCTGCCCCTGTGATACCACCACCGATAATAAATAAATCAAGCGGTTCTTTCGTCAATTCCTCGAAAATTTCTTGCCTGCGCAAGTTAGAAAATCTAGCCATTTTCCGACACTCCTTTATTCTTCACGGCTGAGAGAAATGATCTTATCTATTCTTTACCCGAAACAGGCCTGGTTCATGTACCATAATCAGAAATCAGCAATTTTTCCGGGACAAATAGGAAGGTAAAAAAAGAGACCGCGACAACTTCTATAGGTATCCCCATAGAATTGTGCGGTCTCTCCACTTCTCCGGCCGTTTCTTATTAACTTGATTTTATTATAGCACGAGCTGTTTCCGTTGCATAGTATTTTACTTGAATACTTGTGTGGCCTCGATTGCTTTTTTCCATCCGCAGTAAAGTTCTTCTTTTTCCTTTTCGTCCATTTCCGGTTCAAATGTCTTCTCCATTTTCCAGTGTTGCTTCAACTCTTCTTTGCTTTCCCAATATCCTACTGCCAATCCTGCCAAATAAGCCGCTCCCAGGGCTGTTGTTTCCGTGACAGCCGGCCTTTCAACCGAAACACCGAGCATGTCGCTTTGGAATTGCATCAGAAAGTCATTTTTAACTGCCCCGCCATCGACGCGCAGTGATTTCAAGTCCATGTTGGCATCTTCGACCATGGCGTCCACTACATCTTTCGTCTGATAGGCCAATGCTTCCAGTGTCGCGCGGACGATATGTCCTCTTTCCGTTCCGCGGGTAAGACCGAACATAGCACCACGGGCTTCACTGTCCCAATATGGCGTGCCCAGCCCGACAAAAGCCGGTACCATGTAAACCCCGGACGAATCGGTGACACGCTTGGCATATTCTTCGCTTTGTGGCGCGTTTTCAATAATTTTCAATCCATCCCGCAGCCACTGAATTGCAGATCCAGCAACAAAAATACTACCTTCCATCGCGTATTCGACTTTTCCATTCAATCCCCAGGCAAGCGTGGTCAACAAACCGTGGTCAGACTTAACAGCTTTATCACCTGTGTTCATCAAAACAAAGCAGCCGGTACCATACGTGTTTTTCGCCATTCCGTCGTCGAAGCATGCCTGGCCGAACAAGGCTGCATGTTGATCGCCCGCTGCTCCGGCTATCGGGATTTTATGCCCGAAAAAGTGGTATTCGACGGTTTCCGCATAAACCTCGGAGGAATCCTTCACTTCTGGAAGCATGCTTTTCGGCACGCCGAGTATGTCCAGTAGTTCCTCATCCCATTTCAGTTCATGGATATTGAACATGAGAGTACGAGATGCGTTAGAATAATCGGTTACGTGCGCTTTTCCTCCGGACAGCTTATAAATCAGCCAGGAATCGATTGTTCCAAACATTAAATCCCCGTTATCGGCCTTTTCCCTGGCACCTTCCACATTGTCAAGAATCCATTTGACTTTGGTACCGGCAAAGTATGGATCGATCAACAGCCCCGTTTTTTCACGGAACAAATCATTGTAGCCTTGTTCCTTCAATTCCCGGCAAATCGGCGCCGTCTGTCTGGACTGCCAAACGATTGCCTTGTAAATTGGCTTGGCCGTATTCCGATCCCACACAACGGTCGTTTCCCTTTGATTGGTAATCCCGATTGCCGCAATGTTTTCTGGTTCCGCATCCGACTTGCGCAATACTTCGGCAATACAGGAAGTGATTGATGTCCAGATTTCGTTGGCGTCATGCTCGACCCAGCCCGATTTCGGGAAAAACTGTTGAAATTCCCTTTGGGCCGTCTCGACGATTTCACCCTGGTGATTGAATAAAATGGCTCTTGAGCTCGTCGTTCCCTGATCGAGTGCCATTATGTACTTTTCCATAGCTCATTCCTCCCATATTATTGAATGTAAACGTTTGTTTTGATATATTTCCCCATTCTATGGTCCTACTAACCCTTTTCTTCAAGAATGGGAGAATTTCTGCAGAAACAACAAGATAAAAGTAAAGGAGAATCAGTATAGTAAACAACCGAGAATAAACTTAGTAAAGCATCCCCTATTAATTCACATGTTTATTTTTATATAAATAAGAAAAGCACCAATTACAACTATAATAAGAAGGAGAATATAATATATTCCTGTAAAAACTCGCTTTTCTTTCCTTGTAAAAGGTAATTCGGATTCTGCATAGCGAATATAACTTACCAGAGCTAAAATCGTTAATAATGCAAGAAACTGTCCGATGAAATCTGAGGCCAAGATAAACCGTAAACCGATGAAAGCCACAAGGAAAACACCAATATAACCAAGGCCGGTATAAAAGTACAATTTTTTCTTCTCTTCTGTCATCATTTCCTCCCTGTGCAGCAATAACTTGTTTGGTTGGAAAAGAATAGGGGCTCGTTTCATAGACTCAATAGACGTCCGTATTCAGGTTTAACTGCAAGTTCTTTTCCCAGGTATGGAATAATGGTAAGTGGATTCCTATCTAAATATCCCGCCGATACCTCAATGAAAGGTAATCTTCTCCATCGACGTTACCATAGGCCTCTCTTTCGCAGACAAAACGGAATCCCATCGCTTCATAAAAGGGAATCCCTTTATTATTACCTTTTAACACGGACACCCATTGCTCCTTTGCACCCTTTTGGCGCTGAACTTCTGTTAAGTGGTTTAACAATTTAGTTCCTATTCCTTCTCTTCGGCGGCTGGGATCCAAATAGAAAACAAAGACCTCACTCGTTTGTTCCCCAGTCATTCCGCCGCCAATTGCCCCTACCACTTTACCATTATCGAGTGCTACAAAGTAACCGTCCCAGCCTTCTGCTTCATCTAATTCACGACGGATACGGTCCTCATTATAAAATGCATGGTCATTCCTTCTTAAATTTTCCGGACTTTTGATATGGCCGATAGCGGCCCATCTTCCCTCTATACATACTTTAGAAATACCCTCCACATGTTCTGGCAGTCCCCTTTTCACTTCAATCATGTTATCCTTCCTTTTTTCTTTTTTCATGATTAATTTCTAGAAAAAGAACTGCTTTTCCTTTTTGAAAAATGCATTTTCCTGATCTTTCCTACCACTACCGCGTTTCTGTAGAAATAACCAAAAGAGTTTGGAACAAAAGCATCGCCATCAAAGCAAAAACCGAGCGAATTCTAAATGCCAATCAAATTCGTTCGGTTTTTTAGTTGTATATTCTCTTTTTATCCTGTTGTTTGATAAGTGCATCCTATCGCTATGTTTCCGTGGTCTGATGTCCCCATGGTCAAGACAATAGGAACCATATTCTTCTATTGGCTGATAAGTATCTAAACAGGGAAGAAGACGAAAAATCAGCATGGCGGTCCTTTATTTTTTTAGAAATTAGACTATGGCATAAAAAGGCGGTTTCCATGCAGCTCAGCTTTCTACCTGTAACGGTAATAGGCAAACGGAAATCACACCAGAAAAGAAAGTATCTCCTTCAACGGAGGCAAGGTGCGCAGACTCCAGCGGGATGCGCGCGAGCTGAAGATCCACTTGGCAAAGCGGTATGCTTTGCCAGAGTTGTACGATACCTAAGAACAAGGTTAGACCGGTTAACTTTTTGTTAAGTCCGTTCGCATATTATTAAAAATATAAAAACCGAACAATTTGTTCGTCTATGTTTTGATCACTATGCTTTTTCCCAGCTCTTTCATTCCTTATTGTTCATCCTTCTGAAAAAACGTATCCTCAACCTGCCGTTTATCCAGCTCTTCCTTGGAATAGATGACACGCATCGGGTTTCCGCCAACAAAGGTTCCTGCTTCTACGTCTTTATGTACGAGCGTTCCCGCTGAAACGATGGCGCCGTCTCCGATGGTAACTCCCGGCAAAATCGTTGTGTTGGCCCCGATCATCACATTTTCTCCGATGACGACTTCTCCGAGACGATATTCACGGATCAAGTATTCATGTGCCAGAATCGTCGTATTATAGCCAATAACCGTATTTTTACCTACCGAGATTTTTTCCGGAAACATAATGTCCAACATAACCATTAAAGCGAAAGCCGTCTGGTCGCCGACCTTCATCCGCAGAAAAGTCCGGTACATCCAATTCTTCGCGGACAAAAACGGTGTGTAACGGGCAACCTGGATGACTACAAAATTTTTAACCACCTTGAGAAACGGAACAGTTTTGTAAATATGCCATAGCGAATTGGCCGTATCCACCCGATACCGCTCGGTTTTACGCACACTCATCACACTCCCAGTATGTCCCTCAAATCGCTCATCTTTTCCAGCATGTAATCAGGGTTGTATGATTGCAGAAATTCCCGCCCTTTAATCGTCCAGGCTACTCCGGCAGTATGGGTGCCCGCATTATGGCCTGCCTCGATGTCATGATAGTTATCCCCTACCATTAAGGTCTCGGAGGCTTTCGCGTTCAGTTCCTGTAAAGCTTTCAAAATCGGTTCCGGATGCGGTTTGGCGTGGGTGACATCCTCTAAGCCTATCACGGTTTCAAAGAGATGATCCATGCCGGTCAATTTCAGTCCCATCATCGCCGTCGATTTGACTTTGGTTGTGACGATTCCAAGCTGATAGCCTGCCTCATGCAGGTGCGTCAACGTTTCGACAACGGTAGGATAGGCCGTGACGTAATTGTCGTGATTTTTCAAATTATGCTCACGGTAGGTGGCAATCATCTCATCCACCCTATCCGGGTCGATTTTCATGAAACTGTCTTTTAACGGCGGGCCGATAAACTCCAGTATTTCCTCTCGGGCATAAGGTTGTTTTGTATACTTGCCCAGCGTATGGGTGAAGGAGGCGATAATCAGCTCATTGGTATCAATTAATGTTCCATCTAAATCAAAGAGTATCGTACGAATGTTCATTTGCGGGCTCCTTTCTCTGTCTCGATTCTGCCCTGTTCCAAAAATAAGCAATTGCCGCCGTCAATAAAATTGCTGTCGCCAGTCGAATGGCCAACAGTGGCCATACTGGTATGCCTAGCGGTACAAAAACCAGCGTATCCTCTACAACCGCATGACAGGATACGAGAAAAATCAGTGCTAAATACATATCCTTTTTCGATACACCGTCTTCCTTGACCGCCTGGATCATCAAACCTGCACCATAAGCAAGGCCAAGTGTCAAACCGGCAACCAACGTCATCGATGCATTTTTTTCCATGCCAAGAAACCTGGTGAACGGAGCAAACCAGTTGGATAGTTTATCCATCCAGCCAAGCTCCCGGAAATACTGCATAAATACCATCAGCGGAATCACGATCAGCGCCAGCTGTAATACACCCATGGCAGCTGTCTGCAGTCCTTGCGTAAAGATTCCTGTCCACGTATCGGGGACATGTTCCGCTTTGGAAATCAAACCATATTGGGCAAGCTCTCCGCCGCCTTTCCAAAACAGGTTGATCAACAATGCGGCAGCCAACGCAAGCGAAACACGGACACCGACGACAATCCACCAGCTGACACCTACCTTGGACGCCACAGTAGATTCTATCAACAAGTTATGGGAAAATGACATCATCACAGCCATGATGAATACTTGCTTGACCGAAAAATCAAAGGAAACAATCGCTCCGATACCAGCATACAAGTTCAGCAAATTCCCGAGGACAAGCGGGACCGCTGCCTCGCCGGATAAGCCGATCCATTTCATCATTGGGCTGAGCAAGTCCATCAACCATCCTAAAACCGGCGTAAAGCGTAAAATGGTCACAATCAAGGTGACAGGAAAGATGACCTTTCCCAAAGTCCAGGATAGCGACAATCCTGCCTTGAACCCGCGTTGTAAAATTCCAGTCATGTGCCTTCCCTCTTTCTTCAGACTTTTCTTCCGTTGTATAATCTATCTGCCCTGCCGGAATAACGACGGTAGATAATCAATGCGATTCCGAGTATAACTAATACAATCGAAATGACCTGGGCGGTACGCAGCTGGCCGACAATATACAAACTGTCTGTTCGCATGTCTTCAATAAAGTAACGTCCAATCGAATACCAGATGACATAACTTAAGAATACTTCACCACGCCTTGGGTTGAATCGGCGCAACACCAACAGCAGCACTAAACCAATCAAGTTCCAGACCGACTCATACAGAAATGTCGGATGATACATCACCCCACCGATGCACATCTGATTGGTGATAAAATCAGGAAGGTACTGCAAAAAGTTATCGTAAGCAGCTTGCGAAACCGGACCGCCATGGGCTTCCTGGTTCATAAAATTGCCCCAGCGGCCGACTGCCTGCCCGAGAATGATGCTAGGTGCTGCAATATCCGCCAGCTGCCAAAAAGAAACCTTTCGTACCCTTGCAAATATGATCGCGGTGACCACAGAACCAATCAGTGCTCCGTGAATCGCAATGCCGCCTTCCCAAATGGCAAAAACATCCCACCAGGTACCGCCATCATAGCGATCCCATTCAAAGATGACATAATAAATCCGTGCCGAAATGATGGCAATAGGAATCGCAAACACAATCAAATCGACAAATAAATCTTTATTTAAACCGAGCCGGTCTGCTTCTCGCGTTGCCAGCCACAGGCCGAGAAAAGCTCCAGCCGCAATAATCACTCCATACCAATAAACTGTCAATGGTCCTAATTCGAAAAACACGCGATCAAGCGCGGGTTCTCTACACGTCAAGTCGTCCGCCTCCTACTCCTGGATATCCTCACTTTTTTCCTGTTGGATCATGTTGGTCAACCGTTCTGAAAACTCTTCAGCAGCATTCACACCCATCCGCTTCAAACGGAAGTTCATCGCCGCCACTTCGATAATGACAGACAAGTTTCTTCCCGGCCGGACAGGAATGACAGCCTTCGGTATTTCCACGTCCATGATTTTCATGGTTTCTTCTTCCAACCCGAGACGGTCATATTGTTTCTTCTGATCCCACAGCTCGAGGTTGATGATCATGGATATTTTTTTGTGCGACCGAACAGAACCCGCCCCGAACAGGGTCATCACGTTGATAATTCCCAATCCACGAATTTCCAATAAATGTTCGATCAACGGCGGTGAATTGCCGATCAGGCTATCGTAATCTTCTTGTCGGATTTCTACACTATCGTCAGCGACCAATCGGTGTCCCCGTTTTACCAGCTCGAGTGCAGTCTCACTTTTACCAACACCACTCTGACCGGTTATCAGGACGCCTATCCCGTAAATATCGACTAGCACCCCATGAATGGCTGTAAATGGTGCAAATCTGGTCTCCAAATAATTCGTCAGCCTGCTGGTCACCCTGGTCGTTTTATGCGGAGAACGCATCAATGGAACACCAGAGTTGTCGGCCGCTTCAATCAGCACTTCGGGGATGTCCATCCCTCTTGTTATGACGATTCCCGGTGTAATATCGGTGCAGAGATTTTCTACACGGTCCCGCTGTTCCTCCATACTCAGCTCGTTAAAAAACGACATTTCGGTTTTACCGAGTAACTGCAACCGATTTTTTGGATAATATTTAAAATAACCGGCCATTTCCAGACCAGGCCGCGAAATATCACTCATAAAAATCTCCCTGTGCACGCCATTGTGGCCTGCAACAAGCTCCAGGTTGAACTGGTTCAATAAATCCTGGGTACGTACCTTTGCCATATGTATCCCTCCATCGTACCTTGCTAATCACTGTATCCTATTGTAGCACTTTTTTTATCCGGAGGCATTAGTATGCTGACTTCCTGGTGGAAAGAGTAAGAACGACTGAAGGTGCAGCGGATTGATTACTAAATAAATATATATTGCCAAGTATTCAAGATACTTCTCAAGGATTGGTTATTGGTCAACTAAATGGAAGGTATGACCCCTAAAATATGGAGATGGTACCTTTAGAATTCACTTCTTTTATCTTGTTTGAGAAGCCTTAGGAAATAGGCGGTCGAGCGTAACTAAAAATTTTCAATCAGTTTTTTTCCTCAAGATTGTTTATTTCTCTTTCGATAAGAAATATTGAAATTTGGAATGCTTCCATCCGTCTTTTAGCTAACGTAATTTGTGAATTATATCTAGAAGCATTTTCTTTAGACTCAAAAGTTTTTACTGTTTCTCTTAGCTTGTGGATGGTCGAATCAATTTGACGTTTTGCTTCAACTAATTCAGATACTTCAAATTCCATTTATATTATCTCCCCTTTACCACTTAATCCTTGTAAGGCATTGTATAAACTTAACCAGACAGATGCTATTCATTTAGAGAGTATAGCATAAAAAATCTGGACACAGAGAATTCGCATTTTCCATAATTTATAACAAGCATAGGTGGGTGGATCAGCTCTGAATAATAAAAAAGCAGGCTGACGAGCTTACTCCCGACAGCCTGCTTTTTATTTCGTCTTACCGATTTAAATCAACCGTGTCTCTGATTAACCGGTTGAGCAGCAAGTTCAATAACGAAAGGATGATTGCTGCCAGAATCGCCAAACCAAATCCATCGATAACAAACGAATTGCCCAGCAGTCCCTGGGTGATCATCAAGGTGATTGCATTGATCACGAACAGAAACAACCCGAGTGTCAAAAACGTGATCGGCAAGGTGAAAATGATCAAAAGCGGTTTGATGATCACATTCAAAATCGACAAGATCAAGCTGGCCAGCAATGCTGTTCCGAAGCCCTCCAGATAAAAGTTCGCAAACAGTTGATCAACGACAATCAGAGCCACTGCATTCAACAGAATGGAAAGCAGCCACCGCTTCAGCATCAGGCAAACGGTTCCTTAGGCATAATAAAGATTGCCAAGATGTAAAGAATGCCGAGCGGGAAAAAACCAGTGAAAACAAAAATCAGCACGAACAACAGCCGCAACAGGGTAGCATCCATGTCAAAATAATCTGCCATCCCGCCTAAAACTCCGGAAATTTTCCGATCTGAACGAGAGCGGTATAACTTTCTAGACATAAAACATTCCTCCTACTTAGTTGGTAACATCCATATGGAACCAGTTTTCGTTTCCGCTTCCAGATAAAATGGTTCCGTCTCTTTCTCCTGGTTGACTACGAAATGCAGCGAACGATTGATCACTTCTTTTTTTTCTTCAATTACTTGATAATGAGCCAAATCGCAATGAATATTTCCTATTTTTGTTTCGGCTTTGCCGTCGATCCAGAGCTGATCTGGCAGTACCAAGCGGACACTGCCGGTTGTCGTTTTAAAGAAACCCGACTTCGGTTGAAGGCCTTCTTGCCAAAGACAGCTGATACTGCCATTAACGAGCTGAGCATCGATTTTTTCGAATGTACCATCCACATTAATCTTTCCGTTTATGGTCTCCATATCCGCCACTTCCCAGCGGCCATCACTGATATTGATTGTTCCGTTGGCTGTTTCGACTTCCAGTACGGTTCCATTGCTCTCCGACAGATTGATAGATCCGTTGGTCGACTTGACTTGAAACCGATCCCCGGTTAATTCTTCACCGAAAAAGCTTCCATTAAACAATTTGACCGCGGCTTTCCGATAGGATCGTTCCGGAACTTTAACAATTACTTCCGCTTTCACTTGCTGGCTTTGCAAATAAAATTGCAAACGGTCCTCATCCAACAAAAAAACCGCTTCTTTGTAGAACTTTTCCCGAGCTTGTTCCTGATTATCCACCTGATATACCTTCGCTTTGCATTCAACCCGTATGTCGGTTTCATTCCATGGCTGAATCGTGACATTCCCATTGGCAATGTCGATATCGATGTCTTGGAATACTGCGGAGTGGTGATGGAAGATATGCGATACTTCATAATTTTTTCCGAAATTAAGATCAAGATCGACATTTTTGATTTTTTGAAATGCTTCTTCCACGAAGCCGAAGAAACTGCTTTTCTTATTTGCTTTTGCTTTATACTGCTGTTGTGTGTCTCCCTCTTCCCAATTCACTTTTGTAGAAACAGCGTTTTGCTGTTGTTCCGCTTTTTCAGCTTCGTCAAGAGAATCAAGCAATTTTTCTGCCTCTTCAGAACTGATCAGGCCATCTTCTACCATCTTGAGGATTTTTTTGCGTTCCTCTTTCACGTTTTCCACCTGCCTTGTTAAATTGCCAATCGTGAAAAAAACCGCTGTAACTAAAACGGCAAACCTCGTTTCCAGGTAATGTTTAGTTCAGCGGCTGCTGTTCCTATCCTCAATCAAATTTCCATGTGTAAAAACTTTCGTAGCCCAGCCGCTCCTTGGCAACTTCCTCCATATTGGCAGCTGCTTCCGCATTTCCATTCATGCTGCCCAGCACTCCTTGTGCCTGGGAACGATGAGCCATGATCGTTTTCATTTTTTGATCGAAAACAGGTTTTACATTATTTATTACGTCCGGCTCTCCAAAAAGTTTCACATGATCATGGCTTATTGCCTGTGCCCATACTTTTGGTCGACTGGCTGGATCCATCAACCGGACCGCTTCTATTGCGGCCGCTCCCATCGCATTATGGTCGGGATGCACGGCATGGCCCGGAAAGTGAGTAATCACGAGACTAGGCTCGATTTCCTCCAATATGTTTTTCAAGTGTTGTGCGATTTCATCACGGGATTCAAATTCCAGCGTCTTATCCCGATAACCGAGCATCCGAAGCTCGACATCCATTACCTTGCAGGCATCGATCAACTCTTTTTTGCGGAATTCGGACAAGGTTTCCCGGTTGGCAAAAGTCGGATTCCCCATATTACGGCCCATTTCTCCGAGTGTACCGCATAAATACGTTACCGGAACTCCTTTTTGCCTGAACTGGGTAATGGTACCGGAAGCACCGAATGCTTCGTCATCTGGATGCGGATATATGACTACTACGTGTTTTTCCAAATCGATCATCTCTCCCTAACTAATTTTTAAACGGCTGTTCACTGATTTCCAAAGCGACCATTAATCGGCCTTCCCGGTCATGACCTGCCATCAACAGTCTCTCTTGTTCATCGAGCTCCCATTGATTGACTCCTTCTGCATAGACCCAGCCAATATCCAGTTTCAAGCCGACGCGGTATGTACCATTGGTACCGACGATTTTCCCGTGCAGGTAATTCACTTTTGCATTACGGATAAATGCCCCGACGTTATAGGCATTTTCATTAAAATGACTGGCATAAGCGCCGTTGGTCGTTTCCAGATGAACATAGACCTCTTTGTTAGCAAGCCGATCCAGTTGCTCTTGTACTTCTTCTATATGAATAGGTTCCATTTCCCACTTTCCCTTCCTTCACCATATACTATTTTTACCTTACCCAAAATCATCTGAAGCGTCAAAGTATTAATCTGCTTCCACCCTGCCTTCCTTTCCCATCGATGCATGAAGAAATATGGGCGCTTAAGCATGGTGCGTTCGGTAATTGTATCGGTTCTATATCGTCTGCCTTAGCATGCAAACGAAAGTACACTGTTGAAATGCTCATACACTTTGCACAGTTGGCTGGTGAAATACTTAGAGCCAGCGCTCTGTGCAATCACATCAAAACCTTTTCCCCCGCAGGAGATGGGGCTGTGACAGTGTTACTTTAAACGAAGGGAATCGATTATTATTTTCGAGGAGGCTGAAAACGTGCCTGTGCAAAGCGAGGTAACGGTTGGATAGTACCTAATAATGAGAAAACCAAAAACCGCCTCCTGGTCTGGAGACGGTTCATTACTGGGTTATTTTGAACCTACCTTTTCCTGTTGCTTGACTTTATCGGCCATACGTTGACGATCTCTTTCCAAAATCGGTTTCAGGTATTTTCCTGTGTACGATTGTGGTGAGTCTGCTACTTGTTCCGGTGTACCGGTTGCGATGATCTGGCCGCCGCGGTCGCCGCCTTCTGGTCCAAGGTCAATAATGTTGTCTGCCGCCTTGATGACATCAAGGTTATGCTCGATGATCAGCACGGTGTCTCCATTGTTGACTAATCGTTGCAGCACTTCCAACAGACGGGATATATCATCCACATGCAGACCGGTTGTCGGCTCGTCCAAAATGTAAAAGGACTTGCCATTCGAGCGACGGTGAAGTTCACTGGCCAGTTTGACACGCTGCGCCTCACCGCCTGATAAGGTTGTCGCAGGCTGTCCAAGCCGGACATAGCCGAGTCCGACGTCGAAAATCGTCTGCAGCTTGCGCTGTATTTTCGGAATGTTGGCGAAGAAATCAAGCGACTCCTCAATGGTCATATCCAATACATCCGCGATATTTTTTCCTTTATACTTCACTTCCAACGTTTCCCGATTATACCGTTTTCCGTGACACACTTCGCAAGGCACATAAACATCCGGTAAAAAATGCATTTCGATTTTGATAATGCCATCGCCTCGGCAGGCCTCGCAACGGCCGCCTTTCACATTGAAGCTGAACCGTCCTTTTTTATAACCGCGGATTTTCGCTTCGTTCGTCTGGGCGAAAACATCACGGATATCATCGAAGACACCTGTATATGTCGCCGGGTTGGAACGCGGCGTCCGTCCGATCGGAGACTGATCGATGTCGATCACTTTATCCAAGTGTTCGATTCCTTTGATTGTTTTATGCTTCCCGGGTTTTTGTTTGCCCCGGTGCAGCTGCATCGATAGGGATTTATGCAATATTTCATTGATCAGCGTACTTTTGCCGGAACCAGATACACCAGTGACTGCAGTAAACAATCCGAGCGGAATTTTTGCATCCACTTTCTTCAGATTGTTTTCCTCTGCCCCGAGTACCTCAATTGCCCGATTATCCGGCTTTCGGCGTTCCTGTGGGAGTGGTATGAACTTTTTCCCGGACAAATATTGACCGGTCAAAGAGTTTTTATCCTTCATTACCTGCTTCGGTGTACCGCTTGAGACGATTTGCCCACCGTGTTCTCCGGCACCTGGTCCGATATCGATCAGCCAGTCTGCGGCATACATGGTATCTTCATCGTGCTCGACCACGATCAGTGTGTTGCCAAGGTCGCGCATCCGTTTCAAGGTACCGATCAAACGGTCGTTGTCACGCTGATGCAAACCAATCGATGGCTCATCCAATACATACAGCACCCCTGTCAGGGCAGAACCGATTTGGGTCGCCAGCCGTATCCGCTGGGCTTCCCCGCCGGACAATGTGCCGGCAGAACGAGCCAGCGTTAAGTAATCGAGTCCCACATTGTTCAGGAAGGTCAGTCTGTCGCAAATCTCTTTTAAGATCATCCTAGCGATTTGCTCTTCTTTTTGAGACAGTTCGACTGTCTCAAAAAATTGGAAAGCTTCGGTGACCGACATTTCTGTTACTTTGCCGACATGCAGCCCATTGACCAGAACAGCCAGCGCTTCGTCTTTGAGACGGTAGCCATCACACTTCGGACAAGGCTTTTGGGTCATGTATTTTTCCATTTGTTCGCGAATGAAATCAGAGGTCGTTTCTCGGTAACGACGTGCGATATTTTTCAAGACCCCTTCAAAATAAATATCGTTTTCCCTAACCCTGCCAAAATCGTTTTCATACCGGAAATGGATTTTTTCTTTTCCGCTTCCGTGCAAAATTTTGTCCATCTGCCGTTTTGGAAGCTGTTTGACCGGAACATCCATATCAATTCCGAAATGGTTGCAGACACTTTCCAGCAGCTTAGGGTAGTATTGTGAACTTGTCGGTTCCCAGGCGGCAATCGCCCCTTCTCTCAAAGTCAAACTCCGGTCGGGCATTACCAGATCAATATCGACCTCCAGCTGCGTGCCCAATCCATCACAGCGTTCACAAGCGCCGAACGGGCTATTGAAGGAAAAGAGTCGCGGTTCCAATTCCCCGATGGAAAACCCGCAAATAGGACAAGCATGATGCTCACTGAACAACAGCTCTTCTTCTCCGATAACATCGACAATGACATTTCCGTCGCCAAGTCCAAGCGCCGTTTCCAAGGAGTCCGACAAACGCCCGGAGACTCCTTCTTTGACGACAATCCGGTCGACAACCACTTCGATCGAGTGTTTTTTATTTTTTTCCAGCTTGATCTCATCGGTAATCTCAAACATATCCCCGTCGACTCTTACCCGGATATAGCCTTCTTTTTTCAAATCCTCCAGCACTTTCACGTGTTCCCCTTTACGTCCGGAAACAACTGGAGCCAGGATTTGCAGTTTGGTTCTTTCCGGATATTCGAGAATCCGATCGACCATTTGCTGCACCGTTTGCGACGTTATTTCAATTCCATGAATCGGACAAGTAGGATGGCCGACACGGGCGAACAACAAGCGGAGGTAATCATAAATCTCTGTCACGGTACCGACCGTTGATCGCGGGTTCTTACTTGTTGTTTTCTGATCGATCGAGATTGCCGGCGACAGTCCTTCTATCGCATCGACATCCGGTTTATCCATCTGGCCGAGAAACTGGCGGGCATAGGCCGAAAGTGACTCGACATAACGGCGCTGGCCTTCCGCATAAATCGTATCGAATGCCAGGGATGATTTACCGGAACCCGACAGTCCGGTCAACACGACTAACTGTTCCTTCGGTATGTCCACATCCACGTTTTTTAAATTATGGGCGCGTGCCCCTTTAATCGTTATCGCTTTTTTTGCCATTCCTAGGTCATCCTTCCGCTTTAAGTTCCAAAACCAAGTCACGCAGCTCGGCGGCCCGTTCGAAGTTCAGGTCCCTTGCCGCCTGTTTCATTTCTTTTTCCATATCCTCGATTACCTTTTCCCGTTCCTTCTTGGTCATCTCCGACAGCTTTGGTTGTTCGGACTTGTATTCTTCTGTTTCTTCGGCTGCCACTGTGGCGCGGATCACATCGCGGACATCCTTCTTAATGGTCTTCGGTGTAATGCCGTGTTCTTCATTATAAGCTTGTTGTTTAACACGACGGCGGTTGGTTTCATCTATCGCCTTTTCCATCGAATCAGTCATTTTATCGGCATACATGATGACACGTCCGTTTTCGTTACGTGCCGCTCTTCCCATTGTCTGAATCAGGGAGCGTTCAGAGCGCAGGAAGCCTTCTTTGTCCGCATCCAATATCGTGACAAGGGAAACCTCGGGAATATCGAGTCCTTCACGAAGCAGGTTGATTCCTACTAATACATCATATTTACCCACCCGCAGGTCCCGGATAATCTCGATTCTTTCTAACGTCTTAATTTCCGAGTGTAAATAAGCGACTTTGATGCCGATTTCCTTCAAATAATCGGTTAAATCCTCGGACATTTTTTTGGTCAGCGTGGTGACCAATACACGTTCATTCCGCTCGACACGCTGGTTTATTTCTCCAATTAAATCGTCGATCTGCCCTTCAATCGGACGGACTTCGACTTCCGGATCCAACAAGCCGGTCGGACGGATAATTTGCTCGGTCATTTTTGGCGTATGCTCGAGTTCATAAGGACCTGGAGTCGCCGATACATAAACCATCTGGTTGATTTTCTTTTCAAACTCGCTGAATGTCAGTGGACGGTTGTCCATAGCAGATGGCAATCGGAAACCATGGTCCACCAACACTTGCTTTCTCGCCTGGTCCCCGTTGTACATTCCGCGGATTTGCGGCAAGGTGACGTGGGACTCATCCACCACGATCAGAAAATCATCCGGGAAATAATCGATCAACGTATATGGTGTCGATCCTGGTTCGCGGAAAGTCAAATGACGGGAATAGTTTTCGATTCCCGAGCAAAAGCCCATTTCATTCATCATTTCCAAATCATAATTGGTCCGCTGTTCGATGCGCTGGGCTTCCAGCAGCTTGTTTTGATCCTTCAATTCTTTTACCCGTTCGTTAAGCTCCTGCTCGATATTTTTTATCGCTTTTTTCAAATTTTCTTCACGGGTGACGAAGTGGGAAGCCGGAAAGATTGCGATATGTTCCCGATCGCCGATAATCTCGCCGGTCAAAGCATCGACTTCCCGGATCCGGTCTATTTCATCTCCAAAAAACTCGATGCGCAGGCAATGCTCCTCCCGAGAAGCCGGGATGATTTCCACCGAATCGCCGCGGACGCGGAACGTTCCGCGCTGGAAATCGATATCGTTGCGGGCGTACTGGATATCGACCAAATCACGCAACAGCTGATCCCTGTCTTTTTCCATTCCGGTCCGGAGCGAAAGCACCTGGCTGCGGTATTCTTCCGGAGAACCCAAACCATAGATACACGATACACTGGCGACAATCAAGACATCATTGCGTTCGAACAATGCGGATGTTGCCGAGTGACGCAGTTTATCAATTTCATCGTTGATACTCGCGTCTTTTTCGATAAACGTATCCGTCGACGGTACGTATGCTTCCGGTTGATAGTAATCATAATAACTGACGAAATACTCTACTGCGTTATCCGGAAAAAATTCTTTGAATTCACTGTACAGCTGACCTGCCAGTGTTTTGTTATGGGCAATCACCAACGTCGGGCGATTGATTTCTTTAATGACATTCGACATCGTGAACGTTTTCCCTGTCCCCGTAGCTCCAAGAAGCGTCTGATGCTTCTTCCCTTTTTTCAGACCCTCTACCAGTTCGTTTATTGCTCTTGGCTGATCTCCTTCAGGCTGATACTGGGCAACAAGGTCGAATTTATTTTCCACGATCGAACCAACCTCCGTTCTTTCTATTCCTGATCTATTTTATCACATTGTATTACTATATTAACACAAAACCGAACAAACATTCGACTTATGCAGTTTTTTCTTCTAATAAATGCCGGATGCCGGCACGATGACAGTTTAACACGTTCTTTCCAAGGTTTATAGAAAAATGATTACCTGGTAGCAGTGTTCACAAAGTAGTCATCTACAAACATTGTAGTATAGCGTGCTATTGCCTATAATCGGAGATAGAAGCGTTTTTGTAGCGAGAAAGGATGAAGCTTGAGAATGAAAATGAAACGAATTTTATTTTTTCTTGTCATCATGCTTTTTGGCCTTGCTGCCTGCGGGCAATCCGACAAGCAGGGTTCCGGCGATGACAATGCCGACCCACAACCACTCGAGGTGGATTTGCAAGTGCCGGAACAAGCGGACAGCGGTGAAGCCGTCAGCATGACCGCCAAAGTCACACAGGGTGGAGAAAATGTCGGCGATGCCGATGAGGTAGAGTTTGAAATATGGCAGGAAGGTGCAAAAGACGATAGTGAAATGATCGAAGCGGAATACCAGGAAGACGGTGTCTATGGAATAGAAAAAAACTTTGAAGCGGACGGCACTTATGTCGTTCAGTCCCATGTCACTGCCCGGCAAATGCATATCATGCCGAAAAAGTCGATTGTGATCGGAAGCGCAGAAGATGGAGATAAGGAGGATACAAAAGAAGGGCATAGCCACGGAGACGATGAAAGTACAGGAGAAGATGACAGTGCCCATCACCACCATGACGATTTGGCTGTCGAACTGGATGCTCCGGATACGTTAACAGTTCACGAAGAAAGCGAAGTGACAGTCAGCGTCAACCAGGATGAGGAACCGTTAACCGGCGCAAATGTCACATTGGAAATCTACCACAACCCGGATGAAGATCCTCAATGGGTCAATTTGACAGAAGGGGACAACGGCATCTATGCAGGAAATGTCACTTTTGAACACAGTGGCGAGCATGAAATCACCATTCATGTCAAAAAGGGGGATTTGCATACGCATCAGGAGGCGACTCTAGCGGTAGAAGAGTAAGCTTTTCGAGGTGAGACTTCATAAAATGTAACCCAACAGAAAGAGGGGCCCTTTCTTTTTGAATGAATGGACCCCTCTTTCTTCTTCACTTTTATTTATGGATAGAGCTGTCAGGTTTCATTGTTCCTCTTACAAAGATTCCAATTGTCAACACTATCAACCCGAGACATCCTCCAATAAAGTCGATAAGGTGAACGTTTCCATCCCGCAGAAATTTAATGAAAAATCCACCGCCGAATATAACTGTAATGATGATGCCGAAAAAAATGGACCAATACTTCACAATATCTCACCTCTACAAAGTGGGGTATCGTCTCATACCTTCCATGTAACTAGGATAAAGGCTCTACCATCCAAATTTTATATCCATCCGGATCGGCAATGACAGCCTCCTTCACTCCCCATTCCCGGTCGATCGGTTCCTGGACGATTTGTCCTCCCGCCTCTCTTATGGAAGTGACTGTTTTGTTCACGTCATCTACCTCAAACTCGATAACAATCCCATTTTCCACGGGTTCCGGTTCATCGATGATATGTAACAACACCGTGACTTTTCCGTCCCCAGTACCGATGGAATAAGAAGCCATCCCATTCTCTACAAAATCTTCAGGCAGATGTAAAACATCTTTGTAAAACGTAATAGACTTATCCAAGTCTTTTACTGGGACTACGATCGTATTTAGTTTTTTAATCTGGAACTCTGCCATTGTAACCATCTCCTCTCCATCATTTAAAAATTTTCTACTCGTAATAACTAGAATAGGGTAAAAGACTGATTGAAAACGCATTCTATGATATTTATCCTAACACAAAATACCAATTAATTTCTATCATTTTACAAATGAAATGGCTTCTTCTCTGAACAACCAGAAAGAAAGGGATAAAATCTTATCGAAACCGCCACAGAACGGTTAGTATGTTCCATAGATGGACTTCCCTTTTATCCTGTGGTTTGATGCGTGCTTCGAATCGCTACGGCAAGATACTACGCGTTCCACGGGCACGGCTTCAACTTCCTCAGAAAGCACCAACCGCTTTCTTGCGGGATTTTCAGCTCGTGCTGTTCCCGTTGGAGTCTCCGTATCTTGCCTTCGCTACGTTTTCGTGGTCTGATTTCGACATGATCAAGACAAGATGAACCGTATTCTTCTATTGGCTGATAGGTATCTAAACAGGGAAGAAGACGAAAAATCAGGATGGGGGTTCCTTTATTCTTTAAAAATTGGACAATAGCAAAAAGGATATAGAAGTACTCCTAGTTCCATGTTCCATGCGGCTTCGCTTTCTATCCGTAACGGGAATAAGCAAAACGAAAAACACACCAGAAGAGAAGGTATCTCCATCCAACGGAGGCAAGGTACGCAGACACCAGCGGGATGAGCGCGAACTGAAGATCCACTTGGCAAAGCGGTATTCTTTGCCAAGTTAGCCAAAGCCGTGCCCGCGGAAAGCGAAGTACCTTGCCGGAGTGGAAAATTGCACTTTTCATATGAGAAGGATAGAACGGTTTTCTTTTTGCTCATCAAAAAAACCGAACGAATGGTGATATTGTTCGGTTTTCATTTGGGTCACAGGCGCTTTTTTTTATTTTCTAGTTTTATTGATAGCTTTGGTCGTACTGATTTACTTCAAACAAATCAATCAGCTCGATATCCTGGTGTTTATCCTGGAACCAGCGCAGCGAAAAATCATTCTTGAACAAGGCAAGGTACTCTCCTTCCCGGTCCTTGACAAGCAGGTTGCGTTCATCAAACATCGAACGGTCGACCTGCTCTTCCTTGAGCCAGCGCGGAATCCTCTCTCCGATCGATTCCAGCATAACCTCGACGTTGTACTCATTTTTCATGCGGTATTCAAACACTTCATATTGCAGTTCGCCAACAGCCCCGATGATATAGGATTCGTCATTGGTGCCACGGAATAACTGAATGGCACCTTCCTGAACCAGCTGCTCGATGCCTTTTTTGAACTGCTTCGCCTTCATGACGTTTTTCGCCGATACTTTTTTAAACAGCTCTGGCGGGAACTGGGGCAATTCGTCATATTCAAACGACTCTTTGCCTTCTATCAACGTATCGCCGATCCGGTATGCGTTCGGATCATAAATCCCGATGATATCCCCAGCGTATGCTTCTTCTACCGTGTCCCGCGAAGAGGCAACGAATTGTTGAGACTGGGCCAGTTTGATAGGCTTATCGGTCCTTGCCAGTTTGACGCTCATCCCCCGCTCAAATTTTCCGGAGCAAACCCGCAGAAAGGCGACTCGGTCACGGTGAGCCGGATTCATGTTGGCCTGGATTTTGAAAACAAAGCCGGAAAAATCCGGATTATCGGGGCTCACCAAGCCTTCTGTCGACTTTCTTGCTGTCGGAGCCGGTGCCATGGAAATGAAGGTATCAAAAAAGGTCTGTACACCGAACGGCGCAAGCGCGCTTCCGAAGAAAATCGGAGTCTGCTCCCCTCGCAACACGGCTTCCAGCGAAAACTGATCGCCTGCTTCATCAAGAAGCGCTAGCTCATCTTCCGTTTCTTTATAGGTTGCATCATTCACCAGGTCTGCATATTCCGGTTTGTCGAGGTCTGAGTACGGGATATAGCTTTCCTCTTCATTGCCGTTAAACCGGACGAATTGCTCGCCGTGCCGGTCGAAAATTCCCAAAAACCTTTTCCCCATTCCTACCGGCCAGTTCATTGGATAGGTTTCGATATCGAGTACTTCCTCGATCTCTTCCATCAATTCAAGCGGTTCACGGCCTTCCCGGTCCAGCTTGTTGATGAAAGTAAAAATCGGAATCCCGCGCATCCGGCAAACTTTGAAAAGCTTGATCGTCTGCGCCTCGATCCCTTTGGTGGCATCAATGATCATCACCACACTGTCGACAGCAGTCAACGTCCGGTACGTGTCTTCACTGAAATCCTCGTGACCCGGGGTATCCAGAATATTCACTTGATGCCCTTTATAAGGAAAATTCATGACACTGGATGTAACAGAGATTCCACGCTGTTTCTCGATTTCCATCCAGTCCGATGTTGCAAATTTACCCGACTTTTTTCCTTTTACTGTACCAGCCGAACGAATCAGGTTTCCGAATAACAATAGCTTCTCGGTCAGCGTTGTTTTCCCGGCATCGGGGTGGGAAATAATCGCAAAGGTCTTCCGCTTGTTCACTTCTTCTTTAATAGACATATAAAAATCCCTTTCTTATAAGTGATTGGTATAAAGTTTCTGTTCAGCAAGGGATTTATGTTTACATTGGATGATTCTCCTTTATCTAACATGCACCTGCAGGTAAAGCAGGTAAACAGGTGCGCCAAAATCTCTGCTTCGAGCCAACGACTCCACTTTGGGAGTGAAATTTTAATCCTTTACTATCATAGCTAATTTGACTGCTGTTTATCAACCAGAAAATTGCAATTCATTCACTAACCTATGCAAGCCGTTAATTATAAACCGAACTCATCCTTGATCAACAAGGCCGTTTGTTCTGCTGTCAGTTCGGAATTATCGATTCGCAGGTAAGGTTTCCGGGTAACTTCACCAGGCCTGGAGTTCAAGCGGTATTGTTCGTGCGTCAAACGCAAATTGCTCTCTGACTGCTCCAGGTTCCGCTTCGTCGGCTTTAGTGCCAGACGGTGCGGGGTTATATTGCGCTCCAACCTTGTAGCCAAAGGTGATTCCAGTTCCACAAATAGGATTTCTGCTCCTTTTGATTCGAACGTTTCACAGATTTTCTCGACAAAATCCCAGTCTTCCTGCTGGTCGAACGCCCAAACATAAGTGAAAATCAGACCAGGCAAATCACTTTTCGCTACTTCTTCAAAAATTGCATGACGGAACATATTGACAAGACGCTGGAATGACTCCGAGTCAAAATCAAAAAAACGATGGACCAGTTCGATGGTCATATGATTATGGAACAATTTCAAGCCAGTCATTTTCTCGAGTTCCTGCCCGACGGTCATTTTCCCGACAGCCTGTGGACCGTATAGTAGAACGAATTTCATGCCCTCTCCCCCTCAGTTGATGCTGCTGTTTTGTTTTTCTAATGCTAACACAAATCTGCCCGAATTCCTTCCATTAATTTTTTGGTTTTTTCTCTGTGTTACTCCATCACTCAAACTTGCAGCCTCTGTTATAATAGAGAGATGACTATGTTTTTCAACAAGGGATGAGATAGAGTTGCGAACGTTTTTTTTAGACAAACAGGACATCGTGAAAATCACCGGAGAACGTTTTTATAAAAGGGGTCTGGACTATTATCAAAAGGGGCGGGTGCATGGAATCACCTACAATCCGACTATCAATGCCTGGCGCGGACAGGTTCGCGGCACGGAAACTTATAGTGTCCGTATTTTCTTTTTTGACGATGATGATTTGGAAGGAAGCTGCGACTGTCCGGCCTATGCCACGCATTATACCTGTAAGCATATAGCCGCTGTCTTGCTGGCAATCAGCCAGGAGTCATGGAGTAAGATCCGTACCGAATCCGGGCAGGAGGATTTTGTGGCTGAACAAGTAGATTTTGATTTTTCTTCCAGAATGATCGATGCCTTCACCGAAAAAACGCCGAAACAAAAGCAGCTGTTGCAGGTAGAATACATCCTGCAAAGCCGAGTGAATCCGCATAATTCAACGTTTTTCCTTGAGGCAGAAGTGAGATTGGGCACATCCAGAACGTATGTCATCAAAGACATCCGGGAACTGTTGTCCCATATCAAAAGAGGGATTCCTTATAAAATAACGCCTTCATTCACCTATCAGCCCGGCAGCCATGTATTCCGGGATCAGGATCAACCGATTATCAATCAGCTGATCGATGCCTATGACAATGAGGCCTTGTACGAAAATTCTTTTTCCAATCCAATGGTGGATAAACGGTCGATTATACTGCCACCCACCGTCGCCGGAAAACTGCTCACACTGTTGGCTGAAGCGGACAGTTTTTATCAAGTCAGAGATGAAAAAATACCAATCGAGGTCGAGCAAAACATCCAGCCAGTCCGGTTCCAACTCGACAAACAGGCTGAGGAATCCTTTCAAATCGATATTTCCGATTTGGCGAATTATATGTATTTTCAGCACTATGGCTGCCTGTTTTCCGACGGAACCTTTTACCTGCTTGATAAGGAGCAGCGTAAGATCATGGACCAGCTTTATGCCCTGCTGCCATACAGGACGGATAAACAACAACAAATCGCCGGCAAAGAGATGAGTTCATTCGTCAGCAATGTCGTTCCCAAACTGGAAAAAATCGGACGGGTACATTATGCAGAAAAAACCAAAAATGCGATTACGACCAGCCCGCTGCGCCCGAAAGTGTATCTTGAAGAAGTTTCTGATTCGCTTCAGTTAAAACTGGAATTCCACTATGGCGAGGATATCGTTTATCCGTATCAGGAAGACCGACTGGCAGAAAAGGTAATAAAACGGGAAGCCGCCAAAGAGTTGGCCTTAATCAGCCTGCTGGAAGAAGCGGAATTTGTCTATTTAAACGATATGTATCAATTGTTCAAAATGGATGCAATTTATCACTTCCTACAGGAAACACTTCCGCAACTAAAAGAAATGGCCGATGTATACGTTTCTTCCAGGGTGAAGACGTTGATCAATACAAGTGAGCCGGTTATGTCCAGTTCTGTTGAAGTCAATCGACTTGACGGAATGCTTGATATCCAATTTGATGTCGATGGCATTTCTGCCGAGGAAGTCCAGCAATTGATGCAGGCATTGATTGAAAAACGGCGATATTACCGGATTCCGGAAGGAGCACTTGTCTCTTTGGAAGATGAATCATTTGATTCTTTCCGCCAGCTGGCCGACAAGCTCCAGCTTCAAAAAAACCATGTCGAGGACGGCAAAATCCAAGTGCCGATGGCCCGGAGTTTCCAAATTGAGGAGGCCTTGGATGATGACCATGCTGAATATGGCGAAACGTTTCAACAGTTGCTCACTCAGCTGAAAAATCCGGGAGATCTTGATTTTCCGCTGCCGGCAAAGTTGAAAGCAGAATTGCGTGATTATCAGCTGACTGGTTATCGGTGGTTTAAAACGTTAAGTCACTATCACCTCGGCGGCATATTGGCAGATGATATGGGCTTGGGGAAAACCATTCAGACAATCACGTATCTGTTATCGGAAAAAGAAACCAACGGAACGATGAAAAGTCTCGTAGTGGCACCCGCTTCCCTGCTATATAACTGGCAAAAGGAGTTCGAAAAATTCGCCCCTTCTCTCCAGGTGGCGGTGATTGCCGGTACCAAACAACAACGCCGGGAAATAATCAACACAAACAGTGCTGCCGATGTCTATGTGACCTCTTACCCGTTGCTGCGCAAAGATACTGGTTTTTATGAAGAAACAGTGTTTGATCACTTTATATTGGACGAAGCACAGGCGATAAAAAATCATCTAACCCAAACCGCCAAAGCTACACGGATGATCCAAGCCGGAAAGCGTTTTGCCCTTAGTGGTACACCGATTGAAAATTCTCTGGAAGAGTTATGGGCGATTTTTCATACCATTTCGCCCGGACTGTTTGTCAATAAGAAGGCTTTCCTTAACCTGGAACACGATTACATCGCACGCATCACCAGGCCGTTTATTTTACGCCGGCTAAAAACAGATGTTCTCGAGGAGCTTCCCGACAAGATTGAAACGGTGCAATACTCGGATCTTACCAAGCAGCAAAAACAGGTATACTTGGTTTACCTTGAAAAAATGCAACAGCAGGTGGCCGAAACGATTGAAGAAAAAGGGTTTGACAAAGGAAAGCTGGAAATATTGGCCGGTCTGACAAGACTGCGCCAAATCTGCTGTCATCCCGCCCTGTTCCTCGATAACTATAATGGAAAATCCGGGAAGCTGGAACAACTGCTGGAAACGGTACAGGAGTTGCAGGAAAGTGGGAAACGGGCGTTGGTATTTTCCCAGTTCTCCTCGATGCTGGGCATCATTGAGCAAAAGCTGACCGAGCAAGGAATTGATGTATTTTGCCTCGATGGCTCCACTCCGTCTTTAAAACGGATGGAAATGGTAGAACGTTTTAATAACGGGGAAAAAACTGTCTTCCTGATTTCCCTGAAAGCAGGCGGAACCGGTCTGAACCTTACGGGTGCAGATACCGTCATTTTGTATGACTTATGGTGGAACCCGGCGGTCGAAGAACAAGCAGCAGGCCGTGCGCACCGGATCGGACAGAAAAACGTCGTTCAGGTCATCCGCTTGATAACGGAAGGAACGATTGAAGAGAAAATATTTGAACTACAGCAGAAAAAGCGTGAACTCGTGGATCAAATCATCCAGCCTGGAGAGACAATGCTATCGAAGCTGTCTGAACAGGAACTACGCGAGCTGCTGCAGATGAAAGTATAAAGAATCCCCAGGCTGGTTTAGGGCCTGGGGATTCTTTATGTTTTTTTCACTATTGATATGAATTGCGCAATAATGAAAATTCTCTTTTTATAAGGATCTCACTCGGTCTAATGAAGTTGAGTGTAAGTCCAGCGCTGTGGAAAACACTCCCTTTCCGTGGGAACGCTCCAGCTATCCCACTGGACATGAAGAATCTTTCTTGAATTTTCACCTCACGAAGAAAATGCGGGCTTCATTTTTGAGGATCTCGCATTTTTCCCAGCTTGGTATCGATATTCCTTGTTAGAAGAAGAGAAATGCTTACCATTTTCCGAGGAGATTTTTGGCAGAGATGGAATATATAGAATCCTAAGGAACGTAAAAAGCTGCTATCTTTGACGGCTGGCACTGCATTTTCCAACCAAGCTCACCAGCCGCCCGCGGAAAGCGCAGGGTATTTCCGCAGCGCCGAATGCCAACTCAACGAATATAGGAGATTAGGGAGACTCCTTTCAAACTAGTTCGCACCAGTTACTATCAACTGAAACATAAGGGCAATAAAGTATTTGCTTCCGAATTTAAAAAAAGAGGCACCCTGCTCGGATACCTCTTTTTCACGACATGAAGTTTAACCGGACTTCTCCTGGTTACGTAAACGGTATTCTTCTTTTGCAAATATAATGCCGAGCTCATGTGGATCACCCTGATACATCGCCCGTTGTAAAAAGCGAATTTCTCCCCGTTCATCCCGCACCTCTAATTTACAGAAAGCACTATTTCGCTGTAATGCAGTGTAAAACTCCTGTTCATTACTGATTTGCTGTCCGTTTGCCCGTTCAATTCTTTCCCCGACAAGCATGCCAAGCTGGTCTGCTGGCGTACCCGGAATAATACCCAGAATCAGCAGGCCTTTTTCAGATGGATGAAAGAAAGGCTGCTCCTGCTTGTCTTTTTCTCGGAACCGAAAGGAAATCCATTCCCTGCCGATCAGAGCTACTCCAAATGCAACAAGTGAGAGAAGCGGTAGAAAATAACTGCCGATGGCTAGTCCAAAAGTTAAAAATGCAAGGAATAGGACGGATCTGCCGATTCTTTTGGCAGCATGCACTGGTTTTACTCCTTTCACCACTTGCTCAAAGCCTGTCATCAGCGGCAGAAGAATCAGTCCGAAGCTTTCTCCCTGGATATGTAAAACCGGCCACCAGTCCGCGAATGGCTCGATCATGCCCGTAGGGACCAAGGCGAAGAACGGAATAACCGCCATTTTTTTGAGCCGATGACGGCCCACCCATTTTCCGCGATTTCCTTTGACTAGTTCCGGATATGTAGCTCTGCTTGTAATCCGCAAAAATAATAGGGCTTCTATTAGCAAAAATGCAGCGAGCAGCAATGCAAGGCCGGTGAAATTTAGTGACTCTAGATCCGTCGTCCAAGCTAAATCGGTATATTCTGCTATCAAAGGAGGAGCGATTAACAAAATAAAGTAACTAAACCCAAAAGTATAAGCAGCCGAGAGCAGGGTGAATCGTCCTGTAACAGAAAGCAGGATCATCATCGCCGACAACACCAGGAGTACCGGATAACTGAAGACAATGCCGCCTCCTAGCGCAGCAGCAGAGAGCAGGATTCCGCCAATCAAGCTGACAGACCATGTATTTTTTGCTTCAGAGAAAACATCGAAAACTTTCAAACCAAATTGGCTGCGTTCTTGCTTAATCCGTCGGGTCGAAGCCAGCAATAACAAGATCACCGACCAGTACAGCAGCGGATTCAAAAACAGCTTTCCCACTCCCATTGCCAATTCTATCAACCATGCATCCAGTGCCATGCTATTACCCTCCCCACTCTATTCACGAACATACCGCGTCAAATATAGTACATATATTATAGCATAGGAAAAAGCCTATAAGACAGCAATATTAAGAATCATACATAGAATCTGACAAACCAATACAGAAATAACAGACCGAATAAAAATGATTTAGGAAAATACCAGGGTCAGTCCCCCACCTTATTAGCGCAATACCACTCTAAATCGGTAGGGGACTGACCCCATCTCCTATAAAAAAAGCACCCGCCGGCGGGGTAGCGGGCGGGTGTGGGGTTATCTATTGAAATAATTCTTCTAATGCTTTTTCTTTTTGTTTATCGTTATTGCCTTCTCTGATCTTTTCTACGATATCTGCCTGCAATTTGTTTGCCGTTTGTTCGTCTATTTTTCCAGTACTGTCCATACTGTTGTCCGACTGGAAGCTTTTAACGGCATTGGCGGTTTTCTGGTCATAAAGCCCGTCCTTATTACCAGGTTCGTAACCAAGCCCACTCAACATGATTTGAGCATTTTTCACTTGGTCGTTGTTTTGATTCAATTGAAGGGCTTCCTCGATTTGCAGCGGATTTGTATAAAAGTAATCTGGCTGTTTGACTTCAATGGTTGGATCTATCCCTTTTTCATGAATCCAGTTCCCTTCCGGCGTCAGCCACTTGAATAATGTCATTTTTATCGTACTGCCATCTCCCAACGGAATCGCCTGTTGGACTGTTCCTTTACCAAAACTGGTTGTCCCGACTAGTTCTGCATCCCCGGCTTCTTTCATCGCTCCTGCCAGGATTTCCGAAGCGGAAGCACTTCCTTCGTCAATCAGGACATTGATCGGATAGCCTTTCTTTTCATCAATCTCTGAGAAATAACGGGACTTTTCCCCATTGCGGTCTTCTATTTGTACATAAGGTGTATCTTTCGGGATGAAGTTTTTTAAAATATCCTCTACAGCTGTGAACAAGCCGCCCGGATTTCCTCGGACATCGATAACCAATCCGTCAATACCCTTGTCTTCCAACTTAGCGAGCTCTTCATCGAACCGTTTCGCAGTCCCTTCTGAGAAGGAAGTTATTTCAATGATACCTGCTGTTTTTCCGTTTACCTCTTTCGTATCGGAATATACGGTCTCGAGTGGAATATCGTCTCTTGTCAATTCAATATTCAACGGATCGGAAACACCAGGACGATTGATTTCCAACGTAACCTTTGAACCCTGTTCTCCTCTGATTTTGGAAACTGCGTCATAAAGATCCAAACCTTCTACGCTTTCCCCATCGACTTTCAAGATTTGGTCGTTCGGCTTTAATCCAGCTTCCTCTGCCGGCGAATCCTTGATTGGAGCGATAACAGTGACCTTGCCTTCCACCATGCTGACCTCGGCACCGATCCCTTCGAATGAGGATTCAATCGAATGATTGAACTCTTCTACAGTTTCTTGGTCCATATATACGCTATAGGGATCTTCCAGGCTGTCCATCATCCCCTGAATCGCACCTTCAATCAACTTGCTGTCCTCTACATCTTCCAGATAGCTGTCCTTGATCAGGTTAAATGCCTTGTTTACTTTCGCGAGTTCCTCGTTACCTTGCGAACTCCCGATTAACTCCTCCTGCTCTTCTTCGCTTAAGTCGGCGAATGTTCCGCCGTCACCGCCTTGTTGGACGGTTGAATCCTGTGACTGGGCGAGCTGGACACCGAAGTATGCGCCAACGCCGCCAAGCAGGAGGGCAGCCACCATAATCGCTGCTATGTAGCGTTTTTTGAGATTCATGGTATTCACTCCAATGGATTTAATTCTATTTCTGCCTAAGTCTCTCCCTACTACTTTAACACGAAACAAACGCTGGTTGAGAAACAATGGGCAAAATGGATGAAGATGTAAGAAAAAGGCATCACACCGTTAACTGTGCGATGCCTTTTCTTCATTCAGTTTATGCGGGACTTGTCCCAAACATGTCTATTAAAGACTTAGAAATAACTATAAGGGTTTACGGCGTTGCTTTTCGAAGCGTTCCACGGACCTTTGTGCAATTCAAAGTGCAAGTGTGGCCCAGTCGAATCACCGGTGTTACCCATTTGACCGATCTGGTCCCCTTGGCTTACAGATTGACCGGTCGAAACGTTAAAACTATTCAGGTGAGCATATACGGTAGTGTAAACTTGTCCATTAATATAATGGCTGATAAACACACAGTTTCCGTAACTGGTGGAACGATACGCCCGGCTGACAACACCAGTGGCTGCCGCATAGACAGGTGTTCCAATGTTGTTAGCAATATCAATACCAGCATGGAAGCTACCCCAACGCATTCCTAAACCAGAGGTGTTAGTACCGCTAGATGGCCGGATGAACATGCCACTTCCACTGGACTGCTGCGAGGAAGAAGAGCTGTTGCTTTGGGCAGAAGTATTGCTGCTACTGCTGCTTCCGCTTGATTCAGCCTTTTTGCGTTCTGCTTCTTCTTTACGTTTTTTCTCAGCAGCCATTTTTTCCAGTTCCTGCTTCTGAGCTTGTGCCTGCTGGATTGCTTTTTGAATCGCGCTTTCCTGGCTTGTGAGCAATTGCTGCTCTTCCTCTAAGGACATCTTATATTCTTCGAGTTCGTGTTGTTCGTCTTCCAACTCGTTCATATAGGACTCTTTTTGCTCCATTTTCTGATTCAAGTCAGCTTTTAACGATTCAAGCTCCTGTTTTTGCTGCTGCAGGCTGTTCTTCTTGTCTTCCAGCTGGGCTTGTTTCGTTTCCAGCTGTTGTTTCTTCGATTCTACTTCTTCTTGCTTTTCTTCCAGTTCGGCCTTTTCAGCCCGATGTGTTTCCATGATGTCTTTATCCTGATCCATGATTTTATTCACGGCAGTTGCCCGGTTGATGAAATCCCCAAAGTTTTGGGCGCCCATCAGCACTTCCAAGTAACTGATGTCTCCGCCGTTTTTCTGGATATTGCGCAACCGATTTTTCAACAATTCTTCACGTTTGGCAATCCGCTCTTTCAAGTCCTCGATATCGGCTTTCAGCTGTTCAATCTCCTGCTTCGTCTGTTCGATTTCTGCAGTTGTTTGCTCGATTTCCTGATTGGTAGTACTTATTTCCGCTTCTTTACTTGCAATTTTTTCCTGTGCGTCGGACAGTTCCTGATCAATTTTCTCTATTTCATTTGTTACTTTGTTCTGATTCTCTTTGTTTTGTTCAATCTTTTCTTCCGTATTGGACTTTTTTCCGCTCACTTCGCTTTTTTCGCTGCTGACATCATTCTGCTTTTCTTTCAATGTGTTGAGTTCGTCTTTTACGCTGTCGATTTCGTTTGCTCTTACCTGGCTGACACCCGGTAAAACAGTGCCTAACGATAATGCAGTTATCATGAATAAATAAGCCGGTTTTTTCTTAATCATGTTCATCGTTCCCCCTGTTAGTACCTATTTAACGATTTTTTCTTTTTGTTGACTAATTCCTCTGCCTACACCTTCAAGAATTTCCGTACACTCATGACACTGCCCCAGACTCCGATCACGGCACCTATTCCCAAAATAATCAGAGAAAGCTGCCAGGCAAACGGATTGAAAGGCATTAAGGAGACAAAATCAAATGTGATCAATTGGCTTACATTTGTGTCTAGGTAATAATAACCTGAGAGAATCGCTGCTATCGGTATCACACTTCCAAGTATGCCGAGCAGCAGTCCTTCAATAAAAAACGGCCAGCGGATAAATGCATTGGTTGCTCCAACGAGCTTCATTATGCCAATTTCCTTACTGCGAGCCATAATGGTGATTTTAATGGTATTTGAAATAAGGAAGATTGCTGTGAATACCAAACCGATGATCAAAGCCAATCCGATGTTTCTTGCATATTTATTGAAACGGAATAAATTCTGGACAACGTCTTCTCCATAATTTACTTCCTGGATATTGTCGAACCCTTCGATTTTCGAGGCAACATCAAACGTATCAAGCGGGTCTGCTGTTTTTATGACAAACGCGTCATTCAATGGGTTGTCCTGTTCAAACATTTCCCAAGTTTCCCCTTGTTCGCCCATACTTTCAATTAAGCCGTTTAATTCCTCTTCTTTTGAGGAATAATCTACACTAGCAACGTCAGGAATATTTTCGATTTGTTGACGGATATCGTCTACTTGTGCTTCGTCTGCTGTAACTTCAACCAGCGCTTTGATTTCGACATCTTCTTCGATGTTGCCGGCAACCTGGTTTAAGTTGAGCATCAAAGCCAGAAATGCACCGACCAGGATCAACGTCGTGGTTACAGCTCCCACTGATGCTATAGTCATCCAACCGTTCCGGCGGATGTTTTTGGCGCCTTCGCGAAGGTGTCTTCTGAATGTATTAAATTTCATAGCCGTATTCACCCCGATGTTCGTCACGTACCACTAGACCGTCTTCGATAGCGATAACGCGTTTCTTGAAAGTGTTCACAATCTCTTTGCTGTGAGTGGCCATTAGAATGGTTGTTCCTGCTGCATTTATTTCTTCAAGGATTTTCATGATTTCCCACGATGTTTCCGGATCCAGGTTTCCGGTCGGTTCATCAGCGATAACCAGTTGAGGATGATTGACAATCGCTCTGGCAATGGCTACCCGTTGTTGTTCCCCCCCTGATAATTCGTCAGGGATGAAGCGAGCCTTATTTTTCAAACCGACTTGGTCCAACACTTCCATTACTCGCTTACGGATTACTTTCGGGGTTTCCTCAATTACCTCCAGTGCGAACGCCACATTTTCGAAGACTGTCATTTTGGGGAGTAATTTGAAATCCTGGTAAACTACGCCGATATTTCTTCTTAAGTAAGGAACTCTTTTCCATTTCAAATCATGAAGCTTGTGGTTGTTGACAATGACTGTCCCTTTGGTTGGCTTTTCTTCTCTGAAAATCATTTTGATGAATGTAGACTTTCCCGCGCCGCTCGGACCGACAACATATACAAACTCACCCTGTTCGATACGGACATCAATGCCATTTAGGGCAGTGACACCATTCGGATAAGTCTTGTAAACTCCCTGCATATCTATCATAAATTTATCACCTTTATCTCAATATGTTATATCGTGTTGAAATTTCTAGCTAGCCGCCGCTGACTAATTTGTCGAATCAGCAATTCTTTTACATTATAACATCTCTTATTGATTTTTTTAGCCATAAAATTATTACATTTATATTTCAACGTTAGCAATATCACAACAGTTCACAGCAACGAAACTACCAGTATATTGACAAATTAATAGAAATGGACGGGAAGTTTGCCAGAAAAATTCAACTTCCTCCCTTTTATCGGCATTTTTCTTGTTTTGTTAAACGAAATTCCGAAAGTGTCCCGATCCACTCCAATGGTTCGACAAGAGACTAACGTAAAGTTCAAGGGAATAAGCGGTTATTTCCATACTGCACAAAAAAAGACGCCCTCTTCAGGACATCTTTTTATCTGTTTTAATTCTTCTTTTACTTTTTCTCAGCCAGCCAGGCAGAAATCAATTCCGCATCTTCCCCTGTGGCTTGTCCAGGCGGCATGCCACCTCTGCCTTTTTCGATGATTTCCAAGATTTCTTCCTGGGAATACTTGCTGCCAACTTCCCGTAAATCCGGTCCGACATTGCCGCTCAAGTCTGCTCCGTGACAGGACTGGCAGCTTTTCTTGTATTCTTCTTCAGCAGCCGCCGTATCGACGGTCCCTTCTGTGTCGCCCGAGTTTTCCTCGGTTTGCTGGTCTTCCGATGTAGATTGTCCTTCATCCTCTGCCTGGTCGCCGGAGCCGCATCCGTTCAGGATAAAAGCTGCAGCAAGCAGAAAGAGAAACAAGATTTTTTTCAAAGTCTATTCCCCCATTTGCTTCGTTGTCATCTCTATTATAAGCAAATCAGTGGTTTTTAAAACCCTCGCCAAGCACTTCTGTCGCATTCATGGCGACGACAAACGCATGGGGATCAATTCTTTTTACGAGTTGTGTCAATTTCGTGAATTCATTCTGCGCAACCACACACATGACGATTCGCCGTTCCTGTTCCGTATATCCACCGGTTCCATTCAAAACGGTAACGCCTCTGTCGACATCCTGGAGCAAAGCGCGTCGGATATCTTCCGTATAGTCCGTAATGATCAACACATTTTTCGACGTGTTCAGCCCTACCTGGACAAAATCGATCGTTCTGCTGGTTACGAACAGACCGATTAATGCATAAAGTCCTTCTTCTACGGAGAAAACGAATGTAGCTGTTAACACAATCATTCCGTCAAAAATCGGTACGCAAACACCGAGCGGGAGATGCGTGAATTTATGAAGGATTTGTGCAGCAAGGTCGATTCCCCCAGTAGATGCTTTTCCACGAAAAACAATGCCAAGTCCGAGACCAACACCCATCCCGCCAAAAATCGATCCAAGCAATGGATCCGGCGTTGCAGGCGGGAAATCCCGTGTTAGAAACACGAAGAACGGTAGGACAACCGTACCGACCAATGACTTTAAGCCAAAGTTTTTACCAAGAATTATTACCCCGGAAATAAACAACGGGATATTCAGTGCCCACTGGACTACAGAAGGCTCCCAGCCAAACAGTGCTTTCGTTATCGTACTGATACCTGCCACACCGCCTGATGCGATATCATGAGGCAAAAGAAAAACATTAAAAGCGAGCGCCACAAAAAATGCCCCGATAATAACCAACGAATATTCAATCACATGAACCAGCCATACCGGCATTGGATTCCGCCTGTACTTTGCAATCATCATAACACCCCGTTCATCAAGTAGCAGAGAAGAATAACCTTCCCCACCCCAACCTTAAGGAGTATATCATGACAACAAGCCGGTAACAAGGCTTTGGGGACAGTCCCTCACCACAGTAGCGCAGTAGCGTGACAGTGTTTTACCACGCTAAATCAGTGGGGGACTGTCCCCTTCTACACTTGTTTTTCAGATTTTGCTTTGCGATGAATGAGAATAAATCGGTACATGTTAACCACGATCGATTTTCCCACTGCATAGGTTGGAACCGCCAAAATCAGGCCGATAATGCCACCGAAGTTAGCAGAGACAAGCAAGATAAAAATAACGGTCAGCGGATGAATGTCGAGCTTTTTCCCCATTACTTGCGGGGAGAAGAAGTTGCTGTCTATTTGCTGAACGATGATGATCACCAACAATACGAGCAGCGCCTTAATCGGCGACTCCGTCAAACCGACGATGACAGCAGGTGCTGTCCCGATAAACGGTCCGATAAATGGAACGACATTGGTCACTGTGGCCACGACACCAAGGACGAGCGAATATTGCAATCCAAGAATAAAATAACCGATTGTGAGCAGCGTACCGACACAAAGGCTGACAATCAACTGCCCTTGAATATAAGAACTCAACGCATGATCCAGATCCTTTAGTACTTTTCTTCCCTCGCTCTCATATTTATTCGGGGTAAAGCGCAACAGTCGGTTCGGAAGCTTGTCGCCTTCTTTCAGCATATAAAACAGAATAAACGGAACGGTGACAAGCAATACCACTATATTGGTGATGGTCGTGATTACCGACACAATATTGGAACCGATCGATTCCAGTGAACTGCTAAGGTAATCGCCTACTTGGCTTCCGAGTTGGTCTGAAGAAACATTCCTATTCTCCTGAAAACGCTGGACCCAGCCGTTGCTTTGTACATCGGCTATCCAGCCTTGCACACTTTCGACAAACTGGGGAATGTTTTCCACCAGTTTGGAAAACTGCTGCTGAAGTGGCGGACCGATGAGGAAAACCAGGCCAGTCAATACTCCGGCGGCCATTAAATAAACAAGCAAAATCGCCAGGGAATCCGGCATATACTTGCTTCCGAGAAGGGCAAATGGCCTCATCAAGTAGTATAGGACACCAGCCACGATGATTGGTGCAGCCAACGTCGTAAAGATAATAACAAGTGGAGTAAACACAAAGCTCACTAAATCAAGTAAATAAATAATCAATAATAACAGGATAATTCCCACTGCCGGGACAAACCACTTGCGTTTCGTCAATTCTTGCATAACGTCACTTCCTCTCTTTTCCTACCTATCCAAATAATATCCTAACAGCCAGGCCGGTAAACGTAGGCAAGCAGAGTATGCGAGCGAAAGTGAGTATCCTTTGGGGAAAATGGCCTGGCAGTATTCTAACAACATAACGCAAAAAGACCGGAGGATGCCTCTTGCTGGCTTTCTCCGGTCTTTCTATGCCTTCTCTTACATTTGAGAACGTAAATAAGCATCGATAAACGGATCGATGTCACCGTCCATGACACCTTGCGTATTTCCGATTTCATGATTGGTGCGGTGATCCTTGACCATGGAATACGGATGGAAAACGTACGAACGAATCTGGCTTCCCCAGCCTATTTCCTTCTGTTCCCCACGGATTTCATTCAGCTCTTGCTGTTGCTTTTCGATTTCCAATTGATAGAGTTTCGCTTTCAGCATTTTCATCGCTTGTTCCCTGTTCTTTATCTGGGAACGCTCCGATTGACAAGTAACAACCGTGTTCGTCGGGATGTGTGTAATCCGCACAGCGGAGTCTGTCGTGTTAACATGCTGACCGCCGGCACCGCTGGAACGGTAGGTGTCGATTTTTAAATCTTCTGTTTGCACATCTACATCGATACTGTCATCTAACTCCGGCATTACTTCACAGGAAACAAAGGACGTATGCCTGCGTCCGGAAGAGTCGAACGGCGAAATCCGTACCAGACGGTGTACGCCTTTTTCCGCTTTCAAGTAACCATAAGCATTATGGCCTTTAATCAACAGGGTTACGCTTTTGACTCCGGCCTCTTCACCAGGCAGATAATCCATCGTCTCTACTTTGAAGTTCTTTCTTTCCGCCCAACGTGTGTACATACGGAGAAGCATGCTTGCCCAGTCCTGGGATTCTGTTCCACCAGCGCCAGGGTGCAATTCAAGGATCGCATTGTTTTTGTCATATGGCTCCGACAATAAAATAAACAACTCGTAATTGTTGAGTGCTTCGGTTAACTCGTTGACTTCTGACTCTAATTCCTCACGTAAATCCTCATCGTTTTCCTCTTTAACAAGCTCATAGGATACTTCTAAGTTCTCATGCGTTTCGTGATGTTTATCAAAGTTTTCAACCAGTTCCTTGAGCCCGTTCACTTCGTTGATGACCTTTTGTGCTTCCTGCTGGTCATCCCAAAAGGTGGGGGCTGTCATTTCTTCTTCCAGTTCAGCAATACGGGCCCTTTTTTGTTCTAAGTCAAAGAGACCCCCTGAAGTCCGCTAATCGCTTAGCCATTTTATCCAACTCTTGCCTGATTTCCACTAATTCCATTGTGTCGTCACCTCAAATGATTGTTTATCAACGTTTTCCCGTTCCTGACAGTGGAAAACACTTCTACCTAAAGAAGTGTCTTCCGTTCCATCCTGCAGGAGCTTTAGCGCCCGTGACAGTTTTTATATTTTTTGCCGCTGCCGCATGGACATGGATCATTTCTGCCTACCGTGTCTGTTTTGACATACGGTTTTTTCGTTTTCTTCTTTTCTTCTTGACCGCCTGATACAGCCTGGGTGTTCTTGACCACTTCTTCTCGCTGGAGGTTTTCCCTGATTTGTGCCTTCATGACATACTTGGAAACCTCTTCTTCGATGGCAGCGATCATTTGTTCAAACATCGCAAAGCCTTCCATTTGATACTCACGGAGTGGATCATTTTGACCATATGCACGCAGGTGGATCCCCTGACGTAACTGATCCATTTGATCGATATGGTCCATCCATTTTGTATCTACCGAACGGAGCAGGATGACCTTTTCGAATTCGCGCATTTGTTCAGGTGTCAATTCTTCTTCTTTCTTGTCGTAGCGCTGCTTCGCTTTTTCGAAGATTACATCGATCATTTCCTCCGGATCTTTTCCGGTCAAATCATCGACTGTAATGTCCTCTCGTTCCAGCAGGTTGGCATGCAGATATTCGACTAATACGTTCAAATCCCAGTTTTCTTCCTCTTCATCAGAAGTATAGGATTGAACGGTCCTCTCGATCGTAGACTGCATCATCCGCTCGATGATTTCGCGGAGATCATCGGAATCAATCACTTCGAAACGCTGTTTGTAGATGATTTCCCTTTGCTGACGCAGTACATCGTCATAGGAAAGAATCGTTTTACGAGCATCGAAGTTGTTGCCTTCGACTCGTTTTTGAGCAGATTCGACGGCCCTGGAAACCATTTTACTCTCAATCGGCTGGGTATCATCCATGCCGAAACGCTCCATCATCGCTTTCATGTTGTCAGAACCGAAACGGCGCATCAATTCATCTTCCATGGAAAGATAAAATTGCGTTACACCCGGGTCGCCCTGACGACCAGAACGACCACGCAGCTGATTATCAATCCGGCGAGATTCATGACGTTCCGTGCCAATAACCGCAAGACCGCCGAGTTCTGTGACACCGTCGCCGAGTTTAATATCGGTACCACGGCCGGCCATGTTGGTGGCAATGGTGACGGCGCCTTTTTGTCCGGCATCCTCGATGATTTCTGCCTCTCGATAATGGTTTTTCGCGTTCAACACGTTATGTGGGACACCCGCTTTTTTCAACAGCTTGGAAATCAACTCCGACGTTTCAACGGCAACCGTACCGACAAGTACAGGCTGGCCAGCTTCATGCCTTTCTTTGATTTCCTCGACCACAGCACGGAATTTCCCTTCCATCGATTGATAGATAAGATCCGCTTTATCCTCACGAATGATCGGTTTGTTGGTCGGAATCACCATCACATCCATGTTGTAGATATTACGGAATTCTTCTTCCTCTGTTTTCGCTGTACCGGTCATCCCGGCAAGTTTTTCGTACATCCGGAAAAAGTTCTGGAAGGTTATCGATGCCAAGGTCATGCTTTCGTTTTGAATTTGCAGACCTTCTTTTGCTTCAATCGCCTGGTGCAGTCCATCACTATAGCGGCGCCCTTTCATCAGACGACCGGTGAACTGGTCGACGATGACGACTTCGCCTTCTTCCACCACATAATCAGTATCACGGTGCATCGAGACATGTGCCTTTAGTGCCTGATTGATATGGTGCGTCAAGGTTACATTGTTCAAATCAAACAGGTTTTCAATGCCGAAAAAGCGCTCCGCTTTGTTGATCCCTTCCTCGGTCAGTTGAACACCTTTTGTTTTTTCATCATAGGTATAATCTTCTTCATTGCTCAGTGTGCGTACATAAGCATTCGCCTGTTGATAGAGACTTGCCGATTTTTGTGCCGAACCGGAAATGATCAACGGTGTACGTGCTTCGTCAATCAAAATGGAGTCTACTTCATCAATGATGGCAAAATGCAGTGGACGTTGTACCATCTGTTCCTTATACAGCACCATATTGTCGCGCAGATAATCGAACCCATATTCATTGTTGGTACCATAGGTAATATCCGCCGCATAAGCAGCGCGTTTTTCTTCTTTGCTCAATCCGTTGCTGTTGATGCCGACCGTGAGCCCTAAAAATTGAAACAGTTCGCCCATCTGGTTGGCGTCACGCTCAGCCAAATAATCGTTGACCGTAACAATATGAACTCCTTTACCCGTCAATGCATTCAGGTAAGCCGGCATGGTCGAAGCAAGGGTTTTACCTTCCCCTGTCTTCATCTCTGCTATATTTCCTTCATGAAGGGCAACTGCACCCAGCAACTGGACAGGGAACGGACGCATGTTGAGCACACGCTTGGCGCCTTCTCTTACGACTGCATATGCTTCCGGCAACATGCTGTCCAAGTCTTCTCCATTTTGGTATCGCTCTTTAAATGCTTCTGTTTTATTTCGTAATTCTTCATCTGTCAATCGCTCGTATTCTGGTTCCAGCGCTTCTATTTCATCTGCCCTTTTTTGCAGACGGTTCACTTGACGTTGGTTACCATCCCCGAAAACTTTCTTCAGTAATCCACGCATGTAAAACGCTCCTCTTTATTTAGGAAAGCTCACAAATAGGCTTTCTTTCTCCTATATTTTAAATCTGTAAGAAATAGGTTAGTCCAAACTTTATAATAACACTAGCGGGGAGCGATGACAAGAAAGCACCGGGTGATGGGGATACGCTTTTCAGACAGCCATTTGTATAGATAAAATAAGCAGCCCGGGGGAGCGGGCTACTTATTCAGGCGAGGGAGCATAGAGGTGACGTGCGAGGCTTGTGGAGGCACGGTGAAGCGGGGAGCTTGTTGCTGAAAGAAGTAAATCTTTTCGAACTCGGAATGTTTTGCTTCTAATTCTGTTAGCTTCCGATTGGTTACAGCAATGATCTCTAACAGCTGGGTAATCGTATCTTCGTGCTGCTTCAAGATGTTTTTATGGTGCTCACATTGTTTGCAGTTGCTGACTGCCATTTACGCTCCCTCCCTTGAGGTATGGTATATATGTACGGAAGGGCTGGCGGGGTAATCGTTGCCATTTTTTATCCAGCCTGTTTCCGTCTTAAGTATGTTATACCATAGGGGGATTTTTCTGACGAATCGCCATTTACTTAAAATATACACAAAAATCCTCCTGAAACGATACGTTTGCCAGGAGGTTTTTTTGAATTTGGATAGTAAGATAACTCGCAAACTATTAGTTTGGGAAACAGATAAAGAAATTAAAAGAAAGTTGAGATGTGCCTGATGCTTTAGATAGAATTGGTTGCCGCAAAAAGATGGTTTATGACTTGAAGGGCGTGAACGCGGAAAGTGGCAAGGTTCGCTTTTATCCAAACCGAGTTGCCTTGAAGAGAGATAAAATCATAAAACAACGGTCCAGCCGATCAATACCCGCTGGACCGTTTCTTTACAGAGATATAACATTGCATTTATTTATCCTTCATATTCAACCTTTATCATTAAAAACAAGGAAGCAGTTAAGCTTCATTCGGCTCAATCAATCCATACCGGCCGTCACGGCGGCGGTAGACAACATTCGTATCACCTGTTACAGCGTTAGTGAATACATAGAAAGCGTGACCCAGCATATCCATTTGCAGGACTGCTTCCTCCGAATCCATCGGCTTCAAGTTGAAACGCTTCGTACGAACGATCTCGACGCCCGAATCTTCTCCCATCTCTTCCTGGTTCAATTGGCTTTCCAACGCCTCCTGTTCGAGTTCAGCGAATACATGTTTAGGGGCGCCGTTTTGCCGGGATTTTCGATTTACTTTTGTTTTATATTTACGGATTTGCCGTTCTAATTTATCCACTACAAGGTCGATGGCAGCATATAAATCGCTGTGTCGTTCCTCTGCGCGCAACAACAGATTGGTCATCGGGATAGTTACTTCGATTACCTGCTCATCATTGTAGACACCTAGATTAACATATACATCGGATGTTGGCGGTTTTTCAAAATACCGTTCTAGCTTACTGATCTTCTTCTCCACATAACTGCTGATGGATTCAGTCACCTCTAGATTCTCACCACGAATGTTGAATTTCATGTAAGTGCCTCCTTTTTAACCTTATGTATTTATTATTCCACAATACCCTGTCCAATTCCTGCCTAAACGAAGAAATATTTTGTCGAATTGGTGTCGAAAGATTAATGGAAAAGACATTCACCTTCAATAATCCAACTCGGTTTCACAGGATTTTCTCCAATAAAAAAAGAGGCGTCGAGACGCCCCTTTTTCACTTCTTTTGATCTAAAAACATACCATCATAGTTTGCTAATTGTTTATAAGGATTAGTATATTTATGATTAGAGTTTTTTTGCTTTTTTACTGTTTTCATTTCTGTTCGCAACCTCATCAGTAACTGTTTCAGGCTGTCATGAACTTCACGGTTAATGGGCAATAAAGCACGCCCGGTTTCCATTTCTTCCTCAGAATATGGAGATGTAATTCCTTCTATCATAGTGTCTCTATGTTCGAGGACTCTATTAATCTCTGAAATGGTCTCTTCACGCTGGTCAGCAGGAATTTCTCCCTTTAACTTCTCGCTTAATTCCAGGGTAATATCATAAAGAGGCTGGATCCGGTTCTTCATGCTTGGGCTCCCCGGCCATATTGTTTCTGTCTATTTAGTTTGATTACTTCCTTCCACGTATCACGGAACTCTTCCACCAAGCCCATAACTTCTTCCAGGATTTCTTTATCGCTATTTATGTTCGCTTCCATAAGCCGACGATTTATATAGTCATAAATAGGCAGGATTTCCTTGGAAATATCGGCTTTTTGATCAAGTGTGACCATCAATTCCTGAATGATTTTTTGAGCCTTTTGTATATTGATGTTTTTTTGTTCATGGCTTCCTTCTTCGATATCCCTGACTGCCTGTTTTATGAACTTGAGGCATCCGTTATATAGCATCAGCGTCAATTCCCCTGGCGAAGCGGTTGTCACGGAATTATTTTTATACGCCTGGTATTGCTGTTGCATTGACATATGTGTAAAACACTCCTCATAACATATTATCCATTAAATTGTTGCATTAAATAAGAAGACTGTTCATTCATTCTTTGAATTGCTTTCTCCATTGCAGTAAACTGGCTCCAGTAACGGTCTTCGATTTGTGTTAACCGATCTTGAAATTGATCGATTCTGCTATCAACATCTTTCAACTGCTTTCCGAGTGTATATTGTTCCAATGTGTGGTAACCTTTACCAGCTCGTTCTTCGATTCTTTTTACTGTGGAATTAATCGAATCATCAAGTCGGTTGATAATGCCGCGACCGTCCCCTTCTACGTCATTGGAAAACAACTCATAAACAGAATCCGGATCATTCTGAAGTGCTTCACGCAATTTACTTTCGGTTACGATTAATTTCCCTCCATCCAAGTAATTCGGAGAGGTTTCAATGCCTATCTCTGATAAATGAGAATACTCACTGCCATTGTCAATGTCCGAATACCAATCCTGCCGCATGCTGAAAATCCCCGAGGAAAGTATCGAATCACCTTTTAATAATCCACTCTTCGCTTTTTCTTCCCATAACTCAATTTCTTTATCAGACATCTCTTGCTTTTGAGCATCGGTCAATGGTTTATAATCCCGGTATTTTTCTTCACTTAGGCTTCCGTTTACCTTTTCAATAACTTCATTGTACTTATCCACGAATTTCATTATTTTTTCTACTGAGGCATCTACGTCATTACTTACTGTAATATTAGCTGAACCCTCTGTAACATCATTGAATTTAAAAGTTATGCCGTTTAGCTTAGTCGAATTAGTTTTGGAAGTTAAAGTGACGGCACCATTATAAATAAACTCAGCATCCTGAGCTGCTGTTTCCTGTCCAAGCTGAAGTGTATCTGTAAAAAATCCAGAGGTATCGGCGCTAAAGTCTATTTCCGAACCGCCTTCATTATGAACACCAGCTTCCGTTCTTTCCATAACTACTTTGTCGGCTTGAACGTCATAAAAAGCTCTTACACCATTATCTTGATCGGTAATTTTAGTTAACACACTGTTTAGCGTATCAGTTTCTGTTATATCAATATTATGTTCCGTTCCTACACCATTTTCATATGTAGTAAAGGTCATGGTGCTTGGAACTGTTACACCGCCTGTGAAATTCTGTTCAGAAAGCTTGCCAAAAGGATCTATTTTCTCAGTTCCACCTGAAATTCCCTGGGTACTAACATTTACTGCAGCTTTCGCTAGCTGGGTTACTTCCATATTATATGTTCCATTTGAAGCTGTGGCGTCAGCTGTAGCCGTGATTGCATCAGATTGAGAGGAAGTTGCTTGTCTAGTACTATAGGTCTTTTGATATTTCATATCTCTTAACATATTATCCAATTCTGAAAAACTTTTATTGACATCCCGGTAGGCATCGCGCTGCCAAGTCATCCAGGTTTTATCCTGTTCCATTTTTTGCAGTGGGATGCGCTCAGCTTCCATTAAATCACTGACAATCTGATCGATATCCATCCCGGATGCCAATCCACCAATTCGCATACTGTTCATGCTGCTCACATTATTCACCATTTTATCACCAGCCTTCAAATTTTTTCATCGACTATAAATCCCATGAATTCAGCCATCGCAGCATAGACATCAAGAAGTTTTTTTGGTGGTATTTCTTTAATGACTTCCTTAGTGTCCGTGTCTATTACTGTCACATAATACTTTTCAAGCTTGTCATGCAATTCAAACTTGAGACCAGTATGAGTTGGCTCTAAAAATTCATTCAGTGCGTCGATAGTGTTTTGGACTTGTTTTTTATCATTCTCTTCTTTATAAGCACCATTAATTACTTCAGGATCAGTTTGTTCACTTACAGGTTCATTAATGGATCTTTCTCTTGCAGTTGTCGAAACACCAAGTTGTTCAGTCTTTTGCAGGAGTTGGGATCCAGATAAAATCTTCCCAACGTTCATGGCAAAAGCCACTCCTATTCTATGTAGTTTCTTTTTATATCGGCAAGACAATGAAAAAGTAAAGGTCTTGCAAAAAATATTAAAAAAACGGATAGTACAACCCCTATCCGTTCAGTCACTAGATACTAGTGTCGTTTATTCAACCATAATACACCAGACTTTGCCAAACGCGGCAGTAAGCCAGTCACTGGCTGCTGCAGCATATTTCCAAAACCGTCCGATTTGCCCAATGAGCCCAAGGCTCCCTTTAACTTGATTTCTTTCGGCCGCTCCGGTGCATTGTCGTTTAGTAATGCGAGCAGCACATCGGCAACTTGTTCTCCCTGCTGTCCGGCAAGCTGTGCACTGGGCGAATGAATAGAGGAAGCACAGTCTCCCACCACATAAACGGTTGGATGGGAAGGGACCTGATAATAATCGTTCAAGACAATCTTATTCTGACGGTCCTTGGCAAATGGCAGCTCCCGAACCAAATAGTTCGGCTGAACACCCGCAGTCCAGATTGTAACATCATTCACAAAACAAACCCCATTGTTGCAAACTCCGTCTTTTTCGACATATTCGACGTTTGCCTTGTGAATGACTTCGACGTCATTTTTAGCAAACCATTCTTCCACGTAATTTTGAATTTTCGAATTGAAAGCACTTAACACCGTTTCGCCGCGATCCAGTAGTCTCACGTTCAAATCCGGACGGCTTTCCCTGATTTCGGATGCAACCTCAATACCGCTTAAACCGGCGCCGACGATGGCAACCTTGCCATAGGCTTTCAAATCGCCGACAGCAACACTTCCGTGTCTGGCCCGTGAAATGGTCTGCACACTCTCAGTAAACTCTGCTGCTCCCTCAATGCCATGGTAGTTGTCTTCACAGCCTAATCCGATCACTAAATAATGATAAAGAATAGCTTCAGTTAATCCCTGGACAAAAATCCGCTTTCCGTCCACGTCGATTTTTTCTATCTCTCCATACACATAATCAACCTGCTCGTGCTCTGGAAACTCCATTCTTACTTCCCTGTCTGCTTTTGTCCCAGCAGCTATTGCATAAAATTCTGTTTTCAACGAATGGTAAGGATTCCTGTCGACCAACGTAATATGTACATCTCCAGGTAATCCGCCATCCAAAAGTTTATTCAGAATCTTAATCCCTCCGTAGCCGCCGCCCAGTATCACTAATCTCCTCATACCTTAACCCCTTATCTGTTCTAGTTGACTGGCTATGTATGCGCCGTTAACGGACACAAGCGCTTACAGCGTTACCCCACTTTAAAGACTACCAAAAAAGCTGTCGAATGACTAGAGGGATTAAAAATTTAATCCCTCTTTACAGTAAAGATATAATCATGTATTGGAGGAATTTGCTTTCAGCCATTTAGCCCCCTCTAACCGTCCATCCAAATAAGTTTAGAATATAGTTAATCTAATAAATTATCCCATTGTAACGGCGTACCTTTGACAGCATTTTTCCGGGCCTTTTTTCCTATTACCAAATCATAATATTTGGGAGGTATCCCCAAGCCCGGTCTGATAGCCCTCAAATTATCTTTGGTAAATGCATCTCCTGCTTTTATGTCCTTCGTTATATATAATGATCTCCTCCGGGTTCGAGAGGCTTTTTCTTTCTCGGTGGGACCAAAAGTTATTTCCCCTAATGATTCCCAGGCTTTATTTGTTTCATTTACTAATTGCTGTAATTCTTTTGGTTCCAATGAAAAAACAGAATCCACTCCTCCTTCTTCACGCGATAAAGTAAAGTGTTTTTCAATCACTGTGGCTCCTAAAGCTACACTTGCAATTGCAACGCCGATTCCTTGAGTATGGTCGGATAAACCAACATTACTATTAAAGATCTGGCTCATCTGGGGGATTGTTTTTATATTTGTGTCAATAGCAGGTGCAGGATAAGTACTTGTGCACTTTAGCAGAATTATATCTTCACACCCGGATTCTCTTACAACCCTGACAGTTTCATCTATTTCAGACAACGTTGCCATACCTGTGGAAATTATTATCGGTTTACCTGTACTGGCAACTTTTCGAAGAAGAGGTATATCAGTATTTTCAAATGAAGCTATCTTATAACATGGAACATCTAACTCTTCCAAAAAATCAACTGCAGTTTCATCAAAAGGGCTACTGAAGGCTATTAAACCCAGCTCCCGACATCTATTAAAAATAGCTTCATGCCACTCCCAAGGTGTGTAGGCTTCCTGATATAGATTGTAAAGACTTTTCCCTTTCCAAAGATTGTTGGAATCCTTTATTACAAATTCTCCTCTATCGACATCCAAGGTCATTGTATCAGGTGTATAAGTTTGTAATTTCACTGCATCAGCACCAGCCTTAGCTGCTTCTTCTACTATCTGCAGAGCATTATTTAAAGATTGATTATGATTGCCAGACATCTCAGCAATAATAAACGGGGGACAGTTTGGCCCGACTTTTCTATTTTGTATAACTACTTCATTCATATGTCGCAACGACCTTTCTAACAATACTAATTTCTATAACCTATTATTTATTAATTGAGTTACTTTACTTGCTCCATCGTGATTTAAGTGATGCACATCAAAAAAGTCACGCTCGGAAACTAACTCTGAATCAAATAAATCAATCAGTTCAAAGGGATGTGTTGCATTCAATCGGTCAAGATGGCTTGTAAAATCTTCTCTCATCGTTTTAGAAAAATAAGCTGTATAGTCTTTGTGCTGTGGGAAAATCACAATAATTGGTTTAATTGCTTCTTCTTTTAATAAGTTTAGATATCTTTCTAGTATCTGAACATTTTTTTCAATCGTCTCCGGGTAGTTTTTATTTGAATGTCTCAATGCTAACTGTTTCCTCTCCCATTGGACATTCTCGGCTTTTATATACTGATCTTTAAAATCGTCAATATGTTCTAAATAATCATCTTCCAGAAGCGTTTCAAACACAGTTTGCAAATAGGGAACCTTGATTAAGAATGTATCATCTACATAAGTAGTAAAAAGATTCTTATACTCTTGATAATAATCGGTATCGCTCTTAAAATCTTCGTTTATCGGATGGTATCTTGTTACTAAATATTTCTCGCGGGATTTTATAAGTTCAAATTCAAGACTATAATAGGCCAACCCAATAATAATTGTGTTGATATTAGTAAGTAGCTTTCTGTTGCTTAAGTATTTTACGATTGAATAATCATGGAATAAATCTTGGCTATTTAATGCAAAATTGAAAGGTTTTCTATTAAGTTCTTTTAGGTCAATCCCATATTTTGAATATGACATACCAGTAATTATACAATCATAATCAGATACATCTTTTGCGTATTCATCCAGTTTTGTCTGTAAAGAAAGGAAGTTTTGATACTTATAGTATTCAAGTATCCTTTCTTCGAGTATGCCTATATTTAATAATTGCTCTCTTATCTCATCAAAATAAATGCTGCCAATTATTATATAATCATAATCCTTGCTTTTTATTTCCGAAGGTGAAATGACCGGTGTATCATTAATCCGACTACCGACCTTATCTATATTATTATCTGCGTAAGCAATAATTTTCACATTGCGATTATTGATTACCCTTCTAATCTTCTCTGCACTTACCCCGCACCCGAAGATAATAATATTCACTACCCACTCCCCCTTAGCCTACAACTATTATAGGTTCAATTTAGCAAAGATAGTTTAGACTTAATTCTAGCTATTAACTCTGCACAATTATCTTCAGCATCAAGCGCCGTTTCCCCAGTACAAATCACGTGTCCATAAACGTCTACCCCTGAATTCAGCGGTCTTACCCAATTATCCGGAATATTTATAGCGTATTCCAGAGGAGTATAGGGTTCAATTGCTTCTTTAACTTTTTTAGCATCGTATTGAACTTCGGAACGTGTATTAAAGTAGAGCATTTCAACTGCAACAGGTTTATTTTTCGCCGTTGGCAAATTTATCTTTTCACCTATCGCCAGTCTAATTGCTAATTCGATAAGGTCAACACCCGAATGGTATTTAACAATTTCCGGAAGTTTGGTGGCGCCGATTCTTGCCCCTATTTCTACAACATATGGTATGCCGAAATCATCAATGATAAGGTCGATATTACTTGGTCCATTAGTAATCCCTAAGCTTGTCAAAGCCTTTTCGCATTCTTTCTTAATTTTGGGAATTTGATTTTCATTAAGTGAAGGTGGTAAGGAATGGCCAATTGGTATCATATTTTCAGAAAGTTTGTCATTATGTATAAAACACAATTCCATTTCACCTGAAACAGATAAACTTTGTGCTCCTATCTCTAATCCCTTTATAAATCTTTCAATGATGACTACTTTGTTACGGGAAAATTTCATAGCATAATTTATAGCACCCATAAGATCACTTGTACTTGATATTTTTTGTACTCCCCTGCTTCCAGAACTATCAGATGGTTTTACTATCAATGGATGTTTTTTCAAGATAGGCTTTATTTTCTCTTTTATTTCTAAAAGATTATCTTCTCTTGTAAAAATGAAAAATTCAGGAGAAGAAACCCCAGCTTTTTTGAACCTTTCTCTCATGACAGTCTTGTCAGTAACTGCTTCAGCTATTCCCCATCCCTGATTGGGAAGTCCTAACCGTTCGTTCACATAGCATACAGTGGGTACCGCAATATCACTTGAAACCGTTAATATGCCAGAAACCCCATATTCTCTGGCAACCTTCTCTACCCCCATAAAATCAGTAGTACTAACCACTTCATAATAATCTGCATATTGAAACCCAACGGCATGAGGATTCATATCTAACACCAATGTGGTCAAGCCCAATCTCTTTGCAGTTTTAATTACTTCTATTTGCCCAAAGCTGCCGCCTAAAATCATCAATACCTTTTTATTCAAAATCATCACTCTTTATAAGGTTTAATTTTTCCAATATTCGTTCACTCCCTCGCCCGTCTATCAAATTTTGACCGTTTACAATCATTTTCTTTCTGACATTTGGGTCCTCCATTTTCTTTAAAGCACCTTTAAAATCGTGCAGTGTTATGGAAGTGTCTTTCCCCAAATACAAGCAAGTATGATATCTTTCCGCTAGGATTTGGGCTGACTTTTGGTTTTCGGCGATTTGAATGACTATACTTGGAAGGCCCATGTATGCCATTTCGAAAAGGGTCGTTCCTCCTGCCGTTATAGCAAAGTCAGCCCAGTTAAATAAGGATGGTATATCTTCGTCACCTTCCACTATTTGAAGATCTAATTTGAATTGGGCTAAGTTAGCATTTATATATTCCTTGTGTTTATTCGCAGGCCCAAGTAAAACATTTACTTTCATGGTGAAATCATTAACTTTTTCTAAAAGCCTAATCACGGAAAGTGTGACATTATTAGGATCAGCACCACCCATGGAAATTAAAACATTTGATGGAGTTGCCTTTATCCTTGGCTTCACACCTTGCCAATCCAGAAATTCTTTACGTAAAGTTGTAAATTGTGGACCGATTAACAATTGCGAATATTTGTCTATGTTTGTATACATCTCTTTGTTTACAAAAGTCCCTCTGTTTAGAATAATGTCAGCACAATAATAATCAAGGTTAGCAAAATCATCAAAAAGTAATACTCTAAAGCCACTTCTCTTTAATCCGTTGATGAAACTTTCGTCAAAATGATAACCATCCAAGATTATCCAATCTACCTGTTTTGTTTTTGCTATTTGAATCGTTTGATTTAAATCCTCTTCACTTCCCGAAAGAACTGGAAGAAAATCAACGGTTATGCTTTCTTTGTTTAAAAGTTTTATTAGATTAGGCGTTATCTCAGAACACAAAAATTGGATGAAGGAATATTCCTTTACCACTTGAGCTAGTGCCAGAGTTCTCATGATGTGTCCTGTCCCAATTGTATCTGAAGCATCTGCTCTAATAATAAACTTTGCTTTCTCCATGGGACCACCTTCCGGATGATACAAGTAACTTAGTTTTCCTGTTATTAAATTCTTTTCTGTTCAATATTTTGGTTAATAGTAAGCAAAGAAGGATGTTGCTTTAAATACGTGACAATATCATTCATTTTCAAAGACGAATTAGGCTTATATAGATTTTCTAGGATATTAGCTACAACCTCAAAGTCCTCTTTGGTATCTACAGTTAATCTATAATTACTAAGATCCTCTTCGTTTGTGACTGCAAATGTTCTATACTTCCCTGGGACTCTATATAAATATGAAGTGACATGTTCTCTATCACTTTCGCTAGTAGCATATGCATTAATTTCCTTTAATGTCCGATAAGACAGAACACCAGTGTCCATACCTCTAGGATATGTTCGGACTATCGTGTTAGACACATAATCATAATTCTTCTTATGTTTTAGATATTCAAGAATAACCTTGTCAATTACCGCAGGATCAATTAATGGACAATCAGCAGTCAATCTAACTATAATATCCCCTTTATATTCGGTTGCAGCTTCATAATATCTCGATAATACATCTTGCTCAGCCCCTCTAAAAGTTGGAATGGAAAGTTTCTTGCATAAATCAACAATTCTATCGTCCGATCTATTTTTAGTAGTCGCAACGATTACTTCATCGATTAAAGCAGCACTTTTCACCTGTTTAATCTCATATTCCAATAAGGTTTTATTTAGTACCTCTTTCATAACCTTTCCTGGAAGTCTAGTAGATCCCATCCTTGCCTGTATTATAGCGATAATTTTCATTATATCCCCCTATAATTTTTTTGAATAGTTCAATAAAACCTTTTTGACAGCAGTAATAACATCTTCAGTATCTCTTTCTGTCATTGCAGGGAAAAGTGGTAAAGAGATTATGCATTCATACAAATCCTCAGCGTTTGGACATATACCTCTTCTATACCCAAGTTCACTATAATACGGTTGAAAGTGTACAGGAATATAGTGCACGTTAACACCAATATTCTCTTTTTGCAGTTCTTCAAAGATTTCTTTTCTACTAGCCCGGAGCTTACATAAATTCAATCTGATCACGTATAGATGCCAACTTGATTCTATCCCCTGGTTCTGAAACGGAATATCTAACAAATCCATTTTGGAAAAAGCTTCATTATACATAGCAGCATACTTTTTTCTTAGTTTCAAAAAATGCTCATTTTTTTTAAGTTGGCTAATACCTAATGCGGCTTGTATATCTGTCATGCGATAATTATAGCCCAGAAACTGCATTTCGTAGTACCATAGCCCGTGGCTATCTTTAATTTTATTTTTGTCCCGAGTAATACCATGAGAGCGAAATTGTATCAGTTTATCGTAATAAGCACGGTTATTTGTAGTGATTATGCCCCCTTCTCCAGTAGTTATTTGTTTTACAGGATGAAAACTGAACATTGTCATATCACTTAATGATCCAACTTTTCTACCTTTATAAGTTGCCCCTAAAGCATGTGCGGCGTCTTCAATAACAATAAGGTCATTTGCTTTAGCAATTTCAAGAATCTCATCCAGATCTGCCGGTTGGCCTGTAAAGTCAACAGGAATGATAGCTTTTGTCCGATCTGTGATAGACTGAGCAACTTTCCTGGAATCAATATTATAGGTATCTCTATCAATATCTACAAAAACTGGAGTTCCGCCTTGATAGAGTATACAGTTTGCGCTAGCCGCAAAGGTCATTGGTGTAGTAATTACTTCGTCTCCATCCTGAATTCCAGCAGCAAAACAAGCGCCATGAAGTGCTGCTGTTCCACTTGAAAATGCTACCGCATATTTGGCATCTACATACTTTGCTATGGATTGTTCAAACTTATCAATATAGGGGCCTGTTGTCAGATAATCTCCTCTTAACACATCGACAACAGCCTGTATATCTTCTTCCCTAATCCATTGTTTGGAATATGGCAAATAAGCCTCACGTGATTTATTATTATTCTTTTTTTGGATAAATTCATTTTCTGAAGTCATTTAACTGACCTCTTCCACGAGTGTTTTCAATTCATCCACCGACAACCAATCCGTATTTGTGTCACTTGTATATTTGAATCCTTCGGGGAGTTTCTTTCCTTCTAGCTCATATTTGTTCGTCCACCAGGGAAATTCCGGTTGAATGACATAGTATGTTTCGTATTCCAAGGTTCTTCGTGCATCATCCTCTGTTATCATTGTTTCGTGAAGTTTCTCACCAGGACGAATACCTACATAATTGATTTCACAATTCGGAGCAATGGATTTAGCTAAATCTACCACATTCATGCTTGGAATTTTGGGCACAAAAATTTCTCCACCTTGCATTCTTAAGAGACTATCTAGAACAAACTGCACGCCCTTATCTAAAGTTATCCAAAACCTTGTCATCCTTGAATCTGTAATAGGTATTTCTCCAGTAGCTTTCAGCTTTTGAAAAAAGGGCACTACACTGCCTCTACTACCAACCACGTTTCCATAGCGAACAACTGCAAACCTAGTATCTTTATCACCTGCATAAGAATTGGCCGCAACAAACAATTTATCGGAAGCTAATTTGGTAGCTCCGTATAAATTCACCGGACTAGCAGCTTTATCGGTACTTAAAGCAATAACACGCTTAACTTTACAGTCAATTGCAGCCTCTACAATATTTTGAGCTCCGTTTATATTTGTCTTTACTGCTTCAAAAGGATTATACTCGCAAGCACCAACATGCTTCATAGCAGCAGCGTGAATAACAATATCCACCCCATCAAAAGCTCTGTATAACCTTTCTTTATCCCGTACATCGCCAATAAAAAAACGTAATCTTGAATCTGAATACTCCTGAGCCATTTCATATTGCTTGAGCTCATCACGACTAAAAACGATTACTTTTTTGACGTCTTGTTTTAGTATCCTTGAGATAAACCTTTTCCCAAATGATCCAGTTCCACCGGTGATCAAAATCACTTTATTCTTTAAATTCATAGATTGGCACCTCGAGTTTTTTTATAGCTTTGTTCAAACGTTGAATAGACAGGTATAATATTCTTAGCATCTATTTTACATTCAGATAAAAACTTATCAAATATCTTCACAATGGTTTTGCCTTTAAGAACTTGGTCCTTAGTAAATCTGATAGATTGAATATTTTTAATGGTTACTTCTAATGAGATTCTCACCATAGGCTTTATAAAAACTTTATAATATGAATTATCGCTTAATCGCTTGAATTCTTTATCCAACTTATTAAACTGCCTCTCCAGATTGTTGACTTGATGTTTATTCACTAGTGAGTTTATTTGGTCTAGTATTTTCTCCAAGTTTTCTATTAGAACTCCATACTCCTTAAAAGATGAATTCATCGCTTCCTGTTTTTCCTTCACTTTATCTAAATCATAATGAATATTAAGTTTTGTAAACCAATTATCATCTACAACGGGGAATGATAAATGAGTTAATATTAACTCATTAAGAGGTATGAATGTTGTTCCTTTTATGCTTGCTCCACCGACAGTGGTATTAAATACTTTTATGTTTGTTGATGAGATATATTGTTCCAACTCCTGCTTCATGTTGAAAAAACCTTTACTTGTCAAAATATTATTTCCATTGACATCTTTTATAGTAATAGCTTTGTTTTTAACTTCCTCTGTTATGGAGTACTCTTTTCCCATACTACTGTAATCAATTCCCTTAGAATAAAACTCGCTACCTTTATATGCAAGATTTTGGCCAACAAGGATAATGGAACTCACCTTTAACCTAACTAATAATTGTAGAGTTACGATTGCTATTGAAGATGCATCGTTTATTACAGCATCTGTTTCTTCTTTTCCTAGATAATACTGGGAGACTGTATCCTGGCTCATGATCATATGAACTTTTGGTCCTGAATACCTTTTTATAGTTTCATAACCCACACTACTGCCAAAGATAAGAGGGACTTCCAGTCCCTTATTAATTAACTCTTCATAAACTTTATAATTGTGATCTTGCGGGTCATACGTACATACTGCATCAGGAATAATATCATTGTTTATTAGAGCTTTATTTGCTGAGCCAACTGCGAAAATATAAGCCAATTTATTTTTCTTTATATATCGGAGATTTTCTAATTCATTACTCAAAGAAGGGCCAGCTGATACTAAAATAACCGGCAGTCCTTCCATTATACTTGAATTTCCAGAGTTTAAAATGTTTGGTGTGCTTAAAACCTCTGGAAAATTTTTCATGCTATTGATTGTCCAAAGCTTTTCAAATGCTAAATTAGTAAAAAATGATGTTTTTTTATCCTTCATCTTATTTTTGAATAATGTTAAAAAAAATTGATACTCTTTCTCGAATATTTTTTCATAACTAGGAAGGGAAACAAAAAGCACGTTATTACCCAACTGATTAACAAATTGACTCACCATTTGTTTTACATCATCTTCGGAAGTTCCTAAATAAATATTTTTAATTTGTTTTTCATTAAAATCTTCTATTTTTTTATTAGAAAGAAAATGGTAAAAAACAGCTGGTTGCGGTTCATATAATGTATAAGTAAGATTAGGGTGTCTTTCCATAAATGCTTTCACGTGATAGCCCATCCCGACTCCGTAGAAAAAGACTTGTTTATATTGATGAATGTCTTTTTCATACTTTTCAATTAACCGCTGTGCTTCTTTTTCAGGATCATACTTGCTATGTATAGATACCATACCAGTTTTAGACAATATTTCTAGGGAAGGTTGTCCTGTTCTAGATTTCACCACGTTAATAGGCTTAGCTAATAATTCGTCTTCATTATTTTTCAAAAAGGCACGAATAGATCGATAATGTTTTCTTAAATAATTTATATTATCAATTAACATTCAAACGTTCTCCTTCTCGATCAATTGTTTCTGTTACCTCAGTTTTCAAAGAGGGAATTATTTCCAGGATTTCAAATTGTAGTATGTCAGCAATCAGTATTTGGTCCTTGGCTTCCATTGCTGCTTCCAAAGCATTCAGTTCTTTTTCAAATGTACTCATTGCTTTTAAATATTCATTCCAGTTTCCTGGCTTATGCTTACTGCTTTTGATAATCTCGAATAGTTGGTTGATCCATTGCAACCCTTCCATTAATTGCCCCAGTTTTACCCACGAACTGCCAGTTGGTCCCTGATAGAATTCATCAATCAGTATTTGTAGTTCAGGATGTACTCTTATTAAATAATTCTCGGCAGAAACTAATAAATCGTTGATAAACTCACCGACTGTTTTCATCACTACCTTTATATACCGAATGGAAGTGACTTTTTCTTCAATTCTAAGCTCAAAATCTTCGAAAATCTCTTCTCCATCAATAATTAAATGACTAAAATATAGTTCCGATTCATTTACCCCTGATTCAATTTCCTTTATTATCCGTTCAATTGAAGATAGACTGTTTTCCAATTCAATCATACGCTCATTTATTTCCACTAACATTATAAAAAACCTCCACCATAAAAGTCATGTTATTATACTAATTATATCGGCAAAAATCGACATTTTTCAATAGAATCGACTACAAACTCTTTAAATTTGGTTCTACGTCAAATGTTGGGGTGGGAGAAATTCACTCCTACTCCTTACCCCACTTGAAAGCCCCTGAATTCCTTCATTTGATGATGTAATAACACTTTCGTTCTTAAGCGATCGTAACGACGAAATCCAAAGGCATTCCGTTTGATGACTTTCGTTTGGTTGTTTAGTCCTTCAATAAACCCATTGGTATAATCGAGCGCAAAGCTATTCAGAATCTCTGTCTGCCAATTCTTCAACGTGCCAAATCGCTTGTAGAAATTCTTCCATACCACTTTGCTTCACTTGGTCATAATACTGATACAATCGTTGTTTTACATAGCCAATATCGGTTTTCCCCACTACTTTTGCCTCTTCAAACCAGCTACGAAAAGTTTCTTTCAGCTCATAGGCGACTCGTAGTTCATCCGATAGATCGAGATATCGGTTCAGATACCAGCGCTGCTTCTCGGTTAGTTCCTCCTGCTTCTTGTAAAAGACATGTTTCATCCGTTTGCACTTTTTCCGGTCGTATTCATGGAAGTTCTTTTGGACACGCCTGCGCACTCTTTCCAAAGCCCAATAAATATACCTACAAAAATGGAAACGATCGGCCACAATGATGGGACTTCCCACTGCCTTCCGGACAGCTGACTTGAAGCTATAGCTCATGTCCATGATGACCTTCCGGACATTGCCTCCTTTTTCCCGGAGGTACTGTTTGACGGTTTTGACGGATCGATCGGGCAGGATATCAATTGGATTTCCGGTCTCCCCATCGCCAACGATAACCTGGTATTTCCCCGCATTGGTATCGCCTTTATATTCATCAATCGCAATCACTTCTGGAAGCTCTTCCACCTCTTGAAGCTCTGGTGTGGCCACCTGATCAAACCGACGAATGGCTGTAGCTTGTGAGGTGCGGAACTGCGCAGCGGTATCCTTGAAGTTCATCCCCCGGATCACCCGAAGGCCCAGGGCCTGGTTCCACTCTCTTGAGTGACGCTGATATCGGTCCACCATCGGATTGCCTTCTGCGAATCGTTTACCATAGGAACAGGCATAGCGTCGTTTGCGGTAAAACAAATAGGTGGTTCGTTCAAATACCTTTAAGTGCTGGATTTTCTGCATTCGGTAATCATGAACACGGGAAGTCTGGTTACCACACGCTGGACAGGTTTGTGCCTGCCTGGGCATCTCCACCTCCATGTGGTAAGCTCCCTCCACCTCTTCTACTTTCTTGATAGAAACACTTTCTAATCCGGGTAATGTCATGTTAGAATGCATGTACACACAACTCCTATCTGCTTTCTTGTTTCTTTGACAATTCAAGTGTAGTAGAGATAGGAGCTTGTGTGTATTTTTTATGTGGAATTTTTCTAAAACCCCAACAAATATTGTAGAGCCTTAAATTTACGATGAGATAAACAGAGGATATAAAAAAAACACCGTCATAGTGACGGTGTTTTTTTTTACTTATTGAAGAAGTTGTAGTACGCCTTGTGGCTGTTGGTTAGCTTGAGCCAGCATAGACTGGGAAGCTTGAGAAAGGATGTTATTCTTAGTGAATGCCATCATTTCTTTTGCCATGTCAACGTCTCTGATACGAGATTCAGCAGCAGTTAGGTTTTCAGAAGAAGTACCTAGGTTATTGATAGTATGCTCTAAACGGTTTTGGTTAGCACCCAATTTGGCTCTTTCAGAAGACACAGTTTCGATTGCAGTATCGATTGTTGTGATTGCTGAGTTAGCTCCAGATTGAGAAGAAATATTAACGCCATCTACGGAAATACCGCTAGCAGACATATCATTTACATCCAACGTGATATTTTGATCAGCATTTGATCCAATATGGAAAGTAACTGCTCCACTTCCAGCAAGGTCACCGTTAAGAAGGTTCTTACCGTTGAATTGCGTATCTCCAGCGATTCTGTCGATCTCGTCAACTAGTTCACTTACTTCTTTTTGAAGCTCTTCACGATCTTTGTCGCCATTTGTATCGTTGGCAGCTTGAACAGAAAGTTCACGCATACGCTGTAAAATGTCATGAGTCTCGTTCAGGGCACCTTCAGCAGTTTGAATTAGGCTGACTCCGTCTTGAGCATTCTTGGAAGCCATATCCAATCCGCGGATTTGTCCACGCATTTTTTCTGAAATTGCAAGACCTGCAGCGTCATCTCCGGCTTTGTTGATGCGAAGGCCAGAAGAAAGCTTTTCCAAAGATCCTTGAGTTGCATTTTGGTTACCTGTTAGTTGGCGGTGTGTGTTTAACGCCGCAATGTTGTGATTAATTCTCATTATTTTTCCTCCTTGAATAAGTAAATACTCCCACTTCCTTGTGGTGAGACCAATGAACCAAAGCGGCCGTCTTTGGTATCGATTGGCTTACATTTATATTATCGGTGGCAATTCGATAATGTTTAATCTTTTTTTGCATTATTTTTTAATAAATTCAATAAATCTGTAGAAACTTGCGCAGCTTCACTGTTTTCCCTTTGGATTTCCAAGTATACTTCCTTACGATGAATATCGACGTTTTTCGGTGCTGAAATCCCCAGCTTCACCTGTTCTCCGTCTATTTCAATCAATGTTATCTCTATATCTTCGCCTATTTGTATTGCTTCGTTTATCTTCCGGGTCAATACGAGCATTATTAATCCTCCTTTTCCTTAGAGGATGCCGCAGCAATCAACGGTTCTCTTGTACTATAATCTTTTTTATTGGTGATGAATTGCTTTCCTTTCCGTTTGGTCATGTTAACAACAATAGGTGCCTGCAAATTCATTGTACTTTTTTCAAACGGATCTTTCAGGGAAAGAATCGATAGGATAACAACATCACCTTCCTGTTGGATTTCTAACGTTTCTACTAAACTTCGATCTAAATCAATATCATAATCAGATCTAAAATGGAAAGGATTTGTCACAATAAATGCCAGCTGCTGGTTTTCGACAGACTGCATGATTTGGAACACAGGATTTTCAGGAAAGTCCAAAAGTATAAATTCTCTTTCTGCATTGAAGCCAGGAATGCCTTGAGGGAATTCTATCGTTTCATTTTGATCTACCTCAACTGAACCTATGTACTTTGTTTGTATTTTCATCTAATCATCCTTTTATATCATCATTTCAAAGTTGAAATTTTTAAATTTTAAATTGTCAAAGTCGATGGAAAGGCTTTGTCTTTCCAAAAGTGACGTTTCTACTTCACCAGGTTGATTATTGATAATTGGCTTGTTTGGCTTGTTTTCAATTATCGGCTCATGCGTTTGGACATTTATCTTCAGCTCGGACGGCTGGTAATCGGTTTGCACGGCAAAATGGGATGGAATCCAGCCAATATTGAATTGCTTCATTGGTTTTTCCCCGTTTTGTTTTCCTTGAACGGCTATTGGATTTCCTCCATTTTCGATTTTCATCAACTGCTCCCCTTGGCTCACTCTTCGCTGCATGCCCTTATACACTGCCTCTTTCCCCTTTTGTGCTGCTTCAGAAATGCTCTTGGCCGCACTCTTAAGATTCATATCCTCCCAAGCCTTTGATTGATCAATAGTCATTTTAGAAGGTCGTCGTTGTATCGTAATTTCAGCTTGGGGCTGTCTGATTGTTTGATCTGCTTTTGGTTGTATAATGGTTTGCTGTACTGGCGTCTGTGTGATTTGAATCTTTGCCAGGTTAGATTGCATTCTGACCTGAGGCAGTTGCATAATTCTCCTCCATTCCCTTCATAGTAAAAAGCCTTGCCGCTCATACAGAGGGCAAGTGCTTTCACCTAATTATTTATCGTAGAAAATCTGTCAAAGTTGGCTGTATAATCCGTGACCCGGCACTCAGTGCTGCCCTGTGAACGCTCTCCTGAGTGGTTAGCTTCATGATGACTTTTTCTAAATCTATATCTTCATTATCTGACATCATTTTGTTAGCCGTAACTTCCTGAGAAGAAAGGCGGTCTTCTATAAGATCTAACCGGTTCATGCGTGCACCTAAATCTGCACGCTCATTTACTACATTGTCAATATGATTATCCAGCGAAGCAATATTGGCATCCAATTCTTCATCAGGTATGTCAGACCTCAAGGCATCAGAGAAAGCTTGAATATCATCGAACAAGTCACTACTGAATACTTCCCCGGCATCAATGTTGGCCTTTAACTTTGTACCGCTGGCCACTTCAACTACAACGTCTCCGCCACCCTCCTGGACTTCACCATCAACAACAGGGGGGGTATCGGTTTTCGTACCATTGAAGATATATTTACCGTTGACTTTCGTATTGGCAATATCAGCCAAATGATCACGCAATTGATCAACTTCTTGCGCAATGTTTTCCCGTTGCCCATCTTCATACGTACCATTACTACCTTGAACAGCCAATTCTCTAAGTCTCTGAAGAGCTTGTGTAGCTTGATCCAATGCCGAATCAGAGTTATCCATCCAATTATGAACTTCACTAGTATTTCGCTGGTATTGTTCAATTTCAGTCACTTGTGTGCGGTAATTCATCCCTTTCATGGCGACAACCGGGTCATCAGAAGGGCGATTGATCTTTTTACCTGTAGACAACTGGTCCATATATTTCCCCAAGCTATCATAACTGTTACTTAAATTTCTTAGCATATTATTCGATAACATACCTTGTGTTACGCGCATTTTCTGTCACCTACCTTCCGACTAATCCCATATTATTGATGATTCGGTCGAGCATTTCATCCACGGTCGTCATATTTCTGGCTGCCGCGTTATAGGCATGTTGGAATTTAATCATATTGGTCATCTCTTCATCCAACGATACAGCACTGACCGATTGTCTATTTTCATCCACTTGGTCACGGAGCACGGTAGCATTCCCTTGCATCCGCTCAGCTTCCTGAGCAACTACGGCCATTTCCCCGATAATTCCTTCATAGTAGGTTTGTATCGAAGAGTTCTGGCCTAAATCGCCGACGCCTTTTTTACGCATTGCCTCAGCCATCGCAAGCGCATTTTCACCATTACCGCTATCTCCATTGGCACTGACGGCAATCAAGTCACTATCTTCTTTAATTGCCTCAGATACTGTTATAGATGCTGCAGCATTATCTGTATCGTCAATAACAAAGAATTCCTGTCCAGGGTCTCCATTGGCGTCAATCCCCTGAGAGTGAACTTCATTAAGTGCGGCAGCTAGGTTTCTAGCTAAAAAATTCAACTCTTCCAACATATCCGGATATTCCCCGACTGCTTCACCACCATCTATGTAACCGTTGGATTCCATGAGGGCTTTCATTTTACCCTGAGAAGAAAAGTCAGCCGCAGCAATGGAGTCAGTCGATGTTTCATTGCCATCCTTGTCAATGGTTGTAAAATTGAATTGCTCTACATTTTGTTCATCATCGAGGCCTATTTCCATGTGCTTATATTCGCCAGATGAAGCGTCGATCAGGGTGGTGTCTGTATCCTTTCCTTGTCCGTCAGCCAAAGTTATGGTTGCTTTTCCCTGTGCAATCGCACTTGGCTGTCCACCGCTGCTTTCATAGGAAACATTGATGTTCACGAGGCCGGAGAGCTTATCGATACATCTGTCTCGTTCATCATATAAATCATTAGGTACCAGACCGTGAGGTTCAATGTCCCCGATTTGTTTGTTTAAGTTGTTTATCTGCCTGACTAATGAATTTATCTCCTTTTTCGTAACATTCATTTCTTCCTGCAAATTGCTTCTTTCTGAATTTAAAGAATCGGAAACATAATTAAACGTCTCAGCCACCGCAGTACCCCTTTGCACCGCAACAGCTCTGGAGCCCTCATCTTTATTTGTAGCAAGGTCTTGCAGCGATTGCCAAAAGCGATCCATTGTCTTGGACAGCCCTTGTTCCGTCGGCTCGTTCATGATACTTTGCATTTGCTCCATCGCACTTGCTTTGGAATCGTAATAACCAAGCTTGGCATTCTCACTGCGGTACTGCTTGTCCAAAAACTGGTCACGAACACGTTCAATCGAGCCTGCCTGAACACCGCTTCCCACTTGTCCAGGAATCTCAGGTCGGTTCCTCGATGCCGGAGGGTATGGGCCGGTCTGTTCAAAATTGACCCGCTGTCTGGTATAACCCTCTGTATTAGCATTGGCAATATTATGACCGGTTGTATATAAAGCAGACTGTTGGGTGGTTAGCGCACGCCTGGCTACCTCTAATCCATTAAAAGTTGAACTCACACTGGTTACTCCTCTCTCCTGCTACGCTTTCGAATCGAACAGCGACCGTTTCGACGATTGTGGTTGCTGCTGACTTTTGGTATTACCGTAATTCATGTTTTTCAACGATGGATCCATCATATCGATCGACATTTGGATGAATTGCAAAGACTGTTTGGTTAAGTCTTGATTTAAGTTTTCTTGTTGCTTTAAATCATATAGTACATTTGTCAGTTTTAAGAAACGGCTTTCCAAATCTATCTTCTCCTGCTTATCTTCCAAGTTTTCGAGAATGACAGACACTGTGGCGGCTTCCGGATCGATTCCGGCGTTGCTTGCCCATGCTCCGACTTCCTGTTGCCGTTGCTTTTCGACCTGATTGATTGCCTGAACATGCTTTCTTTCCTGCAGCATCAAGGTTTGCAGCTTGTCCGTATCTCCGTCTTTCAACGTTTCTGTTTTTTCTTTGGACAAGGTCAATAAGCTTTCATGAAGTTTGATCAAACGCTGTAATGATTCAACTACGGGTTGAACGGACATACGATGTCCTCCCTTTTTTACGGTTGGTTATTCCAAAACGCAATCATTTTCCTGGCTGTCTGTTTTGGATCGATGTTGTATTCGCCAGACTCCACAGCCTGCTTGATTTCCTGTACCCGCTGTTGCCGCGCAGGGTCAGGTTTGGCGGTTTCCTGCAGTTGCTTTGCCTGATTCGATATTTGCAATTTATCTTCTTTATTTTTCATTTCCTGTTTCACTTCCGCCTGCTTTTGCAGTTGTTTTTGGTACGGATTAAAGTTGGATTGATTAGTACCATTAATCTTCAATGCACTGCACTCCTTTCACGGTTATCTGGCGTACATGCTCTTAATCTTAATATCGGCAGGTTGGGAGTATTGTTTAATAGAAAGTCATTGTTTTTTTTCGACTGTATAGTAGGTATTGATTTCGTGCACGTTTTGTTTGTTGCGTTCGGCAATCTCGACTAGTTTTTTCTGTTGATCCAGGTCGGATTTCATTTCGGTCTGGCAGGAATGACATAGTTTGCCTTCGGAAATCTTCGTGCTACAGCGCTCGCAAGGATAGGTCAAATTTGGAAATTGGGACGCCCGTAAGCGTCTTTCCTTAACAAATTTAAAAATAATTTCCTCGTCGACTCCGGTCGCTTCAACAATTTCCGGAACAGTCGCCTGCCGGTTTTTCCGCGGACGAAGAAAATCGTAAACTGTCGTGTAAGCACGCTCCTCCTCTTTGTAACAATCCTGGCAAATCGAACGGACGCCAGACACAAAAAGTGTCCCACAGCGTGGACAGTTCATTAATTCTCCCATCATAGTTCCCCCTAAAAGCATTTTTCGTACATTATAGCACATGACCTCCCGTACAGTGACAAGAAATTGAGATATTTTGGGAGAGGAGGAGAGCGGGGTCAGTCCCTTCGAGGAGAAGTTATGATATTTAACCGGGCCTAGGGACTGACCCCAAAACAGGCGTTCTCTCTCTTCATTCAATTAGAAATGCTAATTTATAGGGGTTTTGAGGAGTTGAAGGTCTGTCCCCGATTTGGGATTTTTATCGCAAATCAGGAGTTGGGGGACTGACCCTTCAGCATTCTGACCCCTCAGCTTTCATCAGGAAGCCCTCCTCTTTTGGGAGGGTCTGTCCCCGGGTTAGCTGCGGGCGAGGGTGAGGGAATACACTTCTGGGCAGCCGTTGTTTTTCAGGGTGCGTGCGGCGTGGCGGAGGGTGGTTCCAGTGGTGTAGATATCGTCAATCAGTATGACCGGTTTGTAGGTCGGCTTAATCAACGTAAAGGGATTTTTGGCAAGGATTCGCTGCCGGCGTGTTTTCTTGGACTGTTTCTCTCCGTGGGTTCTCGTCAACAGCTGCTCTGCTGGTTTATCCAATAAGTCAATTAACGCTTCGGCTTGGTTGAAGCCGCGTTCGTACAGCCGCTCTTTGCTTAGTGGAATGGGAACCAAAATTGCGCGCTTACGGTAATCCTTGCTGAACAATTTCCGAAAAGTGTCCTGCAAATCACTCTCGAATGCTTCGCGCAATTTATAATCGCCGCGATATTTCCACTTGGCGAGCATTTCCTGCATCCGCTCGTTATAGGCATAAACGGACCGATTTTTCGTAAGTACTCCTTGCCATTGGGAAAGCTGTTCCCATCGGCGGCAGTCCCCACAAGTCTCTCCTTCCCCATCAACGCGTCTGCCACATTTGACACACAGCTCTTTTCCGTCCAGTCTGTCCAGCTCTTTTTCACAACTCTCGCATAACTGCTTAATACGATCGGGCAGCAGGATGTTCCCCCAATGGACTTCCGTAACCATCTCTTTGTCACACCATAAGCAATGCATCAGATTTTCACCGCCCGCTTGTTCATTGCGTTAATCGAACGGACAGCAGCAACCATTGCCTTTGTTTTCCCAGCATGAAAAAACAACACTTCCCCATCCGGGTCATCCGGGCTTCTTCCAGCCCGGCCGGCAATCTGTACGAGGGCGGCTTCATCAAATACAGCATGTCCGGCGTCCAGCACGGCGACGTCGACAGATGGAAACGTGACGCCTCGTTCTAAAATCGTAGTTGTGATTAGTACCTGCAGCTCTCGATTGCGGAACTGCTGTACCTTCGCTTCCCTATCCTTGTCGGCAGCATGAACGGAAGCAATCGCCGAATCGCCAAGCTCTTCTCTCAATAGCAGACCGATTGCTTTCTCCATTTTGCCTGCAAGCTCAACATATGGCACAAATATCATCAGCTGCCGTTCCGGATGCTGACGTCGCTTCAGCCAGTCAAAGAAAGCAGCCGGCGGCATATTGTTTTGCAAGGATCTTTTTAAATGGCTGGAAAGGATCAAGCGGGGAACCGGAAGCGGACATCCGTGGAAGCGGATTGGCACAAAAACAGCATCCAAACGGCCATAACCAAGGCGACGACGCTGTTCCTTTCTCGGAGTGGCGGTCAAATAGATGCGGGCAGATGCTGATTTTGCCGCCCTAGCTACGGCGAACGGCAATGACGGATCTTTATGATATGGAAATGCATCGATTTCATCAATGACCTTGACATCGAATGCGCGGGCAAAACGCAGCAACTGGTGGGTGGTGGCCACCACGAGCTGACCGTCAGCCGCTTTCTCTTCACTTCCCCCATACAAACCGGTAATCGCTGTGTCAGGGAACGCCTGACGGAACCGCGGCAACAGCTCACGGACCACATCAGCACGCGGTGATGCCAGGCAGACGCGCTTGCCTGCTTCCAAAGCGCTGCCAATTCCGGCAAAAAGCATTTCTGTTTTGCCAGCTCCGCATACCGCCCACGTAAGCAGCTCACCAGTACCTCTCTCCATTACTTCCCTTATACGGTCAGAAGCTTTCTTTTGGGCAAGTGTCAGCTCTCCGTCCCATCTGCACGCTTTTTCCTGAACGGGCCATTTTGGAGGCGGGCCTGTCCAGACATACAACGGCTGGCATTGTAGTACCATTCCCATTTCCACACAGTTGCGGCAATAGACATGGGTTTGGTTACAACGGGCACAAGGAATCTCAGCAAACTTCCGGCGAAGCTTGTTGCCACAACGGCGGCAGCGCCAGCCCCACACATGGGACTCGATTGCTTCGACAGCTTGAAGCATTCCAGTCTCGGTTAATTCGACCCATAACGCTTGTTCGATTTGAATTTCTTCACGAAGCAGCAATTTTCCAGAAAAGCGGTTGGAAATGGATAGTAACTCTTTTGCGGATAATATGTTGGAAAACGTTTCAGAGGAAATACTAGTAGAAGGAATCCAGTCAAAAGAAGGATAAAAATACGACCGGATCGAGGAAATCAGTGTAGAAATGGAAACCAGCTCCTTTTTATCATACATTCATGTCCCGCCACAAAAAAAGCGGGACACAGCCATATAATAATGAAAATGATAGCAATAAGCTTATTTAAAATACCAGCCAAGTCCGATGGCGCCTTCACCCAGATGGGTGCCGATGACGGGACCGAAATAACTGACGACCACTTCGGCGTTCGGATATTTCGCTTCGAAATCCCGTTTCATCTGCTGCGCCTCTTCTTCACGCAAGGAATGAATCACTGCCGCCCGGATCGGCTTTCCGGTTTCGGCATCAGCGGCGAACAAATCTTCAATCCGCTTCAGGGCACGCTTACGGGTACGTATCTTTTCAAACGGAACGATTTTTTTATCTTCAAAATAAAGTAGCGGTTTTACCTGGAGCATGCTTCCCAGCAAAGCCTGTGCGCCATTCAGGCGTCCGCCTCTGTGCAGGTTGCCCAAGTCGTCGACCATGAAATAAGCAATCATCGACTGTTTCATTTCATCGAGCCTGCCGAGGATTTCTTCAACCGTTGCATCGTTTGCAGCCATTTCTGCTGCCTCCAGCGCATAAAACCCTTGTACCATACAGCTCATTTCGGAATCGTATGGATAGACCTTGATGTTATCGACCATTTTCCCAGCAGAACCGACGGCCTCGAACGTACCGCTGATTCCGCTTGATAAGTGGACAGAAATGACGGCGTCATAATCCTCAGCCAGTTCCTCCAGCTTTTCGGTAATCAAGCCGATCGACGGCTGGGAGGTTTTCGGCAGCTCTGTGGCAGCTTTCACCTTTGGATAAAACTCCTCTGCCGTGATGTCGACTTCCTCCTGATAAGACTCCTTGTCAAAAAAGACATTAAGCGGCACCATATGTATCTGTTTTTCGCGTCGAACCTCTTCCGGTAAATAAGCCGTACTATCTGTCATTACAGCAATTTTCATAAAATCTACCTTTCATGGACAAAATTTCATTCATGCTTACCTTCTATTTTACAAGCAGGTGCCTCGATAATCTAGCACAAAAATAGGCTGTGCGCTATTTTTAATAGAATCGCTTCCATCCCGAAAAAAGGCAGATCGCGGTATCAACAAAAAGCCGGGGATATCCCCGGCTTTTCTTCGCTGTTTATAAGACTTCGACCCAGCCATTCCGGATGGCCGAAACGACTGCCTGCGTCCGATCGTTTACATTCATTTTTTGCAAAATGTTGCTGACATGGTTTTTGACTGTTTTTTCACTGATATACAATGCTTCCGCGACGCCGCGGTTGCTCTTACCGTCAGCCAACAACTGGAGCACTTCACACTCTCTTCGTGTCAGCAGATGCAATGGTTTGCGGTAATCAATTTGTTTTTCCACCGGCTTGTTGGCACTTTCTTCTGCCAGTCTGCGATACTCCTGGACAAGGTTATGGGTTACTTTCGGATGGAGATAAGAACCGCCTTCACTGACGACCTTGATCGCTTCAATTAACGCATCGGAATCCATTTCCTTCAACAAATACCCTTGTGCACCGGTTTTTAAAGCATGTGTGACATAGTTCTCGTCATCATGAATCGATAAAATAATGACGCTTATGTCCGGGTGTTTCTCGATCAAATCCGACGTTGCCTGGACACCATTGAGGTTCGGCATATTGATATCCATCAATACAACATCCGGATTGAACTCTTCCACCAGCTTCACAGCAGTGGAACCGTCATCTCCTTCAGCGACAACATTGAATGAAGGCTCAAAATCCAAGATTCTTTTCACACCTTCACGGAATAACTTGTGGTCATCGACTAGTAATATATTGGTTGTCATACTCTGCTCCTCCTAATTGCATGAAGTGAAACTTCCTTCAGCGGGAAATGCATGCCCGCCAATGGCCAGAATAAATCAACATATAACAGAGACAGTAGCATCCCGCCACCATGTGCGTTGATTTTTCTTCTTGTTGTAATAGTTGCTATGATTTCTACCACCAGTTACTAAACCTTTCTGCTGTCGCAGCATATCTCTTTCTCTTATTATACATGATATAGCTGGATTTGTATTAATTTGCGCCAGTTTATCTGAGATTTTATGGTCAACAAATTACGACAATCGTCGATCCTGCTATTCTTCCGGCTGATTCAACGGCACATTGATGATAACGGAAGTGCCTTCGTTGATTTTGGAATAAATATCAATTTCTCCGTCCAACATCTCAACACGTTCCTTCATGCCGATGATACCGAATGACTTTTCCCTTCTGTTCCCCATTTCAAACCCTTTTCCATTATCCTTTATGACTAAACCGACTTTGTCATTCATGATTTCCATTTTTACTTGAATCAAGCTCGCCTCGGAATGCTTGACGGCATTTTGCACGGATTCCTGCATCAACCGGAACAAGGCCACTTCATATTTGGTATCCAGCCGTCGCTGCTCGCCGAGCGGTGTGAATTGGATTTTAATCCGGTTATATTCTTCAGTGTTCGTCAGGTATTTTTTTATGGTCGGAACAAGCCCGAGATCATCAAGTGCCATCGGCCGCAAATCATAGATGATCCGCCGTACCTCCGACAAAGACGTATGGACCATTTTTCGCATGCTTTTCATTTCTTGGACAGCTTCTTCGACACTCCGCTCCCGGAACGTTCGGTCTACCAATTCAGAGCGCAAAAGGATGTTTGCCAGCATCTGGGCAGGGCCATCATGCATTTCGCGGGACAAACGTCTGCGTTCCTCTTCTTGCGCTTCGATGATTTTCAAACCGAATTCCTGTTTTTGGTGGGCATCCTGGAGGACTTCGGAAACTTGCTTGAAATCATCATTTAAGTAATTCAGCACAACCGAGATCTTTCCGACCAGCCCTTCCGCCCGCTTGATTGTCTGTTCCAGCGAACGGAGGCGGCGCTCGATTTCATCCCGTTTTTCGCGGAGGTTTTTCTCTTTTTCCCGTTTCATTGTCAGCTTGGATTGTAACGTATGGGTTTGATCATAAACTTCTCTAATTTCTTTTTCTGTAAAATTATCAAAATGCTTACTAACTTCAGATAGTCTAATTCTGGAGAAACGAACTTTTTGCTCAAGATCGTCGCCTTCTTCGATAACATGGATGACTTTACGCTTCGTTTCAGCTAATTCATTTTGCAGTTGCTCATATTCTTTACGTGACTCTTCGCCTATGTAAAAAACTTCATCCTTACTGTTTTCCACGGTATCGATCATCTCAGTTATAATGTGATCCAATGCTTTCTCATCTGCTTTCTTTGTCATCTTTCTCCACCTATCTCCTCATAGTACATTCGAAGGATAAATCAGGTTTATGGGGGTAATTTTCCCTGTACTGCTAAATTTTTTATAAAAAAATTCCTTCAAATATTTCCAAACTGCCCAAAAAAAGCCCAGCGCGCGCGGCCTGCTGATTCTCAATTATTTGCGGCGCTTGTTCTTACTTTATATAATGAAGATTTAGGAGGTTAAATGCAAGATGCTAAATAGCTATTTTACCGTAAAATCCGAGGGTTTCGATGAAATCGTCATTCAAAAATCACGCTTTATCGGACATGTAAAACGAGTCGAAACCGAAGAAGAAGCACAAGCATTCGTCAGTGAGATCAAAAAAAGACATCATGATGCCACCCATAACTGTTCTGCCTATATGATTGGAGAACAGAATCTTATTCAAAAAGCCAATGATGATGGGGAACCGAGCGGTACTGCCGGTGTTCCGATTCTCGAAGTTTTGAAAAAGAAAGACCTGAAAGATACCGCAGTAGTGGTCACCCGTTATTTCGGGGGAATCAAGCTCGGTGCAGGCGGGTTGATCCGCGCATATTCAAGTACTACCTCTCAGGCATTGGAAACAACCGGCATTGTGAAACGCCAGCTGATGCAAAACTTCCTCGTCACAGCCGACTATGCTTTGCTTGGCAAATTGGAAAACCAGTTGCGGAATTCGCAGTATTTGTTGAAAGACATAGCATACCAGGAAAACGTAGAATTCTCGGTCTATGTCGAAAGTGGACAAGAAGAAGGTTTTACCGAATGGATGGTGGACTTGACCAGTGACCAGGCCGAAATTAGAGCCGGGGGAAGCTCCTACTTGGAAATCGATGTTTGATCGCTTTTTCGACAAAAAGATTATTTCCCAGGAAATGTTTCAAAGGAAAGAGGAAAGGCAATCCTCTGTGATAATTCACCGGATTGCCTAAACGCTTACCCTGGATAATGCCGCTTTGTCGGCAATGACTTGGACATTGGGATGTGTTTGCAAAATCGATGCCGGAAAGTCCTCCGATACATCTCCGTGAAGCAGTTGATCCAATGCCCGGGCCTTTCTCTCCCCTGATACGAGCAGTACAATCTGCTTACTTTTCATAATGGTGGCAATGCCCATCGTGATTGCTTGCTTCGGTACCTCCTGCTCACTTTCAAAGAAACGGGCATTTGCTTTTCTGGTTGAAGGTGCCAGATCGACGATATGGGTTTTGGTTGAAAACGGGGTTCCCGGTTCATTGAAACCAATATGGCCGTTCGTCCCAATCCCTAATAATTGCAGGTCGATTTCCTGATGATCCATCAACAGCTGCTCATATTGCTCACATTCGCGCTGCAGGTCCTCTGCCTTTCCGTTCGGCACGAAAGTCTTTTGTTTATCGATGTCAATGTAGTCGAAAAATTTTTTGTCCATGAAATAACGATAGCTGTTTGGGTCGCTCCCTGACATTCCTACGTATTCATCAAGGTTGAAAGATGTCGTATGGCGGAAGGAGACCTTTTCCCTTTGATGTGCCTCTATCAAGCGTTTATAAACGCCCTCGGGTGTCGAACCTGTCGCCAGTCCCAGCACCGGTTGTTCCAGGCTGTTCACTGTTTCCATGATTAATTGGGCGCCAGCTTCGCTCATCGCCTGGTAATCCTCTACTTGTTTAATTTCCACTGTTGTTTGCCTCCTCGTATGCCAATTCTCCGCGACAAAACGAATATTTTACCGACACGTCGTCTTCCACCAGCAAAATGTCCGCATCTTTTCCCGGAGCCAAGCTGCCTTTACGCTCATACATATTGATTTGTTTTGCCGGATTGACCGCCGTCATCGTGATAATGTCCTGCAATGTTGCATCGGTAGTTTCCATCATGTTTTTCGCACCCTGGTTCATTTTTAAGATCGATCCGGCAAGAGTTCCGTCGCTTAACATCGCCCGATCCTCTGTTACTGTCGCCTCCTGTCCCCCGAGGTCGTAGGTTCCCGGTTTCAAACACTTCGCCCGGAGTGCGTCGGTAATCAACAGGAGTCGTTCGCTGCCGATGTTCTGGTAAATGAATTCGATCATTTCCGGGGAAACATGAATTTTATCGGCAATCAGCTCGCTCTTCAGTTCTTCCAGGGTGAGAGCAGCTCCAACCACTCCGATATCCCGATGATGAATCGGCGACATCGCGTTGCACAGATGGGTCACTTGTTTGACGCCGTGCTCGACCGCTTTGCGCATATCGGCGATCGTTGCTGCGGTATGCCCAGCCGAAACGTTAATGCCCTGGTTGGCGAGATACCGGGTTAAAGCTCCATCCTCGTCTTTTTCCGGAGCCATGGTGATTGTCTTGATCATGTTACCGGAAATACGCTGCCAATTTTCAAATTGTTCGACCTCTGGAGTCAGAATATGCTCCTTCGGCTGGGCACCGGCTTTGCTTTCCTCGATAAACGGTCCTTCCAAGTGGATGCCGATGATTTCAGCTTGTGCCGGCTTGTTTTGATAAGATGCAACGTTCGCCAGGGCACGGTGGATATTGTCCTTCGATTGGGTAATCGTCGTAGCAAGAAAGCTGGTGGTTCCCTCTTTCGGAAGGGCTGAAGCCATCGTCTCCAGGGCTTCCGGGGTCGCATCCATGACGTCTGCTCCATTGGCACCATGAATATGGCCGTCGATAAATCCCGGAACGGCGTTGAGGCCGTTTCCGTCTATGCTGGTTGCTATGGAAATTTTTTTGTTTTTCAGTTGGTTCATGTGGCCGATTTCCGTTATTTTTCCTTGTTCAGCCACTAAATATCCGTTCTCGATGACTTCCTTTTCCACGAAAACCTTGACATTTTTTATAAGTAACGTGTCTTCGTTCGCCACTGTCGCTCGCCTCTTTCCTTTTAATTGCAAAAAAAGCATCATATGGAGTTACTTTTAAGGTATCATAATGAGATATAGTTGTCTATACATTAAGATAAGTATATACTTAGCCGGAATATTTTGATAAAATTTTTTTTAGTTACGTTAGTTTTCCCTAAACAAGCCAGCTGATGAAAGGAGATGGATATGGTCGATAAAAATTCGCCGTTACCTATATATTATCAATTGGAAGAAGAAATCAAACAGCTGATTAAAACCGAGCAGCTCAAGCCGGGAGAACTGCTCCCTTCTGAGCGGGAATACGCTGAGAAACACCATATCAGCCGGATGACCGTCAGGCAGGCCATCAACAATCTGGCCGCCGAAGGATTATTGTTTCGACAAAAAGGCAAGGGCACCTTCGTTGCCGAGCAAAAATTTGAGCAAAATTTACAAGGATTGACCAGTTTTAGTGAGGACATGCGAGCTCGTGGGCTTAAACCCTCCAGTAAACTGGTCAGCTTTGAGGAGATGGAAGCGGATGAAAAACTGGCTTTTAATCTTGCGGTGGAAATAGGAGCGCCGATTTTTAAAATCGAGCGGGTCCGGATGGCCGATCAAGCGCCGCTGGCTGTCGAAACCATCTATACCTCGAAGAAAATCGCCGGAAACATGACGAGAGAAGACTTCGCTCCATCTTTCTATGACTATATCGAAAACACCTTGGGATTCACCATCAAGCATGCCAACCAGGAAATCGAATCGGCGCTTGCCAATGAAAAAGAAATCGAATACCTACAGCTGGATCCAGGCGATCCCGTTTTATTGATCGAACGACTTACGTACTTAAGCAACGATGAACCGTTCGAATACGTGAAATCCGCCTATCGCGCAGACAAATACAAATTCAAACTCCACATGCCCCGCTGATTTCGAGTAGAGTATGTTCAACACGCGGATGCGGGACAGCGTGAGGCGGCGGGCGTGAGCGTGAGGCGGGGTCAGTCCCCGATGGCTGATTTTAAAGCTAATAGGACGGATCAAAGCTGTGGTGGGGTCAGGCCCCACCACGGTCTTTTCTTATGTATTATAGTTGAAGAAGCTTGTCACCAGGGGATTCATACCAACCGGGGGACTGACCCCAAGGTGTCGTTAAATCACCTATTTTTAGGATTTTATGCTTTTTGGGGTCAGTCCCTGAAAACTTCGAGGCACACGAAAAAGCCCGGCTGTTTGAGCTACAACCGGGCTTTGTACGTTTCAGCTTTAATTTATTTTGACAATATTGGCTTGGTTGACTGTAATGCTTCCGCTTTGAACCAATTTCACTTGATCATTGTCTTCAAGATTCGTGAAGATGATAGGCGAAATGGCAGAAGATGCATTTTCTTTAATATAGGCAAGATCAACCTGCAGAAGTTTGTCTCCTTTTTTCACTTGCTGACCTTCTTTTACAAAGACCTCAAAACCTTTGCCTCCAAGCTGCACGGTATCCAGTCCAACATGGACAAGGACTTCATGACCGCTCTCGGCTTTTATCCCGACAGCATGCTTGGTCGGAAAAATGTTAATAATTTCACCGTCAACCGGAGCGACAAATAAACCTTTATCCGGCTCGATCGCAAATCCATCGCCCATCATTTTCTGGGAGAATACCTCGTCCGGCACTTCGGTGATATCGATTATTTTCCCAGAAGCCGGAGCAACAAAATCATCGCCGCCAAGTTCTCCTAAAGCCTCTTTGTTATCCTCAGCCTGAGCATTTACTGGCTCTTCTCCTGGAGCTTCCATGTTGTTGTTATCCATCCGCTTCCGCATTGCTTCTGCCAGGAAGTCAACGGTAGTTCCGACCACGACGTGTAAATTACGCTTGTTCAGTTTCATGACACCGTTGGCACCTTGGCGTTTCAATGCCTTTTCGTCGACTTCCTCCATGTTGTTCATTTCCAAACGGAGTCTGGTTGCACAATAATCCAGGTTTTTAATATTTCCCGGACCACCCAGTGCTTGTAAGTAATGATAAGCTTTTGCATCATAATTCTTGCCGCCTTTTGAGGCAATGCCGCTCTCGTCAGCGTGTTCTTCGTCCTCGTCCTCACGACCTGGTGTTTTCAAATCAAGCTTGATAATTAACACGTAGAACACCACAAAATAAATCGCTGCGAAGACCAACCCTTGGATAAACAGAATGATCGGATTTTGTGCTATACCGAAATTCAGGACATAATCGATGAAGCCGGCCGAAAAGCCAAAGCCATGCCGGACGTCGAGCCATAGAGCAACCATCATTGATATCCCCGTCAATACGGCATGCACTACATACAATAATGGAGACAAAAACATGAACGAAAATTCAATTGGTTCCGTTACCCCTGTCAGGAAGGCAGTGAATCCGATACTAAATAACATACCGCCAACTGCTGCGCGGCGTGTCTTTTTAGCCGCAGCATACATTGCAAGACATGCCGCCGGCAGACCGAACATCATGATTGGGAAGAACCCTGCAAGAAAAGTACCTGCTGATGGATCCCCTTTCAAGAATCGGTTAATTTCTCCTCGAACCGGTTCAGAGGCTCCGTCCGGTACGAACGAACCAAAGTCAAACCATACGAGGGTATTGATCACATGGTGCAAGCCGACTGGAATCAAGAGTCGGTTGAAAAAGCCATATGTCCCGACGCCAAGTGCTCCTGCACCAAGCATCCATTCACCCAGACCGTTGATCACTGCTTGGATTGGCGGCCAGATGATTCCGAAGATACCGGATAATATCACCATAACAATTGCTGTAATAATCGGAACAAACCTTTTTCCGCCAAAAAACGCCAGCCAGTCTGGCAGCTGGATATTCGAATATCGGTTGTATAGCAGACCCGCTACAATTCCGGCAATAATACCGCCAAACACACCCATATCCAAATCCTCGCCAAAGGATCCGACACCGCCTGTCAGTACAAGGAAGGCGACAGCGCCCGACAAAGCAGCCGCGCCGCTTCCATCCCGGGCGAATCCCATTGCGACACCAATCGCGAAAATCAGTGCCAGGTTATCTAATATCCCGCTTCCTGCCTGGCTGATAAACTGGATATCCAACATGTCGTCGGCACCCAATCTGACCAGTAAAGCAGCCGCAGGAAGCATAGCGATTGGGAACATTAGTGATTTACCAATCCGCTGTAAAAACGCTAACATTTGTTTCACTCCTCTTGCTGTTTTTGAAAACGCTGTAGAAAGTATAACATCCATATATATAGATGTCTATACCAATTTCCCGTAAGGGGACAGTCCCTCCTTCAGCAATTTTCGACTAAACTTATTATAGAGGGACTGTCCCCAAATAAAAACCAAAAAGTTATTCATCCTCCGGGATGGGACCTGGAAGTACCGGAGCGAGTGCGGTTACATCCGTTTTTCTGTCGTTGACATACTCATGGTAATGAAACCTTCTTGGTTCAAAGAAATAGGACAACAGCTTATTTGGTTCTATTATTCTTTTGTGCATTTCCGGGAACATATATTCATGATAACTGCTCCATCGGTATTCTTCCGGAATGGCACAGATCTTGGCAGCGCAAGGATTTAGGTGGATATAGCGGGAAACATGAAGGAAATATTGTATAGAGGTGATGTAGTGGGCGTGAAATCTACCTTGAAAGACGTGTCCGACTAAATCATATTTTTTGTTGAAATAAATGGCGTATTTCATGTGCAGGATTTTCATAAAGGTGCTCGGGGGTTGATCAGTGACTTCCACGAGAAGATGGATATGGTTAGGCATAAGACAGTAGGCATGTAAAACAAATGGATGTTTCCGTTTTACGGATTGAAGCGTCTCCAAATAGCGGTGAAAATCTTCCTCCTCTTTAAACAACGCTTCCTTCCTGTTCCCTCGGGCTGTGATGTGGTAAGTGCCGCCCGGAATCCAGGCCCTCAACAATCGCGACATACGCATCGCCCCTTTCATTTTATTATTCAAAAAACACTATTCGACAAAGTTTCCCGAATTCCTTTTTTTGGCTCCGGGTATTTGGGGTCAGTCCCTCACTTTGGTAGCGTGGTAGCGTGATAAAGTTAAAAGGCAAAGGAAAAAGCGTTGAAAAGAATTCAACGCTTTCATTTTATCATTAGGCATTTTCTGATTTCACGACTTGATTCTGGTTCAATTCCCTGATTAAATGCTCAATGAATTCATGGGAATCATTTATTTGAGCGTTCTCTGTTTTATCAATTAATTTAGACAATACATTCTTATATAATTCTTGTTCTTTCATTTCTTCACCTCATTTTTCTATCACTCTATCATTTGTATCAAAATCACAGAATCATCTGACAACTCTTCTTTTTTATCATAGTGTTTTAACTATACCATTTTTTCAGACAAAAAAGCGATAGTTTTTTCAAAATTTGACATCTTTTTCAGGCGCTTTCTTGTTTTTAACCAGGCAGACTAAATAGATAAGCGAGATTGCTAGTAGTGCTCCACTTGTATCCATCACGACATCGCCTGCATACGGCGTTCGATTTTGAGTAAAGCCCTGATGCAGTTCATCTATTCCAGCATATGCAACTGTAAGAAAAAGGGAGATAATCACTCGTTTAATCACTTGGAAATCAGACGTTTTCTTCAAGGCGGTATAAAAGCATAACAGCAACACAAAGAACACAACCATGTGTGCTCCCTTTCTTATGAAGAATTCTATAAACCCATATACCCCCAAAGACTTAATGCTAATCTCGGAATGGTGATATGTAAACACTATCCCATCGAGAACGGGAATCAAGAAATCCAAATCAACGAAATTAGACAACAATGGCTTTATATTCTGATCTTGATATGGCTGGGAAGAGGAATAGAAAATAATTCCCATCCAGCAAATCGGCAATAACCAGTAATTCCATTTTTTCAAATGCTTTATGCCCCTCCTCCTCTTTACAAATCTACCCAGCATTATACCATTCCTTTACCGCTCTACCAGAATGGGGGTCAGTCCCTACAAATTCTATTAAAATTTTAAAAGGAAGGTTTCCGTGATTCTCTTCAAACCAAGGGCCACAGGTTTTGTCCGTTGTTAACCAACACTTTACTGATTTAATGCAGTAATTGATTGGGGGACTGACCCTTTAATCCCTTTAATCCGAAAACGCAAAACACCCGGAAGGGGTGTATCCCTCCGGGTGTCCGTTTTTGGCTTCCTATTTATTTTTCTTGGTTGATTCTCCAACGGTTAAATTCTAGAAATTCTCTGAATTGTTCTTTTGAAACTCCTGAGTCCATGGCATCTTGAACGAGTTCCAACCAATCTTCGTCCAACTGCTTCTTCATTTCTTCACTGTCTTCTTTCATCAGCAGCTCATTGATGGAAACTCCCAGTACAGCACCGACTTTCTCCATAAACTGTATAGAAGGATTGGTTTGCAGATTTCTTTCAATAGAGCTCAAGTATGATTTTGCCACACCAGCTTGTTCTGCCAATTCAGATAAGGACATTTTTTTCTCTTGACGTAATTGTTTGATTTTATCCCCGATCAAGGCCATTCACCTTCTTTCAAACAGATTATATCACAAGAAAGGTGAATGGTTCTATATAAAGCACAAAAAACAACCACGGTTATTTGCTGTTCATGGAGGAGTGTTGTGTTAAAAAGAGCCTGACGTCTTCTACTTCCAATCCGATCTGCTTTGCTTCTTCCATAAGGTTTATCCAATCTTTATCCAGCACTTTTTCGTCCAACGTTTTCAACATACAATTTACCCTCCAATATTCTGTCAGGCAGCACAGCCATCCTTGCACCGAGGTGCTTTAGATCTGTTGCTTTGCGTCCTTACTTTTCAATAAGTTTGCCTTTTACTGAAGAAGCAATGTTATATTGAAAATATACTATACTTTCCATGGCTTTCCTACGGGGTATTTTTGTCTAATTACTACTAGTTTTGTAAAGGGGAACAAACGGCAACTAATGAATTCCTCCCATTAAAACGACAAAATACTGCTCTTTTCAAAGTTATTTCTTTTTCCTGCGGCTTTTCTGAAAACATATTCCGGGCAGATGGCCCTAGTTTGATATACACGTTGAAAAGAATAGCGATTTGGAATGGTTATTGTCTGTTGTTTTGTCCAAGGAAACCTGTTAAATTAAAGCTGCAAGCGAGCCAACTTTCTGATTTCAACTGATTTCATAAGAATTTAATAGAAAAATGAGAAAAGAGGGATGAACCGGGTGAAAAAAATAGCGTTTCTGGCAATGATTGCTGGAGTAGTCTTATTAAGCTACGGATTCATGCAGATAATCCACACAGAACGTGCCCAGCAAAGCAGCCTGGCTGAGGCCCACTCATTATTAAACGGGGAGAAAACAGCCGAAACAAAGGACAACGGGCAAACACAGGAGCAAGAAACGGACGATGGTGCAAACTACCTTCCAGATCAAGGCGAAACGGCCGGGATTCTATCGATTCCTAAAATTGACGCTGAGCTGCCGATTGTGGAGGGAACCGATCCAGATGATTTGGAAAAAGGAGTAGGTCATTACAAAGGAACAGCGTATCCTACCGAAAATGACCAAATCGTCCTTTCTGGACACAGAGATACTGTTTTCCGCCGGATGGGAGAAGTAGAAATCGGTGATATATTTATCGTCAAACTTCCTTACGGGGAGTTCCGTTATCAAATGGAAAGTGCCAGGGTTGTCGATGCCGATGACCGAACAGTAATCAAGCCCACAGCGCCTGAAGAAGTATTGACACTGACAACCTGTTATCCCTTTTCATATTTAGGTAACGCCCCACAGCGCTATATCATCACCGCCGTTCCCGTCGAATAACCACTTACAAGGCAGAAGAGAGTCCCAGACCAGTAGACCGTTTGGGGCTACGCCAGGCGTCTAAGGTCCGGGGTCAGTCCCCGAAGTATCCCAATTCAAGATATAGACGTGTTTTCCCTGTCACGGGGACTGCCCCCAAAACAAAGTTTTTGGCCTTGTATTTTAACTTAAATCCTATTTAAGCGGGATTTACTGAGTAGGAGGGACTGTCCCCTCCTCTGGTTGTTTTTGCCATTTCAAGCGCTTCGTGACCGCCCCAGGGACTGGCCCCCAAAGCTCGACCCCCAAAGCTCTTAAAAGCTGGGATTCTCTCTCTTGTACCTGCTATGGGGTCTGGCCCCTACCGCCGGATTTCTACCGCGGACCCCTGCCGCCCTCCGACCACTTCTCTGTTTACTTATTTTTTTGTTTTCTGGTTTAGACGTTAGCTGGGGTAATGGGGTATAATGGTTTTTGGAATCTTTTAACTAAACAATGAAAAAGCGGGGGTATTACGTGGCAAGGCAGGCGCACAAGAAAAAGCGCGGGAAACGACGGCGCTGGCTGGTCTGGTTAGGCGGGGTCCTACTGGTTGTACTGATTGCGGCGGCAGGATATGGGATTTATTTATACGATAAGCTGCAAGACACAGTCAACGAAATACATGAACCATTGAGTGACGAACAGCAGTCGGAGGAAACCGGGTCAAACGGACAGACAGGGAACGACGACCAAAATGCCGATGGACATTCAAATTATTCCGACAGTACTGACCCCGATAACAAAAAGGAGACATTGAATTTCCTGTTATTAGGGGTTGATGAACGTGCCAATGACCAAGGGCGTTCTGATACGATGATTCTGGTATCCGCCAATCCGAATACTGATTCGATGCTGATGATGAGCATACCACGCGATACTTACACTGAAATTCCCGGTAAGGGAATGGATAAGATCAATCATGCATATGCTTTTGGCGGTACCAGTCTAGCCGTCAAAACGGTCAAGCAAACCTTCGATGTTCCTATTGACTTTTATATAAAGGTAAACATGGAAGGATTTCGGGACGGCATCGATGCGCTCAATGGCATCACCGTTGAAAATAGCTTTGGCTTCACGCAGGATGGCAAGAATTTTCCCGAAGGAGAAATCAACCTGAATGGAGAAGAAGCCTTGGCCTATACAAGAATGCGGAAAAAAGATCCACAGGGAGACCTGGGAAGGAATGAAAGACAGCGTCAGGTCATTCAAGCTGCCTTGGATCAAGCCGCTAACTTCTCCAACTTCACGAAAATCGGCCGTATTCTCGATATTGTCGGAGGAAATGTGCGAACCAATATGAAAATGGAAAATATGCGCAATGTTTATTCCCATTACCGCCAGACACGAAAAACGATTCTTTCGTTGGAAATCGACGGATCCGGAAAAATAATGGAGGATGGAATTTGGTATTACATGGTCACAAATCAAGAACTGGCGCGGCTCAACGCAGAACTGGTGGAACATATGGAAGCCCGCTAATGATATAAGGAAGGAAGGGTTCACTACGTGAGAAAAATTTATAGTTTGCTAGCTATGGTAACACTGATTTCGATTCTCTCAGCCTGTTCGAACGATGAAGTTACACCCGAAGAACGGATGGATGAATTCGTCGGACACTGGAATGAGCAGGATTTTGATGCTATGTATGAGATGGCTTCTTCCGACTCAAAAGAGGCTTATCCAACCGAGGAATTTGTTGATCGCTACGAAAAAATCTATAACGATTTAAATGTGGAAAATTTAAATGTCAGCTATGAAAAGCTTGAAGAAGGCGAAGAAAACAGCGAAGAGGATGGAACTGCTTCTTTTCCGCTTTCAGTAGAAATGGATACTGTCGGTGGACCGATTTCTTTTGATTATCAAGCGACGTTGAAAAAGATTGAAGATGAAGACGGAGAGACTGATTGGGTCGTTAATTGGGATCCGGGTTATATTTTTCCGCAGTTGAAAAACGGCGGGGAAATCTCCTTCCAAACCAAAACTCCTGAACGTGGGGAGATTTTTGACCGTAATCAGAACGGACTTGCTGTAAATGAAGAAATTTACGAGATCGGCGTTGTTCCTGGAGAATTCGGTGAAAATGCAGAAGAAACCAAAGAAGAAATTGCCGACCTTTTAGCAATGGATGTCGCTTCTATTAATGCAGCATTGGACGCCGAGTGGGTACAAGACGATTCATTTGTTCCGTTGAAAAAAGTTCCAAAAACGAACGAAGAACAATTGGATGCCTTGTTTGAACTGGGACCTGTATTAAGCCAAACGACCACCGGCAGGGTTTATCCATACGGGGAGGCTGCTTCCCACCTCGTCGGATATATCGGTTCTGTAACTGCTGAGGAAATCGAAGAAGCCGAACCTGGGGCGTATTCCAATGGGGATTTGATTGGAAAACGCGGGCTTGAATTATTGTTTGAAGACCGCCTTAAGGGAGAACCTGGAGTGACAATTGCCGTCACCAAAGAAGGAGAAGAAGATCAAGTTCTGACCCAAACAGAAGTGAAGGATGGCGAGGATATCACAGTTACCATTGATGCAGATGTCCAACAATCGATTTACGATTCCTATAAAGGCCAAACAGGCACAGCCGCTGCTATACAGCCAAAAACCGGCGAAACGCTTGCGCTTGTAAGTGCTCCCGGATTTGATCCGAACGAACTTGCCTATGGAATCAGCCAATCCAAGCTGGAAGCATTACAGGAGGATGAACAAAAGCCGCTGCAAAACCGGTTCAGTGCTACCTATGCCCCTGGTTCCTCGATCAAACCGATCACAGCAGCAATTGGATTGGAAACCGGCGCGATCGATCCGAATGAAGCAATCGAAATCAACGGCCTAAAGTGGCAAAAAGATGAATCATGGGGAGACTACCGTGTAACACGGGTATCAGAAGGCAGTCCTGTCGATTTGACGGACGCACTTGTGCGATCTGATAATATTTATTTTGCCCAACAGGCATTGGAAATCGGCTCCGACAACCTGATTGACAGACTTAACCAATTCGGTGTCGGCGAAGACTTCCCTTACACCTATCCAATCGAAGCTTCGACCGTTTCCAGTAATGGAGAAATCGATAGTGAGGCAATGTTAGCCGACACCAGCTATGGGCAAGGTCAGTTGGAAATGAGTGCCCTGCATCTGGCTGTAGCTTACACCACCTTGTTAAACGACGGAAATATGATTCAGCCAACCTTAGAGGAAAGTGAAGAAGACGGCCAGGTTTGGAAAGAAGGGATCGTAAGCGGAGAGAACGTTAATACTATTCGCGATGCCTTGCGCAAAGTCGTTTCCGCTCCGAATGGAACGGCGCACAGTGCAGCCTCGTTGGACATTAACTTGTCCGGTAAAACGGGGACAGCAGAATTGAAAAAAAGCCTGGACGATGAAAATGCCGAGGAAAACGGCTGGTTTGTCACCTATCCTGAAGACGAGGATCTTTTAATCTCCATGATGATGGAAAACGTGAAAGACCAAGGCGGCAGCCATATCGTGGTAGATCGGGCCGTTGAAGCTTTGAAGGAAATAAAATAACACCCGGCAATTTTTAATAGGCCAGTTGTTAGCTATTAGGAAAGAGGGATGCCAACTTGCGAGTAAGCGGGCATCTCTCTTTTCGTTATCTAAACAAGTCCGATCAACATATCGATGTAATACGGACTAGCATTTATTTCATGAAGGATTTATTTTTGTCCATTCCTTTTTTATTTCGATCGATGATTTGTCTTCTTTACTCAGGGACGAATGCTACCTTATAATATCATGTAGTATGTGCTAAAACTATTCATGTCCTGCACAGGGCATACCTCCTTCTATGGTGAGATAAAGTTGTCGGGAAACCACCTTTTATCCTGCCATGAAGCGAGGTTTTTTTATTACCTCGTTATAAACTCTCCGGAACCCATGGTATAGCCAGAGGGTTTCTAAACCATTCACAAAAGGGACTATCTGGCCGATAGTCCCTTTTGCATTCTCTATTCCAAATTTGTATGCTGCTGCTTCAATTCCTCATGGCTGGTGCTTTTGAAAGCTTCCATGGCAAAAATAATCGAAGCGTCCAGCACTAAATGCAAGGTTTGGTCAAATTGATTGCCGAGCGGCTGGATTGTGTCAGGTTCATGTGCCAACCTTTTTTTGGTCGCTGTCGGCAAGTAGACAGCATGATCAGCCAGCTGGCTCAAAGGAGATTCCGGGTTGGCAGTAACGGCCGCTACCCTGGCACCGACTTCTCGTGCTTTATCGGCTTTTGTGTACGTGCCGCCGGTCGAACCGGAACCAGACAGTGCCACATATAAATCACCTGCCGCTATACTTGGTGTAATGGTCTCTCCGACCACATATACCGGAAAGCCCGCATGCATCAACCGCATGGCAAAAGCTTTTCCCATCAGACCCGTGCGGCCTTCCCCATCGACAAAAATCCGCTTGGCGTTGTTCAATTCTTCTGCAAGCCGCTGGACGCTTTCGCTATCGACTTGATGAAGTACCCCTGTTATTTCTTTTCCGACTGTATCGATGATTTCGTTCATATTTTTCATTTGATCATCCCTTTAATCGTTTTGGCAGCTTCTTGCCGGTTTTCTGCTTTTGTGATTGCACTTCCGACAATAATCACATCCGGCCGGTACTCCAGGAATGCTGGCAGGCTGTCTTGATTGATGCCGCCTGCTACAGCAGTTTGGACGTCGCTCAATCCTTCCACCAGGCGAAAATGCTCCCCATCAAGCCCGCCGCTTTTCTGTTCATCTTTGCCGATATGAAGCGATAGCAAATCCGCCCCACTTTCGATTAATTCCTCGACTTTTTCCCGATTACGGATACCGAGCAAGTCTACCATGATCTGTTTGTCAGCCTGGTTGGCCACTTCGATACAATCCTTTATCGTTTGCAGAGGAGCAAATCCCATCACCGTGGTAATATCCGCTCCTGCGTCCAGCGCGAGTGCGGTTTCATGCTTGCCCGCATCGCAAATCTTCATATCCGCCACCAATGTTTTTTCCGGGTATGCTTGTTTCATTTCTTTGATGATTTTCACGCCGAATTCTTTGATGACACCTGTGCCGATTTCAATGTAATCGACGGAATCCTTCACAGATTCGATCACCGCAAAACATTCATCCCACGGCAGGCGATCCAAGGCTACTTGTAAATTCATGCTCCATTCCTCCTTCGACTTCTATCGTTCAATCCGTTGTTTCTCACCCATCATTTCCAGCACTTCATCTAAATCAGGCAAGCCCTCATTGTCACCTGCTACGGAGACAACCAGTGCCCCCACCGCATTGGCAAACGTCAACATCCGTTCGGCGGTCCAATTTTGCTTCCAAGCATAAATAAATCCTGCATCGAATCCGTCTCCTGCTCCTACGGTATCGACCACTTTGCCTACTGGAAACCCTGGGACTTGCAAGCGTTGGCCGTGTATATATCCGACACTGCCCTCTGCCCCCTTTTTGATGACGATTGCTTCGATATTATACGGCTGCAGCTGATCGATCATGGCCTCTTCTTGTTCTTCCATTTCAAATAGAAAGCTTAGTTCCTCGATCCCGACCAGCAGGATATCGACGTCTGGGAGAAAGGACTGGAGAACTTCCCTCGCTTTTGCTGCACTCCAAAGCTTCAGCCGGATATTCGGGTCAAAAGAAACCTTCAAGCCATGTTTTTTTGCAAGCGAAACAGCTCTTCTGACCAATTCGATATTCCGTTCGGAGATTGCCGGAAAAACCCCGGTAATATGAAGGACTTTTGCCTGTTTGATGTAATCCTCGTCGATGTCTTCCAATGTCATCGTTTCGGTCGGTGATTTTTCCCGATAATAAAAGGTTTTGCCGTCCCCTGATTCGCGGATTTCTTTAAAATTGACGGAGGTCGGATACCCATCTACAAGACGGGCTTCCGTGACATCGACGCCTTCCCCGCGCATAAAGTTAAGCACAAATTTTCCAAACTCGTCTTTTCCAACACGGCTGATCCAGCCACTGCGCAATCCAAGCCGGGCACAGCCAACAGCAAAATTCAGTTCCGCTCCTCCCACTTTGCGTTCAAACTCATTCACGAACCGCATCGGCCCGGTATTTTTGGGATTGAAAGTGATCATTCCATCTCCGATTGTTATTACGTCCAGCATTTGAAACACTTCCTTCTTGTAAACTAGAAAAGCAGCCGAACATGACGCCCGGTGCGTTTGGCTGCTTTTCGGTCTCTATTTAGATGTCAAACATTGTCGGCAGCCACATGAAGACGCCCGGTACAAATGCGACAAGCAAAATTACTACTAATATGATGCCGATATAAGGCAGCACAGCACGGAATGATTTACCGATTTGCAGTTTGGCAATCTGACTTGCCAGCAAAAGACACAGGCCGTACGGCGGTGTTACTAATCCGATCGCCAGGCACATCATGATCACGACACCGATGTGAATTGGATCTACTCCAAGGTTCAAAGCAGTCGGCAAAACGATCGGTACGAACAAGATAATAGCCGGAACCGTGTCAAGAATCATCCCGATCAACAAGAACAGTAAGATTACGGCAATGATGAACATCCATTTATACGGCATGTATTGGGTGAAGAAATTGCCGATGACTACCGGCAGATTGTAATAGCTGATCAAACGGCCTAATGCACTGGCAGCTGCCAAAGCAAACAACGTAAGCGAGCTTAGTTTCAATGTGTCATATAAAATAGGCATCAAATCTTTTATTTTGATGGTGCGATAAAAGAAGAAGGAAAGAATAAACGCATAGATACAAGCGATCACTGCTGCTTCGGTCGGTGTAACGATACCTCCGACGATTCCGCCTAAAATAATGATCGGTGTTAGAAGCGGCGGCAAACTTTTCAAACCTTCTTTGAGAATTTCGGCAACCTTCATCCGTTGGTGACTTGGATATCCGTGCTTTTTCGCGACAAAATTTACATAGATCATTTGTGCGATCCCGATGGCAAGCCCCGGGATGATACCGGCCATAAACATTTTCCCGACCGACACATTGGCGATGCTTCCGTAAATCACCATTGGTATACTAGGCGGAATGATCATCCCCATCGTCGAGGAAGCGGCCGTTACTGCGACGGAAGTTTCTTTGCTGTATTTTTCCCGAAGCATGTTCGGAATCAAAATTTTTCCGACACCAGCCGTATCAGCCGTCGATGCTCCGGAAATACCTCCGAAAAACATGGAAACAACGATGTTCGCCTGGGCCAATCCGCCTTTGATGTGACCGACAAGGGACACAGCGAATTTGATCAGCATGTCGGAGATTTTTCCTTGGTTCATAATGTTGGCAGCAAGAATGAATAATGGGACGGCCAGCAAGATGAAGGAATCAAGTCCGGAGAACATCCGTTGCACGACCGTTGTCATCGGTATCGTATCAAGCATGGCAATGCCTACATAAGCAGTTACTGCGATGACAAATGCAATCGGCAAACCGATAATCAACAAGATAGCGAACAGCAGAACGAGTAATAGACCTGTCATGCTTGATACCCTCCTTTATCTTTACGGAATTTTATGATTTCTTCGATAAGGCTTTCGAATGCGTACAGCATGAAAGTTACCCCGGTAATTGGCAGAACCAGCCACATGTAACCTTGTTTCAGCTGTGGCATACTGTTAACGGTCCACCCCCAAAACTGCTGACTGATTTCATAGCCATCGGTTACCATGATGTAGCCGAACCAAATCAGAATGAGTTGGATCACGATCTGCAGAACCAACAACGGCAGTCCTGTAAGCTTATCCAGCAAAATCGTCAGCTTGAAGTGTTCCTTCTCACGCAAGGTGACCGCCGCTCCGAAGAACACCATCCATATGAAGGAGTACGTCGCAATCGTCGACGACCAGAAAACGGTGATCCCCGGAATATAACGGGATGCAACCTGCAAAATGACACACACGATAAAAACAATGAAAAAGATAGCCGCAAGTACCAATTGAACCTTCGCCAAGCCATTAATTAATTTCTTCACCCATAACACCCCTCAATCTAAAAACCAACCCGCCAAACGCCACCAGGATACCCCGGGGATCTCCCCCGGGGTCAGTCCCCCTAGCAGAATTCCAGCCCCGTCCACCTTGTTATGGGGTCAGTCCCCACAAGAGTGAAAATACCGTCAGGTCAGCCTTTTGCTTCAATTCAAGGCGTGATTCCGGTGAAATGGGGTCAGTCCCCAGTAGTTTCCTGAGAGGGCAAACCCCTGTCGAATTCTGGTTCTGGGGTCTGGCCCCCTCCCCCTGCTTGAAGGTTGTCCCCCAACAACTTTCATACGGGACGGCGGGTGTTGGTTTTTTATTTATGCTGTTTTACTGCTTATCCCCTTTGTTTGTTCGTTGGATTATTGAGTCAGAATATTGGTGCCTTATTTCAAGTCTTGAACTTTTTGATACAAGTCTTCCATTCCCAGTTTTTTAACTGCATCTTGTCTGATTTGTTCTGTAGCGTCAATAAACGGCTGCTTATCTACCTCATTGACTTTTACCCCTTGTTCTTCCATTGCTTTCAAGGACTCTTCAGCTAATTTATCATCAGCTTCAAGCGCTGCTTTTGTCGCTTCTTCTGCCGCTTTGTCAAAGGCAGCCTTTTGTTCATCATTTAATTGGTCGTAAACTCTGTCTGCTGTAAAGAAAAGACGTGTAGTGAAATCATGCTCTGTTTCTGAAATATAATCAGCCAATTCATAATGGCTTGCTTGGTAGATATTCGTGAAGTCATTTTCTGCTGCGTCGATTACCTTGTTTTGCAAGGCCTGGTACATTTCATTCCAAGCTACGTTCGCCGGTTGAGCACCAAACGCTTTCCATGTGTCTTGAACAACCGGAGAGTTTTGCACACGTACTTTTACGCCTTTTAAATCTTCAGGCTTTTCGACCGGTTTGAAACCATAATAATTGCGGACTCCTGCGGACCAGTAACCAAGCATCTTAAAAGAAGTGTTTTCTTCGATTCTGTTGAAAATGGTCTCCCCTACTTCACCGTTTACAACTTTTTTCCAATGGTCGCGGCTCTCAAACAAATAAGGAAGGGCGAAGAAATCGACATCCTGTACTGCTTGTGTCATAAACCCTGGAGAAGCAACAACCAAATCAACGGAACCAGATTCCAGATTTTGTACCAATTCATCTTCGTTACCACCCAAGTCACCGTCAGTGTGAATTTCCACTGTTACATCGCCATCTGTTTCCGACTCGATCACTTCCTTGAATTTTTCAAAGCCGGCGGCAAAGGCACTATCTGAATTCAATTGCGTAGCAGCAATCAAGTTAACGCTTCCATTTTCGGCGGCATTGCTATCTTCCGTTTCGGCCCCGCCGCAGGCAGTCATTACGGACAAGATCAGTGCAGAAAAAATAACTCCCAATCGCTTTTTCATCTTATAAAACCCCTTTGTTTAGTAATTTTGTTTCGCTTGATTCTCTTATATTGATGGTCGCCTCGAACTCATATTTTTTATCTTCTACTGGTTTATGGTCAATCATATCCATGAGCAGACTTGCTGCTTTTTGGCCCATTTCATAGAATGGTTGATTGATCGTAGTAATAGGTGGTTCATGCAATTCGGCCAGATGAACCTCATCAAATACCATCAAAGCCAGTTCGTCCGGCACCTGGATATGCTCCTGCTTGATAAATTTCACCAACTCTACCAAAACAAGGTCGCTGGCTGCTAAAATAGCTGTGGGTGGCTGTTCCAGTTCCAACATCTGCCGGCAAACATCCTGGACATCCTTCATTTTTACGTGGTGGAGGTAGGCATCCTCTATGGGCAGCTCCGCCCTCCTCAACGCTTGCTTATACCCTTCCACCCTTTCGATCCTCGTGCTCACCTTCAATGGTGCGGTGATTAGCGAAATTCGGCTGTGGCCCGCTTCAATCCAATGATTGATTGCCTGCTCGGTAATCTTTAGGTTGTCTACTACTACGGTCGGTATTTCCAATCCTTCGATGTATCGATCGAGAAAAACAACCGGAATATTACGATCTTTCAAGCTCTGGTAAAGCTCCCGGTTATGATTGGTCGGAACGACAATCAAACCGTCTATCTGTTTGGCAAGCAGCATCTCCACATATTTTTGTTCTTTCTCAGGATCATCATCGGCGTTGCAGATAATCGTATGGTATTCGTAGTTGTAGCAATAGTCTTCGATCGATCGGCTGACAACAGTCGAATAGCGATGCAAAATATTAGATATAATCACCCCGATAGTAAGCGTTTTCTTTTGTTTCAAACTTCTGGCCACTGTATTCGGATGAAAACCGAGTTCTTCAATGGCTTCAGCGACTTTCTTTTTTGTTTTTTCACCCATATAGTGATATCGCTTGTTGACATACTGGGAAACCGTGCTTGGAGACACGCCAGCTTTACGTGCGACATCCTTAATCGTAACTGTTTTTATAGCCTTGACCCCCTCTCCTTCACTTCAATCCCATAGAAAAAGGTAGAGTAAAAGATTAGCAACCGTTTAGTAAAACGGTTTAGTAAATCGATTTAGTTTGAGTATAATGTAAACGCATTCAGAATGCAACCCATAAATTTAACAGATTGCTAAATTTGTCGAAAAAACGGTTGGATAATAAACGGTTCGTCAATCTTCCGCTCACCAGTCGCTTACCTTTTCATATTTTTACGCCCAAGAATATTATTTTCATGAAAAATCTTTATTCCCTTGCATAGGATACAGCGAACATCTGATTACACGGCATTCACAAATGTCATTTTATCTTAAAATGAATGAGGAGCTTGTTGCGGGAACGTCAGCATACGCATGTTTATACAAATTCTATAGATAACAGGGGGAAGAGGATTGAGAATAACACTTGAGACCCTACGGTTTATTATCATCGTTTATACACTATCAATGATTTGTGGTGTAATTGCCAGCCTTACTTTTTCACGTATCGGTTTATATCCGGAGAAATACAGCTGGACTGTAGTAGTTGGTGTATTGATCCTACTATTTTTGCTTTATAAAAAAATGGGATGGGGAAAAGATTTTAATAAAACCATTCTCTGGACTTCTGTAGCTTTTATTGTTCTTTTGGCTTTGTTGATACCAGATAATTCTCCTACCCATTTACACACAGCTAACTACTCCTATTCGTATGGTTTTCCATTCCCGTTTTTAACTCTACACACAGAAAATGGATCCGCTTTCTTTATTCGTAATCTTTTTTCTGGAGGAGTTACTAGTTGGAGTGCTGGAATAGGCTTGTTTGGGAACTTTTTGCTGTACTATTTTTTGATATATTTCCTTATTGAAATTTTAAAAAACAATCAAAAGCGTTTGTAAAGGAGATAGGTAGAAAATTCCAGATAAAGAAAAAGGCATTATCATAAGCATGTGCCGGAAAGGCCAGATGCTTTGATAATGCGAGCGTTTAGTCCTGCATTCCTTTACTAAAGAACAATGTCTTTTGCTTATAAAAGCGCAATTCATAATCCGGTTGCATACCGGAGAGTATAAATGTTTCTTCTTCCTCTAAACTTTGGGATGTTTTTTCTACGCTAAAATCACCTAGGATACAATACTTAATCATAAAGATGACAAGCAACCCAATGGTTCGGCTCTTTTTCAATAAATGCTGGCTTTTCCACCGTGCATCTTTCATGTGCTTTTGGACATCTCAAATGGAACGGACAACCAGCAGGCGGGTTAGCTGGGTCTGGCACATCACCCTTTAAGATGATTCTTTCCTTTTTAATCGATGGATCATGGGACGGTATAGCGGAAAGAAGGGATTGCGTGTAAGGGTGGAGTGGACTGCTATACATATCTTCCGTATCTGAAAGTTCCATCATTTGGCCCAAATACATAACACCTACTCGGTCGCTTATATGTTTCACCACGTTTAAATCATGGGAAATAAATATATAGGTAAGTTTTAGGTCTCTTTGCAACTCGATTAATAGGTTTAAAATCTGCGCCTGGATGGAAACATCAAGTGCTGATACGGCTTCATCTAAAATAACGAGCTGTGGGTTAAGTATCAGAGCACGGGCAATACTGATCCGTTGGCGTTGTCCCCCGCTGAACTCATGTGGATGCCTGTTTATTTGTTCTTTCGATAGTCCTACTCTTTCAGCAATTTCTACTACCTTTTGTTCTGCTTCCTTTTTATTTGCGATTCCATGTGTGAGCAACGGTTCCAAAAGCAATTTTTTCACAGTCATTCTCGGGTTCAGCGAACTGTAGGGATCTTGAAAAATAAGCTGCAAATCCTTTCTTACTTTTCGAAATTCTCTTTTTGAGTAATCTAATAGATTTACCCCTTTAAAGAAAACTTCCCCTTCACTTGGCTCTAAAATTCTTAAAATAGAACGACCTGTAGTAGATTTCCCACAGCCACTTTCACCGACTAAAGCAAAAGTTTCTTTTTCTTGGACTTCAAAACTTATATCATTGATGGCTTTTACATGACTTTTCGTCCTTTTAAAGATGCCTTCTTTTACGGGAAAATACTTTTTTAAATTTTTCACTTCCAGAACTGCTTGCTGATCAACCATTGACTACTTCCTCCTTCCCATAAAGCCAACATTTACTTTTATGATCTGCATCTATGGAAAACAAAGGTGGTGCTTGACTACGACAAATTTCCATAGCATGAGGACACCTAGAAGCAAAACGACATCCGGCTGTTAATTGCTTGGGTGTTGGAACATTGCCTGGAATAGAATATAACTCATTCGATTTATCCCCTAGTGACTTTACTGATTCAAGTAATCCTACCGTATAGGGATGAGTGGGATTTTTAAATAGAGTTGTAACAGCAGCTTCCTCCACTATTTCCCCTGAGTACATCACTGCAACTCGCTCACATGTTTCAGCTATGACCCCAAGGTCATGTGTAATCATTAAAATCGAGGTATCATAGTTATCAGTCAGTTCATTCATCAAGTCAAGAATTTGCGCCTGAATGGTTACATCAAGGGCAGTCGTTGGTTCATCCGCAATAAGAAGCTTGGGATTACAAATTAAAGCAATGGCAATCATGATCCTTTGTCTCATGCCGCCAGATAATTGGTGAGGATATTCTTTCATCAATTGATGCGGCCTGGGAATCCCCACTTTTTCCAACATTTCTACGGCCAACTGTCTCATTTGCTTTTTGTTATAACTTCCGTGAAACTTCAGTACCTCCATTATTTGATGTTCTATAGGATAAAGAGGATCTAAAGCAGTCATCGGTTCCTGAAATATCATCGAGATTTCATTTCCTCGGATATCCAAAAATTCTTTTTTTGAGAGGGTTGTCAAGTCTGTTTCTCCATTAAATATAATATCCCCACTACTTATAGCCAAAGCATCGGGAAGCAGGTTCATAATGGAGAGAGAAGTCAAACTCTTGCCACTTCCAGATTCACCGACGATTCCATACTTTTGCCTTTTATCAATGGTAAGATTGATGTTATTTATTACATTGAATTTTTCACGGTCTGCATGCAAATCTATCGAAAGATTTTTTATTTCAAGCAACGAACTCAATGTAGATTCCCCCTCAAATCGTTCAACCGTTGAAATGCTTGCTGCTGAGTATGCGAGATTTTCCCCATGATAACTGGATTGTGAGCTCCAGTGGCAGAAGGAATTTGGTTGGACTGTCCAATAAGACAGTGATAGCCAAGAATGGCAAAGGCAATTGCTTCCTTCAAGTCGCTGGAAAGTTGAAAATCCTCATGCTTGTAAACTATTTGATTCGGAAGATATCGATGTAACTGTTCCATTAAAAATGGATTATAGCTTCCTCCCCCTCCTATCACTACGTCATCGATAGAATTACGAGAGGATTCAATAAAACACGAGTAGCTTTCGGCTATTGTCTTTGCAGTCCAGGCGGTCACAGTAGCCACTCTGTCTTCAAAAGACAAATCTGCGGAATCTCTCATAAACGAGTCTACGAATGAACTCCCAAAAAGTTCTCGACCGGTAGTTTTTGGAGGCTTCACCGTAAAGTATGGATGCTCCATCAGTTTATTCAATAGCTTTTTATTCACTTCGCCCTTGTAAGCTATTCTTCCATCCTTGTCATAAGCTTGTTTTCCTTCGGTTAATCTATAAACAACTTCATCGATCACCATATTCCCCGGGCCTGTGTCGAAAGACATTACTTGATCCTTTTTTGCGTTTCTCGGTATGTAGGTGACATTGCCTATGCCGCCGATATTTTGTATGGCCCTGGAACGGTCAGGATTGTTAAAAAGAATATAATCAACAAAAGATACCAACGGAGCTCCCTGTCCACCTGCAGACATATCCGCTGTCCGAAAATCTCCTACAGCCGTTATCCCCGTCATTTCTGATAACATCGACAGATCCCCTATTTGCAATGTGCCTGGCACATCCATTCTACTTTCTCCACCCACCGGTTTATGAAAAATGGTTTGGCCATGTGAACTGACAAACAGGACATCTTCCTTGCCTATGCCCGCTTTATCCAATAGTTCGTTGACTATCATTCCCAATTCTCTGCCCAAGAACATATTCATCGAACAAATTTTTTCCAATGATGCTATTTCGGGATCACACAATTCTTTTATTGCGGTCCTTACATCTGATCTGTACTCATGGGTCAATGACTCTATTACGTTTACTTTTGTGTTGATGGAACTACCTTCTATTTCAATCAATACAGCGTCTATTCCATCAAGGGAAGTACCTGACATTAAACCGATTCCTAACTGTTTATCCACTAATCCACCTCCTGTCTAGCTGAATTGATTGCCTTTGCTACAAACCCATCGTTTTCCTCCAAATACTTTCGGGAAATGCTTCTGCTAACATTTGCCTCCAGCATAACCAGGGCTTCTTTAATGCTCCATTCTGATTCCGACAGTTTGGAATAGGCGACAGATTCGCTTACTGATGTCAGCTTGCTCAAAATCCGACACGCTCTTCTTCTTAGTTTTTCATTAGACGCCTGAAGATCCACCATATAGTTCTGATAGACCTTTCCGAGTTTTATCATAGTCGTTGTACTCATCATATTCAGTACCATTTTTTGCGCAGTTCCTGCTTTCATTCTAGTAGACCCTGTCACTACCTCGGGGCCTGTGATCGTTTCAATTGCGACATCCGCATAATCGGAAATAACGGAGCCAGGATTGCACGAAATGCTGACCGTACCAGCATCCATTATTCCCGCATACTTCAATGCTCCTACTACATAAGGAGTAGAGCCGCTTGCTGCTATTCCGACAACCACATCAGCGGAGCACAGTTCCTCATCCGCCAAATCTTCCGCGGTTTGATTTTCGTTATCTTCTACTCCTTCAAGGGAATGTACAAGCGCATAATATCCTCCTGCAATCAATCCCTTTACTAAATTGGCGGGGGTGTTATATGTTGGAGGACATTCAGAGGCATCCAGTACTCCCAACCTTCCGCTTGTCCCTGCCCCAACATAGAATAAACGTCCACCATTTTTAATACTTGCGACTATTAAATCCACAGCTTTATGGATATTTGGTATTTGTTGTTTTACAGCCGAAGCAACTGAGCTATCTTCTTCATTGATGAGCGTCAATATTTCTTCCGAATCCATTTCATCTATCTTTCGGCTTGAATAATTTGTCTCTTCGGTAACAAGCTGTCTTTTTTTCACGTCCATCCCCAACGCTCCTCATATACTATTTCATTTTCGGATCCAGAATGTCTCTTAAACTATCTCCAAAAAGATTAAAGCAAAAGATTGTGAATACAATGGCGCCTGCCGGGAACAAGATTGTCCAAGGGGCGAATTCCATATATGTTCTGCTCGCATCAAGCATTACTCCCCATGAAGGATTCGGGGGCTGGATACCCAAACCTAAAAAACTCAAGGCTGCTTCTGTTAGAATTGCTCCGGACAAAGCCAGTGTGATCTGTACAATGAAAGGAGCAAGTATATTAGGGGTTATATGTTTAAGTATTATATTTATCGGAGTTACACCGATCGCCACGGCACTTGTGATATACTCATTTTCCTTCACAGCGATTACCGCAGCCCTTACTGTCCGGGTGAATACGGGAGTAAAAACAATCCCTATGGCTATCATGGTGTTCGTCAAGCTGGGACCCAAAACAGCAACTATAGCCAATGCTAGTAAAATATCAGGGAAAGCAAAAAAGACATCCATGATCCTCATGATTACCTGATCAACTTTGCCTTGAAAATACCCACTAATCAAACCGAATATCAAGCCGCATCCGGCTCCGATACCTACGGCAATAATTCCCACCTTTAAAGATACTTGCGTGCCATATACAATTCGTGAAAATATATCGCGGCCAAATTCATCGGTCCCAAATATAAACTGTTTGCTCGGTCCTTCCATTGTATGGTCTGTAAACATCTGTTCCGGACTATAGGGGGCGATAAAGGGGGAGAGTAGTCCGATCAATATGACAATGAAGATGCCAAGAAAACCTATTAAACCAACCTTATCTTTTCTCAATCTTTCAAAAAAACTTTTCATTTCACCACTCTTTTCCCTGAATCATTCCACTTACTTATTTATACGTTATTCTTGGATCCAGATAGGAATAAAGGAGATCAACTAATAAATTGATCAATACAAAAACAAATGCAATAAAAAGAACTGCACCCTGTACAACTGTAAAGTCCCTTTGCGTAATAGCGGTAAGGACAAGTTGGCCTAACCCGGGAAGCGAAAAGATTTGTTCAATGATGACTGTTCCACCCAGTAGTGTGCCGATTTGCATGCCTATGATTGTAAGAATCGGAATCATTGCATTCCGTAGGGCGTGTTGAAAGATAACTACTCTTTCCCTTGCCCCCTTTGCTCTAATAGTACGGATAAAATCCTGCCGCAAAACCTCCAGGATAGAGGAACGGGTCATGCGCATGACAGCTCCTGCCATTGCAGTTCCCAATACAATCGACGGGAGGATCATGATCTGCAGATTGGTGGCAGGATCTGCAAAAAAACCGACATAGCCAACTGGCGGACTGTAGGAAAAGAACAAAGCAAGGATGAGAATTAAAACAGTGGCTAATGCAAAGTTAGGAACAGACACACCTAGCAAAGATATAAGCCTCACTCCAAAGTCTGCTTTGGAGTTTCTCTTTATAGCAGCAACTATTCCTAACGGGATAGCGATAATCCAGGAAATGACCGCCGAAATAAGGGTTAACTCAAATGTTAATTTAAATCGATTTAGAATATCCGGCAAAACTTCCTTACCTGTTCTCATTGATTCACCAAAGTCCCCTGTAAGAACCCCCGCCATCCATTCAAAATACTGTTGATAGATAGGCAGATTCAATCCGAAATCCTCCCGCAGTTGTCTAAGTGATTCCGGGGTGGCATCTGTACCGAGAATGGTCATAGCCACATCTCCTGGTACGATTCTCATGATCACAAAGATAAAAACGGAAACACCAAATAATACTGGAACAAGCATTAATAAACGTCTGATTATATATGCATACATCTAGTCACCCTCAATGCCAAGAGAATAGGAAGGGCTGACAAGCAGCCCTCAAATCATTTTTTATAAACCTCCACAATTTCTTCCCCATTATGCGGATAAGGGGTAAATCCTTCTACACTGTCTCTGACTGCTACGTAATTCATTGGAGAAACCAGGAATAAGTTTGGTGACAAATTAATTATTTGTTCCTGAGCCTGCGCATAAATTTCCTTGCGTTCTGCTTTATCTAAAGTCTTCCTTCCTTTTTCTACTAAATTATCATATTCCTCATTCGAAAAATTCCAGACATTTGCAGAACCTTCGGTATTAAAAAAGTAGTTTAACGAACGATCTGGATCAGTCCCAGAACCATTTCGACCAACAAGAACATCGGCAGAGGTATTGGACCATGTGTCAATATACTCTCCCCATTCAATTTGGTTGATTTCTGCTTGAACACCTATCTCTTTCCACTGCTGTTGTAATAGTTGAGCCGTATCGACCATGTCTGGATAAGTTGATGCCGTGGTAATGACGGTTTCGAATCCATCTGGATAACCCGCTTCCGCCAGAAGGTCTTTGGCCATTTCCAAATTCCTTTGGTAAAGTTCTTCCTTTGAAACATCTATTGCCCAATCTCCCATGGAAGGAGCGACAGGACCAGAGACCACTGCATCGCCATCCCAGACTATTTCTGCAATGCTTTGGCGGTCAGTTGCCAGACTTAATGCTTGACGTACTTTTTCATTGTTAAAAGGTTCTTTATCGACATTGAAACCGACATAACTATATTCAAGGGACTGATAATCCATAATATTCACACCATCTTGATCCTGCAGCAACGATGCAGATTTGGCAGATAATGTCGTTAAATCCACTTCTCCCGTACGGATAGCTGACAGTCTTGATGATTCTTCTTTCATCGTGTTATAAACGACTTCGTCCAATTTCGGTTGATCGTCAATATAATAATCTTCATTTTTGACTAAGGTTACATGATTGTCCGGAACCCATTCTTCCAATTTAAACGGCCCGGTTCCCACAGCCGTTTGTTGCAAGTCTTCATTCTCTTCCACTACTTCTTTAGGTACCACGACGGCACTGGCATTTGTCAAGTAAGAAAGAAAGGTGGCATCAGGCTCACTTAAAGTAAACTTGACAGTATAATCATCTTCCGCCTCGACTTTTTCAACATTGGAAAAATACGACGCGATATGAGAAGCGGTTTCTTCATCCAAAATTCGTTCGAAGCTATACACCACATCATCGGCGTTCATTTCACGTCCATTGTGGAACTTTACGCCTTCTACCAGATGAAAAACATAGGAGGTATCATCAGGTTGTTCCCAGTCTGTTGCCAATTGCCCTTTCACTTCCATATTTTCATCAAAAGTAAGTAGCCCCTCGTAGATTTGCGAATAAATTCTTATAGATGAATGTGCCGGTGTCTTGTGTGGATCCAACCCTGCCGGCTCTTGGTCATTCGCTATGTTTAAGACTTGTTCTTCGGCATTCTCGCCTTTTGCCTCTCCACTGTTCTCTCCTCCCCCGGTTTCATCTGAAGAACACCCGGCAACGATTAGTGAAATAAAAAGGAACAAACATGGCAGCCACTTTCTTCTTTTTCCCATCATTTTATAAATCCCCCTTTAATTTTTCATATCTCTTAAGTACTGTTTCAAATATTTCTTTTCTAAAAGGATTGATATTTTTCGGTTTTTCAACATGAAGACGGTTTGTAAGAATTCCTACGGTCAACTTTTTTTCAGGTACAACCCAAATAGAAGTTCCTGTGAATCCCGTATGCCCCGCACCTTCAGGAAATACACCACCCACTTCCCAGCCAAGCCCGCGATTGTGTGCTTGCCGATCAAGACTGTAATCAATCAGTTCCTTCCTTATCAATTGCTTACCTTTATAACTTCCTCCTTTCACATATAAATCGCCTAATTTCATTAAATCTTTTATATTAGAAAACAAACCAGCGTGACCTGACTTTCCAGAAAAGAAATAATAAGCATTTCCATCATTCACATCCCCAGATATCGGATGATGAAGTGACCGCCAATCTTCAAACCGTAAGTTCCTGTCTTCACACATTTTCATCTCTGTTCTATTTCCAAATTCTGTAGCAGCAATCTCAGAATGCTTTGAAGGCTGATAAGTCAGGGAGGACAACTCTAATGGTTTTCCTATATGCTGGTTTACAACTATTTCTAAATCTTCGTTAAACTGCTCTTTTACTACTTCACCCAATAACATGAAATTTAAATCACTATAAATTACCTCGTCACTGCTTCTCTCTATCAAATCTATTTCCTCAAGTACTTCAAAAAAATTATCGTTGGGTAAATTGGTGTAAAAAGGATGCCACGCTTTCAGTCCAGAAGTGTGCGTTAGTAATTGGTTAATTGTTATATTCGCTAATGTGGAATTTCTTGATGTAATCGGAAGGCAATGTTTTAACGGTGTTGAAAGAAAAATCTTCTTTTTCATGATTAATTGTAGGATAATCGTGGTGGTGAAAATTTTAGTGATACTGGCTAGATCAAAAATGGTATGTGGTTTCGTATCCAAATTTTTTACAAGGTCTGCTTTCCCGTAAGCTTTAAGAAAAACCGTTTGCCCATCAATGGATATAGAACAAACTCCTCCAGAAAAGAAATTACATTGGAGAAATCGCTCAAATATTCGATCGATTTCGTCCATAGGCGTCCCCCCTTAAAATCAAAATCTGTTTTGAATAATATTTCTTGTCTTATCTAGAAAGCCAATTGATTCTTGATAGTTTTTAGAAGCTAATCCAGTAAATAATATGTCGACAATATTAAGTTGGGCGATTCTGGAAGCAGTTGCTCCACTTCTAATGCTTTGTTCTAGATTGGAAGCAAATAGATTAACATTTGATAAGCCTTGCACCTCGTTATTTCCATAACTGGTGATGGAAATAACAGAAGCTTTATTTTGGCGGGCTATTTTTATCGTATCGACAATTTCTTTGGTTTCCCCTGAATAAGAAACCGCAAGAACTACATCTTCTTTGGTGAGGTGAACAGCGGAAGTGAGTTGGGCATGACTGTCCGTCAGTGCTTCACACCATTTGTTGATCCTTTTGCATTTCTGTTCAAAGTCCTGCGCCACGATGGCCGACGCCCCTACGCCAACTACTAAGATTTTTCTTGCGTTTTCCAACATTGTAACCGCAACTTCCATGGAATTCTCATTCAGGACAGATAAGGTGTCTTCTATTGATTGGAGATTATTACTAGATACAACTTCAATGATTTCCTTGATGCTTGCAGAAGTAGAGATGTCCTGATATCTCTCTTGCTGTGACCCTCGTTTATTAACAGATGCCGAAATACTTAACTTTAATTCTCGAAATCCATTAAACTGGAGGGACCTGCACATACGAATAATGGTAGCTTCACTAGCTTCGCACCCCTTGGATAACTGAGCGATTGGCATCGCAAGTATCTTGTCAGGATCTTTTAATATGTACTGGGCCACCTTTCTTTCTGAGGGCTTCAAAGTTGTTAATCCTTGTCTTATTCTTTCTAAACCATCATTCATCCGTAATCCTCCATTAACACTCATTGAAATTATGAAGTTTTATTACATTAATTATTCGTTTTAGTGTAGTTAAACTACATTCTAATGGATGATTCTTCAGAGGTCAACTTATTTTTACAATTTTCTTAAAATTTACGCTATTGAATTCACAAACACCCCATCCCTCGACAAGAGTTCCTGAAAAATCCTTTTGTATCTAAAACGGCTGGCAAAGTTTGTTGTTGATACCACCGTCCACCTGTCGGTGGATGCTTATCACGGGAACGGACTCATCCCGGAATCAACAGAAGCCCATCTAAAAAGAGGGATTTTCTTTGATTTATAAAAGAAAATCCCTCTTTTTTCTTTTACGATGAAGGAGTACAAAAGGCTAGACCGTCAATTATCCAGGAATTTTTAGTCCATACGAATAACTCTACATACGGTGGTCCCTGAAAATCATATTCTTCGGGAAAGCAATAAGCTTTTAGAGGTTTATGACGAACCGAAGGACAAATATTTTCCTGACAATGGACGAAAGCAGTTCCGAAGTCGTCTTATTTGTGGAGCTCGAAGGCATGCACATTCACACGGAACATGTAAAACGAATCCGTTAAACTAATGAAGGAATAGAGCGACAAACCTCTTGAAATTAGACGGAAAGCGGTCTGTATGGAAATTAAATTCCATACAGACCGCTTTTTAAAATTCTACTATCATAGAGCTTCAGTTTTTCAGTAGCCTCTTCGACAGGATGGTTTTTAAATCACAACCGCACTGCTTCCCCAGTCACAATCGACTTATAACAGGCATCGATTGTTCTGATATTGTTCAGCATTTTTTCTTCCGTGTACAGCAAAGGCTTATCTTCCAAAACAGCCTCGGAAAAATGCTCGACTTGCAGTTTGTACTGATCGCCTTCGATACGCATTTCAACCGACTCTCCGTCCGAATTCGTAATCCGCAACAAACCAGCACCACCTGGATTTTTGTCGGGACGGTAGGCGTTCTCCACCTCGATTTTCCCGGTAGATCCAACCACTTCATAACTATTTACCGGCAACTGTTCGAAGCTGCAGTCAAACACCGCTTCCACTCCGCTTGCAAAAGAAAGAGTGCCGGCGACTGTAGTATCAACTTTTGCCGAATGTTGCTTAGCATGCGCGTACACCTGAATCGGTTCTTCCTGCAAAATCTCCCGAATGGAATGGAGGCAATAACAGCCGACATCATATATCGATCCACCACCCAACTCCTTGTTCAGCCTGATGTTTTGCGGGTCATTCTGCAGGAGGAAGGAAAAACTGGCCCTAATCAAGGAAATCTCGCCAATCTCTCCTTGCCTAATCAAGTCTCTGACTTTTTCGTGCAGTGGATGAAATTGATACATGAAAGCTTCCATAAACTTGACGTCATGTTCATTACAAGCTGCCAGCATCTCCTGCAGTTCTGTTTCATTCAAAGCAGCTGGTTTCTCGCACAAAACGTGTTTGCCATGTTTGGCCGCTTCGATCACCCAATGCTTATGAAGACTGTTTGGAAGCGGGATGTACACCGCATCAATTTCTGGGTCTTCAAGTAACTGTTCGTAACTTGTGTACGCTTTGTTGATACCGAGTTCTGCTGCAGCCTGCTTGGCTTTATCGCCTCGGCTGGCAATGGCGGCAGCTTCAGCGTTGATCGAGCGCTCAATCGCCGGAATCAGCTGCTTTTTTCCAATACTCGCTGTACTGAGTATTCCCCAATTCACTTTCTTCACGTTTATCCGCCTCTCTTTCATTTACTTCCGGTTCCATCTAGCTGTCTACTACTAGTTTAGCCTTTGACAGATCCGGCGAGCAAGCCGCGGACAAAGTATTTTCCGAGTAAAATATAGACCAGCAGCGTCGGCAGCGCAGCCAGCAATGCACCAGCCATCTGTACGTTCCATTGGACGATTTGACTTCCGGACAAATTCTGCAGGGCCACCATGACTGGCTGGCTATCCGAGTTGGTAATGGTCACGGCGAACAAAAATTCATTCCAAATATTGGTGAACTGCCATATCGCCACGACGACAAAACCGGTGATCGATAACGGAATGATGATATGCCGGAAGATTCCCAGGAAATTGGCACCGTCGATTTTAGCCGCTTCCAGCATGGTATCAGGAATGTTGGCATAAAAATTACGGAACATCAGGGTCGTGATCGGCAGTCCATAAACCACGTGGGTCAGGACGAGTCCGGCAATAGAATTGTACAATTCGATATTGCGTAAAAACTGAATCAGTGGAATCAGGATACTTTGATAAGGAATAAACATTCCGAACAAAATGACCGTAAAAATCAATTCCGATCCTTTGAACTTCCACTTGGACAACACATATCCATTCATCGCACCAAGTAACGCAGACAATAATGTCGCTGGCACTACCAGGTACACACTGTTCATGAAATTCGGTGCTAGTTCCGAGAATGCATGGGAATAGCTGCTAAAGTCAATCGCGGAAGGTAATGCCCACATATTCGCTAAGGATACCTCATCCAATGGCTTCAAGCTGGTGACGAGGATAACGTAAACCGGCGTCAGGAAAAGGACGGCCATCACAATTAAGATGAAATATTTGATTGTTTTCCAAACGTTGAATGTAGCCATTATCCATCACTCCTTCTGTTGGCCAGTAAGTAAGGCACGATAAACACCGCTACCAGAAGCAGCATGATAATTGCGATTGCCGCACCATTGGCATAGTAATTGCCCCGGAAGGTCGTTTCAAACATATAGACACCTGGTACGTCGGTGACGAAGTTTGCACCTGAACCAGTCATCGCATAAATCAGATCGAATATTTTCAATGATATATGCGCCATGATGATGATGACACTGACCGTGATCGGCATCAACATCGGTAAAATCACCTTTTTATAAATCTGGAATTCAGAAGCACCGTCCATCCGGGCAGCTTCCCGCAATTCGTCCGGTATACCACGCAAACCTGCCAGGTACATCGCCAGTGAAAAACCGGTCATTTGCCAGACAGCAGCTATCACGACTGCTATAATGGCGACAGGAAGCCCGAATTCAATACTGCCCCATTCAAAGCCTGCGAGAATGTTCGTGTCAGTGTACCATTTTGGCTGAATTCCAAACACTGCCAAAAACTGATTGTAGCCAGTAGATGGATTGAGCAGCCATTGCCATACAACCCCGGTAACAACAAAGGATAAGGCCATCGGAAACAAAAAGATGTTCCGGAAAAGGGACTCTCCCTTCAGTTTCTGGTCGATCAGGATAGATAAACCCAGTCCCATCACAATAACCAACCCGATAAAAAGAATCGTAAAAAATACGGTGTTTCGCAAATCCGCCTGGAAGCGGTAATCATTGAATAAATAAATATAGTTTTTCAATCCTGCAAACGAAAAATCAGGAACAAGTGTATTCCAATTACTCACGGAAACCCAGCCGGTCCAGCCAATGAACCCGTACACGAAGATAAGTACCAAAATGAAAGAAGGTGCTAAAAATCCGAGAGCCACCCACTGGTCACCGGAGATTTTTTTCTTCGGTTTTTTTTCTTTATGTTCTGCCGGCTGCTGTTGACGGCTTTCCGTATATTCCTGTTCCTGTCTGTCAACTGCTTGTTCTGCCATGTCATCAACCTCCTGTCAGAGGGTAGAGTCTCAATCAGGAAAGAGGCTGACTCCTCACGACGGAGCCGTACTCTTCATCGCCAGGCCTACTGGCAAGGGAGAGAAGCTTGAACCATTGTTTCGGAGTCAGCCGCTTTTTTGATTAATGTTGCATTACCCTGTTTAATTCTTACAATTCAGATGCTGCGTTTTTGAGCGTATTGATCAAGTTATCAACGTCAAGCTGTGTGACGAAGATATTCACCGCCTGATTTGCTTTGGTCACGAATCCTTCTGCAGCTGCAGAACCATGCGCCAGACTCGGGGTCAAATTGGATTCATTAAAGTCTTTCATCGCATCCTTGCCGTATTCATCGTACTTGGATTCGTCGGCATCGACACGTGCCGGAATGGAACCTTTCAGCGGGTTGAACGCATCCTGGCCTTCCACAGATCCGAGAACACTCAAAAATTCTTTTACTTCATCTGGATTTTCGACACCCTTAGGCAAGCCAAAGGTGTCCGTGATTACCATGAAGTCACCGTCGGTTTCCGGGAATGCGAAGTAACCGAAGTCTTTGTTTGTTTCCAATTCAAGGTCATTCGAGAAATATCCTTTTGCCCAGTCACCCATGTTGATCATTGCTGCTTCGCCGTCACCGACTAATTGTGCAGCATCCTGCCAGTTACGGGATGCGTGGTCTTCGTTTACATAGCCAAGAACTGTCTTGAACTTTTCAGCAGCCGCCACGACGCGGTCGTCATCGAATGGAATATCGCCTGCCCACAGGCTCTTGTAGTCATCAGGACCAAGCTCGCCAAGCAGGATGTTTTCAAAAATCTGGGTAGCTGTCCAGGCCTCTTTGTCACCGAGAGCAAGCGGAGTCACACCTGCATCCTGCAATTGATCAGCTACTTCGATAAATTCGTCATAAGTAGTAGGAACTTCCAAGCCGTTATCTTCAAATACTTGTTTGTTGTAGAAAACAACATTACCGCGATGGATATTAACAGGGACAGAGTAAATGTTACCGTCCTTGCTCACCATGTCGATCAAATCCTGAGGAAACTTATCCATCCATCCTTGTTCCTCATAGAAATCATTCAATGGTTCCATTTTGTCTGCTGCCACCCAGCCTTCATTCAGCTCTGCACCACCGTGAACCTGGAATGTGGATGGTGGATCGTCCCCTTGCATCCGAGTAGCCAGAACCGCTTTTGCATTTGTTCCCGCTCCCCCGGCAACGGCTGCATTGTCCACTGTGATATCGGGATGCTCCTGTTCAAACAAATCGATCAGCGCCAACAGTCCGTCTTCTTCACCGGCTCCTGTCCACCAGCTAAAGATTTCCACTGTTCCTTCTCCGCCTCCGCCGGATTCTGCTGATTCACCGGAATCACCGCCATCTGAAGCGTCGGCATCCTCTCCTCCATCAGAAGATGAATCGGAACTACAAGCTGCAATTACGAGTGCCATAACCATTAATAAAAGAATTCCAAACAGCTTTTTCACTTCTAAATCCCCCTTTTCTTTGACTGGTAAAGCGTTTTCAGTTAACGCTTACATTTTCATTATAAAGAGGACTCCCGGAAAAAGGGGAGCCAATTTTCTGTAATTTCTTATGATTTTCTTCACTTTTTTAAGATTTCTTTCTGATACTGCTTCGGAGACAGCGAAAAATACTTTTTAAATACCCTGCTGAAATAATTTGGATCTTTGTATCCAACCATAAAGCATATCTCCTTCAAGGTATACCGATGGGATTGTAGGAATTCTTTCGCTTTTTGCAATCGGACATGGGTCAAATAATCGATGAATGTTTCGCCGGTCGATGCTTTGAATAAATTCGAAAAATAATTCGGACTTAATTCCGCATGCTCCGCGACATCCTCCAGACTGATTGGTTCATGAAAATGGTCGTGAATAAATTTTTTCGCCCGTTCCATTTTATCCTGCGACTGATAGTGATGCAGGACATTCAAGCTGGCGAGTTTCAAGTAGTCTGTCCATCCTTGATAATCGTCTTCCACAGGAAAACCCGTCTCCGGAGGCTGGATACCTCGTTGCTGCAGTTCCTGTTTTAAGCGAAAGTACAACTCATGAAGCATTTCTACGCTGTCTTCTTTATCCTTCCACCATTCGGAAAAAAAGTGGATGGCATTCGTGTGATTTCCACTGGCCACTTCTAATAAAATATCCTCCAGAAAATTGTTGCTCTGTCGCTGTTCGGCCGGAGGAAAGCCAAAATTGCTGTTGCCGATTTGCTCAAGATGTTTGACTGCCTGAATTGCTTGATGATAAGCGTCCGGCAGATCTTCCAGTTTATCCGTTGGATAGCCTGCCCCTATGTACGCCTGGGGACCGAGCTGTACTTGCAGCTTCCGTGCCAACTTCAACACAGCTGCTTTATCCTTCCTCGTCCTCGAAAGCACGACGATGATCAGCTGGTCATCTTCCATCCGGTAAATATAGTCATCCTCTCCAAAATGTTTCGCCCAATCTTCCGTTTCTATTTCTTTTAGCGGCTGATATTTTATAGCAAGGAAATAGGCGGACTGCAAACCAGGAAACAAGGTTTCCTGCAATTCGAACGTGTCCGCGCCGACTTCATATTTCATCAGTCTGGTTAAAAACAATTCTCTGGCAATCAAACTGGAATGGCGGTGCTCCTCCATTCTTGCCGCTTCTTCCATCACTTCTTTTTTCACTCGAAGAACCGCCCGGATCGTTTCCTCTTTTTTGCTCGGCTTCAGAATATATTCCTTCACTCCCATTTTCATCGCCTGTTTGGCATAATCGAATGAATCGTAGGCAGATACCAAAATAAACTTGATCGTGGGATCCCTTCGATGGATGGCTTCTATTGCTTCCAGTCCGTTGATGCCTGGCATTTTTATATCCATCAGGATGATCTGAGGTAATAATGCCTCCGCCATCTCAATCGCCTTCCTGCCGTTTGCAGCCTCTCCCACTACCGTCACATCAGAAAAATTATCCTCGAGAAATTTGCGCATCGCTTTCCGTTCCAGTAGTTCATCTTCCGCTATTAGTACTCTCATCGTTTCCTCCCTCCTGATCACCGGCTCCCGCCAGGGTGAATTGCTTCGGCAATAACAGTTTGATTCGTGTCCCTTCGCCTGACTGTGATTCAATTTCGATGACATGCTCTGTACGATAAAACAACTGTAGCCTGCGAATCACGTTGCTTACTCCCAACCCAGTGGAATGTCCGATATGGTCTTCTGCTTTATCCCTGGTGACATTGAGAATGCTGGCAACTTTATCCTCGGTCATCCCTTTGCCGTTGTCATTGATTTCTACGATCACGGCTGTTTCCTCCTCATATACGAACAGCTTGATTTCGCCGCCTTCCTCCTGTTCCTCCACCCCATGGATAAAGGCGTTTTCGACAAGCGGCTGCAATGTCAGCCGCGGAATCGGAAAGTCGAGACAGGTTTCATCGACTTCGACGACAAACGTGATCCTTTCTGTAAATCGCGTTTTTTGAATCGTCAAATACTCCCTTACTGCACGGACTTCTTCCCGAAGCTGCACAAATTTCTCGATATCCCCAAGACTGTAACGAAGTAGTGCGGCTGTCGAGTCGATCAAATTGGAAGTCGATTTGGCTTCCTCCAAATAAGCCATTTTGGAAATCGTATTCAAGGTGTTGAACAAGAAATGAGGATTGACTTGGTTTTGCAAATGTTTCAGTTCCAGTTCCTTCATCAAACGTTCCTGTTCAGATTGATCTTTAATTTCTTTGATCAGTTCTCGAATGTTGGCCCTCATCTGGTTGAAGGAGCTGCCAAGCAGTTTCAATTCATCATTCGAACGCACATCGACCGGTTCGCCCTCAAAATCGCCGTGGGACACCTCCCGGGCTGCCTTTGTCAACGTTTGAATCGGCTTGTTGATCCCATTGGAAAACCAAATGGCAAAAAAGACAGCAAGCATGACCGTTGTCGTAAATACAAAGAAAGTAAACCAGCGGAATGCTTCATTTCGTTCCTGTAAATCCTGGTAGAGTGTTTGATACTCGGTCAATTCCAAATCGATCAAATGGAGGGTTGTTTCCTGAATATAAGAAGCAGTACTTTCCGTTTCCTTCAAATGGGCTGTGTACCTTTCGATGTCATCGCGAAGGACAAAGCCGGTGGTGATTTCACTTTCATAGATGATGTTATCGATCAGATTGATATAGTTTTTCGTCTGGATTTGTTCCTCGCTGCTCAACATATTCTGAAGCCGTTTTTCTTCCTGCATCATCGTCTGACGGGACTGGTAATAGGCGGCTTGATTTTCTTCCGACTGCTCCATCACATATGCCTTGGTATTTTCATATAGTTTGTTGGCGGATTGAGAGATAGAATTCAATAATAAAAATCGCTCAAAGCTGGAATGGTACGAGTTGGTCAGCGTGTTGGAACTGACATAAATAGAAATCGATACAATATTGAAAAGAATGACAAAAACAAAAAAGTAAAAGATCAATTTCGTGCGAATCGATTTCATGAGCCCTCGCCCTTCCGGATGATTTCCCCGTTGTTGATATCTTTTGCCCGGATGATTCCAGTCCCGGTATATTGCATTGGCTCTACCTTTCTGCCATGCTGCAGGTCAACCATCCGTCGGACTGCCTGCTTTCCCATTTCCGTCGGATATTGCGTGACCGTGGCTGCGATTTTCCCTTGATCAATCATTTCTAATGTTTGCGGTAATATGTCGAAGCTCAGCACGTAAGGCGTTTGATCAAGATGGATCTCTTCGATCCCCTGGACGATCCCCAATCCGTCCAAAGCACTCATGCCGATTAAGGCGTTAATTTGCGGATGCTGTTTCAACAAAGAGTACGTCGCTTCAGCCGCCCCGATTTCGGTGATATTGGATTCCAATACATCCACCAGTTCGATTCGATCTGTTTCCGCAATAGCTTCCTTAAATCCCTGCAGTCGTTCTTGCTGGTTCAAGGCGTCATACATTCCGATAACTGCACCAACCTTGATTTCCCCTTCTGTATCCTTGATGACAGCCTGTCCGGCCGAGAAACCAGCTTTGTAATTGTCCGTTCCAACATACAACTGCCGCTCACTTTGCGGGACATCGGTATCTACCGTGATGACTTCAATGCCCCGTTCGACCGCTTTATGCACGAGCGCCTTGAAGCGTTCTCCCGGCATCCCCTGGGTGATGATTCCATCCACTTTCGAGGAGATCATCCTGTCAAAGGTTTGCAGCTTCTCTTCATTATCACTTTTTCGTGGGCCGATATATTCTAAATAAACATTATGCTTGGCCGCCTCTTCTTTCGCTCCGTTCTCGATCTGCCGCCAATAATCATTGCCTACCTCCTCGGTGATAAGAGCAAAATGATAATCATAGAGTTGCTGGGAGGAGATTTGCTTTTCAACATAGAAAGTTTCCTTACCATAGTAAAGCATTAGAAAAAAACTGGTTGAAAATAAAGCAAGCACGATTGTGAACAATATACTTTTCGGCAATTTTTTCATTGTCTTTCCCCCTGCCTCACCGATGTAAGCGGTTAACTAAATGAACATAATCGACTATCACTGTTTCTAGATTATCTCATTCAGCAAAAATTTTTGCCAGTCCATTCTATTATTCTACTAGGCTGATTGTACGAGATTTTTGCTTTTATGCAGGAGATTTATAAACTGAGAACTGTTTTCTCTTGCGAAACTATTTGGTTCTATACTGAATGTGCTGGTGTCCCTTGTCGTGATATAGATTCGCAAGGCGACCAAAGCAAAAACCGAACGCTGATTCGAATACCCCATTCGAACTCGTCCGGTTTTTTATCTGGTGTTATATTATTTATGGCCCCGCAAGTAATTCGTTCAAGCGTTATATACTGCTGCCGCACGTTGGAGAAGCCATTCATCCACTTCTTCTCCCAATACATTCAAGTATTGTTGGAATTCGGCCAGTTCAGCGATTTCGATAAGGACGGTGTTGATCGCTTTGTTCTGGAAGAGAAAGTGCAGGGCGAGCCGATGTAGCTGTTTCTGATCCCCTTCCACCATATCCAAGAGCTCTTGAAACTTAACATCCTTAACAGGACTGCTATGATTGGCAGCAAGCAGTCCATTTGCCAGACCGTTCCGGATGAATACACCGATTCCTTTTTCATTGGCCAGTTTGATACTGTTTTCATTGGTCTGGTTGATTAAGTTGTACTCTAGCTGGATGGCATCAAATGTGTTTGTTAATATAAATTCCTCACTAGGGAGGTTGTCGAGACAAGCACCCAAAAACGCTACTTTCCCCTCATCCTGGACAGCTCTCATCGCCCGCAGGATTTCTCCTTTTTCGATTAGATGGCCGGGAACAGCTGCATAATCAAAGAACAAGATATCGATCGTTTCCGCAGGAAATTGATCAAGAAGTGTATCGATAGAATGTTTAACCGCCTGGAAGGAGGTAATGTCCTCTTCTCTCAAAGACAACGAAGTTAAATCACAAGTCAAACAAACGATAATGTCTTCCTTGTGATAGGGTAAAAGTGTACCAGACCGTTCGATGGGTCCGACGCTTGCGGCCTCGATGACGTTCATTCCTTTATCAAGCATGGATTCGAGCATGCTGAATTCCGTCTGCTTTGCGGACTCGTTTGCTCCTGCTTCCACTCCTTGTTTAGCCTGGGGGATAAAACGGACACCAACAAAAGTCGGACTTGCATCCATTTTTGTGATAAACCGTCGTTGCAGTGCTTTTTCCAACATGTAAAGAACCTTCTTTCCGAGCAAAAGCATATTATACGCTTCATTTATGTCCTATGTTTCCCAACCTATAACTTCCTTACACTTTGGTGTTTGTTCGGATTCACAGTGCCTTTACCAACCCGCCATCAACGAGCAGTGATTGGCCGGTAATATACGTATTGGCTCCCGACGCCAAAAACACCACTGCTTTTGCAAATTCATCTGGTTCTCCCAAGCGATTCAAGGGAATTTGCTTGTCCGCCTCTTCTTTCACTTGTTCCAAAGAAATATCATTGCTTTCTGCCGTTTTTTTATTCAACTCTATGATCCTGCCTGTCTCGATCCTCCCCGGACCCACAGTATTGATCAAGATATTGTCGGGCGCAAGTTCTTGGGACAGGCTTTTGGCGAGTCCGACTATTCCGGGCCGCATCGTGTTGGAAAGAATCAGATTGTCCAAGCTGGCTTTGATCGAGGAAGAAGCTATATTGACAATCCTTCCGCTTTGCTGTTTTTTCATGAAGGGGACCACTTCCCGGATGGTTCGGATAAAACTTAAAAGATTAAGTTCAAACGCGTGCTGCCAATCCTCATCGGAAAAATCGAGAAATTTTCCGGTTGGAGGACCTCCGGCATTGTTTACGAGAATATCGATGGTGCCAGTCCGTGCTGCTGCCTGTTCGACCATGTTTTGGATATCTGAGGGATTGGTCATGTCACAGATAACATATGCAACCTTGTCATTGTTTGTTTTGTCTTTAATTTCTTCAACGGTTGCTTGCAATTCCTGCTCGTTTCGACTGGAAATCAGGACATTAGCCCCTTCATAAGCCAATTGAAGTGCTGTCGCTTTACCAAGTCCCTTACTGGAAGCCGTTACTACAGCTGTTTCTCCTGTTAACTGAAGATCCATGCTATCCTCTCCTCTACACTGGTTTGTTTGTTAGCTTATACCTTTCCTTTTCATTCAGCAATCAAAGTGTTTATCCACGTAAGAGACTGGGACAAAAGCATGGCCACCAAAGCAAAAACCGAGCGAATGCTAACTGCCAATCAAATTCGTTCGGTTTGTATTTGTATATTCTCTTTTTATCCTGTTGTTTGATGTGCTTCAAATCGCTACGTTTTTGTGCTCTGATTTCCACATGATCAAGACAAAATGGACCGTATTCTTCTATTGGCCGATAGGTATCTAACAGGGAAGAGGACGAAAGTCTTGGGGGTTCCTTTATTCTTTGGAAATTGGACAATAGGGTAATAAGGATAAAGAAGTACTCCTGGTTTCCATGCGGCTTCGCTTTCTATCCGTAAGGGCATGAGGCAAAACAGAAAACACACCAGAAGAAGGTCATCCAACGGAGACAAGGTACGTAGACTCCAGCGGGAGGAGCACGAGCTGAAGATCCACTTGGCAAAGCGGTATGCTTTGCCAAGTTAGCTGAAGCTGCCCGCGGAAAGCGAAGTACCTTGCAGGAGTGGAAAATTGCACTTTTCATAGAAGGGTAGAACGGTTTGCTTTTTGCTCATCAATAAAAACCGAACAAATTTAGGAATCGTTCGGTTTTTATTTGGGTCACGATGCTTTTCTCCCATGCGTTTTCATTATCTATGGCAAAGATTGAATTTGCTATCCTTACCTCCCCCATCAATTGAGTTGAATCGCTAAGCTGCGGAAATACTCTTCGCTTTACGCGAGCATCTGGTTGCATACCCGCCAATCAGTAGAAGATAATAAAATCAACGCATGTGTGATTTAGCAGTTACAATAAAAAAACACCTATCCCAAGAAAACAGCTCCATAAGCCAAAGCCCCCATAATGACAAAAGCTGGGTGCACTTTCCATTTTTCCAGTAATAAAAAACTGGCCGCTATCAAAAAGATTGTTTGCCATATACCGGTATCCTGATAAGAAGTATGGAAAAAGCTGAAAGCCATGATACCGAGCAAGACTGCTATTGTTGGACGTATCAGTGCGGTCATTTTTTTGACACGAGGAGAATCTTTGAATTTATTCAATATGCTAAGCAGTACAATCATTAAAAGGAGAGAGGGCGCAACCGTGGCAAAGACCCCGATCACTGAGCCGAGTATGCCGCCCTGCTGGTAACCGATATAACCGGCCATTTTGGTCGCAATCGGGCCGGGAAGGGCATTCGCCATCGCCAGCATCTCACTAAAGTCGCTGACAGACATCCAATGGTAGCGGTCGACCACCTCGTTTTCCACCAGTGGAATCGAAGCTGGTCCACCGCCATAGCCGACGATTCCCGGTATAAAAAATGCCAAAAATATTTTCCAGTAAATCATTTACGACTGTCCTTTCTCGTGTATAGCCAAGTCGGGGTTTTCCCCCTTTTGTTCTTGCTTCATCGGGCCGAATAAGGCATAAAGCAACAAACCTGCGATCAACAATCCCGGATGCAATCCGGCCCATTCCATTAAAAGCAAGGAGGAAACCGCAAGTGCCACCGTCACCATCCATCCTAGTCCGCCTTTTGCTTTTTTCAAAAAGTCAAAAGTGAGCACTGCAAGCATGACGCCGACCACTGGGACGACAGCAGAGGTCATCCCCTGTACCCAGGGACGGTTGCTCATAGATGCCAAGAAAGTGAGTAAGACGATCATGAAGACGATTGTCGGAAGAATGGTTGCCAATACAGCATTGATCATGCCAAGCAGCCCGGAAACCCGATAACCGATGTAACCGGCCATTTTGGTTGCAATCGGTCCGGGCAGAGAATTGCCAAGCGCCAGTACGCCGGCGAACTCTTCATGATCCATCCATTTGTATTTATCGACTACTTCCTTTTGCACGAGTGGAATCGATGCGGGGCCTCCGCCATATCCAAATATCCCGACCCGAAAAAAAGCTAAAAATAGGTGCCATTGCGTCATTTGCTGTCCCTCCGAATTCTGTCATGCTGTTGATTAAAATGCTGCGATGGAACCATCCGTCCGTGATTCGGTCCCACCATAAAGCGTCCCCGTTTCCGGATCCCGCCAAATCGCCTGACCACGGCCGAATACCCCTTTTTCCAATTCCACTTGGATATGGTGGCCCTTTCTGACCAATCCCTCGGCAATATGCGTTGGGAAATGCGGCTCGACAATGATCTTCTTCCCTTCAATCCACTGCCAGCGAGGCGCATCCAAAGCTGCCTGCGGGTTCAAGTGGAAGTCGACCGTGTTCATCACTACCTGCAGATGCCCTTGCGGCTGCATATAACCTCCCATGACTCCAAAAGGACCGACTGCCCGTCCCTTCTTAGTTAGAAACCCAGGAATGATGGTATGATAGGTTCTTTTTCCACCTGCAAGCGCGTTTTCATGGGCTGGATCCAGTGAAAAATCATGTCCTCTGTTTTGCAGTGCGATTCCCGTTCCCGGAACAACCAGACCGGAACCAAAACCCATGTAATTGCTTTGAATGAAGGAAACCATATTTCCTTCCTGATCCGCTGTTGCCAAATAAACCGTGCCGCCTTTGGGTGGATTTCCCGGTTTAGGAGTCAATGCTTCCTCGCTAATTAGAGCTCGCCGCTGTGCAGCATAGGCGTCCGACAGCAACTCTTCCACTGTATGGGTCATGTGCTGTTTTTCCGTGATGAATTGTTTGCCGTCTGTAAAAGCGAGTTTCATCGCTTCCAGTTGTTTATGATATGTATCGACGGATTCCTTTTCATCAAAAGTATAGCCAGTTAACGTGTTCAAAGCCATCAATGCGATTAATCCCTGTCCATTAGGCGGAATTTCCCAAACATCATAGCCGCGATATGGAACAGAAATAGGATCGACCCATTCCGGTTTGTATCCTTCCAGGTCCGCTTTTGTAAGGTAGCCTTCTCCGGATTGAGAAAAAGCCGCAATCTTATCTGCCAGTTCCCCCCGATAAAACGATTCTGCATTCGTCTTCGCGATAGACCTTAGGGTATCCGCATGTCCGGGCGACTTCCATACTTCTCCAATCTCCGGCGGTCTGCCAGCAGGGGCAAATGTTTCAAACCAATGCTTGAATTCTTCATCGGTAAGTACTTGTTTAAACTTATTATATGCAGACTTCCAAAATCTCCCCAAAACCGGGGAAATGGGATAACCATCTGCCGCATACTCAATTGCCGGCTGCAGCACTTCTGTCAACGATAACTTGCCAAATCGCTCAGAAAGCTCCGCCCAAGCCGCCGGAACCCCGGGCACTGTCACAGGAAGCCAGCCGAATTTCGGCATGCTGTCATATCCTCTTTCTTTCACCTTTTCAATCGAAATGTTACCGGGTGCAGGCCCGCTGCTGTTCAGGCCATGGAGTTTGCCTTTTGTCCAGACTAGGGCAAATGCGTCGCCCCCGATGCCGTTTGAAGTAGGCTCGACCACTGTCAATGCTGCTGCAGTGGCAATCGCGGCATCAATGGCATTTCCTCCTTTTTTCAGCATTTCCAAGCCTGCTTGTGACGCAAGGGGCTGTGAAGTCGCAACCATTCCCCGATTTGCTACAGCTGTCATCCGTTGAGACGGATAAGGATAATTCAAATAGTCAAAAGCTTTCATCGAAAATCTCCTTCCCCGCACATAGAAAATTGGCATACCGCCTGGCAGTTCAGGCGGCAGCCAGTTACTAAATCCGTTAAATATAATTACAATCGAGTACAGCCACTGCTCTATTACACTTCATGGCATGCCACAAAATGATCCTCCTCCACCTCACGCCATTCCGGTCGTACCTTGGCACATTGTTCCGTTGCCAATGGACAGCGTGTATGGAACGGGCAGCCTTGCGGATAGTCCGCCGGATTAGGCAGATCGCCTTGCAGCCTAATCCGCTCTTTTTTCCTACCGGGTATTGGGCGCGGAATCGCGGATAACAAAGCCCGTGTATAGGGGTGGAGCGGATTGCTGTATAGTTGATCAGAACTAGCCAATTCTGCTGTTGCGCCAAGGTACATGACCAACACCCGGTCGCAAACATGGCGAACAACACCTAAATCGTGGGATATAAACAAATAGGTTAACTGATGCGATTGCTGCAACTTTTTCAATAATTTTATAATTTGTGCTTGAACCGAAACATCCAATGCTGATACGGCTTCGTCGCAAACAATAAGGGATGGGTTGAGCGCTATCGCTCTGGCAATTCCAATCCGTTGCCGCTGTCCACCGCTGAATTCATGCGGATATCGCTCATAATATTCTTCTCTCAAGCCAACCTCCACTAGTAATTCCCTTACACGCTGCTGGCGTTCCTGTTTAGACAATGCCGTATGGATGATAAAGGCTTCTTCCAGGGCATCCCCTACACGCTGCCTCGGGTTTAGAGAAGCATAAGGATCCTGAAAAATCATTTGCATTTCTTTTTTAAACCTTTTCAACTGACGGTCAGGAAGGCCGCTTATTTCTTGGCCTCGAAATTTTATGGTCCCTGCCGTCAATGGTTCCAGTCCTAAAACCGTTCGACCAAAAGTGGATTTTCCACAACCAGATTCTCCTACCACTCCGAGTGTTTCTCCCTCGTAGACCTCAATGCTTACATTTTCGACGGCCTGGACATTTCCTGTCGTTCGTTTTAAAATCCCACTCTTAATCGGAAAGTACTTTTTTACATTTTTTACTTCAAGAAGAGGTTGCTGCTTTGTCATGAACATTCACCTCCTGAAGCCAGCACTTGGACTGATGTGTTTTCATCACTTCAAAAATGGGCGGAGCCTCTCTTTTACAACGATCTGTCGCCAATGGACAACGTGGATGAAAACGACAGCCCTCGATTGTTTCATTCAAGTTGGGCAACGAACCGGGAATAGATTCCAGTGTGTGATATTCATCATCTACATTCGGCACAGAAGCAAGTAATCCCTTCGTATAAGGATGTTGTGGGTTGTTAAAGATCTCTTTCACTTCTCCTATTTCCACTACTTCTCCAGCATACATTACCATTACACGGTCAGCAATTTCTGCGACAACTCCCATATCATGGGTGACAAAAACGACCCCCATGTCCATCTTGCTTTTGAGATCATCTATCAAATCAAGAATTTGCGCTTGGATCGTTACATCCAATGCAGTGGTCGGTTCATCGGCAATCAGCAGGGAAGGATTACAGGCAAGGGCAATAGCAATCATCACTCGTTGCCGCATTCCCCCGCTCAGTTCATGAGGGAATTGCTTCAGTCTTTTTTTCGGGTCCGGAATGCCGACTTGTTCCAACAAATCCACTGCTTTGGCAGTCGCCTGTCGTTTGGTCATGCGCTGATGAAGTATAAGCGGTTCCCGCAGCTGATAACCAATCGTGAACACAGGATTTAATGCGGTCATTGGTTCCTGAAAAATCATCGACATCTTATTTCCGCGAAGCTGTCTTAACTCCTCCTCCTTTTTTTCCGTTAAAACTTCATCTAGAAAAGTGATCGACCCTTCAGCAATTTCTCCATTAGAAGGAAGCAGGCCCATAATCGATAAAGATGTGATACTCTTTCCACAGCCGGATTCTCCTACAATACACAGGGTCTCCCCTTTATCGACGGAAAAGGATATCCCACGGACTGCCGAAAGCTTTCCTTCAGCAGTCCTGAACTGGGTAACCAGATTATCGACTTGCAACAATTTTTCCATCTTCCACCCTACTCTCTTGTAACGTTATAAAGCTTCCATTCACCTGTCGGATCTAATTCCAAACCTTTAACACTTTTGTCATAAGCCGCTGAAACCACATCATGATTCATTGGAATCCATACGGCATCTTCCATCGCGATTTTATTCGCTTCCTGCAGTTTTTTCTGCCGGGCTTTCTGGTCCACCAACGTCCTGGACTCATCTACCAATGCATCAAATTCCTCATTGCTGTATCTCATACGGTTGGAAGATCCAATATTATCGGAATGAAGATTAGGGTATAGCAGTTCACTTCCATCAGCTGTGCTATTCGTCCAGCCCATAAAGGTCATCTCGAAGTTCCCTTCCGAAGTCGTATCAAGGAAAGTTCCCCATTCCATTGACTCGATCTCTGCATCGATGCCTACTTCTGTCAATTGAGATTGAACAATTTCAGCCATTTTCATGTAGCTTCCCGAATTCGAAGCAAGCAGCGTGACTTTTTGGTCAGTGAAGCCATTTTCTTCTATTATTTGCTTTGCTTTTTCAACATCATATGGATAGCCAGCATCCTTGGCATTTTCATCATAACCGAATACTTTTGGACCAATGATGCTATCGTTTTTCACTCCCAAACCATTTAACTGATCCACATATGCCTGCCGGTCGACCGCATATGCCACTGCTTTACGGAACTCCGGATCATTGAAAGGTTCCTTCTCCATGTTAAAACCAAGATAGTATACAGGCGTACCCGGCTTGGTCTGTACTTCGACGTCACTCATGGATTCTATCCGGGATAAATGCTCTGCCGGGATTTTATCGAGGAATTGAACCTCTCCTGTTTCGAGCATCGACACGGCGGTAGAATATTCTGGTACTACTTTTAATGTGACGGTTTCCAAACTTGGTTCACCTTGCCAGTAATCTTCATTTTTCTTCAAGGTAATGTGGTCGCCCTCTGCCCATTCTTCGAAGGCAAAAGGACCAGTACCGACTGGTTCACTGTTAATATCGCCTTCTTTATCAGCCGTCGGACTTACGATGGAAGCATTCGTATGGGACAAGGCAGCCAATAATGGACCGTATGGTTCCGTTGTTTTTATTACAACCGTGTAATCGTCCTTTACTTCAACAGATTCTACTGGAGCCAGTAAGGAAGCCCGGGGGGCCGCCCTATCTTCATCCATAAATTGGTCAAAAGTGTATTTGACAGCCTCTGCATTGAAATCCGTACCATCCTGGAACTTAATGCCTTCCTTCAGTTTGATTTCCCATGTGTTTTCATCCGGAGTCTCATACGACTCGGCGAGAAGCGGCTCTATTTCCATTGTTTCCGGATTACGGGTGAACAACGTTTCGTAAACCTGTGCGATAACATTTGAAGAAACAGAATCATTTGTATCAATTGGTGATAAACCGACAGCATCCGATGTGGTCGCGTAAGTCAATTCCTGAGGTACATTGCTGGCACCTGCGCTGTCACTGTCACTCCCCGAAGAACTGCTGCATCCTGCTGCGAATACCAATAGAAAAACAAGTAAATAAAACATGATTTTTTTGCTCATTTTTTTAATTTCCTCCCCTGTAATTTAGCTGTTAAAATCCATATTCGGATCCAATGCATCTCGTAAACCATCGCCGACAACATTAAAAGCAAATACCACTAACATAATCGCAATCCCAGGAACGATCGTCATATGCGGGGACGACCACATAAAATCTTGCCCCGCTGCAATCATCGCTCCCCATTCTGGGGTAGGCGGCTGAGCACCGAGCCCCAGAAAACTTAATGCTGAAGTAGATAAGATAGAAGTGGCCATTCGCATCGTAGCGAAAACAATAATAGGAGCGGTACAATTTGGTAGAATATGCTTGAGAATAATCCGTAAGTCACTTGCACCCATTGATCTCATCGCCAGTACATATTCTTGTTTTTTTACCGATAAAACACTTCCGCGGACAATTCTGGCACACCCTGGTATCGACCAAATACTGATTGCAATCACAACATTGATCAGACTTGTTCCCAACATCGCAATGATCAGCATTGCCAGTAAAATACCAGGGAAAGCAAAGAGTAAGTCAACAATACGCATGATAATCCCATCTAGTTTTTTGTAATAGCCAGCCAGTAGGCCAAGTGTTATGCCTCCGGCAAGACCAATAACCACAGAAGTAACTCCAACCAATAAAGAAACCCTCGCACCATAGACTAACCGGGACCACATGTCCCTTCCATAGTTATCGGTGCCTAGCCAGTGACCCTCCGAACCGATCCCTAACTCAGCATCGGAAAGGTTTTGCTCGATTGGTGTATAACTGACAATCAACGGTGCAGTTACAGACATAATTAACTGAAGTAAGATGACGATTAACCCAAACACGGCCAGTTTGTTTTTCAGCAGTTTGCGGATGGTCTGGATGAGCTGGCTTTCCCGTTTTTTTGCTTTTTTGCCGACATCTGTCTGCAGTGCTTCAGAAGCCATATTTTTTCACCTTCTTTCTAGTCATAACTGATTCTCGGATCGATCAATGCATAAATAATATCGACAATTAAATTAACAAGGACAAACAAAGCTGCTACCAGCAAAACCGTAGCTTGTACAACAGGAAAGTCTCTTGCTGCTATAGCATCGATCATTAAGCGTCCCACACCATTAATGGCGAAAACTTGCTCTGTTATGATTGTACCGCCTAGCAATGCGCCAAAATTCACACCTATGACGGTAATGACGGGTATCATGGCATTCCGCAATGCATGAATCCATATTACCCCCCGTTGTCGAACCCCTTTTGCCTTGGCAGTGCGGATATAATCAGCCCGGATCACTTCGAGCATCGTAGACCTGCTCATTCGGGCAATCATAGCTGCAGAGCCCGTGCCAAGAGTAATAGCCGGTAAAATCAATTGTTTTATCCCTTCCACCGTATAAAAGGGAGCGTTCAATCCTCCGACTGGCAGCCATTGCAAGGTCACAGAGAATAATAAAATCAGCATGGTCCCCAACCAGAAGTTTGGTATGGAAATTCCGGCAAGAGCAATTGTCGTACTGGAAACATCAAACCAGGAATTCTGTTTGACTGCTGAAATGATACCAGCAGTGACGCCGATGATGATGGCAACGATCATACTCGCGATAGCAAGGTTCAATGTGTTTGGAAACCGGGTAATAATGGCGTCCGCAACAGATTGGTTCGTCTGAAAGGAATATCCTAAATCTCCATGCAAAATTCCCGACAAGTAATCAACATATTGGACCAGCACGGGTTTATTGAGACCTAAACTTTCTCGTATCGCCTCCAAATCAGATGCACTGGCTGTCGGTCCCCCAATGATGGAAGCCGGGTCTCCCGGAGCGATATGCATACTCATAAATACTAAAAAGGAGATACCGATGAGCAATAGAATTAATTGAAAAAAGCGACGGACAATCAGGCTAACCATTCAACCTCCTCCTCTCCAACTAAACTTTATTTCAGGTAAGCATTTCCAAGTAATGCTATACCTAAATTAATGTAACTTTCGTTTTTTCTGACGTTTGTTAATCTTTTTCAACCATTTAGTTAACAAACGATTTATTTATAGTTTTTGATTATATATGAATATTCCGAAAAAATAAACAACTTCATGCAAAAAACTTTATAAAAATTCAAACATTTCTTATTTTCTGATAACAGATTGAGTTTTAGAATAAACTTTAGTACAATTCCCTCTATATAGGACGAAAGTATAAGAGATAGGGTGATGACGATGGATAAACATTTGGATAAAATAGATAAGCAGATTCTTGAACTTTTGATTGAGGATGGCAGGATTTCCTATACTGATATTGGTAAGCAGCTGAATTTATCAAGGGTTTCTGTTCGTTCTCGGGTTAACCAATTAATTGAAGAAGGGATAATTGAAAAGTTTTCTTGCGTTGTAAATAGTGAAAAAGTAGGAAAAAACGTCTCTGCTTTTTTTGACGTTGATTGTGATCCAAATAATCTGGTGGAAGTGGCAGAAAACCTTGCAAACAACCCATGTGTAGCGAGTTGTTATCAAATGACAGGACCTAGCACCTTGCACATGCACGTACTAGTAGACGATTTTACTCAACTCGAGTCATTTATCAACAATGAACTATATGCTTTAAAAGGAATTTCACGAGTGGACAGTCAGATTTTATTGCGCCGTTTCAAAAGTCGGAGCGGATTGAAGTTATAATGAAACGGATCAGGTATAAAGGGGAGTAATAAAGAGAGGTATTATATAAGTTATGATACCGATGCATTTCTTTATAAAAGAAAACATTTCACATAAAAAAAGCCAATTTACCTACTACAGGTTAAATGGCCTTTTTTTAGTTGGAACCTATTTCGAATCATTGGCTGAAAACAGGAATCAGCGGTCAGGACTGGCCTTGGCCGTATTCTTTATTAAGCATGCTGGACAACTTTTTGAACCTTTTCTGATCTCCAGCTTCAAGCGCCTTATCGATCAAACGTTTCAGGTTTTCTTTTTCAAGCTGCTCAATAATCGTTTCGGCCTCATCCATGATTGTCGGCGAGTTGGTTAAGTAAGGATGAATAATGGTATTTAGTTGGGTAATAAAGTCCTTCAATCTGATTAAATCGGAAAGTGGCAGGCGGTTATATTCCTTCCCTTTTTGGAAGACGAATACGTCATCTTGATTCTCTACTTGGCGTGTTTCCCGGTTGACGATAATTTCACGTGATTCGAGCGGGACAAACTGATATACCTTATCGTCCAGCAAAAGTGAAAAGTATTGGTAAGCAAGTACCACCCTGATACAATCACGCTCTTCTTTAATGTAATATGGTTTGAATCGTTTAACAGACAGCATACCTACACCCCCTTGATTTGTGGACCCTTTGGCTGCACCTTGATGTATTTAAGATATTGTATGACAGCAGCAAGAAAAAAGTGAAACGTAACGCTTCGAATCATTCATATATAATGATTATTATCCATCATATCACATTATGATAACGCTTTCATTAGTTTTTTACCAAACCCTTGCTAGGGGTCAGTCCCCCAACGCTCTAACCTTCGATCGCTTTACTACACTACCGTGTTGAGGGACTGACCTGGACTGACCCCAACACCCTTCTGTCTTTTTTTGCAGGTATGCTATAATTTAATTATCATTGGTATTAAGGGTGTATTGTTGATGAAAAGATTCAGGTTCTTCGGCGGCCGTATTGTAAAAACGGGAATAGCCGTTTTTTTGACTTCATTGATTTGCCAATGGCTGGATTGGCCTGCTGTTTTTGCTGTTATCACAGCCATTGTCACCATCGAGCCGACTGCCGCCGACTCGATTAGAAAAGGATTGATCCGTTTTCCGGCATCTGCCATCGGATCGGCGTACGCTGTACTGTTCATCTTTCTGTTCGGAAATTCTCCGATTACGTACACAGCAGCAGCTGTATGTACCATTGTTACCTGCTTCCGGTTAAAACTGCATTCGGGTTTGCTGGTAGCGACGCTGACATCGGTGGCAATGATAGAAGTAATCCATAGCAATTTTCTCATTTCCTTTCTTATCAGGCTGGGGACCACGTCCATCGGTCTGCTGATTTCCACAGCTGTCAATTTGTTCGTGTTTCCGCCCAATTATTCGAAGTTGATTCTTAACAATATCCATTCGATGGCCAGGACAACCGGCATTGAATTGGAAAATATTCTAAAGGCTATATTGGCGGAAAAAAAGCCGGATTACCAACAAATCAGGGATACGTTTTCACAGCTGAAAAGAAAGCTGGACAAAACGGAGATGTTGATCCGGTTTCAAAAAGAGGAATCAAAATACCACCGTTTCGACGAGCAGTCCAAGAAGGTTTTTCGCAGTGAGCAGGAGAAGCTTGCTGCATTGCGACTGATCCATTATCATATTGGAAATTTGATCAATACCCCGCTCAATACGCTGTTATGGACGGACCAAGAGAAACAAAAAGTATGCCAGACTGTCGAGAGCCTGGCAACTGCGCTGAAAAACCCTGACAAATTCAGTTCGGAGGCGCATCGAAACCAAATCCAGTCCTTGATGACCCAATTTTGGAAAAGTAAAAAGGATGCAGCCGATCCAAAAGAAAAGGACAGTCCAACCTTTTTCACTGCCGAAATTATTATTTTATATGAAATATTATCCATATATAACCTTGTCGAAGACCTTCTTGATGAGGAAGATTTCTCCGTCCCTGAATAACAACGTCAAAAAACGCCTGTTTCATGGCATTCCCTTATGAGAACCAGAGAAAAGATTGAATATGCAGGAGGAAACCGACTGCCCAGCCGGTAAATTATCACTTAATTACTAGGAAGGGACTGTCCCCGAGTTTTATGGGACAGTCTCTTTTTATCTTTATCGCCAAGGCATCTTCCTTAACCTCCCCTCCCCGCTTGCGTTAAACTAGGAAAAAGACATGTAAAAAGAAGGTGACTCGTATGGAATCTATTCAAAAGAAGTTGTCTTTTTTCCCACTGAGTGAATCAGCAATATTAATTGATTTTGGAGAGCCAATCTCTGTGGAGAAAAATATGTACATCCACCAGTTAACCGCAGCCTTAAACGCGGAACCCTTTCCTGGTTTTATCGAAGTGGTTCCTGCTTACACAACACTGACCGTCTATTACGATCCCCTGGCTGCTGACAGTTCCAATCCCTATCACCATACGTGCACGAGGATCGAACATGCCGCCCACACCTTGAAAACAGACAAGCTGGAAACAAAAACAATAGAGCTGCCTGTCTGCTATGACCCGGAATTCGCTCTTGATATTACGGAAGTTGCTAACCATAACGGCCTATCCCCAGAAGAAGTGATCGAAAGGCATACAACTCAGGTTTATCACGTTTACTTTATCGGATTTGCACCCGGTTTCCCTTTTCTGGGAGGATTGGATTCGACCATTGCCACTCCGAGAAAACAGTCGCCACGCCGTGAAACCCCGGCAGGATCTGTCGGAATCGCCGGCCGGCAGACAGGTGTTTATCCTATCGATATTCCCGGTGGCTGGCAGATCATAGGTCGTACCCCGCGGCAGCTTTTACACTTGAATGATCGGAGTCCGGCATTGCTGCAACCAGGAGACAAAGTCCGATTTCATGCGATAAGCAAACAGGAGTACCTGAGGCAGGAGGAATCATAATGGCGTTAAGAATTATCGAGGAAGGCTTACAAACATCGATTCAGGATACTGGGCGATATGGCTATCAGTCAGCAGGATTTTCCGTAAGTGGGGCGATGGATAGAAGGGCAGCTGCATTGGCCAATATAGCCGTCAATAACGACCCAAATCAAGCGGTTTTGGAAATGAGCTATGTCGGGCCGAGTATAACGTTTGAGGCCGATACAGTAATTGCCCTGGCAGGCGCTGATATGGCAGCAAAAATCAATGGCAAGCCCATACAGCTCGGAAAGCCTGTTTCCATCAAAAATGCGGATACCCTGCAACTCCGGACAGCCCGAAGAGGCCTTCACTGTTATCTGGCAGTTAAAGGGGGCTTCAATGTGCCCGATTTCCTCGGTTCCAAAAGCGCTTCCCTAAAAGACCAATTAGGCGGCAGCTTTCATGGGAAGCTAAAAGCAGGGGATACCATTCCCTTTCAGTTTCCCACGAAGGCAACTTCGGTTTCATGGAGGCTGAGTCCGAAGCTATTTGACTATATCTCTGGCAAGCAGACTACGATCCGTTTTTTAGAAGGCAGACAATATCATTGGTTTACCAGACAATCGTTGTCCGATTTTACTTCAACTGCCTATACATCTACCCCACAATCCAATCGCATGGGGTATCGTCTGCAGGGAACTCCGCTGAAAATTCAAATAGAAGGAGATTTGGTCACAGAAGTAGCAGGGTTCGGTACCATTCAAGTCCCGCCTGACGGCCAGCCAATCATTTTAATGGCAGAAAGTCAGCCGACAGGCGGATACCCCAAAATCGGACAAGTCATCCAAAGCGACTTGCCAGCTTTAAGCCAAATAAGACCGGGTCAGCCAATTGTTTTTCAAATGACAACATTAGAAAATGCCCTGCAGGTATGGGAGAATACAGTTCGCCAGTTAGCTATGTTAAAAAGCAATTCTGATATAAAATGGGGGGAGTTGGAAACATGAAGTCGGCCGACATTAATTGCGATATGGGGGAAAGCTTTGGTGCATACACGATTGGAAATGATCAGGAGGTAATCCAAGCGATTACCTCCGCAAATATCGCTTGCGGTTACCATGCCGGAGACCCTGCAACAATGGCCAAAACCGTCCGTCTTTGTATCGATTACGAGGTGAACATCGGGGCCCACCCGGCTCTTCCCGACCTGATTGGCTTTGGCCGTCGCTCGATGCAGATTACACCAGATGAAGCTTATCAACTGATCATCTACCAAACCGGTGCATTATCAGGTTTTGTTAAAGCTGCCGGCAGTAGTCTTTCCCATGTAAAACCACACGGCGCTTTATACAACATGGCCGCAAAGGATCACTCGATTGCTGAGTCAATTGCCCAAGCAGTTTTTGACTTCGATTCACGCTTAACACTTTTCGCTTTGTCAGGCAGCGCACTGGCAGAAGCAGGTAAAAAAGCAGGACTGCATGTTGCCCATGAAGTGTTTGCCGACCGTACCTATCAGGAGGATGGCAGCTTGACACCGAGAAGTGAGGCAAATGCTTTGATCACGGATGAGAACCGGGCCATCGATCAAGTAATGCAAATGCTCAAATCCCAGACCGTCACAACGGTGAGCGGCAAAAGCATCCCGATTATAGCAGATACCATCTGTATCCATGGCGACAGTCCGCAAGCACCAGGGTTTGCCCAAAAGATTCATGCCCAATTGCGAAAAGAAGGATTTCTTTTATAATGCTATTAAGAAAGAAAGACGCTGCCATGCCATGAGTGTTATTTTTTCTCTTCTAACAAGGGGCTTAAGGCAACTAATACGCAGGAGATGATAATGGAAATAGTGGAATCAACTTTCGTTGGGTAAAGGCGATATTATCGACGATTCCGGCTTCGACTCCTACTTTCACAATGGGTATGAAGTAGTCAGGGTACCCCTTGATTATAGCGCCGGTCAATGTCGGGCATCCTTCGCACCACTCCATATAGAATTAGAGGAAATAACGTAACTGGAATACACGGTTGGAGGGCTGTAACAATACAACACCTGAAAGAACTAGTGAAAAACCCCTCGCCTGTTCATCAGGGGAGGGGTTGAATATCCTCTATTATATTTTCGTTTCTACTTCGCTGTTTTCTTTTAATTGAGCAAGCAATTCGCTGATTTCCTCATTCTGCTTTTGCTGTACCAACAATTCTTTAATCTTATCTTTTACTTCTTCATAATCTTGAATATCTTCCTGCTGACTGGCAAGTTGATCATAATATTCTTTCGCTTCATCGTCGGTTACTTCCGGCTCGGAAATTTCGTTTTGCAAGTAAACCTGCATTTTCACTTCCTGAGCAAGAGACTGACGCAGACCCTCTTCTGTGTTACCATTTTCCTCTAAGGAAGCTTGATACTGTTCATCATCTTCGAACTGAGATTTATATTGTTCCAGCGACTGATCCACCTGCTCCTCAGGCGCTTCTATTTCCTGCTTATCTATTTCCTGCATGACTAATTCCTGGTTGACCAGCATATCAATTGTTTGCTGTTTTACCAGTTCCTCATCACTTGTATCCTGGCCGCTTCGCATCAAAGTGGAAAATGTCTGGGGCAGTGCTTCATTGAAGGCGTCGCCTTTGATTTCTTCCCCATTAACCACGGCGACAAGTTTATCCTCTTCCACTTTCTGAGCCTCCATTTGCTCCTGCTGTTCCTGCTGCTGCTTAGCTAGTTCCTCTTGCGCTTGTTGCTGTTCGGCATTTTGATCATTCTCCTGGGCACTATCCTCGTCATCACTGCACGCCGCCAACAAACTTACAAAGAGCGCCATCATTAAAAGTGTGAGTTTCTTCATTTGTTCATGCCTCATTTCATAAATATTCTTCCCCCTTTATACATGGTTTTCTTTACCATTGCAAGCGGTAAGGATAAGAAGGCGTGCCAGAACCCTGTCCATACTAGGCTTGAACCAGATTATTACAGTTTTTTTACAGGGGTGACAGTGAGGGCCAGGTCGTTTTAAAAAAAGGCTGCCATCCTGTCAGGACAGCAGCCGATAAAGTTATACCTCCAACCAATGATTATTCACCAGTTTTTGATACCAGTAAAAGCTCTCTTTTTTTGTACGCTCCAGCGTGCGGTAGTTGACATGGACGAGACCGAAGCGTTTGCTATAGCCTTCTGCCCATTCAAAGTTGTCGAGGAGTGACCAAGTAATATATCCTTTTAGATTGACGCCCGATTTTATACTCCGCGCCACAGCCGTGACATGGGCCTTTAAGTAGTCAATCCTGCGCTGATCATCGACTGTCCCTTTTTCCACTCCGTCATTGATACAAATCCCATTTTCCGTAATATAGATAGGGATGTTTCCGTACTTATCAGCTATAAAGGTCAGTACTTTATAAAAACCTTCTGCATTGATATACCAGCCAATGTCGGTTTTTTTGTAGCCCATATCGATTCCCTCTACCTGAAGCATACCACTATCCTTGTTATGCCTGGCGACGTTTGACTCGTAATAGTTGATACCGATAAAGTCCACTGGCTGTTGGATCCACTCCATGTCTCCTTCTTCAATGGCAAGTGTTGCACCATGGTCCGCAAACCATTCAACCATGAACGCCGGATATTTTCCGTTAAATACTGGATCAAGGAACCAATCGATCATCCACCCCATCCCCCTACGGCAGGCTTCCATGTCTTCCCCGCTGCTACTATAGGCTTCCAGCCAGGTAACATTGGGGGCAAAACCAATCTTCCCACCCGTTTTCATTTCGCGAAACTTAGCTACCGCTTTGCCGTGGGCAAGCAACAAGTGATGGGAAATAGTGACCGCCAGTCCGAGATCCTGGTTCCCGGGAGCATGAGCACCGATATAATTGGATAAAAAAGAGACACACCAAGGTTCATTGATTGTTAACCATGAATGGATTTTTCCCGAGAATTCCCGGAACATCAACTCGGCATAAGCAACAAATGCTTCCACCGTCTCCCGGTTATTCCAGCCGCCTCTATCCTGCAGGGCCTGTGGCAAATCCCAATGGTAAAGCGTACACATTGGCTCGATTCCATTGGCCAGCAGTTCATCGACCAGGCGATGATAATAATCCAGCCCTTCCTGGTTTACTTCTCCCTTACCGTTCGGAAAAATCCTTGGCCAGGATACCGAAAAGCGATACACATCTACCCCTAGCTCCTTCATTAGTCGGATATCTTCGTCAAATCGATGATAACTGTCACAGGCAACATCGCCATTATCTCCGTTAAGTACCTTTCCAGGCGTGTGGGAAAACGTATCCCAAATGGACGGACCTCTTCCGCCTTCCGTAACGCCTCCTTCAATTTGATAAGCAGCCGTTGCCACACCCCAACGAAAATCCTCCCCAAACTCAATAATCGCCATAAAACCTCTCCCTTCCCTACTAATAGGAGGGACAGTCCCCCAACACGCTACCACTCCACCGCGACGCAGTGTTACTTCAGTGGGGGACTGTCCCCAATAATATTGTCATTTGGTCTCTCTTTGTTTGTTGTTTGGTTTTTGATCTGGATGGTTAGCTTGTCAAAGATATGATACATAATGAACGCTAGCAGACTGCCGATGATGAACAGAAAAAACGGGAAATAGTAGACGATTGCCACTCCAGCTACAAGGATGGTTGCATAAGAAAGCGTATGCAATATTTTGCTGATTGAAAGCAATAAAGCATTTTTCATAGCATGCAGGATGGTTAATTCATAATTTACCAGCATGAGAAACAGGTTGGGCATGGTAATGCCATACAAAATCGCCAAAAACATCGTCATGGTAAAAAGGATGCTGCTTCCCGGAAAAGAATAGATTAGGAGAATCGAAGCATCGAAATAGAGAATCGCTCCTCCGGCCAGCCAGAGAAGTCCAATAACAAAGCTCTTTCTGAAATTCTCTCTGAATTTACTTATGTAAATTTGGAAGACGCCGGAGTCGATCCCTTTTAAATGCCATTGCCGGACAACGGCAAACATGGCCGTTGTTGCCGGAAAAATCGTGATTACCGGCAGACAACAAACAAGCCACATAACATTCAATAATAAAAAATGGGTGAAAATATCCATGATTCGGTTAAAAATACTTTGCGTTCGCTGCATGGCCATCTCTGCCACCCTTTAAATAGAAAGTTTTTTTGTATCAACCGCTGACGATTCCCGGATCACCAGCTCGGGGTCTACCAATATCGAACTCGGTTCGGTATTGCCATTGATCAAATCATTCAGCATATAAGCAGCCAGCCTGCCCATTTTGTCCTTATCCTGTTTCACCGTACTCAATGCCGGGTCACTGTACCGGCACGCTTCAATATCGTCGCACCCTATCAGCTTTATATCGACAGGAATGCTCAAGCCGGCATCCTTTATTGCCTTCATCGCCCCTAACGCCATCATATCTGAAGCAGCAAAGACGGCCTGCGGGTATGGCCGGTTCTTAAGAATTTCCTTCATCGCATGATAACCGCTTTCTTCAAAATAATTTCCATATTGAATCCACTCTGGTTTGACGGTCATTCCAAGTTGATTCATGCTGTGCAAAAAGCCCTGTTTACGAATATCAGAAATCACCGAATCCTCAGGCCCGCCGATAAACGCTACCTCTTTTAGGGAGTGCAAATAAAAATATTCCACCACTTTTGCCGAAACTTTGCTATTGTCCGTTGTCACATAGCTGGAGGACGGTCCTGTCATCTCGATATCCACTCCCAAACAAGGGACAGAACTCTGATCCAATTCGTAAATAGAATCTTCGATATAGTCCCCGGCCACGATCAAGCAACCATCCAGCTGGAAATGCTTGCATCTTGCCAGATAATCCTGGCTGCTTTTACTGAATTGATTGTTCGAGAACACCAAAATATCGTAACCCATCTGGCCGATGGTCTTGCGGAATGCATTGATCACTTGATTGAAAAAAGGGTGATTGAAATCGACATCGATTTCCCCGGCATAAATCAAACCGATCAGATTCGATTTTTTCGTAGCCAGCGATTTGGCTGAAAAACTAGGTTGATAGCCGGTTTCTTCGATTATTTTCAAAACCTTTTCTTTTGTTTTCCAGCCAATGCTGCCGGTATCGTTAATGATTTTAGACACGGTTCCAGGCGATACACCTGCCATCTTGGCAATATCTTTGATTGTCAGCTTCATAGGGATCCCTCAGTCTTATTGATATACTATTGTTTTAGCTTTTTACCGCTCCTTGTGTCAAGCTCTGAATGAACATCCTGTTGAATAGCAGGAAGATAATAATCAACGGAACCGTAGCCCAAAATGTTCCTGATAAAATCATGCCGTTGTCCCGCACATAATTATCAATCAAATTCCGCAATGCAATCTGAATGGTATAAGAGGACTCTTCACGCAGGACGACGAGCGGCCATAGAAAGTCATTCCACATATACATAAACTTGATAATCGCCAAGGTTGCAAAAGCCGGGATTATTACCGGGACGGCAATGTTCCAGTAGATGCGAAAATTGGAGCAGCCATCGATTTTTGCCGCATCGATCAACTCATCCGGCACATTGCTGCTAATGTACTGTCTCATCCAAAAGATGCCGAATGCATCAATCATACCGGGTACAATGATTGCTTTTAAGTCGTTTACCCAATCAAGCTTGGTGATAATGTAATATTGCGGGATTAAGCCAAGCTGCGGCGGGACCATCATTGTCACTAGCAAAAAAATAAACAGCAGGTTTTTTCCTTTGAATTGGAATTTCGCAAAAGCAAACCCTGCCAGAGAGCAAAGAATCAACACTCCTGCCGTCGTCACGGACGCCACAACCAATGAATTCCACATAGCCCCAAAAAAGTCGATATTACTTAACACATTTTGAAAGTTTTCCACCAGCTGTTTACCAGGAATGAATGCCGGCGGTACAGCGTTAATAGCACTATTATGGTTCGCTGCCATCACGAACATCCAATAAAACGGGAAGACAGACAGAATGGCAGCTATCAGCAGCAATAAATAGACGAACAACTTGGAAATGGACACTTTTCTCGTTTTTCCTATGGTTTTACTCATCTGCCACACTCCTATCTTCCAATCCGATTGGTAAAGAATACATTAATGCTGGATAATACAATGATGATGAAGAACAAAATAATCGCTGTTGCAGAGGCCGTGCCGAAGGCCATATTGGAAAATGCTTCGCGATACAGATACAACACAACGGTAATCCCTTCTTCTCTAAAGCTTCTGCCCAGGAACACCAATGGTTCGGTAAACAATTGCATGGCACCGATCGTGGATAAAAAGACAGTTAAAATGATAATCGGCTTCAGCATTGGAATGGTGATATACTGGATTTGCTGCCGGATACTGGCACCGTCAATCTTGGCTGCTTCATAAAGATCATTCGGTATTCCTTGCAAACCAGCCAGATAAATAATCGTATTGTATCCGACCCAGCGCCAGAAGACCATGGTCGAGATGGCTATTTTCACTCCCCATTCCGAAGTGGACCAGCTGACAGAATCAAATCCCAGCCAGTTGAGCACGACGTTCACCAATCCAAAATCCTGGCTGTTGAACATAACGCCGAAAACAATAGCTACGGCAACTGTCGATGTGACGTACGGCATAAAAATCGAAACGCGGAAAAAGCTCTTGAACTTAAGCAGTGCGGAATTCAACGCATAGGCAAGGATGATGCCGATAATCAATTGCGGCAGAGTGCCGATGATTCCGATTGCCGCCGTGTTGAACAACGACTTCCAAAAAATCGGGTCGCTTAATACAAAGCGAAAATTTTGCAAACCGACAAATTCCATTTCTCCGAGTCCGTTCCATTTTTGAAAACCGAGATAAAAGCTGAATAACATCGGAAACAGACCAAAGACAGCAAACAGTAGATAAAATGGAGAAATATACAAGTAACCGGATAGTGCATCCTTTTTCTTTTCACTAAGATGAAAGAAAGGGCGCTTTTTTCCGGGCGAAGGCTTTGCCGGAACTGATTTCGCCTCTGTTTGAGGCTGTAATTGCGGTTGGGCCATAACACTATCCCCCTTTCATTGGTTAACGGTCCAGGCCAATATTGGCCCCGGACCGTTTGAAGCTCCTTACTGTCTGGCTAATTGATCTTTAATCCGTTTAACTGCTGCATCCCATTCTTTTTGTGGATCAGCACCTTCAACTGCCACGTTGGTCAGTGCCAAAATCAATTCATCCTGAACGATCGAGTAATTGACGCCCATATAAATCGGTTTAACAGACTTTGCAGCTTCCGCAAACGTTTTGGCTGTCTCCGCACCGCTGAAGTATTCATCTGTTGTCGCTAAAAATTCCTCATCTTCATACACTTCAGGAGCTGAAGGGAACAGGCCGTTATTTTGGAATGATTTCAATTGATTTTCTGGTGATAAAAGCCATTCAATAAAAGCATAGGCTTCTTCCGGATGATTGGATTCTTTCGGGATCGCCATGAAAGATCCGCCCCAATTTCCTGCGCCTTCCGGAATCGTTGTTAAGGACCATTTACCTCCTGCGTCTGGAGCATTTCCTTTTACATTGGCAATCATCCAGGCAGGAGCGCCGATCAACGTAGCATAGCTGCCATCTGCCATCGCACTTCCCCATTCAGGAGTCCACAGAGCGTTTTGTCCGACCAATCCTTCTTCGATTAACTTTGTCGTATAATCGTAGGCTTCTTTCACATAGGGAGAAGATTCAATAATCAGTTCATCGTCCTCATTGAAATATTGCTCTGGAGCCTGGTCGCGTAAAGCGGAGAACATTAATTCAGGACTGTCGGTAATTGGCTTCCCGGTTTTTTCCTTGATTTGTTTTGCTGCTTCATAATAAGCGTCCCAGTCACTGATTTCTGCCGACAATTCTTGAGGGTCTGTCGGCAAACCCGCTTCCTCCATTACATCGGTTCGATAAAACATGGTGGTCGGACCGATATCGGTTGGAAGGCCTAATTGAAATTCTCCATCGACACTTTGGGCCTGCTGCCATTTCCAATCCAAGTATTTGTCCTCCACATCTTTTGCACCATAATCGTTCAAGTTGTAAAACTGATCTTTCGCCTGCATGAACTTGGCGATTTCACTAACTTCAATCATGGTGATATCCGGCGCTCCGCTGCCGGCAGAGAGGGAAGTGAACAAGTTATTATGAACGTCAGACATTTCTCCCTCATTAAGATTGATTTTCACGTCAGGATTTTCTTGCATGTATTCATCTACCAATACATCATACCCCGCACTTCCGAATACCCAAAAATCCAGTTCCACTTTGCCATCGCTCTTCCCTGAGCCGCCATCCTCTGAAGCTTTACTGTCGTCACTACATCCTGCCAGTGCTAAAACCAGTGAAAGAAATGCCACCATGTAAAACAGTTTTTTCATTACTTTTACCCCCGTTTTTTTGATATGGCTTCTACATGTAACCAAGAAACGAACTTAAATCCACCTCCATTTACTTAGAAACCGAAAAAGAATGGAATAAAGGAAACCGGTTTCTTAAAATGTCGTAAAAAATACATATAGGTTTCCTCGAAAACTATATGTAAACGCTTTCTAAATTGAGTATATTATGTTATCTGGGCAAAAGCAAGAATTTTTTCAGAATTTTTACCATTTTTTTATAGATGATAGGAAATCGGTTTCTCAAATGAAAAAATTCAGCTAGAGTGAAACCCTTACTTGAGATGTTAAGAAGAAGGCGGCCAACATAGTGGGAGTTATCGCAAAAGCTTGTTGTTGGTTCCGCCTTATACTATTAGCTCCTAAAACAGAGGAGCATTGTTTCCAGGAGACGGATTATCTACTTCTTGACATCATCCATAGGGTGAAATCTTACTAGTATCAGCGTGTGCACCTCATTTTTCTAAAAAGAAATACCGAATGAGTTTGAATGCTAAGGATTTCGAATGATCATTCGGTTCTTGCTTTGACCGCTATGCTATTGTACAGCCTTTCTGGTCAAACTTCTTCTTCAAGTTGTTTTCGTTCTTTCTCTGTAAACACTCGTGACCGGGTTAAAAACCGTTTTCCTTCCGGTCCTTCCAAGGAAAACATGCCTCCCCTCCCGTCTACAACATCAATAATCAATTGAGTATGTTTCCAATACTCATATTGATCCTTTGAAATATAAAACGGTGTATCTTCAATTACCCCAAGCCGTACATCCGAGCTGCCGACACGGAACTCATCGCGGGGAAAGCACATGGGAGAACTGCCATCACAGCAGCCTCCCGATTGATGAAACATCAGTGGACCATGACGTTTTTTCAAGCGTTCGATCAAATCAGCTGCTTCCGCAGTTGCCGTAACCTTTTCGATCATGCTTCCACTCCTTCCTAAGCAGTCATTCGAGGATTAGAACAAGCCCGCTGGATCAGTACTATAACTTACGAGCAGGTTTTTCGTCTGTTGGTAATGATCCAGCATCATCCGATGGTTTTCACGACCGATACCAGACTTTTTATACCCTCCGAAGGCTGCATGGGCAGGATATTGGTGGTAGCAATTGGTCCATACCCGCCCCGCTTCGATTTCACGGCCAAATCGGTAAGCCGTATTAATATTCCGGGACCAGACACCTGCACCTAATCCATACAACGTATCATTGGCGATTTTAAGGGCTTCCTCGTCATCTTTGAATGTAGTGACCGACAGAACCGGCCCGAAGATTTCTTCCTGGAAAATCCTCATTTCGTTACTTCCTTTAAAGATTGTTGGCTCGACATAGTAGCCCTTGGCTAGCTCCCCAGACATACTGTTTTTATTTCCGCCGACAAGCACCTCTGCTCCTTCCTGCTTTCCAATATCAAGATAAGAAGTGATCTTCTCCATTTGTTCTAAGGACGCTTGTGCCCCCATCATCGTATCCGTATCCAGCGGATGACCGATTTTAATCTCTTTAACCCGTTTGATCGCCCGTTCCATAAACGGTTCGTAAATCGACTCATGTACCAGGGCACGGGATGGGCACGTACAGACTTCTCCCTGATTGAGCGCAAACATCGTAAATCCTTCAATTGACTTATTCAAGAAGGAATCGTCCGCATCCATTACATCCTTAAAAAAGATGTTCGGGCTCTTCCCGCCTAACTCTAATGTAACTGGAATGATGTTTTCTGAAGCGTATTGCATGATCAAACGGCCAGTTGTCGTTTCACCTGTAAAGGCGATTTTGGCTATCCTGCTGCTGGATGCCAATGGTTTTCCTGTTTCCACTCCGAAACCGTTAACGATGTTTACCACTCCAGGTGGAAGCAAATCGTGGATCAATTCCATCAAGACATGAATCGATGCGGGGGTTTGTTCTGCTGGTTTTAAAACGACTGCATTTCCGGCCGCAAGCGCTGGTGCAAGCTTCCACGTTGCCATCAATATCGGAAAGTTCCATGGAATAATCTGTCCAACCACCCCTAGTGGCTCGTGGAAATGGTAAGCAACCGTATCATCATCAAGTTGGCTGAGACTGCCTTCCTGTGCACGGATAACACCTGCGAAGTAACGAAAGTGGTCAATCGCAAGTGGAATATCTGCTGCGAGGGTTTCTCTGACCGCTTTTCCGTTATCCCACGTTTCGGCGACAGCCAGTTTCTCTAAATTATCTTCCATTCTGTCCGCTATTTTATTCAGTATCACTGCCCGCTCTGCAGGGGAGGTTTTCCCCCAGCTGCTCTTGGCAGCATGAGCAGCATCCAATGCCAGCTCGACATCATCCTTTGACGAGCGGGCGATCTGACAAAAAACTTCTCCCGTTACTGGGCTTACGTTATCGAAATACTCTCCACCGACAGGTTCCTTCCATTCACCGCCGATGAAATTGCCATACCTTTCTTTAAAATTCACGACTGCTCCTTGTGTATTCGGTGCTTCATACTGCATCGTAAAACCTCCTTAAATAATTGTAATCGCTTTCATTTATGAGGTTACAATCTTGGGGCATTGGCTCTATATAAAGTATAGCAAACGATATCTTTTTATTACAAATATTCCGACTTTTTATTTCTGCAAATTATTCATAAAAAAACAGACTACCGATAATAACGGCAGTCTGTTTCCAACCAGCAGCAGGCTTTCATCAAATCGCACTCTCTGCCTCCTGCCAATTAAATAAACCAGGCTTTCCATTGGTGGTTGGTATCAGCCCGGTATTACTTAATTTGTGGTAATGTTTTTGTTTCTTTTTCCATGGTTGACTGGCATAGCGGACACTTTGGCGTTTCTTCAAACGAAAAGTCTTCCCTCATCCAACCTGAACAGTCCTCGCTTGTGCAAGACCAAATCGTTGTTTCTACTTCCGGGGCTGGTTCTTTCTTGTTGTTGTAATAAGCCATAATCTAATCCCCTTTCTGATTCTATCCTTATTATACCCTATTTAATGGAAAATTAATATAGGACAGAGGTTGGAGCCCGCAACTTTCTGTATTTTTTAGCCTCAACCACCTCGAATAAACAGAAGCTGGAATCCTGAACAAATCCATTCCAGCACTTTGGTGTATACAGTCAACAATAATAAGAATCCTCTTAATAAAATAGGAAGCATGTTAAAAGCGAAGGAAAGGCCTCGGTGAGATCCTGCAGAACGTTAGCTCAAGGAAGCTCATCAGCCGCCCGCGGAAAGCGCGGGGTATTTCCGCAGCGCTGTTCTCCAACCCGCCTGTGGCAAAACGCCTGCATGACCCACATCGTTTGGGCCTCCGATAAGCTTAAGAACAGCCTCGGCGTGGCACTTTTTGCCACACAGAGAATTTGCTTAAAACCTCGAGGGGTAAGCGCTGGAGCTGGGCGTGGCTGGTTCAGCCAATAATGATCCACAGACAGTCAAATTTATCATTTCTATACAGCGAAAAAGGCCGCCGAGAAAACCTCGACAGCCTTACCAGCTTAAATAGCCGGTCAGAAATTTTTTATTTTCGATAGCGCATTAACTTATGATTAATGTCTGCTGTTTGTCTGTAAACAGTTTTATATAGCTGAAACAATTCCCGGTAACGCTCTACATTTTCCGGGTTTGGCTGATATGTTGCAGCTTCCTGTAAAAACTGATCGGCACAAGCAGCGAGAGAATCAAACCATCCGCATCCAAATGCAGCAAGCATCGCAGCTCCCATGCCAGGACCTTGTTCGCTGGCAAGCTTGACGATAGTTGCATCGAATATGTCTGCCTGCATTTGCAGCCACGCTTCATTCTTCGCTCCACCGCCTATCGAAACGATCGTATCGATTTGCTTGCCGTTCTGCCGGAAAATATCAATGGACTCATTCAAAGAGAAGGTGATGCCTTCCATAACAGCACGCACAAAGTCATCGCGCCGATGGGAACTATCCATTCCGATGAAACTGCCTCGGATAGTCGAATCTGCATGCGGTGTTCGTTCACCGACCAAATAAGGGGTGAACAACAAGCCATTTGCTCCGACGGGGACTGACCCCACTTCAGCCAGCAAATCATCAAAGTCAATATCAGGTGCAAAGACTTCTTTAAACCAGCTTAGACTGTGACCGGCGGACAAGGTTACTCCCATGGTATAATAGGCGTTTTTAGCTCCATGATTGAAGTAATGGACTTTTCCCTGGAAGTTTTTTTCCGGTCCTTGTTCATAAGACAAGACGACACCGGAGGTACCGATACTGCACAGCGTCTTGCCGTCTTCCAGAATGCCCGATCCGATAGCCCCGCAGGCATTGTCGGCCCCTCCGGCAAAAACTCTCGTCGACGGATTCATCCCGGTTCGTTCGGCAAAATTTTCCGCAATCGTTCCCACTTCTGCATCTGATGCAACCAGCGGAGGACAAAGTTCTGCGCTAATTCCGACCGTTTCACAAATTTCCTTGCTCCATTGCTTTTCACCAATATTCAAAAGCAGTGTTCCGGCTGCATCGGAATATTCCATATGCAATTTCCCGGTCATTTTATACCGCAAATAATCTTTCGGCAGGACAAACGTACTGGCTCGTTCATAAATCTCTGGCTCATTTTCTTTTACCCATAACAGCTTTGGTAGCGTGAACCCTTCCAATGCCGGATTTTTTGTTAACTCAAGCAGCTTCTCCTCACCAACTTGCCGATAGATGTTTTGGCACTGCTCTGTTGTCCGGGTATCGTTCCACAAGATGGCCGGACGCAACACGTTATAGTTTTCATCGAGAAGGACCAGTCCGTGCATTTGCCCGGAAAAACTGATTCCTTCCACTTCGCTCGCGTTCACATCTGCTTCCTTCAGCAGATCAGACAGCCCTGCAGCTGTCTGATCTATCCATACTTGCGGATCCTGTTCATTATAGCCGGTTTTTTCCTGAATCAATGGGTACGATTTAGATACTTCTTGCACTACGTTTCCCAGCTGGTCTACCAGCAAAATTTTTACCGCGCTGGTGCCTAAATCAACTCCGATGACATACTTCATTGATTTCCACCTCGCTTCTTCCATTCAATCGATTTATTGGTCGGCAAAAGCTTGGAGTAAGTATTGGTTGATCGTCGCTTTGATTTGTTCCAAACGACCAGATTGATGCTTGAATTCGGTCTTATCCAGCACATGCTCTTCAAGCTTATGGAAATCAGTCGTGCCATTGACAATCTCCTGTCCGATTCCTTCTGTGTAGCTCTTATAGCGACTTTCCACAACATCTTCAAGCACTTTGTCATCAAGAAGCTTTTGTGCGACCTTCAAACCAGCCGCAAAGCTGTCCATACCGGCGATATGAGCGTGGAACAAGTCCTCAGGCTCGAATGAACCTCTTCTGACTTTGGCATCAAAGTTGAGACCGCCTTTACCTAAACCGCCATTTTTGATGATTTCATACATTGCCAGTGTAGTAGAGTACAAGTCTGTCGGAAATTCATCAGTATCCCAGCCGAGCAATGGATCACCCTGGTTGGCATCAACGGAACCAAGCATACCGTTGACACGGGCGTAATGCAGTTCATGTTCGAACGTATGGCCGGCCAATGTTGCGTGGTTTGCCTCGATATTGAATTTAAAGTGGTCCTGCAGATCATACCGCTGCAAAAATGCATAACCTGTCGCTACATCAAAATCATATTGATGGGTAGTAGGCTCTTTCGGTTTCGGCTCGATCAGGAACTGGGCATCAAATCCAATTTCTTTTGCATAATCAACGGCCATATGGAAGAAGCGGCCCAGATTGTCCAATTCCAGTTTCATGTCCGTGTTCAATAACGTTTCGTAGCCTTCTCTTCCGCCCCAGAACACATAATTCTGACCTCCGAGCTCTTTTCCAATTTCAAGCCCTTTTTTCACCTTTGCTGCTGAAAAAGCGAAAATGTCAGCACTACTGGAGGATGCTGCTCCATGAATAAAACGTGGGTGGGTAAAGTTATTGGCTGTATTCCATAACAGCTTTGTTTTACTGTCTTTCATGTAATCCTTAATCATCGCGACGATGGTATCAAGGTTTTTGTTCGTTTCTCTCAGTGTACTGCCTTCTGGAGCAATATCGACATCGTGGAAGCAGAAATATGGAACCCCAAGTTTTTCAAAAAACTCAAAAGCAGCCTCTACTCGCGCTTTTGCCAGGTCCATTCCACTATATTTGTCCCATGGGCGTACCATTGTTCCCGACCCGAATTGATCGGAACCATCCATCGTGAAGGTATGCCAGTATGCCACGGCAAAACGCATATATTCTTCCATTGTTTTACCGCCGACTACTTCTTCGGGATTGTAATACTTGAAGGCATATGGATTAGTTGATTTTGCCCCTTCAAAACTGATTTTGTTAATGTCTGTAAAATAAGCCATTTCGAAAACCTCCTATTATCATGAATGATAAGGCAACTGACGGCACTATGCTCCTTTGATTCAAAGCAGCGTAGTTATGTAGCTGTCTCGAAATTGTAACTGCTTTCATTGATTATTATAGCAACCTTCTTTTAGTTTGTCTATTAAATAAACAAAGTTTATAATGAATCTGTACATGCTAAATTGTCAGGAATCTGAGATAATAAAACAGGACGTGCGTCCCTTTTGTAAAAACCAAGCAACTAAGATGGAGGAACGATAAATGAATCCAGGCGGTGCGCTTTACACTACGTTAGAATGGATTACACGGTTTGCCTATATCAACCTGTTATGGATACTCTTCACGCTAACAGGTGGGGTCCTTTTTGGTTTTTTCCCGGCAACCATCGCCATGTTTGCCCTTGTACGCCAATGGCTCCTAGGTAAAAGCTCTTTGCCTGTGATGGGTACATTCTGGTCTTATTACAAAAAGGATTTTTGGAAATCCAATTTACTTGGCTTATTCGTCAGTATAATTGTGTTGTTGATTTACATAGACATTCAGTATATTCAATTGACAGAACTGGAATGGACTTACGTTCCGCTATTTGCCTTTATGTTATTGTTTGTATTCTATTTGTTTTACTTATTCCCTGTTTTCGTCCATTTCGATTTAAAAGTTTCGGGAATGCTGCGAAATGCATTTTTGATTATGTTAGTAAATCCGATTAGTACCTTTTTCATGGTTGTATGCCTGGTTTGTACCTTTGTCGTGATGCGGTACCTCCCCGCCTTGTTTTTCATCTTTGGCGGAAGTGTTTATGCCTTCATCACCATGTGGATGAGCATGCATGCATTTCGCAAAATAGCCGCAAAATCACAGTAACGTTGAGTACCTGACACGCCGTTTTTTTAAACCGGCCATGAAATATGCAAAGTGGTCGGAAGCAACATAATATAACTAACGACAGTTAAAGGATAAGGAAAGCAGGAATAACTTCTCTTAAGAGTAAGTGGTGGCAAACACACTCCGGCAAGGTAATGCGCTTTCCGCGGGAAAGCGCATTACCTTGCCGGAGCACAGTGAAACACTTATCAACCAACAGAATATATGGAAGTCTAGCTAAAGAGTTGTCTACTAGACTATTTAAAAACAAAAACCGGACGAGTTCGAATATGTACCCTTTCGAATCATCGTTCGGTTTTCGCTTTGGTCACTATGCTTTTGTCCCGGCCTCTTTCCTTACCCTTTTACTGCACTGGAAGATATCCCTTCGACAACCTTGTTGCTGAAAAAGATGAATGCCAGCAGAATTGGCAGAACGCTGATAATCAACGTAGCACCGATCGCACCCCAATCGGTCATATACTGGCCGATGAAGTTCTGAATGCCGACCGTCAGTGTTTTATACTTATCTGAACTAATAAATGTATTCACAAACACAAACTCGTTCCAATTGTAAATCATGTTGATAATGACCGTAGTCGACATAATCGGCGTTGTCATCGGCAGAATGATTTGAAAAAACAGCCGGTGAATCGAACTTCCATCAATAATTGCAGCTTCTTCGATTTCACGGGGTAAAGTGTAGTAAAAGCCCAGTAAAATCATCATCGTGATTGGCAGATTGTACGCCGTATAAGTAATGACAATCGATAGCGGGTGATCAATCAAGTTGACATTAAGAAACATACTGAAAAGCGGAATTAGTGCAGAATGAATCGGAATCATCAAGCCGACCATAAACAGACCTAAAACGAAACCGCTCAACTTCCAGTTCATTCTCGTAATCGCAAACGTGGCCATACTTGCAAGCAGTACCGTCAAAACGATAGCCAGGCCAGTAATCCATACACTATTGAAAAAATAAACGCCGATTCCGCCTTCCCACACCTTTGCATAGTTTTCCCACTTTAATTCAGTCGGGAGTGCAAAAGGCGAACCGGAAAATATTTCTCTATTATCCTTCAATGAAAACAAGAAAAGCCAAATGATCGGGAAAATTTGAAACAATGCAACCAATCCAAGGCAAATGTAAAGAATGGTGTAGCCAATGCGGTTCATCGGTTGTTCCTCCTTTTATTCCTAATATTGTAGTTCGTCGTCGGAAGCAGTCAGCTTACGAATAATGACTGTGACAATAAGCGTGATGACCAGCAGCAGGAATCCAATAGCACTTCCATAGCCAAAGTCGTTGGTGGAGAAGGCCAGTTTGTACATGTAGGATGCCATGACTTCACTTGCCCCATTCGGCCCCCCTCCAGTCATAACGTAAATAAGATCAAAATACTTCAATGAACCTACAATTGCCAGTACGATGGTCACTTTAATGACCCCCATGATCAGCGGCAGCTTGATTTTATACGCAATTTGCAGCGGAGTAGCTCCGTCGATTTTAGCTGCCTCAATTAACGACTCCGGAATATTTTTTAAAGCAGCATAATAAATCAAAATGTAGAAGCCTGCGTACTGCCAAAGAATCGGGATGAAAATGGCGTAGAGAACGATCGATGGTTCGGCAAGCCATGCAGGAGGGCTTTCCACTCCAAGTTTCATCAAGATGCTGTTCAAAATTCCATTATTCGGGTTGTAGACCTTGATCCACAGTTGAGCAATCGCCACAGAAGATAGCAGCATCGGTATCAGATAAATTTTCCGCAAAAAGTCCGCCCCTTTGATTTTCGAGGCGAGAATTAGCGAAATGGCTAAATAAATAACGAGACTAAGGGTAGAAAACAACGCTAACAGGAAAGAATGATAAGCACTCTCCCAAAACTTTGGATCTTGCAGACCATTTATGTAGTTTTCCAGTCCAATAAATTCCATGTTTCCGATTCCGTTCCAATCCATCAGCCCGTAGTAACCTGTAAGGATCAACGGAATAAATATCAATATTGCGATTAACAAAAGCGCCGGCAATACATAGAGCGCGATCATCAACTTGTTAGACATCACTTTGTTCATAACATTCAACCCCTACTTTTTATTAGATAGAAAGGAAACATGCCACAGCAGTAAAAAAACTATCCCACTCATTTTTGCAGTTATGTAATCCATAAGGGATGAGCAGCAAACTTCTCTCCATCCTCTAATTGTAACTGCTTTCATAAAACGTCAAGAAAAGTTCCCTGCACGGATAAGAATCAACACACTACCTTGTAATCGCTTACTTTTTCGCTCTTTGACTTGAGGGCTTACCCACTGTGAAGCTTATTACAGGTTTCCATTTTAGAATAGCAAACTATCGTCCGTTTGTCTAGTGGATGAACAAAGTTAAATCTACTTATTCATACTGATCATTTATAGAAAAAGCCCCTCCGTAATGGAGAGGCCATATCTCTTGCTTATTCCTCATTGGCAAGTGCTTCTTCATGCTTCTTGGCAAATTCTTCCGGAGTCACCTCACCTCCAAATAGTGACTGGATCATATCAAGATGAACTTCAGCAACATCAGGACTCATTTGCACATCTGCAAACAAGGTGATGTTCGACGCATTATTCAACTCATCCAATACATCCAAGTACATATCCGGCAGGTCCACTTCGTCAGGGTTCACTTTCGTGGCCGGAATAACGCCAGCCTGGGTAACGGATTTCTCTCCCCAGTTTTCTGCAAAGTATTTCACAAATTCCATGGATTCTTCTTTTACATCAGAGTCTTCGGCAACGAACAAACCAACACCAGGTCCTCCAACAAAACTGTTCATGTCGCCTTGTCCTTCAACCGTCGGGAAGTTAAAGAATCCGACAGAATCCCGGAATTCCTGTGGTACATCTTCATTGGTGGTATAATTCGGCAAATCCCAAGTTGCTATTAAATACATAGCAGCCTGTTCGTTCATAAACATGCTCTTCGCTTCTTCATCAGCAAGGCCGTTGAAACCATTGATAAAGGTATCATTATCAACAAGTTCTTGTACTTTAGCGGCTGCATCAACCAATGCAGGGTCTTCAAAACTGCCTGAACGGTCGATCGCTTTGTTTAAAACATCTGCACCGCCGATTCTGTCAGCAAGGTACATGTACCATAGCGAACCTGTCCACCTGTCTTTGTTGCCCAATGCAACTGGAGCAACTCCATTGTCTACCAACGTATCGACGACATTTTGGAACTCTTCGTATGTTTTAGGTGCCTCTAAGCCGTACTCCTCGAAAATTGCTTTGTTATAGAAAACGGTTGCAATATTAAGCTCCAGCGGAAGACCATACGTACTGCCATCTACTTGGTAAGCTTCCGTCGTACCTGAAACAAATTCATCCTTCAATCCATCATTCAGGACATCATCAAGCGGAGCGAACATCTCTCCTTCTACATATGGTTCTAAGTATCCTGCAGGCCATGTCATCCCGACATCCGGCAGTTCTCCGGAAGAAGACAACACTTTGATTTTATCTTTATACTGTTCATTACTTAATACTTCCAAGTCTACGGTGACATCTGGATGCTCTTCTTCAAAGTCGGCAATGATTTCGTTTACAATTTCGTAGTGATCCTTTGAGCTGCCTTCCGGCCATAAATGCATGAATTCAATCGTCTTTTCGCCAGAATCACCACTTGCTGAGTCTCCAGAACCTGAACAGCCAGCCATCAACAACACCGAAGCAAAAGCAGCAGACAACAATGAAATCGCTTTCTTTTTTACCATTGGTAAACCCCCTCTTTTCTGAATAATAGCAACTTCTGTACTTAATATACCAAAACAAACCTTGTTTGTCTACTGAATAAACAAAGTTTATTTTTATTCCTTGAATGTGGTAAACTTAGAAGAAAAGGAAGAATGAGATGATGAAATGAAAATGACGATGAATCAGACGTGGAATCAGCATGTAGTAAAAAAAGGGAATAAGTCTCTTGTACTTGAAACAATCAAAGATCATTCACCAGTTTCCCGGGCTGAAACAGCCAACCTCACTGGCCTTAATAAAGGGACCGTATCATCGCTGGTGAGTGAATTGTTGGAAGAGCAATTGATATCAGAATCGGGGCCAGGCGTTTCAAGCGGCGGCAGGAGACCTGTCATGCTGCTCTTTAACCAGCTTGCAGGTTATTCCATCGGTATTGATATCGGTGTCAATTACCTTCTTGGTGTACTAACCGATTTACAAGGAAACATTTGTAATGAAAAACGTGAATCGTACACGGACTTAACGTATGAAGAAATTAAAGTGAAGCTATTTGATATCATTGATCACTTGATCGATGCTGCTCCGCCAAGTCCGTATGGGATCGTTGGAATTGGGGTAGGTGTTCCAGGAACAGTAAGCAATACCGGAGAAATCCTGCTAGCTCCTAACCTGGAGTGGAAAAATATCCACCTGCAGGCCGTCCTGGAAAGAAAGTATCAGGTACCGGTCGTTATAGAAAATGAAGCGAATGCCGGTGCCTATGGTGAGAAGAGATTCGGGGCAGGAAAAGATCTAGAGGATATTATTTACGTCAGTGCAGGAATCGGTATTGGTGTCGGGTTAATCCTGAATGGATCGCTCTATAAAGGCAATAATGGTTTTTCTGGAGAACTTGGGCATATGACGATAGAAGTCGACGGAAAAAAGTGCCGTTGCGGAAACAAGGGCTGTTGGGAGCTTTATGCTGCAGAACAGGCATTATTAAGTAATGCTGCTAAACTTCCTGATGCTCCAGAACAGCCAACGCTCGAGAACCTTTCCGAACTGGCCGATGACGGCGATGAACAGGTCATCCGGCTGTTTGAACAAGTCGGTGATTACTTGGGCGTCGGATTAAACAATATCATCAATATTTTCAATCCGCAGCAGGTGATTATCGGAAATCGAATGGCTTCTGCTAAAAAGTGGCTGCGCGATCCGCTGATCAGCAGGATGGTAAACCAAACTTTATGGTTTCAGCAAAAAGACCTACAGATTCAATTCTCGGAGTTATCCACTCATTCTACGGCACTTGGAGTGGCAGCTTTTTCAGTCGAAAACTTTTTCAAGGGTGATTTACAAAGTCAGGGTGTTTAAGTCTATTTAAAAAAGCAGTTCAGCGAATGTTTGTCGTTGAACTGCTTTTTTTGTCTGTTTCCCTGTGCCAGTTGTGGAATCAATGATCATCCTATGTTCGTATCGATTTTCCCTCTTTAAGTTAGTTCTATAACCATGCTTGGCAGAATACAGGACACAGACTTCAAGCGTAGCGTAGTGTTTTTCCGTTGTGATTCAACGGCATGTGAAAGTTGTGGCTTGGTTTAAATAACCCGCAGCGATAGAATAAATGACGAAAATAGCCTTAGCCAAACTGTTCTACTTTCACCCATCTCCTGCTTTCCGCAGACTGCTCCACCGCTTGCAGGACTGCCTGATTCCTTACCCCGTCGAGAAAGCTGGGATACGGCTGCGACTGCTTCGTTATTCCTTGCAGAAATTCATATAAAAGATGGATAAACGTATGCTCATATCCGATAATATGTCCAGGCGGCCAATACGCCCCGACGTACGGATGCTCCTCCTCTGTACAGTTGATGGTCCGGAACCCTTGCAGACCCGGTTCATCGTCCACCAAATAAACGTCCAAAAGGTTCATGTTTTCCATATCCCAGCGAATCGAACCTTTTTCCCCGTTTAGTTCAAATTTATTTTTATTTCGATTACCGCCGGCGAACCGTGTCGCTTCAAAAGTACCGAGAGCACCGTTGGAAAACTTCGCCAGGAAAGCAACGGCATCATCCACGGTCACTTCTCCATATTGATCTTTTTCCGATTCCGCCTTCAGTCCCCCTGCCATTTCTCCAAGAGGCCTTTTTTTCACAAAAGTCTCCATGGTCCCGACCAATTCCATTATTTCACCAACCAAAAAGCGGGCAAGGTCAATACTATGGGCGCCGATGTCCCCAAGTGCCCCTGAACCGGATACTTCCTTCTTCAGCCGCCATACAAGTGGAAAAGACGGATCCATAATAAAATCTTGCAAATAATCAGCCCGAAAATGATAAATCCTGCCTAACCTGTCATCTTCAATTAACCGCTTCGCATACTGGACAGCCGGAGCGAAACGGTAATTATGGCAGACCATATGAATGACCTTGTTTTTTTGAACCGCCCGATACATCGCTTTCGCTTCCTCCAACGTAAGAGCCAGCGGTTTTTCCGTGATGATATGTTTACCTGCCTCTGCTGCTGCTATGGCCATTTCGGCATGGGTATGATTAGGGGTGACGATGTCAATAACATCGATATCTTCCCTTTCGATCAATCTTCTCCAGTCCGTTTCGGTCGATTCCCAGCCCATTGTTTCTGCGGCTTTGTTTACTTCCGCTTCATTTCTGCCAGCCAGCGCCTTCAGCACCGGTTTCACTTCGGAATCAAAGAAGAAGGGAATATCCCGGTAAGCGTGGCTGTGTGCTTTTCCCATAAACTGATAACCAATCATCCCGATATTGATCTCCTGTTTTGCTATGCCCACCACATCTCACCTGCTTTCTCCTTGATCAAGGCCCGCTGCAATAAGTCCACTGCTTTATGGAAGCCTTCCTCCACGGGCATCAAGCTGTCTTCTTGTTCAATGCTGACAGCTCCTGAATATCCGGCAAGTTGCAGTTCACTGATGATTTCCTTCCAATACTGTTCTCCGTGGCCGTAACCAATCGTCCGAAAAATCCATGACCTGTTTATTTCATCGCTGTACGGCTTGGTGTCCAACACCCCATTTGTCGCCGTGTTTGTTTTATCAACTGCCGTATCTTTGGCATGAAAATGGTAGATGGCATCATGACGGCCCAGTTCTCGAATGCTTGCAACAGGATCCATCCCCTGCCAAAACAAATGACTTGGATCGACATTCACTCCAATGTTATCACCGCATGCTTTCCGCAAACGCAATGCTGTTTCATTGTTGTAAACGACAAAGCCAGGGTGTGGTTCGATTGCGACTTTTACACCGTGTTCCTGAAGAAATATACTTTGCTCCTTCCAGTAAGGAATGACCTTTTCTTCCCATTGCCACTTCAAAACAAGGGCATGATCTTCCGGCCAGGGACAGGTAACCCAAACAGGCGAACGGGAATGCGCTGATTCACCAGGGCATCCGGAAAAAGTGACTACTGTATCCACACCTAATTTAGCTGCCAATTGAACGGTGTCCCTGAATTGCTGGTGATGGGATTCCGCTATTTCCTTATCAGGATGCAGCGGGTTGCCGTGACAGCTCAACGCACTAATGGTAAGTCCCCTGCTCTCAATGGTCTGTTTGAATCGGTCTAACTTATCTGCATCCCCCAACAGTTCAGCAGGTTGACAATGCGTATTGCCCGGATAACCGCCAGTACCTATTTCTACCGCTTGCAACCCCGCTTCCACTATTTTATCAAGCGCAGCTTCCAATGGTCGGTCGCCAAATAATACAGCAAATACACCCAGTTTCATTCTCCACTCTCCTCCGTTGATTTGGTTGACATCACTGCTTCAAAATTTTGTTGTGAGACGCCTGTAGGTAGTATATCCGGCTGGTTACAGCTGCTGGAAATGGGAACATGCTTTCCTTGTTCCGATGACTCGAGAAAACCATGCATGACCTCTAAAATGTGATAAGCCATTTTGCCATTTACTCGTGACTCCCTTCCTGTCAGAATGGAATGTGCCATTTCTGCCACACCGATCCCTCTGCTATTTTCCGTAAACCCATGGCTCAACGGAACTTCTGTCCACTGCTTATCATCATGTCTTCTGAGATACACGGGGCCTCCAAATGTATTTGGATCCGGAACGACCATGCTGCCTTCTGTACCATATATTTCGATATGCGGCAGCTGATGATGCCAAGTATCGAAACTGGTAATGATCGATGCGACAGCTCCGTTGGAAAAGTCCATGACACCATTTATCTGGGTCGGAGTGGTTACCTGGATTTTTTCCCCGTATTTTGGTTCACTGGTTATGGTTCGCTCCGGAAAAGTGATGCTGGCCGATCCAGTCACCCGTTTCACCGGGCCCAACAAAAACGTTAAAGCAGTCAGGTAATAAGGACCCATATCAAACATCGGGCCGCCGCCTTCCTGATAGTAAAAGGCGGGATCCGGATGCCAACGCTCATGTCCAGGCACCATCATGAAGGCAACAGCTGAAACAGGTTTCCCAATCCAACCATCCTCCAGTAATTTTCGGGAAGTCTGTAGCCCGCCACCTAAAAAAGTATCGGGAGCATTGCCCACATACAGTCCTTTTTTACTGGCTGTTTCCAGAACAAGCCGCCCGTCATCCTTGCTGACAGCAAGCGGTTTTTCTCCGTATACGTGCTTGCCTGCCTGCAATGCCTTTTGCGCCACCTCTGCATGGACGGCCGGAATCGTCAGATTGATCACCATGTCTATAGCAGGATCTGCCAAGAGCTCTTCTGGTGTATAGGCATGAGGAATATGATACTCCTCTGCTTTTGCCTGCGCCCGCTCGATATCCAGGTCTGCGCAAGCAACGACTTCCAATACCTCGAATTTTTTCAAGTTTTCAAAGTAAATACTGCTGATGTTACCGCAACCTATTATGCCTGCCAACAATTTTCCCAACCCAATCATCTTCCCTTCCTGCTATCATCTTGCCGCCCAATTAAATCCATTCCGCATCAACGCTGTCACTTCCGGCATCCTGACAATTTCCGCTACATGTCCTAGAGAACAGTAGTACACCTTCCCGTTCCCCCATTTTTTCGTCCAGACGACCGGCATGTCTACTTCTCCATTCCCTGCATGCGGCCCGTCTGCCACCGGAAAAGTTGTGTAGGCGTGAACATTCACTGCTGGATCCACATGCATATAATATTGCTCTGAAACAACTGTGAAATCCTTTATATCATAGGTAAGTGGGTGTCCTGGATCCTTGATGTGAACGGTGTATTCCACTCCATCGTTGCCGGGATGGGCCACCCATTGTCCACCGACCATGAAGTGGTAGTCGGTCGCCTTTCGGAAAGAATCTCCCAATCCACCATGCAGACCTGCTAGTCCTGTTCCGGATGCTACGGCTTCCAGCAGAGGCTTGAGCTGCTCGTTCGTAATTTCTCCCTGCGTCCAGTTGGGAACGATCAGGTCATAACCATTTAAATCTTCCTGTTCCAACGTCTTCAAAGAATCGGTGGTTTTTACTTCGAATTTTTCTTCCTGTAAAATACCCGCTAAAATTTCTGCAACTTCAGCCGGCTCATGACCTTCCCAGCCGCCTTGGAATATCAATGCTTTTTTCATATTCTAATTACCATCCTTCCTATAAAAAAACACACCAGGAACAAACACAAATGATGTGCCAATGATTTTCATGGTGTGTTGGTAACAATTTATTAGATGTCCTGTTCGGTATAAATAAAGTGGTGGAAGTCGGCAACGTGTTTCCTTCCACTTAAATCCTGACAGCACATGCCGACAAACGTTCCGGTGAAGCGTAGTGAATTCAACTCAGTTGCATCATCGGCCAGATGACTGATATCTACTACAGGCCCGATCGTCTTCCATGTTTTTTGATCGAGCGAATAAGAGAATTGTAAATTTTCCCTGTGTATCTCGACTCGAAGATAGGAAAGCACTTTTTCCGGGAGTGGAATATCTTCCGGCAGCAGTTCATCATAAATGCCGTGTTTCGTATGGAGAATTCCGAGACATTTACCCAGTTGTTCATCCTGGCTGATCCTTAGATAAACATAGTCATCTGTGTCATAGTACACAATCAATCCTGCCATTTGCTGAAAAGTTTCCGGTTGGAAATCGACAGCGGTTTCGGCACTAAGATGAAAACTTTCCAGCCTGCGCGCTACCAAACTTTGGCGATGCAGGGAGTTCAATGATTCTCCCCCTTTCAACCGCAGATAACCATCTCTTTCCTTTAACGAAAGCCAATCCTCGGAAAAAGGCTGTCTTAAAGCGTTCCAATAACGCTTCAACTCTTTTTCCTGAAAGTCATCATGGTTGCTTTCCCCCTCTACCGGTGCCATTTCCAAGTCCGGGCCAGGTACCTGCCATTGCGGGTTTGGCCCACCATCAACACGAAGCCAGCCGTCATCTGTCCAGTAACATTTTTGCAAGCCCGTCTCTCTTCCAAGAATACACTTGTTATCGGTAACCGGACGTGCACAAAGATGGGCAAGATACCATTCACCGGATTGTGTTTCAACTAAGCTTCCGTGACCCGCTTTTTGAAGTTCATCACGCTTGCTTTTATCCGAAGTCAAAATTGGATTTCCCGGATCTAGCTGGTACGGACCGGTTATGGATTCTGCTCTTGCCATCGTAACAGCATGATCATAACTGGTTCCGCCCTCAGCAGTCATTAAATAATAGTAGCCATCTTTTTTGTACAGATGAGGCGCTTCCGTAGCTCCCAACTCCGTTCCGGAAAAAATATTCCAAACGGGTCCAACCAGCTTGTTTTCTTCTGAGGAGATTTGCTGCAGGGCGATGCCGGCAAAGGAATTCTTCCTTTTGCGATGATCCCAAATCATGTTAATCATCCACTTTTTCCCATCCTCATCATGAAACAGGGAAGGATCGAAGCCGCTGCTGTTCAGATATATCGGTTCTGACCACGGACCGGTAATTTTTTCAGCTGTCACCACATAATTATGCGTGTCTTTAAAGGCTCCTTTTCGACTTTTCACATCCGTAAATAGTAAATAAAAGACGCCATCTGAATAACTTAAGCAAGACGCCCATACTCCGCCGGAATTAATATTGCCAATCATCTGAAGCTGGGAGTCTCTTGTGAGCGGATAAGTCAACAGCTCCCAATGCAGTAAATCCCTCGAATGATAAATTTGCACCCCAGGGAACCACTCAAATGTTGAGACAGCTATGTAGAAATCATCCCCCACACGGAGAATCGACGGATCTGGATGAAAACCGGGAAGGATCGGGTTGGTTATCTGCATGCCATTCCCCCTCTTCCTTTCTTTTTGTTACCGTTTTCAAAAGAGCCTTCCCTCTTTGTTCAACGGATAAACTAACTACCTTTATCTTATCAAGCCAACTGGGATCGTTCAACCATAAATGCCTACTTTTCCTGTCTTTGTTTAAACGGCGTAGACGGGGCTTCAGAAAAAATAATAAAAGGTAAATAAAACGCACAGATGGTTAAAAAGAAGAAACTGCCGGAGGGATTCACCGGCAGAACTTCTACACTATCTCAAACACCTGAATACGCCATGAAGCCTCCATCAACCGGTATAGTAGTACCTGTAACAAACCCGGACAGATTATCATCCGCCAGCCATAACAAGGTGCCGAGCAGGTCTTCCGGTTTTCCAAACCGCTTCATAGGGGTTTGCGACAATATTTTGTTCGATCTTTCCGTCAACGATCCATCGCTGTTCGTTAGTAAATTTTTGTTTTGCTCCGTCAAGAAAAAGCCAGGGGCAATAGCATTTATCCGGATACCGACATGGGCAAAGTGGACAGACAGCCACTGGGTAAAATTGTTAATGCCAGCTTTGGCTGCACTGTATGCCGGCACCTTCGTCATCGGCGAAGGCGCACTCATGGAAGACATATTGATGATCGTAGCGCCTTTTCTGTTGGCCATTTGTTTCGAAAAGATTTGAGTGGGAATCACGGTTCCGATTAGGTTCAAATTGAATACATACTGAAAACCTTCGGTGGTTAAATCAAAAAAAGTCAGCAAATCGTTGCTTTCTAAATCCTCCACTTCGAAATTTTCCTTTGTGGTTGTCCCATCCGGATGATTTCCGCCTGCTCCGTTTATCAAAATATCGCATACGCCGAATTTGTCACGGATGAATTCCTCGGCACGTTCCACGCTTTGTCGGTCTAGAACATCACAGGCGACAGCCATCGCCTGTCCTCCTGCCGACACAATCTCCTGTTCTACTTTCTTCCCGTTTTCTATCTGCCTGTTAAGAATGGCAACTTTCACACCCTGTCTGCCAAGTTCCCGTGCCATGGCGCTGCACAACACGCCACTGCCACCGGTAATAACAGCAACTTTCCCTTTTAAATTTTCATTTACTGGAAGCATAAAGGTTATCCTCCTTTCTTGCCCGTACCAATGAATCCCAAATGCCCCATAAATACATCACACCGAGCGCACGATCATACAGTCCATAGCCCGGCCTGCAAGCTTCATCCCAAATATGACGTCCATGATCAGGTCTGACATAGCCCGTATATTCTGTTTCATGGTACGCTTTGACAACGTCATAAATATCGACGGACCCATCGGATGTACGATGGGAGGTTTCGATAAAGCTGCCATTGTCCATTGCCTTGACATTACGGATATGGGCGAAGTGGATGCGGCCGGCAAATTCCCTGACCATGTCAGCGACATTGTTTTCTGGATTGGCACCAAGAGAACCACTGCATAACGTAACCCCGTTGGCAGGACTATCTACCAGAGCGAGAAGCCGCCTGATATTTTCCTGACTGGTGATGATTCTCGGAAGCCCGAATACCGACCAGGGCGGATCGTCTGGATGAATCGCCAGCTTGATATCGTGCTGTTCCGCTACTGGTATTACTTTCTCCAAAAAATATTGCAGGTTATCCCACAAGTCTGATTCTGTCATTCCACGATACTGGTCGAAAAGCTTCGTTAAATATTGAAGCCTTTCCGGTTCCCACCCCGGCATCGTGTAAGCAGCATTATTGGAAATCGTCTCCACAAGCTCCATTGGATCTAAATTCCGGATTTTCTCGTTTTCAAAATACAATGCCGTCGAGCCATCTTCATGCTGGCGGAACAGTTCGGTACGTGTCCAATCAAAAACCGGCATAAAGTTATAACATATAACCTTAACTCCTGCTGCGGCCAAATTCTCGATTGTTTGGATATAATGATCAATATACGTATCTCTTGTTGACAATCCCAGTTTTATATCTTCATGTACATTGACGCTTTCCACTACATCTATATGAAAACCATGCTGTTCAGCCTGATTCTTCACTTCCTGGATCCGATCCGGGGGCCACACCTCTCCTGCTGGCAGATCATGCAATGCCCAAACAATCCCCTCGACTCCCGGTATCTGTTTGATATGTTTCAACGATACACTGTCGTTTCCTTCGCCAAACCAGCGAAATACCATTCTCATGTTTACACGTCCTTATCTATAAATCTATGTCTAAATAATGACAAACATTGTTGTATGAAATATCCTGGACAACCTTGCCCAGCCATTCGATGTCTGCCGGCAACTCGCCGTTTTCCACCCATTTCCCGATCAAATTTGTCAGTATCCTTCTGAAGTATTCATGTCTCGTATAGGAAAGCAGGCTGCGGGAATCTGTCAGCATTCCGATAAATCGGGAAAATACCCCGACATTGGCAAGTGTTCTCATTTGATTTTCCATTCCATCTATATGGTCATTGAACCACCAGGCAGTACCGAATTGAACTTTACCGGGTACATCCCCCTGGAAATTCCCTGCCATCGAGGCAATCATATAATTATCGCGCGGATTCAAGTTATATAAGATGGTTTTCGGAAGACTTTCGGTTTTATCCAGTTCATTCAAAAAGTTCGATAGGTCGGAAGCATATGTGAAATCAGCAATCGAATCAAATCCTGCATTCGGTCCAATTTCGGCTTCAATCCTCTGATTGTTGTTACGCAGTCCGCCGATGTGAAGCTGCATCGCCCATCCTTTTTCAGCGTATTGTTTTCCCAAGTGGATTAGCACTGCGGTCCGGAATTGAACCGCTTCTTTCTCGCTGATTTGCTCGTTATACAAGGCTCTTTTAAAAATATAATGACACCTTTCCTTGGTCGCGGGCAAAAAGAAAGGGGAATCCAACCCATGGTCCGACAGCCTGCAGCCTGCTTCATGAAAAAAATCGATTCTTTTTTCCAGGGCTTGCAGAAAGTCCTGGTAACTGTTGATTGGAAAGCCTGCTACTTCCTCCAATCGGAGCACCCATTCCCGGAATGCTGTTCCTTCTATATTCAACGCACCATCGGGCCGGAATGTAGGCAAAACCTTGCAATCAAAGGAAGGGTCTTGTTTGATTTGTTGGTGATATTCCAGCGAATCAACCGGATCATCGGTCGTGCACAGTCCTTTTACATTAAAAGAACGGATGATTTCCCTTGCACTAAACGATGCTGATTGTATTTTCTGATTGCAAGCTTCCCAAATCTTGTCGGCGGTTGCCGGAGTAAGGACCTCTGTTATGCCAAAGCACCGTTTCAGCTCCAGGTGGGTCCAGTGATACAGCGGATTACCGATTAAATGCGGTACCGTTTCTGCCCATTTATTAAACTTTTCCCGTTCCTCAGCTGAGCCGGTTACATACGTCTCCGGAACACCGTTAGCCCTCAGTACTCGCCATTTATAGTGGTCTCCTCCCAGCCATAATTCCGTAAGTGAAGAAAACCGTTTATCCTCGGCGATTTCCTGTGCTGTTAAATGACAATGGTAATCAAAAATCGGCATCGTTTTTGCATAGTCGTGATAAAGCTGTTTTGCTGTTTCGGTTTCCAACAAGAAGTCTTCATCCATAAACGCTTTCACTTTATCCCCCTTTTCTTTTTCGATGATTAGTTACCGGCTGCTTGCCTTGCAGCACCTGGATGGATATGCGTAGCCTTTTGCTGTGCTTCGATACACAGCTCGGCGGCCCGGAAGGCATGCTCCTGGGTCATGGCGTTTTCCGTCCCGTTCAGACAATCGAGGATAAACGTCCCGAAAAAAGGGAATCCCACTTTGCCGTTCAATTCGAAATGTTTCTCTTCTTCCTGGTTGACTAAGTACAAATGATCCGAGGTAGCGTCTCTAGCGATGTCGATGTATTTCCGAATTTCGATGTACCCCCCTGTTCCGAGAATAAATACCCGGCCATCTCCCCAAGTGCCTAAGCCATCCGGGGTCAGCCAATCCACTCGAAAATAAAAGGTGGCGCCATTGTCAGCCACGAGAGTCGCATCACCAAAATCCTGGAATTCGGGATGATCCGGGAAGGAATAGTTTGCCACTTTACTATGCAGCACTTCTGCATCTTCCGCTCCCGCAAAATGAAGAAACTGTTCAATCTGATGGCTGCCGATATCACATAAAATACCGCCGAACCGCTCCGGATCGAAGAACCAGTCAGGCCTGCTGGCCGGATTGGCCCGGTGAGGACCGGTACCAATTACCTGTACGACCCTTCCGATCGCCCCCTGGTCGATGAGCTGGCCGGCAAAAACAGCACTCTCCACGTGGAGACGCTCACTATAATAAATGCCCCATCTTAATCCTGTTTCAGCCGTTTTCCGGCGGGCCGCTTTCACCTGCTCCATCGTCGTGAAAGCGGGCTTATCGGTAAAAAAATGCTTGCCGTGATCCAGCACTTCCAGCCCCAAAGGGCCCCGATCTGCCGGAATATTGGCACTTGCCACTAACAGGATTACCGGATTATCCAGCACAGCCTGTTTAGATGAAGCAGCTTTAACACCTGGAAACTTGTGTTGAAAAGCGGTCACTTTTTCCGGGTCTGGGTCATAGACAGCAACCAACTCGGCTCCCGCTTCAATCAAACCGTTGCACATGCCGTAAATATGACCATGGTCCAAACCAACTGCGGCAAACTTGAATTCCCCCGGATTGACTACATGGTCGGACTTTCCAGTAGGGGCATAATTCATTCCGTCCTGCTTATTCATATCTCCTTCTCCTCCTTTTCCGTTTAGCCAGTGCCTTCAGGTTATCAGGTTGTAATGCTATTATCATCAAACCCTTGTACAGCTGTCGTTTTCTCGTAAAAACGTGGAGCATGCTGCATGATACCCTTTCTTGTGTAAAAGGGATCTTTTTTTGTCAAAGGGAGCTGAACCGTTTTCTGTAAAGTTGCAGATTGATAGATTGCCATAATCAATTCGAGCGTCTGTCGTCCCTGTTTGCCATCTACCAATACTTGTTTTCCCTCTTCGATACTGGTCAGCATGTCATGAATTTGTCCAGAATGCCCCTCGAATTCTAAAGCTGGAAGCCGGTTATATTCCGATTGAACTGCTTCTTCAAGCTCCGCATCCTGAAGGGGGAAGCCATTTTCCTTTGATTGGGAGGCGACTACCTTCCAAGGAAAAGAAATACGAGCATTTTTACCCTGGAAAGTCAATTGCTGCTCCTCCCCATGATGAACAACGGAACTGGTGATTTGGGCTAGGGTACCGTTTTGGTAGCGACCGATCGCTATCGATAAATCTTCCACTTCAGCGTTGTCATGGGCCGTATTGCTGGTGACAGCTGTAATCTCAGCAGGAAGCCCATTCATCCACTGGAATATATCAATATGATGAACGGCATGATTCAATGTACATCCGCCGCCTTCTTTTTCCCATGTCCCTCTCCACCATAAATCATAATAGCTGTGACCCCGCCACCAGAAGGAATCAACCTGGGTATGTAGCACCTGTCCGATTACGTTTTTATCAAGTATCGCTTTCATTTTCATCATGGCCGTACGGAAACGGTTTTGGGCAACGACCGACAGAATTTTACCGCTGGTTTCTGCCGCCTTATTCATCTCGTCACATTCTTCCAGGGAGGAGGCCATCGGTTTCTCCACTAACACATGCTTTCCTTGCTGTAAAAAATCGATCGATATGGGAGCGTGTGTGTAGGGAGGCGTACAGACGGAAACCAAGTCAAGTTCCGGCAGCCTGGCCAATTCCTGATAATCGGAATAAACCTCGGCCGATAAACCAAATGCTTTCACTGTTTTTTGGGCTTTTTCGATATCTGGATCACAAACCGCAATGATTTTATATCTTTCCGAAAACTGTAGGTACCCTTTGATATGAGAAGGTGCAATCGCACCTGTCCCGATAATTGCGACATGAATCATGGCAAACACCTTCCTTTTCCATTTTATTCACCAACAGGCATACTATTAATATGCAGTCCAGAAAAGCTCTTCTATTTGTTGAGTGCAAGGGCAGATTCTCCTGGGTCACTTCCTAAAAAAACGATTTGACACCGCTTTCAAATTTCACAAAAAGAACAGCTATCCACTATTCTTCTTTTTCAAGTAGAACAACCTTATTTAAAATAGTTTGGATAGCGTTCTTTTAACTCTTCTTTCTCAAAGTCGACTAAATGCAAATGCTTTCTCATTGCTTCCTCGGCTAAATCCGCCTGTTGCTTGGAAATGTACCCGAAGATTTCTTTATGCTGGGAAACAAGTACATTCCAATCCGGATTGGAAGCTAGTCTCAACATACGCAGCCGATCAAAATGGGTGTTCATTTTTCTTATCATTTCCCATGTCCGCTGTTTGCCGCTTCCTTCAAACAGCAAGCGGTGAAACGCTTCATCTAGCTCGAATAGTCGGTGGTGTGTCCCTTTTTCCAGGCAAAGGTCCTGCATCGTCAAATTGGTTTCTAGCTGAAATAATTGATCTTCCCCAAAATTACTGCAGGCCTCTTTCACGATAGCTCTTTCGATATTTTCTCTGACAAAACGCCCTTCTTCCACCAGGCTTAAATCGATTTGCGAGACACGTGTGCCGCTTTGCGGATAAACACCGAGCAGTTCTTCCTGTGCAAGCTTCATGAATGCTTCTCGGACAGGCGTACGGCTAACTTCCAGTTTTTCAGCTACTTCCTTTTCCGAAATCTTTGTTCCTGGTTCAAGTTCCCAGTTAATTATTTGCTGCTTTACTGTTTCATAGACAAAGTCTCTCGTTGATCCGTTGACACGTTTCGTTGTAGAAATTGTGACCACCTCCATCAGTTAGAAAAACAAATCATAATACTAGTATGGTAGTTAGATTAATTATATAGAGAATCAACGAATTTTTCAACTTTTTAGAGAAGAAAATTTTATCTCTAACCTTGTTTGATCTATATCGAGGGGTTGAAAAGCTTTTATCCGTTAATGTGAGGACATCTTGAACTTCAGATTGGATGAAGTGCGTTTCTCCCTTTCCTGTGCCTCATTTTGTACTTCATCGACTGGATGAAGTGCTTTTCTCTCGTTCCAGAGCCTCACTTTGATCTTCATCGAACGGATGAAGTGCTTTTCTCTCGTTCCTGCAGTTCATTTTGATCTTCATCGACCGGATGAAGTGCGTTTCTCCTGTTCCTGCATAACTTTTCGATCTTCATCGACACTGAGGGGAAAGTTAGAGACAAAATAAAAAACCGAACGAGTTCGAATGCTTGAGATTTCGAATCATCGTTCGGTTTTGGCATTAGTCATTATACTTTTGTACCGGCTCGGGGACACGTAACAGGCTTATCATTGAAAAACGCTGTCTTACCATTCGGCAAGGCTTCCGTCCTGATGTCGCCAGACCGGATTACGCCAATTATGGCTTTCTTTGGCACGTTCTCGCACATAATCTTCATCGACTTCTATGCCGAGACCAGGACCGTCCGGAATGGCAACATAACCATCCTTATAGGCAAACACACTGCGGTCCTTGATATAATCCAGAATATCATTCTCTTTATTGTAATGAATACCGAGACTTTGTTCCTGGATAAAAGCATTATGCGAACTGGCGTCGACCTGCAGACACGCTGCCAGGGCGATCGGTCCCAGCGGACAGTGCGGAGCAAGGGCCACATCGTACGCTTCCGCCATCGATGCAATCTTTTTGCATTCGGTTATGCCGCCTGCGTGCGATAAATCCGGCTGAATGATATCGACATAACCGTCGGCCAACAGATTTTTAAAATCCCAGCGAGAAAACATCCGCTCACCTGTTGCAATCGGAATATGGGTATGGCGTGCAATTTCTTTGAAAGCTTCCTCATTTTCCGAAAGGACGGGCTCTTCAATGAACATCGGCCGATAGGCTTCCAATTCTTTTGCTAAGATTTTCGCCATTGGTTTATGGACCCTGCCATGAAAGTCGATGCCGATTCCGACTCCATTTCCGACTGCATCTCTTACAGCGGCCACTCGTTCTACCGCCTGATCGATTTTTTCATAGGAATCGATATACTGCAACTCTTCGGTGCCATTCATTTTTACTGCGGTGAATCCAGTCTCGACTGCCTGTTTGGCAGCTGTTCCGACATCGGATGGCCGGTCGCCGCCGATCCAGGAATATACTTTAATGCTATCCCGACAACGGCCGCCCATCAGCTGATGAACCGGGGCATTGTAGAATTTTCCTTTTATATCCCATAATGCCTGGTCGATACCTGCGATGGCACTCATCAATATCGGACCGCCTCGATAAAAACCTGCACGGTACATCACGTTCCAATGATCCTCGATTTGCAGGGGGTCTTTACCGATTAAGTATTCCATCAATTCCTCTACGGCCGCTTTTACGGAATGCGCTCTTCCTTCTATGACAGGCTCTCCCCATCCGACAATTCCTTCGTCGGTGCTGACCTTCAAAAACAGCCAGCGTGGCGGTACTTGGAACAGTTCATATCCGGTTATCTTCATTACGATTCCTCCTCTACTAATTTCAGTCTGCAAATTTTACAGAAGCGACTTCCCAGGCACCCAGGACAGGAGAACGGTCTACCTGCTCATCGGTTGCTTCGATCACTTGCCAGTCAGGAAAATGGGCGGTTAACAGCTGATAGAACGCCTTGCGAAGCGGGTCAGATCCGCCGACAATGACCCAGTCAAGCTGAGCTTTTTTCATATCGATTGTTTGTAGCGCCTTCATATCTTCATGCAGAACAGCACCGACAAGGTAGTTCGCACGTTGATTGCCTGTAGCATTTCTCCACCAAGGGTTGACATGCAGGATTGAATCGTTTGTTCTTCATCATCAACTAGTACGTATTTTCTTGATCTCCTCGGCCAGTTTATCCTTCAGCGTCTGATTGGTCCCTGCTACAGCAAAATTTTTCACACCGACCATTAGTTTATGCGCGGCCATTATATTTCCGCTTCTATTGTCAAGGAGCCTGATACGGGAGTTGGTTGTTCCTGTGTCGATAAAAATACGATGCCAAGTTCCCCTACCCGCTTTCTATTTCGATGACTGAATTGCTTTGTCTCTAGCATCTACCAATTTTCTGGCTGCTGTTTCGATCTCTTCAAACCGCTTTTCCTTGACGAGCTGCGCGTTGACCAGGGAACCGCCAATTCCGACGGCGTCCCATCCAGCTTGGAAAAACTCCCCGGCATTTTCTGCCGAGACGCCACCGACTGCCATCAATTCTGTCTGTGGCAGCGGGCCTTTCATGTCTTTGGCAAAAGCCGGTCCGAGTGAACGAACAGGAAAAACCTTTACCATCGTGGCACCAGCTTCGTGAGCAGTAAGAGCCTCCGTCGGCGTCATCACTCCCGGTATGACTGGTACCCCGTAACGGTTACCCATCTTAATCGTCTCCGTATTCAAGGTGGGAGCGAGCAAAAACTTGGCGCCGGCACGGATTGCGGCATTCGCTGATGCAGCGTCCAGAACAGTTCCTGCTCCAACAAGTATCGCTTCCGGCATATGGTTTATGGTACGGATTGCTTCCAAGGCACCCGGGGTGTTCATGGTGACTTCAATGATATTAATCCCACCCCGATAGAGGCTTCTTGCTACTTCCTCTACTTGGTCTGCTTGGTCCAATCTGATGATCGATACGATTTTTTCCTGTTTTACCATATCCAATGCATTATTCATGTGCATTCCTCCTCGTCGACGATCTTGTTACTTTTTTTCGACCGCATGGCCGCCGAATTCATGTCGCAATGCCGAAACAACTTTCCCAGTGAATGTATCCGTCTCCTGTGAGCGATAACGCATCATAAGGGATAGGGCGATAACCGGTGCAGCCGTTTCGAAGTCAAGTGCCGATTCTACTGTCCATTTACCCTCTCCGGAAGAATTCATGACACCACGGATATCATCCAGTCTGGCATCCTTTGCGAAGGCGCCTTCCATCAGTTCCATCAGCCAGCTTCTGATGACAGAACCATTATTCCATACTTTTGCCACTGCTTCGTAGTCATAATCAAAAGGGCTTTTTTCCAGTATCTCAAATCCCTCTCCAATTGCTGCCATCATACCATACTCAATTCCATTGTGGACCATCTTCAAAAAGTGGCCGCTGCCGCCTTTACCTGCATACAGATAACCATTCTCTACAGCAAGTTCTCTGAATAAAGGTTCAATGCGCTCAAATTTTTGCTGATCACCGCCGACCATGAAACAGGCTCCATTGCGCGCACCGGATACGCCGCCGCTCGTACCGCAATCAAAAAAGTGAATCCCCTGTTCCTTAAAGCTTTCATATTGAGCAAGTGTATCTTTGTAATGGGAGTTTCCAGCATCAATCACGATATCTTCACGGGACAACAAAGGTTTCAATTCATTGAGCACGCTTTCCGTGATTTCGCCGGCAGGGACCATTACCCAGAGGGTTCTAGGCGTCTCCAGACTATCGACCAAACCGGCTAACGAATCCGCCCCTTTTCCACCTTCCTGTTGGAACTTATCCACTTGTTCTTCAACCACATCATAAGCGGTTACTTCATGCCCTTTCTCCAGCATATGTGAACCAATTTCATATCCCATTTTTCCAAGTCCGATTAGTCCTATTTTCATGATGTTTCCTCCTTCATTCGATTCGCCTTAAACAAACAAACTTAATAAGAGAGCGACTCCAAATCCGACCAGACCGATGATCGTCTCCATGACTGTCCAGGATTTCAACGTCTGCTTCTCCGTAAGGCCAAAGTAACGGTTGACGAGCCAGAATCCGGAGTCATTAACATGGGAAACAACCGTGGCACCAGAGGCAATGGCAATAACGAGCAAACCTAACATCGGTTCACTGACATTGAAAGAATCAAGCAACGGTGATACCAAACCGGCCGCAGTGATCATCGAAACGGTTGCGGAACCTTGGGCAATCCGAACGACGGTAGCAGTGATAAACGCGAACACAATCAACGGCATATTGGCGTCTTTCATGGCATCGGCCAGGATATCACCGATTCCGGATTGGATAAGCATTTCACCGAATACACCGCCGGCACCGGTTACAAGGATTATAATACCTGCAGGTTCCAATGCTTTTGTCGTAATTTGCTGTATCTCTTCTTTTTTGTATCCCCTTTTATAGCCGAAAATATAAAACGTCAATAAGGAAGCAACCGTTAATGCGACGAACGGGTGACCGATAAACGTCAAAACTTCTCTCACGGTACTTTCCTCTGCAAGTACCAGATCTGCTGTCGTGTTGACCAGTATCAAAATCAATGGAAGTAAAATAATGGAGACAACGCTTCCAAAGCTTGGCAGTTCACGATCATAGTCCACTTCTTTCATTTGTTCCATCATATATTCTGGAACACCGACATGAATTTTGTTGGCGATATATTTACCAAATACAGGACCAGCCAAAATCATGGCAGGAAGACCTGCAAGGGCACCGAACAAGATAACCCAGCCCAAATCAGCGCCAAGCAAGGAGGCTACAGAAATCGGTCCCGGTGTCGGCGGAATGAACGAGTGTGTAACGGCCAGACCGGCCATCAACGGAATTCCGAAATAAAGCAATGATTTTTTCGTTTTTTGTGTCAAGCTGTATAAAATTGGAACAAGAATGACGAGTGCGACGTCAAGAAATACAGGAATCGAAACGATAAAACCAGTTAAACCCAAAGCCCAAGAAATATTTTTTTCACCGAATTTATCCATCAGTGTCAAAGCAAGCCGTTCCGCACCGCCGGAAACACGGAGCATTTCACCGAACATGGCTCCAAGACCGATGATGACAGCAATGAAACCGAGCGTTCCTCCCATTCCGTCTTCAATGGTCGTAATGATGTCGGCAGGAGACATTCCCACCGCCAATCCCACTAGCAAACTGACGACCAATAGCGCGATAAATGCCTGCAATTTGGTGCGCATAACTAAAAACAACAATAATACAACTGCTAATACTGCTACAATAATTAATCCTGGTGTAGATGTCATATACATTCCCCTTTATCATGTAATGTAGCTTCCTTTTGCCCTTAGGGAAGCGTTTACTATTGCTTGGAAAAGAAACTGTCGGAACAGTTCGCTGTCCCGGCAGACTCTTTCGCGGTTTCTTCTCCCGTTAAATGCCTTTAAGCTTGTTCTTCAGCATATTGGCGCTGAATATCTGCCATAACTTCGAAATCGCTCTGTAAATCTCGAGCCAGGCGAATAAATAACGGCTTCAACTTGTTGTAAGCATCGCTGTTCGCTTTAACTGGTTCATGTTTCACTTTTGTTTTGACCAGTTCTTTGATACCGGATAGCCGTTCGACCATCCCCAGCTTGTACATCGTTAGCCACGCTGCCCCCATACAAGAGGATTGATGGCTTTCCGGAACCATGATTTCGGTTTCGAATATGTCTGCCATAATCTGCCGCCACAACTCTGAACGGGCAAAGCCGCCATTGGCCCGGAATTCCACCGGTTCCACACCGGCCTCGATCAAGGCGATGACCACCGTGTACATCTGGAACATGACTCCTTCCAGTACACTGCGAATCATTTGATCCCGGCTGTGATCCAACGTCAGACCGAAAAATACCCCCTTCGTGTCAGCATTCCAGTAAGGGGCCCGCTCCCCGGTCAAGTAAGGGAAAAACAGCAGGCCATCCGATCCAGGTTTGACCTTGGAAGCAATCGCTGCCAGATCATCGTACGGGTCTCTCCCGGCTTGCTTTGCCTGTTGTTTTATATCTGGGAACAGGTTGTCCCTGGCCCAGCGGAACGTGATGCCGCCATTGTTGATCGGGCCGCCGATTACCCACTGGTCCTCTGTCAACGCATAACAGAAAATTCTTCCTTTCGGATCGACAGATGGTTTGGAAACCACCGTACGGATGGCACCGCTCGTGCCGATCGAACATGCCACAGAACCTGGATCAATCGCCCCTACTCCTAAATTGGCGAGGACACCGTCACTGGCACCGATAACAAACGGAATGTCTGCTGGAAGCCCGAGTTCTTTTGCATTTTCAGCGTTTAATCCACTGACTAGATGAGTGGTCGGAACAGGATCGGATAGCTGCTCTTTGCTTACACCAGTCAATTCAAGTGCTTTTTCATCCCAATCAAGCTGTTCCAAGTTGAACAGGCCGGTTGCTGAGGCAATGGAGTAATCGACAATATACCTGTCGAACAAGCGATAAAACACATATTCTTTAATCGAAATCCATTTTGAAGCCCTTTCAAAAGTATCCTGATCATGTTTACGAAACCAAAGCAATTTGGTCAGCGGAGACATCGGATGGATCGGAGTTCCGGTCCGCAGGTATATCTCATGCCCTTCTCCATTTTTCAGTTCCTCGGTTTCTTCTACCGACCGCTGGTCCGCCCAAGTCAGCGAGCCTGTCAGCGGGTTACCGCTTTCATCCATGGCGATTAAGCTGTGCATCGCTGCACTGAAGCCGACACCGCCAGGGATTCCACCCTTTTCGTCAACCGCTTTCAAAACTGGTCGAAGTGCGGCTTTCAATGCTTGAAAAATTTCTTCCGGATCTTGTTCTTTCCAGCCAGGATGCGGGGTGTAAAGCGGATATTCCTGCTCTTCTTCCGCCCAGGTATTTCCGGCTTTATCGTATGCGAGAATTTTTGTACTAGTGGTCCCGATATCGATGGCTATGACTACTTGCTCACTCATCGGATTTCCTCCATTCTTCAAAACTTCCAAAGTATAACGCTTTCAATCAGTTGCTAAATTATCTTTTCCCTAAATAATCATGTATTTGTTCAAGAAAATATTTTTCTCGGTTACCAATTATACATGAAATTTTTTTCGCATCAAGCCCCAAAAGAAATATTTTTTCATGTTTTTCTCTTTATTATTAAAAAAAATTCCTTTAGTATAAGAGAAAAGAGATTCACAGGGAGGAACAGTCGTGGTTGAAACCCAAAATGTAAGCGTGACCAGAAGGATTCGTTCGATCTATCAGCAGCTTAGTGATAAGGAAAAGCAAATAGCCGACTATATAATGGACCGGCCTGCCAGCATCATCCACTCCACCATCAATCAGGTTTCCGATGATTTGAATGTTGCGGATGCGACCGTGTTCCGATTTTGCAAACGGCTTGGGTTTAAAGGGTATCAAGCGTTGAAAATTGCCCTGGCATCGGAAATCGTCAATCCGATTAAGGATATTCATGAAACCATCAGCGTGGAAGACTCCGAATTGGAGATCGTACAAAAGGTTTTTCAATCAAACATAAATGCCTTGGAGTATACACGGGAAGTTCAGGACTCAGGTATCTTTCAGAAAGCGGTCCAGCTCCTTGTCCAATCAAATCAAGTCCATTTTTACGGAAATGGCGGTTCAGGAATCGTTGCGCTGGACGGTCAGCATAAGTTTATGCGGACAGGACTCCCGAGTTATGCCCAAACCGACACCCATATGCAATTAATGGCAGTATCGCAGTTAACCAAAAATGACACCGCTGTCTTTATCTCCCATACAGGAGCAAATAAGGATTTACTCGAAGTTGTTGAACTGGCAATCGAAAACAATGTGCAGACAATCGGAATCACCAATTACGCCAAGTCTCCGTTGAACAAGCTGGTCGATGTCTGCCTTTATACTGCATCCCAAGAAACCGAATTCCGGTCGGAAGCATTATCTTCGCGAATCGCGGAATTATCCTTGATTGACGCCCTGTATGTGAATTACAGTATCAAAAAAGCTGATCAATCGAAACAAGCACTCACTCAAATGCGCAATGCGATATCGAGAAAGCGGATGTAAGAAGAAAAGAAGCTACCTGCCTTATTCATCTTCGGAAGTTTCAAGTGAATTTCATGTTTTCTTCTATTATAGGAAAAGATCAGCGAAAAGTGGCTGATCTTTTTTTACTATCTTCCGTTATCTTAGATTAGTAGCTCGAACTTAATGAAGGTTTTTTCTTCCATTTATCTGCCTGGATTTGATTTTCATCAACTCAATGAAGTGCTTTTCTATCGGTTTTCTTCCTCATTTTCATCTTCATCGAGCCAATGAAGTGCTTTTCTGCCGGGTTCCTGCTTCATTTTGATCTTCATAAGCCCAATGAAGTGCTTTTCTACCGGTTTTCTTCCTCATTTTCATCTTCATCGAGCCAATGATGCTGGCTACGCTAGTAATAATCGCAGTTCCAACAAGATAGAGGAAACACAGGTAGTATTTTCGTTGAAAATCACGAACATGTCAGAAGCGGAGGAAAAAGCGGAGGAAAAAGCGAAGAATCCAGCGGGAGTAAAGGCATCGGTGAGATCCCGCAGAGCGCAAGCTCGAGGAAGCTCACCAGCTGCCTGCGGAAAGCGTAGTGTTTTTCCTCCGCGTCGGATGTGCACTCATTGTGTGGGACGAAGCCGCGAGAGAGTTACTTAGCATTTTATATCTTTACTAGAAAACAACCATCTCTCACTCTCAGAAAACAAAGCCTAATGGACAAAAGCGCAAGCGCCTGTTTAAAGGAGTACAGGTTAAAGCCGCCACATCCTGTGGCAACGCCTGCATGACCCACATTCTTTGGGCCTCCGACAAGCTTAAGAACAGCCTCGGCGTGGCGCTTTTTGCCACACAGAGGGTGGACTTAAGACCTCGAGGGAGTAGGCGCTGGAGCTGGATGTGGCTGGTTCAGCCAATAATGATCCACAGACAGGTAAATTTATCATTTCCTATATGGAGAAAAAGACGGTGCCAGTATAGGTGTCATCCTTAGTTTGTATCCTCTCACTTTAACGATTGAAAAAATGAATCTAGTTCACGATTAAACGCATCCGGTTCCTCCAAAAATAAACAATGACTGCTATTTTCAAAGGCTACTAGTTTGGAACCGGGAATACGTTGCTGGATATATTCACCCGCAGCTACCGGAAAGAATTTGTCGTCACGACCAAAACAAATCAGTGTCGGTACAGTGACATTTGAGAGCGTTTCCCGGTAATCGACTGCCGTTTGGTTGAATACAATGGTGCTCGCTATCGCTGCGGGCAGCTTCATCATCTCTTCTAGAATCCATCGGTGCTGATCCGGATCAGGTTTTTCCTTGAACATTCCATAAATGAACTCACTGTTAAAGGAACGCTGATCTTCCTGGATCGCTTGCATGACCCCTTTGATTGCTTCAAAGTTGAATGCTCCATATTCCCAGCCATCCCACAGGTAATCAGACGGGGACTGATCAACAATGGTCACTGCTTTAACATGTTCGCTGCCAAATTGATTGAAATAGTCCCAAATGACAAAAGCTCCCATTGACCAGCCGACAAGGATGACCTCGCTTAGTCCGAGTCTTTCAATCAATCGTTTCAAGTCTTTTGCATAGTTCGCGACCGTATGGCCATATGGTACTTTGCTGGATTGGCCGTGCCCTCGCAAATCAAATGTAATGGTCCGGTAACGTTGCTTGAAATAGTCAAACTGCCTTTCAAAAAACTTGCTGCTCATCATTACACCGTGAACAAAAACGACAGCCTGCCCTTCCCCCTGATCCTGATAATACAATTCTGTCCCGGTATCGAGTTTCATATAAGGCATAACAGTTCTCCTTTACAACATGGTTTATTTATCAAATGGATGTAACCTTCCAAAACACTTAGTATTCCCTTACCTATAGATAGTAATTCTGTTCATTTCTATGTAAAATAGTTGCTGTAGTGTTGATCTTCCAGCAATAAGGCATGCTTCCAACGACAAGAATAGGAGGAAAAAATGAAAAATCCAACATATTTAAAAGAAGCAGTTCAACTGGCTGTCGACAATGTCGAAAACAAAGGTGGACCTTTCGGAGCGATTATCACAGATAAAAATGGCACCATTATCGGTGAAGGGACCAATATTGTCACAAAATCCAACGATCCTACCGCCCATGCCGAGATACAAGCGATCCGCCAGGCTTGCCAGGCGAAACAAACATTTCAATTGTCTGATTGTATTTTATACACCAGCTGTGAACCATGTCCGATGTGTTTAGGGGCTATCTACTGGTCCCGAATTGAAAAAGTGTACTATGCGGCCGATCAGAAACAGGCAGCAGCGGTCGGCTTTGATGATGCTTTTATATATGAAGAAATCGAGAAAGCACCTCACGAACGACAGATTCCATTTCAAGAAATTTCCTTGGAGGAAAGAAATCAGCCGTTCGAGGAATGGAACAACAAGCCAGACAAAATAAAATATTGATGCATACAATCTTTCTTGCCATGCCAAACAAGGCATTTTCTTGTTTGGCAGTTCCGTCAGGCAACTACTTTTGATAGTTCCACAAAACTTTCCATTCTCCATCATCCTTGGCAGCAAACACATCTTGCACAATACTGAAATTTCCATACTTGCCCTTATACTTTTGAGTGACCGTTACTTTATATACCACAGCCAGCGGCTCCGCATCCTTTTCGATTTGCCAATCCTTTATTTTGTCCGTATCACCTAACGAGTAAGTGAAGGTTTCCACACCAAAATGATTCATGAATACATGGGCTCGGTCCTGTAAATAAGCACCTTTTTCAAATTTTTCTTTCATTAGTGGATGAAACAGGGCATAGGATTCTGCAAACATTCCCTGTTGTTCATAGCTATAGAAGCTATCTATTACAGCCTTTGCCTGCCGATTCGGTAAGAAATACACCATTCCAGTTATACCAAGGATCAAAATCAGGATCAGCACCAATATGATTAGCGGGTTTATTCCTCTGCGCACTGAACACCCTTCTTCCTTGAACAACCATATACTGCAATATTATTCTGCTTGCCAGGCAATTATTACATCAGCAAGGACAGTCCCCGGCCCTGTTCTTGCGGAAGGTCGGCGAATCCCCTTCACTTTTCATAAAGCTCAATGGGAAGTTGATCGGGATCGGTAAAAAAAGTGAATTTCTTTCCAGTTGAAGGATCGATCCGGATTTTTTCCGTCTCTATCCCCTTTGCCTGCAGTTCCTCGATTGTGGATTCCAGAAGGTCCACTTCAAATGCAAGATGCCGTAAACCACACGCTTCCGGGTAACTTGGCCTTTCAGGCGCATCTGGAAAACCGAACAGCTCAATAACATATTCCCCGTTCAATGCTAAATCCAATTTATAGGTACCTCTATGAGACTGATAGGTCTCCTTGATGATTTCCAAACCCAAATTATCTGTATAAAAATTCTTGGACTGCTGGTAATCAGAACAAATGATGGCGGTATGATGAACTCTATTAAACATGTTCTCCCCCTGATTTAGATGACTTTACTACTTCTTTTTCTTGTCCAATTCTATCAAAAAAGGGAAAAATAAGGTTACAGAAAGATTAAAGAAACTTGCCATATTGCTTGTAAAATACCCACTAAACCGCGACACAGCAAGTATTTGGCAATCTTTTCTACCATTTCCTTATTTAACAGCTAGATTAAAATCCTTTACAGTTCTATTACATCCCTTCTCAGCTGGCAAATCCATGCTATACTGTATCCAGTTCTCCAAAAGAGAGAAAAAATAGTAACCACGTAACTTTGCTTTGTGACTCTTCATTATCTTTTCTTTTGCGGATAGCAGAGGAAAATTAATCTTAAACATTATCAGGGAGTGGAAGAATTGAGAAAGTCTAACAAAACATTATTTTCTGTAGCGGCAACTGTGGTTTTGGCATCAGCTTTTACAACAAGTGTGGAAGCTTCTTCCTATAAAGTGCAAAGCGGGGATACTTTGTGGAGCATTTCGCAAAAATATAATACTACTGTACAAAATCTACAATCTACTAATAATATATCTGGCACAATCATCTATCCGAACCAAGTGATTGAAACGGGTGACGGTGAAAGCAGCAGCAAGTCCAGTGCTTCTTCATCAAATGCAAAAACGTACAAAGTGAAATCTGGGGATACTTTATGGGCAATCGGTAAGGATCATGGCGTATCGGTAAGCAATCTGAAAAGCTGGAATAACCTTTCTTCTGATTTGATTGTTACTGGTCAGACGCTTAAGGTCAGCGGATCTTCCAGCTCTAGCCAAGCATCCTCTAATTCAGGTGAAAAGGTTAGCGAAAAGGAAACAAAAGTAAAATCTGCCAGCGTTTCTACTAGCGGCAACAATGGTTCTGCCCTTGTCAACGAAGCGAAAAAGCATGTCGGTACTCCATATGTATGGGGCGGCGCGTCTCCAAGCGGCTTTGACTGCAGTGGATTTATCTATTACGTAAGCAAGCAAGCTGGTAATAGCTTCGGCCGTACGTCTGCAGCGAACCTTTACAGCCAATCTACAAAGATAAGCAATCCGCAGCCTGGCGATTTGATTTTCTTTAAAGGCACGTATAAATCCGGTATTTCCCACGTTGGTTTCTATGCCGGCAACAATCAGTTCGTTCATGCAAGTTCTAGCGGTGTGCAAATCACTAGCGTCAGCAATCCATACTGGAACAGCCACTTTGCTGGATACGGACGTATGTAATTACTGTAAAAACAGATCGGTATTTTCCGGTCTGTTTTTTATTTTGCAGAATACTAATTCCTGACCAATAAAAGGTTTGTTACAGTACTTATACCCCCGTCTCCACAACCTAAACACCTTTTTCAAAAAAGTTTTTCTTTAGTAGGAAACTATAGAGAAAGGAAAGCCCACTTAATAGAAACCCTTCTCCTACCTCTCCTATTGATCATAGAAAAAGCTGCCCGCATAAGAAATTCTTCTTCATGTGGGCAGCTTCATATCCTTAGAAAATCTTATCCAAAGTTCTTCTTTAAGGTTTCGGTTATTTCTGCAACAGATTTTCCCATCCCAGATTCTACAGCAGCTACATAAGCTCCTTCTACTATCGGGACATCTGCAATCTCTATTTGATCGTATTCCGACATTTCCACAGCCATTTCGGCATTCATCTTGGCGCTGCCAATATCAAAAATAAGCAGAACTCCTTTTGGACTATGCGCGTTATCGATAGCAGCCTGGATTTTTTCGATGCTGGTTCCGATATCTCCGTCGTCGGTACCTCCTGCCAATTCAATTGGCACATCCGAATTCACCTGGCGGATGAGATCCTTGATTCCTTCTACGATTTTGGTACTGTGGGATATCAAAACAATACCTGTCTGGTCCATTGATTACACTCCTTTTTTGACTATCTCAGCGAGCGTCGAAAATAAATAATAGGAGGAAACCGAACCAGGGTCCAGATGACCGACAGAACGGTCTCCCAAGTAGGCAGCTCTTCCTTTTTTGGCAGACATGTCTTTCGTAGCTTCCATGGCCGACTTTGCCTTCGATTCTATTTCATCACCGGAGAATTCGTTCTGTGACTTTAAAAATTCCGCCATTGGCAGCCAGACATCGATCATGGTTTTTTCACCTTGCTCCGCTTTTCCTCTTTGCTTCAACCCTTCTCCGGCTGCCGAAATTCCTTCAGCGAAATGCTGAAAATCTGCATTGTCCGCCCCCTTCAAGCTGGTGGACAATTTTAGGAAGGCGGTACCGAACAATGGACCGGATGCGCCTCCGACTTTCGACATCAAGGTCATTGCCGTATCCTTCAATACGTCACTGACGTTGGTATATTCGGTAGGTTCTATTTTATTTTTGACCTCTTGAAACCCGCGTGCCATATTGATGCCGTGGTCTCCATCGCCGATAGCCTGATCGAGCGAAGTCAAATAGTCCTTGTTTTCCTGAAAAAGTTGATTGGCCTGTAATAGCCACTGTTTTATTTCCCGCGGTTGTAACTCCATCCTGCATGCTCCTTTCGATTACATCTTAAACGCTGGGGCCTGGGACGGTGCGTCCAGCAATTCTTTCAATTCCTCATCCAGTTTTAACAAGGTCACCGAGCATCCCGCCATTTCCAAAGATGTCATGTACTCACCTACAAAGGTTTTGTAGACACGTATATTTTTTGCTGCCAGCAATTCCTGTACTTTTCCATTGAGAATGTACAATTCCATTTCAGGGGTTGCTCCAAGTCCATTGATCATGACAGCTACTTCATCTCCAGCGGCAAAATCGATGTCAGCCAAAACCTTGTTGGTCAATTCCTCGGCAATTTCATCGGCAGATGCGATTGCTTTTCTCTCTATTCCAGGTTCCCCATGAATCCCGATTCCAATCTCCATTTCATCATCCGCCAATTGGAAACCTGGTTTACCAGCAGCAGGAACCGTTCCGGAACTGAGCGCCATTCCCATCGAGCGCGCATTGGCTACTGTTTTCTCCGCCACCGATTTCACTTCCTCGAGCGAACCACCTGCCTCTGCTTTCGCTCCGGCAATTTTATGAACAAAGACCGTACCAGCAATGCCTCGTCGTCCGGAAGTAAACGAGCTGTCCTCGACAGCAACATCATCATTTACCACCACATGCTCGACCTTTATTCCTTCTGCATCGGCGAGCTCCGCTGCCATTTCGAAATTCAAAACATCTCCGGTATAGTTTTTAACAACTAAGAAAACACCAGCACCATTGTCGACCGCTTTTATCGCTTCAAAAACCTGGTCGGGAGTGGGAGAGGTGAAAACTTCTCCCGATACAGCTGCATCAAGCATGCCTTCGCCAATATATCCGGCATGGGCCGGCTCATGACCACTTCCGCCTCCGCTTACCAATCCTACTTTCTCAGATCCAGCAGGCTGCTTCCGAGCAAGTACCATCGTATCCGGAAGATGCTTGAGACGGTCAGGATAAGCTGCCGCTATTCCCTTGACCATATCCAGTACTACCTGATTAGCATCATTGATAATCTTCTTCATTATGCGTCACTCCTTTATTATTTTTATTCCCCTATCGCCCTATTAGTAAATCTTCGCTACAGCCTTACGGAAATCCTGTACGAAGAATAGGATTTCTTCGACAGAAACCGATAAAATCCGACAAGTTTTTATAAAAAAAACGGGACCAATCGATCGAAAGCTTACATATCGATAAACCGGTCCCGCAACCATGGTGCTATCCGTGGCTTTCGCCATTTCGAAAACCCGGCCCCAGCCTTACCACTTTTTATTTAAATGTACGTGTCGCTTCCACGGCTTTTTTCCAACCATCATAAAGCTTTTTACTCTTCTCTTCCGGTAAAGCAGGTTCAAATGTACGCTCATTCTGCCATTGTTTGGCGATTTCCTGTTTGTCCTTCCAATAACCTACTGCCAGACCTGCCAAGTAAGCCGCACCAAGTGCAGTGGTTTCTTGAACGACTGGACGTTCTACCGGTACTTCGAGAATATCGCTTTGGAACTGCATCAAGAAATCATTTTTAACTGCTCCGCCATCCACGCGAAGTTTGGTCAAATCAATACCGGAATCCTTGCTCATTACATCGGCAACATCCTTGGTCTGATAAGCAAGTGATTCCAAGGTTGCCCGGATAAAGTGGTCCTTTGTCGTACCGCGGGTCAATCCAAAGACAGCACCGCGTGCATCACTATCCCAATATGGAGTGCCAAGTCCGACAAATGCCGGTACGAAGTAGACCCCGTCTGTCGAATCCACATTTTTGGCATAACCCTCACTCTCTGGAGAGTCGTTGATTACTTTCAATCCATCCCGCAGCCACTGAATGGCAGATCCGGCTACAAAAATACTTCCTTCTAGGGCATACTCCACTTTTCCGTCAACGCCCCAGGCAAGTGTCGTCAACAAGCCATGTTCGGATACTACGCCCTTTTCGCCGGTATTCATCAGCATGAAACAGCCAGTTCCATAGGTGTTTTTGGCCATTCCCTCTTCAAAACACGCCTGCCCGAACAAAGCTGCCTGCTGGTCACCAGCGATACCGGCGATCGGCACTTCCTCCCCAAAGAAGTGGTAATCCACTGTTTTTGCATAAACTTCCGAAGATTGCTTCACTTCCGGCAGCATGCTTTTCGGCACGGTCAAGATATCCAACAATTCTTCATCCCATTTAAGGTCGTAAATATTGAACATCAAGGTTCTTGAAGCGTTGGAGTAGTCCGTAATATGGGCTTTGCCGCCAGATAACTTGTAAACAAGCCAGGAGTCGATCGTACCGAACAACAAGTCTCCGTTATCGGCTTTTTCCCGGGCACCTTCCACATTATCTAGAATCCATTTCACTTTGGTTCCGGAAAAATATGGGTCGATCAACAGACCGGTTTTTTCACGGAACAAATCGTTATAGCCTTGCTCCTTCAGTTCATTACAAATTTCCTGGGTTTGGCGGGATTGCCAGACAACCGCTTTATAAACCGGTTTGCCAGTGTTCTTATCCCACACTACTGCTGTTTCGCGTTGGTTGGTAATTCCGATACCGGCTACTTGGGAAGGTTCCGCATCTGCCTTGCGCAATACTTCCGACATACAGGCAAGAACAGAAGTCCATATTTCATTGGCATCGTGTTCCACCCAGCCTGGCTGCGGGAAAAATTGTTCAAATTCTTTTTGGGCCGTTTCTACAATTTCCCCTTTATGATTGAATAGTATCGCTCTTGAACTTGTTGTTCCTTGATCTAATGACAAAATATATGTTTCACTCATGATAATTCCCCCTTAAGATATTTTTTCTTCCACTTTATCAGCAGTGGTTTCCCCTTTTTTCAATTCTGCATTGGCCGCTCCAATCAAGATGACAGCCATCACAGCGCTCAATACCCAAAACAGGACCGAAAAATCGCTTACAAAAATGGCACGATAGAAGACAGCTCCATAAATCCCTCCCAAAATCGGGCCAAGAACCGGTATCCAGGAATAACTCCAGTCAGAACCGCCTTTTCCCGGTATCGGAAGCAGCGCGTGGGCAATCCGCGGCCCAAGGTCACGTGCCGGGTTGATGGCATAACCGGTCGTACCGCCAAGCGACATTCCGATTGCCACAATCAATGCACCGACTATCAATGGGTTCAATCCTTCGGTAAACTCGTTGGCACCGATAAATAAAAGACCCATGACAAGCACAAATGTACCGATTATTTCACTTACCAGGTTGGAAAACGGACTGCGTATTGCCGGATCGGTAGAAAACACGCCCAGTTTAGCACCCGTATCTTTTGTCGCTTTCCAATGCGGCAGGTAGTTCAAGAAAACGATCACACCGCCGATAAACGCTCCCAACATTTGCGCCGTAATATACATCGGCACTTTCGACCATGGAAACTCGCCTACTGCAGCAAAGCCTAATGTTACCGCCGGGTTGATATGGGCTCCCGAAACGTTGCCGACCGCATAAACGCCCATCGTCACAGCAAGACCCCATCCAACTGTAATGACAATCCAGCCAGCGCCTTCAGCCTTTGTGTTTTTGAGTACGACTCCCCCGACAACGCCACCGCCAAAAATAATCAAAATCATAGTACCTATCAGTTCCGCTAAAAATTCGGACATCTCCAGCACCCCTTTTTCCTATATTAACCTAGTAAACGATGTGTATTTGAGCACAAAAAGACCCACACTCCAATTGACGCACTTCTCCTGAGAAGTACCATTGTCGTGTGGGTCTCCGAATCTCCATCACATCGTTAACTTGTTGCCTTAACTTTACACCAATCTGTAAACGCTGTCAATCGATTTGTGAATTTTTTTGAAAGCACTTACGGACGCGCCATCTTCTGATTGCTGCCTGTCCTTGTCATGACACTTTTTTTCATGAATCATCGCCAACCATTTTTTCTTCCACTACTTCTGTTTGGGAGTGGCCTCGTTTGAGCTCTTTGCTGGCGGCAGCGATTAACAGAAGAATCATCACAGCACTGAGAAGCCAGAAGAAAACCGAATAATCACCAGTAAACAAAGCACGGTAAAATAATGCACCATATATTCCGCCCAACACCGGACCCGCCAGAGGTACCCATGAATATCCCCAGTCGGACGATCCCTTGCCCGGAATCGGCAGCAAGGCATGTGCAATCCGTGGCCCAAGGTCGCGGGCCGGATTGATGGCATAACCTGTGGCACCCCCCAGTGACATTCCAATCGCTACAATCAATAATCCGACGATCATCGGATTCAATCCTTCGGTGAACTCGTTTGCACCGATAAACAAAAGTCCCATCACCAGGACGAATGTACCGATTATTTCGCTTACTAGGTTGGAAAACGGACTGCGAATGGCTGGATCTGTTGAAAACACACCGAGCTTTGCTCCCGGATCATCGGTCGCTTTCCAGTGGGGCAAATAGTTACAAAACACGATACCTGCGCCGATGATGGCTCCGAGCACTTGAGCCGATATATACATTGGCACTTTCGCCCATGGAAACTCGCCAATTGCCGCGAAGCCAAGTGTAACAGCAGGATTAATATGGGCACCTGATACATTCCCGACGGCATAAACACCCATGGCAACCCCGAGTCCCCATCCAATCGTAATGACGACCCAGCCTGCCCCTTCGGATTTTGTTCCCTTAAGGACAACCCCTCCGACGACACCATTTCCAAGTATAATTAAAATCATGGTTCCGATTAACTCAGCTAAAAATTCCGACATGAAAACGCACTCCTTCCGATTTTCTAATCTAATTAACATAAATCGGAAATTTCAAACCTTTTGCGCTTCGGTCAGCTATCAGGATGTATTGCTCATTTTAATGAAGGTTCCACAGTTCGGAACGTGAAGTGGTGACCGCTTTCGCTCCTCCTTTGTACGCATTTTCCACATCTTCCTGGCTGCGGATCAACCCGCCGGCAATGACTGGAATGTCTGTCCGTTCAAAAATTTCTCCGATCAATTTCGGAATGAGGCCAGGCAGCACCTCGATATAATCTGGTTTGACTTTGTTGATGATTTTTATGTTGCTCTCCAAAGCATGCGAATCAAGAGCAAATAACCGTTGAACTGCAAGAACTCCCTGCTTTTTGGCATAAGAAATGACATTTCCTCTTGTGGTAATAATACCGTCCGGCTTTAAATTCCGGATCAGAAACTCAATGCCGGCTTCATCGGTTTTCAATCCTTGAATTAAATCAGCATGGACAAATACTTTTTTTTCTTCTCTTTTTGCGTATTTTATCAACGAAACAAGCTGGGAAAGCCTTGTCTCCAAAAAAATGACATACTGATATTCACTGGAGAGTAGTTTTTCAAAATCTTTCATATCGCGGATCGCCGGTAAAATCCCTTGAAGTATTGTCATATTATCACCCAATCCCGTTATTTTACTAATAGTTATTCATTTTATCATAACGCTTGTCCAACGGTTAATAGGTAAATATTAAACGAAAACGTTTTCGAACTGATTATCGTTTGATTACGTACCGTTTGGAAAAATTTATATAATGCTAATTTGCTTCAGCCCATGCTTTACAGAATGGGCGCTAATCCATCGCTGAAGAAAAAACTCGCTTTCCATGGGGAATGCTTCAGCCTGAGACTACTTGCATCCAGCTTTCTCGTTCCCTTGGACCGAGGAAACCCACTACAGAGCTAAAGTAGAAAGAGCATTCGCAGTATCAAGTGAATTTCGTCACCAAAAACAGAAACGGGTGATAGCGAAGGAAATAAACAGCCAAAACGTTTTCCCATCGAAGGTGGCGGGAATTTAGTAATGACTTCCATTAAGAAAGAGTGACGACCATGAAACGGCTGCTGATTACATTGCTTCCAATTATTTATGCTGTGCTGATTTGGATTCAGTCGAGCTACTCGCATGATATACTAGTACGTTTTTTCAAGGAGGGGATACCATGGTGATAAATTTTTTATGGGAAGCTTCCCACTTTATTGAGTTCGCCATTCTCTACCTTCTCCTAACAGCAGCGTTGATAGTCAACAAACGCTATAACACGCTGACAGATCTTGCTGCAATGTCCGTAACCATCGCATATGCTTTTATGGATGAAATTCACCAATTTTACGTACCCGGTCGCTCCTTTTCTCAGTTAGATCTAGTAAAAGATATGGCAGGCGTGATTACTGCTTGGATTCTAATGGAAAGTTACCAATCCCGCAAACAAAAGGATAATCATTAAAAACTCCTTACCAAAAAAGTTTTTCTAAAAATCCATCGTTATGCCATGAAGGATGTACCACTAACACGTTTTCCTGCATGAGAAGCGGGAAGTATATTACCTACACTGAATACAAAGACAAGGACAAAAGCGCAAGCGCCTTTTTAAAGGAGTACAGGCTAGAGCCGCCACGTCCTGTGGCAACGCCTGCATGACCCACATCGTGTGGGCCCCCGACAAGCTTAAGAACAGCCTCGGCGTGGCGTTTTTGCCACACAGAGGGTGGGCTTAAGACCTCGAGGGGGTAGGCGCTGGAGCTGGACGTAGCTGGTTCATCCAATAATTATCCACAGACAGTTAAATTTATAATTTCCTATACACTAAAAAAAGCTGCCCACGGCTTTAGCCTATTAGGACAGCTTTCATGCATTATTTATTGCGGCGCATAAATTTTATAACGGCCAGAATGACGAGAGCAATCACAACATAAATGAGGAAGAATACGATGAACCCCCACAGTCCGACGACAGCATCGGCAAATTCCATATCCCCGCCGGTAAGAGCCTGCTGCAGTTCGATTGCAAAAACGAACACAACCATCATGGTGAATGTGTAAATAAAGGAAAGAATGGTAATGCTCCACTTCATGCTGGCAATTAATTTAAATAAAAAGTAGACGATGAAAAAGGCAATGATACCGATAATGCCAATCACCCAAAAGTGCAGCTGTTTATCCGTCATGGTCAATCCAAAACGTTGCATTAATGCATCATGGATTCGGTTGACAATATCAGCCAGTAGTAAAATAACTTCCTTCATACTTTTTCCCCCTACTTTCTACTGTTCAAGTCCGTCTTGCCTGATTCAATGCCTGGTTGAATCCTTCGATGATATCATCAGCTGCTTCAATTCCTACGGATATCCGGATCAACCCTTCGGTGATTCCTAATTGTTCGTGCATTTCGGGTGAAAGGGCGCGATGGGAAGTCGCCAAAGGATAGGATACTGATGTTTCCACACCGGCCAACGTAGGTACGATTTTAATCCAGCCGAGCGATTGGAAAAATGTCTCCACATCACAAGTAGCCGTAATATCCATCGTAACGATGGCTCCATTCCCATGTGGTGATACGTCTTCTGGATAATATACTTTTTCTACTGCTTCATGCTTTTTCAAGGCATCGGCAAGTTTTTGGGCATTGTCGACGTGCCGTTCCATTCTTACACTGAGCGTCTTCAACCCACGACAGGTGAGCCAGGCCTCGAAAGGACTTAAACTGCTTCCCAGGTTCACGATTTTTTGATTGGCTTTTTCGATCAACCCTTCATGGCCGACCAGCACTCCGGCTGTAATGTCGCTGTGCCCGCCGATGTACTTAGTCGCGCTGTGGACAACCAAATCGGCACCTTGCTCATAGGGACGGCACAGGTAAGGTGTGGCAAACGTGTTGTCGACCATCAAGACTAGCTGAGCCTCCTGGGCCAGTGTAACGAGCGATTCTATATCCTCCTTGCGCAGTAACGGATTGGAAACAGATTCCGAGTAAACCATCTTTGTATTGCCCTGGATATAATCAGCGATTTTATCCCCTTCGGCAAAGTCGATAAATGATACTTCGATTCCTAAGTCCGGCAGTTCATTGGCAAGCAGTTGATATGTACCTCCGTAAATATCGGTAGCCGCAATGACATGGTCTCCCTGCTTGGCAACGGCAAGAATTCCTGCCAATATGGCTGCTGTCCCCGAAGCGGCAGCTATCCCCCTCGGAGCTCCTTCCAGTTGGGCCACCGCGGCTCCTAACTCATCTGTATTCGGATTCCCGACTCTCGTATATAAATAATCATTCTTTCCTTGGTAAAAGTTCTCCAAATCTTCAAGGTCTTTGAATTTAAAGGCTGACGTCTGGTAAATCGGCGTCGACTTGCTATTGATTTTTTTCTCCTGGATGCCCGATAGATGAACAGATTTCGTATCAAAATGTTTCCCCATATAATCGCTCCCCTTTTACCAGCTTTACATAATTATAACTACTTTAACGCAAGATTGTTGAAAAGCGCAAGCATACTAAATAGAAAAGGAGAGGCACTATTCACCTCTCCGTTCCTGGCTACACTGTTTGAATTCCTCTGCTGTATTTTTTCCCTGGATGGTTTTCAGGAAGACGGGGACCTGCTCCAAACAGGTTATCCCTCAAGGTTTCTCCTTCATAACGGGAGCGGATGAGGCCGCGCTCTTGTAAAATCGGGACAACCAAATCGACGAAATCCTGGAAGGTTCCAGGCGTTATTGCATAGGCAATATTAAAGCCATCGATACCGGCCTCCCTGACCCATTCTTCCATCGTATCAGCTATCTGTTCCGGTGAGCCGACTGCATAGGCGCCGAGACCACCGATTCCGATAAATTCCTTGATTTCTTCCACTGTCCATTGTTTGTTCGGATCAATCCTTGTGAAATTTTCGACAGCTGATTGAATCGCATTGTTTTCAACATACCGCAAACTTTCATCAGGACCGTATTGAGAAAGATCGATACCGGTCCATCCGCCGAACAAGGCCAGTGCCCCCTCATGACTGATATGGTTTTTATAATCGTTGAACTTCTCTCTTGCCTCCTCTTCCGTACGGCCGACAACCGGGGTAAACATGGTCAGTATTTTAACATCTTCCGGATTACGTCCTGCCAGTACCGTCTCTTCTCGCAATTTTTTGACCGACTGCCTGGCAGCCTCGATGGTTGGAGCGCCGATGAAGACACATTCAGCATTGCTGGCGGCAAATGCCCTGCCTTTTTTCGAAGCACCAGCCTGATAAATCACCGGTGTGCGTTGTGGCGATGGTTCACTTAAGTGAGCGCCTGGAACTTTGAAATACTTGCCTTCATGATGGATGTCATGGACTTTTTCCGGATCCGTATAAATTCCGTTCTCTTTATCGAGACGGACTGCTTCATCTTCCCAGCTGCCCTCCCAAAGCTTGTAGCAAACATCCACGTACTCTGCTGCAATATCATACCGCTCATCATGGTTCACCTGGTCTTCCAGCCCCATATTCACTGCGGCACTTTTTAAATAAGAAGTAACGATATTCCATCCTACTCTTCCTTTTGTCAAATGATCTAAAGTCGACATTCTGCGAGCGAAGGTGTAGGGATGCTCATGGCTGACAGAAGCAGTCACGCCAAAACCAAGATGCCTGGTGACCGCCGACATAAGCGGGACGACCAGCAATGGGTCGTTCACGGGTGATTGAGCTCCCTGTCTTACCGCCGCATCCCGGGAATTCTCGTAAACATCATAGGTACCTAATACATCAGCTAAAAACACTGCATCAAAGTTTCCTCTTTCCAAAAGCTTTGCCAGCTCAATCCAATATTCACTATCCTTGTATCTGTGTGATTGGTCGTCAGGGTGTGTCCATAATCCCGGTGATTGGTGTCCTGCACAATTCATATCAAAGGCGTTTAAATAAATCCGCTTATCCGTCATTCGATTTACTCCTCCTTGTGATGGATATTTATTGGTTTAAATTGGCTGCTTTTGCTTATTGACCGTCTGGACGAAATAATCCAGTTGCTTCTCTAATCGCAGGTTTAAGTCATGATCATGAATCGGCTGTTCGATGTCCTGTTTATCGATGCATTTGTTCAAAAGATAAACGCCCTTCAAATTCTGTCCCTTCAGCGTAGCCAACAGCGGCTTCAAACTATATTCCACGGCAAGTAAATGGGAGGGACTGCCGCCGGTCATCAGTGGTAAGACCGGTGTATCCTCCAGTACATCCTGCGGCAAAATATCCAAAAATGCCTTGAGAACACCAGAGTAAGCAGCTTTATACACGGGGGATCCGACAATAGCCCCCTTTGCCTGACGGATGAGCGCTGACGCTTCCGTAACCGCCTGACTGTCATACCTTCCTTCAAACAAATCGGCTTGCGGGATATCCTTTACAGATAAATGTGCAGTGGAAAACCCCTTTCGCCTTAAAGACTCCCCTAAATAGTTCAGCACCGCGTCGGTTCCAGATTGGGCTGAAGGACTTCCAGATAAAATGATGATTTCACTCAAGAAAATCTCTCCCTTTCTGCCAAATGGCATTTACGTAGCAACTCGGGTAAGAGGGAATTTTTCCATAAGAAAAGCCCCCTTTTCCGCAGTATGAGAAAAGAGGGCTGTTATCGTCCGATATCCGCTCTTATCTCCCAAGAATGCATCTTGGCTGGAATTAGCACCTTTCTGACAACAGTCAGAGGTTGCTGAAGCTTCAATGGGCCAGTTCCCTCGGCTTCTCTGGATAAGAATTTTTAATTTGACACCTATCATAATACCAATGACTTTCCATGTCAACTACTTTTTGTAATAATCAGAATAGTGCTGCCTGCATAAAGTAGCTTGTTTGGCAGGTTTATCTGCCCGGTTTTTGAGAAACATATAGATATACTTAATCCAGGAGGAAACGTTATGCATGAATTTAACGAAACTTTTATCCAGATTCTTATCCTGCTTGCTATCTCGGTTGCCGTTATCGGGATTGCTAAAAAGATCGGTCAGCCTTATACAATTGCACTCGTTTTGGTCGGTTTATTTCTGGGCATTATTAATGTTCATGTACCACTGATAGATGAAGCAGAAGCATACATTACCCAATCAGAAGTTTTTCAGACCATTATTATTTCATTGTTCCTGCCGATTTTACTGGGGGATGCGACACTGAAACTGCCATTTCACCATTTATACCAACATAAGCGCGCAGTTCTCGGTATGGCCTTCATCGGTACGTTTCTGTCGTTTATCGTGATTGGCTTTGCCACCCATTATTTTATTGGCTTGCCAATAGCCGTGGCGTTCACGTTTGCAGCGTTAATGAGTGCCACAGACCCAATCAGTGTTGTGTCCATTTTTAAGTCGTTAGGCGTTTCGGAAAAGCTGTCCACGATCATGGAAGGGGAATCATTGTTCAATGATGGCATTGCCGTGGTACTCTTCAAAATTTCATCGATTTATTTACTTACCTATATTGAGTTAGGCTGGGAAGGACTTGGCAGTGGCATTCTGTTATTCTTGAAATTCAGTGTGGGCGGCGTGCTGGTCGGTGTCATCCTCGGCTTTATTTTTTCTCAAATCATTCGCTTTTTTGATGATTATCCATTTGAGATTGCATTGTCAGCCATCTTGTTTTTCGGAAGCTATTTTATTGCGGAGCACTTGGAGGTATCCGGGGTCATTGCGGTGGTAGCAGGTGGATTTATGTTTGCCGATTATGGCGGAAAAATTGGTATGACGGAAAAAACGAGAGTGACTATCAACACGTTTTGGGATGTGATCACCCTTGTTGCCAACTCAATCATCTTTTTGCTGATTGGATTGGAAATCCGCAACATCGATTTCAATAATCAGTGGAACATCATCGCGTTTGCGATCGTTCTTGTCATCACCGGTCGAATCATCGCCTTGTACATCAGCACATTGCCCGTAAAAGATTTGAATCGGAAAGAGCGGATTCTTCTTAACTGGGGCGGTTTACGAGGAAGCTTATCGATTGCGCTCGCTCTCAGCCTTCCAATGGAATTCACCGGCCGTGACACTGTCCTGTTACTGACCTTCTCCGTTGTCTTATTCTCTTTGATTGTCCAGGGGATGTCCATCAAACCATTGATCAAAAAGCTCGGTTTGTCAGGCACCGATTCAACCAAATAAACATGACCGCAGTGAAATCCGCTTTGTAATACCGAACGCTAACTGGACTGAAGTGTTAAAAGTGCTTCTTCAAGTATTAAGTGAATCTCGCGATGGGAGAAACAGCAAGGACACGTCAATTGATTTAGCAAAAGTAAAACTTTCTAACAGAAAACGCGCCAATCCATCAAGCTCGCCATAGCAATAAGAAATACTCATCAAACAATAGAATCATAGGAAGGTTTTCTAAGAAGCTTACCTTATATGAACAATCAAAAAAGAAACCGGACGAATTCGAATGCTTGCGTTTCGAACCATCGTCCGGTCTTTGCTTTGACCACTATACCGTTTTTCGAGTGACTTTACTCTGCTGAATTCAAATCAATTACTTTATTGACCAAAGAGGCGAAGGGCTCGTCCTCAAAAGAAAAGTCGTCTAAGTCTTTACGATAAATTTGAATGACAACCGTATCATAACCTTTCTCATTTTGAGTAAGTCCAAAATGAGAAGTCCGTGTATGGGATAAATCTTGTCTGTGTGGCAATTTTATTGCGTTGTTCATTTCCTTCGAAGAAATCGAATCACTAGGTACTTCCAGATCAACCCGCAAACGGTTTTCTCCCGCACGAATCTTGCCGAAACGCTTGGAATGCCGTTTCCATGGCAGCTTTTCCATAGTTTCAATCGCATAGTTATGTTTATCCCGGTTGATCAATTTCACTTCACATTTCCCGTTGCTTTCCAACAAGGTAATGAGCTCGTTCACTTTCTTATACATCGGATCCATCCTTTCCATACCGAGTCAGCATCTAGTTAAACTATTCCCCATCGCAAATTGTTTTACCCGTTGAATGTATTCTTTTTCAGTTGGAATGCGGGAACAGCTATGTTCATTTAATTTTGCACAGTCAGAGTGTACCAAATTAGCAACGTAAAACCCCTTTTCATTTCCCGGAATCGTATTATAATCATAATTAAGTTAGCTGACTTTCTTTTAATATTTGCACGATGTAATGGCTGCACAAATGTGAAATGGGGATCCTCAAATGACATTAGATGCGCGAAGCAAGTATATTTTGAACCGATTTGTCGAAACGAATGGATATTTAGCCGTAAGAACCATTACTAATTCATTGAATATTTCCAGAAGAACATTCTATTATGACCTCAAAAAAATCAACCAATTTTTGCAGGAGAATGGACTTCAGGAGATTCAAAGGCAGAAAAAACGAGGCTACTATTTAAGACAAGAAGATAAACATAAGATACCTTCTCTGGTCCAATTAATGAATCATACCCAGTACTTTTTCGATAAGCAGGACCGTCACATGATGATGGCTGTTCAATTGTTATCTTCTGAAAAAGCACTATTCCTGGAAGACATGCAAAAAATGACACAGGTAAGCAAAGGCACTGTCTCCAATGATCTAAAAGCACTTAAAAAAGCTTTGACAAAATTTCTTCTTGAGGTGAAGTTCGACAGAAAATCAGGTTTTTCAATTACGGGAAGCGAAACAAATAAGCGCAGCGCGCTCGTTTATTATGTCACTCAACTGGTGACAACCAATAAACGGGAAAACATTTTAGAAAAGGTGAACACAGCTGTGGTTCCGCATTTACTGAAACTGCCTTATTTTAGTGAACAGCGTCTTTATCACATAAAAAATGTAATCGTTTCCAATGAAGAGATGCTAGGAGTTGAATTGACGGACGACACAATTGAATACCTTGCTTTTCAATTCATGATTCTTATGCAGCGAATTCGCGATGGCCACCGGGTTTTGGTGGAAAGATTTGAAAAAGAAGCCTTACAACAAACCAAAGAATTCTCAGCTGCCAGAGCCATTATCAATCAATTAAGTAAGTTGGAGAATGATCCTTTACCAGAAGATGAAGTGTATTTTGTAACAATGAATCTTCTTGGTTCAAAAGTGAATCATTCAGATTTTGAAGTTCATAAGACGGAAGAAATGAAAAGTTTAAAAGCTGCCATCCACCATATGGTGTTGGATTTTCAGAAATACGCTTGTGTCGTTTTTCAAAATAAGGAGAAACTCGAAACCACTCTTTTTTTGCATCTCAAGCCGGCATATTACCGGCTTAAATACAATGTGGACATCACCGATGAGTGGAGCAGTATCATCCAACAGAAGTATCCGGAAATCTATCAACTTACCTCAAGAGTTGTTTTTCATTTGGAAGCAATTTTAGATAAAAAAATTCCGGAGCAGGAACTAGCCTATATTGCTATTCATTTTGGAGGATGGTTGAAAAAAGAAGGGAAGAAGCCGGCACCCAGAAGACGCGCACTAATTGTTTGTCAAAATGGGATCGGAACTTCCAATATGCTTCGTATGCAGTTGGAAGAATTGCTATCTACTATCGATATCGCAGGTTGCATATCATTGCGACAATACTACCAAATGAAAATCGATGTTGAAGTCATATTCTCCACCACACCAATCAAAACAGGAAGCGTACCAGTCATATTAGTCGAGCCAATTATGAACGAAAAAGAAAAAGAATTGCTTCTTAAACAATATAACTTCCTGTTTGGCAGAAATAGTTCTGCCAAAAGTAAAATCTCGGTAGAAAGCATTATCGATATCGTTCAACATCATGCTCAGATTTTGGATAAAAAGGAATTGGTTCGTGAGCTATCCTGCCATCTTCAAGCTGAAACAACCGATACATTAAAGGAGCGCGACAAACCCATGTTAAATGAATTATTGACAGAAGAAATGATCCAGTTGGTTGATGAAGTAGAAGGTTGGGAGAAAGCCATTAAACTAGCTTCCCGTCCGCTTCTTGACAGGAATTTTATTGAACAAGCATACATCGACTCGATGATCGACGATATAAAGACACTCGGCCCTTATGTTGTAATCGCTCCGAGGATTGCAATTCCACATTCCCGGCCTGAAAACGGAGTGAATAAAGTTGGTATCAGTCTGCTGAAAAGTTCGGAAAGTATTTCATTTTCAGACCAGGAAAAACATCAGGCAAATCTGATATTTGTATTGGCTGCAATAGACAATGAAACCCATCTGAAGGCCCTGTCACAACTGACAAACCTGCTTGGTGAAGAAGAAAATATCAATCGATTAATCGAAACAAGCAACAAACAAGAAATACTTGAACTTGTCGATTATTATTCCCAAGAGTAAAGGAGAGAGAAAAGATGAAGAAAATTTTGGTGGTTTGTGGAAATGGTTTAGGAAGCAGTTTTATCGTAGAGATGAATGTTAAACAAATTTTATCCGAACTCGGTATGGAGGCTGAGGTTTCTCACACCGATTTAACCACTAGGTAAAACAGAACCTGCTGATTATTACCTTGGATCGGAAGACATTGTAAATAGCTTGGACGACGGTACAAGAAATGTTATCAAACTAAATAACTTAATGGATAAAAAGGAATTGCGCACCGCCATCGAAACAAATATAAAGGAGGCGTAATCATGGTTGATTTATTAATGAATGATATACTCGGCACCCCTTCCATCCTGGTCGGCTTGTTTGCCTTTTTTGGCCTGCTATTGCAGAGGAAGCAAATCGCCGATGTCATCTCCGGCACCCTAAAAACCATTATGGGATTCGTCATTTTAGGCGTCGGAGCCGGAGCAATCACCGGATCACTGGGACACTTCAGCAGTATGTTTGATTCTGCCTTTGAATTATCAGGTGTCATTCCCAATAACGAAGCAATTGTTGCCCTGGCTCAAGATGCCTTTGGTACGGAGACAGCAATGATCATGTTATTCGGCATGTTAGTCAATATTGTCCTAGCCCGCTTTACTCCTTTTAAATATATATTTCTGACAGGACACCATACCATGTTCATGGCCTGTTTGATTGCTGTGATTTTGTCTACTGGGGGAATAGAAGGAATGATGTTGATCCTGATTGGCTCCATCATTCTAGGATCACTCATGGTGCTTATGCCTGCCATGCTACAACCATTCACTCGTAAAATCACTGGTTCTGATGACTTTGCTGTCGGCCACTTCGGATCCTTCGGTTATCTGGCTGCAGGGGCTGTCGGTAAACTTGTTGGAAAACAATCCAAATCTACCGAAGAACTCAAAGTTCCTAAATCATTGGGCTTTTTAAGAGATACATCGGTTTCAGTCTCACTGACCATGGCTATTTTATTTTTCATAGTGGCACTATTTGCAGGGCCGGCTTTCATAGAAGCAGAGTTAAGTGATGGAACTAATTTTCTCGTCTTTGCATTTTTGCAATCGATCACTTTCGCAGCTGGCGTTTATATTATCTTGGCTGGTGTCCGGATGATTCTTTCTGAAATTGTTCCAGCGTTTAAGGGAATAGCGGACAAAGTTGTACCGAATGCAATCCCAGCCTTGGATTGTCCATCAGTATTCCCATTTGCAAACAATGCTGTGGTGATAGGATTCGTCTTCAGTTTCCTGGCAGGACTTATTAGCATGTTTCTGCTGCCCGTTTTAGGTCTGAGAGTAATTGTCCCGGGTTTGGTTCCTCATTTTTTCACAGGGGCTGCAGCGGGTGTCTTCGGAAATGCAACCGGAGGTCGAAAAGGAGCGATATTTGGTTCTATGGCTAACGGGCTTATCATCAGCTTTCTTCCGGCGATTTTACTTCCGGTTCTTGGATCGTTAGGCTTTGAAGGTACCACATTTGGAGATGCTGATTTTGGGGTCATCGGGGTTGCCCTAGGATATCCTGTTCAGTTGTTTGCCTCCCCTCTTCTTTTTGCAGGATTGATCGTCATCCTTCTTGCGGGATTTTTTGCCATAAGCATAGCAAGAAGCCGAAGAAAATCTCCAACCCCAATCGAGAACGAGCAACAATCCAATTCTATATAATAGAAAGAGGCCGGGACAAAAGCATGACGCCACCAAAGCAAAAACCGAGCGAATTCTAAATGCTGATTGAATTCGCTCGGTTTTTATTTGTATCTTCTCGTTTTATCCTGCTGTTTGTTGCGTGCTTCGAATCGCTACGGCAAGATACTACGCGTTCCACGGGCACGGCTTCCACTTCCTCCGAAAGCACCTACCGCTTTCTTGCGGGATTTTCAGCTCGTGCTGTTCCCGTAGGAGTCTCCGTATCTTGCCTTCGCTATGTTTTTGGGCTCTGATTTCCATATGATCAAGACAAGATGGACCGTTCTCTTCTATTGGTTGATAGGTGGTATCTAAACAGGGAAGAGGATGAAAGTCTTGAGGGTTCCTTTTTTCTTTATAGCATATTAATGATAAAGAAGTACTCCTGGTTTCCATGCGTTTTCGCTTTCTACCGTAACGGCAATAAGCAAAACGAAAAATACACCAGAAGAGAAAGTATCTCCTTCAACGGAGGCAAGGTACGTAGACTCCAGCGGGATGAGCGCGAGCTGAAGATCCACTTGGCAAAGCGGTATGCTTTGCCAAGTTAGCTGAAGCCGTGCCCGCGGAAAGCGAAGTACCTTGCCGGAGTGGAAAGTTGCACTTTTTATAGGGTAAAACGTTTTGCTTTTTGCTCATCAAAAAACCGAACGAATGGTGGATCGTTCGGTTTTCATTTTGGTCACGATGCTTTTGTCCCAGTCTCTTTCTATTTATCTGTTTTTTTGACGCTTTGCGCCTTTAATTTGCAGCTTCCTGATTATCTTGGTTCTCATTTTCTTCAACCAGTTGCTCTTCTTCTGTTTCTTCCACTTGTTCTTCTTTATCGCTTATTTCATGCTCGTCCTTTTCTTCACCACTGTTTCCATCGTCCTCTTCATTTCCACCGTCCTCCGGATCTACAGATGAGCCACTTTCTTCATTCTGTTTATTACCAGCCGGCTGCTTGGCCGGTTTATCATCCGTGCTTTTATCTTCCCTTTTCTTATCAGACGAAGATGATGTTTCCTTCTTAGCACTAGTACCATCAGAAGTAGTAGTAGAGGCACTTGAAGTGGTGCCACTTGTAGCACTGGTCGTAACCGTCTTTTTTTCAGTGGACGTTTGAGAAACCACCGGATCCGACTCTGAAGATATTTCGTTTCTCTGCTCTGCAGCAGTGTCTGCCGGTAACGCTTCCTCCTCGGTCGAAATTCTGTTAACCTCCAAGGAATCTCCCAGTTCTTGTTCACCTGCATTGCTGCCGCTCGCTAACACATAATGATGAACCTCTGTGCTGTTTCGCAATACGGCAGGATACAATTGTTTAGGCTGATGAGTATGAACAGGCAATTGGGCTATTTCAGCTGACGACTGGTTAAAAATTGTTTTTCCATTCAGGAAACTTTTACCGACAAAAAACCCACCTGCTCCCAAGGCCATAACCAGTATAACAGTTGAAATGATCGCAACTGCTTCTTTGCTAAATTGCATGGAATCCCCCCAACCCCATTAGTAACCATCCATCATAATAAGTCAAAATATGTATAAATATGGATGCTAATCTTTTTTTAACCTACCATGCTTTAATAGAAAAGTAAATGCCTGGTACTTCAGGCTTTTCTACGTTAATGACCAAATCTAATAAAACAAAACCCAGAAGCCTTATTTTCATAGCTGCCTGGGTTTTGTCAGTTTATCAAGACTTTGCTTTTTTAATCATATCGTGCACCTTTTGAATCTCATCATCGGAAACGACCAAATAATAGATGTCCTGGCCGCTTGAATTAGTGATATAAGCGCCTTCGCCTTCCATTTGATAGCTGACAACGTTTTTCCTTGTATCTCGATAGTTCATCATTAAATTTTTCATATCGCTGAAATCCATGTTGGTTTCCATATTGTTTCCAAGAACATCGATCATATCATCGATTTTGTTCACCGAAGCTACGCTCGCCCCTTTATCGACAATTGCCTGGAATACCTGGCGCTGACGGCCCGTTCTGGCAAAGTCGCTGTCAAAATGACGCATTCTGACAAAGCCCATTGTTTTGGCTCCGTCCAATTCGATTTCGCCTTTTTCGTAATGGTAGCCTTTTTTATAATAGCCCTCATCAATCCAGTCTGTCTTGTTGTCGACCGTTATGCCGCCGACTGCATCTACCATTTCCGACAAACCCTCCATATTTACTTTCACGTAATAATCAAGCTCGATGTCCAAAAGATTTTCGACTGTGTTGATCGACATGTCTGTACCGCCGTATGCATATGCATGATTGATTTTATCTTCATATCCTTTTCCCACGATTTCCGTCCGTGTGTCGCGGGGGATGCTTACCAGGTTCATGCTATCGTCTTTCGGATCAAGCGATAAAACCATCAAAGCATCAGAACGGCCCGAGTCTCCAGAACGTTCATCTACTCCAAGAAGCAGGACATTCAACGGCTCGTTATCCTTCACTTTTTTCTTGCCGACTGCAGTGTCGATAGAATCTACCGGCTGATGCATCTTCTCTTCAACCGTATGTTTTGCATTATTATATATAGAAAAAGCATAGACACCGACGCCTATCACAAATATTGCCACGACAGCCAGTAATATTTTCCACCAGCGCTTCGACTTTCCCGTTTTTTTAGCTCTTCTGCTTTCAGCCAAATAAATACACCCCATCTGTTATATGATAACGACTTCTTTTTCTTCAACTATTATACTATAACATTGTAAATTTTTGTCTACCCTTATCGAAAAATTTTTACCATGAACCTTTTTCCAATTTACGAGAAGACCTGCAAAGCATAAAGGACGAGAGTCTTAAGTAATCTCGATAAAATTAATTTCTTAAGGGATAAGCATGCCGGATCGCTAAGCATAATTATCTCTATTCATATCGGTTTGAACGAGAGTCCGGATGAAGTGCTTTTTGCGCGTTCCTCTGTCCTCTTTTAATCTTCATGGGCTTGATGAAGATCTATTCTCACGTTCTCCCTCCCGATTTCGAACTTCATAGTCTTGATGAATTTCGTTTCGCTCGTTTTTCTGTATCCTTTTAATCTTCATGGGCTCGATGAAGATCTATTCTCACGTTCTCCCTCTCGATTTCGAACTTCATGGGCTCGATGAAGATCTATTCGTGCGTTCTCCCTCCCAATTTCGACCTTCATAAACCGGATGAAGTGTGTTTTGCGCGTTCCTCTCCTCCCTTTCGAACTTCATGGAAGAAGAATACACCTAGAAGCATTAAAAAACCAGAGAAGCCGTAGCCTCTCTGGTTTTCCCCTGTTTAGGAACCATCCACTTGTGATTGCCGCCCGTAACAATCACTCTCTTTTAAAATATCCATCGCTTTCTGATAATCGGCTTCATCTACTTCAAAATGAAGCATATGCGACAAGGTTTCCGGGTTTCCGTCTCCTGACTGATTGCGCTGTTTGTTGTTGACTAGTGGAGCAATCGGAGCAAATCCGCCATTTGTTCCTGTTCCTGTATTGGCAGGAAAGAACGGCACAAGAACTTTTGTATCCGTCCCTTCTGGTATTTCCTCGACTGATACATTATTCACCTTTAAGGTTTGAAGCCTGGCGTGCACTGCTTCTGCATCATTCTCATTCTTAAAATAAGCATCAACCTGTTTCGACATTCCTTTCACCCTTCCGCGCTTTGTTATCGTTATCATTCCCGTTCTCACACTCTTTAAAACCGATCCATCCTAACTGATGAGCTAAACACGGATCCTTATATAAGCTCTGTCATCAAACGATTCATTACCTTTCACCAGCCCCTTTGAGGCTTTATAAGCACGGAAGCATAACGGATCTTCACGAAGTAATTTTCCAAGCGTAACTTCAGAATCAGAAAGATTATTCCTTAAAAAGGGATAACCGTCCGAGGCGAGGATGATTTCGGTCATATCGGCAGGAACAGGAGTTACTTGAACCATATTCAGGTCAATCGGGAAACCATTTATCACTTCATATCCATACTGATTTTGCGGGTCATTTTGCATATAGTACTGCTGTAGAATCAATGGCTGAATGAATTCCCAGCCGGTGTCGCGGACAAGCAGGTCGTCGACTGTCTTCCCTTTTTTCAATTCAGCTTCTAAGTATAGAGAACGGGCATTGGCCGTGATGGTATCCAAGTGTTTTTCGTTTTTGTAAAGCTCGCCTTCGATCATGGCCTGACAATCTCCGATTTGCCAAACTTCCCGGTGATAATGGCTGTAAATAGCCATACAAGCGGAAGGAGCAAGCCACTTCTTTCGTTTTATCTCCTCCAGCAGCTCTTGCTTTTGATAAAAATTCTGCATAGATTGATTGATTTGTTCAATCATTCCTTCCAACGTCACTTTCTTATCCATTCGTTCAACCGTTTGTTTGACGATTTCAGCCGCAAGTTTTCCAGGTGACTTTCCATTGATTTTTCTGCCCGAAACATTGGTAGCACCATCTATTACAGCTACAAAGTCCTCATTGATGACGAGCATATCTTCACACAGTTCAGGGGCAGGTCGCTTTCCCTGCAAAAACGATTCGATGAGATGGATTCCCAAGGTTCTTCCTCCTCACATTTATTCCATTATTTTCAACGATTGTCTGGTACATTCCATGCTTTAGCTTTTAAGTGGTTGTGTTTATAATATATAATTGGGTTTCTATCTTGAAAAGAGGAAGGAAGGTATTCGTGCGAATAAAATTCAATCTTATTACACAAATTTTCATCGCGTTCATTCTCGCTATAATTCTAGGAATCATTTTCAAAGAATCAATCGCAGTCATCGCACCACTAGGCGATTTGTTTTTACGGCTGATTAAATTCATCATCGCTCCGCTTATCTTATCGACACTCGTCGTCGGGGTTGCCAGCAGTGGTGATCCAAAGCAGTTGGGCCGGATCGGATTGAAAACCGTTGTCTATTATTTGTTTACTACCGCGGTTGCAATTATCATCGGCCTTGCTATAGCCTTCATGTTGTCACCGGGCAAAGGGGTGGATGTTTCACTTTCGGAGAGTGCTCCTGATAAGGAAGTACAGGAATCGCAAAGTGTTGTCGATACCTTCTTAAATATCATTCCGGAAAACCCTTTTGAGGCACTGGCAAGCGGAAATATCCTGCAAATTATCTTTTTTGCCTTGTTTATCGGACTAGCAATCACATTCGTGGGAGAGAAGGCCCAGCCGGTTTATCGATTTTTCGATGGATTTGCTGAGGTAATGTATAAAATCACTTCCATCATCATGTATGTGGCGCCAATTGGCATTTTGGGACTGGTGGCTCCGGTGATAGGCGAGTATGGGTTGTCGGTTTTGCTTCCATTGTTGAAAGTAATCCTGGCAGCTGTTATTGCCTGCATACTCCATGCCGGAATCGTTTATTCCTCAGCAGTTCGGATCTATGGAAAAATAAATCCGATCACCTTCTTCAAAGGTATATCACCGGCTGCTTTAGTTGCATTCAGCACAGCTAGTTCTGCAGGCACCTTGCCCATTACATTAAAAAACACCCAGGATAATTTGGGTGTTCCCAAGAAGATTAGTAGTTTTGTGCTGCCCCTGGGTGCAACGATCAATATGGATGGCACAGCGATCTATCAAGGAGTTGCCGTTGTTTTTATCGCCCAGTTTTATGGATTGGATCTGTCGTTTATTCAATTGCTTACTGTCGTGGTTACCACTGTACTTGCCTCCATCGGAACGGCAGGGGTACCAGGAGCAGGTTTAATTATGCTGACCATGGTACTAAGCTCCGTCGATATGCCGCTGGAAGGTATTGCGTTGATAGCCGGCGTTGATCGGATTTTGGATATGTTCCGGACGACCTTGAATGTGGTAGGAGACGCCTCCGCGACGGTTGTCATCTCCGGGTCCGAAAAAGAAATGCCAGGCCAAAAAAATGCAGAAACACCTTGATCGCCCTATCATTAACATAATAAATCCCTGCCGATATCGGCAGGGATTTTGTACTAGTTATTATCAATCATAGTTTGGCAAAATCAATACTTCCACTCGTCGATTTTTTTCCCGGTTCTTTGGACTGTCATTCGGGGCAATTGGTTCATACTCTCCGTAACCTTTCGCACTGAATAATCGCTCATCCAGATCTTCATTGTCCAATAGCAGCCGCATGAAATTGACCGCACGCATGACGCTCAACTCCCAGTTCGATTTAAATTCACTGCTGTGGATGGGCTGATTGTCAGTATGTCCGCTTACTGTAATTTCGTGCGGAGGATTGGTGTACAAAAAGTTGGAGACTTCTTTCGCAATTTCTTGCCCATCCCCGCTCACTTCAGCACTTCCGGAATCGAAAGAAACATCATTAAGGATAGAAATCAATAAACCCTCATCGGTTAACTTGGTATCCAACACATCTGTTAATTCGTTTTCCGTTATATAGCCATTGATTTTTTGCTGGATTTTTGCCAGCTTCTCAATTTCAGCCCTTTTTTTCTCAGCGTCCTCTGTTTCTTCCTGTTGTTCTTCTTCCTTTTCCTCCTGCTCTTCACCGACTAAAGGTTGTTCTTCTGGAGAAATCGTTGTACCGCTCTCCATGATCCCTTCACCACTTGAAAACTCCCCTCGCATTACATTGGCGAGCTCTGCGAACTTTTCCTGGTCCACTTTACTAATAGCAAACAATACAATAAACAGAGCAAGGAGAAGTGTCAGCAAGTCGGCATAAGGGACAAGCCAGGTTTCATCAATGTGGTCCTCCTTATGCTTCTTTTTCTTTCTCACTGTTCTTCTCCCTCCTCAAATTCGGCATATTCTTTCGGTGAGAGGTAGGAGCTTAATTTCCCTTTGATAACTTGGGAAGAGTCGCCAGTGGTCAAGGATAAAATGCCCTCAATCATGACACGTTTTGCATGTAATTCCTTTTTGGATTTTTCCTTCAGTTTGTTGGCAAATGGATGCCATAATACATAACCGGAAAAAATACCAAACAAGGTCGCGACAAATGCTGCAGCAATGGCATGTCCCAATGCCTCGGTGTCTTCCATGTTACCAAGGGCGGCAATCAGACCGATAACGGCTCCTAGTACTCCCAATGTCGGAGCATAAGTTCCCGCCTGGGTAAAAATCGAAGCTCCTTCCTGATGGCGCTCTTCGATTGCGTCGATTTTTTCCAATAAAACATCGCGAATAAATTCTGGTGTCTGTCCGTCAACTGCCAATTCCAAACCTGATGCCAAAAATGGATCCTCAATTTCATCCAAATGGTTTTCCAAAGCGAGAATACCTTCTCTTCTAGTCAGGTTGGCCCATTCTGTGAACATCGGTATAATATCTTTTACATCCTCGGTTTTTTGCTCTGTAAAGATAATTTTGAATAGTGCTGGCACCTTTTTCAGTGTTTCCAACGGAAAGGCAATACAAACGGCAGCCATGGTACCAAGAAAAATGATCAAAAGGGCGGCAGGATTGAGCAAGTTTACAGGACTAACTCCTTTTAGCACCATCCCTACGCCTACTGCAATAATCGCTAAAAATATTCCTCCAAATGAAGTCTTGTCCATTATTCTCCCCCATATCGATTCTTGTTGTTTTTCATAAACAACTCTCTGTTTTTGATGTCTCTATAAAAATAGCCAAAACAGCCATTATCCACTGAACCAAAGAATGTCTCTGTTTCTGGCGCAAAAGCTATGCTGGTGAAATCCACTTCTATGTACTGTTACCATAAAATCACTCGGCATCAGCCATGTCGAATAAAGACGAATTTCTTCCTCTTTTTATTTATCGGATGGAAAATCGCATTTTTAAAGGTGAAAAGGAGGAGAAAAAGAAGGAGCTTGCAAAAAATTCTTCCAAAAGCTCTTTTCGTATGCTTTTTTGCTGTTAATTAGCGCATTTGATAGAAACAACGCATTAAAGGTAATGGGAAGTTCCATTGCCTATTCAAAAAGCGTGTTACCCACCGCTTCGGTAGCATACTTCGCTTTCCGCGGGCAGAGCGTCAGCTCGAGGAAGCTCACCAGCCGCCGGCGGAAAGCGCAGGGTATTTCCGCAGCGCCGAACTCCCACTCAATAAATGCAAGAAGTTAGGAAGGCGTAACAAACTATGTCGCAGTTTATACTTTTTGCGATAAAACAACAACTTTTAAACGCAGCCTTCAAAAAACAAAAACAATGCACGAGTTATCGGAAAATCGCCGGGGAGGCCACTTATCGGAGTACTCGTGCATTGTTTTGAAAAATATATTGTTCCCCATTATTATGACATGGATTTCTCAATCTGTCATACATCTATGGTTGGAATTTTCCTAATATTTTCGACGGAATTGGCAACATGACTAGTAAGCATGTTGATCAACAATGCTCATATACTTTGATTAGCAAGACCTGAGCAGGACACCAATCATTTTTTAAAGAATAGAATAAGAAAAACTGGTCATGATTACATAAAAAGCCTTGTGTAAAATCCACTATTTGTTTCTTAACCAAAAAAGGAGTTGGATAAGATGAAACAAGGCAGAGCGCCTTTCCCTCCAAGACATCACTTTATGAACCTAACCGAGAAAAATTTAAATTTTGAAGAAGTTTTTAAACGTATCATCACTTTTATACAACAAGACCCGTCAGCCAATTATCGCCTGATGGTCGGAACGGATTCTCAAGTGTATCGATCGCACACGCTTTTCGTAACAGGGATAGTCATACAACGCAAGGGAAAAGGAGCTTGGGGATGTGTTCTTCCAACTATTTTTCCACGCAAGTATATGAATCTGCACGAGAAGATTTCCATGGAAACATCGTTGACTGAACAAATCGCTTATTTATTCGATGAGAAGAAAAAAGAACAATTGATCGATATCATCCTGCCCCATCTTTACCATGGCAGTTCCCTGACCATGGAGGGACATATCGATGTAGGATTGGAAAAACGGTCACTCTCCCGTTTTTTGGCTGGGGAAATGATGTCCCGTATCAAAGCTTCCGGATGGGAACCAGTGGTGAAACCCGAAGCATTTGTCGCTTCAGGATATGCCAACCGTTATACAAAAACACCGGATAAATTTTCTATTTAATTAAAGTATTTCCATAGAAGCGTATCAAGGAAGGGTCAGTTAAATTGGACAAACATTAAAAGGATGATAGACTGAAATTCTAATCACGATAACCAGGAAGGAATTACGGGAATGGAATTTCAAGTCATCACTAGTACAATTGTTGTGATGGGAATCATCATTTTTTTAGGCAGTATGACCGCCGTCAAAGTTCCTATCACTGACTCGTTTAAAGATGGAGTAATGTATATCATATTGAATATCGCTGTACCGGCAGTAATTCTTGACGGAGTTTTTAACACCGATATTTCCAATGATTTGTTTGAGGCTGTTTTCCTGATTTTTTCTGCAGCGATTTTGCTTTGCATTAGTGCATTGTTTTTCAGCAGGTTCTTCGCCATGCTTTTCCGTTTCGATAATCAAGACGCGAAGAAATTGTCCGTTCTAGCCTCCTTCGGTAACACTGGATTTATCGGAATCCCTTTATGCGCTTTAATTTTCGGCCCGACAGGAGGACTGCTTGCCGCCATTTTTGATGCAGGGCTCGGTGTTGTTATTTTTTCATTTGGGATCGTTTTTTTACAATCAAAAAAAGGACGGGTGATCGAAAACTTCCGTGCTTTCATAAACATGCCGATTATTTCCGTAATAGTTGGTTTATTACTATTGGGTGTTGGATTTGATCCCCCAGGATTTCTTAGGCAGCTGACCGAAATGCTTGCCGCTCTCTCCGGCCCGCTTGCCATGCTTTATGTAGGATTATTGATCCCACCGCTTTTATCAAATGGGAGGTTTAAGTTGTACGGAGCAATTTGGTTTCCATTGGTCATGCGGCTGGCTATTATCCCCATTTCAACAGCGGTTGTATTATCTTTCATGCCACTAAGCAGTCTTTTGGATCACATCATTCTATTACAAGCATCCATGCCGACCTTTACGCTATCTGTCATTCTTTTTTCAAAGTATACTGATGAAAGCGATAAGGCAATTATTACGACTATCGTCTCTACTATTTTATCTATGTTTACCATTCCACTTCTTTCCCTGCTTGTAAGTTAGATAATCGTAGTACAATCTGACTTGACCCCTTTTGTATAATCTATTAAGTATCTGAAAAGGTTTACCAATAACCATGATTCACGTCATGCATCATAAAATTAACCTAATCTTTTCGAATCATTTACAGTCACTTCATTTTAAATTGCTAAACTTACGGGTATACCAATGAAAAGTACCTCCCAACCTATAAATGAGGTGATTCGAATGCTTGAAAAATTGTTGAATGTATTGGTCGATGATTATGACGATAAAGAATTGGAAGAGGATTTTGAAGTACAAGAGGAAGAAATGATGGAGTTAGACGAAGAAGATCAGATGGAACAGGATCAATTTATCGAAGATCCGGGCATCATCAGGATGTATGGAGAGAATAATGTAAACGACCATCTTCCTCCTAGTTCCCATTATTAAATTATTTCTCTTTATCTATAGCAACGCCTCAGCAGGCCTACCTTCCATTAGGCCTGCTTTTTTAATACGATTTCCCTCCCATCACCAATGTCGAAAAAATAATTCTTTTTTCCTGTGTAAATGTACCTTTAAAATCGGTTTCTTTTCTATCAACAGGACTTATTCGGTATAGACAACTATATTAATCTTTTAATATGATGAAAAAGAAGGAAACGATCAGTCGAAAGGAGGTACATTTTCAAAACTAGTAGAGTTACTAAAAAGTGAAGATAAATAAGGAGGCCACATGAAAAAATACTTCATCCCTGTTTGCACAATCGTTATTTGTTCATCATTTCTCATTCCCGCTATTGTCACCGCAGATTCCCACACCATAGATAAACATTCGCCTTCTATCGAAACCAAACAAAACAAACATGCACAGCCTAAATCCCATCCGGTTTTTTCCTGGGATCAACCCGGAAAATTGCCGCCAGTCATTCATCCTGGAAACGCCCGGGGAGCAGGGATGGTCCAACAACCGCTTGATTCTATCGACCAAACGATCAATGGATTTATCGCTGAACAGGCAATGCCCGGTGCGGTTACATTGGTTGCACGGCGCGGACATATCGTCCAGCACGAAGCATACGGTTATGCAGCCCGCTATTCGGATGCAAACCGTACGGAAATGGAAAATCCTATTTCCATGAAAGAAGATACCATTTTTGATTTAGCCTCACTCAGCAAAATATTTACGACTACTGCTGCGATGAAATTGTATGAAGAGGGCTATTTTGAGCTGGATGATCCTGTCTCCGATTATATACCTGAATTTGCGGTTAACGGAAAGGAAAGCGTTACCATCAAACAACTAATGACCCATACGTCCGGCTTTCCCGCCTGGATCCCCCTTTATACGGAGGGAGAAAACCGGGAAGACAGAATGGAACTTGTCTATCAATCAGAACTGACTGCCCTTCCCGGCGAACAATACACCTATAGTGACCTGAACATGATCACACTCGGAGGATTAGTCGAACGGTTGTCCGGCAAGCGGCTCGATCAATATGTCTATGAAAATATAACTGGACCGTTAAATATGGACGATACCATGTACAATCCACCAGCCGAATTAAAAGATCGAATTGCTGCTACAGAATACCAGGCTGTTCCCGACCGTGGACTGGTATGGGGAGACGTCCATGATGAAAACGCCTGGTCCCTTGATGGTGTTGCCGGGCACGCCGGCGTATTCTCCACTGCCGAGGACTTAGCTATATTTGCCCACATGTTCCTTAATGATGGACGGTACGGCGGCGCTCAAATTTTGCAGCCGAAGACGGTGGAATTGCTTACTGAAAACCAAATCCCTGAATTCCCAGGAGACAGCCACGGCTTAGGCTGGGAACTTGGACAAGGCTGGTATATGGATGCGTTATCGGAAGGCACGACGCTCGGCCACACCGGGTACACCGGCACCTCTATGGTAATCAATCAGAATAATGATACGATTGCCATCCTGCTCACGAACCGCGTCCATCCCAGCAGAGAAACTGTATCAACCAATCCGGTTAGACGGCAATTCGCCCAACATGTCGCCGATGCAATACCAGTAGCCATCCCCGGCAAAAAAGATGCCTGGTTTGCGGGATACGGCAATCAGCTCGATCGCTCATTAACTGTTGAATGGAATGAAGAGGTAACAGCTTTGTTAAGCTTTGATACTTGGTATCGAACGGAAACCAATTACGATTTTGGTTTTATCGAAACATCAGAGAACGGCGAAGACTGGACGCAGATTGATTCAGTCAATGGCAGCAGTGTCGATTGGCAGCATCAGGAAATCCAGCTGCCAGAAGGTACAAGGTATGTCCGCTTCCGTTATGAGACAGACGGAAGTGTGAATGGAAGAGGCTGGTATGTGCACAATATTCAATTAGCTTCGGAACAAGGAAAAAACATTACTCCAGAAATAAAAAGTAATGGCTGGATTGAACGCGACTATTAAAGACTAAGACTCTTTTACTTCTTTGCCAGTGGCACTAAACACAATTTTAAACTCCTGAGTTTAAGAAAACTGGCAGGTGAAAGCGGAGGAAGGGCTTAGATGAGACCCCTCGAAGCGAAGCTTGAGGAAATTCATAGTATTTCCTTAGCGGAACCTCCAAGTAAATACCGGAAGCAGTTATATGCATACTAAAAAACGAATTGAGGAGTGGATTCATGTGAAGAAAACGTTTGTCTCGCTGTTTGCTCTCGTCCTTTTGCTATCTTCATTGACAGTCGTATTCGCTGACAACAACGGGAATGGTCATGGATATGGAAAAGATAAAGGAAAAGGCAACCCGCATAAGTTCCAGCTCGGCGTTGAACAACTGTTGAATGAGCAAAAAGAGTTGATTGAAGGGCAAAAAGTTGGCCTCATCACCAATCCAACCGGCGTCGACCAGGATCTTAATAGTATTGTGGATTTGTTGCATAATGATCCAGATGTCGAGCTGACAGCATTATACGGTCCGGAACACGGCGTTCGCGGAAGTGCCCAGGCAGGTGATTATGTCGAATACTATATCGATGAACAAACCGGTTTGCCTGTCTACAGCCTGTATGGAGAAACAAGGAAACCGACACCGGAAATGCTGGAAGATATTGATGTTCTTTTATTTGATATTCAAGATGTCGGAACACGTTTCTATACGTATATTTACACGATGGCCTATGCCATGGAAGCAGCTGCTGAAAACGATCTTCCATTTATTGTACTAGACAGGCCGAATCCAATCAGCGGGGAGAAGGTAGAAGGCCCTGTCCTTGATCCAGATTATGCTTCCTTCGTCGGGAATTATCCCATTCCATTGCGCCATGGCATGACAGTCGGAGAGCTCGCGAAATTTTTCAACGAAGAATATGATATTGGTGCAGATTTGACCGTGGTAGAAATGAACGGCTGGGATCGGGAAGCATACTATGATGAAACGCCATTGGAGTTTGTCCTCCCATCTCCGAACATGCCGACCCTTGATACAGCTTTGGTTTATCCAGGTGCAGCTTTGATTGAAGGTACGAATGTCTCAGAAGGCAGAGGCACGACAAAACCGTTCCAGCTGATCGGCGCCCCCTTCATCAACAGTACGGAACTTGCGGGAGCTTTGAATGATTTGAAACTTCCAGGAGTCACTTTCCGGGCTGCATCGTTTACACCAAGTTTTTCGAAACATAGTGGTGAGTTGTCCAATGGAGTAGAAATCCATGTGACCGATCGAGACAGCTTTATGCCTGTTGAAACAGGACTACACCTGGTAAAAACCATCCATGATATGTACCCGGATGATTTTGCCTTCCGCGCAGAAAACAGCAGCGGCATATCTTTCTTTGACAACCTGATCGGAAATGGATGGATTCGGGAAGCGATCGAAAACGGCCAATCCGTGGATGAAATGAAAGCCGAGTGGCAGGATGATCTGGAGGCGTTTAAAGAGGTTAGAGAGCAATATATGATATACCGTTAGACAAAAAACAGGCCGCTATTAAAAGCGGCCTGTTTTTCACTTTAACTAGTCACCTGTCTTCCACAACAATATAAGCTGCCTTGATCGGGCCGTGTACTCCGACTACTAAATTCATTTCAATGTCAGCACTGTTGCTTGGTCCGGTAATAAAATTGATGCACGAAGGGATGTGTTCTCCACTTTCTATCCGTTGGTGGATTTCCCTCGTTGCTTGGGACATACGCGGAACCAGAGAGCTTTTTGGAATAATCGCTATATAAGTAGAGGGGAGAAGACTTACAGACCGTCCTTTTCCATCACTACTAAAAAGGACGACTGTACCGGACTCCGCCAGGGTTATATCACTGAACGTAATCCCTACATCAGCTTGCTCTGCCAAATGGCGGCTTTGCACGGGATTTTCTATATCCCATTTGAAAACATCAATATCGCTACTGCTTTTCCAATCTACATACTTATTTGTTAAGCCGAAACTGGAAAAACGAGGGTCATCCCAGGTCAACGCTGTTTTAACCCCGTACGCCTGTAATACTTGTAAAACCTTTGCTCCCAGCTCTTCCTCTGTAGTCCGGACAAAATCAGTATGAATCACCTGGCATTGCTTCTCCAGTACATCAACAAGCTCGTCTTCTGTAAGGTCCGCAAGCACTTTCCATTGAGCCTGATGCTTCCATTTAGGCCGGGTAACATTATCTTTCCTGCGGTTCCGCCCCAACTGACTGGCAACATTATCCAAAAAAGTTTCTCTATTTTCAATCGCCCCTTTTTGCATCAGGCCGCCCTCCTTCACTTCTATGCTTGAACCAGTCCCTGAACCGTTCTTTTTGCGGTAATGGGAGATCCCGAGCAGCAGTCCAAGCCTTTAGAGGGCCTGGTCCTTTCGAAATTGTTCCATCGCTAACAAACGGGGTTACAAGGATGGGAGCCATTTTCGTCGCCATTTTAAAAAGGCCGGCTGAACCTGCTAGTTTATCAAAGCCTTGCATTGCCAATTTTTCAGATAAGTTTGATTTGTTTTCTTTCTCTACAATATTTCTCCGGTGATCAATTAAATACTCATGTAATGGTATTTTTACAGGACATACCTCTGTACAAGCACCACAGAGAGAAGAAGCATATGGCAATTCTTTGTAATCCTCATAACCCGCTAGTAAGGGGGTCAATACTGCACCAATCGGTCCTGGATAGATAGATCCATAAGCATGGCCTCCTATATGTCTGTAAACAGGGCAAACATTGATACAAGCAGCACACCTGATACAGTGCAGAGCCTCTTGGAATTCTGTTCCTAATATTTTGGATCGTCCATTATCGACAACGACTAAATGAAATTCTTCCGGTCCATCTCCTTCTGATTCTTCCTTTGGCCCTGTTAATGCAGTCACATAACTGGTTAACTTCTGCCCAACTGCAGCTCTTGTCAAAAGACTGACTAGTACATCCAGTTCTTCCCAGGTAGGCACAATTCTTTCCATTCCCATCACAGTGATTTGTGTTTTAGGGAGGGTTGAAACCATACGTGCATTCCCTTCATTCGTGACCAGGGCGCAGGTGCCTGATTCTGCAACAGCAAAATTACACCCAGTGATACCTACATCGGCGGATAGGAACTCTTTTCTTAATTGCTCTCGAGCAAATAATGTCAACTCTTCCGGTTTATCTGTATGGAGATATCCCAACTTTTCTTTAAATACATCTCTGATTTGTTCTTTATTTTTGTGTAGTGCGGGGGCAACGATATGAGAGGGGGGATCATGATCGTCGATTTGGAGGATATATTCTCCTAAATCTGTTTCGATTACGTCACAACCCCGTTCTTCCAGAATTTCATTCAAGGCTATTTCTTCTGTTACCATTGACTTTGACTTGGCTATCTTCCGTGCCTTTTTCTTTTCAATTACTTCACTGATGTAATGATTGGCATCTTCAGCTGTTTCAGCGAAATAAACATGTCCACCTCTTTCTGCTACCTTCTCACTTAATTGCTGTAAATAGAAATCGAGATTCTCCATTGTGTGTTGTCTGATTTCCTGCCCAAGATTGCGCCATTCTTCCCAGTCCCCTAATTCTTCAGCTGCATTGGAACGGCTGTCCTGAAGTCGGCCCTGTGCGGAACGGACGGCGCCTCGCATGAATTCATTTCCAAGACCTTTTTCAACTCTGCTCTTAAATGCTTTTTCTCCAACATGCAATGGCATCAGTTATCACCCCGACTGTTCAAAATTTCAGCAATGTGCATCACCTTTATCGGTTTATTTTGTCGATTCAACCGGCCTCCTATATTCATGAGGCAACCCCCATCTGCTCCGATCAACACATCAGCATCTGTTTCTTCAATATGGAGAGCTTTTTCGTCCACCATTTGTTGGGAAATCTCCGGCATCTTAACGGAAAAGGTTCCTCCAAAGCCACAACAATCATGGCGATTCGGTAAATCAACCATCTCCAGACCGCTGACATTGCTCAATAGTTTTAATGGAGCCTCTTTCACACCAAGTAAACGAGTCATATGACAGGATGTATGATAGGTGGCCTTAGCATGAAATTCTGCTCCGGTGTTTTCTATTTGAAGAACCTCCGTTAAGAATTGGGTGAGTTCATACGTTTTTCGCTTTAATGCCGTCGCCTTTACTTTCCAGTCTGGTTCATCCTGCAATAACTCCTCATATTCATGGAACATATATGCACATGAACCGGATGGACAAACTACATACTCTGAATGCTCAAAAGCGGTAATCATATTTTTAGCAGCTGCTTTTGTCTTTTCATGGTAACCACTATTATAAGCAGGTTGACCGCAACAAGTCTGCGTTTCTGGAAAGTCCACTTCACATCCGTACCGCTCGAGTAACTCCACCGTCGCTTTACCGGCATTCACATAAAATACATCCCCAAGACAAGTAATAAATATAGAAACTTTCATTTTCTCTCCTCCTGCCATGAATGGTGACGCATTCAAAAAGCTTCTCAATATCTCTTCCTTAAACTCCATTGCTGGCTGGTAGTCATTTCCCTAAGAGAACAGACCCTTACTTTTTGTTATCCATAAAAAACCATTGCTATTTTCCGAGCACTTATTATACTTTAATCAAATTTAATGATCTGTCAGACAATTGCTGCAAGATTGCCGTATCCACTTTTCCATCTGTTATGACATGGTCAATAGCTTCTATACCACTAAGCCGTGAAAAAGCCCGCACACCAAATTTACTATGGTCAATCATTATAAAAACGGAGTCAGCATTATCCATCATTTTTTTCTTGATCCTTGCCTGTTGTTCGTCTGACTCACTGATTCCTTTATCGAGGTGGAATCCTTTACAAGAAATAAATGCTTTATTTACATGGTAAGTATCCAAAGAAGATTCCGCCAAAGGCCCGACGTAAGAAAGTGATTTAGACAGCAATGTTCCTCCGGTTGAAATCACAGTTACTTCTTTCCTGCTGCTCAGTTCCATCGCTACTTTAATCGAATTCGTAAGGACTGTAACCGGAATGTCAGGTAGGGCTTTTGCCAGATACCATGCAGTTGTACTGGCATCCAGCATGATTTTATCCCCTTCGATGACATATTTAGCGGCCTCATTAGCAATTTCCTTCTTTTCTTTAACGTTGGTTATTTCTCTTTCGGAAAATGAAAGTTCTGCCGATTCATCCGGGATTATGCTAACAGCTCCACCATGGCTTCTTGCCAACTTCTGCTCTGTCTCCAATTTTTCCAGATCTCTGCGGATTGTCTCTTCTGTAACCGAAAATATACGGCTGAGCTCGGAAACACGGATACTTTTACGTTCATTTACGACCTCTACTATCTTTTGTTGCCTCTCTGCAACTAACACTTCCTACCCCTACTTTCATGCCCTCTCTATATGACGGTTTAATTTACTCCTCATTTTAAACAGGAAAATACGGTTCCGCAACACAGACATAGAGGGGATCTCCGATTAATAAAGACCTTGCCCTCTGCCAGATTTTCAGTTTAATATCTCATTTTTCTTTTTTAAGCAGGATAGACAGGGACGGTTACACCGGAATAAACGCTGTTACCCCGCAGTGATCACCTTTATCTTGTAAATGCTGCTGCTACTCCGCCATCTACTGTCACCATACATCCAGTAGTCTTAGCTGACTTGGAAGAAGCAAGGAACGCGATCGACTCTGCAATATCATGCGGCAGGATGTTCACGTTCAAAATGGTCCGTTTTCGATAGTGTTCTTCTAAGTCGTCTGTCCCAATTCCATAGGAGGAAGCCCTTTCTTCTTTCCACTCAGAATCCCATATTTTTGAACCACGGATAACGGCGTCAGGAAGGACGGAGTTAACACGGATACCGTATTGGCCTCCATCAGCCGCCACTGTGCGGGCAAGATGGGTTTCCGCTGCTTTAGCCGTACTGTAGGCTGCAGCATTTTTGCCTGCATAGATGGAATTTTTTGAGCCAACGAAAACCATGCTTCCACCGATTGCCTGATCTTTCATCAACTTGAACGCTTCTCTGGCAACCAGAAAGTAGCCGGTCACCAATACATTCATATTCAAGTTCCACTTATCCATCGTTGTTTCTTCAAAAGGGCTTGAACTAGCCAATCCAGCATTATTGACAATAATGTCCAACCCACCATAAGTTAAAACGGAATCTTGAATTGCAGCCGATACTTCTGCTTCCTTTGTAACGTCCATTTTCACGGCTATGGCGCGGTTTTCACCGAATCGATCGTTGATTTGACCGGCAAGCTCCTCTGCCCCCTCCAGATTGATATCAGCTACCACGACGTGGGCACCTTCAGAGACAAGTCGATAACAAGTTGCACTTCCGATTCCGCCGGCTCCGCCAGTTACGAATGCTATCTGGCGGGAAAATTCCGCTTCTGGCGGTGCAAGGCTGAGTTTGTACAGTTCGAGCGGCCAGTATTCAATCGCAAATGACTCTTCTTCATTAAGGGAGACGAAGTTTCCAAGAATGGTAGATCCTCTCATCACAGAAATCGCACGGTGGTAAAGGGACTCACTGACATTCGCCGCAATCCAGTTCTTTCCTGTATTGATCATTCCAATTCCTGGAATCAATACTACCCGAGGGGCTGTTTCCACCATTTGGTCCCCTTCCGATTTATTTTTTTCAAAGTATGCTTCATATTCTTCTTGAAAGGAAGCAATACCAGCTTTCACGCTTTCTATCAGAGCGTCTGCATCTTTGCTGCTAGGATCCCATTCAACGAATAAAGGCGTTCGTTTCGTATGCACCAGGTGATCCGGACATGCCGCACCGACTTGTGATAAGTCTTTTGCATTTTCGCTGTTTACAAAGTTCAAAACATCCTCACTGTCGTCATATGTAACCAGCATCTTTTTGTTTCCGCTGACTTGGCCACGGACAACAGGAAGCACTTTCGCAATGATTTCTTTTCTCTCATCCGCTGTCAAAGATTCATATTTCTGCCCGCCGAACAGTGTTTGTTCCTTCGCTTTTGCTTCGATGTAGTCTTCCGCTTCCTGAATGACTGAGATTGTTTTATCATAGCTTTCTTTAGAGGTTTCTCCCCATGTCACCAACCCGTGTTTTTCCATGATTACCAATTCAGCATTAGGATTATTTTGGACTCCTTCTGCAATCATTTTCGACAATTTGAAGCCGGGACGAATGTATGGCACCCATACGAATCGGTTACCGTATATTTCTTTTGCGATTGCTTTTCCATTGTCTGCACAGGCAATGCTTATTATTGCATCGGGATGTGTATGATCTACATGTTTAAATGGTAAAAATGCATGTAGTAATGTTTCAATTGAGGAACGAGGGTGTTTGGCATCAATCATACAGTGAGCTAAGTAGCTGACCATCTCCTCATCTGTCATATCGTCTTTTTCCATTAAGGGGCGGATGTCGTTCATTTTCAATCCTGTGAAGTTTTTCGCGCCCATTGTAGCTAAATCTGAACCACTGCCTTTCACCCACATGACTTCGACTTCGTTTCCCCGGAAGTCGGTTTCAATGGATTTTGTTGAAGTATTTCCGCCACCCCAATTGGCAACAGACCGGTCTGACCCCAATAAATTAGAGCGATATACCAACTCTTCTAAACCGCTTTCACTGTTTGCTTTACTTGCATCCCATCGATTTTGTACCAAAGTTGTTTCCTCCTCTGTCCTGTTTGTTTCTTTTTCTGCTTTAATCTTATCATTCTTTTGTTTATTTTTGAATAGTATTTTTTATTTTTGTTTATTTTTATTTAAATTGATGAATATGCACCAACGTAACAGTGTATCCGTGTGCAACGTGCAACTTAAGATCGGAAATCCCAATGGTTTAACATATGTTTTTTTATAGAAGCAAAACAACATAAATAAACATTTGTTTTTGATTAAATTAGCTTCTTTTCATAGAAATTAAAAATAAAATGAATGCTGCAATAGTCTCGCCATCCCTCCTAAAAGTCGCCAACAAAAAACGGACCAGCTTCGTCCTCCGCTGATCCGCATGTATATTATCTCTTCAGCAAAACCTCGTTTTCATAATGTTTGATATCTTCCAGCCATGTTTCTTTTGCAGGCACTCCCATTTTTTCGCAATAATAATCCCAAATTGCACCGAATGGGTAGGTCTTAAATTCTTCCATTAAAGCCAAGCGGGCCGTAAAGTTACCTTCTTCCTGTAACTGTTTTAAGTGCTCGTTCGGTTGAAGCAGTGCATATAACAAAGCTTTAATCATGTTACGTGTTCCAATGGTCCATGCAGCAACCCGGTTAATACTTGCATCAAAGAAGTCTAATCCTATTCTTACTTTATCAAGGGCACCGTTTCGGACAATTTCTAAACCAATTTCTTTCAACTCATCATCAAATATGACAACATGATCGCTATCCCAGCGGACTGGCCTCGATACGTGCAGTGCCAGTTGATCACTATACAAAAGCATCGCCGAGATTTTATTGGAGACCACTTCTGTTGGATGGTAATGTCCTGTGTCCAGCAAGCATAGTTTATTATTCTTTAAAGCGTATCCTAAGTAAAATTCATGGGAACCGACAACATATGCTTCAGAACCGATGCCGAACAGCTTGCTTTCCACCGCATCAACATTATATTTTTCGTCAATTTCAACAGCAAATATCTCATCGAGCGACTCTTTCAAACGCTGTCTCGGAGTTAAACGGTCACTAGGGATATCCTTGAAACCATCCGGTATCCAAATATTTGTTAAAGCAGGTGTACCAAGTTCTTTACCGAAATACTCCGCAATCTTGCGACTGGCGATGCAATGTCTGATCCAGTAATCGCGTATCTCTTTATCCGGATGTGCCAGTGTCAAGCCATCCGCCGCTTTTGGATGAGAAAATAGTGTCGGGTTGAAATCTAACCCTAATCCATTCTCCTTCGCCCAGTTCACCCAGTTTTCAAAATGCTTCGGTTCCAGCTGATCCCGTTCCACAACTTCTCCATTAGTTTCCGCATAAATCATATGCAGGTTTACTCGGTGTTTCCCTGGTATAAGTGAAAGAGCCTTTTCTAAATCTCCCCTTAATTGCTCCGGTGTTTTAGCTTTACCGGGATAATTTCCTGTTACATCTATTCCTCCGGAGAGTTCCTGCTTATTTACTTCAAACCCACTGACGTCATCCCCTTGCCAACAATGAATCGAAATAGGGATTTTTTGTAATTTATCTAATACTCCCTCGACATCTACTCCCCACCTCTCATATGCCTCTTTCGCCATTTCGTATTGCTCTTTTATATTCATGTTACATTTTCCTCCTCTCGCCCGGCTGCTGTATATCTTTTGAGTTTAAAGGATTGGCCAATAATGTTTCTTGCCTCCTTGATATCCTTTATTTTTCCTAGTGAGATTAGCTGAGAAACAAGGTTACCAATCGCCGTTGCCTCTACCGGCCCTGCTATAACTTCTTTTCCTGTTTTATCAGCAATCAGCTGATTTAACATTTCATTCTGGCAGCCGCCGCCGATAATATTAATTTTTTTAAATTCTTTCTCATATATTTCTTCAATTTGATCAAGAGCTTTTTGGTAGCTAACCCCTAAACTATCAAAGACACATTTCGCTACCTCACCTGGTGTCCCAGGCACCTCCTGATTTGTCTCCTGACACACCTTTTGAATTTCTTCTATCATGTTTTCCGGCTTCAGAAAACGATCATTATCCACGTTTATCTTTGCTCCGAATTCGGAGGCTTTGTCTGCTAACTCCACTAACTCCGAAAAACTATATTGATCGTTGTAATTCCTCTTTACTTCCTGAATCATCCATAATCCCATTACATTTTTCAAAAAACGGTACTGATAACTGAAACCACCTTCGTTAGTAAAGTTATAGTCCAATGCTTTTGTAATACAGATAGGAAACGGGTTCTCGACACCAATCAGTGACCAAGTCCCAGAACTTATATATACCGTATCATCTACCTCCGGAACGGCAACCACAGCTGAACCGGTATCATGGGTGGCAGGGAGGATCACCTTCATTTCTATACCAAGCTCTTTTGATAGCTCTGTTTCCATATCTCCCAGTATTGATCCTGGTGGTTTTATTTCTAAGAACATTTCTTTATTTATACCAAGCAAATCCAATAAATCTTCGTCCCACTTTTTCGTAAAGGCATTTACTAACTGAGTAGAGGTAGCATTCGTATATTCATTTACTTTCTTTCCGGTCAATAAGTAGTTGAAGTAATCAGGAAGCATCATAAAAGATGTCGCTTGCTCCAGAACTTCCGGATTGCTCTTTTTTAGAGAGTATAATTGATAAATTGTGTTGAATTTTTGAAACTGTATTCCAGTTTCCAAATACAGACGCTCTTTGCTAATGAAGTTAAAAACTTCCTCCATCATTCCGTCCGTTCTAGCATCGCGGTAAGCGATAGCATCTGTAAGTAATCGATTTTTTTCATCTAATAAGACAAAATCAACTGCCCATGTATCAATTCCGATACTTTCAGGATGTAAACCCCTATCCCTGCATAAGCGGATTCCCGTTTTAATTTCGTTGTATAAAGCATGAACATCCCAACAATAATGACCGTCTTTTATAATCAAGTTGTTCTCAAACCGGTGTATTTCCTCCAACTTAAGGTTATTATCCTGCAGGCATCCAGCAATAAGCCTTCCACTTGATGCACCAATATCAACGGCTATACTGCATTTGCTCATTATTACACCTCCTGTCGAAAACGCTTAACTACTTGATATAGGGGAATAAAACCTTCTTTTGGATGAGATTATTCCACTTCCTCGAATTATTTAAATTTGAATATTTTCTCTCAGACTCTTCAATTCTTTCATTATATTATTTTGTCCCCTGCCAAAGTAATCGTGCAGCTTTTCATATTCTTTGAAAAGTCTTTCGTAGACCTCTACATTTTTTGGAATAGGAAATATTTTTTCTTCTTTTACTCTAGCCATTTTGTTTGCAGCTTCCACAATGTTGGAAAAACCGGCATTCTGTTTTCCAGCTGCTACTGCTCCAAACATAGCTGCTCCAACTGCAGGAGTATGCTTAGAATCAGCTAATGTAATGGTTCGGTTAGTTACATCTGCATAAATTTGCATTAATAACTTGTTCTTTTGCGGTAATCCACCACATGCGTATAGTTCATCAACGGAAATGTCGTTATTATGGAAAGCTTCGATAATTTTTCTTGTTCCAAATGCTGTTGATTCTAAAAGCGCTCTGTAAATTTCTTCCGGTTTAGTTTGAAGGGTTGCTCCTATCAGTAAACCGCTTAATTGTGTGTCTACTAGTACTGACCTATTTCCATTCCACCAGTCGAGAGCAAGCAACCCTGTCTCACCTGGTTTATATTTACTAGCTTCTTTTTCTAACCATTGATGAACGTTCATTCCTTCTTTCTCTGCTGTCTCCTGAACATAAGCAGGAACGCCTTCTTTTACGTACCAGGCAAAGATATCTCCGACAGCTGACTGCCCTGCCTCGTAGCCGTAATAACCAGGAATGATTCCATCTTCTACTACTCCGCACATACCTTCAATATCTTTTTCCTCTGTCCCCAAGAGCATATGGCAAATGGAGGTGCCCATTGCCATTACCATCTTCCCTGGTGACACTACTCCTATTGCTGGCACGGATGCATGAGCATCGACATTCCCTACAGCTATTGAAGTTCCAGTACACAAGCCAGTAAGAGCAGCCATCTCCTCTGACAAAACTCCAGCCTTCGAACCAAGTGGTTCAACTTTCCCTTTTAATTTGGTGTCCGTCAAGTCCGCTAATCTAGGGTCAAGAGCACGAAAGAATTCTTTATCCGGGTAGCCCTCTTGTTTGTGCCACATTGCTTTATAGCCAGCTGTACAACTGTTTCGGACAAAGGTATTCGTCATCTTCGAAACTACCCAATCCGCTGCTTCTACAAATTTATCTGCCTTGTCATAAATGTCCGGAGCTTCATTCAGGATTTGCCAAGCTTTTGCAATCATCCATTCAGATGATATCTTGCCACCGTATCTAGATAGAAATGCCTCTCCCCTTGCTGATGCTATCTCATTTAGTTGATTAGCCTCCTTTTGTGCAGCATGATGCTTCCATAATTTCACCCAGCTATGAGGGTTATCCTGCAATTCTGGGTGGAAGGAAAGCGGATCCCCATCTGCATCTATTGGAAGCATTGTACATGCCGTGAAATCTATTCCCAAACCGATAACATCCTGGGGGGCCACTCCGGATCTTTTGAGGACTGCCGGAACAGATTTTTTTAAAACTTCTATATAATCACCTGGATGTTGTAGTGCCCATTCATGGTCTAGTTTGATTCCTGAAACAGGCAATTTGTTATCAATAACACCATGTGGATAAGGCGTTACATGTTCTTCTAGTTCTCTCCCGTCCGATAATGCGACGAGTACTGCACGTCCTGATTCAGTTCCATAATCGACCCCAATAGCATACTTTTCCGTCATCATTGCGCCTCCTTATCCTCTACTGGCCATAATATGCATTTACTCCGTGTTTTCTTAAATAATGTTTATCTAATAGAACTTGATCCATAGGTCCTAGCCCATTGTTTATTTGAAGAGAACGGAAGGCCATTTTTGATACCTCTTCTAGAACTACTGCATTGTGGACAGCCTCTTGGGGATCTACTCCCCAATTGAAAGGGGCATGGCTGTTAACTAAAACGCTTGGAACTCGACGGTAATCTATATCTTTAAAAGTCTCAACAATCAGTTTTCCGGTTTCCTGCTCATAGTTTCTGTTTATTTCTGTTGCTGTCAATGCTCTTGTACAAGGAATAGAACCATAAAAATAATCAGCATGTGTTGTTCCTAACGGCGGGATGAATTTCCCAGCTTGTGCCCAAATAGTAGCCCAAGGAGAATGAGTATGGACAATCCCCCCAATTTCAGGAAACGATTTATAAAGTTCGATATGGGTGGGCAAATCTGATGACGGTCTTAAGTTACCCTCCACCACATGCCCCTCCATATTTAGCACTACAAGCTTTTCTTTGGTAAGAGTTTTATAGGGGACCCCACTTGGTTTAATAACAACCAACCCACTGTCTCTATCGATTCCACTGGCATTCCCCCAAGTGAAAGTAACCAAATTAAAGTCTTCTAATGCTATATTTGCCTGCAAAACCTTTTCTTTTAATTTTTCCAGCAAATGAAACAACACCTTTCCTACTTAAATCATGACAGAGGAGACTATCCTCTATTAATGCTCAATAATTCCTCCTCACGCTCTCTAAAGTAACTTGATGTTTGGTTTACTAAAAAGTCCAGTTTTTGTTTATCTGGTTTTGCATTCATCGCCGGATAAGGATCTCCCCCTGGTCCAAGCGGTTCAGGTGTTACGTACTTTCCCGGCTGATTAAATCCGATCAGATAAAGTGACTTAATAATCGTATCAATATCCATAAATCCCTCCCCAAGAGCTCCTCGGTTGCTATCGGCCAAATGTAAGTTCACTAATTGATCCCCGGCTTCTAAAATTGCTTCCCCTATATGTGCTTCCTCTGACTGCATATGATATATATCACCGTTTATATGACCAATGCCTTTATGATTAATTGCCTCAATGTATGATTTCACCTCTCCAATAGTATGTACAAAACTAACCTCCGCTGCTCTTACCGGTTCTATAGCTGCTTTGATTCCCTTTTCGATAAACAAATTCCCTAAGCCACCAAGTGTTTCAACACTTCTTTCAAACTCCGTATCATCATAAGCATTAGGACGTCCGACAGCTCCAGGCACAACCAACAAGTAATCACCATTTACCGCATGTGCAAAATCTAGTTCTCTCTTAATATATTCAATGGCTGCTTGTCTTTTCCCCGGGGCATTGCTAGAAAGATCATTTTCAGCAGAAAACATGCCACAAACACCTGACACTTTCATGTCATAGTGACGTAGAATATCAAGCGTCTCATCTGTTTTGTAACCAAGATCAGCACCATAATGGTTACCGTGTAATTCAATGTAATCAATACCTGCGTTTTTTAGTCTTTTTACTGACTCTTCAAGGGACTCCAGACCGAACCCCCAGTTACTCCATGATAAATTCAGCCTGGTTTCCATTTTTTCAGGTCGCTCTTCCTTCAATCTTTGAAAAGCTTTATTTATTCTTTCCGTTTTAAGTTCGTAGTTTTGTTTTTTCAAATTAATTCCTCCTTCACGATTAAGCGTCCAGAAAAGAAAGAGAAAAAGAGCACGGCCAAAAGTATTAAAATTACTAGTAGCCGGCCCTTTTCTATTAGATGTTCTAATTAAAAATCAAAGTCAGCTGCATTTTCTTTTGTGAAGTCAGCCGGAGGTCCCATAATCACCGTTTTTCCATCTTCTTTCACCGTAATTTCTCCAACACCTTCAATTTCCTGTCCATCTTCTGGCATTTCTCCTTCTGCCAGCATTTTTCCTAATGCAACGGTTAGATAGCCCAATTTACCTGGATCCCAGAGAACAGCGGTATCAAGTGATCCATCTTCGAGAAATGGAGCAGAATCGGTAGGAAGTGCAGAACCTACTACGGATACTTCATCTTGCAAACCTTCTTCCTGCACTGCTTGTGCTGCACCTAGAGGAGCTGGTGTAGAAACAGCCAACACGCCTTTAAGGTCAGGATAAGATTTCAGCAGGTCCAAGGTTTTTTGGTAAGCAACCTGTTGCTTTTCATCTGTAGGAATTTTTTCAGATACTATTTCTATTCCAGGATAATTTTCATCGAATTCTTTTTGGGCTGCTTCAATCCACAAATTTAAGTTGGCTGCAGACAGTCCTCCTGTCAAAATGGCTATCTCGCCTTCTTCAGTTCCCATTGCTTCTACTAGTTTTTGTGCCATATGGCGTCCGAACTCTTCATCATCAACTTGTTTTACGGAAATATCTACCAATTCTTTATCCGCCGGAGTGTCCCAGTCCATTACATGAATGCCATCCTCTTTCGCTTTCTTCAATACCGGTTCCACAGAGGCCGGATCATTCGGTGCAACTGCTATGACATCGACATTCTTAGAGATAAGATCTTCAATTACTTTTACCTGTGCAGATGCATCTGCTTGTGTCGGACCTGTATAATTAACATTGACTCCTTCCAAATCTTCACCAGCTTCATTTGCTCCCGATTCGGAGGCATTGAAGTAAGGAATGCCAACTAATTTAGGCACCACCGCTATATCCAGACCCTCTTCTCCTCCAGCAGACTCACCTTCTGAGCCTCCTGCTTCAGCTTCTCCCTCGCTATCTGAGCTGCCACTGTTCTCAGCAACACAACCAGCTAAAATACCAACCAACAACAGAGCAGCAATTAATAACAAATACAACTTCTTCATTGTTCATGTCCCCCTTAGTTAATATGATTTAATTTATATTACCTAGAATAATCCAGGATAATATCTAAATAGCGTAATCGCTTACAATTAATGCCATATATCCATTCGGTTTAGGCAGCCTTTTCTGCTTTTCTTGTTTCTGCTACTTTTTTAAATTTATCTGAGAAGAAATTCATCGCAAGGACTAGAATTAAAATGGCACCTATTACGACGTCAACAAGGGAAGAATGGAAACCTAACAGATTTAACCCGTTGCGTATGAATTGGAAAATCATGACTGCATAGACAGTACCAATAACCTTTCCATATCCGCCATGTATGTTTGTTCCGCCCAATACAGCTGCTGCCACGGATTGTAGTAGATAAGATGAACCTAAATCTACTTTGACGGAGTTATAACGAGAGGTCATGATGATAGCAGATATGGCTGCCAGCAAGGAGGCATATAAGTATACCTTCATGAGCACTCTGCTGTTTTTCACTCCAGAAAATAATGTGGCGGTTTCATTGCTTCCATACATATACACACTTCTTCCCCAGCTTGTTTTGCTAAGCAATACGGCGGTAATAATAGCAAATAGGACAAATATAACTATCGAAAGCGGGACAAGCCCCAGGTAATACCCATTGCCTATTAGGCTATATCCATCACTAAATCCTGAAATAGAATTTCCTTTTGTTATGGCCAAAATAATCCCTTCGAATAAGACCATTGTTCCTAGCGTAACCAAGATGGGAGAAACCCCAATTTTTGATATAACAAAACCGTTGAATGCGCCACAAGCTAGTGCAAAAAGTATTGCTACAATGATGGCAGGTAGTATTCCATACCCATTTGTCAGCATCAATGCTGCCCCCACACCAGATAGTGCAGCTATATAAGTTATAGAAAGATCGATTCCGCCGGTAACGATTACTACCATCATCGCCAGAGCAATCAGCCCGAATTCTGGCAGTTGAAACATCATACTTGTTATATTGTTTGAAGATAAAAATCCAGGGGCTATAAGTGCTAGTATAAAAAATGTTCCAAGAGCGATTAATCCTAAAATACTTTCTTTTGAAAGTTTCATCCTTGGACCTCCTATGCCTCGACTTCTATTTTTGCTAGTTTATCCTGAGATCTCTTGTAGCTTATGTGATCATAAGAAACAGCTATAACGATAATTGCGCCAGTAACTACGTTTTGCCAATAGGTATCAATTCTTGCCAATATCATGCCATTTTGCATTATAGCCAGTAACAATACACCCAACAGAGTCCCATGAACCGAACCTCTACCGCCATGAATATTCGCTCCGCCTAATACTACTGCAGCAATTACAGTCAGCTCCAGTCCCAGCATGCCGTTAGGATCTACAGCTTTTGTATAAGCTGTTTGTGCAATTGCTGCGATGCCGGCCAAGACGCCCATATACGCGAAAACAAATAGCTTTACTTTTTTGTAATCAATTCCAACTCTAACGGACGATTGTGTATTTCCACCTATAGCTAACACAGACCTGCCAATTAATGTGTGCTTCAAAATGTACCAGGTTCCAATCGCTACTATTGCAAGTAAATAAATTAAGATTGGTATTGCTAACAATTCATAGTTGGCAAATACCATAAAAGACTTCGGGAAGCTCGTGCTATTAATATAGTTGCCATTGGTGATATATAAAACTATTCCTGCAATGATATTCAAGGTTCCGAGTGTCACAACGATTGCCGGTATCTCGATGATAGATACGAGTAAACCATTGACTAATCCCATAACCAAACCAATTACAGGTGCTATCAGGAACAATAGTAGAACAGAAATCCAGCTATCCGGCAGATAAGTAAACAGATAGCCAATTGAGACCGCAACCGCAGTAGTCACTGCTGCCACAGATACGTCGATATCACTGGTAATGATGATTAACGTCATTCCTATTGCCAATATCCCGAGAACTACATTTCCTTCGATTATGTCCAGGAAATTTCCTATCGTTAAAAATACCGGGCTGACAAAGGATAGAACGGCTCCTATTAAAAGGATTATTGCTAAGATACTTATTTCCTTTTGTTTCAGCAATTCTTTCATCGTTTCATACCCCCTGGCTTACCTGATTTGGTTCATTTAACACTTCAGATGACTCATCCTTTTTCCCCGAATTCAATGCATAACTCATGATTTTTTCCTGGGTTGCCTCTTTGATACCTAATTCACCGGATATCCTTCCATGTCTCATCACTAAAACTCTGTCACTGACTGCTAAAATTTCCGGAAGTTCGGAGGATATCATGATGACGCCAATTCCGTCGTTTGCCAATCTTCTAAGTAATTTATGGATTTCCGTTTTTGCTCCAATATCTATACCATTTGTCGGCTCATCAATAATTAGTATTTTAGGTTGTGCGGAAAGCCACTTACCAATTACTACTTTTTGTTGGTTTCCACCAGAGAGCTTCGAGGCCGGTAAATCAGGAAGCGCAGGACGGACATCCAGTGACTTAATGTATTGTTCAGCCAGTTGAACTTCAGATTTCCTGTCTATCAACTTCAGCTTATTTCTCATTCTATTAAGGATAGGCAGCGAAATATTGTTGATTATAGACTGTTCTAACACTAATCCTTGAGTTTGCCGGGCTTCAGGTATGTAGGCCACACCTTTCTTAACAGCATCTGCTGATGAACGGATTTGCACATCATTTCCGTATATCTTCAGTTCACCGCTATCCGGTTTGTTTACTCCAAAAATGGCTTGAGCTAATTCAGTCCGACCCGAACCTACCAACCCGGTAATCCCCAGAACTTCTCCTTTTTTCAGGGAAAAGGAGATGTCTTTAAAATTTCCTTGTTTAGAAAAGTTGTTAACTTGGAATATTATTTCCCCTGTTTCAACTTCCTTTTCATTCTTTTCATAAGAAACATCTCTTCCTACCATTAGATTGATCAACTTAGCCTCATCTATCTCTTCTGTTTGATAGGAACCTACATACTTGCCATCCCGTAAAACAGTAAATCGATCTGAAACTCTAAATAATTCTTTCAGCTTATGGCTGATAAAGATAATAGAAATCCCTCTGCTGCTTAGCTTATCCACAACCTTATACAGCTTCTCTACTTCACTGGACGATAAGGCAGAAGTAGGCTCGTCCATGACAATTAACTTTGCTTCAAAAGCCAATGCTCTCGCTATTTCCACAAGCTGTTGTTGTGCAATACTTAAACGCTCTACAGTAGTATTCGGATCAATATCTACCTCCAGCTCTTCAAGTGCTCTTTCCGCTGTTTTTTTGATGTTTTTCCAGTTTATCTTTTTCCATGGTTTTTTATTGCTGTCCTGGCCAATATAAATGTTTTCTGCTACTGAAAGGTTAGGAAAAAGGCTTAAATCCTGATAAATTATCGAAACACCTTTTAAAGTTGCATCAATCGGCTTGTTAATCTTCGCTTCTTCTCCTTCGAAGTAAAATTTCGCCCCTGGATCCGGTTTATGAATACCTGCCAAAATTTTGATTAAGGTTGATTTCCCTGCGCCATTTTCCCCAATTAAAGCATGGACCTCTCCTTTCTTTACTTCCAGTTCAACATTATCAAGTGCTTTTACTCCGGGGAATGTCTTGCTAATGTTTTTCATTTGTAAAATATAATCACTCAACTTGACTACCTCCTTTTAGAACGTTTTCTCTTCCAGCCCGTAATAGGTCAGGCCTCGCTCCTTACAAAAAGCATCTACTTCTTCAAGTGTTGGAATTCCTGATTGTGCGCCTAGCTTCGTAACTTTCAAAGCCCCTACAATGGAGGCGAATTTAGCTGCTTCTATAAGGTCATATCCGTCAGAAATCGCACATGCCAGTGCACCAGCAAACGAATCGCCCGCGCCTACAGTATCTAGCGGGGTCACCGGTATGGATGGCAGGTGCTCCCACTCTCCGTTTTGGTAGACAACGCATCCTTTATCTGCCATCTTTAAAATCGAATTTCTGACACCCATTTTTTCAAAAGTTCTTCCAGCGTCAACGGCAGTTTCAATATCAATAACATCGATTCCAATCATATGCTTGGTCTCTTGTCTATTCGGCGTAATGACATCAGCATAATCCAAGGCTTTAACCGTAATCCCTTCAGCAGGAGCAGGATCTAAAATTACATACATCCCTCTTTTCTTAGCGAGCTCCATCGCCCTAATTACAGTTTCCTGTGGTACCTCCATTTGTACTAGCAACACTTCACTATGTGTCATCTTCGCGAATGCGCTTTCAATATCTTCCGGAAGTAAATCGTCATTAGCACTTTTTAATACGAGCATGGTATTTTCAGCTGTCTGGTCTATCGTTATGATTGCTGTGCCAGTTGCAAGGACTTGGGATCGTTTTATAAACTCAGTGTTGACTTTTCGTTCTTTTAAGGTATCCACTAATTTATCCCCATGAAAATCATTGCCTACAGCACCAATTATGCTTACTTGTTTTCCCAATTTAGCAACAGAGGTGGCTTGGTTTGCCCCTTTTCCCCCAGATAGATAATCTATTTTTTTTCCGAAAATAGTTTCCCCTCTAGAAGGATAGCGGTCTGTTTGAGCAACTATATCAATGTTGATGCTTCCAACCACGGTTATGCTCATCTGATATCATCTCTTTCTATGTTAAGTTAGGAATTGGCCAGATTCTTTTCCTCAAAGTCTTGCAAAAATCTTTGTAAATTCGCTGTTGCATGCTCAAGGGTCTCATTTTTTATAAATAAGCAGGATGTACCGCATACTAGCATTTCTGCTCCTCTTTCCAACACTTCTGGAATAATTTCATAGCTGATATTTCCATCCACTTGGATATCAATATTTCTGCCGCTTTCTCTTATCAACTCGTTTAGCATGGAAATTTTTTTTAATGTCATTGGAATGAACTTTTGACCAGCGAAACCCGGATTCACTGTCATAACCACGATATAATCGACTGTATCCCAGACATACTCCAAACAATTAAGCGGAGTAGCAGGGTTTAAGGCTACTCCTGCCTTTAAACCTCGATTTTTGATTTTTTGAAGCGTACGCTGTAAATGTATCGTAGCCTCTGCATGAACAGAAACCATATCGCAACCAGCATCGGCAAATAAATCTATGTATCTTTCAGGTTCCTCAATCATTAAATGGGCATCAAATAACTTATTAGTATGAGGTCTTAAGTTATCTATCATATCTGGTCCCATAGTGAAGTTAGGAACAAATAATCCATCCATAATATCAAAGTGAAAAAAATCTACAGGCGCTTGATCAAGTCTTTTAACTGTATCTTGGAGTGTGCCCATATCCGCACACATTAATGAAGGACCTATAGCTGCCATTTTATTCCCTCCTGAACGATCATGAACATGTCGTTGATTGAATTTTTAAATAATTGTAATCGCATTCATTAACCCGGAAAATTTTTTAACTGTTTTTTATTTAGTTGATTGCATCAATTATAACAAGCGAGGTTTTGTTTTTCAACATTTTTTGTGGATTATTTAATGATTATTTTTGATTTTCAACATTATCGGAGGTTGAAATGTTGTTAAACCAAAATTAGATAAAAAAAAGAGAAAAGCTAATCGCTTTTCTCTCCAACTATTCCGGTTACTCCCAGATTATTTAATTCTCTTATGGTATTTATCGGTACTTTATTATCTGTAATTAAGTAATCAGCCTCTGTTATATCACATAAACGAAACAGGGATTTTTCTCCGAATTTACTATAATCAGCTAATAAAAATAGCTTCTCTGAGATGGATATCAGCTGCTTTTTCACAAGAGCCTGGTCTTCATGGATCTCACTGACGCCTCTTTTGAAATCCACTCCTAAACACGAAAAAAAGAATTTATCAACATGATAATCCTGAATTACTCTTTCAGCAAAATTACCTACCAACGACATGGAACTTTCCGCAAGATAACCACCAATAAGAATTACTCTTATATCACTTTCTTGTGCAAATTCCAAAGAAACGCCGATCGAATTAGTTATTACCGTCAGACTTTTTCCTTTAATATACTTGGTCATAATTAATGTCGTTGTACTAGCGTCCATGGCTATAATATCCCCATCTTCTACATAAGAAGCCGCCTTAGCCGCTATCATTTCTTTTTCCTCAATATTTTTAGCTCTTCGCTTTGGAATCGGTATTTCCGACTTTTGTTCTATTCTAACTGCTCCCCCATGAATCCGGTTTAACAATCCCTGTGCTTCTAACTTTTCAAAGTCACGTCTAATTGTTTCCTCACTGACATTAAATTGTTTACTCAAATCGGCAACTCTTAATGAGCCGCTTTTATCTACCATTTCAGTGATTTTTTGTTGCCTTTCATTAAAAAAGGACAACTTTTCTTTCATATCTTCTGTATAATCAAACATTTTACCCAACCTTTAGTTTGTATTTTATTAATAATCCCAACTAAATTATATCTAAAAACAACAAAAAATCAACAATACAGCGTTGTTTATCGTGGGTTATCTTGTGGTTTTTAAAATCACTTGTTCAGCTGCTTCAAATAGAAGGATGTGTGTAATGTGAAGAAAGAGAATGAAAATTAGCAATGCAAATAGCCAACCGATTCCACAGGTACCATTTTCAACATTTCGCGAAGCCTCCTCCCACATCGAAGTAAGCGTTTCAATGTCTAGTGTAAGCATAACAGATATTATACTCCGCATGAATAAATTAGTTTATAAGATTGAAACCATGTTCCATATTACCGATAATCCACGCAATTCAAAAAAGCCCTTCACATGAAGGGCTTTTTTTCTTACAGAAGAGGAAGAGTAGCTAATACTGTTTCAAAAAATTCATCGCTGTACTGATCTCCTGAAAGTAATCCGCCGCTTTGTCATATTGATCCGTTACCACACTGACGAACAAGATATCGATCATATGAAGCTGGGCCAAGCGTGAAGAAGTCGCACCGCTGCGAAACGGGGCCGGGACCTCCCTTGATGCTGAAATGTACAAATTGATGTCCGCGTGCTCTGCAACCGGTGAGCTTCCATACCTGGTCAAACTGATGGTGACAGCTCCCTTTTGCTTGGCTAGTTCCATCATTTTCGCTGTTTCCATGGTTTCTCCGGAAAAAGAAATACCAAATACTACATCGTTTTGATTCACATTGGCAATGTACATGGCCGCATTATGGATATCGGTAAAAGCCGAGGTGGCTTTGTTCATACGCAAAAACTTTTGCTGGGCGTCCTGCGCGATGATTCCCGAGGCGCCGACACCGAAAAAATGTATTTTCCCGGCATTCTTCAAGGCTGTTACCGCTTTTTCCAATGTTTCGTAGTTGACGAATTCCGTCGTTTCTTTGATGGCCTGCAGACTATTGTTGGTCACTTTGTCGACGATCGATTCCGGAGACTCTCCGGGATGGATATCCCTGTACTGAATATCAGGCGATTTCTGCAAGTCGCCGGTAATCCGAAGCTTCAGTTCCTGAAATCCCTTTAAACCGAGGGATTTACAGAGACGGATGACGGCAGCACTGCTGGTGGAGCTCCTCTCTCCCAGTTCTGCCGCTGTACAGTGAATCGCTTCATGTGGTTGTTCTAAAATGAAAACTGCTATTTTCCGTTCCGATGGAGGCAGCTTGTGCTTCACTTCATTCAGCATCGCCAGCCCTCCAGATAAGGACGTCAGCATATTTTTTTCTTTCACCATTCTCATCCTTTTTGTGTACCGGTTTCGTTACCCCTTGATTGCGCCTTCTGTCATGCCTTTTGAAATCCGGCGTTGGAAAATCGCATATAACACAATCACCGGGATAATTGCGATGGCAAGACTGGCGAACAGTGTGCCCCAGGCATTGGTGTACTCCGCTTCATTGCTGATATAATCGATTGCCAGAGCCAGGGTATAGTTCTCCTCGCTTTGCAGGAATATCAACGCCATGAAATACTCATTCCAAAATTGAATGGCATTCATGATGGTCACGGTGATAATTCCCGTCATCGAAAGAGGGGTAATGATTTTCCATAGTACACCATAAGGGGACAGTCCGTCCATTGCCGCAGATTCTTCCAGTGCTTTGGGAATAGTCCCCATAAAACTGGTAAGGACAAAGATACTGAACGGAAGCTGACTGACAGCATACACAATCGACAACCCGAAAATATTATCCAGCAAATTCAACTGCATCAACAAGAAAAACAATGGAATCCAACCTAACACAGTCGGAATCATCATGGCCGAAATATACAGCGTGAATAAAAAACGATTCCCTTTGAAAACAATCCGTTCCAGCGCGTATGCAGTGGGAATCGCCATGATAAGCGTCAACAAAGCGCCAACTACGGTGACAATCAAACTATTGAACACACTCGTATCGATGTTGTATTCATTCCATGCCTGGGAAAAGTTTTGAAAGTTGAATACGTGAGGAAGCCCCCAAGGGTTGGCATAAATTTCTGCATTCGATTTAAATGCCCCGATGAACATCCAAAGTATCGGATAAATGACTGCAATCGCCCATAAAATAAGCGGCAGTCGGATCACGATTCGCGATAATAACTTCTTCAAAGGTTCTCTCTCCTTTTCTCGTAATAATCCGAAAGCTTCCTGTCAGAAACTCTGTTGGGTTAGTACTCTACTTTTTCTCTTCTCATGAAAAACTGCATGATCAACACGGTGATCAAGGAGAGGATTAAAATCATGACGCCGATGGTTGCACCATAACCGAAATTATATTGCTGGAAGGCCTGTTGATATAGGTAAGACCCCATCACATGCGTCGAATTATTCGGACCTCCACCCGTCATTACCTGAACGATGATAAACGAACCGTTCAAAGTCGTAATGACTATGTACAGAATCGAAATTTTAATTTGCGGCCAGATCAACGGCAATGTCACTTTCCAAAATTGCTGCCATTCCGTAGCACCGTCGATTTCAGCTGCTTCATAATAGCTTTTCGAGACATTGGAGATACCGCCCATGAGCATCAGCATAAACAAGCCTATCCCTGCCCAGACCGATGGCAGCACCAGACTCGGCAAGGCCCAGTCTTCACTTCCAAGCCATGGCCGTGTCCAGCTGTCCAGTCCGACCAATTCCAGACCGGAATTGATCAGGCCCAAGCTTGGGTTGTAGATAAACGACCAGAGAATACCGATGACGACGACTGACATGATATTCGGAAAGAAAAAGACAATCCGGTAGAAAGGTGCTTCTTTAATCCGCAGCTGTGTCAGTGCGACTGCAAAAAAAGTGGCCAAAATCATGATGCCGAACACCTTCGTGACGACTAAAAAGTAATCATGGAAAATCGTGCGCGGAATGATGGAATCGTTGAACAGCTTGACATAGTTGCTCAGCCCAGTGAACTCTGCTGCCGAGGAGGAGCCGGACCAGGAAAACAGTGAATAATAAAGGCCATTAAACAATGGATATAACGTAAAAATGGAAAACATGATCATAGTAGGTACTAGACAAAAAGCCAGGAACAGGTACTTCTGTTTTTTTGATTGAACCATGGTATCACCCTTTTCAGCTTTGTAGATTTTTTCTCCGGAGCACTCCCATTTATCATCCATTCTTATCATTATTATTTGGCGGAGCCTTGCCAGCTCCATGATATGACCCCTCAATCAGGCCATCATAAAAGAAAATTGGAATGCAAAGACTCATACTTTGCCTTTACATTCCAATCATTTCAATTACTTAGGTTATTCGCCACGATACTCGGCTGCTGCCGCTTCCGCTTCTTCAACGAATTCTTCCGCTGTGATGTTCCCAAGCATCAGTGATGTCAACGCATCTCCAATCGGTGTTTCCAAGTCTGCGCTCATTGGATGGGGCTTGTTATAAATTTGCACCTGCTCAGGATCGTTGATCATTTCGTTTGCTTCCATCAAGTATGGTGGAACATTGTCATTGCCGGTCAAATCAACATCGGTCATGTTCATGATCGCACCGGTATGCTCGGAGAACAACGTTGCATATTCGCGATTGTAGACAAACTCAACAAACGCTTTTGCTGCTTCAGGATTCTCTGCCTTTTCAGCGATTGCCAGCGGACGCAAATCCGGAACGATGGCAAAAGGATCCCCTGCATCTTGCATAGGAGATGGAATAAACCCGAATTCGAAACCTTCCGGTACATCATTTTCCATCTCATTCGGCAGCCAGAAGCCTACCGGAATGAATGCATTATCATGAAGTAAAAAGTTCATTTGCGATTGGGTATGGTTCAACGCACCGAAACCTGGATCGATGTAACCCGCTTCTTGCATCTTTTCTACTTTTTTCATGACTTCCAACACCGGTTCACTAGTCCAGGCGCCTTCCTCCCCGTCGATCACGCTGGCAAGCAGTTCTTCACCGCCCGCAGCTGCGAATGCCGGATAAAGCATGCCGCGCAAGAAGTAGTATGGATATTGACCAGTCGTCACAAATGGCGCGATGCCTTCCTTGTCATTGATCGTTGCCATGGAATCCATGAAGCTGTCGAAGTTTTCCGGTACTTCAAATCCTTCTTCTTCGAACCATGCCCGATCATACCATGTTCCCCACGTATCGAATACAAGTGGCAAGCTGTAGATGTCGCCGTCATAATCGGCCGGCTCGACAATCAGGTTGTCTAGCAGCGGTGAACCGTCTACTTCGATTTCGTTCACCCAATCTGTAAGATTCATCAGCTGCCCATCTTCTACCATCTGTGTTTCACTGGACCCAGCACCGTCGATATAGACAACATCCGGTGGATCGTCCGATACCCAGCGTGAACGCATCTCTTCGTTGATGTTCGGTCCGGCGTGCTCGGTAATCGTCACATCCGGATACTCTTCCTGAAAGTCCCCAATAACCTCTTTCCACCAGGAATCACCATACCCGCCGACAAAGTATTGAATCTCCAGTTCGCCGGAGATTTCTCCACTGCTGTCGCCATTGTCTTCTCCGCCGTCGGAAGTGTCACCCGTATCCTCCGACTGTCCGCCTTCTGCTTCATCGCCGCCACTGGCACCAGGCGCACAGCCTGCCAGCATCAATCCTAGAATCAGAATGGCAGCCCATAATAACCCAACAGGACCTTTCCTCCACTTTTCCAAACAAAATCCCCCTTTGTGAAAAATTGATTTATGAGAAACACATCCATAGCCTGCTGGCTACAGACGTCGTTTCAACCCCTTTTACGCTTGCGTGTAATGCTTGTTTGCGTAATCGATCGCTTCTCTGACATACCCCTTGCTTTTTTGAATAGCCTGTTTGGCTTCCTCGTATGTAACCTTGGCCTCCACCATCACAATGGCCGGCTTCACCTGTTTGTTTGCTGCTTCCAGGGTCTCTTCTGCTGCTTGATACGATATATCGGTCAGTTCCATAATGATCCGCTTTGCCCGTTCCATCAGTTTATAGTTGCTGGCATGGACATCGACCATCAAATTTTCCTGCACCTTGCCGAGCTTGATCATGGCCGTGGTGCTAATCATATTGAGAACCATTTTGTGTGCAGTACCTGCTTTCAGCCTGGTAGAACCGGTGAGCACTTCCGGACCGACTACTACCTCGATGCTGCAGTCTGCATGGCTGCTGATGACAGCCTGCTCGTTACAGGATAGTGCGACCGTGTAGGCGCCGACTTCCCTTGCATACTTCAACGCCCCAATCGGATATGGCGTTCGACCGCTTGCAGTGATGCCGATTACCACATCCTCAGCGGACAGATTTCGGGCTCGCAAGTCCTCTGTACCCTGCTGTTCATTGTCCTCGGAGCCTTCCAGCGCTTTGCTGACAGCCTGGCTCCCTCCTGCCATCACGGTTTGAACCATTTCCGGCGGTGTCATAAAGGTGGGCGGACATTCAGAAGCATCGAGAAAACCAAGCCTGCCGCTCGTACCAGCACCACAATAAAACAGGCGTCCGCCTTTTGAGAATGCCTGATAAATATGCTCGATGGCCACCTCGATATCCGGCAGGACATGTTCGACTGCTTCAGCAACCTTTTTATCTTCTTGATTGATGGTTTGCAGGATTTCGATTGTCGACATTTGATCCAGCTTCATGCTGTTTTTATTCCGCTGTTCTGTTACTAAGCTTGCCAACTCCATTTATTCGTCCCCCTATTGTTTAGATGGGTGCGCCAGCTCTTCGGCGACAAGCGCCGCTCCATATGCCGGACTTTGATATGCTTCCTGATAGACTCCTAGATTCCGCTTCCTCAGTCCGTTGATAAAGGTATCCTTCACTAGTTTAGAATACGAAATAATTGATCCAGCAGCGGTCACAACCGTTTGTTCAGTAAACTCCGGGTTTTTCCGGAACAAGCTTTCGACATGTGTAAGCAGCTCTTCCGCCGCCTGGCATAGAATGTTTTCAGCAGCCTCGTCGTGGTGTTCAGCCGCCTCTATGACTTGTCTTGCCAAACTTGCAATCTCCCGTTTTTCTGGTCGTTCGCCATATATGTATGCGATGAGATCTTCTGCTTTTTCCAGCTGAAGCCGTTTTAGAATCAAGCTGGTCAGCATCGTAGCCTTGTCTCTGCCATCACATGCCCGTGTCATATAATTTAGAGCCTTCATCCCGATAAAATAACCGCTACCTTCATCTCCGAGTATATGCCCCCAGCCTCCGCTTTTCGTCAGCTTTCCGGAGCTCGTCAAAGCAAGGGCATTGGACCCTGTGCCCGATATGACGAGAATTCCCTCATCCGTCCCCGGCTGAAGTGCTCCCCTCAGGGCGATATAGGAATCCGAACAGACACTTAATTCGCAATATTCGGAAACTTTAAGTGAATCCAATTCATATGATATTAATTTCTGCATCCTTTGTTCCTCGGAATTTCTCCCGACCCCGGCGAGACCGCAACAAACAGCTGCAACTTCTTCTGTGTTCACATTTACCGCTTCGAGTCCACCTCTGATAAGCTCACCGATCCTGGCAGCAGCCGTTTCAAATCCAACCACATGCGGGTTCGTACCCGGGCCTTGAAATCTCGCAATCTCTTGTTGCTTGCCCCCTACTTTTTTTACCAAGCAGGTGGTTTTTGTTCCTCCACCATCTATTCCAATAACAAAAGGCATAGGAATCCTCCATGATTAAGTTGCTTTCATTATATAAGTGCTGAATTTTTTTGTCAATATTTTATTTAAATAGTGTTATATTATTTCAAAACAGGACTTCTGGTGGGAAATATATGCTTTTGCAACATGGCAACTAAAAAGACACAAGCCTTTTTTCCTAAGCTTGTGTCCAATGAGCATAGTCTGTTAGAACCTTTCCACGATCATGGCGGCTGCAGGACCACCGCCGGCACATAAGGTCGCGCAGCCTCTCTTCAACTGACGGTGTTCCATAACGGTCAACAGCGACACAAGTAATCGCACTCCGGTACATCCTACTGGGTGTCCAAGTGAAATGCCGGAACCGTGTACGTTCACCTTATCGAGATTCAATTTAAGCTCGCGATTGACTGCCAAAAATTGTGCGGCAAAGGCTTCGTTGATTTCCCAATTGTCGATGGCTTCCTGACCGACACCAGCAAGTTTCAATACTTTTTCCACGGCAGGAACGACGCCGATTCCCATCACTTTGGGATTGACAGCCGCTGAAGCGGAAGCTGTGATTTTTGCCATAGGCTGCAAACCAAGCTGCTCTGCTTTTGTTTTACTCATCACAATGACGGCCGCCGCACCATCGTTCAAGCTGGAAGCATTGCCGGCTGTCACGGTTCCATCAGACTTGAAGGCAGGCTTCAGCTCCGCAAGCCGCTCCAAACTGGTTTCCGGATTCGGATGTTCATCTTTTACTGCTTGCTCGATTCCCTTTTTTGTTTTTATTTCCAAGGGGATGATTTCATCGGTGAAACGTCCTGCAGATGCAGCCTGGCAGGCTCGCTCGTGGCTTTGCAGCGCAAATGCATCCTGCTCTTCCCGACTGATATCGTACTCCTGCGCTAAATTTTCCGCTGTAATTCCCATATGATACCCGTTAAACGCATCAATCAGTGCATCATGCAGCAACCCGTCGACAATCTTGCCGCCCCCTAATTTGTATCCACTTCGCGCTCCTTGGATTAAATGCGGAACATTGGTCATGCTTTCGTACCCGACAACCGCTCCGACTTCCATTTTCCCTAGCATAATGTTTTGCGCCATCATCTCGACCGCCCGCAATGAAGACGGACATTGCTGATTGATTGTCAACGCCACGGTTTCATCGCTACAATCTGCCGCAAGGGCAATTTGCCTGGCCGTATTTCCCTTACAGCCTGCTTGATAGACTTGTCCTCCAATTACTTCTTCGATCAGTCCGGCTTCTATCCCCCCAGCAGAGATTGCCCCCTTCAGTGCAGCCGTTCCCAGTTCCACTGCCGAATAATCCTTCAACATACCGCAAAAGTCACCGATAGGCGTCCGTTTCGCACTGACGATTACCGCTTCCTCCATACCACCACATCCTTTTATTAGTGAAATGCCGTTTCAGCTGTCTGTTATTCCATTATAAGTAATCGCTTACATTAATGGCAATAGGATGGAGGAGAGAATTTGTTGAAGTACTTCTTACTGAAAACAAAACACCTGCTACTTCCAGCAGGCGCAATATTTTTATATCAATCGATAGTTTTTCAACCTTGAAGGTGAGCTTTCTCCTCGCTTTTATAAACAATGTGAGGAGCATATTTACCAGCCAAATCATTTTCTTCAAGCCTTTTTTCCATCTCTTGTCTGAATTCTTCTTTGTCTTCTTGATCAGCAATTTTGAAATAAATTTGGGAATCTTCTGGAAGTACCATATAAGCAAGAACGTCATATCGATTCCAAGCTGCATCCAATACATCGTCCAATCGTTCTTCCTCGCTTTTTGGTGAATTATCGACATTTAATGATATCAGCAGGAAGAAAAGAGAAACAGATATTAGAGCGAAAAATACTTTTTTCACTTTAACCCTCCTTTCTACTCACCGGCTTAAGTTTATCTTCCTTATTAAAATTGAAGCTGTCAAAACGGTATTTGCAGTAGAGGATGACCAGCTGCTCTGGCAGGACGAATAACATGGAGTAAAATAAAGCTATACCTATTAGTATAATTCCTATGGATTCTGAATCCATATAATAAAAGTTTTCTATGATGAATCGAATAATTAAATAGGCTCCCACACTTCCAAAAATTATAAGAGGAATAAATGATTTTATATTATCCTCTATTACAAACCTATTTATATGGGTAAGAAGAAAATTCCTTCACATAATATTCCAACCACAAAAAGAAAGATTGGAGAGCAACGCCCGCTAACAGCAAGCCGCCAATACCGCCCGGACTATGTCTTCCCGATACTAGTGGGTTTCTAAAAACAAGAAAATCTTCTTCTGAAAACTTATTTAACATACGGAGTTCCCCCAAAATACATTACCGCTTCCCTCGACACGGAGTAAATTTAATTAATGATGCTTTACTTAACAATGTTTCCGTTTCCAGTTATGACAAAGCCACTAACCGTATTCCAATAATTATAGCTGTCGGATCTTGCTTTGATTTCTCTCTTAAATTAACAAGTATTAGGAGTTTAACTCATAAAGAACGGAAAGTTAGACTAAGGAAACTTCTTAGACCTGCATACAGAGAAGGTTACTATAAATAAGGAAGAACACTAATTGTATAAACAGGAATGAACCAGACTGCAAATACGATCAGTGCGCCCCTCCCTTTGGCCACTTATAACATTTTCTATATCAGACAAATTCTCCACTAATCATTTTACCCTTTTATGTAATATTTTTCTATATGTGGTGTGTGATTAGGTGAAAGACCAAGAAACTCAAGCCTAAAAAAACAACAGTTTGTTAATCATACTGTTGTTCAAAAGTCAAATGTCTAATTATAATTTTTTCAGCTTATCCAGTCGACTTGTTTAGAGCATGGTTATTTGGACAATTTTTTATTACTTTCTCAAAGCGTTGAAGCTTTCCGGCAAAATGTATTTCACTTAAAATGCAAAGATACAAATATAAGCAAATAAAACATGGGTATCTAACTTTTTATCATATTTATATGGTTTTCCTTCCTTTCTCTAAACAAATAAAGACACTCATTTTTAAAGTCTTCGTTAATTCTTCATCCCATTTTTTCAAACATAGGTATATAATAGTTATCTAGATAAATTAAATAAATACGAACACTATTACTAATCCCTACTTATCTACATATGTCTTCCGCCATTTGAATTTGAATATTCATGGTGAATCTGCATCAATTCATAGAAATAGTCAAAAGCTTCATTTTCATTTTCCAACACCTTAATAATAACGGAGCCTCCACGCTCCCGTGTTTCGAATATTTTCCATACACCTCATCTAACACACAGCCTAAAACTAGTGGTTCATCCGTAATCCTGTCTAATACTAATTGATATTCACCTATATCCAGTTTTTCCTGCTCAATTCTTTTAATAAATTCTGTTCTATTCATTATTTCTCCTTCTTTTGTTAATAACCTTAGGATAGAAAGGTATTTATATCCTTTTCGGAAAAGTCATCTCCCAGACCTTCCATTTCTAACATTTTGCTTACTTCTTGTTCAAAAAGTAAAGCATAAATACTTTCTTAAAGGTTAGAAATATTGCTATTTGGTAATTTATGGGAATAGTAAAATGTACCCTGCTCCCCTTTCTATCAATGAAGGAAACAACATAGTTTGTACCATCCCCGCTTGATAACTGTATTGCCCTATGTTTACTATCTTGTCGCTGATCTCTATGGAAAAGTGAAGAAGAAATACCCAACATAGACATCGCTTTCCCTAATCCATTCTCATCAAAAGAAGGCCCCCCTATATCCAACTCACCATGCTTCAACATAAAAGGGCGTATTCTTTCTGAAAAATAAAAAGCCGATAATCTATCACAGAAAAAGTACTTCGCACCTTCAGTTTCTGTTTTGAATTCTTTTCTTTGTTTCATATATGGATTATTCTGATTTTCCATCATAATTAATCCATATCTCCATAATCCATCTACCTCTTCCAAGCAATAGTAGTTATCGTGAGGAGGAACTAGCTCTTTAATATAATTGTTCGTGTACTCCATGGATTTACCGACCTTACACAAAAGCTTGGATACCTGGCAGATATTCACTTAAACCACATTCCTTTTGTAGATTCTCAAACATACATTATATAGTCACCATATATCTTTATTAAATATTTTAACAATAAATTTAATCACCTGTTATAGGTAAACAGAGATTATTATGTAAGTTTTTCATTTTTTCCGCTAAGTCCGTTATGCATGCTTATTACTAATTCATAAAGAAAATCAAACGCTTGATCTTCACTAATTGCTTCTTTCACTATATAGCGACTATTCTTATTCCGTTCCTCCCAGTATTAAAACGATATTCCATGATGGTACTACCTTCATGAGGTATGAATTTCAATAAAGCATCACTTAATGAGGAAAAGTTTCTAATAAAAAAACAAAAACACCTGTTGCCTGATAAGGCAATCAAGTGCTTGTAGTCAATTTTGTAACACAGTCTTAAACATTACTAAACTTGTACCATAAATTAGTTTTTTAATTAAACATTCCACTTCAGTAATTTCCATTTTTTACTTCCTCAAACCATAAATTAAAAACATCATCTGGTAAAAGCTCTTCATCATTTGAATAAACTAAATCATATCTATATTTTCCTTTTAAGCTATTCTGCTTTACATTGTAATACAATTTCATTTCTGTTGGCATATCTTTATTGAACTCTTCACATTTTTTATGAATAAGCTTTAAATTTTGATTACCTATTCTTAATGCAGCCTTCTGTCTTTCTCTCGAAACATCATAAACTTGATTAAGTCGACTATCCAACTCTTTTGTGGCCTCGTTTAACTGATTTTTGTGAACGACCTTTCCATTAATTTTATAGAAAAAATCAAAAACATACATTTTGGGTTCATATGAACAATAAATAAAAATTTCATCTGCTTTATTATCAACATACTCTAAACATATAGCCACCATGTCTGTTTGTAATTCTGAAAAATAATCCTCAAACTCCTTCACATAATCACCCCTAGTTCTCTAAACTTACGAACCTCATACGACCATCTATTTCATATTCTATATCAAAGCTGCTCGGTCTTAAACTATTTCCTTCGTAATTAACCTTAACATTAACAGAAACTTCTTTTCCTTCTTCTATTGCTTTAGCCCATTGATTTTCTAACTTTTTGTATTTACTTAAGTTAACACTACTTGATTGAGATACAAGATTATCTAAATCTGGAGAGCCCCCAAACCTATCACCAGCTAAATGTCCAGCATGATCACCAGTTTCTTTCCCTGGTGTGTTTGATTTATGGGGTAATCTGCTATCTCTTTCTGTTAATTTTAAATCATCTGCATTAAACTCTTTGAGTCTTCCCATATTATCCGTCTCATATAAATACTCATATTCTCCTGCTTTATACTTAACATTCGGTTTTAAAGCACCATCCGTACTCATATGACTTCCGTCTCTAATAATACCATCAGGGATCTTACCTGTTTTATTAACCCTACCCTTAACACCTGAACTAACACTAGCCCCGTCTGCCTTAGTCAACGTATCCTTTATCTTGTTCTCAAAGAAGCGGGTATTTTCGGCAGGAATATGTACGTTGCCCAATTCATTCATGGAAACTACTCGCCGTGGCGAAGCAATATTTATCGCAGAAGTGACCATACTGTCTGCCGCTTTTCCTGCGGATATCGCATCACGGATGGCCCGATCTTTCACGGCTGCTCCGGCGCTTTTCAGCCTTGCAGTCGATTGCCTTCCTGCCGTGGTGACCATATCCCCTACATGCCTCAGTTCCTGCTGCATGCCAGTTTTAACGCCCGCTTTTAGGCCGAATTGACCTAGGTTTGCTGCCTGATCGGCCATGCGAACCCCACTGCTGAATTTTTTTGATTCCGGACACTCCCGGGACGATATCCAGAGGACTCAGGGCTCCTCGAAGCCACCGTTCCCCGGTATTCAATTCCCTTCCGGAGGCCCAATCTTTTCCGGTGACGGCCGTTCCCAGCTCCATTGTACCATATGCCGCCCCTACTGTAAGCGCTAAAGGGAACCCGACCGGCGGCACGACTACAGCTAGAACGGTAGCGCCGACAACGGCTGCCAACGCGCCGATATTGGCCCAAAACTCCTTGCTATGTTGCTGATCCTTGATGGACTCATATTCAAAGGCGTTCATGTTGACCGCGGCCATGCGGTATTCTTCCTGCGTGAACTCCTGGTCGGGATGCTGCGCTTTCCACATGTCGTATTCCAGCTGCAGCTGTTCCGCATAGAAGTTATCGCCGCTGAATAAATCATCCAGACTGACTTCTGTCTTCGGTACTTCCCGGGTTTCCTGCATGCCGTAACGCTGGTAGATCACTTGCTGTTCCGTCGCATCTATCCGGTTTTTCGTTGTATAGTTGGAAATAGTCGCATCCCGCATGGAGGATACAAATTTATCGATGTCTTCATGAAAAGGATCATCGATGGTGCGGTCTACTATATCCCCGACCTTTCCGGCAAAATGATGAAGAACTTTGAAATCCTCAAACAACGATTTATATTTTCCTTCCCGGTCGATGTGGGAAAAAGAAATGACGCCATCCCGGTCATATTTGGCAATATCCGATTCTGCGTCCTCCAGGTTTTCCGTTATGTGCCTTAAGTCATCAATCATGCCTTTTCCATAGCGACCAAGACCGATCAGATCACCCAACCCTTCCTTCATCTTTTTCCAGTGCGCCGGGATGTACTTTACATCCATTTATCAGACCTCCAATAACCCGTTTCGTAATTCGTCACTGATTTAAGACATCTCTCAAGGGCTAAACATTTTCTATTACCACTAATTGTTTGTTCTATTATGTTGACTCAACACAATCTGATAAAAGTAATCAAAGGCATCATTTTCATTATCTAACTCTTTTATAATGAAGTGCCCCCCTCGTTCTCTTGTTTCATAGACTTTCCATACGCCTTGGTCGTATGCACACCCCAATACAAGAGGGGCATCCGATATCTTGTCGAGTATCATCATGTATTCACCAATATTTAGGCTTTCAGCTTCAAATTTCTTTATGAATTCTTGTTTTGTCATTTTAAACCTCCTAATAATTAGGTATAACCCCGATCATTTCCAGTGTTTCAGCATTTAATGGGGTTACTATTTGTTCAGCTCCCCCGTTCATTAACTGCTCTCCTGTAGAGTTACTAGTCCATGGAGCAGCAGTACCTTTCAGTCCGTATGTGGCATCTACCTTGCCAACAGTTTCTCCAATCCTTACTTGGAAGTCATTATACATAGCCCTAATCCTATCGAAATCTATTTCGGAGATTTGCTCTTTTCCATTTGCCACTGCAATTTTATTTAACTCTTCAAGGCTCTCAGTCTTAATTGCATCAATCGCCTCAAAATAAGATTCATTATCAAATGTACCAACGTGTCTTGCCGAAGGGTTCTCTAAGTAGGGAATAGCACGTTCATCATAGGTATATAGTACGCCGTTATAAGGCAGTGTAGTGAAATTCTCTCCGCCTTTTCCACCTACTCTGTCCCAATACTCTGGCAAAGGGTTACTTCTGCTAACAGACTGAATGGATTCCTCTGCAAAACCCATTTTATCTGGCCAATCTATATTCATTCTGCCTTCTACAAACCCATTGTCCTTCAGGAATTTTAAGTCAGAGACGACAGTTACATCGCCTTTTACTTCTAATGCAGCATATGCTTCATGAATCATCTCAAACTTTTCTTCAATCGTTAAATCTTCTCGTCTACCAATCTTATTAATATGGTCGAAATATTCTCCAGCATTTTTAAATTTCAAATTACTAGAAGTACCACTGCCAACTCCCATTCCCTCTGTCTTACTCAGCGTATCTTTCACTTTATTCTCAAAGAAGTGGGTGTTTTCGGCAGGCATATGGACCTTGCCCAATTCATCCATGGCGACTACATTTCGGGTAGAGGTGATATTTTTGGCAGAGGTGACCATGCTGTCTGCTGCTTTGCCCGCGGAAATGGCATCCCGTATGGCACGGTCTTTCATTGCGGCTCCGGCACTTTTCAGCCTTGCTGTCGATTGTCTTCCTGCCGTGGTGATCATATCTCCTACATGCTTCAGTTCCCGCTGCACACTGGTTTTGATTCCCGATCTCAGTCCAAATTGGCCCATATCTGCAGCCTGGTTGGCTACACGGACACCTCCGCTGAACTTCTTCAGACCGGCAACGCCAGGAACAATGTCCAGCGGACTTAAAGCTCCTCGCAGCCACCGTTCGCCTGTGCCAAGCTCTCTTCCAGATATCCAGTCCTCCCCGGATATCGCAGATTTTAACTCTAGGCTTCCATAGGCAGCGCCGAGTGCCAGGCCGGCAGGCGGACAAATGACGGCAGCACCGACTATTACAACAAGGGCTCCCAGATTCACCCAAAATTCCTTGCTATGTTGCTGGTCCTTGATGGACTCATATTCAAAGGCGTTCATGTTGACCGCGGCCATGCGGTATTCTTCCTGCGTGAACTCCTGGTCGGGATGCTGCGCTTTCCACATGTCGTATTCCAGCTGCAGCTGTTCCGCATAGAAGTTATCGCCGCTGAGCAGGTCATCCAGACTGACTTCCGCCTTCGGCACTTCCCGGGTTTCCTGCATGCCGTAACGCTGGTAGATCACTTGTTGTTCCGTCGCATCTATCCGGTTTTTCGTTGTATAGTTGGAAATGGTGGCATCCCGCATGGTTGTTACAAACGCATCGATGTCCTCATGAAAAGGGGCATCAATGGTGCGGTCTACAATATCTCCGACCTTTCCCGAAAAATCATGCAATACTTTAAAATCTTCGAATAAGGATTGGTACTTTCCTTCCCGGTCGATATGGGAAAAAGAAATGACGCCATCCCGGTCATATTTGGCGATATCCGATTCTGCGTCTTCCAAGTTTTCCGTTATATCCTTTAAATCATCGATCATGCCTTTTCCCCAGCGACCAAGCCCAATCAGGTCGCCGAGACCGTCCTTCATTCTATCCCAGTCTGCCGGGATGTACTTTACATCCATTTATCAGACCTCCAATTTTGCAATGATTTGTTCGGCAATTGCCTGGTCTGTTTCGATCATGGTGTTAAGGACATCGATGACGAGAGTGGATGCTCTTACGTAATTATCATAAAGATCCATGAACTTCTCGTTTGCTTCATCGTAAGCTTCCATCGCTTCCTTTGCCTTTCCTGCTTTATAATAGTCCAGCTCCCCGAGCTTCTTGATATAAGGGGTTGCATTACTTTCCAATTCTGAAATGATGGATTCAAGCTGATTGAAGATAGAGGTTATTTCATCAGGATTGACATTGATTTTCGCGCCTCCAACTCCGGTACTTCCCATCGCAGCCGCTTTATGCATCTACTTCGCCTCCTTGTATGGGAATTCCATTTCATCAAAGAGAACTTTCAAGAACCAATACTGACTTGCATGATAATATTTACGCTGAACTGTATCCACCATGATCAGCTTCTCTTCTTTAGGGAAAACAAGCCACTGTTGATAGTAAGCAGGATTGCTTACTTCCCGGTGTTTCTCATTTAAATGAAACAACTCAAGGTTTACCATCGAATCTCCAGGCTCCAGTTGTTCCGTTTCCCTTCTCTCTTTATTTGTCAATTCCTGTTTTAAAAAGTTCTTTTCTTTTTCCTCCGGTTCACGCGTAATCATCGGAAACTTTTCACTTAGAAGCTTCAATACAATCGCTTTTGAAATGACAAATAACTTGTAGAGCGCTTGTTCATCTGTCTCTACCATCATTACTAACTCATCCTCATTGTCGGAGGGAAATCCAAACATCAAGTTATTAATCCGGACGTATTTCTCACTCTGATAATAGTATTCCAGCGCTTGAATAATGATGGCACCGCTTTTTGTAATTTTTCCTTCCCCGTTGAGAATGCCTTTTTCGATTAAACGGTTATGTGCCTGTTCAAATACTTCTTCCCCTTTGAGCTGATAGATTTGTTTTTCAGGAAGGCCGAAAAGAACATTTCCACCAAACGCAGAGGCCAGCAGGTAAAGTTCAGGCACGTTAAACGTATCGGTTGAAATGTTGCTCATAAGTTTCTCACTTCTTTCACCGAGCTGTCATTACGAAAGTCGTCAATATAACGGTGGAGGTTATTCAATGCTTTGGTCTGTAATGCTGCCGCCGATTTCAAATCTTTGTGATATTGCGAAATGATTTCTAAGTAACTTAAAAAGCTATCCCTTGACTTCCCGCTCCATTTCGCTGAGTGAACAAATGAAATGAGTTGCTCACATTGTTCATAAGTGGAATCAATCGTACTTTCCAGTGTACGGGCCGCTGCTCTTGCCTCATTCAAGCGATTGCCATCGATTCTTACCTCTCCCAATGATTATCACTCCCGTCGATCCTTATTTTTCATACTAGTCTTCTTCTACTTCTTTTATAGCTAACTGTTTATAATACTGGTAACGTTCATAAGCGCGGGAAGCCGCATGGACAAGCTGGCTTCGTTTGTTTTTTTCATAGTTAAAGTACCGAAGCAGCTCCTGATTTAATTCCTCTCGTTTCGGGTCAAAGTCGTTAGACGGTATCTTGGAGTTTGATAGATTAGGTACCGAACTGGTATAGCTGGAATAGGACGACTCTGCTTCGTTTACCAGTCTGTCATGATCCGCTTTTGCATCCTTCAGCTTATAGTATAGCTTCAAGTAGGCATCCCGCTTCTTTTCTGTTTCGGTTCTAAAAAACCAGGACATCCTTTTCACTCCTTTTTATAAGAGGTGCCGCAACTTTTATTTTTTCCGACTTTCCTTGCTGGATATAATAGGCTTCATAGGCCTCCAGGCTTTGCTCACGGTATGGCCTGTTGGCAACTTCCAATATGTTTTGATCTGTTATTCTGCTAAGCAGCACACCGTTTTTTTGCTTTTTGATAGCTTGCGTAACATCGTCATATAATCGATCGATGGCACTATGGACGGCACCGATGACAAAGTGTATTCCCATCCGCGGTCCGTTCTCCACAAGCTTTGCAATCGTTGTCTGGGTAGTGAGTGACATGGAATCAATAACGTGGGATGCATCTGTTACCAATACGATTATCGGGCGTATTTCTTCAAGAAAGTCATTTACGGTTGCCTGGCCGCCTGTAGATGACTGGATTTCCCGGAAAGCATCTTCCCTCGCTTCGAATAATTGCTGAAGCTGTCCTGCCATCTCTTCCATGGAAATTTCTCCATCGGCATAAATATTCGTATGCTGTTTATGTGCTGCAAACCGAAGTGAATCATTATCGATCAGTCCGATGTCAATATGCTCGTTCGCCGACATACTAGTCAGAATCGTAAGGAATGTCTGCTCAATACCATCCATATTATCTCCCAGCACCAACGTGTTCTGATCTTTTTCCACATCCAGTGCAACCGGCTCGACTGCTTCAAAATCCACTGCAAACGGTATGCCGCCTTCGGAAATAAGCTTTTGTGTTTTTGAACGCTTGATAAAGTCTTCATAGGCTAGCCTTTCGGGAACCATCGGTATCTCCTCCGGCCGGTCGCCTTGCCAGTGTTCATTCATTTCCTTCGCCGTCTGCTGGATGGCGTCGATTACCTCGAGGGTTTCTTCTCCTTCTGCCGGCAGCATGGTCTGGAACAGGGCAGGGTCTTCCAGTTTGATGAGACCTCTTCCGGGAATTTCTTCTATCTCGATGTCAGTTTTGCCGACGATCGATCTAGCCTCTGTCGGTTCAATCAAGTACAGTGGTATCTGCGTTTTGATATTGGAAAGGAGCGGCATTTTCATGGCGCTTTGCCTTCCTGCACTGATGACGAGATGGATGCCGATACTTGCGCCTTCTCGGGCGATTTGCGTGACCAGTTTTTCAAATTCATCGGAAAAATCTGCTTCTCTTACCGAATCGAAGTTATCGATTACGATGACGGTGTTCGGGACGTTGTCGCCGCTGGCCTTTTCGTACATTTCCATGTTGGCGACACCGTATTGGCTCAGTTTTTGTTTTCGTTCCTTCATGGACGCTGAAAGCAGGCGGATCAGTTTTCCTACTTTCTCTTCCTCATCGACAAGGATGGTATCGGCGACATGCGGAAGCTGTTTCAGCGGAAGCAGGCCGTTTGTGCCGAAGTCCAGCAGGTAAACGTGCAGCTGCTCCGGGTTATGCTGCCTCACGAGGTCCATTACGACGGTTTGCAAAAAGGTTGATTTTCCATAACCCGGACTGGAAAAAACGGCGGCATGGCCATCCTTGCCCAAGTTCAAGGTCAATGGAGACTGGGACTGGAGCTCCGGCTGGTCAAGCAAGCCGATGGTAGCCTGCAATGCCGGCTTCGGCTTTTGCCATTCTTCTTCGTAATTCACCGGGTGCAGATCCGCTGCTTTGATCCTTTCCGGAAGCGGCGGCAGCCACGGTCTTGGCAGCTGTTCTATCTGCTGGGCTTCTGTATATTCGGCAATATAATCGATGACGGCATCCAGCTCGGTCGGTGTCTTCTCGATTTCTTGTTTGTTGTCCAGTCCACTTAAATCCTCGGTCAAGATATCGTACTGGCCGAGCTCGTTGATTGCATAAATCGTCGTGTCCACAAACTCATGGTCCTGTTTATCCGGTACATAATCGGCACCGCTCCAGGCGCTTTGGAACAATTCATAAATTTCATTGTTCCCCACTTGCAAGTAAGCGCGCCCAGGCAGCGTGATTTCCGCTGCGTCCGGTGTTTTCAGGATTTCGTTGGAATCTCCTTCGTTCTGTACCTTGAGTGCGAGCTTGAAATTGGAGTTGGACCAGATTTGATCGTCGACCACGCCGCTCGGTTTTTGCGTGGCGAGTATCAAATGAATCCCGAGTGAACGTCCGATCCGCGCCGTCGATACCAGCTCTTTCATAAAGTCGGGCTGCTCAGATTTCAATTCGGCAAATTCATCGGATATCAGGAACAAATGCGGCATTGGCTCGCTTGCCTCTCCCTGCTTATACAGCTTCTGATATTGATTGATATGGTTGACATTGTGCTCGCCGAACAGACGCTGTCGCTTCTGTAGTTCTGCTTTGATGGAAGCTAGCGCCCGCATCGACTGGGCCCGGTCCAGGTTGGTGATCGTTCCCACAAGATGCGGCAGATTCCGGAATAAATTCGCCATGCCGCCGCCTTTATAGTCGATCAGCAGGAAAGCGACTTCATGCGGGTGGAAATTGACACCAAGCGATAGAATGTACGATTGAATGATTTCCGACTTACCGGAACCAGTTGTACCGGCTACCAGTCCATGGGGACCGTGCGCTTTTTCATGCAGGTTCAGCTGGACGATGTCCTCTTTCCCGCGCAGTCCTAACGGTACGGCCAGGCTCTTATATGTCTCGTTTTTCACCCAGCGCTCGGCAATCGTCAATTCGTTCACTTTATCCACTCCATACATTTCCAGGAAGGTCACGCTTTCCGGAATGGAGTTCTTCAGGTTTTGCAAATGGTTGATCGGTGCCAGCGCCCGTGATACTTCCTCTTTATCAAAGCCTTGTGGAAAATGGTCTGGAGAAAAGTGTTTGTTAACGAGCTCGCCTTCTTCCAGCACAATCGTTCCGTTGTTGGCATCCCGTATATCGATGACCGTTTTGACATGCTCCGGCAAGGCGTGCATCACATCTTGCACGAATACGAGCGAAACGCCTAAATCACTTGGGTCTTCATTGAAGAATTCCATGATAGTATGATCAAGGATCATTTTTTCGTCCGTGATTAGGATGGCATAATGCGGAGAAAAATAGATTTTCTCCCTGTTGTTGTTCCCCTTTTCATCCAGTGTCTGCTTGCGCTCCTTCAGCACCTGATAAAGGGAATGAAGCACTTGGTCACGCGAGCGCTCATGGTAGACAAAGCCCCGTACGTTTACATCGCGGACACTTGCATGGGGAAGCCAGCGCATCCAGTCCCACTTTTCTTTTTCTTCTTCCGGAAAAATGGTGACAAACTGCAAATCATGATAGCTGTGGAACAAGGAAAGCTGCATGACCATCAGCTGAAGCTGTTCCAGGACAAGCGGCCGCTGTCCGATATAACCGACCGGCCCCTTCATCAGCGATGCCGGCACAGGGACATCTTTCAACGTTTGATATTGGGAAAGCAATTGCCGGGCTTCATCGACCAGTTCATCCTTCTCCTGGGTGAATTCTTCTTCATTGAATTCAATCGAAAAGCTTGTGTCGACTTCGCCAAGCCCTGTCCGGTAGTTCAGGAAGTCATGATGGTAAATCGTTTTTTCGTAAATGCGGGCTTGCACGCCGACTGCCATGTCGCGGATTTCATCCACGCAAGGATAATGGTAGGTCAAAGCATGGCGCTGCTCCTCTGTTGCTGAGTACAGCTCCTTCGTTTTCCGCTGCAAGTAGGCTTTATAGCTTGCTTCCCTTTCCTTCATGTCGGCATTGTACTTTTTCACATTCTTGATGTAGGACGTGATGGAGAAAATAATGGTGACGACCGTTACCGAAAGCATGACCATAATGTAAATGCCCCGTGGTTGAACCAGGGAAATCAGCACCAGCGCAACAACCATGACAAGCGGCGGCACGATCGTACGTGCCAGTTGTTCACTGGGCTTGGAAGGTTTGTTCGATGGCTTGGCGATGGTACGTTTTTCCTCTGGTTCCCGGTAAATGATCCGGGGAGAACGATGATAGTCCGGATACTCTTCTGTGTAAGGAGTGGCGACATGGACCAGTTCTACCAATTTACTTGTGAAACGCTGCCTGGAGGCAGTGATATGAATTTCATTTTCACCGATGGAAAACAAAAAGCCGTCAGTAAATAGCTGATCCCCCGGCAGGACAACCGCATGTTCGCTTCCGCCGGCAAAATTATGATAAACATTCCCCGTGGAAACTTCCAAAGCAAATGCGCCATCCTCCGGTATTCTTTTTAAAACAAAATCGGCTTCCGATTGACGCAGTGTGATGTCATCATAAGCATGGGTGCCGAATGTAACGATATCCTTGCCCGCTGTGTCGAATGCATGCATATCATTTGTATCGAGAAGAAAAGCATCGAGCTGCTCGTCAGCAACTTGTATGGATACATGCTCCTCTACCTTGTTTCCTTCGATGGTGCATCGCTTCCCATCCCATTGCCCTGACAGGGATCGTTCCATATCCGGAAACGCAAGTGCATCGGACCAATCCGGCCCGATTGTCACCTGTTTTGCTGCCGATTCGTGTAAATGGCATTTATGTAATTGTTGCCGATAAGTAACCATAAGTAGTTTTTCCGCCATCTGTTTCTCCCTCTCTAACCCTTTGGAAAATGGAACACATGAAGTCATTCATCTTTGTTTTCTGTTTGTTCCTGAGAATCGTTTTCCTGTTGTTCCTGTTGTTCCTCTTGCTCGCTTTGCGTATCGCTTGCTGGTTGTTCTTCTGGTTCGGTATCCGCATTGTCCTGTATAGCATCGCCGGCTTCATCTGAATCCAAATTGTATTCTTCGCGATAGCGATTCAGCTCATCCTGCAATTCGTTAACCAGTTCATCCCGTTCCGTTCCGGATAAATCGGGGTTGTTTTTCGCCTGTTCGATTTTTTTAATCAAGCCGTACATGATCAGCTGCGGGTCATCAATATACTTTGCCGTTTCAAGCGCCTGGTCGAAGTCTCCCCGTCCGTTATAAATCCAGTAAAGCAGATAATTCTCATCACTCTTCAAACTGACATTTTTGAGGATTACTTCCTTTTCCGACTCCGATAAGTTCTCGACATTAATGTAAGCATTGGCCAGGATATATTTAGTCTGCTGCGGCAGCTTTTCCGGATCTGCATCTTCCAGTGTCGAAATCACCCCGCTGTTGGAAGAGGCAAGGTATTCACCATGAGCTGCCAGCAAGTCATCCTGAAAAGGGACTTTCAATAGTCCATAGTAAACAACCGGGACAGCCAGCAGTACAGCCGCGACAATCATCCCGATGGAAAGCTGCTTGAAGAGCTTGAAGCGTTTTGTCGGAACCACAGACATCGTCTTTTCCGTTTTACGCTGCTCCTCTTCATAACTTTCCAGCAGATAGGCATGCAGCTCTTCCAGATCGTCTATCTCGCTCACTTTCCGCTGAAAATCGGTTTCTTTCACATCATTCAGCGAACCATTGTATAACTGGTCAAAATCGTATTTTTTGGAAAAGAGGGCGATGATAAAGCACTTATATTGCTTCAAAAACGAACTTTCTTCCATTTCATAAGGCGGGACAAGTCCGCGGATTCCGCGGTAAACGACTACTGGCATAAGATTGTCATCGAATACTACATTGTCCGGATGCAGAAAAACAGTAATTCTTGTCGATAGATAGCTTTCCAGCTTCCCCAAATTACATAGAAGCCTTAATTTTTCATTGCGCTGAAGCTTCAGAATTTGCTTCCATCGCTTTCTTCTGCTGTTCACTTGGAAATCAAACTGGAATGCATCTGCTTCTTCCTCGACCGTCAGCGGACAAAGGTATTCGGAAGGCTGCTGCATCAAATCCATCTGCCGGATATCCTTTATATTGGTTTGGGATTTTGGCAGCTTTAAATGCCAGCTGTTCTTTTCTATCACAAAGGGAAGTGACAGATGTTCAAACTGTAATGTCTTTTCCTTCATTTCAACTGACTCCTTTTGTCTAATAACCCTTATAATACAAGCAGGATATCTCCATCCGTCACAGGATAGTCGATTAACATATCATCGTCAGCAATCAGGAGATTCTTGGTCACCACCTTGATGCTGCTGCGGCTGTTTTCCTCAGAGGCTAAATTCAACGTTTCCATCACATATTGAAGCAATTGTTTTACAGAAACTTGGGAGGGGATACGAAGATCATAGACTCCGCCCCCGTCTATTCGTTTGCTGAAATCCATCGTCACGTTGATATGGGTGTCCTTTGCCATGCGTCAATCTCCTAACCAAGTGTTTTTTGCATCATGATGTAAAGTCCACCTGATAATAAAAGAACTGCTCCTGTCAAAACCATTAAAACAGTACTTCCAACGCCAGAGCTCTCTTCATCTGCTTGTATTTCTTCAGCATCCGCTGTTGTGGATGCAGTCACTGTATAAGTCTCTTCGAACAAAGCATTTCTGGTGGCATGCAGCGTTGTAACCGGCTCTTCCTCCATTGTAAACAGCTCTTCCTCTAATGCTTCCATCGATTGATTGTTTTTTTCTTCAACTTGCTTGATGGCTGTGAAGGTTTCTTCCGCAAATAGGTCAGGAAAAACCTTATCTAATTCTGTTTCCTTATTGGACTGGTTCTCCTTATTCTCCTGTTTGATTCGATCAACCTTCATTTTTAAAGAGCCATCACTCTCCGCATATACTGCCGGTGCTGCGTAAGTAGTCAGCACCAGCAGTGCGGCAGCAAGGAAAAAAGAATGTTTACCCAGCTTCTGCGTCGCTTTCATCGTCCATGTCCCCTTCATTGTCTGCACGGTGCAGGACAAATAAATTTGCTAAAACTCCCAGCACAGCTACTGCGATGATGATAAACAGTGACAATTGATAATTTGCTGTACCCTGCCAAATTTCCAACAGCAGGGATTCGACGTAATGGAGCGGCGAGTAAGTTTTCAAATAGTCGATGCCCGCCACACCGGAACCAAAGGCATTTTTACCGAAAAGGTACAGACTCAATACCATGAGCAGCAGGAACATTCCAATCATTTTCAACTGTCTCAACAAGTAAGTCGCAAGCAGCAGCATGCCGGTTATCAGGAGAATGATGACTCCTGTGAGCAACAATAGCGCTTTATCTGTCAACCCCATCGAGTAGCCGGAAACAACTCCGATGACAAGCCCCTCCAGCACCCCAATTCCAGCGGTAACCAGTGTAATTGGGGCATTCAAGCCTGCCAATGTTTTTTCTGCTTCAAATGGATTTCCTTCGCGGCGTTTCTGGTTGATTGTCGAGATGACATAAGCAGTGAACAACACGACGATAAAGCAAATCAACACAAGGTAATATGGTGTGAAAGTATTTTTTGTCGTTGTTGTGCCAACTTTGCTCATGGTCCCCTGGTTGCTCGCCTGTACCGGGTTGGACAGAAAGTCATATAACTCTTCGTTCTGCCTTTCCCCGACTCTGCTGTTCGCCAGCACACCTTTGAAATTCTCGGCGAATTCCTGGTCAGCCAGAAGCTTATTCGTCATGTCGACGGACAAGGTTTCCGCCTGGCTTACCAAGTCTGTACCGCTCTCCTGGATTTCCGTTGCCTGCTCATCGATTTGGTCGAATGTATCATAAACCGTCTCGGCAGAATTCAGGTTTCCCTGTGCCTGCTCGGAAAGGCTTTGACTTGCTGTAAGCAGTGGCTGAAACTCCTGATCCAATGCCATAATCGCTGTTTGTTCTTCTTCTTGATTGGTTTGCAGCTGTTTGTTGGATTCCAATAGCTGCAAGCTGTTTTCCCGCCATGCTTCAACATCGGCCAATGTGGCAGCAAGGTTCTTGTTAAGTCTTTCTGCCTCTTTAGCCGTCGTATTGATACGTTCGACAAGTTTGTCAGCATTCCGTTTGGCCTGTTGAACTTGGAATTGATAGGCAGTTATTCTGCTATGCAGGTTATCCCAAGGCTGTCGGATTTCTGCCGTGACATCATCCACGATTTTTTCAACGATATAGTCTTTTAGCAGATCTTTTATATCTTTTTCATTGAATAGATAATAGAGCGACTCCTCTGTTGCTAGTTCATGAAGGCTATCACTGTCCTTCAGTTTATCTAAGAAACCGTCTGAAGAAATATCAAAACCATAGTAAGCTTCAAAAGCTGAATATAACTTGTAATATGGAGCAACTTTGTTAATAGCTCCATTGAACAGTAGCTTAGTAGTATCATCCATTTTTTCCACAGGGGTTAGAACTGTTCGATTGATTTGATTATTAATTATCTCTACTACTTCAACTTCTGTTTCTTCTTCCGTTTTATCATTCGGTTTTTCTTCATTGCCAGATCCTGGTTCTTCTGTTTCAGGTTCTTCTGAATTTTTAGTTTCTTCTGTTTCAGGTTCTTCTGGATTATCACTTACTTCCGATTCACTATCAGTTACCTCTGCAGCCCCTTGCTCACTACTATTATCATTTTGATTCACTTCAGCATCTTCTTGAATCATCTCAGTTTCTGATTGAACTGATTCTCCCTCAGTATTAGAAACTGTAGTACTTGCAACTAAAGAAACATTCTTCTCTTGTAAAAATGCTGTATTTGGTTCATCTTCTTTTGTTATATTTTTTTGTGTCAAGTTCCATGTCCACTTGATGGGTTGATATATATCAATAGTGCTATTTTCTTTTAGCTTCAGGGTGACCTTGATATTAAATTTACCTTCCTCATTTGGAGAAAGATTAACTTTTCCTGTATCTCTATAAACATCAGTGTAATTTTGAAAATCCTTTTTTCCAGGAAGTTTTAATTGAAGATTCGTAACTTCAAATTCCGGATTGCCTTCTGGTAATTCCAACGTGAAAACCTGACCATCATTCTCGTTTTTAGGAATGTGGACAGCATCAAAAACTTCCACTCCATTAGAAATTAAATGATTTTTAACATCGGTAATATGTTCTTCTAAAGTATTTTCACTATCCGGTGGAAGTGAAAAATCCGGGTCAAATATCTTTGTAATTTTAATTGTTTTTCGTATATCTTTTAACGTATCCTCAGTTAAACCAAAATCCTTCAACTTATTTGGATCAAGTGTTGGAAGCTTAGAAATTTGATTTTTAATATAATTCCTCGCCTTATTGTCCTGGGCTTCAAGCAAATTATCTAATGGTTCGCTTTCCCCCTCAAATGCTTCGTCTAGATAAGAAGAAATACTAGCCTTAACCTTTCCAGTATATCCGCCTTCATTGTCCGGATTCAGCCTGCTTTCGATTTCGAGCTGGGTCGCTTCCACTTTCGCCAGTGATTCCTGCAAATGCTGTTGCAAGGCAGCAGCGCCCAGTTTGATATTGTTTGTCGGCGCTTGTGAAACGCTCTGCCGGCTGAGCATAAAAGTGGTGACCGGCGGTTCTTCTGTCTGGCTATTGTCCTGCTGTGCAAACTGGTTATTAATGTTGATATTTGCCTGCTTCAAATTTTCCAACTGCTGTTCAACATCGTATTGGTTCAGTGATTCGTCAAATTGATTGATAGATTGAGAGAAATCGAGCGTTTGCGAGCTATTGTTTTCAGCTAACTGGAATACATCCTGCATTCCTGATCGGTAATTTTCATCCAGCTCCGCGTTTTCTGCCAGCTGTGTTTCAAAGTCCTTCACTATATCCTGGAAACCTGTAAAGCTATCTTTTGAAATCTGGGTATTGTCTTTTATTGCTCCAAATTGACTCGTATAGTTTTCCAACGGGTTATGGATTTCCGTATTAAACGTTTGCGTATATACTGCTTGTTTGGAAATAATTTCGCCAATATTGTCTTGAGCGTCTTGTAGGTTGCCGACAATGCTGGCAAAGTACACATCGATAATTCTGCGGTTGAAATCGTTCAGTATGTTACTTGCCGTTTTTTCCGCTTCTGTTTTTATCTGTTCGTTGTCGGAGGCATTGATTTTATAGTTCAGGACAACTTGTTCGGGGTTTTCCGACTCGATGGAAAGAGCTTTTTCGGAAAAATCATCCGGGATGACAATCATCATATCGTATGTATTGCGTTCCAGACCGCTTTCAGCCACTCCACGGCTGACAACAAACCAGTCGTGATCATCCCGGTTATTGATACTTTCCACAAACGCATCACCAAAAGCCAGTGCTTCTCCACTCAATGAAGCACCCTTGTCTTCATTGACCAGAGCAATGGCCATTCTTTGTGTATTCTCTGTTTCTTTTGTTTCCGACTCTGCCGTCTGCCTGTTCAATGCCAGGTAGGATAAGCTTGAACCAAGGATTAGGATTAAAAGTAAAAATAATAACCAGCGTTTATCGAGTTTTTTCATATGGGACATCTCCTACTAAACCATTTGTGATGGGCGTTCAAAAAGTCATCGAGTCAACGGAGTATTAAACGCACTCAGATTTTCTGAAGGTTTCAACATAGAAGTATAATTCGCGGTATAGCCGGGAACCGGCCAAATCTACGTGGCTCTTTGAACAACTCTGCATTATTCTTAGACTAATAGATACTGACAAGATTTGAGCTGCACAACAACCGCCGTGCAGCTCATCTCAGGGAGGTCAGGATCTTATCTAAGTCCGAAGTTTTGTGATAGGGCCTCATCTTGTTGCGCCACAGCCTCGGCCGTTTTCGTCAATTGCATCTCAATATCCTGCATTAATTGGGAAAAATCCTGCACCTTTGGTTTCAATTCTCTGAATTGATCGTCGAAGCGTTCAAACGCACGGCCTTCCCATTCTCCCCGAAGCTCTTCCTGCAAATTCGTCAAATCTCTCAAGATTTGCTCGATTTGCTGTGAGCTTTGACCATATCTTTTTGCTCTTGCCTGTAACTGATCAGGCGTCATACGAATTTGTCCTGCCATACATCTCATCTCCCTTAAATTGGATTTTCTGTCGAAGGCTTGAAAGTAAAAAAATGTTATGTGTCTGCTCCTTCTTACTTAAGGCTAATGAACCAAAATTTTACTGTCAACTGACTATCTGTCATTTTCAGAAAATTGATATTTTGGTACTAAATTTACCATGGTATTTTTTTACAAATGATGATTTATAGTAATATTTACCTCCAGGAAAATAGGGTCCAATTACCTAAAATTTCGGGATTAGTTAGATTGTTTAACCTCTCGAATTAAAGAATTTTGACATCGAATAGTCCATTAGCCCAGACGTAAAATTTCCAGTTATTATTACCTGTAAGTTCCTTTTTTTATGTCGTTAAAGAGATGGAGAATCGGGGATATTTGTAGATTGGATGGAGAAAATATTCATTTGCCTCCGCTACTCTTCTAGAGGGTAAGCATATCTATTCCCATATTGCCAAACTCGTGTATAATTATATTTCGAGTTTCGAAAGAAAGGGAGAGCTGCATGGTAGAAAACACAACCGCCAATACCGCTTCAAAAGAAAAAATTTGGACAAAGGATTTTGCCCTGATTTGCATGGCAAACTTTTTTATTTTTCTTGGATTTCAAATGACGTTGCCAACCATACCGTTGTTTGTCCAGCATTTGGGAGGCAGTGATCAATTAATCGGAGTCATCACAGGTATTTTCACTTTTTCCGCTTTATTACTCCGCCCATATGCCGGTCACGCCTTAGAATCAAGGGGACGGCAGTTTGTCTATATGATCGGACTGGCCATTTTTGTCATCTCGGTTGGTTCTTATGCAATTATCGCAAGCATCGCATTTTTATTTATCATGCGTGTCATTCAGGGAATAGGATGGGGGTTTTCCACGACGGCCACGGGGACGATTGCCACCGATTTGATTCCGCCGAAACGAAGAGGCGAGGGGATGGGCTATTTTGGGTTGTCTGGCAACCTTGCACTGGCTTTCGGTCCAGCCCTCGGTTTGACCTTGGCAGGAAAAATATCATTCACACAGCTGTTTTTGATTTGTTCCGCTCTTGGGGTAGTGGCACTCGTTCTGTCATCGCAGATCAGATATAAAAAAGTAGAACAATCCAGGCATAAGACGGTTACCGTGAAATTTGATATTTTCGAAAAAAGCGCTATCCAGCCTTCTGTTCTGTTGTTCTTTATTACAGTGACCTTTGGAGGAATTGCTTCTTTTCTTCCTCTATATACAGCTGAAGAAGGTATAGCTGGCATTGAAGTATACTTTCTTGTTTACGCACTGTTTTTAATGGTATCACGCACCTTTGCCGGCAGACTATATGATAAGAAAGGACACCTATTGGTCTTTCTACCGGGAACGTTGATGATTCTTTTTGCAATGATACTGCTGGTCTGGCTGCCGAATTCACTGGTCTTGTATATCGCTGCAGCCTTATACGGCCTTGGCTTCGGCAGCGTGCAGCCAGCTTTGCAGGCATGGTCGGTCGATAAAGCTCCTTCCAACCGCAAAGGCATGGCCAATGCTACCTTTTTCTCCTTCTTCGATTTAGGAGTCGGAGTAGGAGCGATGGCATTCGGGCAAATCGCCAGCGCATTCGGCTACAGCTTCATTTACCTGACAGCTGGCGCGTCCGTCTTCGTGTCCATGCTGCTGTACATTATTTTGCTGGTCAACAGCAGTAGAAAAACCGCATAACGCCAAAAAAACCTCCGTAGCCTGAATAGGTGCGGAGGGTTTTATTTACTGAGATGTCGCTTGAGGAGCGTAGAGGGGGTCAGTCCCCGATAAGGCTATTTAGTTCCTATGAACCGCATTTGCCAGCCGCTGGGGACTGACCCCAAAATAAACATTTGTTGCTTGAACCCCTTCATTAAAGGCATTCCTCTGTTGGAGATTTCAAGGCACTAAGCCATTTCACCCATTGGTGGGGTTAGTCCCCGCCAATGCTTTTTCTTCTACAAAATGGAAAATCAGCTGTTTTTGGGGACTGACCCCGTTAGTGTTTGCTTTGGTTGATTTGGCGGATTGCTTCTAAATCACATTTTGGTTTACGGTGATAGGTGAGCAGTCCGTTGATTTCTTGTTCGACGTCTGTCAATTGTGTGTAGCAGAATCCTTGCAGGGCTGGCGCATGGAGCAGTGCCTCGGTCATCTTCCGGTATTGTTCGATCAGATCTTCTCCCGATTGAACAGCGGAATACCCCCATCCATCCGGCTGATCGGTTTCTTTGACGTCGTATGCTATTCCGCCATATTCAGTCACCAAAATCGGCGCTCCTTGGTGACTGAAGCCACGTGCATAAATCGGCCGCTGTGCAGGTTCTGTCGTCACGGCTGTTTCTGTTGTCTGATATGCTGCAGCCATTTCTTCTGCTGAGCGGTAGTTATGGATGCCACAAATATCGGAAATCGTATGCTCCCAACCTTCATTCGAAACAACCGGACGGGTAGTGTCCAATGACTTCGTCAAATAGTACATGGCGAGGGAATGGTGCTGCTGCTGGGACTCCCTTGCGACGCGTGAAATACCCCAGCTTTCATTGAGCGGAACCCACGCCACGATACAAGGATGGTTATAATCGCGCTTGACCGCTTCCGCCCACTCTGCCGATATCCGTTCGACAGCCGCCTCACTGTATTCGGAACAATTAGCCATTTCCCCCCATACGAGGAAGCCCAACCGGTCTGCCCAATACAGGTAACGGGGATCTTCGACCTTCTGGTGTTTACGGGCTCCGTTGAACCCCATTTCTTTTGCCAGCACGATATCCTGTTTCAGGGCTTCATCCGATTCGGCGGTCAACAATCCTCCCGGAAAGTACCCTTGGTCCAATACCAGCTTTTGATAATACGGTTTATTGTTCAGCATAAAAATACCGTTTTCCACAGACACTTTACGCATGCCAAAATAGCTCTCCGCCTGATCGACGGTTTCTCCTCCACGAACCAATCGGAGTGTGACATCGAACAAATTCGGATGCTCGGGACTCCAATACCAGCCAGGACCATGGATATTGCTACGGTCCGTAAAACGGCCGCGAATATCGAAGCTTCTTTTTAAGTGGGGATGAAACACTTGGATCCGTTCGGATACAACTGGCTCTCCCTTAAAAGTGATATCGACCAGCAGTTCCGTCTCACTGCTTAATTCACCTGCTATCTCTGTTTCCAACTCAACCGAACCTGCATCGATATCCGGTGTCCAACGCACCTGTCCGATCGATGTTTCTGCCACCGGCTCCAGCCAAACCGTCTGCCAGATGCCTGTCGTCCTTGTATAAAAAATCGAAGCAGACTGCTCATGCCAATACTGTTTCCCACGTGGAATCGTGGTATCCTCAGAAGGATCTTCCACGCGCACAACCAAATCATTTTCTTCTTCCCTCAACAAATGAGTGATTGTTGCGGAAAAAGGAACGTTTCCTCCCTGATGATACATAACTTGCTGGCCGTTAACGTACACCCACGCCCGGTAATCGACCGCTCCGAAATGAAGGATGATCTCCTGACCATTCCATTCTTCCGGAATTGCAAAAGTGCGGTGATACCAGACAACATCGTGGAAGGAAGCATCTCCGATCCCGCTGTTGGCTGCCTGGTATGCAAAGGGAACCTGAATTGTCCGATTTCCCGGTAAATTCCAGTACCATTTTTCCGTCAAACCGATTTGCTCGTCATCGAAAGCGAAGTTCCACTCTCCATTTAAATTCAACCATTGTTTTCTCTGAAATTGAGGTCTTGGATATTCTGTTTGTAAGTTTGCCATATGCTACCTCCGATGAATTATTTAATGCCTGTCTGCGTAATACCTTTGATTAATTGCTTCTGTCCGATTAAAAACACAATTAAAATCGGAACGGTGGCAATTGTCGTCAATGCCATTAATTTTCCGTAAGAGGATACGAAACTGCCCTGCTGCATAATCGCGATCCCGGTTGTAATCGTCCGCATCTCCGGCGTATTCGTCGCCACCAGCGGCCACAGAAAGTCATTGTAGATCTGCATGAAGGAGAAGATCGCCAGTGTCCACAAAATCGGCCGGGCAGAAGGGACCACGACGCGTAAAAAGATTTGCCATTTGTTCGCACCGTCCAAGTGTGCCGCTTCTTCCAATTCTTTCGGAAACGACCGGAAAAATTGATAGAGTAAAAAAACGCCGAACGCATTGGCTGTGTATGGAAAAATCAACACAGCATAGGTATTCAACAGCCCCAAATTACTGAACTGCATATACATAGGAAGAAACGTGATGACAAAAGGGATCATCAACGTACTGATGAACAAAGGAAATAAATATTTTTTCAACGGAACGTCCAGCCTTGCCAGCCCGTAGGCGGCCATCGCATCGATGGCAACGATGATGGCAGTGCCGGCAATTCCGGCAAACAAGGAGTTGAACATCCACTTGAAAATTGGGACATCCACTCCTTCACCCAGCAAAGTGTACGTATAATTTTCAAAAGTGAAATCCTCCGGTATCCAGTTCAGCCCTCCGGCAATCGCTTCGAAGTCATTTTTAAAGGAAGTCGAAATCATCCAGGCAAGCGGAATCAGAAACAACAATGCGAGGATGGCAGCAAGAATGACCAACACCGTCTTTTTTCCTGTTTGTTTCATCTGGTTTTCCCCCCTTCTTGATTCCGATTGGATATTTTGAACTGGACAATCGATACAGCAATCATGATCAAGGACATCAGCACTGCCATCGCAGAAGCTATCCCCAGCTCGCGCTGCTCAAATGCCAGGTCGACAATACCCATCAGCAATACCTCTGTCGAATCACCAGGCCCGCCTCTTGTCATCAAATACGGCTGTCCGTACACATTGAAGGAAGCGATCGTCGAGGTGATCACGACAAACAACATGATTGGGCGTATCGACGGAAGTGTTATGTGAATGAATTTTTGCCAGGCGGTAGCCCCGTCGATGGCACTTGCCTCATACATATCTTCCGGCACCTCATTCAGTGCATTGATGAAAATGATCATGTTGAAGCCAAGCGTCCACCAGACTGTCGCTCCAACCAGGGAAATCCAGGCAAATGGCTGCCTGGTCAGCCATGGGACCGGATCAAAGCCAAGATTCATTAGAAAATTATTCAGCAATCCGGAATTGGTATCGAGAATCCATAAAAACAAGATGGAAATGACCGAAACCGAAATCGCGTACGGTATAAAGTAAATGGTACGGAACAATCCCCGGATTTTTCCCGGCAGGCTGTTCAACAGCAGCGCCAGGGCGAGACCGATAATCACGAGCAGCGGCACCGAGAAAACCACGAATTTAATCGTATTCCACAAGCCGTCGAAAAATAGGGTGAACATTGCGGAATCGGGATTGAAAATCCGGGCATAGTTGTCGAATCCGATAAATGGGTGTTCTTGTGCCAACAAGTTGTAGTCATTCAGACTGATGTAAATTCCGTAAATAAGCGGGAAAAATAAAAAGGCCAAAAACATGATTAAGTACGGCAGTACGAACAAAAAGGAAGTCAGCTTGGAACGCCGGTCTCTTTTCGCTTTACTGATTGGCTGTTTTTCTTTGTCCATTGTCTTCACCTCGATTTCATGTAGCTTGTCGTCCAACTGGGAATAGCATTTCATGGAATAAGCAGGAGCTTCCGCCGCCTGCTTATTCCATCCTGGTTACTCTTCTAATGCTTGTGAAGCTTTTTGCTGTGCTTCTTCCAATGCTTCCTTAACACCTTTTTGTCCCAGCAGCGCTACATTGACCGCTTCCATCAACGGGCTGGTTGCAAGGCCCCAGTTATCTACATCAGGGGCAAAGCTGACATAATCGAATTGCTTGGCAACTTGAGGTGACTGGTCGTTCACTTCCTGGAATTCATCGCTCTCATATACCGCTTTCGATGCCGGTGCCTGGCCGGATTCTGCCCATGAAATGGCATTATCTCCTACATAACTTAAGAAATCTGTAATGGCGTCCAGCTTCGCCTCATCGGTATTTTGCGGGATGACAAAGTTATGCGAGTTGGCATAGACCCCTTCCTGCTCTGTTCCTAGCTGAGGAACCGGTGCCACACCATAATTGATACCAGACTCCTCCCACTGTTCTAGCATCCATGGACCGTTCAACTGCATGGCGCTCTTTCCTTGAAGGAACAAGGTGACTTCACCGTCTTGCTGAACGTCTTTCGGTGAAACTTCATATTCTTCAATCAATGATTTTTCAAATTCCAACGCTTCTACCACCGCATCAGAGGTAAACTGAACCTCACCATCTTTATATAACGCACCACCATTTTGATTGACGATGGTCGGGAAAATAAATTCTTGCGGCCATAAAGTAGGAACAGCATAGCCCCATTGGTTGTTTTCTTTATCCGTCAGTTTCTGTGCATATTCAATGAATTCTTCTCGATTGGTCGGCGGCTGCTCCGGATCGAGACCGGCCGCTTCAAACATATCTTTGTTCCAATAGAATAAGAGTGGGTGGATATCCAACGGCACCCCGTACAACTCTCCATCCACTGAAGCACCTTCTATCGCACTTGGATGATATTCTTCTTCACTGATTTGATCCCCCATGATATCGTCCATGTTACGTAGCACATCTTTTTCTGCATAAGTGAAAATTTGATCACCGTGCATGATCATGACGTCCGGCATATTCTTCTCGCCATTGATGGCCAAGTCGACATTTTTGTAATATTCCGTTTGGGGAACAATTTGAAAGTCAACAGTATATTCATCTTGTGATTCATTGTAGCCATCGACAATTTCTTTCATATACGGACCATCTGGACCGGAGAATGGCGCCCATAGCGTAATTTCCGAGCTGTCACCAGATCCGCCTTCATCTCCGCTTCCTCCTTCGTTGTCTGCTACTCCGCTGTTTCCACTGCAAGCTGCAAGTACCAAGGCTAACAATCCAACAAATAAGGTTACCAACCATTTTTTCGTCTGTTTCATCATGACACTCCCTCTTTTTAAAATAAGCGCTTACATAGAATAAAAAAATATATCCCGTCTACTCAGTGACAGGGGCTTCCTGTGGTTCTTCGCTTGGCCGACCGTCTCTGACAACCGGCCAGCCATCTTCCCAACTGATCGGATCAATCATCAACGGCCGTCTGGAAGCTCCCGACCATAACAATGGATCTTCTTTTTCGATCGCATGGTACACCATCCAGTCCTTTCCTGCTTCATCGGTTAGGATAGCGTTGTGGCCTGGTCCGGCGAACTTACTCTCTGAGTCGGCGGCCAGTATGGTCGTCCCGCCATTTTCCATCAACGGTTTGCCTTCCTGGTCCACATAAGGACCGGTAAAGCTGTCTGACCGTCCGACAGCAACATGATAGCTGCTGTTTTCTCCTTCACAACAGGAACCTTTAGAGCCAAAAAAGTAATACTGTGAATCTCGTTTTACAATGTAAGGTGCCTCATAGTCTGTGCCGGCTATTTCGAAGGGCTCTCCCTGAACAGAAAGGCCGTCTTCTGCCAGCTTGACTCCATAGATGCCATGGAAGCTTCCCCAGACCAGATAGGCCTGATTGTCTTCCGAATAGAAAAAAGGATCAATGGAATTATCCACGCCAATTTCTTCACTGGTGAACAATTTTCCCTTATCCTCGAACGGCCCTTCGGGTGTGTCTGAAACGGCTACCCCGATGCCAGGGTTGTTGTCTCCCCAGACAGATAAGGAATAATACAAATAATAGCTGTCCCGGTAATGGTGAATATCCGGTGCCCATATACTGCCAGATCCTTTCCATTCAGGCTTATCCTTGAAAGCTTCTCCGATATACTCCCATTCCGACAGGTCTTTTGACCGGACGATCGGCACCAGTTTTGTTTCGGCATCATCGCCCCATGCGTCTTCTGTGCCATAAGCATAATAAAAGCCATCTTCAGCCTTTAAGATAGAAGGATCTGCTAAAACTGGTTCATACACTGGATTTTGATACGTCTCTTGCATTTCGCTTTGTCCACTCTCTGAGGAACAACCGAACAATGCCGTACAAATCATTCCTAACAGTAGCACTTTCTTCACCGTTATTCTGCCCCTCCTCCCTCCCTTGGAATGTAAACCTTTTCATAACATGATTATAATATATAAAGATGTTTCAATTCAACTATTATTGTTATAAAATATAAAAAAATATAATAAACACGCCAGCAGAGGTACAGTGGAACATTTCTCCATTAGAAAAACACCTGCAGACCGCCGAATACTGATCTCCAGGTGTTTCCATGGGAAGTACGTTAATTTTTTTCTTCTACTTTCAGTTTCATGACGATGCCTTGTTCGTAATTTCCGAACTTATTTCCAAACAAGTTCAAGCCGCCCATATTCACAGCATCGCTTTTTATTCCAATTTTAAATGATATGAACGGTTTTTCTGCTATTTTCAGCGTATCGATTGTGCAATCGCTGTTGATTTTCATTCCATCGAGAAAGCAGCCTTCTTCCGTAATCCGCCAATTTTTCAACAAGCCATACTGCGTATGGTTGGTCATCCACCAGTCTGGTGTGAGAAAACCACGCTCTCCTCCAAAATCACCAGGTGAAGTCCAGGTAGCAATTTCGTGTCCGTTGACCCAGACGGTTATATCCGATGGCCAATCCAATTTATGCAAAGGCGCTTCCGAGCATAATTCGGCACTGAATTCGATTTGCGTCGCTTTATCTCCGTAAGGAAGCCTGTTCGGGAACCGGTATTCTACATGTCCTGCTTTAAAGAAAAGGAGCTGGGCTTCTGAACGTCCGGTTTCATAAAAAGAACGCGGATCATCTTGTATCCCGATATAGTCTGATTCCCCAACCAGGCCGCAGCTCGGTTCTACCTCGCAGTCGCTATACTCGCCGATCGGCATATCGTACACGACAGCATGCTCCGGTTTTTTGGTTTCCTGCGGGCCGATGTCGATGACAATTTGGTCATAGTTTTTCGTATTGATTTTTTGCGTGCCCCGTCCGGGTAGCAATTCTGTAATGATCAGATTGACATCCTCCAGTTTTTTGACATTTACTGCTGTTGTCGAAAACGGCAAATCCAATCGTTCCGCTAGCTCGTTGACATTGTGCGGCCGCTCACTCAAGAGACGCAGTATTGCCATTCTATGTTTATTCGATATCGCTTTACAGATTTCGATTGCTTCTTCGAAGTTTAAATGTAACGTTCTCATCCTATTCCCCACTTTTATTCTAACTTTTATTGTAATAATAAAAGTATAAACTAAAGCGCTCCCATTTAAAAGCACAAGCATCCGACAACCTTCGACAGGGGTCAGACCCTCCCCTGTTGCAAAATTATACCGGGGCCTGACCCCAGTACAAACCGGTCTGTTATTCACTCACGCTGTTGCAGTATCGCTCAAAATAACGCTGATTTTTCCGTTTGAAGCTTACCCCGCCTCTTTATCACGACGCAGTATTACTTCGGCGGGGGACTGACCCCAACACACCGAGCATGATTCCCTATGAGGGATTGGTCAGGATTTCTTTGATTTGGTCGGCTGTTTGTTCCGGCACTTTATTTATGTTAATCGGTCCTTTTGCTGTTTCGATGGTAATCCCGGCAAGTCCATTGGCCCTGTTCACATCACAGGAAGTTATCTCTTCATTTGCTACCTTTAAATCGTTCGATTGATCAGAAGCCGCCATGTGATAAAAACATGTTTTCTTACTCGTCACAAATAACAATTGGGTCGGTTTGTCGCTTGGAGCTGCCACTCCAAGCAGCTGCTCGTCTTCTTCCAGATTATTCTCCGAAAAGGTTTTAATGTACCTCTTGATGATCCCTTTCCGGCCAAAGCCTGCATTTTCAATCGTATCCTTAATACTATCAAACATATTCATCCCTGCCTTTCTTTACCGATTATACCGTACGGAAACTTGGGCAACAAAAAAGAGCCCCCTGGGTTTCTTGGTTTAGCCGAAGACTCTCTGCTAGTATCTTTTCCCTTCCATTTGTTATCCACTAGAAAACGACAGTAGATTTGATTATACAGGCACGTTCCTTATTCCACCCAACACGCAAAAACTCAATCTTCTACTTCTCTATATTTATCATGCTCTGGTCGAAATAAATCTTCCTCCGCATTTCGAACCATGGAAAAATGATCGACATTGTAATGTCCGTGCAGTGTCCTGTTATGATGATCGATGATCTTGTGTCCCGGCAATACCTGGGAATCGCTTGTCGTATGGCCATCCCCAACCAGCGTTACATCAAACTCATTGATAGTAGCGGTTCTGACAGCTGTATCGATGCAATGTTCTGTTTTGCACCCCATCACGACTAAATGCTCTACCTCATTTTCGACTAAATATTGTCTTAATGGCGTTCTGTAAAAGGAGTTGGTTGCCTCCTTATCGAAAATGACAGCTTCAGGAGGAACGTTGATATCTTCATGTATTTGAAACCCTGCACCCTTCCCCAATGCGACTTCTAAATCTCTCACAAATACAAGTAATGCCTGATTGCTCTTAGCCTTCTCAATTACCAGATTGATGTTGGCAATGATTTTCTCCTTTTCCACAACCCCTTCTTCAACTTTACTTCCGTCCATTAAATCCTGTTGTGCATCAATGACTAAAAGAGCTTGTTTCACTTGATCTCCCCCTGTTAATTTATTGTTGACGATGGCTTATATACATACCGTATCGGTGTTATCTGCTCCTCTTTTCCTGGCACATATAAGGAAACGGACGGACCGGCGATACCCCAGTCAGAGACAGCAGGAAAACTGTGTTCCCCATTTTCATCCAGGTACACAATCCCTTCATGATTGCCGCCCCAATTTCGTATGCCTTTATAAAGCACGCCAAAATGATTTGCTTCCCAATTTTTTATGTCTGCTTCCAAATCGATATTATCCAACATATTGATGACGATAGAAAAATCATTGGCAGGATTGTAAGTTTCGGTCCCTTCTCCCTCCCAATCCTGTTTATGGACGGTCACCTTATTGCCTGCAGGTTTCTCTGAATAAATCAAATACCCGGATTGCAATAAGTGTTCATCATCGTATCCATAAAGATACATATAGATACTGGTAATCGTTCCATCCCTGTCAAATTCAATTTCTAAATCGTTCGTCATCAGATTCGGTTCCATGTCCATCTTTTCTTTTACATCTTCCATAACGCCTTCCAACTTGGCAGTGAAAAAATCATCATTGTCCAGTCTGATTTTTGTATCGGTCTTCAGCTCGTTTAATTTCCAGGCCTGCGCTCCGTTGAAGTTGACTGCATTTTTACCGACATTATATACACCGAAAGCTGTAATAAGTAACAGAAGAGCGGGAACTACCATCCAAACAGTGAAAGGGAGAGGCTTGGATTTTTCCAATCTATCTATTGAAAGATTGCTGCTTTTTAGAATTGGAAAAAACGTTTTATCCCCAAAGTACAAAAAATACCATTGTTTGTTTTCTTTCAACCTGATCAAATCATCCAGTAAAAGAGTGTGCCGCCTTCCTTCGGCAGAGGAGTATATCTCCAATATGGAACCATGGACTTCCAAATAATTGTCCGGATTATATAAATACGCTTTTTTCATTTGCTTTCGGTATAGATTGACCTGATAGATTAGGAGAAATAACAGTCCTGCACCGATAACCATAAACAAGGGTACATTTGTCTTCAGCTGACCTATTTTTGTAATCGTGAACAAAACCTTCCACAGCAATGCGTATAGAAGTAACAGGATCCAGCTATGCAGTCTGCCGAAAAACAGATCTCGCAGAAGCATTCTTCTATAAATCTTTTTGGATAATGGATTCCTCATGCTTGTCACTCTTTCTAATCAGTAGGTAACTTAATGTTAACATTATTTTCCTGACAGTTGGGGAAACTTCAAAAAATTGTTTGCCTGGAATCTCTTTCGATTCGTCCTTTACATTTTTAAAAAAGCACCATGCCAAAGGGCACGATGCTTTTGCTTCCTTTTTCCTATTACTGCCAGGTTCAATAAATAAGAGTTTCCGAAGTTCAAATCCCCGCATTACAGATCACCGACTTGCCGGTTTTAGAACTTGCAGGGACTGTCCCCCACCGCTCTACCAAGACGCAGTGCTACCATGTTGGGGGACTGTCCCCGTTAACTTCTCAACGCATGTACATGCCGCCGTTTATTTCGATGGTTTCACCTGTGAGGAAACCTGCAAGGTCGGAGACGAGATAGAGCACAGCTCCTGCTACATCTTCCGGTTCACCCCCGCGCTGCAAAGGAATCGTTTTAACCGTGTTGGTCCGTCCTTCTGCTGTGGAAAACGTATTGTGAAACGGTGTATTGCCAATAAAACCAGGTGACACGGCATTGACAGTTATTCGGGAAGGGGCCAGTTCTTTGGCCAACGCTTTTGAATACGTCAATACAGCGGCCTTTGACGCAGCGTAAGCAGATGCTCCCGGTCCGCCTCCATTATGGGCAGCAACCGAAGTCATGTTGACCACTTTTCCACCTAGCTTACCATCTTTGCTTGCTGCCTTCAGCAACGGCAGGACAGCTTTTGTGACGAGAAAGGTGCTGGTCACATTGACGTCGATTACCCTGTGCCACAGTTCCTCGCTCATTTCCTCGATTGTCGCCCGTTGTACCATGTGGCCTGCATTGTTCACCAAAATATCAAGCTCTCCGTTAAAAAAAGCTGCTGTTTCAGCAGCCAACGTTTCTATGTCATCACTTTTCAGTACATCGCCCTGAACAGCCCGTCCTTTGCGGCTAAATTCCTCGATCAGGCGGACTACTTCTTCAGCGCCCTCCCTGTTTTTCCCATAATGGACAACCACATCGGCACCTGCTTCGGCCAGTCCGAGGGCGATACTTCTCCCGATTCCGGTCCCGCCCCCTGTCACGAGCGCCTTTTTCCCTTCTAAATCAATCATTCTCCCACTCCTTTTCCAAAACGTTTGTTATAGATATAGCCAGCTTCAGCATCCTCCAACCGCAGATAGCCGCTTCGCTCCATCCTTCTGAAAGCAAAAGAAGCAATTTTGGTACAGGCCGCAGCAAGGAAGCTGACTCCGCAAAAAAGAAACAACAGCGGAACATAAGCCAACACCAGCCCGCAAACTATTATCAAAACGGTTAAAGCCAAGGAAACAAACGGAATTAAGAGGGCAATCGTTGCCGAAAAACGGACGCTGTTTAAAACCGTCAACCGGTAACGAACAACTATCGGCAGGATAAGCAAGGATGACAACAGGTAGATGAACAACAGACTGACAAGAAGGCAGGCTGCGGCAAACGCCAGCACATTCGAATAACTGAACAGCAGCCGAATGTCATAATAAAGAAACAAACCGAGTGTCAGCCAGACATAACCATACAGTTGGCATTTCAAAAAACTAGCTTTATAGACAGACCAAAAGACACTGCCTGCGTTTGTTTCCGTTTCCGGATGGCGAAGGCGTGTCTTCATGACAGCGAATGTGGCATACAATGCCGGAAATAAACCGAATACAATCCCGCCCGCCAACAGGCCGGCCATGGCTCGCAGCTGTACTGCCACGAGGAAATAAACCTGTTCGCAGAATTGATTGAACCTGCCCATCATCCCCTCTTCCATACGGACTGCCCCCTTACTCGACTATCGTGCCTTTAAGCCCTATTACTTCAATAAATCTTCGCGGAGCGGTGTGAATGTATCAAGCAAAATCCCTTTTTCAAGCGCCAGTGCACCATGGACCTGATTGCCCGGGATCACCAATGTTTCTCCTCCGTGCACAAGATGTTTTTCACCCTCGATCGTGAACTCGAAGCTACCCTCCATGCAATAGGTCAATTGTTCATGCGGGTGACTATGTTCCGAACCCTCGGCCCCTTTTTCAAAGTGGACCTCCATCATCATCAATGATTTACCTGGTGTGAATACTTTGCGTTTTACCCCTGGTTCTGCCTGTTCCCACTCTCCTGGCATATGATCGAACCCCTTTCTGGTATTGATACTCTATATAGTAACAAATCAGTAAGCGGTTTCATATATGATTTTTTTAGCTGGATCAGGGGTTTTTTTAGCAGCCAATCGTTAACCGACTTTGGTTCGTCTGTCCTTGCGTGGTATTTCCATGGAAACTTTGGTGCCCTCTCCTTGTTTCGATTGAATAGATAAACCGCACTGATCACCGAATAACAATTGAATCCGGCGATGGACGTTGCTGACCCCGATTCCCATCTTGTTGCTGACATCCTCATACTTTTCCTTCCGGAGAACTTTCCGGATATCACGCAGTCGGGCAGGAGTGATTCCGGCACCGTTATCGATGACTTCCACACGAAGCCGCTTCTCTTCAGCGGTTGCCCGGATTGTAATTCCCCCCTGGTACCGGTTTTTGCGCAAGCCATGGTGGATGGCGTTTTCGACCAGCGGCTGCAAAGACAGCTTGACCACCTCTTCATCGAAGAGATTTTCCTCTATCTCGAACGTTATCGGTAGTTGCTTTTGAAATCGGTGCTCTTCCACAATCATGAAATTTTTCACATGGTTCATTTCGTCCTCCAGGGTGACGATTTCCAAATTCCGAACCGAATAGCGGAACATTTGCGATAAGGCGATGGCCATTTCCGAAATTTCTTCCGCATCATTTAATATCGCATAAGAATTCATCGTTTCCAGTGTGTTATGGAGAAAATGAGGGTTGATTTGTGACTGGAGGGCCTGAAGTTCGATTTTTTGCTTTTCGTATAACACTTTGTGATTCTGCAATTCCGCGGCATATAAATCATCGACGAGCGTCGACAAGCGGTCGATCATTTTGTTGTAACTGGTGACCACACTGCTTATTTCATCGGTTCCTCGAAGCGGTTTTATCGGTTCCCATTCACCGATCTCCATTTTTTTCATTCCTTTTTGAATCTTTCTTAATGGCTTTACAATGCTGTTCGCGAATCCAATCGAGACGACCAACGCTACCATCAGGGACAAAACCAGGACGAATACCACCTGCTTTTTCATCCCGGCAACCGGTTCATAAATCACCTCTTTCGGTGTCATCGCAACCAGCGTCCAATTGGTCTGGTCAGAGTGATCGGCATAAAAAATCATTTCCGTGCCGTCCCATTCCCCCGTAAATGTTTTCTTGTCGGTGGTGGTTAACTGATTTTCCAATTGTTTGCCAATAGGATTGCCGAGCCATTTTTTATCTGGATGGTAGACAACGCGATGATTATCATCGAAAATCCAAAGGGATGTCCCGTTTTCAAACTGGGCGATGTTCCACAGTTCTTCCAATGCCGTTCCGTTCAATTCCACCCCGAGTATCCCTTTTGGTATAAACGAAGACAAGCCGCGCACCCTGCGGACAATACTGACGACATATTCCTGATTGTACAGACTTCGATCGGCAAGCAGCCGAATCCGTCCGTTTTCCGGCGTCGTTTTTAGCAAGCTACGATAGATCGCTTTCGAGGGAAACGGTTCCTCTTCCAAGGAGGACTTATTTTTGGAAAGAACATATTGGCCGTTTTCGCCTAGAAGATAGATCAGATTCAAGTGTTGATTTTTCAAATTGAGGTTGTGCATCTGGCTTTTAATCTCTTTCGAATAGTAATATTGCTCCAGCTTCTGGCTCTCATCGATTTCTAGAAAGCCTTTCACGGTGCGGTCCGTCAGCAACGGCAAGGTTGCCAATTCCAAATCCCGGATGAACAAATCGGTTTGGTAACTGGCATTTTCCACAATATACTCCAGGTAGCCCTCTGACTGTTTTTTGATTTCCAGGGTGGTCTGCCGGTAAAACAACCAGGTGACCAGACTGACGGAGACTAGGATGACGACGACGAAATAAACAAGCAGCCGCTGTTGAATATTCAAACGGTATATCCAGCCCTTCATCAATCCACCCCCATATTCCTCCGAAAGCCTGAAGGCGTCTGTCCTGTATACTTTTTGAACGTCTTCGTAAAATGCGGATGATCGTTCAATCCAATCAGAAAAGGAATGTCGATCACTTTTATGTCTTTTTTCAACAAGAGCTCTTTGGCTTTTTCCATACGTAGGCTGCTCCGGTACTTCACAAAAGTCTGCCCGGTTTCCTTTTTAAACAGCTGGCTGAAGTAAGAAGCGTTTAACCCAAGCTTGCCTGCAACTTCTTCTAGACTGATTTCTTCATCAAGGTGTTGGAGGATATAGTTCTTAGCCATTTCAATCGGGTCGACCTCGTTCCCTTTCCGCTTTTGTTCAAGCAGCAGGAGGATTTCAAGGCATTTTTCCAAAAATAATTGCTCTGCCTCTTTTTTGCCTGCAGCTGCTATTTCCCAATGAAAAGCATTCATTAATTGGCTGCCCTTGGACGCAATCCGATGAAATAGCACTTCCAACACATGGGTCAAAATGTTGCAGTAATAGTCTATGGAAAGCTGCTTCGTTTCCATTCTTACGGACCATTCACGAAACACCGTCTCTGCTTCCAGACGATTCAAAGACCAAATAGACTCTGCCAACCCTGCCAGCAGCTCATCAATCTCATCCGCTCCGATGAAATCTTGCTGCTTGGTCTTCAATCCTTGCAAACACCGTTCGACTGTTTGAGAAAGCTTCTCCTTGGTAATCGGTTTTAACAAGTATTCTTTGACCCCGCACAATATTGCTTTTTGAGCGAAAGTGAAGCTGTCGTACCCGGATACGATTACCCACTGGGTTCCTTGCTGCAGTTCCTTATAACCGGCAATCAACTCCAAACCGTTCATTTCCCCGCCTTCAATGTCGGTAAAAACAATGTCAAACTTTTCCTCTTGCAAACTGGGAATTGCATCTTCGGCATAAGCAACCTCGGAAATGCTGTCCAGATAAAATCCTTCTACTCGAATCGTTTGCAGCAATTTTATCAGCCCACGCCTTGTCAACGGTTCATCTTCGATAATCAGGACACGCAATTCAATACACTCCCCTTTAATAAAGCGCTTACATTTATGCCTATTATAAACGAATGGACGATGAATAGGTATGGGAAATCCGTTTTTAAAATGAATTTGTTAATAAATCTATGTAACATAGCCGGCCGATATCCAAAAAAAACACAAATTGCAAAGAAAAGACTCCATAGATGTAAACCCTTCCAAGAACTAAGCTTATGACAACATCTTAAAAAAGGGGGTAGCCAAATGACTTCACGAAAACTGGCACTCGTCTGGAAGCATAAAGCTCTTTATTTGATTGCATTGCCAGGCATTGCATATTTTATTATCTTCAAGTATATCCCGATCATGGGTTCGGTGATCGCCTTTCAGGATTACAACATTTTTCAAGGCATTACAGGAAGTGCCTGGGTAGGACTGGAACAATTCGAACGAATGTTTCAGTATCCGGAATTTTTACGGATTTTGAAAAATACCTTGCTGATCAATTTGTACGATATTGTTTTCGGTTTTTCTGCTCCAATCATTCTTGCCTTGATGTTGAATGAAGTCCGAAAAATGCTAGCAAAAAGGATTATCCAAACGATCGTTTACATGCCCCATTTTCTGTCATGGGTGATTATCAGTGGTATTTTTATCGGAATCTTATCCCCATCAACTGGCATGGTCAACCATTTTTTGAACCTCTTTGGCATTGATTCGATTTATTTCCTTGGAGAAGACAGTTTTATCCGTACTATTATTGTCGGCTCCGGTATGTGGCGGGAAACTGGTTGGAGTACGATTATCTATTTAGCTGCCCTGGCAGGAATCAACCCACAGTTGTATGAAGCCGCGGATATCGATGGTGCCAATCGATGGCAGCAAACCTGGAAGATCACCCTCCCTACCTTGATGCCGACAATTATGATGTTGTTCCTGCTGCAAATCGGCAATTTCTTGGATTTCGGTTTTGAGCGGGTCGATGTCTTCCTGAACCCTTTTAACCGTGTCAACGGAGAAATTTTTGATACGTATATCTATGAAGCCGGCTTGCTGCAAAACCAATACAGCTATACAACCGCCATCGGTATTTTCAAATCGGTAGTAGGATTGATTTTGCTGGTCGGGGCCAACTTTGTCAGCCGGAAAACCACCGGCAACAGTTTATATTAGAAAGGAATGATCGTATGGCTATTAAAGAGAGCCGTGCTCGCAAAGCTTTCCTGAGAACCAACATGGTTGTATTGATTCTTGTGTCCCTTATCATGATTCTTCCGTTTATTCACGTTTTGGCTCAATCATTCAGCAGTTCCGGAGCGATCGATCAAGGAAAGGTCAGCTTCCTCCCGGTCGAATTCACCCTCGATAATTACAGCTTTGTTTTCCAGGACGGAAGTATTTGGCGGTCATTCGGAGTCACGATTTTCATCACGGTGTTCGGCACCTTGTTCAATTTGATTGCGACCGCTTCGCTTGCCTATCCCCTATCGAGAAAAGAATTGCTCGGCCGCAAATTCCTTCTCTTCATGGTATTGTTTACGATGATTTTTTCGGCACCGCTGATTCCGACCTTTTTGGTGGTCCAAAACCTCGGTTTGCTGAACACGGTATGGGCGTTGATTTTTCCGACGGCCATCAGTGCCTTCAACCTATTTGTGATGCGCTCCTTTTTTATGCAGATTCCGCAGGAGCTTATCGAGTCAAGCCGGATGGATGGACTGGGCGAACTCCGCATTCTGTTTCAAATCGTGTTGCCGCTCTCCAAGCCGGCAATGGCCACACTCGGGATTTTTTACGCTGTTTTTCATTGGAACACCTATTTCAATGCATTGATGTTCATAGAAGACCGAAGCTTGTATCCGCTGCAAATCAAATTAAGGGAAATGATCGTCGATGAGAATTTCACCTCTGACCCTACCTCAGATTTTTACACGACGATGCTCTCGAGCTCTCCCGAAGGAATCAAAATGGCCACCATAATTGTAGCCACGGTTCCGATTTTGCTGATTTATCCGTTTTTGCAGCGCCATTTCATCAAAGGGTTTATGCTGGGCAGTTTAAAGGATTGAAAAGGAGACTGCTTCACTCGTTGGATTTTTATTGCCGTATAAAAATTTGACAACTGTATCTAAAAACAGACGAAAGCGCCATTGCAGGCAATGTGTTAAAGTCTTTTGTAAGCACTTACATTTTATTTATCAAAGGGGAGGAACTAATGAAAAAGCGAACGGTTTTACTTGGAGTCATGTTGGTCATTCTCGTCGCATTGATGGCAGGGTGCAAAGATTCGGAATCAAAGGCTTCGAATGAAAGCGAAGGGGAAGGATCTGGCTTTTCGATTGCCATGCGCACCTTGGCTACGCCATATGTAGAAAGCCATCCGGACATCAATGAAGATAAATACGTCACAGAACTGGAAAAGTTGACGGGTACGGATATCAATATCCGCCTTGTTCCGCACAATGAATATGTCGAGCGGATGACATTGATGCTCGCCTCCAATGATATCCCAGATGTCATGCAGGCCGGGGGCGGTGTACTGGGTCCGGAATTGGCCGGCGGGGTTGAAGCAGGTGCCTTCATGCCACTGGATGATTTGCTAAAAGAACACGGCAAGCACCTTCTCGAAGCCATCCCTCAGGAAGCATGGGACCGGGTGACCTATGACGGAAAAATTTATGCAATACCGGAATACCTATCCAATCCTTCACGACGCGGAACCGCCATCCGCATGGATCTCCTGGAAAAAACGGGGTTGGATGTACCGAAGACGACCGATGAGTTTCTCGAAGTCATGCGTGCTTTTAAAGAGCTCGGAGTAAAAAACCCATATCAGGGCCGGGAAGACTTCAAATATTCGGATACATTTTTTGGAGCTTTCGATGCCTTTCCATATCAGTGGGAGCTATACAACGATCAAGTTGTACCAAAATTCATGGCTGGAGATAAAATCAAAGATGCACTGGAATACTACCGCACCATGTATGAAGAAGGGTTGATCCATCCCGAATTTTTGACTATCCAACAGCCGGAATACCGCAGTAACATCATTGCCGGAAATACAGGGATGTGGTCGATGAATGCTGAAGAAGTCAATGCCTGGGAGCAGGAAATCCAAAACAATGTACCGGAGGCAGAAGTCGCGATCATTCCATCACCAGTCGGTCCAGACGGAAAAGGCGGCCACTACTTATACGGTCAGGTAACCCGCTCCTTCCTGATCAGCAGTGAAACAGAAGCGAATGTGGAAGACATCATCAAATTCTTCGACTGGCAGGTCACGGAAGAAGCAGAAAGATTTTTCACCTATGGAATAGAAGGCGATACGTACACACTTAACGACGATGGCTTCGTCAATTATGAGATGAAAGATGACACCAACTTCCTTAATGAACAGCATTATCGCAACCGTTGGCTATGGATGATCCGTGACGCCACTTACACAAAGGGAATCCTCGAACAGACCGATGAAGGACAGCAGTTGATGTCGGTGTTCGATGACATCCTGAGCAACGAAGGACGGGACAGTATCTTGTACGATCCGCCATTGGAAGCGATGGAAAGCAACCCGGATATCCGTCCAGGCAGCGACACCCCTTCTGATGTTTGGATGACTGGAGCAGCAAAAATCATCCTCGGCCAGGAACCGCTCGACTATCATGACACCATTGTCGAAGAATGGCTGAACAAGGGAGGCAGTCAGGCAATCGAAGAAGCGACCAAACGTTATAACGAGGACGACGGCGTGTTGTCCCGATAAGTTGACGAATTCCGAGTATTCGTTCCATCCCTTCCCGCTTTCCATTTCCGTTCGGTTTCCCCCATGGCCTATAGGTCTCCGGCGGATTTGGAAAAGTGGGAACCAATTTGATCAGAGGAGGTCTTTTTGTGAAAGAAACGTTGTTCAAATTATACCAGCCGGAAAGCGGTACATTGAATGTACCTTATCAGCCGGATGAACAGACCAGGATAATCGAGAATCCCCCTCGGTTCACCTGGATGCCGGCGAAGCTCGAAGATGACTTTTATACGCTGGAAATTTCCACCGACGCTGATTTTCCGCAGAAGAATACTTGGGCCTATCAGCCGATTCCACACAACCTGTTTACCCCGGATCGTCCTTTGCAGTCCGGCACCTATTATTGGCGTTATGCGCTGCTAGATCAGGAAGAACGGCAGGTCAGTGATTGGAGCAAAACCCGCCGTTTTACTATATCGGAAAATCTTCCGGAAACCCCTCTCCCGTGCCGAAGCATCCGATATGCAGAGGTGAACACCACTAGACCCCGGCTCTGGTTGACAGAACAGGCTTTGTCCGATTTCCGGTCTAATCTGTCTGCCGATCCGGATTATTGCCATTGGAAAAATTTTTACCGTCATTCCGTAGAACCGTACCTGACCATGCCACTCATCAAGGAACCGGAGCCATATCCAAATCACCAGCGTACCGCGAAGCTGTGGCGGAAAATGTATATGGACTGCCAGCAGGTATTGCATGCGATCCGCCATTTAAGCGTTGCGGGTGTGATTCTGAAGGATGACAGTATCCTGTCAAAAGCGAAAGAATGGCTGCTCCATACAGCCAATTGGAATCCGGACGGGCCAACGTCCAGGGACTACAATGATGAAGCCGCCTTTCGTATCGTCGGCGCACTTAGCTGGGGTTATGACTGGCTGCTTCCATACCTTTCCGAGGATGAGGCCGACTTTGTAAAGAAGCAGCTGGTCATCAGAACCGAGCAAGTTGCCTTCCACGTCATCGAACGATCGAAAATCCATCAGGTCCCATATGACAGTCATGCTGTCCGCGCGTTGTCATCCGTTCTTATTCCCGCCGGAATTGCCTTGTTCGACGATGTTCCCGAGGCCAGAGAGTGGCTTGATTACACCGTCGAGTATTACAGCGGCCTTTATACCCCGTGGGGCGGGGCGGATGGCGGATGGGCTGAAGGCCCCCATTACTGGCTGACCGGTATGGCCTATGTCATCGAAGCAATGAACTTGTTGAAAAACTTCAACGGCTATGACCTGTATCAACGGCCATTTTTTCAAAATACCGGTGACTTCCCTTTGTATGTCTACCCACCCGACACAAACCGCGCCAGCTTCGGGGACCATGCCAATCTTGGCGACCTCCCGGGATTGAAGGTGGGCTTCAACATCCGGCAATTTGCGGGTGTTACCGGGAATCCTTATTACCAATGGTATTACGAGCAGACTAAAAAGTATGATACCGACCCTTATGACAAGTTTTACAACAAAGGGTGGTGGGACTTTCATTTTGACGAAATGATGTACCTGCACGATTATCCGGAAATCGAAGCTAAAGCCCCATCCGATATCTCTCCTGTAAAGTGGTTTAAAGATGTCGGCTGGGCCGCTATGCACAGCCGGATGGATGATCCGGAAGAACATATTATGTACCTGACAAAAAGCAGTCCTTACGGTTCGATCAGTCACAGTCACGGCGATCAAAACGCTTTTGTCCTGCATGCCTTTGGGGATCCCTTGGCAATTCACAGCGGTTATTATGTCGCTTTTAACAGCACGATGCATACCAATTGGCGCAGGCAGACGATTTCCAAAAATGCCATTCTGATCGACGGGAAAGGCCAGTATGCAGGGAAGGATAAGTTCCTGGCCAAGGATGCCTGCGGAAAAATCGAAGCCGTCGAACAGAAGAAAAATTATGCTTATATACGAGGCGATGCGACCGCCGCCTATCAACACGACGTCCCTTACTTAACACGTTATACCCGGGAAACGTATTTTGTCGATGACAGTTACTTCGTGCTTGTGGATACAGTTAACCTGGAACAGGATGCGGAACTCGACTGGCTGCTCCATACCCTTCAAGAGATGGAGCTTTCCCATCAATCTTTTGTGGTGAAAGGAAAAAAAGCAGCATTGGAGGGAAGATTTGTCCACTGCTCAAGCGGAGAATTGGCATTAAACCAATACAATGACTTTCCAGGCGTCGATCTAGATGAACTGGAAGGAAATCCGGTCCACTGGCGTTTGCAGGCTAAAACCCGTCCGGCATCCCAGCACCGGATTGTCACGCTGCTTCATCCGATGAAGAAAATGGAACCAGCCTATGTCTCTTACTTCATCGATGATCAGGGCTTTAGTCAACAATATTATTTTACAAAAGACGGCAAGACGTTCCGGTTGGAGCTGCCGAAGGAATTTTAATCTCCGATTTATCAGGTTAACCGTAATCAGCGAGAGTCTTTTCATCCTGAAGGGCTCTCGTTGTTTTTTAAAGGAGAAAACAAAACGAAAGGCGGAGAAGTATGAAAAGTAGAATCGTGTGGTTCAGCCTTGTCTGTTTGTCACTTTGGGCTTGTTTGTCTGTCTTGCCCGACAATAGTCTCCATGCTGCAGAAACGGTTTCCCACTATCCTGTCATCGATGTCTCTGCAAGTGTCCATGATGGCAATGTCCCGGAAAACACACTGGATGACAATCTGTCGACAAGATGGTCGGCTCAAGGAAACGGCCAATGGATTCAGTATGATTTAGGAAGCATCCAGGAGTTGGGCTATCTTGGCCTGGCTTTCTATAACGGCGATATTCGTTCCACTACTGTGGATATCGAACTGTCGATCGACGGTGAAGAATGGAGCAGAGTTGTTGAACAGCAGGAAAGCAGCGGTACATCCATCAACCTGGAAGCCTTTGACTTTCCAGATCAAGAAGCGAGGTATGTAAGAATTATCGGTCACGGCAATTCGAGGAACGATTGGAATAGCATGACGGCTGCCCATATCTATCCTCCCAACCCTGACGGTCCCATCGTGGAGGAATTAGAGGCTATTGACCCCGGTCCAGTACCGGACGCCCAACCATTCACAAAGGCGGGGCTCTATTATCCCGACAAAACACCTTATACACCACCCTCTCCACATCCGGTGACCGGGAAGACCATCCATGTCACTGACTTTGGAGCTGATTTACAGGATAACAGCAACGATGATACAGCTGCCATTAATGCCGCTATACAAGCTGCCGACCCTGGAGATGAAGTGTATTTTCCTGATGGAACTTACAACTTGAATAGCACCATGGATAATGACTTTACCTCCCACATTTACTTAAAGGATGAAGTAAATCTTCGTGGCGAAACTGAAACAGGTGTGTTATTGGTATCCGACTTTGATATGAATGATGTTCCCAACAGCAAAGTCATGACTGCCTATGGAAAACACGATTTGACGATATCCAATCTGACCATCACTTCCACTTTTGATGGCAATTATTCAGAAAATCCAAGTGAAAATAATCCTGATCGCGGCGGACCTGCATACGGAATCTTTGTTGCCGATTCTGCCGGACAGCCCTCCCATCACATTACTGTAAACAATATCACCATCGAAAAATTTCAACGCATGGGAGTGAGAATCGAAAAAAGCAACCGGAACACCGTCGAACAGGTAACTTTTAGAAATGCGACGGATGTCGGCGGTGGTGGCGCCGGCTATGGAGTCGGAATCCAGGGGATACAAGGCATCGACAGGCTGGGGCACGCCAATGACACGTATTTTAATGTAGTTAAAAACAGCCATTTCGAGGGTCCCTATCTTCGCCACGGATCGTTGATCCAAAACTATGCCCACAACAACCTGGTCGAGCACAACACCTATCGGGGAATTATCCATGATGCAGTCGACTTGCATGGCCAGCGGGAATATTTGAATGAGGTACGCCATAACCATTTAGTCAATATCCCACGTGGCGGAATCGGAGTCGGTAATACCGGCGGGACGCCGCCAAATTCCCATTCTGCTTCGGGGGCAGGAAATTATATCCACCATAATACGTTAAAGGATACGCGGGACGGCATAATCGTCATGATGGGTTCACCGGAAACAGTGATAAAGAGCAACAAAGTCATGCATACATCGACGCCGGCCAACGCGAAAGGTATCTATTTATTGAATGCGCCAGGTACGATCGTTAAGAACAATAAAATAGTGAACAACAACGCCGAGGGTTTCTGGGGTATTTTTATTGCAGAAGACGACGGGGATACACGTAACGGCGGCAAGGGTGCCGGAATACCGGAAAATATATTAGTAGAAAAAAATAAACTAATTGGCAATAGCAACGGAATTCGTGTAGAAGCAGGAAAAGAGATTAGAATCAACGATAATATCATTCGGCGGACAGCCGGTGAGGATTATGTCAATTTGATAGAAGATGAACCAATCAGCCAGTCCCTAGCACCTTCCGATGATGCATTAATAGACTTTGAGAGGCCTGAGTCAAATTACGGAGTCATGAACAAGGACTTGATTGACACAGGAGCTCCTGACCGCAACTTTTATAAGTACTTCAATATCAAACAAAATCCAGCCGGCAGCAAAGGAAGAATGGCACTCTATCAATTTGACTTGCATGATTTCGAAGGAATAGAGTCGGCTGAACTCCAACTGACAGGGAAGACCGGCAGCAATACCTCTTCCGTCACACTTGCAGTCTATGGAGTTCTAAGCAATGAATGGCAGGAGGATTCTGTCACCTGGAGTAACGCCCCCAATGTTGCTGCAGACAGAGTCGAGGTAACCGGAATTGGTGATTCAGCATTTTTCCTGGGAACCATTACTGTCGACCAAGCTGAAACAACCCTGCATGAATTGGATGTAACAGCATTTGTGGAGGAATATGGTACGGAAGCGATCAGTTTTCTTGTCGCTGATACACAAGGACAGAATGGTAACATCAATCTCTACTCAAAAGAAGAAACCAACGAAACCCGCAGGCCAGCCTTGAAAATCACCGCCAAACCATAGAACATCCTTAAAAAGCAGTCTCCGGTTGGATTTCAACCGGAGACTTATTTTGCAGGGACAGTCCCCCATCGCTCTACCAAGACGCAGTGCTACCATGTTGGGGGACTGTCCCTGCTATTTATGTTAGTTTATAAACGAATGTTTCGTATGGTTGAATGGCTACTTCAGTCAGGTTATCTTGATTGGTCCTATCAGGATTGTTCGTGATCAATAACTCCTGTTGTTTGCCGCCTGTTATATCCGTGAAGCTGCGCTTTTGCTCATTGCTGCTGAAATTGCAGACAACCAGCAGGGTTTCCTTATGAAGCGACCTGGTGTAGGCGAATATTTCTTCGTCCTCCTCCAGCGATAGCTGGTAATCTCCATAGACAATTGCCTTCTCTTGCTTCCGTAGTTCAATCAGCCTTTGATAGAAATAGAAGATAGAATCCGGATCCGACAGCGCATTCTCGACATTGATTTCTTGATAATTCGGGTTAACATGCAGCCATGGCTCCCCTGTCGTGAACCCGGCATTCTCACTTGCGTCCCACTGGACCGGTGTCCTGGCATTATCCCGGCTTCTTGCATAGATTGCTTCGAGCAATTCGGCCGAATCAACCCCTTCTTCTTTCATCCGCTCTTCATACCAATTCAACGTTTCAATATCGCGACATTCTTCTATGGAAGGAAACGGTACGTTTGTCATACCGATTTCTTCCCCCTGGTAAATATATGGTGTCCCCTTCATCAAATGTAGACAGACTGCCAGCATTTTTGCCGATTGTTCACGATATGGCCCATCGTCTCCGAACCGGGAAACGGCCCGTGGTTGATCGTGATTATTCCAGTACAGGCTGTTCCATCCCTTTTTCTCCAGTCCTTTTTGCCACTTGGTCATGATCTCCTTCAGTTCTGTCAACTTCCAAGGCAGGTTGTCCCATTTTCCGTTCGGTCCGTTTCCTATTCCGACGTGTTCAAAATGGAAGACCATCTGTAACTCATTCCGATCTTCAGCAGTAAATTTCTTCGCTTCTTCCACCGTAACACCAGGCATTTCGCCTACTGTCAAAATGTCATAATTTGATAAAACTTTCTGATTCATTTCCTGTAAAAATTCGTGGATTCTCGGTCCCTGTGCGAAGAATCTGGCCCCATCAGCAAAACGCTGCCCCGGTTCCGCTGCCCCATCCGGAAAGCGTTGATCTTTTGATAGAAAATTAATGACATCCATCCGGAATCCGTCGACCCCTTTATCGAGCCACCAGCGCATCATCTGATAGACATCTTCCCGTACATCTGGATTTTCCCAATTCAAGTCCGGCTGCTTTTTACTAAAAAGATGCAGGTAGTATTCATCGGTTTTTTCATCGTACTCCCAAGCGGAACCGCTGAAAGCTGACACCCAGTTGTTCGGCTCTCTGCCATCCTTGCCAGACTTCCAAATATAATAGTCCCGTTTCGGATTATCTTTGGATGATTTGGACTCGACAAACCAGGCGTGTTCATCGGAAGTATGATTGACAACCAGGTCCATAACCAGCTTCAAATCGCGTTTATGCATTTCGTGCAACAGTTCATCAAAATCATCCATTGATCCGAATTCTTCCATAATTTCATGGTAATTCCTTATGTCATAGCCATTATCATCGTTCGGTGAATCGTAAACCGGTGACAACCAAACCACGTCAACCCCAAGCTTTTTCAAATAATCAAGCTTTCCGGTGATTCCTTTAATGTCGCCGATTCCGTCTCCATTGCTGTCAAGGAAGCTTCTTGGATAAATCTGATAAATAACGCTCTCTTTCCACCATTGTTCGCTCATCTCTTCTCCTCCTCGGTTTGCGTAAACGTTTACTCTTTTTCGTGTACAAGATGGCTTGCTGATTCTCGCAAGCCATACTGCTCATACCAATTGCTTCACGGATTGTCGCTCAATGATACGGTGCGGCATGATAATGCTTTTTCCGGGCGTTCCCGTTTCCATTCCCTCGAATAGTAATTCTGCCGCCTTTTTCCCCATATCCCGCAATGGCTGTTCCACTGTCGTCAATGGAGGGATGGCCATTTCAGATATTTTCAAGTTGTCATAGCCGATAATCGACAGTTGATCCGGAATTCGGACGTTCATTTGGTAAGCTGTCGAAAGTGCCCCTACTGCCATTTCATCACTCGCAGCAAACACGGCCGTTACATCCGTCGCCGTTTCGTAAAATTGGGTAAACAACGATCTACCATCCTCGTAGGAAAATCCGTCTGCAGCAAAAACAAGGGAATCTTCCCCTTTCAATCCAGAATCGAGTAAAGCTTCCCTATAACCATCTATCCGGGGCTTTCCCGCTACGCTATCATCTGGATTGCCACTTAACATGGCAATACGGCGGTGACCTTTTTTAATGAGATATGCAGTAGCTGTATAAGCAGCATCCTTGTCGTCCACCTTTACATATGGAAGCGGATGCTTTTTTGACTTTGTCGACACCAATACCGCAGGAATATTCATTGCAGTAATCGCATTGTAATACGTTTCCGTCAATAAAGAACTGCCAAAGATGACCCCTTCGACCCGCTTTTCGGACAATAGCTGAAGATAATCCAGCGTTTTTTCCCCACTTGAAGAAGTATTGCAAAAGATTACGCTATGCCCACACCGATGAGCCACCTCTTCTAATCCGTAGAGCAATTCTGAAGTCAACATGCCAGACACGTCAGGAAACAACACACCGATTGTTTGGGTTTTGTTATTGATCAATCCACGTGCAACAGCGTTTGGCCGATAGCCCAGCTCCTCTACCGCCTGCCTTACAAGATTCTCCGTTTTGGTGGAATAACCAACTGAAGTGTGATTCAAAATCCGCGACACCGTAGCGATCGATACATTGGCATGTTTGGCTACATCTTTGATGGTTGGTTTCATAATAATCTCCCTTAGTTAGAACCAAAGAGTAAACGTTTTCTTTTCTCTTATGCTTGTAAGTTTACTTAAACGCTGTGAGGGTGTCAACGAAACTGTCGGGGACTTTCAAAAAAAGAAAGCGAATTCGTAAACGTTTTCCTGAAAAGATGCACCAAATCAGGGTTCAATAATTTTGTCATTCGATACTTACATGGTATGGTAGAAAGAAACGTCTCCTTGTAATTTTTCATCACGCACAGACGTTTTTAATCATTCATCTATCACATACTAAACATAACTATAAATGATAAAGTGAGGTCAAGAACGTTATGAACGAGGACAATCCAAAATCCATACTTGTTATATTTGGAGCAACTGGAGATTTGGCGAACCGTAAGTTGTTCCCTTCCATTTACCGACTTTATAAAAACGGCAAACTGTCAGAAGACTTTGCTGTCGTTGGTGTTGCACGCCGACCGCATACCAACGAATCGTTCCGCGAAAATGTTGAACAGTCTGTAAAAGCATCAAGGCCGGATAACGAAGAAATCAACGATAGGTTCTTTTCTCATTTTTACTACCAGCCGTTCGATGTTACCGACTTGGCTTCCTATCAGGAATTAAAAAATCTCCTGGAAAGCCTGGATGAAAAACATCATACCGAAGAAAACAGGATATTCTATTTGGCCATGGCACCTAACTTCTTTGGAACCATTGCGGAAAATTTAAAAAATGAAGGACTGACAGATACAAAAGGTTGGTCGCGACTCGTTATTGAGAAGCCATTCGGCCACGATTATCCTTCGGCAAAACAGTTGAACGAGCAAATACGTCAAGCTTTTGATGAAGAGCAAATATACCGGATCGACCATTATCTTGGGAAAGAAATGGTGCAAAACATTGAAGTAATCCGCTTTGCCAATGCCATTTTTGAACCACTGTGGAACAACCAGTATATTGACAATATTCAAATCACTTCCAGTGAAACGCTCGGAGTAGGCGAACGTGGCCGTTACTATGATAAATCCGGTGCATTGCGGGACATGGTGCAAAACCACATGCTGCAAATGCTTGCCCTTTTGGCAATGGAGCCGCCGATCAAACTGACTCCGGATGAAATACGGAGTGAAAAAATCAAAGTACTCCGGGCATTAAGGACCATGACACCCGATACTGTCGACGATTACTTTGTGCGCGGCCAATATGGTGCCGGGCTGAGCAATGGAGAACAAGTAGAAGGCTACCGTGATGAAACTGCGATTGACTCGGAATCAAACACCGAAACCTTTGTTGCCGGAAAACTGTTAATCGACAACTTCCGCTGGGCCGGGGTGCCATTCTACATACGTACTGGAAAAAGAATGGCTGCCAAGGCGACAGAGATTGTGGTGCAGTTTAAAGAACTGCCAATGAACTTGTACTTTAATAAAGGAAAAGACATACAGCCGAACCTGCTGGTCATCCATATCCATCCGGATGAAGGGGTCACCCTCCACCTAAATGCTGAAAAGCGAGGTGTCGGTACGACTTCCACGCCAGTCAAATTGAACTATTACAGCCATAACGGGGACAAAATCAACACACCAGAAGCTTACGAAGTCCTGCTGTATGACTGCATGCATGGTGACTCGACCAACTTTACCCACTGGGATGAAGTAGCGCTCTCCTGGAAGTTCGTCGATGTCATTTCACAAGCTTGGACTGCTAAGAAAGCAAATTTCCCTAACTATGAGTCAGGCTCAATGGGACCGAAAGCAGCGAATGAATTACTGGAAAACGACGGTTTCCATTGGTGGTCGATATAAGGCCTTCTTCAATAATAAGAGAACCAAAAACTTGTTTCTGTGGAGCTGGTTTTTGGTTCTTTTTTTGCATACAAAAGCCCTGACCGGTTAACCGGTCAGGGCTTCTAATGGCTTATATTCAATTGACTTGATGATGAAGTGCTTTTTCGCGGGTTTTCCACCTCATTTAGATCTTCATCGATCCGATGAAGTGCTTTTTCGCGGGTTTTCTGCCTCGTTTTGACCTTCATCAACCAGCAACGCCAAACCCACCCCTTCGTGGGTGCGCAGCTCCGTACGTTGCTCCCGAATGTTCTTCGCTTTTCTTTGTCTAGCTACGGCTCCTAGCGACTAGTAACCTTCCCTCACCTCCATACGATAAGTCAAGCTCGAAAAGGAAATACATCTTTTCGGCTTTCCTTTATCTCCTACGGTTCAGTCCAGCTTATACGTCGCTAATCGAGGCGCCTTCGCTTTTCTTTGTCTAGCTACGGCTCCTAGCGACTAGTAACCTTCCCTCACCTCCGTACGATAAGTCAAGCTCGAAAAGGAAATACATCTTTTCGGCTTTCCTTTATCTCCTACGGTTCAGTCCAGCTTATACGTCGCTAATCGAGGCGCCTCCGCTTTTCTTTGTCTAGCTACGGCTCCTAGCGACTAGTAACCTTCCCTCACCTCCGTACGATAAGTCAAGCTCGAAAAGGAAATACATCTTTTCGGCTTTCCTTTATCTCCTACGGTTCAGTCCAGCTTATACGTCGCTAATCGAGGCGCCTTCGCTTTTCTTTGTCTAGCTACTTCATCCATTCGGTATGGAATATGCCATCTTTGTCTAGACGTTGATAAGTGTGCGCGCCGAAGTAATCACGTTGGGCTTGCAGCAGGTTAGCCGGCAGTTTTTCCGTGCGATAACTGTCGTAATAAGCCAACGCACTGGAGAAGGCCGGTACCGGGATTCCACGCTTAATGGCGATTGCCAATACTTCACGCAAGGATGATTGATAATTTTCCACAATATCCTTGAAATATGGATCAAGCAGCAGGTTGGTCAAACCTGGCTCGCGGTCATACGCTTCTTTGATTTTTTGCAAGAATTGAGCGCGGATGATACAGCCGCCGCGGAAAATCATCGCGATATCGCCGTAGCGAAGATTCCAGTCATATTCTTCAGAAGCGGAACGCATTTGTGCGAACCCTTGGGCATACGAGCAAATTTTACTCATATACAGGGCTTTACGGACTGCTTCGATCAATTCTTTCTTATCTCCCTCGAAGGACTCTTTGGCCATTTCTGGTCCGCTAAGTACTTTGCTTGCTTTGACACGTTCTTCTTTCATCGCTGAGATAAAGCGGGAGAAAACACTTTCCGTGATGATTGGAAGTGGCACGCCAAGATCAAGCGCACTTTGACTCGTCCATTTACCAGTTCCCTTTTGACCGGCAGTATCAAGAATCATATCTACAAGTGGTTTTCCGGTTTCTTCATCCATTTTTGTGAAGATGTCTGCGGTGATTTCGATCAGATAGCTGTCCAGTTCTCCTTTGTTCCAATCCGCAAACACTTCATGTAACTCTTCCGCACTTAGTCCTAATACATGCTTTAAAATAAAGTAAGCTTCAGAGATTAACTGCATGTCACCATATTCAATACCATTATGGACCATTTTCACATAATGGCCGGCCCCGTCCGGTCCAATATATGTCGTACAAGGTTCACCATCCACTTTGGCCGCAATAGCCTCCAAAATTGGCTGCACTTTATCAAAAGCTTCTTTCTGTCCGCCCGGCATGATGGATGGGCCTTTTAAGGCGCCTTCTTCGCCGCCGGAAACACCGGTACCGATGAAATGAAGGCCGGATTCAGCCAGTTCTTTATTTCTGCGAATCGTATCCTTAAAGAACGTATTTCCACCGTCAATCAAAATATCCCCATCATCTAAATGCGGCTTCAACGACTCGATGGTTGCGTCGGTGGCAGCACCAGCTTTGACCATCAATAATATTTTTCTTGGCTTTTCCAATGAAGCGACAAACTCTTCAATCGTTTCAGAACCAACAAAGTTCTTTCCTTTCGCTTCATTCTTTAAAAAGTCCTCTGTTTTCTCATAAGAACGATTGAAAACAGAAACGGAATAACCTCTGCTCTCTATATTCAATGCAAGGTTTTTACCCATTACCGCTAAACCAATGACACCTATTTGCTGCTTTGCCATACGAATTCGATCCTTTCTTCCTGCATTTTTTTACTTTGGTTTCCCTAGTGTGGCTGTCCTGAACGCTGTCTATGTAGAAAGCATGACATGATACCTTGATATCTCTACTATACGGAATTCAAAAATTGCTTGCAAACAATCCCTTTTCCCTTCAGCTTTTGACACCTTGCTAAGTGAAACACTACTTTCTAAGTATACCATGCTTCCAACGTCGGAGTGAATTGGGAAGAATCGTGTCGAATAAAGCTGCGCAAGTAGCACCTAACGATCAAGGGACAGTCCCTCCTTCCTACACAACCTGAAAAAGTACCTTTCTGGCGCTTGGTAAATTTGTTTCTTTTTCCCCAGTTTGTTGCAAGTTAAACCGGGAATTCCCTCTGTAAGCATTGCCATTTTTCTTATTAGGAGGGGACTGAATGTGAAAAAGCGTAATCGAACAAAAAAATGGGTGGTTGCTTCGGTTTTAGCGGCTTTTGCTTATGGCACGACCATGACTCCTACATACAACGTAAGCGCTGAGGCAAACAAAGAGACGGAAGTGAAAAATGTGATTTTTATGATTGGAGACGGGATGGGGCCTGCTTACCAGACTGCATACCGCTACTTCAAGGATGATCCGGATACACAGCAAATGGAGGATACTTTTTTTGACCCGTATTTGACGGGCATGCAGACTACCTATTCTGCCGATGCCTATTTTGACGGTGGTGAAGAAGACGAAAAGGAAAATATTCCCGATTCAGCAGCCACAGCGACAGCAATGTCTTCCGGCGTAAAAACATACAATGGAGCGATTGCAGTCGATTTGGAAAAACACGACACCAAAACGGTCCTTGAGGCCGCCAAGCAACATGGAAAAGCGACCGGTCTGGTTGCTACTTCGCAAATCAACCATGCCACCCCTGCAGCATTCGGCACTCACGATGAATCACGTAACAATTATGATCAAATTGCGGATGATTATTTCGACAATCTCGTAGACGGGGAACATGCGGTGGATGTACTCCTGGGTGGAGGGACGGATTTCTTTATTCGTGATGATCGCGATTTGACCAAAGAATTCAAAAAAGACGGTTACAGCTACATCGACACGAGAAAAAAACTACTCCAGGACAAAAATGAACAAGTACTCGGATTATTTGCTCCTGTCGGACTCGACAAAGCGATTGATCGCACTGAGGATCAACCATCCTTGGCGGAAATGACCATGTCCGCTTTGGAGCGTCTTAAAAAGGATGAGGATGGCTTTTTCCTGATGGTGGAAGGAAGCCAGATCGACTGGGCCGGGCATGACAATGACATTGTTGCAGCCATGAGTGAAATGGAAGATTTTGAACAAGCCTTCGCTAAAGCGATAGATTTTGCCGAGCAAGACGGAGAAACACTGGTCGTGGCAACCGCCGACCATTCGACTGGCGGTTTATCTGTTGGACGTAATGGAGAGTATCAATGGCATCCGGAGGTTTTGCAAGCGGCAGAGAAAACCCCTGACTACATGGCCGAACAGATTGCCGGTGGCGCAGAAATCGAAACCACCTTGGATGAACATATCCAGTTTGATTTGACCGATGATGAAATTGAGGCGGTCCGGGCGGCTTTTGAAGAAGCGAAAGACCAAGACGAGGAAGACCTCATCCTGGCTGTCGATGCGGCAATCGAAAACATATTTGATATGCGTTCCGGAACTGGTTGGACGACCGAAGGGCATACTGGCGTGGACGTCCCTGTGTATGCGTTCGGACCGGGAGCTGAACATTTTTCCGGTCACATGGATAATACGGATAATGCAGATAACATTTTCCGTTTAATGGGGATAGAGGATAAAGAGACAGGCGACCAGCTTGCAGATACGGCTTCCAGCCATCCGACTGGCATCTTAATTGGTTCTATTCTCAGCATTTTAGGCGCCATGTTGTTTATCAGAAAGAAGACACCTGAAGAACATAACAGCTGATGTCAACTGGAAAATCAAGGAGTGATTCCTTATGAGATATTGGTTCGGAATAACGCTGTTTGCCATCGGTATGTTGATGGCTGGCTGGCACGGCTATAGGTGGTGGGAAGAATCAACAGCAGTCATAGTTGATCGAACGGAAGCCAGATCTGTCTCCCTGCATTGGGAGGATACAACCATCCAAGAACCGATGCCGCATAAAACGACTTCTGAAGACCAAAGCAGGGTAAGCGCAGCGCAAACCTTCACGACAGGAGAAAAAATCGCGGAACTGACCATCCCTAAGCTGGACAGGATTTATCCAGTTTTTTGGGGAACGGACAAGGAGACGCTCCAACAAGGGATCGGTATGTATGATTCCCCTTCCATGGCTCAGCCCGATCAACTCGGCCATACCGGTTTGGCCGGTCATCGGGATACCGTTTTTGTCGGATTGGATACCTTGCAGCCAGGAGACAGAATCTATCTTGATTTTCAAGACCAAACCTATGAATACCAGATACGCAAAACCTGGATTACCGACGCGAATGACCGCTCCGTCCTAACGGAGAAACAAGCACCGACTTTGACGCTGACGACCTGCTATCCATTTAATTTTATCGGATCAGCTCCGGATCGATTTATCATCCAGGCGGATTTGATAGGAAAACAAACTTTAGAAGGATCAGCAACATAAACAGTGTTTTCCAGTTCCGATTTGGCCAGATTGGGGTTGCCATCAAAAAATTCAACCAAAACGAAACCGCCGCTTGTCCACATGACAACGGCGGTTATTTTTTCGATAGAATCCACTTATATAAATGGTCGTATCTTCACAGTCTAATCGCGACTCAGTCAATACTCCCTTATGTTGTAACGGACCTTCCCTGTTCCCCTGACCCTTACGCCATCAAATGCGGCTATGGAAGATACAAAAAGCAATCAGGGACTATTTCGCCGGAATATAAGAAGACCCCCCGCTAGAGGAAAGCCATCAGTGAAATTTCAAAGAGCGAGACTCAAGGAGGCTCGCCAGCCGCCCACTGAAGCGATTTCTACAGCGTAATACGGATACTTCACCTGGAATAGGAATGGTTTTTGACAGAGCTTCGTTCAATCAATTCTGTGGACAAATTATAATGGTCCTCCACTTTTTCGCCAGCTAGTACTTGAAAAATCAAGTGAACCGCCAATGCACCAGCCTCATATTTAGGCTGCCGGATGGTCGTAAGCGGCGGCGAAACATACTCGGAAAGCTGGATATCGTCAAAACCGATTACCGAAATATCATCCGGAACGCGGATTCCTTTTTCAGCAAAAGCCTGCAGCCCGCCAATAGCCATTTCATCGTTGGCAAAAAAGACAGCTTCCGGTAAATGCTGCTGGGCAATCAGCATTTTTGTGGAAAAATACCCACTATCCCTCGTGAAGTCACCGGAAATTTTCAAACGGGAGGAAAAAGGAACATGCCGTTTTTCCAACGCCTCTCGATAGCCGGAAAGTCTCCGCTCATTATCATGTGAATTATTCGGCCCGCTGATATAGGCAATTTCTTTCATCCCCCTATCAAGCAGATAATTGGTCGCCATACGTGCCCCCTCCGTATTATCAACCTCCACTTGAATCACATGGTCATGCTGAAGATTGCGGTCCAGTACCACAATCGGAAAATCAGGCCGTGCGGAATCCAAAATCACTTCATCGGTAATATTGTGTGCCAGCACAACCACACCGTCCGCCCGTTTTTCTTTTAAAAATTTGACCGCCGTTGACTGCTGGCCACCGATGGAACTGCAAGCGATCAAATCGTACCCATTTGCCGAAGTTACTTCCTGGACCCCTTTAATCAATTCCGAATAATAAGGTCCGGACAGATCACTTAGGATCAGCACAATCGTTTTCGTTTGGGTTCTTTTTAAATCAGAAGCAAACCCGTTTTTCTGATAGTTCAATGAACGGGCAGCTTCCTCGACTTTTTTTCTTGTGGCGGCACTTATTTTCGCACTGTTGTTTAATGCATAGGAAGCAGTCGAAATCGCCACACCTGCAAGTTTTGCTACATCTTTAATCGTCGCCATAAGCTATAGCCTCCATACCATTATCTATTTCTAGTTTAACAAATGGAAGCCCTTTATTTATCCCCCACTGTAAAAGAATTGGTATTATTTTACCGGCAGCCAGCGCAATACCCGCTGAATCACTTGATCCCAATACTGCCACTCATGATCGCCAGGGCCGAAATCTGTCGTCAACTCAAATGAAGTCTCTTTACAAGCATGTAAAAAACGCCGATTATGTTCATATAAAAAATCTTCCGTGCCGCAGGCCTGATAAAGTGTGGGTTTCTCTGACGCGCTTCCGTCCACACGCCTAAGCTGATACAACAAATCATCGACCGTTCCAGAAATATCCTCATCGCCAAAAACCAAGGATAAATACCTCGATTTGTCGGAATTCTCCTGGCGCACATTTTGCAAATGATACACCATATCGGTCACACCGGACAAGCTTGCTGCAGCCGCAAAGCGGTCAGGATGATTGAGCGCCCATTTCATTGCACCGAATCCACCCATTGACTGGCCAGCCACAAAATTATCCTCCCTTTTCGCGGAGAGCGGAAACAGGGAGCGGGCAGTTTTCGGCAGTTCCTCTGTCAAAAATGTCCAATAGTTGCCTCCGTATCTCATATCGGCATAATAGCTGTTATCCGCCGCCGGCATCACCACAGCCAGGTTCTTCTCTTCTGCATAGCGCTCCAGCGACGTGCACCTCGTCCAGGCTGTATGGTTATCGCTGAAACCGTGCAATAAATACAGGGTAGGATGCCCCTCACCATCTGAACGCCTTTCTTGCGGTAAAATGACCTTCATGGACATATTTTTGGATAACACTTCTGAACCAAAATGACATTCAATCAGAGCCATATAATCGCTCCTCTCGCATACTTTTTACTTAATTCCAGATACATTGAAGCCTTCCACAATATATTTCTGGAAGATCATGAATATCACGACAATCGGTACAACCATAAAGGCAGACCCGGCCATTTGCAACCCATAATTTGTTACATTTTCGTCCTGCAACAGCGCCAACCCGACAGATAGTGTATATAGTGATTCATCGTTCGCCACGATTAACGGCCACAAGAAACTGTTCCAGGAAGCGATAAAGGTAAGGATAACCTGAACAGCCAATATCGGCTTGGCAAGCGGGATGATCAGCTTGAAGAAAATATAAAATTCACCGGCACCGTCCAACCGGGCAGCTTCAATCAAGTCATCCGGGACCGTCACCATGAACTGACGGATTAAAAATATATTAAAGGCAGCAATCAAACCTGGCAGAATAATTCCTGCCATGGTATTGGTCAGCCCCATTTCATTTAAAATCAGATAGGTCGGAATCATGGTGACCTGGCCTGGGATCATCATCGTGATTAAGACAATCATGAACCAGCCTTCTTTGAAACGGAAATTAAATTTACCGAATCCATAACCGGCCATCGTATTCAGTAACAACCCAAACATGGAGAAAAGCACAATGATTAATGTATTGATCAAGTAAACACCAAAGTTAAGATTTTGGAATAACTCGATGTAATGCTGGAAGGTCGGATTTTCCGGAAACAGTGTCGGCGGGATGCTCAATACCTCTCTGTCGTTTTTAAAAGAACTGAGAATCATCCAGATAAACGGCAAAGAAACGAGTAAACCACCTGCGAACAGGATAAAAAGCACAACTGCTCTCTCAAATTTATTTTTTAATTCCATAGCGGCACCTCACTAGGTTTAGTCTGTTTTCCTCAGTTTAAATTGAACGAGTGTTGCTACAATGACAATAGCGAACAGAACAAAGGACGCTGCAGCTCCGTAACCGAACTGGCTATACTGGAAGCCTTCCTGATAAATAAATAAGGCCATCGAATTCGTTCCGTTCAACGGTCCTCCGTTAGTCATGACAAAAGGTTCTTCAAAAAATTGCAGCCAGCCAATCAATGTTGTCACGGTAACAAAGAAGGTGGCAAAGCTCATCGATGGCAAGGTGATTTTGAAAAACTTATGCCATCTATTCGCCCCATCGATGTCTGCTGCTTCATAGTAAATTTTCGGTATCGATTGCAAAGCTGCCAGGAATATCAACATGCTTACCCCGTTACTCTTCCATACTGCCAGCAGAATCAAAGACAGCCTGGCAACAACCGGCTCCTCCAGCCATGGCACGGAATCGATATTGATCAAGGAAAGCAGATAATTGAACAAACCATATTCCTGATTGTACAGAAAGCTCCACACCACGGCGATTGCTACAATATTGGTGATGGATGGAACGTAATAGACAACCCGGAATGTGGAGGATACCCAGTTATTAAAGAAATTCAGCAAAACGGCAATCAACAGGGAGCTGGCGACCGCCAACGGTACCCCGATAATCACATAAAAAAAGGTGTTGCCCATGGCTTGGAGAAATTTCTCATCCTGGAACAATTGGATAAAGTTGTCCAAACCGACAAAGTTTATTTGCGACCAGTTCGCCAGGCCGCTTAAGTTCATGTCCGTAAAACTGATACCAAGCGAGACTAAAATCGGCGCAAAAGAAAACACAAACAATAATAAGACAGCGGGGCCAATAAAAAGAAACGGCGTTATATTGAATTTACTTTTGTTCATCCTGGTCCTCCCTTCAAGCATTCGTAAGGAAGCAAGGTGCAAGCATTGATGATGCGCGCACCTTGCATACCATATGTTTCTACAATTTATTTAGATAGAATGCTTGAGACTTGATTACGGTACTCTTTCAATGCTTCATCAATATCGGCATCATTCCGGTTTATTTGTTCCAGTGTATCGATCAGTTCCTGTGCCATTGTCTCGAACTCAGGAATTACCGGAACCGCTTGCGTCGATTCTAGCTGCTCACCAAACGTGCTGATTTTATCATCCTCAGCGAGCTTAGGATCCTCCCATGCTTCCATGTTTGCAGGCAGTTCTGTAACCGTGTCATACCAGGCAACTTGTGTTTCCGGATCAGCCATCCAGTTGATGAAATCAAGGGCTTGGTCAACTTTTTCCGTATTGTTAAATACGGTCCAGTGTGCCCCGCCGATCATGGAATTGTTATTCTCCGCTTCTGGCATTACATGTACGTCCCACTGTCCTTCTAACTCCGGAATTTGTTCATTGATGGAGTTGATTTCCCACGGGCCGCTGAAGAACATCGGTTTCGAGCCATCACTGAAGGCCTGGTAAAGCTGTTTCCCTTCAGTCAGCTGAGCCATTCCTTCTTCAAAGAATGTGTGATGCAGTTCGACTCCTTCTTTAAATCCTGGCTTTTCAAAGTTGGCTGCCCCTTCTCCTTCTTCATATTGCCAGCCATGCTCCCATGCCAGCATGAACGGGAAGTTTTGGTCCACTTGTGGAATCTCGATTCCATATTGATCGTCTCCACGTGCAGCCAACTGCGTTGCCGCGTCTTTTACGTCTTCCCATGTTTCAGGTCCTTCCGGATACCCGACTTCCTCTAGTAGGTCAGTGCGGTAATACAAGACACGCGTATCTACATACCATGGAATTCCAATGGTCTGGTCATCGTATTTTGTCGTTTCCACAGCGCTTTCATAAAAATTATCCGGATTGAAGTTTGGATATTCATCGATGTAGTCCGTCAAATCCAAAAATGTACCTGCCTCTGCAAACTCAGCTACCCAAGTAGTCCCGATTTGCAGAACATCCGGACCTTTTCCAGATGCCACAGCGGTCAGCAGTTTATCATGCGCATTGTCCCAAGGGATTGCCTGCACTTCCACTTTAACTCCGCTTTCATCTTCATATTCTTTTACAAAGTCCTCTAATTCAGGTGTCATGGTCCACACCGTAATCGTATCTTCATCAGACGATCCTCCTGATGACCCACCGGAAGAACAAGCCCCCAACACCAGCATGGCCCCAAGCATCACGACGAGCAAAAACCCAAGTTTGTTTTGTTTCATTGCCTCTCCACTCCTTTTTTCTTGAATCATTGAAACGTTTCGATAACCGTATTATAAATCTATCTGAAATCGGTTTCAACTATTATTTTATATTTTTTATGAATTTCTTCAAAATTCCTTTTAAAATAAGAGTTTTAATAATAGGAGAGATTATTCGTCTTCTAATTTATTTTTTGTTTTTCTATTGAAACGTTTCTATAAATAGCATATAGTAGTCAGTGAAATCGATTCCAATTCCCACGTTGGAACAGAACGTACTAGTACGAGATTACAGATTACGTATTGACACAGGAGGTAACCATATGTCAGAACAATCACTCGATCTACTATTAAATGAAATGACGCTTGATGAGAAAATCGCTCAACTCATGCAATTGGCCACCCCGTTTTTCAAAGGGAGTTCAGATAATGGAGAAATCACTGGTCCAATGGAAGAAATGGGGATTGACGAATCTATCATCAAAAGTACCGGCTCTGTTTTAGGTGCTTCGGGCGCTAAAGAAATCAAAGCAATCCAGAAGCAGCATTTGCAGGACAATCGTCTTGGTATCCCGTTGTTGTTCATGTCTGATATTATTCACGGCTATAAAACCATTTTTCCTGTACCATTGGCAATTGGCTGTTCATGGGATTTGCAACTTGCGGAGAAAAGTGCGGAAATTGCCGCCAAAGAAGCAGCTGTCTCCGGCGTTCACGTTACCTTTGCTCCAATGGTCGATTTGGTACGCGACCCCAGGTGGGGACGGGTAATGGAATCAACCGGAGAAGATCCTTATTTGAATAGCGAATTCGCAAAAGCTCAAGTACGTGGTTTTCAAGGCAACGATCTTACCCATGACATAAACCGGGTTGCCGCTTGTGTAAAACACTTCGCAGCCTATGGGGCACCGGAAGGCGGGCGTGATTACAATACGGTAAATATGTCGGAACGGGAACTGCGGGAAACCTATTTACCAGCTTACAAGGCAGCACTAGATGCAGGCAGTGAGATGGTGATGACGGCATTTAATATTGTTGATGGCATTCCTGCTACTGGCAACAAAAAATTAATGCGCGACCTGTTGCGTGACGAATGGAAATTCGATGGCGTCCTGATTTCCGACTGGGGAGCAGTCAAAGAGCAAATACCACACGGAGTTGCCGAAGACGGCAAGGAAGCTGCCTTAAAAGCTATAAAAGCCGGTTTGGATATCGAAATGATGACCACCTGCTATGTCGATCATCTGCGCGATTTAATTGAAGCTGGCACGGTCGATGAATCCTTGCTTGACGAAGCCGTCCTGCGTATCTTGCAGTTGAAGAAAAAGCTTGGCTTGTTTGAAAATCCTTACCGCGGGGCAGATGAAGCCAAAGAACAAAGCCTTATTATGTCGGACGAACACCGGCAAGCTGCCCGGGAACTCGCCGCCAAATCAGCTGTGCTGCTGAAAAATGACCAAGTCCTTCCACTACAAAAACAGCAAGAGATCGCTCTGATTGGGCCAATGGCCGAAAGCGGGGATATTCTTGGCCAATGGTCTTGGAGAGGCTCCCGAGAAGAAGCCGTTACCTTAAGCGAAGGAATAAAAACGAAAATTGGACCAGACAACTTGCGAACGGCCCAAGGATGTGGCATCGAATCAGCAACAGAGGCTCAGCTGGCAGAAGCCATTGAAACGGCCAAGACGGCTGATATCGTCGTGCTGGCATTGGGAGAGCGTTCGGAAATGAGTGGAGAAGCTGGATCACGGTCCAATATTCAACTGCCTCAGGTCCAACTCGATCTGATCAAGGCTGTTAAACAGCTGAACAAGCCGACGGTGGCTGTCCTGTTCAATGGGCGCCCGCTGGATTTACACGGGGTTGCAGACCAGGCCGACGCAGTGCTCGAAGCATGGCAGCCAGGAACAGAAGGCGGGAATGCCATCGCCGATCTGCTGTACGGCGACGTCAATCCATCAGGAAAGTTGACCATGTCATTCCCGCATTCTGTAGGACAGGTACCAGTATATTACAATCATTTCAATACAGGACGCCCAAAGGATGCACCGGATGCGCAGGAACGCTATGTATCCCAATACCTTGACAGTCCGAATGATCCAATGTATCCGTTCGGCTTCGGCTTGAGCTATACGAGCTTTACCTATCATGATTTGACACTTAGCACAGACTCCTTAACATTTGGACAGCCGCTGACCGTTACAGTGACTGTCACCAATTCCGGCCAGACAGCCGGAGAAGAAATTGTTCAATTTTACACACGAGATCATGTCGGCGAGGTAGTAAGACCTTTAAAAGAGTTGAAAGGATTCCAGCGAATCAAACTGGAGCCAAGAGAGACCCGTGAGGTGCACTTCACTTTGACAGAGGAACAGCTTCGCTACCATCATGCCGACCTGGAATTCACGAGTGACCCTGGTACATTCACGGTGTATGTCGGACCGAACAGCAAAGAATGCCTTGCAAAGTCATTCCATTTATCTCATTAATGCAGGAGGAGAAAATTCATGCCTAACACACCCTACCATTTCCAAGCAGGAGAAGTTAGCTTCTCCTTTATGGAGAGTGGAGATATTTTTCAAGTCACACATAACCAGACCCTGATCAATCAGTGGCTGGCTAATCCGATTGATGGAGCATTGAATAACTTCTATTTACGGGTTCATCAAGCAGACGGTAAGATCGTTTTCGTTCCCATGATCGGGGTGCAATCCAACAGTAGAATAGAGATTGGAGAAAAAGAACTCGCCTGGATTGGCTCTTTTCAGGATATCGACTATCAAGTCCGATTTCTTCCTGCCAAGAATGGCTGTTGGTTTTGGGATATCACCCTTCATGGTAATGACAAAAAGGCAGATGTCATCTATGGCCAGGACCTCGGACTTGCCGACAAAGGCGCAGTCCGGGCTAACGAAGCCTATATGTCCCAGTACATGGATCACACTGTCTTTGAAGACGAGCAGTATGGTTATGTAGTATGTACCAGACAAAACCAGCCGCAAAGCGACGGATTTCCTTACCTTCAGCAAGGTTGTCTGCAAGGGGCAACTGGTTATTCTACAGACGGTTTTCAGTTCTTCGGCCTTTCTTACAAGGCAACCAATCAACCGGAGGCATTGACCAAACCGCAGCTGCAAAACGACAATTATCAATACGAATTCGCCTATACAGCCTTGCAATCCAAGCAAGTACAATTAAACGGCAGTCACCGCTTCGTTTTTTACGGGTTATTCAAACCGGATCATCCGGAGGCCGTTACAACGCTGGAATACCAGGAAGAAATCGAGCAAGCTTGGAAAGAAGCAGAAAAACAAAACAACTCAAAACGAAAAACTGTCGACCGGATTGTTCGATCCACTTCATTGGGCGAGCCACTACAAACGCTGGAGATGACAGAACAGGAAATCAACCATTATTTTCCCGAGCGGCAGTTGGAAGAGAAAGACCAAAACGGCTTGCTTTCTTTTTTCACAAAAACATATGAGCACATTGTCCTCAAACGGAAGGAAACCATGGTTGAACGGCCGCATGGCCACATTTTAATGAGTGGGGAGAACCATATGGTGCGGGACGATAATTTGTCCACCACTTCCTATATGTATGGCATTTTCAATTCGCAATTGGCAATCGGAAATGTCAACATGAACAAAATGATGACCAATGCCCGGAATCCATTAAACGTGGCGAAAGTCCCTGGACAGCGAATTTATATAGAGCTTGAAGGCTGCTATCGTCTGCTGGCGATGCCTTCCTTATTCGAAGTCGGGTTCAACTACGCCCGCTGGTATTACAAATTGGAAAACGACGTTATTATCATCACGAACTTTACCACGGTAGACAGTAAACAGGTTCAACTCGACGTTGCATCGCAAAGCGGAAAAAACTATCGTTACTTGGTAACCAATCAATTGACCATGCAAAACAACGAATACGAAGTTCCCTTCCATTATGAGGTGGACAATCAAACCGTTACGTTTACGGCGGACAAAGCAGCTGATAGTAACTCAGTCTACCCAGAGTTATATTACCAGTTACACGTTACTGGTACGGAAGCAGCATTCAGTGACGAGCAAAAAATAGCTAATCCTATCAAAGCCGGCGACGCTTCCCTTGTTGTCCTGACAATTTCTCCGGCATCCGACTGGACGATCATGATAACTGCAGGGCTCAATTCAGAAAGATCCATTGCGGAAAAACGTACTGTTACACACGAGGCAGAACGCTATCGGGAATATTTCCATGAACTTCTAAATGACTTTCATTTGAGCACTGATTCCGGTTCTAATGAAGCATTGGATAAAGTCAACGCACTTGCCTGGTGGTATACCCATAATATGCTTGTCCATTTTTCCACACCCCACGGTCTTGAGCAATACGGTGGCGCAGCCTGGGGTACCCGCGATGTCTGTCAGGGACCGACGGAGTATTTCATGGCCACTCAAAACAAGCAAACAGTAAAAGAAATAATCAAGATGGTCTATTCTCATCAGTATCAAGAGACCGGCAACTGGCCGCAGTGGTTCATGTTTGATCAGTACAACACTGTTCAACAGGCAGATAGTCATGGTGATATTATCGTCTGGCCGCTTAAAGTGATCAGCGACTATGTAGAAGCTACGGACGACTACACCATCCTTCAAACGAAGGTGCCCTATACAGACAGAACCACCTTTGCCTTTACCGAAGAAACAACGACCATTTTGGAGCACGTAAAAAAACAAATCGCTTATATACAGGATCACTTTTTACACGATACCCATTTGTCTGCCTATGATGACGGCGATTGGGATGACACCCTGCAGCCTGCTAACCAGCAATTGAAGCAATATATGGTCAGCAGCTGGACAGTTGCCTTGACCTACCAGGCACTACGGAAAATGACCAATGTATTGAAAACGGCAGGAGATCCGCAGGTTGATGAGATGGAAACCCTTTTGGCAGGTGTCAAACAAGATTTTCAAACGTACGTCCTGCAGTCGGATGTGATACCAGGATTTTTATACCTGGAGGACCCGGAACATCCAGAAATGATGCTGCATCCTTCCGATACCGAAACCGGTATCGATTATCGTCTGCTGCCTATGCAGCGGGGGATTATCAGTGAACTACTGACTCCTGAACAAGCAGAACGGCACTATCAGTTAATAAAACAACAGCTGTCTTTCCCCGATGGCGTCCGATTGATGAACCGGCCGGCTAATTATTCCGGGGGTGTCAGTACCCACTTTAAACGGGCAGAACAGGCAGCTAACTTTGGCAGAGAAATCGGTTTGCAGTATGTCCATGCCCATATTCGTTTTGTCGAGGCAATGGCCAAACTAGGAAAAGCGGGAGAAGCTTGGAGCGGCTTGGATGTCATTAATCCGATCCAAATCCATCAAGCCGTGCCGAATGCTGAATTGCGTCAGAGCAATGCTTACTTCAGCAGCTCTGACGGCAAATTCAAAACTCGATATGATGCCCAGGATAATTTCGGAAAACTCCGTACCGGGGAAGTTGCAGTGAAGGGCGGCTGGCGGATATATTCCAGCGGACCAGGAATCTATATGAATCAATTAATTACCCATGTACTAGGAATACGACAGCAGTCGGGCGATCTTGTCATCGATCCGGTTCTCCCGGATTCAATGGACAATCTCGTATTCGACTTCCGTTTCCTGAACAAGCCGGTCACCTTTGTTTACCACCTTGGCCAAAAAGAAAGACAAGTGCTTGTCAATGGCGAAAAAATGACTATAGATGTAGAGGCCAATCCTTACCGGCAAGGTGGATTTATTGTCAAAAAGGCAGAATTGGAGAGAACATTGCAGACAGATAAAAATAGCGTGGAAATCTATTTATAAAAGAAAATCTCCGGCAACTGACTTTCTCTTTTTAGTCATGTTGCCGGTATTTTATTCTCTTTATTAGTTAATTTCTGGTAAAATGAAATTAGCATTTATACTAGGGGGATTGTTTTATGGGAAATTTACTGTGGGGAGATGTGCTCGTACAGTTTGTTTACTTACTCATCTTGGTTTTGATTGTGATGTTGTTCGTCTCGGTGTTCCGTTCCCAGGCAAAGCGGCAGAGACAATTAGACCGAATCGAGAAAAAAATAGACCAGTTAAACGGCAGAGAAAGATCGGATGATCAACGACGATAACGACTTAACCTTAAAGTACCTTGCCGGAGTACCGTATTTATACAAAAGAGGTTTAGAATGCTTTATTTTCCAAGTTAGTTAAAGGGGATATAGAAGATTAAAAAGAAAAAGCGAACGAGTTCGAATGCATTTCGAATCTCCGTTCGTTTTTCTCTGTAGTCACTATGCTTTTGTCCCAGCATTATATTTTAGTCGTGTCTCAAGCTATAAGCTTATAATCGAAACTGTCTTATTAACCCATTCAACTCTTCTGCCAAGTTGGAAAGCTGTTCGGAACTGTTGGCGACTTCCTCCATCGAGCTGCTGGTCTGCTGGGAAGATGCCGAGGTTTGCTCTACCCCTGCCGCCGCCTCTTCAGATATTGAAGCTATTTCTTCAATCGAGGCATTCATCTCCTGGCTTTTCGCAGCGATGGCCGCCAGGTTGCCCGAAACCATTTGGACACTATCCACCATTTCAGAAACAGAGCTATTGATACTAGCAAATGTTTTGCCCGTTTTCTCAATTTGACTAGTCCCTTGTTCAACCTCTTTATAGCCACCTTGTAGCGACTCTGTTACATTGCTGGATTCCGTCTGGATATTGCTTACAATGTTTGTAATATCCGTTACAGAGACTCCAACCTGCTCAGCCAGTTTTCTTACTTCATCGGCTACAACTGCAAACCCTTTTCCATGTTCACCAGCACGAGCGGCTTCAATCGCAGCGTTCAGCGCAAGCAAGTTGGTTTGTTCAGCGATATCTTTGATCACCGATACAAGCTTGGAGATTTCCTGTGACTGGGAATCTAATCCTTGCACTTTTTTCACTGCATCTTGCACGATTGTATCGATCTTTTGCATTTGTTCAATCGATGACTCCATCAAGCCACTTCCATCTTTCGTCATTCCGAGCACACGGCTGGATGTTTCGTCGATATGGGCGCCACTTTCATTTGCCTCCTGTACTTTTTGAGAGAAATCCCCCATAACAGAGGCCAATTCAGAAGCGCTGTTCGCCTGCGACTCTGAACCTGATGCCAATTCCTGCATAGTGGTAGCCACCTGTTGGGAACCGGCCTTCACTTCGTTGGCCGACTGCGTCAATTCTTCACTTTGACCGCTAACTGTTTCGGAGATCCCGGCAATTTTCTCTACCATCTCCTTCAGACTGTAACCCATCGTGTTAATAGAAGCAGCAAGACGGCCGATTTCATCCTTACCATCGTAATCAACTGAATCAACTGCCAGATTTCCATCGGCAATCTGATCACTGACATAAATGACTTTATTCATATTCATGATAACAGAACGGCTGATCAGAAAGACAAGCAAACCACCTAAAACCACAGAGGCTGCCATCGCTATAAGTAATACGTTTCTGGCTACAGCGGAACTATTTGATGCTTCATTAATAGCCAATTGACGATCAGCAACTACTGTTTCCCGCAAGCTATCCAATAATTGCACAGTCTCTGAACGAAGCTGGTCGGATTCCACTTTTAAATTTGCAAGCAGGGATGCTTCATCTTGTTCCACTGCCGGAATGATCACTTCCAGGAACAAATCGTTCATCCGCTTGTCGTTCTCCAGGATTTGGGAAAAAAGTTCCTTTTCTTCGGATGTATCCATTTTCGCCTTCAATTCATTCTCTAACGCATTAAATCGATCCATACGCTCGTTATATTCATCTATGTAGCGAGAATCATCGTTATTCAAGTAACTGGCGATTCGTACCGATTTGGATCTGATCAGGGAACCCATTTCTGTCACCTTTATCGCCCGGTCTCCTCTTCTGTCCACTTCATCAATATTATTGCCGATCCCATTGATGAGGGTAGTAACAATACCTGCAGAGATACCGAACAAAATAAAAACAACAATTAAACTGGCCCCATACTTCCAGCCAATGCTCACATTTGAAAACTTCAGGCTGGGTAACTTAATCTTTTTCCACATATTTCTCTACCCCTTGTTGCAGCATGCAGCAGTAAGTTCTCTGGCAGCTGTATTTTATGTGACTTCCCTGTTGAATTTTTTATAGATAAAACCAGCGTTGCCGTAATGCATACAAAACGGCATTCGTCCGGTCTGGCACATTTAGTTTTCTAAAGATAGAACTCACGTGATTCTTAACTGTTTTCTCTGTAATAAATAAGAATTTGGCAATTTTATCATTACTAAAGCCTTTCGTAAGCAACTCCAGTACATTCCATTCCCGTTCTGTCAGAATTCCGACTGGTTGTTCGACCACCTTGTTTGAAATCTTCAAGTAATCCTGAAACAAAACCGTCGAGAGCTTGGGATGTACATATACATGACCTTCTAAGACGCAATCAATACCATTCGACAATTCCTCTGGCTGCATGCCGTTGAAAAAATAGCCATCCAACCCCTTTTGAAACCAGTCGTTCAGCCTGGAAATATCGGGATCTGCAGTCCAAACAATCACCTTTTCTTCTTTTTGTTTCTGCCAATCAATCAATTCCATAATGGAATGACTATCTGTGTCAATGTCGACGATCAATAGGTCTACAGTTTCCCCAACTTGCATAAGGGTTTGGCATTCACTATAAGAAACAGCTTTGACTGAATGAGATGGATACTTATTCATCAATGCATTGATAATACCATCTCTTAATAGACAACGATCTTTCACCACAATAATATTCAATTCCAACTCACACCAATCTTTCCTTCGTATTCCCCAAAAATTTCTGTCTTCATCCCCCTATAAACCAAACCATCATTTTTATCCAGACAGTAACACATCACCTCGTTTTTACTAAAAATCCCAAAAAAATAGCTCTTCCTAATCAGGAACAGCCAGACATAGCTTGATTTCTATTAAATCAAGTGTTGGCAGCCAGGCGATCATAATTACGCGTGAGTATAATGACTCATGACATAACCTTAGACCCTGGGCTTTGCGTCCTAACCTTTCGATTAGTTTGCCTTTATCAGAAATTATTCACATTCGTTTGTAGTTCTTTAGTAAGTATACTGTGTCATTTTTCACTTTTCAACATAAATTTACAAATAATGCAGATATTTTTTATTTCTAAAATTTAATCGCTTGCATTTTTCGGAATATTGTGTCTTATAAAAGGGATATAAATAATAAAAAATAGCAGGGATGTCCAACAATCGGCACTCCTGCTGTTCTTTAGCTTCCATAATCCATTTTTTGATAACGTCCCCCGAAAAACCTGGTACAGACCGAATAATATAAAGCCAAGCGAAACGACGCCGAGCTTCCAACTGCCATACGGCTGCTGAGCGAGCTCAGACAACGCTTCATCCAAACCCTTTGCTTTATCAGGGTTTGTTGTGACAGCTGTCTGCACAAAGAAGAAACCGATAAGCCCAAAGACTATTCCCCGGGAAATCATCCCGATTTTTCCGGCGATTCTTGCAACCTTTTCTTCCTTTTCCTCCATTTCGCCCTGCTTGAACTTTTTCATGTAACTGCCTTTTATCCCGATACCCGCTTCATAAATGGCAAAACAAAAAACGACAAAGCCAAAAATCCCAAGCAGCCACGGACCATACGGCTGGGATAAAAGTTTTGCCGACATTGTCTGCTCAGAATTCCCGCCACTTCCTGCATGTACCGCGATTTTCAGCGCCTTAAACGAAATTCCGCCATAAATCAGCGCGCTGATGAAGAAGCCGGTACGAATGGCCAATCCCCGTATCCCCTTTCCATAGTCATCCGGGTCTTTAAATGCTCTGATCATTGCCAGACAATATAACCGAACAGTCCGATTCCAATGATCCAAACCAGGATCTCACCGAGCGGAAGAGCGGCAAGCGATTGAAACATACCGCTCGTACCAGCGGTTTTTCCGCCAAATCCTGCAGCTGCCAGCAAAGCAAGGAATCCGATTAAGGCAAATACAATTCCCTGTGCCATGTATCCTATCCTTCCAAAACGACGGATCCATGGCTTTGCTTGTTTATGTTGTTGGTCTATTTCTGCCTTCGTGGAAGGTATATCCATATTTATCCCCTTCTTTCGCAAGGATTGAAGTATAAAACATTATTCCCTTACGAAAAGAAGCAAAACTTGCCGCTTAGTCTCCAACTAGAAAAAGTCTGTAAGATACGTCTGCCGGACAGGCAGCATTTCATCAAGCAATTCCACTTCCTTGGGGCTGCCGCTGAACATTCCCGCAGCATACAACTCCGAAGGCCGCTTTGCGCCAAGAAGCATCACAGTAAGCTGTTGGATTGTGCAGAAAATGGCGTTTTCCTCAAGAATTTCATCTTCGATGCGAACAACTTGCCCACCCTCAATGCGATAACTCCCTGCATTATCAGGCAAAAAATCATCTTCCACATGCAGGTGAACAGGCAGCGAAACGTTTTTGGACCGAAAAGGATAAGCTTTCAGAAATGCTGGCACATCGACAATCCGGGCCATGAAATAAGGCTTAATCTCCTGCGGAAACCTTGGCTCATCCATCTTCAAAGGCAACAAATCATTTTCCGGCATTTCCATTTCCACTTTTTCCACCATCGAGTCATGGTTGGCAATGAATTGCATGAGTAAACCCCAACCATTTAACGACAAGTAAACAAACTCCTCAACAGTGAGAATGTCATTCTTGACGTAGTAAATAAGATACCCTTCGGCTTCATCCTGCTCATTATAGGTCACAGCGATTTGCTCGTTTCCAGTCAGCACCCTTTGCTCCCACCACCGTTCATCCCTTACCAGCATGCCATTGTAATTCTTGGCGAAACTGCTATAAAGGGAGTGCAACAACCCGATATCTTTTTGCACCCTGCGGACATAGCCGCTTCCATTCCAGTCTTTCTTCAACTGGTTGATCGGCAGCGAATAGTGTTTGTTTGTAAAGGCCAGCTCCCACCCGTATTTCCGGTAAAAAGGAAAGGAGAACGGGTGCAGGAAAGACAATGTTTGACCATTTTCTTTCATGTCAAGAAGCGCATGATGCAACAGGTGCTTTACGATACCCTGGCGTCGATACTCCGGCCAGGTCGCTACGTTGCCGATTCCACCCATTGCAAATTCTTTACCGTTCAGATAGCAGGATAACGAATGGAGGTGCAGTTTGCCGGCAAGTGTTCCCTGTTCCATCCAGCCCCAGATTTTGTGATGTTTTGTTTCTTCTATTTTTTTCTGCCTTTCCTCCGCAGACAGTTCATATTGAAAGGCAAATTGGGACAAAGCGAAAATCTCCGGGAAATCCTTTTCAGTCAATCGTTGTATTGCTGTCATCATCCATCTCCCCTTTCATTCGTTACTCACATATAACTTCCAACTGACTGGCGATGACCTTTTCCACCTGCTTTTCGGTTAACCGTTCCGGTTCCAGCATGGCGTGAAGCGCCAATCCATCGACCATCGCATACAGTCTCTCGATCTCAAGCTGCCTATCGACACCTGGCCGTAGCAAACCATTTGTCTCCATATACTCAAACATCAGCTGAATAGCTGCTAAAATGCCATCCCCTTCCTCCTCCAATAAGTGAGGGTGATAACGGGCATAGCTGACAAACGTAAACCACACCTCCATCTCTGCTCTGGTCTGCTTGTTCGTTGGTACGATTTCCAGTAAAACGTCGAGCATCTTCTGTTTGGGCGATCCGTCACGGTGGATAATCCGCTCGATTCGTTCCGAAGCTCTTTCCTTGACTAAACGCATGGAATAAAGAATCAAATCCTCCTGGTTGGAAAAATAATAGCGCAGGGCCCCAAGTGACAGCCCTGCCTTTTCTGCTATCTTACGAACGGTCGCCCCTTCCATTCCATTTTCCAAAATGACCCGCCATGCTGCTTCTGCTATTTTATTTCTACGCTGTTCATGATTCACTTTTTTTGGCATATTCTTACGATAGCAATTCGGAAACGAACATTCAATTATTTAATACAATTGTATTAAATAATTGAATGTGCTATGCTTTTTTTATCTGATACAACCGTACTAAAAAACGATAGGAGAAAATTTTAAAAGTTGATAGAGAGTTCAAGGGGGAGGGAAGATAGTTGAATGGTATTGTCTGGTTGATCATTGTCTGTGAAATTGCCTTTTGGATTGCCATCATTGCTGGTCTGGTCACCCGTTACTTATGGAAAAAAGAGAAAGCAGGACTCGTTTTACTGGCGATGACACCGGTAATTGACTTAATTCTGCTGATTCTGGCAGGTTTTGATTTATATCGGGGAGCTGAGGCCACTGCTGCTCACGGTATAGCCGCTATTTATATCGGAAGCTCGATTGCATTCGGGAAAAGTATGATAGCATGGGCCGACCAACGCTTCCAATATTATATTCTTAAGCAGCAGGAATCAAAACCGCAAAAACGCTACGGATATGAATATGCCAAATATTATGCGAAAGGATGGCTGCGCCATATACTGGCTTTTGTCATCGGCGCCGGGCTGCTTGCTGCCACGATTTTTATAATTGGAGATACAGAGCGAACGGAAGCTTTAACAGGAATAATCAGAGTGTGGGCATTGGCCTTGGGAATTGATACGCTTGCCACCATCAGTTACTTCCTTTGGCCCCGGAAACAAAAAAATGTGAGGTAATAATAGAACAAAAGCACAAGAGCCTTGCCCACCTCCTTGATAGAGAAAACGAAAGGGCGGATGAACTTAGAAAAAGTAGAAACGTTAAAATTATTCTGCTTGCTCTTCTTCTATCGAATGAAGTTCTTTTTACCGTTTATCTGCCTGCTTTCGTGCTTCAACGACCAGATGAAAGCCTTTTTACTGGTTTACCTGCCTGCTTTCGACTCTATACAGCTTTATTCATATCCCTCCATCATCCAATCTGCTTCCGGGACTCTTTCAAGCTTTTTTCCTGTCTTTCTAGCAGCAACAGCATCTTTTCAAAAGTGGTGCCTCGCTTCTCTTGGACATCCTCCTGAAGCCTTGCTTTCAATACAGCTTTTGTTTGGTCATCCATCTTTACAATAAGCGCTTTCCACATATCGATAAAGGTCATTCCAGGTTCCATATGGATTTCATAGGCAAAACACGTCTTCAACACTTGGTAATACAATTCCTTCAGTGCGATTTCATCCTTCATCTACTACAGACCTCCGTTCCGGTTTGGTAGTTTCTAGCATTAGTATGGCCAGTAGGCATCTGAATTAAACGAATTCACCGAAAAAAAGGGCGGTAATACAACGTTGTATACGATTGCAGGTTTGTTTGCTAAAATCTTACCAAGGACTTTACTCGCCCAAAAAAACAAATTAGTGCTAAAAGTTTTCTAGCTTTCTATCAAACTAAACACGAAGGGGATGCCGTCATGTATTTGACCCCTGCATTAGGCAGAAAAATCGTATCAGAAGTGAAGCCGCTACTCGATGAACACCTGATCATTGTCGACCCTGATGGCATCATCATCGCCAGCACAGATAAGGACCGGATCGACAGTTATCATGAAGGTGCTGTAATAGCCTGCCAAAGAAAAACAGAGCTGATTCTTTCGGAAGCGGACAAAGCGAACATGACCGGGGTAAAAGCCGGAATCAACTTGCCCATCTATTTCGAAGGATTGCCCATCGGTGTCATCGGAATTACCGGCCGCCCGGAAACGGTTGCGCCTTTTGGATCGCTGGTAAAGAAAATGACAGAGCTGCTGATTCAGGAAAATATGTACTTCCAGCAGGCAGAGTGGAAAACGCGGCGGCTGGAGGCATATCTTTTCGATTGGGTTCAGCAGGAAAAACCAGATGAAGTATTCCTAAACAACGGACGGCTATTAGGTATCGATATGTCCTCCTGGAAGCGCTGTACCCTTATCCACTTTTCCGCCTCAGACAACAAAAGCGCCTCCGAATTTTATCGAAACACCCGGGATTGGTTGGAAAAAAGAACGAACGACATCGTACTTAGCTGGGGAAATGATTGCTGCCTGCTTTTACATGATGAGTCGAAACCACTGGAAACAAAGGTATCCGCCGATTACTCCTGTTTGCTGATCCGGTTTCAGCAGGACTTTATAAAACGATTCGGATTTTTGCCAGAAATAGCAGTGGGGCCGCCCGGACCTCCAGAGAAAATGAGACACTTGGTGCAGAAGACAGAAAAAACCCTTGCCATCGCAATAAAAAGGGCTTCCCTCGTTCTATATGAAGATTTGCTGTTGGAGTTGTGCATCGAAGACCTGACACCAGCAACCAAAACCGCCTTCATCCATCGCTGCCTGGGTGAGCTTCCACAGCATTCAGATCTCTTGGCCACCTTGAATGTGTTTTTGGCAAATAACTTGCATATAGCAGAAACTGCCCGCCAGCTAAACGTTCATATCAATACGATTCATTACCGCTTGAGTAAGATTGAAGCGATTACCGGCCATGACCCTAAACAGCTTTCATCCCAGGTTTCTTTTTATTTGGCTTTGTTACTATTGGAGGATCCTACAATATTAGCAAAAAATTAAATGTATTTATTGTATGTTTCTCCATACAATTGCCCGCCTTTTACGATTACACTAAAGAAAATGAGATAGCAGAGAAGGAGAATGTCGATGCTTACAAAAAATGGTTTGGAAGTACTGACGGCTATTGTCGGGAAAGAAAATGTGGAAACCTCCCAGGCCAGCAAACTGGTTTATTCCTTTGACGCCACTCCTCAGTTCCAATCACTGCCCGATGCGATCGTTTCCCCACGATCTGCTTCCGAGGTTGGCCAAGTCGTAAAATGGTGTAGTGAACAGGAAATACCGATAGTCCCAAGAGGCTCCGGTACCAACTTAAGCGCCGGAACGACACCACTTCAAGGCGGGATTGTCCTCCTAATGAAACATCTGGACAACATCCTGGAAATTGACGAAGAAAATTTAACCGTAACCACACAACCAGGCGTTAATACCCTGGAGCTGATGGAAGCTGTCGAGGCAAAAGGATTGTTTTACCCTCCTGACCCAAGCTCGATGAAGATTTCGCAAATCGGCGGGAACATTAACGAAAACTCCGGCGGTCTGCGTGGTCTAAAATACGGAGTGACCCGTGACTATGTAATGGGACTGGAAGTCGTCCTTCCAAACGGAGAAACAATCCGCACCGGCGGGAAGTTGGCAAAAGATGTAGCTGGATATGATCTGACAAGACTGTTTGTCGGTTCTGAAGGAACCCTCGGGATTATCACGGAAGTCACGCTAAAACTGATTCCCTTGCCTGAAACGAAAAAGACGGTACTTGCTCTTTATGAAGACATGGATGCTGCTGCACGGACCGTTTCCAAGATTATCGCCAGCAAAATCATTCCGGCTACCCTTGAGTTTCTCGACCAGCCCACCATCAAAGTGGTCGAAGACTTTTCCAATATCGGTCTGCCGACCCACGCAAAAGCCGTCTTGTTGATTGAACAGGATGGCGATGCAGCTGTTGTCGACAAGGATATTGCCCGCATCGTTTCAATTTGTGAGGACAATCAGGCCATCGAGGTTAGCATGGCTGCTTCCGAGACAGAAGCAGAAGCATTGCGCTCGGCGAGGAGATCCGCTTTATCGGCGCTGGCTCGTTTAAAGCCGACCACTATACTAGAGGACGCTACGGTTCCTCGTTCGGAGATTGCCAACATGGTCGAAGCTATCAATCGGATTGCAGAAAAACATCAGGTGGAAATTTGTACATTCGGCCATGCTGGTGACGGCAATTTGCACCCTACCTGTTTGACGGATGCTCGGGATAAAGAGGAAATGAAACGAGTCGAACAGGCCTTCGAAGAAATATTCACGACTGCCGTAGCACTTGGCGGAACGATAACCGGCGAGCACGGTGTCGGTGCCATGAAGGCCCCTTATTTGCACCTAAAGCTTGGAGAAGCCGGAGTGGAAGCCATGCGGTCCATCAAGCAAGCATTCGACCCGAAAAATATCATGAATCCGGGAAAGATGTTTGCCAACGAAAATCGTAAACGGGTGGTGGTGAAACAGTGAAAACAGCAGAGAAGCAACGGATCCAACAACAATTCCAGGAAAAAATGGATTACGATGAATTACTGAACTGCATGCGCTGCGGCTTTTGCCTGCCCAGCTGTCCAACCTATATTGAATCGGGTAAAGATGAAGCACACTCTCCCCGTGGGAGAATCGCCCTCATGAAAGCGGTCGTCGACGGAGAGATCGAACCCGATGAAGAGGTCAAACGCTCACTGGATATGTGCCTTGGCTGCCGGGCGTGCGAACCAGTCTGTCCATCAGGCGTCAATTATGGACATTTGCTGGAACAAGCGCGGGATATCATCTATCAAAATCAAGAACAGCCCATACCAGTCAAAGCCGTGCGAAAAGCGGCATTCCAGGGTTTATTCCCCCACCAAAACCGCATGATCGGATTGACCGGCCTAATCGGCTTTTACCAACGTTCGGGCTTGCGGACTGCAGCCCGAAAATCCGGTATGATGAAACTACTCCCCGATTCGATGCGATTGATGGAAAAAGTATTGCCGGATGTTCCGACAAGCAAAGCCATGAAACAGCGGCAACGCCTTTTCCAACCGACAGTTCCGGTAAAAAAACGTGTCGCCTTTTTTGCGGGCTGTTTAATGGACACTGTCTTTCTTTCGACCAATGATGCAACGACGAAGCTTCTACAGTATGCTGGCTGTGAAATCATCGTTCCTGAAGCCCAAGCGTGCTGTGGTGCCCTGCATGGCCATAGCGGGGAAAAACAGCAGGCAAAGACGATGGCAAAACGCAATATTGCCGCATTCGAAGAAGCTGGAATAGATTATATAATCACCAACGCCGGAGGCTGTGGCGCCTTTTTAGTCGATTACGGTCATTTGTTGAAGGATGAACCGGAGTGGAAAGATCGTGCTGAGGCTTTTTCCAGCAAGATAAAAGATATATCCAGCGTTTTAGTGGAGTTGGGTTTTGACAAACTACCTTTGTCACTTCAAGATGAAATCATCACTTACCAGGATTCCTGCCATTTGAAGAATGTCCAAAAAACATTCATGGAGCCAAGGAAACTGTTATCTTGCATCGAAGGAGCGCAATATGTAGAGATGAAAGATGCAGGCCGCTGCTGTGGATCGGCAGGCATCTACAACCTTGTCGAAACAGAGATGTCCATGCAGATTCTTGATTACAAAATGAAACAAACAAAGGCGACAAAAGCAAAAACGATCGTTACAGCGAACCCTGGCTGTCTGTTGCAAATGAAACTTGGCATCGAAAAAGAAGGCCTTTCCGATCAGATGCGGGCTGTCCATATCGTTGATTTGCTTCTGGAAGCTTATGAAAACGCCAATCCATCTTCTTAATTTCACAAACGAGGCATCTTAAAAGAGCTTGGGACAAAAGCATCGTGACCAAAGCAAAAACCGAGCGAATGCAAACTGCCAATCAAATTCGTTCGGTTTTATTTGGTATATCCTCTTTTTATCCTGTTGTTTGAGGCGTGCTTCGAATCGCTACGGCAAGATACTACGCGTTCCACGGGCACGGCTTCAACTTCCTCCGAAAGCACCAACCGCTTTCTTGCGGGATTTTCAGCTCGTGCTGTTCCCGTAGGAGTCTCCGTATCTTGCCTTCGCTACGTTTTTATGCTCTGATTTCCACCTGTCAAGATCAGATGGACCGTATTCTTCTATTAGCTGATAGGTATCTAAAAGTGAAGAAGACGAAAATCAGCATGGGGGTTCCTTTATTCCTTTAAAAATCGGACAATAGCATAAGAATAAAGAAGTACTCCTGGTATCCATGCTGCTTCGCTTTCTATCCGTAACGGCAATAGACAAAACGAAAAACACAACAAAAGAGAAGGTATCTCCATCCGACGGAGACAAGGTGCGCAGACTCCAGCGGGAGGAGCGCGAGCTGAAGATCCACTTGGCAAAGCGGTATGCTTTGCCAAGTTAGCCGAAGCCGTGCCCGCGGAAAGCGAAGTACCATGCCGGAGTGGAAAGTTGCATTTTTCATAGAGTAGAATGGTTTGCTTTTTGTTCATCTATAAACCAGCGAATGGTGGATCGTTCGGTTTTTATTTTAGTCACGATGCTCTTGGTCCAGGCTCTTTTGATTAAAGCCGGGAATAACGCAGATGGCTGCACAATCTTTTTATGAGCAAAGGAAATCTGCTACGATAAACGTAAGCACACCAAAGCAAGGAGAGATAGTCATGAAGATTGCATTTATCTCAGATATTCACGGTAATGCAGATGCACTCGATGCAGTGCTCCAGGATATTGATGCGCAGCAAGCAGATAAAATTCTCGTTTTGGGCGATATCGCCTTTCGTGGCCCCGAGCCCAAGCGGTCTATCGAACTCGTCCGCAACCTGAATACCGATGTAATCAAAGGAAATGCAGATGAATGGGTCGTCCGGGGAATCAAAGAAGGAGAAGTGCCGGATAAAGCGCGGGAGCTTATGAATAAAGAGCGGGACTGGACGGTTTCACAGCTGGAAAAGAATGATGTCGACTACTTAGCCGGACTTCCAGACCATAAGCAATTGGAGATAGACGGCATATCCATCCAAGCGTTTCACGCCACACCTGATAGTTTATTCAAGGTAGTTTCGCCAGAAGCTGATGACACCACCATCGCAACCAATTTGTTGAAAAAGCCGGCAGATATCTATTTGTATGGCCATATTCACAAATCCTACGTCCGGACAATCAAAGGTAAAACGGTTGTCAATCTCGGCAGCGTCGGCCTTCCTTTCGATGGCGTTACCAAGGCCTCTTATGCCATGGTCGAAACAGAGAACGGATCGGTGAGCACAACAATCAGAAAAGTCGCTTACGATGTGGAGAAGACCATAGAAAAATATCATCAGAGCAACTATCCCAATACCGACATGATGGAAAAGGTCATCCGCCAGGCCGCCGTCCAATCATAAAAGCAGGGTACTCAAACAGTCTATCAGAACATTTTTTGATAGGCTGTTTTTTTGTGATCCCCCCCTTTTCGCTTGGTAAATTATGCTAGTATAGTAGGCAGAGAGAATACTTTCCTAATTCTAACAGGTCGAAATGGGCGCTAGTAAAGCTGCGAAAAAGATCTTTTCCCACAGTCTAGAATGTTGAAATGGGCAAAGTTAACCGTTCAAGCGTGACAAAGCGAAGGCCTAGAAAGCGACCTATTATTGAAAAAGCCACAAAGGAGATTACCTAATGCCACAAACTATTTTTGAGATTCCAATCAGTTGCCGAGGTATTGCTGCCGTCCTGCTAAAAAAAAATCGACGACCAATATCATGTCTTGCTGGTTAAACGGGCAAGCACTATCCTTGATGGAGCCTGGTGTTACATTGGGGGTAGCATCGAACAGGGAGAAAAAGCATGGGAAGCTGCCTTGCGGGAGATCAAAGAAGAAACTGGTATAAATGAAGTGACCTTGTATTCTTCCAACAAGTTCGATCAATTTTACTCGCCGGAGGAGGAATACATCTATATGGCACCCGTTTTTGTCGGTTATGTAGACAGTCGGCAACATGTACAGCTTAATCATGAACATACGGAGTACAAATGGCTGCCGATTCAAGAGGCCATGGAAACTGCTACCCTCCCAGGAAACGATGAAGTCCTCGCCTTTATTGATAAACACTTTGTTCAGAGAACGCCTTCTCCTTTCCTTCGTGTAGGAAAGGAGAAATCAAAGGGATAAAGTGCTTAAGACGTAAATCTATCTATATTTCTAACAAAGACAATTAACCGTAAAAAGGAGTTGGGGCAAAAACTATAGAGAAACGGGTTGCGAAAATAGTCGCTCTTTTATAATTAGTTTTTTCGCACACATTTCTTTAGCTTGTTTCCCCTTGTCGTTTTTGAGATAATAAACCCCATACATGGACAAGATATTACCTGACAAATCTATGGTACATAAAAGCAGCATAGCCCTGTAAACAAGGAGGAATCAAGTGTGTCGAGAGACTTCCAGGAATCAAAAATGAAAGTTTTTTCGTTGAGCTCCAACCTGCCGCTGGCTGAAGAAATAGCCGACAATATGGGCGTGGAACTCGGAAAAAGTACAGTGACAACCTTTAGTGACGGTGAAGTGCGTATCAGTATCGAAGAAAGCGTTCGCGGATACGACGTTTTTGTCATCCAATCTACGAGTGAACCGGTAAACCAACATATCTTAGAATTACTGATTATGATTGATACATTAAAACGAGCTTCTGCTAAAACGATCAATATTGTCATCCCTTATTACGGATATGCTAGACAAGACCGTAAAGCACGGCCGAGGGAACCGATCACTGCAAAGCTTGTTGCAGACTTGATTCAGGAAGCCGGTGCTTCACGGGTGATCTCGTTGGACCTGCATGCGCCACAAATTCAAGGGTTTTTCAATATTCCGGTCGATCAATTAGCCGGCATTCCGATTTTGGCAAGTTATTTGCAGGAAAAACAGTTTGAGGACGTTGTCGTCGTATCTCCAGACCATGGGAGCGTATCACGCGCACGGCAGCTTGCTGATCATTTGAAAGCACCCATAGCGATTATCGATAAACGCGGTCCCCGTGAAACAGAAGTCGGGGAATCGAACATCGTCGGAAATATCGCGGGGAAAACAGCTGTCTTGGTCGATGATATCGTTGATACCGGTACACGTATGACCAGTGGAACGAAAGCATTGATGGCGAAAGGCGCCAAAGAAGTTTATGCCTGTTGCACTCATCCAGTCCTATCCGGTATTGCCATTGATAAAATCAACAATTCCGATTTGAAAGAATTAATTGTCACCAATAGTATACCGATTCCGGAAGAAAAGCATCTCGACCGGATTACCCAGCTGTCTGTGGCACCATTGATGAGCGATGCCATTACCAGAGTGTTTGAAGACCGTTCAGTCAGCCCGTTATTTGACTAAAATGATAAACCAGAGCTTACAGGCTCTGGTTTATCATTTTACGCAGTGCTTTTTGATTTTTAAAAGATGACAATTATTCTTGATTTACATAACACCTGAATCGACCGCCAAACGAGGCGGCGACGTCGTGAGTTTCGCATTTACTCCAATTGGTACGCCATAATTAGGCTGACAATGACCTATGGGAAAGTTCTCAACTACAGGGAAAGGGGCAGAAATAAAGAAGTCTTGCAGCACTTTTTTTATCTTCGCATATTCATCTGGCTCCGCTTGAAAATTGCCGATGACCACGCCCTCGACCTCATCGAACACCCCCGCCTGTTTAAGCTGAGTAAGCATTGCATTGATTCGATAAGAAGGTTCTGCAACTTCCTCAATTAGCAGGATGTTACCACTCGCTTTCACTTGAAAAGGGGTTCCCATTCCAGTAGCGAGCAAAGTTAGATTTCCTCCTACCAAACGCCCTTCTCCTGTTCCATGAGCTAGTGTATTTAAGGGAGCTATGCGAGAATCATATGTTAGGGCTTCACCTGTGAATAAAGGTAAAAAAGTTGCTTCTGTCTTTGCTGTTCTTTGTTCGTCATTTAGATCGGATGCCAGCATCGGCCCGTGAAAGGCAACCAAGTCACTCTGGTTTTGAATTGCATTCAGTAAATAGGTAATATCGCTATACCCCCAGAAAATCTTTGGGTTTTTCTGTATGATGGAATAGTCAACCATAGGAGCAATTCTTGCTGTACCAAACCCTCCCTCTGCACAAAAAACCCCTCTGATACCAGGATCACTAAAGGCATCATGCAAGTCAGCAAGCCGCTTTTGATCGACAGTGGCAAGGTCGTCCCCCTCGATATCGTATACATGGCGTCCAGTAACAACATTAAGGCCCATTTTTTCCATTACATGAATTCCCTGTATCAGTTTCTCTCTATCCGGTGGGTCAGCCGGTGCAATCACTGCTACCCGATCACCCTCTTGTAAGGCGGGTGGTTTGATCATAAACGTCCTCTCTTTCCCTGCTTCTATATTTGTATGTGGTGACAGGCTTGTTTTAGTGTCTGACTAAACAGCTGTTACCTTAGTGTTTTCAAATAGTCTATTTTCGTAAAATCTTGGTAGGCTTTATGTTCTAGAAAAAGATCTGGTCACAAATAATAGCTTTTCATTTATTGTAAATGCGCTACGCAGTATAGGAAGGTTAAGCCAAACATTCTCTCGTTTAATTTAGTGATTTGGCATGAATGATGTATCTTCACTTGATGTTCCCCTTTTAATCATTCAACTGATTTCCCTGATGAATCAGCCTTAGTTTTTTATCCAATACTCTGTACAATCCCTACTACGCCCCATAAAGCCGTACTCAATAAGGTATCTTCTAATGGTCGCAAAATCATGGTAAATCGTTTTTAATATGTCGTTAACTTCTTTTTCCGTGTATTTTTTATCACGGTCAAAACGATTCACAATGTTTTGTAATACAATCAGCTTTCTTTTTTCCTTGCTTGGAAACGTATCTAATGTTCCGTCAGTACCTTGTTTAAAATAAGTTGATAACACCTTTTGTTTCTCTTTTTCTGTGGTTGCATATCGTTCGTCCACCATCTTTGCCCCCTTATGAAAATGAACAAAATGATCTTTCGTTTGATGACCTGCCTCATTATTCAAAAGTTTCATGATAGCAAGAAAAACCTTAGCCTGTTTTTCTTTCTCTTTCAGTTTAAATCGATGATTTCTAACCGTAGATGGACTACCTCCATCTAGTTCATCGACGATTTCCTTGTCACTTAATCCCTTACGAAAAAACTGAAGTAACTCTTTTTGATGATCTGATAACCCAGTGTACTTTTTGTCCATTTTAAGTAAATAATCGAACACCGATGAATGTGCTTCCTTTATATGTTCAGCAACTGCTTTTTTGGCTTCGTACAATATTCCGTCCATCGGATAGATAATCCCCTCTACAAACCTTTCGCCACATAAGAGACATACATAGTCATCATCTGATTGGATGTACCCATTTGACAGTTCATCGATTGTCGCATTCCAAAAACGATCCTCGTTAGACATAAGCAAACACAACCTTATTTTGTTTGTTTTTATATAAACATTTTATCTTTTTGTTTACTTTTAATCAAGGGGGGCATGACAAAATCTTATAAAGTATAAAAAAGCAGACCTTATTCGATAAGGTCTGCTTTTGCATGCTATTCGATATGTATATGTAATTTCATAGAAATTTTTGCAAAGCTTGCTCAACTCTTTCAGCCGTAAACGGTTTAACGATAAAATCTTTGGCCCCTGCTTTGATTGCTTCCACTACCATTGCCTGCTGACCCATGGCCGAGCACATGATGACATTGGCACCATCGTCAAATTGTTTGATCGCCTGTAATGCTTCCACCCCATTCATTTCCGGCATGGTGATATCCATTGTCACCAAATCCGGCTGCAGTTCTTTATATTTTTCGACTGCTTCCTGTCCGTTTGCTGCTTCCCCGATTACTTCCAGCCCAATATTGCCTAAAATGTCTTTGAGCTGCAATCGCATAAAGGCTGCGTCATCGGTTACGAGTACGCTCTTCATGTGAAAATCCCCCGCTCTGTTATAATTAATCCTCGTTTATCTCTTTTACTTCCTCTATCTCTCTTGTATCAAAAATGCTTGCAAAATCAAGCATGATCAGCAATCGATCCTCCAATTTTGCCACACCTCTTAAAAACTCGGAATGAACTCCACCGGCCATACTTGGCGTCGGGTCGATAATCTCCGGGTCAATGTCAATCACGTCTTTTGCCTCATCGACTATCAATCCTGCCGTAACCCCTTCAATCTCGATAATCAGGACTCTCGTTTCCTCACTATAGTCCTGTTTTCCCAAATTCAACCGCTCTTTCAAGTCGATAATCGGAATCACTTGACCACGCAAATTGATAATACCTTTGATAAAGTCAGAGGTGTTCGGTACCTCCGTCACATCGACTAATCGCTCAATGGAACGCACTTGCTGAATATCTACACCATACTGCTGCTGCTTCAGTTGAAAAATGATCGTTTTGACTGCCGTCTGCATAGCGATTCCCCCTGTTTTCTATCCATCTGTCATCTCTATCCTCGATACCAAGTTCGATTTCCGAATCCGAATGTTAACAATGGACAGACGTTATTATCTAGTAATATTAGACTATTAAGCCTGATTTTTCAACAAGATTTTCCTAATTCTCCATACTTTTTCACCTAACTAAATTCGCACTTTCCCCAGTAATATCGACTAGTAATCAACTTTTCTTTAGAGTCTGTTTTTCTTCCCATTGAATCCCTTTACCCGGATGGAAAAATCGCTGTTTTCCCGCTTGTAACCATTGATATAAAAAGTAAGAGCTGAAGTAGACAAAAGGAACAAATAATACGCCATAAAGGATATGTTGTTTCCACCATTGAAGTCCGAGTGCCGCCAAGGCGAGATGGCACAAACTGATGATTAACGGATGGATGACAAAAATCCCGATCGTATTCCTGCCGATTTTATTGAAAAAGGTCCCTTTTCCTATATTCCGATACTTGAGCAAAGCGGCTAATATGGCTAAACTTAGCGGAATCGTAAAGAAAAAGTATTCCTCATTGTTTCCGGCCAGTTGTTCCATCGTCCAGGTTCGTTCCAATAACTGCATGAAAAACAAGGCCGGTATTGCCACTGCGTAAACGGAACCACTGATTCGCGATGCCAATTCCTCAAATTTCTGATCATTCATACCAATAAAACTGCCAAGTGATACATAAAACAAGCCGAAAAAGAAAGGGTCTCTTGTATTGAAGGGAATTTCATACAGTTGGGAATACCCCTGACCGGTCAAGCCGAGTAAATGCAGAAAAAAACTGACTGTCAGCAGCACACCGGCTGCCTGCAACCGTTGGAAACAGAAGACGATGGACGTTGCCCAAATTAGCGCCGGTAAAAACCAGAGATGATACTGGGTATTACTGACACCGTAAACAAAAACCTCTCTTGTAAGTAGACTGCTGACATATTCATGGGTTTGCTGATTTATCAGTCCCCCGCTCTCCCAGGCAATTTTCCCGTAATCGTATAACGCATAGATCATAAACCAGGAAATATACAAGAAGATTATTTTTTTTATATAGGAAAGAAAATAGTGAAACGGTCGTTCCCCACTATTTTCTTTCATTGAAAATAAAAAACCGGAGGCAAGGAAGAACAATGGCACACTAAACCTGGCGAACACCTTTAAGACAGTATCCAGTTGGCCGCCGTCCATCTCCCCGACCTGGACTGCTTCAAATGCCCGGGCATGAATAAACACTATTCCCAGCATGGCAAAAAACTTCCCTAAATCAATAGAATGATATCTTTTCAAAAGGGTACCTCCTTCCCCGAAAACCTTTAGTAGGAGGATACCCGATTCCACAACAGTTTAGGCCTCTGGAAACACAACCATTTGTCTTATAAAAATCGGCAGCGTTTTTTCATACGCTGCCGATTTTTGGTGCTAATATAATTGAACTTTTGCTTTTCTCGATTTAACAAGTAACTTTCCACTGGCTTGGCTGTTGCGTACCCAGTCCAAAATCCCTCCAGCAAATTTCATGGCTAGGATGCGGTCCGCAGCAGTCGGTTCTGGTCCCATGCAGAGGGCTTCATCGATTTTATGTGTTTTCCAGTCGATTGCGATGTCTACCAATAAACCGCCGGGAATGCTTTCAGCGTCGATTCGTTCGTCAAACAGCAAAAAAGCATATGTCTGTCCGGAAGCAAACTCTTTACGAAGTGCTTTTTTCAGCCCTGCGACATCTTGCTCATCAAAGTCATGATTCAGGACATGTCCACCGACCGCAACCGCCACATCATCCAGCGCCTGGTGAGGCACACTGCCTTCCAGCTGTACTCCCAACAAACGCGGATTGGGATATTTCAGTGAATTGATCGTATCCCTTATCCTTAGTATACTGTCAATCATATAATTAATCGCGGTGTCATAGCCCAAAGACTGATCTGGTTCCTCCACATTATGATAAATAGATACAGGGATAAATAAGAAGTTTGTTCGATCTAGCCTCTCGCTAAACGCTTTAACGAAAGCTTCCGCCTGTTGCGGTCCAATCACCAGGATAGCGTCAAAATCTGCCATCGTATCGAATACAGCGAAATCTCCTGTAAGTGGGGAAAGCTGCAGTAAGTTCTTAAAGTCTTCAAACGTACCAGCGACATTTTCTTCCGCATAATCTTTATAAGAAAGCGAACCTGTTTGAGCATCAAAACGAATCCCCGTGACTGTATGGGCTTGCAAAAGTTCAGAAATCACTTTATGTAAGAGTTGATTTACACCGGCTGGTGCCATTTCAAAATTGATGATCCCTATGTTCATTTGTACCGCCTCGCTTCTGATGTAGTCTACCGTTTATTAAAAATTTCCACCTGAAGGACAGACTGGAATTAATACGTATTGAATAGATAATTCGATTAAAGTAATTGGGTTCGAATGAATGAGGAAGGCAGCAAAAAAATGTGAAGAATAGATGAAATAAAGTGGCGGAGAAGGTGGGATTCGAACCCACGCGGCGGTAACCCGCCCTAATGCATTTCGAGTGCATCCCCTTCAGCCGGACTTGGGTACTTCTCCATATACGAGTGCTGGTGAGAGGACTCGAACCTCCGACCCCTTCATTACGAGTGAAGTGCACTACCAACTGTGCTACACCAGCAAGTCTTTTAAAAGCACATAGAAAATAATAATACATTTTCCGTTTTTCTTCAACCAACTTGCAGCTTTTCCGGAAAAATTTTTTCGAGTGATTATGGATACTGCGCAATGTACCTTGTCCTCGATTTAAAGAAAAACAAACAAATACATAGCTATTCTGCCTCCATTCCATTCTATATGGGCTTCACGCTCAAAAATCACGTTTAAACCGATTATATGGATTATTTTAAAAATTTATCATTTTCTAAATTTTTGGGATAATGAAAAGGGTTTAAAAAATTAGGGGGTATTGAAAAGCATGAAAAAAACTTATTTAGGGATTTTTGCACTGGTTCTATTTTTATTAATGTTGACAGCATGCGGATCAGGCGAAACGTCTGGAGAAACGACAGATGGTGAAACGTACACGGTTGCCACAGATGCTAACTTCCAGCCCTTTGAATACAAAAATCCAGAGACTGGGGAAATGGAAGGATTCGATATTGATTTAATCAAAGCCATTGCCGATGAGGCAGGTTTTAATGTGGAATTTGAGACAATGGAATTCGATGGTCTGATTGCCTCTATGCAATCAGGGAAATTCCCGATTGGCATCGCCGGAATATCCATTACCGACGAACGGAAGGAAACCATTTCCTTCTCCGACTCCTATTATGATTCAGGCTTGATTCTCGCCGTTCCGGAAGAATCAACTATCCAATCCATCGATGATGTAGACGGATTGAAAGTCGGAGCCCGACAAGGTTCGACAAGTGAATCTTATTTGAATGCTAATACAGATGCTGAGGTGGTCGCATATCCAGAAATCGTAACCGCCTATATGAATCTGGAAAAAGATCGGCTTGATGCTGTGCTTTACGACTTACCGAACGTCCAATATTACATTAAAGAGAATGCAGAAGGAAAGCTGAAAACAGTTGGCGACGTATTAGAAGGACAGCCTTATGGAATTGCCTTTCCTAAAGACTCCGAGCTCGTTGATTCGGTAAATGATGCACTTGCTACCTTAAAAGAAGATGGTACCTACGATGAAATCTATAAAAAGTGGTTCGGCACAGAGCCTGAATAAGCCATGCCGACTCTCCACGAGGAACATATAGATACTTATCAGGCGTAACAAGCAAAAGCTTGTTGCGCTATTTTTTAGAAAGTTCCTATTTTAAAAAGGTTCTTTCCTTCCATCAAAATTCAAACTGCAACATAACTCATACAGTACCATAAGAAATCAATCAACCCAATGTTGGGTCGCAATTTATATCTATTGCATCGATTAAAAACAACACCGCATGCGTAAAGGCTTTTAGAAACCACTAAAATACAGCGCGTCTGGCGGACCATCACTTTGTTTTCCAGATGCCTTGTCAATCAAGGGGAGATTCATACGTGATCGAAGCTATAATGGAGTCACCATATATAAACTCACTGCCTACCCTTTTCGAAGGGCTGAAAATGACACTTTTAATTACAATAGCTGGTTTATTCCTTGGCTTTATACTTGGAGGCCTAGTCGGGCTTGGAAAACTTTCTAAAAACAAATTGATCCAGGGGATTTGTACGGTTTATGTAGAAGTCGTTCGGGGTACGCCGATTTTGGCTCAAGTATTATTCATTTATTATGGTCTTACCGAAGACTTAATCGGGCTAAGCATAAATGCATTGACAGCGGCGATTATTGCCATTACGATCAATGCCGCTGCCTACATAGCTGAAATCGTACGGGGTGCTGTCTATTCGATAGAAAGAGGACAGCGTGAGGCCGGTCGTTCTCTGGGCCTTACCGAAAAACAGACAATGCGCTACATTATTTGGCCCCAAGCTTTTAAACGAATGATTCCACCACTCGGAAACCAATTTGTTATCAGCCTGAAGGATACTTCTTTATTTTCGGTCATTGCAGTCCATGAAGTTCTATATATGGGAAAACAATATTACAATGTGACCTATGAGATTTTCGAAACACTAGTTATGGTTTGTATTCTTTACTTAATAATTACGATTCCGACCTCCATCATTTTAAGACGTTTAGAAAGGAAGCTGGATGTATAAATGATAGAAATCAAAGACTTGCATAAATCTTTCGGTGACGTTGAAGTACTTTCTGGAATCAACGCCACTATTAAACAAAAAGAAGTAGTGTGTGTAATTGGCCCCTCAGGATCTGGAAAAAGTACGCTGTTGCGTTGCTTAAACCTTCTGGAAGAGATCACATCCGGCCAGGTACTCATCGACGGTACAGATTTGACTGACCCGGCAACCGATATTAACAAACTCCGGACCGATGTCGGCATGGTATTTCAACATTTTAATCTTTTCCCCCATAAAACCGTGTTAGAAAATATTACGCTCGCCCCTATTAAAGTAAAAAGAATGTCTGAAAGGGAAGCAAGAGATGTGGCGATGCCTTTGCTTGAGAAAGTTGGTTTGTCCGATAAAGCCGATGCGTATCCAGACAGTCTTTCCGGCGGGCAAAAACAACGGGTGGCCATCGCACGTGCCCTTGCAATGAACCCGAAATATATGTTGTTCGATGAGCCTACTTCGGCACTTGACCCCGAATTGGTCGGGGAAGTTCTGCAGGTAATGAAAGACCTTGCCGATGAGGGCATGACTATGGTGGTCGTTACTCATGAAATGGGGTTTGCCCGAGAAGTGGGAGACCGTGTTATTTTCATGGATGAAGGGATTATTCAAGAAGAAGGCAACCCGGAGCAGGTATTTGTCGATCCTCAAAACGAACGAACACAAGGCTTTTTAAGTAAAATTTTATAGTCAAGGTATCCATTCTGAAAAACATTCCAAGCATCAGTCAATTAAAGAGAGCAGGGATCTGCACCCTGCCCTCTTCATCCCTTTCATTATCGGGTTGTACTATTGTTTGCAAGTTCAGTGATAACCTCTCCTTTAACAACTTTCTAAGGTGTAGTCTGTTCGGCAACTACTTCCATTTAGCTAAAATGTTTCAAATTTGTCGTGACTGGCAATAGACAAGCAACACGTTTGGAAAGGTGTGTGAGTTCGTGAAAGCAGTAACCAATCAGGGTAAACAAAAAGTAGAAGTCAAAAATGTAGCTGATCCGTCAATCACTACAGGAGATGACATGATTGTCCGAATCACTTCCACCGCCATTTGCGGCTCAGATTTACATTTGTACCACGGACATATCCCTTTAGGGGACGATTACGTGATCGGACATGAACCAATGGGAATTGTCGAAGAAGTCGGACCGGATGTAAAAAAAGTAAAGAAGGGCGATCGCGTAGTTATCCCATTCAATGTAAGCTGCGGTGAGTGCCACTTCTGTAAAAACCAAATGGAAAGTCAGTGTGATAATTCCAACCCACATCGCGATACAGGCGCCTACTTTGGGTATTCGGAAATGTACGGAAACTATCCAGGAGGACAGGCTGAATACTTACGTGTACCTTATGCAGATTTTTCTTCTTTTGTGGTCCCGGAAAGCAGTGAACTCGAAGATGAAAGTTTGCTGTTTCTCTCCGATATTATTCCTACCGCTTACTGGAGTGTAGTAGGCAGCGGGGTTAAAGAAGGAGATACGGTTATCGTACTCGGCTCTGGTCCAGTCGGACTACTAACCCAAAAGTTCGCCTGGCTGCAAGGCGCGAAACGAGTGATTGCTGTCGATCATGTGCCTTACCGTTTAGAACATGCGAAACGAACAAATAACGTAGAAGTTTATAATTTTGAGGAGTTCACCGATATGGGTGGGCATCTCCATGAAATCACCAGAGGCGGAGCTGAAGTTGTCATAGACTGCGTCGGAATGGACGGAAAGGTTACCATGAAGGATCATGTCAAGACACTCGCCGGACAGGTGGGCACGATTGATCCCATCATCACAGCCGCTCACTCCGTCAAGAAATTTGGCACCATCCAGTTAACCGGCGTATATGGAGCCCCTGCTACGGCCTATCCAATGAATTCCATCTTCTCCCGCAACATTACTGTAAAGGCTGGACAGGCTCCGGTCATTCATTTTATGCCAGAACTCTATGATATGGTTGAAAAAGGGGTATTTGACCCGACAGATATAATCACTCATAAAGTAGGATTGGACGATGCTGCTGAATCCTACCGAATATTCGATAAAAAGGAAGACGATTGTATCAAGGTGGTCCTCAAACCTTAAGAAAAATACTGTTAAAAGGCTTTCCTGGAAAATCACCTGTATCACAACAAGATACTGGTGATTTTTTTTGCATTATATAAGTAAGACACCGAATCTTTTCAGATTGTAATGATCCACGACTCTAGAATGCTAAGTGCTCCGTCATACAGCAATTAAAAATATGTACCTGACGGAGGAGATTAGCCTGTGGTTTCCTGTCCTCTATCTGAAAAAGGACAGGCACTGCTCTGGCATAATCTTATTCCGAGTGAATTGGTAAGCATTTATCTTGATGTCAAATGGTATCTTTTCTATACTGATTCTTACATCAGGAAATTAGTTAAAGGAGGTTAATATAATGAGCTCCACAAAAGTTCTTCCCGAAATTGAAAAATACCGAAAAGCCGGCTACGATATTGACCCGCTCTTCGTCAACCGATGGTCTCCTCGGTCTTTCACAGATAAAGAGGTACCGGAGGATGTCTTATTCAGCGTTTTTGAAGCGGCACGGTGGGCCCCTTCATCGCTGAACATCCAACCTTGGCGGTTTATCTTGGCAAGAACAAATGAAGATTTGGAGAAATTCCATTCGTTCATTCTCCCAGGTAACAGGACATGGGCCGATAAGGCACCCGTCTTAACACTGATTATCTCAAAAAAAACGGATGAAAAAGTCGGAGAAAATGCTCCACATGCTTTTGACACAGGAGCAGCTTGGGGATTCTTGGCTCTGCAGGCTTCTTTAAAGGGATTGTCAACCCATCCAATGGGTGGATTTGACAAAGAAAAGGCTCGTGAAGTATTAAACATTCCAGAAGACTATGCAATCCATGCAGTAGTCGCCATCGGCTATCAAGGAGAAAAGTCTGATTTACCTGAAAACCTTCAGGAACGAGAGCGGCCTTCTCCACGCCGTCCTCTCCAGGAAACGATTCATGAAGGATCCTTTTAACTACGCTTGACTGGAAAATGCATCGCTGGATAAGGCGGTGCTTTTTTCATGAGATAGACCCGGTCATGCTTCATTTGCTTGAATTACTTGTTTAATATAATTTCCTTTATGGCCAACTGGTGTCCCTTTACTTCCGTCAGTTCCATTCGGTCACTACCCGTGTTGGCAGCATATTCTTCTAAATTAAAGTCTTCTTTTCTAGGTTCGATTGTGGCCCGGAACCCTTTCCTGCCTTCATATGGCCCATAAATAAAGTTCACTTGTTCCTTTTTGTCTTTTTCTTCTTCGTCCTTTTCTTTATTTCCTTTTGCAATGCCATATCCCATGCTAGTCTTGTATAATTGCTTTTCATCGTTGTAAATAAGTTTTGCTTCTAATAGTGAGTAGCCGTCAGGCTCCACGATGTGCACTTCCGCTCCTAGTTTTTCACTTGCTGTTTGTTCTATTTCTCGATATTCTCCCTGACAAGCGGCGGAACAACTTGAAATAAAACTGAGTAGCCCAATCCCTATTACAGCGAAAGTCCATCTAATAAAAACCCCTCCTGTCCGTAATGTGATTCTCTTATTCTAGTTTACCATTTTATAGGTAGTTTTTTAACATAAAATGACAATTAGAGTGGCGTTTTATTTCAGCTGGACACATGCCAAAAAAGCCTGTGAGCTAAGCTCAACACGAGAACTCAACAAGCTTTTTTTAAGAATGTTAGTAGTTGGTATATATTGCGACTTCATATTTTATCCAAGCTTCTTTTACAAATTCCGTGCTAGTTGGTGCCCGAAAAATAGCCTGCACTCTATGAGTACTTATCCTGAGATGTTCGTAAGGGTTCGACACAAACTGCGGAGAAATCTGCTATTGTTTAAGTTGTTGAAGCCGGGCCCTCTCTTATTACTTCAGTTATGTCGGTAAAACGAATGTTTCCAACTTCCGCTTTAGTGCTTGCTTATCCTCTTCTCCGAGAAAGGCAGCTTCTATACCATTTCGAACTAATTGTACGAGCTCTTCAACCGAAAAACCAAACCGATCGGCAAGAATCGCATACTCCCTCGTTATCGTCGTATTAGATACCGTTAGATTATCCGTATTCACCGTAACAGATAATCCTCTATCAAAATAATCACGGAGTGGATAGTCCTCCCAGCTTGCTGCGGCCTTTGTTTGGATATTACTTACGGGACACATTTCGAGTGGTATTTTCTCTGCAGCGATTGCAGCCAACAAGTCTGGGTCTTCCCGCAACCGAACCCCATGGCCAATTCTAACTGCTCCAAGCTTCTCAATGGCATCCTTAATGTTTACTGGTCCGGCTGCCTCTCCCGCATGGATGGTAACCGGCAGTCTTTTGCTTGCTGCAAGGGCAAAAACATCCTCAAACAGTTTTGCCGGATATCCCGCTTCATCACCTGCCAAATCAATTCCCACCAAGCCTTTCCCGAGAAAAGATGCTGCTGCTTCTACCACTTCACAATTTAATGAAGTTGAATGATGACGGAGACAGCAAACGATTACGTTTGCCTTCACGCCAAACGCTGCCTCCCCTTTTTTCAACCCTGTAATAGCTGCATTGATCGACTGGTCAAGTGATAAACCGAGCTGTCGGTGCAGTTGAGGACCAAATCGCACTTCCATATATAAGCAATTCTGATCATAGGCCTGCTTTACCGTTTCATACGCGGATAGTTCCAACGATTCTGGTGTTTGTAAGAGCGGTCCTATCAGCTGGAATTTCTCCAAATATTCTTCTAAGTTATTACATTCTCCAGCAATCTGCATATGGGGAAGCAGCTTATCGATTTCTTTTTCCGGAAGTTCGATTCGCTGCTGCTTCGCCAATTCTATAGCCGTACCTGGTCGCACGCTTCCATCTAAATGGACATGAAGATCGACTTTTGGCAGTCTTCTAATCAACTCCATCAGTTTCTTTTCGGGCATTTCCTCATCTCCTTTTCCACATATATTGTGCTTGAGTTTACTATATGTTCTTCTTTCCATCCATCATTGTGTCATTTTTACTCACATCAATTATCCCGTTTTCAAACTCTAGGAACGGAGAGCTGATAGGTTTATAGAAAGAGAAGATTCGTGACAGGAGGAAGATGATTTTTTGCCGCAATTTATGTTTACCATAAGTAGAGGCCCATATGTTATACCGTCCATTTTACATCCGATGAAGTGCGTTTTCCTGCTTCCTACTCCTCATTTCTACCTTCATCAGCCGCATGATGGCAGTTGGCAAACTCCTTCGCTTTTTCTAACCCAGGGTGTAAGTATCAGACTTGGAACTCCCACCCATACAATTAGTTAACTCCTAAGACGGTGACAAGGACACTATCAGACTAGTATTTTATCCCTTCGATTATCTATTTACAGATAATTCCACACCTGTTGCCTTTAGGATAAAGTACCTCCCTTTTATCGTTCTTTCCTCCTTCACTTCCCAAAGCCGGGTAAAAGGCAATACGCACATTTTCCTTCTTTTAAATTCAGCAAGGGGATTAGCCTGAACAAGCATATCTACTTTACATACTATATGGTAAGTTGACGTAATGTGAATACCACCTGCGTCAATATATAGGTGTAAAGGAGGATATCATTTGTCAGTCAATAATCTTATAGTAAACGGTGGCTTTGAAACCGGTGATTTTACAGGTTGGCAAGTTGTCAACACAGATATTGTAGTAGAACCTGTCCATACCGGAGATTATGCCGCAAGGTTTGCTAACAGTACTGTGACTGCCTCCCTGGTTCAAAATGTTCCCGCGGAAGAAGGGGCTAGCTATGAGCTTCTTGTCTCCTTGTCTAAAAGTACGCTCCAACCTAGTCCTATTATCAATCTTCAAGTGTTGTTTTTGGATGCTACAAATACCGTAATTGGAACAGGACTAGATACTGAAGTATCATACGATAATATACCTTATGGCGGTAATGACACATGGCTTGAGGTTTATCAAACAACAGACGAAGCTCCAGCTGGGACTACGCAAGCACAGGTGATTATCAGTAAGCCGCTCAGTGCTTTAAATGCCCCATTCGTGTTCGTTGATGATATTAGTTTATTAGAGGCTGATGGAACCGATCCTGATGGACCAACAGGGCCGACTGGACCGACTGGCGCTACTGGGCCAACCGGCGCTACCGGGCCAACTGGCGCTACTGGGCCGACCGGCGCTACCGGGCCAACCGGGGCTATCGGGCCGACTGGTGCTACTGGGCCGACCGGCGCTACCGGACCGACTGGCGCTACCGGGCCAACCGGGGCTATCGGGCCGACTGGTGCTACCGGACCGACCGGCGCTACTGGGCCGACTGGTGCTACCGGACCGACCGGCGCTACTGGGCCGACTGGTGCTACTGGGCCGACCGGCGCTACTGGGCCGACTGGTGCTACCGGACCGACCGGCGCTACTGGGCCGACTGGTGCTACTGGGCCGACTGGTGCTACTGGGCCGACTGGTGCTACCGGACCGACTGGGCCGATTGGACCAACAGCTGCATCCGTAACGGAAACTTCCGCTTTTGCAGCAAATACAAGTGGAGAAACCGTTGCCGTAGTAATAACAGGAACACCAGTACCTTTACCTGATGCCCAAACATTAGACGGAGTAACAACCAATGCTGCCAATACCGTATTTACGGTTCCTGAAGCAGGACGTTACTATTTATCCTATAACGTTAATTTGACAGCTGGCTTGTTACTAGGTTCCCGATTAGTCGTCAACGGTGCACCTGTAGAAGCCACCACTATCAACCCAGTTTTGACACTTTCCAATTTCAATGGTGATGCCATTGTACCACTAGCGGCAGGTAGTACTATTAGCCTCGAATTGTTCGGCCTACTGGGAGCTGCAGTCCTGCAAGACGGTGCCGGCGCCACCCTTACGATTATCCGGGTGGATGACGACTTGGCATAACGCAAAAGGCATGAATGCAATTGCATTCATGCCTTTCTATTTAATAGATGTATAATAAAAATGGAACATTCAAACTACCCTTCTAGCCGGTAGCATTCTTGGAACAAGAATCAACTAGTAGAGCTACCGCTTCATTTCTTTTTTATTACTCCCATACACGTACCATTAAAAATTAGTTAATTACCGGTGTTAAACGTTTTTGCTCTTACCCTATACACTGCTTTTTTTCTGAAAATGGAAGTTCCTCTCGATGCATGATATCAAGCATGTGTTGAAAAACAATCCCTCTGTTTTCTGCAATATCTTCCTGCAAACGAAGCTGGAGCAGCCGCCTTGTCCCCGGATCCATTTTTTCTATTAGCTCCGCCCATAACTGCATAAAGTCCTTTGAGGGAGTTGCCTTAATTCCGTAATGAGCACACGTTTTTTTAAGTTGATCTTCAAGCTCGTCCATCAATTTTTTCCCTTTCACGCCGCTTCCTCCTTCCTTTCCATTTATTCTATTATTATGCGGGAATAGAAAAGATAGAAGAAAAAAAGAGAGACATGCCTATCATGCGTCGAAAAAAAAGGCTACGAATGAGTACGTGAATGGAAGACAAAGGGAGAACAAAGGTAATGCAACTGATTATTAAGGAATGTCGAATTCCCTTCGTTTACGATCACCTTTACAGAAAAAACAGCCCAATGATTGAGACGAGCAAGGAGGCAGCCCCTGTCGCTAAAGAGCTTTGACCAACTAGTTGGATTGTCTTTTGTCTAAAGTCCTGTAATTCGCAGTCTTCCGCTAAGTAAGCATCCGTCCGCTCCATCGCATGGGATTTGCTTCCTAACGATGCGCCTATCAGACGAAATCCTTTGAAAAATGGAGACAAAAAGCCTGTTTGCAAGATGGCTGTAACTGCGGCAAGAATCAATAGCAAAAGTCCGATGGAGAACGTAAGATTCACCCATTCCAGCAAACGGAAAGACAACAAGTATTTCGTACCTATCCATGCCGCCATGGAAATGAAAAAAAGCAGTAATTTCGCTTTCATGTCCTACCTTCCTTTCAAAGGAAGCACGAAAGGGATCGACAATCGACCCCTTTTGCGCTTCCGCTTGTTATTCAGAAACCTTTTGAGCCCACTTCAAATAGGGATACCGGTTGACCGGATAAACGATATCTTCGAAGTTTTGCGAGGTTAGATACGTATTGGTGTAATGATAAATCGGATTGAACGGCAAGTCTTCCATCAATACTTCCTCTGCCTGATGCAGCAGATCATACCGTTTTTGTTCATCTTGTTCTACTTTAGCCTGCGCAATTAGCTCGTCATATTTTTCGTTGACCCAATTTGTCCGGTTATTCGGGCTGTCTCCCAAATAGTAATCGAGAATGACAACAGGATCTACGAGAACTCCAATCCATCCCATTCTTGCCATTTGGAAGTTGCCTTGTTCCGTTGTATCCAAATATGTTTTCCACTCTTGGTTAGACAATTTAATATCTACGCCAAGGTTTTGACTATACATTTCCTGGACTGCTTCCGCTATCTTCTTATGATTCTCCGATGTATTATACAGCAAGGTTACTTCCGGCAGCTCGTTCCATCCTTCTTCTTCCATACCTTCTTGAAGCAATTGTTTCGCTTTCTCGGCATTCTCTTCAAAATAGGCACCGCCGGTTTCCCGGAAATCTCCCTCCGGTGTTTCTACTCCTTCGGGTACAAAAGCATAAGCAGGCGTTTCTCCAGCCTTGGATACATTTTCGGTAAGTGATGTACGATCTACTGCCAGGGTAAAGGCACGTCTGATTTTGGCATTGGTGAATGGTTCTTTATCCACATTGAACATATACATGTAAGTTCCGAAATAAGGCGTTTCTTTATATTCTTCCGAATCCTTTTCCTGATCAATGACATCGGTTGGCAACGTTTGAATCAAATCCAATTCATTTGTCTTGAACATTTGATAGTAAGTCGTGGCGTCATTGACCATTTCATAAGTGACTTTATCGAGTTTGACAACATCTTTGTCCCAGTATTCTTCATTTTTCTCGATTACCACTTGGCTGTCGTGCTCCCAGGACGTCAGCTTGAACGGCCCGTTACTTACATACGTATCTTCAGAGGCAGACCAATTGGCATCTGACTCGACAACATCCTGTTTGACAGGATAGAAGGTCCACATGGTAAGCAATTCGTCAAAGTAACCGAGTGGTGCTTCCAAGTCTACGACCAATGTCTTTTCATCTTCTGCTGTGACTCCGACGTCATCAACAGAGCCTTCGCCTTTGTTATAAGCTTCCGCTCCTTTAATATAGTACATGTAGAAGGCAAATGAACTACCCGTGTCCGGATTCAACACACGTTTCCACCCATACTCGAAGTCCTGAGCGGTCACTGGAGATCCGTCAGACCATGTGGCATCTTCCCGGATGGTGAACGTGTAGGTCTTCCCATCATCCGATACCTGGACATCGCTTGCTGTTCCGAGTACCGGGTTTCCCTCTTTGTCTTTGGTGTATAGTCCTTCAAACACATGATCCAGCACCCAGCCAGATGTCGTATCTGTGGCCAGAGCCGGGTCTAAATCCGGCGGCTCGCTCATCGCATTGACCACGATTTCCTGATCGACATCCTCCGCGGAACCTTGATCTGCTGCCCCCTCGCTGTTACATCCAGCAAGTACAAAGCCTACTGCCAACACCAATAAAAATCCTGACAACCATTTTTTCATGAAAATTCCTCCCTTATTGTTGGTAAAGATGGCATGATGCCCAATGATTCTGCTTAACTTCTGTCCATTTCGGAGTCACTTCAGCACAAATATCCATCGCAAATGGACAACGTGTCCGGAACCGGCACCCACTTGGCGGATCAACAGGGCTCGGTGGATCACCATTAATGACGATTCTTTCCCTTCTCTTCGCCTGTGGATCGGCTACTGGAATGGCTGTAAGCAATGCCTGTGTATAGGGATGGAGCGGATCAGCGAACAATGCATCACTATCAGCCAGTTCCATCATCCTTCCCAAGTACATCACGCCGATCCGATCGCTGATATGCTTGACCATCCCCAGATCATGAGCAATAAACAGATAGGTCAGGTCTTCCTGTTCTTTTAAATCCTCAAGCAGATTGACTACCTGGGCCTGGATGGATACATCCAAAGCAGAAATCGGTTCATCGGCGACGATAAAACTGGGCTCCACTGCCAAGGCACGTGCAATCCCTATCCGTTGACGCTGCCCGCCGCTAAATTCGTGGGGATACCGCTTGGCGTGTTCTGGTCTTAAACCGACCCGCTCCAGCAATTGGTAAACCCGTTCTTCACGCCGCTTTCCTTTGGCAAGCCCATGGGCATCGATTCCTTCGGCAACAATATCGCCGACTCTCATCCTTGGATTAAGAGATGCCTGTGGATCTTGGAAAATAATTTGAATTTCCCGATTGGCATCCTTCTTTTCTTGTTTCGTTAAGCTGCTGACATCTTTACCGTTGTAAAGTATTTTCCCGGCAGTGGGGTCCTGCAGGCCGACGATGGTTTTCCCCAATGTCGACTTTCCGCTACCGCTTTCGCCAACCAATCCGAATGTTTCCCCCTTGCGGATGGAAATCGAGATATCATCGACTGACTTTACTGTTTGTTCTTTATTCAGCCGGAAATGCTTCTTGATTTCTTCTACTTGTATGATGGTTTCGGTCAATGTTCTTCCCTCCCGGCTGCTATCAAGTCTTCCACATTCGGTGTTCGCGGGTCATTCAGCCAACATTTCGCCTGATGCCCTTCCTCTGCTTCAAAACCAGGCGGCATCGCTTCGACACAGACCTCCATTGCATATTTGCATCGAGGTGCAAACGGGCAACCCTTGGGCGGTGAAAATAAATCGGGAGGCGACCCTTCGATAGGGATCAGTCGCTCTTTTGTTTCACTGTTGACATCCGGTATCGATTCAAGTAACCCCCACGTATAAGGATGGCGCGGATTGTTGAATATCTCTTCAACCGTGCCGGATTCGACAATGACACCGGCATACATGACAGCAACCCGTTCCGCTGTTTCAGCTACCACGCCCAAATCGTGGGTAATCAAAATAATCGAAGTATTCATCTTTTCTTTTAAGTCCTTCATCAAGTCCAATACTTGCGCCTGAATCGTTACATCAAGTGCTGTGGTCGGCTCATCGGCAATCAATAATTCCGGTCTGCAGGCAAGCGCGATGGCAATCATGATTCGCTGCCGCATTCCACCGCTGAATTCATGCGGATACTGATTGTACCTTTCTTCCGGGTTGGAAATACCGACGAGACGGATCATTTCCATTGCCCGTTTTTTGACTTCTGCTTTTCCAAGTTTTTGATGGGTCGTGATGCTTTCTTCGATCTGCTTACCGACTTTCATGGTTGGATTAAGTGATGTCATCGGATCCTGGAACACCATGCTCATCTTCGATCCTTTCACTTTTTGCATCCGTTTTTTCGAGAGCTTGAGCAAATCCTGACCATGCAGCAATGCTTCTCCGTTGTTGATTTTTCCAGGCGGCATCGGAATCAGACCCATAATTGTTTGAACGGTGACACTCTTGCCGCTGCCACTTTCGCCGACGATTGCCATAATTTCACCCTTATCGACGTGGAAAGAAACATCACGGACCGCCTTGACTTCCCCGCCATAAGTTTTAAAATTCACTTCTAGATGGTTCACTTCTAATAAATGGTCCATATGCCCACCTCCTATTTTCGTGCTCTTGGGTCCAAAGCGTCCTGCAGCCCATCGCCGAATGCGTTAAAAGCAAACATTGTAAGGGAAATCATGAAACCCGGAAAGAACAACCGCCACCATTGCCCACTAAGAATAACGCCCAACGAATCATTGGCCATCGTGCCCCAGCTGGCAAACGGGGCTTGTACTCCCAGTCCGAGAAAGCTTAAAAACGATTCGGCAAAAATCGCCTGTGGAATGGTAAAGGTTAGATTGACGATGATAATTCCTGCTGTATTCGGGATGAGATGGCGCCAAATAATTTTTGGATGAGAGGTTCCCAATTTTTCTGCAGCCAGTACATATTCTTGCGACTTCAGCTGTAAAATTTGGCCGCGGATAATCCGGGCCATCCCCACCCATCCTGTAACAGACAGTGCGATGATAATCGATGTAACACCGGGCTCCATGATGACCATCAGCAAAATAACAATCAAAAGGTACGGAATACCGTATAAAATTTCTACAATCCGCATCAGCACTCCGTCGACACGATCTCCTGTCTTGCCCCTTCCCGCCATATAACCAGAAATACCGCCGATCGTTACGCCAAGCAATATGTCTATCGCGGCCGCCACCAGACCGATTGTCAGCGATACCCTCGCTCCATACCAGGTTCGCGACCAAACGTCACGGCCAAGGTCGTCTGTACCGAACCAGTGCTCGCTCGAAGGAGCAAGATTTGTATCGGTGAGACTCTGGGCCGAGGGTGAAAAAGCCACCATTTTCGGCCCAAAAATCGCAAATATGATAATGAGGAGTAGTAAGGAAAAACCGAGCACAGCCATTTTATTTTTTAAAACATTGATGGTGGTTTCCTTCCAGACACTCATACTTGGACGCTGGATCGGATCTGACTGTTTCCGCTCAGCTGACAAGGGGCGGAACAAAGATTCATCTACTTGGTTAGGTTCCATGTTAATCCCCTCCACTTGTTAGTTTTATTCTCGGATCAATAAACCGATAGGATATATCGATTAAGAATAGGGTCAACACCAGGATGGAGCTGAAGAAAATCGTCGTCCCCATGATCACCGGATAATCCCGGTTGAAGATGCTGTCGACGAAATAACGTCCGATCCCCGGTATCGCAAAAATCTTTTCAATGACGAACGTTCCCGTGATCAGTGCCACAAATAATGGCCCGATAAAGGAAACAACAGGCAGGATGGCATTTCGGATGCCATGTCTAATGACTAGTTTGGTCGTCGGAAGCCCTTTGGCATCTGCTGTCTTGATATAATTTTGGTTCATCACTTCCAGCATGCTCGATCGCATAAAGCGGGCGATTACCGCCAGCGGGGTCGCCGCCAGGGCGACAGAGGGCAGGATGGAATGCTGCCATGTTCCCCACGAAGCAACCGGAAGCATTTGCCAATCGACGGCAAAATAGTTGATCAACAAAGGAGCTAAAATAAAGCTCGGAACGGAGATGCCTACAATGGCGATAAACATGGAAAAGTAATCAAGCATTTTGTTATGGTTCAGAGCGGCCACAATACCCAACAGCAACCCGAAGATAAGCGCGATTACCATTGCCTGGGTCCCTAACAGTGCAGAAGCGGGAGCGCCATCCCAAATGATGCCGTTGACCGTCCGGGACTCCGACTCAATTGAGATACCTAAATCAAATGTAGCCAAATCCTTCATATAGAGAACATATTGCACCGGGATCGGTTCATCGAGGTTGTATTTTGCACGAATATTTTGTAAAACCTCTTCGGGCAGCACATCTGCATCGGAAGCAAATGGATCACCCGGTATGATTTTCATGATGAAAAAGGTTAAACTGGCAATCACCCAAATGGTTACAAACATTGTTATCAACCGTTTTAAAATATACATCCTTTCACCTCCGGATCAGTTGGTTGTCATTTAGGGTTATCGATCAGGCATTCACCTGTCCCAGAACACCATTCGTTGCGGTCATCGCGATGATCACACACCCCCACATATGCTTGTACGCGGTGACGATATCATTACAAGTGAATCGGATCCGCTTCGGAGAGATCAATTCCACCGTCGGCAGAGTGGTCGTCATCTGTGCCTGCTGCGGTCCTTTCATTTCGATTTCAAATGTGGTCGGTCCTGTGATGGTTTCCGGCTCGAGACTTGCCGCTTTGTTGACTGCTGCTTCCGCTTTTTTCCGAATCTCGTCACGAGCTTCCTCCGGATGAATCAACTCGGCGGCGAATCTGTCGACTGCCCGTTTTGTAATGGCGGCTTCCACATGGGGAAAAGAAGCTTGTACTTCCTGGACGTAAGCATCATCCCCGCTAATGAAAATAGCTGGAACACCAAACCTCCCGGCTACGAGACTGTTCATTTCTGTTTCCCCGACGACTCTTCCATTGATTTTCATCTCGTTGACACAGACTCCGGCCAACGTGTGGCTGATCACTGTGCGTTCCGAACCGCCCTCACGACCATGATGGCCGACGAACATGATGCCATCAAAGCTATCATCAAGACCTTCCAGCTGGCACATCACGCGATTGTTCCCCGAGACAAGCCTTGCACGGCGATCAAGCTCCTCGATTAGGATGTTGGACATATTTCCGTGACCATCTGCGACGACGACTTCCTTTGCCCCTCCCTGGAAAGCCCCTTCGATTGCCGCATTGACATCTGCTGTCATTAACTTTCGGAAGCGCTGATACTCGGCGTTTGTTTTTAATTGCTGGTTGGTTGCCACACCGGAGATTCCCTCCATGTCGGCAGAAATAAAGATTTTCATCGAATCCCTCCTGAATAGTCTTTCGATTTAAAATTTTCTAACATTTATTTGTAAAAAAAGGATGTACTGCGAAATAGTATTAGGTGCACTTCTTCATTCTTTTGGAAAGTTGTTTCCTAATACGGAGATACGGAAATACGCTGTGCTGAAAAAAAGCAACCACGATGGGTGAAAAGCATGAAAAGTTATCAAAAAGCAAAGGACTGTTGTTCGTCCATTTGCAAAATGAAAGTCCTCACTATCTCCTTTACCGCCATCACGTCCCCCAGATCGACCAGCTCCACTGCAGAATGGGTGTACCGTGACGGAATCGACAGCACACCTGTCGGAATTCCTTTGTTAGCGTAAGTGACAGCTCCCCCGTCTGTCCCGATGCCGGTGAAAACTTCCAGTTGATAGGGGATTTGCTCTTTTTGGGCAAAATCGATCAGCAGCTGTTTTATGGTGCTGTGAACAATCAGGCTTGCATCCATCACCTTGATACCCGCTCCCCTGCCTAAACCAAGACTGTCATCCATCGGACCCTCCGGAGTGTCACTGACCGCTGTCGTATCGATAGCTAAAGCGGCATCAGCGGTTATATGTTGTGCCGCCGTTTTGGCACCACGCAATCCGACTTCTTCCTGGACGGTAAAAAGAAAGATCAACTCACCGGAAAAAGCGGTCCCCTCCAGTTCCTCCAATACTTGCAGCAATACAGCACACCCTGATCGGTCATCAAGCGATTTAGCACGGATTTGCTGTTTATCTGGTGGTCCCAGCAACTTCCATTCCTTTCCCCAGGTTACGGGTGTACCGACCTCTACTCCCATTTCCAAGACCTCTTGTTCAGAAGCTGCCCCGATATCAATGTACAACTCCCGATGATTTCTAACCGAAACGACATCATCAAATTTTGCAAAGTGGGCAGACAACGTACCAATCATGCCGTCAACGATGGAGTCCCTGCCCAACAGCTTGACCGGCTGTGCCGGGAGATTACGGTCATCGTTTCCTCCCAGCTTTTCAAAACGAAGCAGTCCATTTGGTTCCACTTTTTTGATCAAAAATCCCACTTCATCCATGTGAGCTGTCAATAACAGAACAGGACCCGGTCGACTTCCTTTCTTTCTGGCTGTCACATTTCCGAGTGCGTCTACCGTAACGGTATCTGTTCTTTCTTTTAAGTAGTCGGTTAAGTAGTTACTGACTTGATGCTCATAGCCGCTCGGTCCGAGTAGACTTGTCAGTTTCTTTATATGTTGCAGCACGTCCATTCTCCCCCTTATATATACTCAAACGTATTTTTGTAGTTCTCCAGTTGGATAATCGTGTTGATTTCAACGATCCCTTCAATCTTGTCCAACTGCAAAATACTCTCCCTGATATCCTCCTGGCTTTGCACATTGATTTGAATCAATAGTGGATAGGGGCCGGAAGTCATGGTAATAAACCTGACTTCCTTCATTGTCTTCAATTCTTCCATCACCTGTTCACACCGGCCTTGAGCCGTTTTGATTTGGATAATGGCTCCCGCCTTCAAACCTAGCGCTATCGGGTTTACGACACCGACTACTTCAATAATGTCGTTTTGCACAAGGTTCTTATACCGCAGACGGATTGTCTTTTCTGTCACATTCAATTGATTGGCAATTTCCGAAAAAGGGATTCTGCCATCCTTGGATAATATCCGGATGATACCCCGGTCTAATTCATCGATTTGATACTCCACTAAATCACCGACTTTCGTCCTATTTTTCTATATTACTACTCTTTTATGATACCTTTTTAAAAAATTAAGATTATTTACAATATTATTTTTTTGATTTAATATCGTAACAAGGAATTGTATAAAGGCCATTATATAAAGAAAGATTTCAGAAATCAATGATAATTTTGAATTTTTGGGAGGAAATTTCATGAAAGCCATTACAAATGTGACAGGTGTCGACGGAACAGGCCAAAAAATGGAAGACGTCACGATCCTAATCGAAAATGGGAAGTTCTTAGAGATTGGCAGACAGTTGGTTATACCAGAAGGAACCCAGACGATTGATGCCCACGGCAAGTTTTTCACGCCCGGACTGATTGATGTACATACCCACCTAGGTGTGCATGAGGAAGGAATCGGAAAAGAAGGGCAGGATTTCAATGAAACTAGCCATGCGGCCACACCTGAAGTGCGATCCATCGATGGCATCAACCCATTCGACAAGGGGTTTTCCGATGCCCGGAACGCCGGGGTGACCACGGTGCAAGTCATGCCCGGAAGTGCCAACGTGATCGGCGGCGAAATGTGTGTACTTAAAACGGCCGGAACAATCGTCGATCAAATGGTCATCCGCAACCCCTCCGGATTGAAAGCTGCTACAGGGGAAAATCCGAAACGGTTCCATGGGGAAAAAGGAAGAATGCCTGTAACGAGAATGGGAGTCGCCGCCATCCTGCGCCAAAAACTCATCGAAACGGAGAACTACATAGCCAAACGGAAAGCTGGGACTGCCGACCGGGACTTGGCCTACGAACAGCTTGCAAAAGTATTGAACAAGGAAATCCCTTTGCGTGTCCATGCCCATCGTGCGGACGATATCGTGACCGTTTTGCGGATTAAACGGGAGTTTTCCATCGACGTGACAATCGAACATTGTACAGAGGGACATTTGCTTGCACCCTACCTAGCGGAGCATGGTGTCCGTGTCTCTTCTGGTCCGACCATGACCCCTCGCTCGAAAGTAGAGTTGTCCGACAAAGGCTGGCATACGCTTCCTGCTTTAGCAGAAGCCGGTGTACCATTTTCCATCACTACCGACCATCCGGTAATCGCCATCGAACATTTGATGACCAGTGCCATCATGTCGGTCAAAAACGGGCTGAGCGAGGCTCAAGCCATGCGTGCCATCACAATGGATGCTGCCAAGCATTTAGGTGTGGAAAGCCGCGTCGGATCGGTGGAAGCAGGTAAAGATGCCGACTTCGTTTTATGGAGCGGAAGTCCATTCGATTTACAAAGCAAGGTAGAGAAAACATTTATCGAGGGACAGCAAGTATAGTAGGGAGTTTCATGAATAAACCGGAAAAATATATCATAGAAAAGCGTATGCACCTGATACTGTAAAAACGGGTGACGCTCTTTGTCACCGAGTGGGTTGGCCTTAGGACCTCTTAGAGGTTAGCGGTACGCAGAAACTTTAAAAAATGAGGATGATAAACAAATGATGACAAAAACAATCACTGCGGATGATTTATTGAAATTTTCCTTTCTTTCTGATCCCCAGCTTTCTCCTGATGGAAACTGGGTCGTATATGCTGTCCGCACAATCAGCGAAAAGAAAAAATACCAGTCAAATTTATTTGTCGTCAACTTAACGACAAACGAAGCCATTCCATTTACTCATGGGGATAGCTTGGACTACCAACCACGCTGGTCCCCCGACGGACAAACAATTGTTTTCACTTCGAACCGATCCGGCAAACAACAGGTTTGGAAAATTTCATTCAGGGGTGGGGAAGCTGAACAGCTCACTAATTTCAAACACGGCGCCTCACAGCCCGTCTTTTCACCAGATGGACATAAACTGCTGCTCAAGGTTCCCCTTTCCGACCAGGACAGTGTGGAAGAGGAAGCCGATGAAAAAGATAACGAGGACGCCAGCAAAGAAGCTTACGCTACTACACGCCTCAAGTATAAATCGGATGATGCCGGACTTTTGCATGATACCTATCAACAACTGGTCCTATGGGATCTCAAAGACGAGACAGCCGTGCAGCTTACCAGCGGCAAATTCGACCATCAGTTTGGAAGCTTTTCTCCTGACGGAAGCCGTATCGCTTTCAGTGCCAATCGTACAGATGATCCCGATCGTTCCTTCGTCTCAGACATTTTTGAATACGACCTGAAGGATGGGATTTTGACCAGACTTACTAATGGCATCGGGATGTTCATCCAGCCGAATTACGCCCCTGACGGAAACAAGTTGTCTCTATTAGGACACGATTTGACCTATGCAGGAGCAACACTTACCAGGGTTTGGGTATTGGACCGAATCAGCAAGCAGCTTACTTGCCTGACAGACGATTGGGATGTACAGGCATCCGATGTTGCCATCAATGATATGGGAACGGGTACAGCAGGGAAGGGCGCCCTATGGGACAAGCAGCAGGATCGACTATACTTTTTGGGCAGCCAGAATGGGAACACCTCTGTCTACCAAGTAAGCATGGAAAAACAAGTGTCCACAGTTACCGGTGGAAGCAGGCAAATTTATGCTTTTCAATTGGACAATAAAGGAAATGCCGTCATCGCTGTCAGCGACCAACTGACACCAGGCGACCTTTATTTTGTTCCAAAATCAGGCGGCGATGAAAAGCGACTGACAGCCGTTAACAAGTGGCTTGACGATCGAACGCTTTCTTCAACTGAAGAGATTCACTTTCAAGCTTCAGACGGACAAAAGTTGCATGGTTGGATGATGAGGCCTGTTGGATTTACAAAAGAAAAAAAGCACCCACTTATCGTGGAAGTACACGGTGGTCCGCATGCCATGTACAGCAATGCCTTCATGCATGAATTCCAAGTACTTGCCGCAGCCGGGTACGGCGTTTTGTTCATCAATCCCCGCGGCAGTCATGGCTATGGTCAGACTTTTGTCGATGCGGTGCGCGGTGATTATGGAGGAAAAGACTATCAGGACATTCTCGATGCTGTAGATTACGCAACATCCCACTTTGAATGGATCGATGAAAACCGTATAGGAATCACTGGGGGAAGCTATGGAGGATTCATGACGAACTGGGCAGTCGGACATACAAATCGTTTCAAAGCTGCCGTTACACAGCGTTCCATCAGTAATTGGATCAGCTTCTACGGAGTCAGTGATATTGGTTACTTTTTTACCGATTGGGAGCTAAAAACCAATTTACTCGAAGATCCGGACCGCATGTGGAAACATTCTCCCCTTCGCTATGTAAAAGATATCGAGACACCGCTGCTGATATTGCATAGTGAAAATGATTTTCGCTGTCCGATCGAACAAGGCGAACAGCTATACGTCGCCCTTAAGCACCAAAACAAAACGACAAAGTTTGTGCGATTCCCCGGGTCTAATCATGAATTGTCCCGCAGCGGAGATCCTTCCCTGCGAATTCGCCGTTTGAACGAAATCACGGATTGGTTTGACCACTATCTATAATCAGGAGAAGAGGTTTTATTCATGAAGATATTACTAACAGGTTTTGAACCGTTTTTGGGGATGAGTGAAAATCCAACCGAGCTTGTAACTAAAAAATTCACAGGGAAAACATTCATGGGCATGGAGATAATCGGTCATATATTGCCCGTTGATTTCCAAAAAGCTTCGAAACAACTGATCACTCAAGTAGACCAACTGCAGCCGGATATGATTGTTTCCCTCGGTTTGGCTGCCGGCCGCAACCGGATTACACCGGAACGGATCGCCATCAACTGTATGGACGGAGAACCGGATAATGCCGGGAACAGCTTTCAGGACAAAAAAATAGCCGACAACGGCCCTGATGGTTATTTTTCCACTCTGCCAATCCGGACCTTGGTGGATGCACTTCAGCAAACAGGCATTCCCGCCGGCATCTCTAATTCAGCAGGTACTTATCTTTGCAATCAAGTCATGTACACAGCCCGCCACTATATCGAAACCAGCGACATCGATTGCCGAACAGGCTTTATCCATATGCCCGCCCACCACAAGCTGGCACTGGAGAATCCGAAGCTTCCTTCCTGGTCGTTGAACGATTTGAACACAGCTGTGGAGGTCATTTTGCAGGAGCTGGCAAAAACATCTAAAAAGGCAATCAGCTAAACGATTGTGTCGGTCGCCCGCATAAAGGAAAGTAAGTTGCCAAAGCGGTTCCCGGCTCTCAAACTAGATAAAAAGAAATAAACCGATTGAACCGATTTAATCAACAATTTTAGGAGGACATGTTAATGACCAAACACCAACGTATAAGCCGTGACCAGGTCCCTAATGCAGCAACCTGGGATTTAACCGATTTATTCGCTTCAAGGGATGAATGGGAAGAGGAATTACGTGCAGTCCAGCAAAGTTTACCAGAAGTCACTCAGTATCAGGGAGAAGTCGGAGAAAATGCTGCAACACTCCGAGACTGTTTAGAAGCCCGCGAACAGTTGTTGCAACGGGTAGTACGAGTAGCCACTTATGCAAACTTAAGGCAATCAGCTGACAGTGCCGATAGTACCAACCAGGCGGATGCAGCAAAGGTAAGCGATGCTTTGGCAAAAATCGACGCGGCTCTTTCCTTTGTGGAAATCGAAATCATTTCCGTTCCGGAAGCGAAACTCAATCAATTTTTCGATGATGAGCCGAAGCTTATTCCTTTCTCCAAATACGTAAATGATTTAAAAGAAAAACAACCGCATACCCTGTCAGCGGAAACAGAGTCGGCTCTGGCTTCTTTGGGTTCTTTATTCCGTTCTCCTTATACTACATATAATCGGAGCAAGCTGTCAGACATGCAGTTTGAACCTTTCGCCAATGATAATGGAGAGTATCAACCGAATTCCTTTTCCCTGTATGAAGCCAATTACGAAGCCTCCCCATCTGCTGTGGTTAGGAAAAATGCATTTGATTCTTTTGTCAAAACGTTAAAACAGTATAAAAACACGTTTGCTGCTACCTATGCCACCAAAGTCAATCAGGAAGTAGTGATGTCGAGGCTGCGCAACTATGATTCCGTCACCGACATGCTGCTGGCCCCACAGCAAGTGACACAGGAAATGTACCATAACCAGTTGGATATTCTTCTAGAGGAATTGGCTCCGCATATGCGCCGATTTGCCAAGTTGAAACAGCAAGTACTCGGTTTGGAGAAAATGGCCTTCCATGATTTAAAAGCCCCGCTCGACCCTGATTTCAATCCGGAAACCAGTTATGAAGAGGCGGCCGAAACCGTATTGGAAGCTCTAAAGGTCATGGGACCCGAATACAGCCGCATTATGGAAACAGCATTATCTGAACGTTGGATCGACTATGCCGACAACATCGGAAAATCGACCGGTGCTTTTTGCTCCAGTCCATATGGCGTTCATCCCTATATATTGACAACCTGGACCAATCAAATGCGTGGAGCCTTTACGCTCGCCCACGAACTCGGACACGCAGGTCACTTTTATCTGGCTGGCAAAAATCAACGCATGACCAATACCAGACCATCTACCTATTTCATCGAAGCACCTTCAACGATGAACGAAATGCTGCTTGGCAACCATTTGTTATCGAATACTGATGATACCCGGATGAGAAGATGGGTCATTTTACAGCTGCTTGGCACCTATTATCATAACTTCGTTACCCATCTGCTGGAAGGAGCTTTTCAGCGCAGGGTCTATCAGCTTGCAGAAGCCGGCGAGCCATTGACAGCCGACGTTTTATCCGGGCAAAAAGCTGCTGTATTGTCGGAGTTTTGGGGTGCTGCCGTCGAAATTGATGAAGGAGCGAGCTTGACCTGGATGCGCCAGCCGCATTACTATATGGGTCTTTATCCTTACACGTATTCAGCAGGATTGACGGTTTCTACAGCCGTTTCACAAACCATTTTCGAGGAAGGACAGCCTGCCATCGACCGTTGGCTTGACGTTTTAAAAGCAGGAGGTACCAAGAAACCACTCGATCTAATTAAACAAGCAGGTGTCGACATGGAAAAGCCCGATGCCATCCGCCAGGCCGTCTCCTATGTTGCCAGCCTGATCGACGAACTCGAAAAAAGCTACAACTGATGAAGGGACAGTCCCCCACCCAATTAACACTGCGTCACGCTAACACGACAGTGCGGTGGGGGACTGTTCCCATTTTCATATATTTTTCTGAATATTCGTGATATTGCACAACTAGGCATCCCTTTTCTTGTGCACGTTGTCCATTTACTTCCTTCCCCTTCTTCTATACGCTTAATCTATGGATAAAAAGGAGGAAAAGGAATGGCGAAAATCAATCTCTCAAATATTGAAAAAGTTTATGATAAAAAAGTCTCAGCAGTGCAAAACTTCAATTTGGAAGTGGAAGACAAAGAATTTATCGTATTTGTCGGCCCTTCCGGATGTGGCAAATCGACAACGCTGCGAATGATTGCCGGATTGGAAGAAATCACTTCTGGCGACTTTCTAATCGATGGGAAACGCATGAACGATATTCCCCCAAAAGACCGTGATATTGCCATGGTTTTTCAAAACTACGCACTCTATCCGCATATGGACGTATACAGCAATATGGCATTCGGACTGAAACTGCGTAAATTTGATAAAAAAGAAATAGATAGACGGGTGAAGGAAGCAGCGAAAATCCTCGGTCTGGAAGGATACTTAAAGCGAAAGCCAAAAGCGCTTTCTGGCGGACAAAGACAGCGGGTCGCACTTGGACGGGCGATTGTCCGGGATGCAAAAGTGTTTTTGATGGACGAGCCGTTATCCAATCTAGATGCCAAATTACGGGTTCAAATGCGCGCAGAAATTCAAAAGCTGCATAAACGACTGCAAACAACTACTATTTACGTCACGCACGACCAAACCGAGGCCATGACGATGGCAAGCCGTCTAGTGGTCATGAAGGATGGCATTGTCCAACAAGTCGGAGCCCCCAAAGAAGTCTATGACTGTCCAAACAATGTATTCGTTGGTGGTTTCATCGGTTCTCCCTCTATGAATTTCTTTCATGGCAGGATAACGGACGACGGTTTTGTCATCGGCGACTTCCGGTTCAAACTTCCAGAAGCCAAATTAAAACAACTTTCAAGATTAGGCTATCGGGAAAAGGATGTGATAATGGGTATCCGACCGGAGGCCATCGAAAAGGAGGAGCAAATTGCTCCAAATAAATCAGATACGAGTTTCCCTGTCACCGTCGATGTAGCCGAACTTATGGGAGCAGAAACATACCTTTATTCAAGTCTAGGGGAACAAACCTTTATTGCAAGGATCGATGCCAAGTTTTCTATTCAAGGCGGGGATCAGCTGAACCTTTCTTTTGATATGGAGCAGGTTCTTTTCTTTGATCAAGACAGCGAGGATCGAATTCATCTTGATGCCGAAGTCGCCTCCGCAACCGGCTAAAAAGAAAAAATATTCCGAAATATCTGTTGACAGTTATCGTTACCATTGGTAATATAATTCCTAATTAAACCAAAAACCAAATAAACGAAGGTGTCTCTTATCAAGAGCAGGTGGAGGGAAATGGCCCGATGAAGCCCGGCAACCGACTGTAATACCATTGTGAAATGGGGCGTATCACTACGCCGCGGTTCTAACCGCTTAAAGCACGGTGCTAATTCCTGCAGTAGCAATACTGCAAGATAAGAGAAAGGGCGTTGCATGTTTTGGATGATAAACCTCTTTCTCTTAGAAAGAGGTTTTTTTGATTGCTTTTATCAACTAAAGGAGGAATACGAAATGTTTCTAATGTATGGATTATCGGCTATTGGTTTTGCTTTGATCGGGAGCATTGTTTGCTCGATTATGTATCCGAAAGGCAAGGAGGCCGCTAAATGAGTACATTGCCGACTTGGACAATTATACTGATTGTATTGCTGCTCGCCAGTTATGTTGTTGGTGTCTCCTATATCGGAAAACGGGGTGCCCCATACAGCAAAACAATGGCCGGATTCGCAACGGCTCGCGGCAAAGTAAGTCCCTGGCTTGTCGGAGCCAGTTTTGCTGCTACCTTTGCCAGCGCCAATTTATACTTAGGGCTTCCGGGACTCGCCTATCAATATGGCATTTCAGTATTGTGGTACACATTAGGCAGCTTTGGCACCGCATGGATCGGGCTGCTACTCTTCGCAAAAACATTTTGGAAGTATCAAAAAGAAAAAGGCGGTGTGTCCACCTTGCCAGAGTGGCTGGGAAAACGCTATAACAGCAAAACGCTTCAAATCTTGGTATCTATTCTACTATTGTTCAATATCTATTATATCGTCGGACAAAATGTAGGACTAGCAACCATATTTGAAACGATCATCGGTATCCCATACGAATGGGGAGTCGTCGCCGGCGTGATGATCACCATCATTTACATCGGGCTGGGCGGTGCCTTTGCTCAAATCATCACCGATGCTTTTCAGGGGATATTGATGTCTGTCACCTCTGTCTTGATTATTGTTTCATTGTTCTGGACAATTGGTGGCGGCTTCCAGGTATTTGACCGGATGTTCGATCAACTTGCGGCCATTCATCCTTCCCTAGTCTCCACCTTTTCAGCAGAGGGTCCCTATGACAGCGTTCCGACTGTCCTTGCCATACAATTTTTGATGATCAGTTTTGTATTGATGCCTCATTTACTAAATAAGATTTTGGCGATTGAAACGGAAAAAGAACTGCGTCCATTTGTAATTTCCAGTGGCGTGCATTTATTCTTCATTTCTTATCTGCCTGTGTTTGGCGGATTTGCAGCAAGGATTCTCGTTCCCGGCCTGGCCGAGGCAGATCAAGCATTGCCCGCTTATTTAATCGAGGCTTTTCCACCCGCCCTCGTTGCGTTGATGATTGTCGGTGTAATTTCAGCAGTGCTTTCGAGCACAGACAGCCTTTATCTATCGATAACTTCCAGTATCGGCAATGACATTTACCTGCCGCTGGTACAAAAAACACAATCCAGACTTACTCCCGCCAACTATGATCAGCGTGCAGTTATCATTGCAAAGTCTTCTTTGATAGTTGTCGGAGCTGCTTCGCTGTACTTGTCAATAAATCGCCCGGAGTCCCTGGCCATGCTCATTCAATTTAGTTTCTCGGCCATCATCAGCGGCGTATTCGGACCAGTGCTGCTAGGCTACTTTTGGAATAAAGGAAATCGAACAGGCGCAATTGTTTCCGTTTTAACCGGTTCCCTGTCCTATTTGGCCTTTACACAATTCAACCTGCTCCCTAATTTGTACATTGCCCTGTTTGTCAGTTCTGCTCTTGGATTTATCAGCATGCTGGCGGCGAGCTATTTGGCGACAGCATTCGGACCTAAGGTGCGTATGGCTGGCAAACATAGTGCTTAAATGGCAAATTGCTAAATAATTCGTTACAGGAGGAATTCCCATTGACAAAAGAAATCATTTTACATGCCTTCGAAATGAACAGCGCGATGCATAATTCGCATGGACTTTGGAAACATCCGGACAGCAAGCGGCATCGCGGCTATAAGGATTTGCAATATTGGGTAGACCTTGCCCGCTTGTTGGAGAAAGGTAAATTCGATGCGGTGTTTTTTGCTGATGTGCTCGGCATTTACGATGTTTACCGTAATAGTAAAACGCCATCAATCCGAGATGGTTTACAAGTGCCGGTGAACGACCCTGCCCTGCTTGTTTCAGCAATGGCACAAGCGACTGATCACCTGGCATTCGCCATTACTGTCAGCACCACCTATGAGCCACCCTTCGGCAATGCCAGACGTTTTTCCACTCTTGATCATTTAACTAATGGCAGGGTAGCCTGGAATATCGTCACCTCCTACCTGCCGAACGCTGCCAGAAACTTTGGTCTCGAAAAGATGATTAAACACGATGAACGATATGATATTGCCGATGAATATCTGGATGTATCCTACCAACTTTGGGAAGGCAGCTGGGAAAATGATGCATTTCTTGAAGACAGGAAAGAAGGTACTTTGATCAACCCGGAAAAAGTCCACGAAATCAAACATCATGGTAATTATTTCAATGTGGAAGGACCGCACCTTAGTGAACCATCCCCGCAAAGAACTCCTGTCCTTTACCAGGCAGGAACATCAGAACGCGGCCGTGCCTTCGCCGCAAAGCATGCCGAGTGTATTTTTGTCGGCGGTCCGACCCCAGAAAGGATCCGATATTATATCGAAGACATCAAAGAACGGGCAGAAAAACACGGACGGGATGCTTCCAAAATCAAGTTTTTATGCTTCCTAAATGTGATTGTCGGAGAAACAACCGAGGAAGCGGAGCGGAAATACGAAGAATACGCCAGTCATTGGAGTCCGGATGCTGCCAAAGCACAGTACGGTGCCAGTGGCTATGACATTTCAGAGTATGAAGTACTCGACCGCTCCTTGCCGTTTGAATATACAAAAAAGACAGAGGGTGGCCATTACAAAGCGGCAACCCTGACAAAAGATGCTCCGAAAAAGCTTACTGTAGGGGAAGTGCTCGACCGCTTTGAAACGTTGGACCGTTCTACTATCATTGTCGGAAATCCAGAAGAGGTAGCCGACGCCATCCAATTCCAATTTGAAGAATCCGGAGTGGACGGCTTTAACTTAAACCATTTTGTCACTCCTGGAGATTTAGAGGCTTTTGTGGAATTAGTGGTACCTGTCCTGCAAAAACGCGGCATTTACAAAAAGTCGTACAGGGAGGGAACCCTGAGAGAAAAGCTTTTCTCCACAGGGACTTTCCTGCCCGCCGATCATCCGGGCAGCAAATATCGAAAAGAATCAGTGAAAAAATGATTGAAGACAGACTCTAGGGTCTGTCTTCGTTTTATGGTGCAAATGAGAAATAAAGCACTCCCAATACAAACAATAGGAAATACCCGGCGATGATGTAAAACAGACTAAACACGATCTCCACAAAGAGGAGCGTCCATTTCACTGCAGGCGTCTGGCCCCAGGCAAAACGAATCCATCGGTAATTAATCAACAGCAACAAGTAGATACCAAGAATAATAAATCCCAAAACTACCCAATTACCTACTGCTTCACTGCTTTCCTGGTTATACCCATCAAAAAAACCGGACTGCCACTTCACGATTTGACAGCCGATGAGGAAAATGATCCCTAATATTGCCCCGAAACCGCCCAACCAACGCTTTTCCCGCTTAGAGGCTCTAAATAACAGTCCAAATGCAATTAATCCAAATAATATGGCGATGGTATAATCCAAGCTCAACCCTCCTTTGAGGATTTCATATAGAGTATTTCTTCTTGTGAGTTTTTCCCATTCAAATCGACACTGTATAAATGGTAATCAGGCTGTTGCTGGCCAAATTTCTTATCCACCATAAAATAAACGCGACGTCCTTCAGGTCCCATAATCACATTGCTGACACTATGTTTCAGTGTGGTTAATTGGCTTTCTTCCTTCGTCTCTCTGTCATAGGAAAACAATTCGTACTCAAACGTTCCACCTTCATCAGCATTGCTGACTGCCTGGAACAGGATGGTCTGTTCATCTGGCGTCAAAGCAAAATCAAAAACATCCTCCTGTCGATTTTCAGCACTTAAAGCCTGCAAATTTCCATTGTCATCCAAGGGAAGCTTGAATATCCGCTGATGGCTTTCAAAGATGTCATCTGCTGTTTCTGTATCCATATCGTCATCCATTTGCCAAAACACGGCCTGCTCCCTAGAAGAGACCTTTAACGACTTCATGTTATATTTTTTCAAATCTGTATGGCGCTCTGTTTTCCCACTGGAAAGGTCGAAGCTGAAAACGTCAAAATCATGTGGATGAGCACTTGCAATCGGTGAATAACTTTCGAAGGTTCCGGCTTGCAAGAAATAAAGTGTATCCGAGTCTTTGGGATCAAACTCAATCTCTGTAATCAAAGACTCTCCATTGAACAGCTCCTCATCATGATTGGTTGCTGGATAATACTTGTGAACGGAACTTGCCATCCCTGCCTGCTTATCTTTACCGCTGGTCACGTAGGTAAAAGAAGATCCATCCGGTGAAAAACTGATATCAAGGATTTCCTGATCAATCGACAGCTCAACTAAAGGCTCATTTGGGTTATGGCTGTCATTCTCGAAGTAAATACCTGGGTGTCCTTCATCAAAATATACGTAAGCGATGGATCCATCAGGAGAGATATCGTAAATCCCTGTTAAGCCTTGCTGTTTTTCGAATTCTTCCTTCCCGAAAACGACACCAAGGATAACCAAAAATATTGTTACGATAGCTATGGCAATCAGCAAAGCCCAAATGCCTTTTTTCTTCACGTGTACTCCCCCCTTACATTTGCATGAGATCGTAAATAAAATAGCTTACTGCCAGACCAATTACGAGCAGTGGTACTATCGCCGTTCCAAAGGCAGCTATCCGTTTGTGCCTCCGGATCAGGTTCATTTGCATCACATACAAACCAATCCAAATGATGAGTGGTAGTAGCCCGAGCGCCATTGCCGGCACTAGTTCTCCCGTGAAAATCAACACTCCCCATAGAAAAAACAGCACGACGCCAATTACAATAATGCCAGCTGTAATATTAATCGCGTGCAGCCACTTGGCCTGTTTCGGCAGTGGGTGACTGCCAGATTTGTAATCATGGAGCGTGGTGCGGTAAATCAAAACAATAGCGAGCAATAAAAGCAAGGAAACAAAGACAATTAAACTGGAAGATACCGCCGAAGTCCTGACTCCTGTTGCTAAGAGCAAGCCGAATAGGTAGACTGCTAGATAAACAATCAGCAGGCTGTTCATCCATAAACGGCGATTTAACAAGGTCACTGGTTTAAGAGACAATACCAGTAGGGAGGAACTGACAATAACGGAGAGTACCAGCCAAAAAATATAGGCATCCCCCTCCAAAAACAATTGTGCCAGGTAGACACAAAAAGAAAAAAGAATCGAGGATCCGGAAAGTGCAAGCATCATTTCTTTTCGATAAGGAAACATTGCCTGCTGAATCTGACTGCCGACCGCAGCTTCGTCGCCGAATAGCCGTATCGCCTTCATTTCTGCTTCTTTATCCGATAGTTTTTCGACTTCCATCAACTCTTGTTTGCTCAGTTGCAAATGGGTCAAAAGCTCCTCTGCCAGATCTTCCTTTTCTTGTTGATTCCCTTCGATTTGTCGGACGGTTTTATCTACAAACGCTTTCAACCGCTTGCTCATACCCATCCCTCCGTGCTCTTTTGGACAAGTGATTCAATCATTTTCCAATTTTCCTGTTTTCGCTTTAGCTCTGAACCACCTTCGTCGGTCAAACGGTAATATTTCCGGCGGCCGTGTTCTGTTTCACTCCAGTAGGATTCTATCCATTGTTTCCGTTCCAGCCGCTTAAGCGCAGAATATAACGTCCCTTCACTCATTTCGTAGGTATCGTCACTTAATTGTTTTAGAATCTTGGTGATTTGGTAGCCATATAGATCCCGCTGTGCTATTAGTGACATAATAAGCAAATCGATACTGCCTTTCATCATTTCCTTATCCATCCAATCACCCCATTTCCTGCTTATCACCATTGTATTACGATGTACATCGTAATACAATGGTTAAAGGAATAAAAATCACTATTCTTAACCGAATAGTGATTTCCCTAATCGTTGCTGATCAAAATGGATTTGTCGCCCATAAAGAAGCAGATTTAATAAATATTCTTGGATGCAACTTCAGCTGCGCAACCATATACTCTGCCAAATCTTCCGGTTGCATATATTTTTCCTGGTCCACTTCATCCAGTTTATCTTTGAAAACCAATTCAGTCGCTACGGTGCTGGGTGTAAGGGCTGCTACACGGATATTATGTTTGCGAACTTCTTGAGCGAGTGATTCTGTCATGCCAAGCAGCCCGAACTTCGAAGCACTGTATGCACTCGATCCAGGTGTTCCCCGTAAACCAGAGGTGGAAGAAATGTTGATAATATCGCCGCGATTCTTTTTGATTAACTGCGGAAGCACCGTTCGTGTTACATAATAAACACCCATGAGATTGACCTCGATCACCCGTTTCCAGTCTTCCGGATCGAAGTCAAGAAAGGTGTCGTATTTACCAATTCCTGCATTATTGATGAGTATATCCGCCGATCCTATTTTTTGCTCTATTGCTTTTACAGCAGCTTCAACCTGTGAAAGATCCGATACGTCAGCCGTAGCATAGGCAGCTTCTCCTCCATGCGCGGTAATTTCCTCTGCTACAGCCTGCAAATCAGACAGTGTTCGCGCTATCAACCCAATCTTCACCCCTTCTTTTGCCAGAGCAAGAGCAGTAGCACGACCAATTCCTTTTCCTCCTCCAGTTATGTAGGCAACCTTCCCTTGCAATGATTGCGCCATTTTCATTTCCCCTTTCCGATTAAATTTTTCCCTTCTATTTATTTTAACAGTTACCTTGTTCTCTATCTTGTCATGAACCTTGTTCTTTTTTCAAAAACAGAAGGATTATCAGCCAAAGGCTTGAATAGAGTAGATTAGAAACAAAACAGGAGGGATACAAATGGCAAAGAAAATTTTGATTCTTGCTGGAGATGCTGTAGAGTCGTTGGAAATTTACTATCCATATTTCCGCTGTTTGGAGGAAGGGTTTGATACGACCATTGCCGCAACGAGCCCTAAACCATTGCATACGGTCGTCCACGATTTTGTCGGTTGGGAAACATATACCGAAAAGGCTGGGTATTTAATCGAAGCAAACGAGGCCTTTTCTGATATCGTTCCGCAACAATATGACGGTCTCATCATTCCTGGCGGCCGGGCGCCCGAACACATTCGTTTGAATGAACATGTGCCGAAAATCGTTAGCCATTTCTTTGAAGCAAACAAACCGATCGCAGCTGTCTGCCATGCCAGCCTCGTCCTGACAACTGTCCGGGAGCATATAAAAAACCGCGAAATGACTGCATATGTTGCCTGCAAGCCAGAAGTAGAAGCAGCAGGGTCCATTTACATCGAAGAGCATCTTCATACAGACGGTAACCTGATTTCCGGCCATGCCTGGCCAGATTTGCCGGGATTGATGAAAGAGTTTATCAAACAAATAAACGGCTAAGCCTTCCTTGATAAATCGGCCTCATTCAAAAATGTCCTTCTTTGTGGTAAACCGTTCACACTTGAAAGATCATTTCGATTACAGAGGCCGATTTTTGTTACTTCATCTCCTTTTAGTAAAATTCTACTACTCTGTCATCCTATTTGACGGAAAGTTAGTAGATTAACCCCATTGAGTACCTGTTCCTTCCATGTTTTAATATAGTTAACTGACTATTTTTAATATTATATTTACATTTTTTTCATCCCTCCACTGCTTCTATTTTTTTTTGATAGTTAGTTAATTAAATTAATAAAGGAGGAACTATTTTGCAAGCTCTTAAACCCATTAATTATCTTCATTTTTCCCTACTTCTTTTGATCATCTGCACCTTTCTATTCTCCGTCCCAGTTTCTGCTGAGGAAGATAGCAGTAATTGGAATGGCACACCCGAGCTATTTCAAGAAAACAGGCTTCCAAGCACCGTGACAACCATCCCGCATAATAATGAAAGTACTGCCATTAAGGGGCAAATCGACAAGTCCCGTTTTTATAAATCACTTAACGGTGATTGGAAGTTCCACTGGTCGGAAAATCCGAACCAGCGGCCAACAGACTTTTATAAGGAAAATTTCAATGATACGGACTGGGATACCATTCCTGTTCCAAGCAATTGGCAACTGCAAGGTTATGGAGATATCATCTATCTTAATCAGCAACACCCTTGGCAAGGATACGGAAAAATCTTTCCTCCTGAAGTTCCTATTGAACATAACGAAGTAGGCTCTTACCGGCACCAATTTCAAGTACCTGGCAACTGGAAAAAACGAGAAATTATTCTATCCTTTCAGGGTGTGAAATCTGCCTTCAATGTTTGGGTGAATGGCAAAAAGGTTGGATATAGCGAAGACAGTTTCACCCCCGCTGAATTTAACATTACCGATTATGTGAAAAACGGCAAAAATACACTTGCGGTGGAAGTATTCCGCTGGTCTGATGGTGCCTGGTTGGAAAATCAGGACATGGTAGATCTTAGCGGCATTTTTCGCGATGTGTATGTATACGCTACCCCCGAAGTCCATATTGAGGATTATAAACTGGAAACCGATTTAGACCAAGAGTATCAGGACGCTGTATTAAGCATTGATGGGGAGCTAACGAATAAGGAATCAGTTAATCAGAATGATTACTCGATAGAAGCAAACTTGTACGATCAGGAAAACCATCAGCTAGACTTGAATGTTAACGTACTAGCGGTAAATTCGAAGGGCGACTTTAAGAAGGATATAAAAGTAGAAAACCCTTCGAAATGGTCAGCAGAGCAGCCCAACCTCTATACTCTAGTCCTGGAGGTAAAGAACAAGAAGGGAAAATCAATTGAAACGGTAAGCTCAAAAGTAGGATTTCGAGAAATAGAAATCCAGGACAATCAAGTGAAAATAAACGGTAAGCCGATTACAATCAAAGGTGTAAATCGCCATGAAGTGGATCCAGACACTGGCTATGTAATGTCAGAAGAACGAATGCGCGAGGACATTGAAATAATGAAACGAAATAACATAAACGCTGTCCGGACCGCACATTATCCGTTCCATCCACGTTTTTATGAATTAGCTGATGAATATGGCATTTATATTCTAGATGAGGCCAACAACGAATCACACAATATGCGCCCCTTCCCCGGCAACAGCCCGGAATGGGCTTCTGCCGTACAGGACCGAATCAAAACAATGGTCAGACGAGACAAAAACCATCCTTCCGTCATTTTTTGGTCAATGGGAAATGAGGTAGGCTCTGGTGACACGTTCCGAGAAGCTTCCGAATGGATCAAAGAATTTGATCCTACACGTCTGCTCCATTTCCAACAGGATAATAGCCTTGCAGACTTTGACAGCTTTATGTATCCAAGTCTATCTAGTTTAGAAAACTATGGAAAAAGAAATGAACGGCCATTAATTATGTGTGAATACGCACACGCTATGGGGAATAGCCTTGGGAATATCAAAGAGTATTGGGAAATTATCGAAAAATACGATAACCTGCAAGGCGGATTTATATGGGATTTTGTCGACCAATCGATCCGCCTTCCAGTTGAAGAGGGTGTAGAAGGATTACCCATAAAAGAAGATTACCAGGGAGAAACGTATTTTTCTTATGGAGGAGATTGGGGAAACTATGCGAACGACGGCATTTTTCTAATGAATGGTCTGCTAAACCCAGACAGGACCCCGCAGCCAGAAATGTTCGCTTTAAAAGCTGCTTATCAAAATATCGATGTACAAGCTGTCGACTTGGCAGAAAATAAAATCAGAATAAAGAACGAACACTTATTTAGACCTCTAAGTGATTTTGAAGGAAAATGGCAGTTGAAAGAAGATAACAAGGTTATCCAGGAAGGCAGCATCGAGGAAGATATTGCAGGAAATGCTAGTAAAGAAATCATCCTTCCACTGGAACAACCTGAAAAGCTGAAACCGGGAGCGGACTACTGGCTGAATATCAGTTATACCCTTTCTGAAGAAACCGCTTGGGCTGAAAAAGGATATGAGGTGGCCAATGCCCAATTTCAACTTCCTTTGGGTGCTCCTGCTTCTCCGGAATTTGCAACAGAGAACATGCCAAAGCTTCAAGTAGAAGAGGGAGAAAAACAAATTGACGTGGTCGGAGAACAATTCGATTTAACTTTTGATAAATCGAAAGGAACAATTTCTTCTTTTAAACACCATGGACAGGAATTGATTCAGTCAGGTCCTACGCCGAACTTCTGGCGGGTCCGCAACGACAATGACTTGATGAATGGCATGATGGATCGAAATGCATCATGGCAGCATGCCGGAGAAAATATGGAAATTACTGACGTGCAGCTAAGAGAAACCAGTGATAAAGTGATCCACATTCAAGTAACGGCTTCTTTGCCAACGTCAGGAGAGTCTTTCTACCGGGTAGGATATTTTGTTTATGGAAGTGGAGAAGTAGTGGTAAGAAGTACCGTTAAGCCAAGTACAGCCTTGTCAGAAATACCAGCTGTAGGAATGGAACTGACGTTGCCTGGCCAATATGATAACCTCCAGTATTACGGCCGTGGACCTTTCGAAAATTATTGGGACCGGAAAGATGGCGCCAATATCGGAGTCTATGATAGTACCATAGACGAACAGTTCTTTAACTACCCGCGACCACAGGAAACTGGAAATAAAACTGACGTCCGCTGGCTTACTTTGACGGGCGATGATGGCAATGGATTACTTATCAGCGGACTGCCACAGTTCGAATTCTCTGCTCTCCACTATACAAAAGATGATTTGGAACAAGCAGAGCATCCATATGAGTTAACCAAGCTGGATGATATCGTGCTAACCATCAATCACAAACAAATGGGAGTTTGGAATAGTTGGTCTGGGACTGCCTTGCCCGAGTATATGCTTTATACGGACCAATCTTACTCCTATACCTATATGCTAAGACCATTCACCGATGGTGAGTCTCCAATGGAGTTGAGCAAACGGCAAATCGACTTAGAATTGCTGGACGATATTAAAGTCAATGGGGAATCGCTTGAAGGCTTCCATACGGATGTAACCAACTATATCTACACCTTTTCGAGCGCCATTGACCAAACCATTCCATCAGTAGAAGCATTTCCAGCCAGAGAAGATGTGATCATTGAGGTGGAGAAAGCAGATGAACTAACCGGCACGACTATCATCCACGCTAGAACAGAGGACGGTTTCCTGGAAGAAACTTATACAATTGATTTTAATCCCGTTTCCGATTTATTTATCAGCGACATGCAATGGGAATCTGCCACTACAGGCTGGGGGACGATTCAAAAAGATCAATCAGTAGCCGGTCCTCCCATCACACTGCTTGGAGAAGACGGTCCGGTTCTCTACGAAAAAGGGATTGGAATTCATGCAAACTCGGAAATTGTCTATGACTTGACCAATTGGGAATTTGATCGTTTTGAAACTTTCGCAGGGGTAGAACAGCATGCAGACCGGGATGGGAACCAGTTCATTTTCGAGGTTTGGCTCGATGGCGAACTAGCCTATCAAACCGATCCCATGCGAAAAAGCACCCCGCAGGAGTTTATCAGTCTAGACATTACAAACAAGGAACAACTGAAACTTGTTATGCGAACCATTGAGGGAGGCAGCAATGGCCATGGTCATGGGGCATGGGCCGATGCCAAATTAATCGTACAGAATGAAAGCGAAGAAGTTTTGGAAAGTGCAACACTCTCAGTTGATCCGCAAACCGTTCAACCAGGTGGGCTGGCACAATTGAACGTAAATGCCACTAAAGCCAACGGAAATGCAATCAGCCTGGATAACAGTCAAATAGAATTTCACACCAGTGCACCAGACATCGTAGACTTTGATACCCAATATGAAGATTTATTGATGTACGTGGCAAGTAATAGGGGTGATGTTGAAAATTTTGAAGTATGGGCAACCGTCACTGTTGGAGATGCACAGGTTGATACCAATAAAGTAAAAGTGAATATTCAACCATAAAGCAAACTTAAAAAGCCGCCAGCTTTCATAAGCTGGCGGCTTTTTCACAATCAATATGGATCAGAAGGGATGCTGTCTTCCATGGCTTGCTCTACACCTTCTTCTGTCTGGGTTGCTCCGGCTGGTCCACCGTGTGTTGAATCCATATCGGCGGCGTCCATTTTATCATTTTCCAATCCTTCTTTTACCCTGCGGCCATATTCCTCGTCACATTTCGTGAAGTGCTCGATCATTTTTTCCTGTATTTCTTTCCGGCATGGTTTAAGGTTGGCAACAAGGTTTTTAATCAATTCGTCGCGTTCCCAATCTTTGAATTTACGATACGTTTCGCCAGCCTGTTTGTACGGGTTTTGCCTGTCTATCGCTTCTTTCTTTACCTCACCGGACACATGCGGGGTATGAGCCTTGCTGCTAGGATTCGCTTCCTCCAGGTTATTCATCAAAGAAGGCTCATAGTTGACATGCGGGTTTTGATTTTCATCATTATCAACTTGGTAAGACATCTGACCGCCCCGTTGATTGGTGGCCACCTTTTTCTTCGGACGATTGATTGGCAGCTGCAAATAGTTTGCTCCTACACGGTAACGCTGCGTATCCGAATAGGAAAAAGTCCGTCCCTGAAGCATTTTGTCGTCCGAAAAGTCCATGCCGTCTACAAGAACCCCAGTCCCGAAAGCGGCCTGTTCTACTTCATTGAAGTAATCTTCCGGATTGCGATTCAACACCATTTTCCCAACAGGAATCCAAGGGAATTGGTCTTTAGGCCAAATCTTCGTATCATCAAGCGGATCGAAATCCAACTCCGGATGCTCGTCATCACTCATCACTTGCACATAGAGCTCCCATTCCGGATAATCTCCTCGCTCAATCGCTTCATATAAATCCTGTGTTGCATGGTTGAAATTTTTCTTTTGAATCTCTTCAGCCTGTTCCTGGGTTAAATTGCGGATTCCTTGTACCGGTTCAAAATGATACTTAACAAGTACCGCTTCTCCGTCTTCATTCACCCACTTATACGTATTCACTCCAGAACCTTGCATTTGGCGATAATTGGCCGGAATACCCCATGGGGAAAATAAAAATGTCAGCATATGCATGGCTTCAGGTGTTTGCGACATGAAGTCAAAAATCCGTTCACTGTCCTGGATATTGGTTACGGGATCAGGTTTCAATGCGTGAATCACGTCGGGAAACTTGATGGCATCGCGGATAAAAAATACTTTCAAATTGTTCCCGACTAAATCCCAGTTGCCATCTTCTGTATAAAATTTCACCGCGAAGCCTCGAGGATCACGTAACGTTTCCGGAGAGGTTCCGCTATGGATCACCGTTGAAAAACGAACAAAGACGGGTGTCCGCTTCCCTTTTTCCTGAAACAATTTCGCCCTGGTATATTTGGAAATCGGCTCATCTCCTGCAGAACCATATGCTTCAAAATAGCCATGAGCGCCTGCACCCCGTGCGTGGACAACGCGTTCCGGGATTCTTTCCCTGTCAAAATGACTGATTTTTTCTATGAATTCGTAGTTTTCCAGCGTTGCAGGTCCGCGGTTTCCTACAGTCTTTGTGTTCTGATTGTCTCTTACAGGGTGTCCCTGTCTCGTCGTCAAGGTCCCTTTTTCCTTGTTGCCCCCTTCTTTGTTGCTATGTAGATTTTCTTTAGAGTTCTTTTCCATTAATCGTCCCTCCTTTAGAAATTCCTTACTCTATTCCCAAATCGAGCAGACGACAAACGGAGTTTTCAAAAAATAATAATGATTATTTTTAAAAAGAAATTATTAGATGAGCGCAAGTCCCTTGCTCCCGGACAAAAAACAGGCGAGTACTATTTATCTGCACATTACTATGAAGTGCTTTTCTTCCGGTTCACCGCCTCTTTTTGCTCTTCATCAACCGCATGAAGTGCTTTTCTCCCGGTTCGCCGCCTCCTTTTGCTATTCATCCACCGCATGAAGTGCTTTTCTCCCGGTTCACCGCCTCTTTTTGCTCTTCATCAACCGCATGAAGCGCTTTTCTCCCGGTTCGCGGCCTCTTTTTGCTCTTCATCAACCGCATGAAGTGCTTTTCTCCCGGTCCGCCGCCTCCTTTTGCTCTTCATCCTTCCCTTTTACTCTATTTTTAAAAAAACAAGCGCCCCTATCAGGACGCTTGTTCTTCTCTTATCTGTCTTTGAATCGATCTCTCGGAACGCTCAGGAATCACGTTAAATAAGACATTCAAAACAATGGCTGTCAGACTGCCGGCAACGATGCCGCTGTCGGTCAAAATCCGGATGCTTTCCGGAAGGTTGGCGAAGATTTCCGGGACTGCCGTTACACCCAGCCCCATTCCGACAGAACACGCAACCGTCAACAGGTTGCCCTGGCTTTCGAAGTTCACTTGGCTGAGCATCTTGATTCCATAAGCAATAACCATTCCGAACATCGCCAATGAGGCTCCGCCAAGCACAGCAGTCGGAATCAACGTGGTGATAGCGGCGATTTTCGGCAGGAAGCCCAATACAACCAAAATAGAGCCGGCAGCAAAAATGGCTTGTTTCGTTTTGACCCCAGTAAGCTGGACCAGACCGACATTTTGCGAATAGGCGGTATAAGGGAAAGCGTTAAAGATACCGCCTAACACAATTGCAAGTCCTTCCGCCCGATATCCTTTTTCCAGGTCCTTTCCGCTGATTTCGCGATTGGTTATATCGCCAAGAGCCAGGTAAACGCCAGTGGATTCGATCAAACTGACAATCGCCACCAATGTCATCGTCAGGATGGCAGAAATGTTAAAAGTCGGGGCTCCAAAGTAAAATGGCTGGATAGAATGAAACCAGGAAGCATCTCCGACTTCTGAAAAATCGACCATTCCCATCAAAGCGGCTGCAATCGTGCCGGCCACCAAGCCGATAAGAATCGAAATCGTGCGCAGAAATCCTTTCGCAAATTTATTCAGTAATAAAATGAATACGAGAACACCAAATGCTAACAACAGATTGGCAGGATTGCCGAAATCCGCGCTGCCTTCACCACCTGCCATGTCATTGAATGCTACCGGGACGAGAGTCAACCCGATTATCATCACGACAGAACCGGTGACAACCGGCGGGAAAAACCGGACCAACTTACTAAAGTATTTCGAAATCAACACGACGAACAGCCCGGAAACAAGGATCGCTCCATAAATAGCGGATATTCCATGCTGACTCCCTATTGCAATCATCGGCCCGACGGCAGTGAATGTACAACCAAGCATGACAGGCAAGCCGATGCCGAAAAATTTGTTTCTCCATACTTGCAGAAGGGTGGCAACACCACAGGCAAGCAAATCAATCGAAATCAGATAGGTGAGCTGTTCGAAGGTTAACGCTAATGCTCCTCCGACAATCAACGGAACGACGACAGCTCCTGCGTACATCGCCAATACATGCTGGAAGCCGATCGATAGTGTTTGCAGTTTCTTTTTATTCATCTGTATTCTCCTCCTATCGCTTTATTGATAAACCGTTTCTTTTGTCTCAACAAACTGGACTTTTCCTCCAGCAAGCGATTTGACCCGGGCAAGAGATTCCAAACGGTAGCCTTGCTTGCGAATTTCTTCCGCACCTGGCTGGAAGGACTTTTCTATCAAAATGCCAATCCCGGAAACATTCGCCCCCGCTTGCTCCACCATCTTCGCCAAACCAATTGCAGCTTGTCCGTTGGCGAGAAAGTCATCAACGATCAGGACATTGTCCCCTTCTTCGATATACTTATGGGATACGGTAATTTCATTGGTTTCCTGCTTCGTGAAAGAGTACACCTTCGCTGTGTACACATCACTGGTCAATGTCAGTGACTTTCTTTTCCTTGCGAAAATCACTGGAACATCAAACTCCAGACCTGTCATGATGGCCGGCGCAATTCCTGATGATTCGATGGTCAATACTTTGGTGATTTCCTCCTCTTTAAAAAGGCGGGCAAATTCCTTCCCAATTTCCTTCATCAGCTTAGGATCCATTTGATGATTGATAAAAGAATCCACTTTCAGGACATTTTCATTCAACACAATGCCGTCTGTCTTAATCTTGTCTTTTAATAGTCTCATAGCTGTCTCCGCTCCCTTCATCTTTATAAAAATGCCAATAAAAATAGCAGCTTACCAGAGTAAGCTGCTTTCAGAATGAAAAAACACATAAACGCCCCGAACTGACAGGACGCCATACGTTGATCTAACTGTTCGCTTACTCGTAGTCGGGCAATTTACGGTTACCCGGTAGAAACTTGCAGGCCATATTCCTGCTATTATACGAGTTTCATCAGTGCGTATATTGTTTTCGATACATTGAATTATAACGAATTTTGTCAGATATGCAAATGTTTTTTCATGACAGTTTACTAGAAAGGTGTTGTTTTAGACACTAGGTAGAAACAGCGACACAGTGATAACCTCTTTTCAATTAAGTCCATACATAAAGCATCAGCAGAACACTTTGCTTTCCGTGGGTAGGACTTCAAGCAAAAAACTTCTTTGAGATCTTCAGAAGTGTATTCTCCCCATCGAAAATAAAGACTTTGCCTAAATTGCAGAGCGGAATTGGTAAAATGAGGAAATTTCTAGTATAGTAAAGAAAAAAACAGAATAGGAGGATTCCATTTCACCAGATGAAAAAAATCGCTCGCTTGTTAATACTCATGAATATGCTTTTTTTGATGACAAGTTGTTCAAACCCTGCCCAGCCAGATTCCCTCTCACAGGAGGCTGAAGGAAACCCTGTAGAGTTTGACTATAAAGGGCAACATTTCACCATTGTCAATCTCTTTGATGAGATGGAAGGCTATGTCAAAGCCGCCAAACAACAACCGGAAAACCTGGACTCATTATATAAAAAGCATGTATTGGAACCGCTCCGCTCCATGGCTTTTGGCGAAGGGAACGGTTATGATAGGCTCCGATTCCAGGCACCAACAGATATAGAAGCTACGGAAAAAGCGCTTCATACACTAATCGGTCAGCAAGAGGAAATAAGCAATATCATCAGAGAAACGTTAAAGAAATCGGCCGATGAACTACCAGGGGGTGAGAAAACAGTCTATATCATCCCCGCCAATACTGATTTCCCCGATATATATAAGGTAGTTGATAATGTTTCCGGCATGGTCTGGCAAGAAAATTTTATTTAATAGAATTAGCCCCAAATTTCCCTGAACAAGTTTTACAGTACACAGTCGCTCATGAGTATCACCATACCATTCACTGGGAAAGCCGGAAAGACCATTCAAGGAACTTGTTGCAGGATGTAATGGTTGAAGGCAGAGCTGAAATGTTTGCCAAACAAGTTTATCCCGGAATAGAAGTACCATGGAATTCAGCCCTCCCGCCCGGAACGGAAAAACAAATTTGGCAAGTGCTCAAGGAAAACAAGGATTCAACCAATACTGGCATGTTGGATGACTTTTTCAACGGAAATCCCAGCAAAGGGCTCCCGCGTTGGAGCAATTACAAAATAGGTTATAAAATTATTGAAAAATACGTAGAAGAAAATCCGGACGTTCCCATCGAAGAATGGACACAACTGCCTGCCGTCGAAATATTGGAACTAAGCCATTATCAGGATAAATTCAACTAATTAAAGCCAAGTTGAAAACAGAGAAAAACGGCCCTGAACAGGTTGATTCAAGGCCGTTCATTTCACTTTTTCTAGTCGTGACGAATCACGATTTTCCCGAAAAACTTCTGACTGGCTAAATAGTCAAATGCTTCCCGTGCTTGATCAAACGAAAACACGCTGTCGATGACTGGAGTCATCTTCTTTTCTGCAATCAGCTTGTTCATGTTTTCGAAATCTTCCCGGCTTCCTACTCCGATGGTTCTGGTGGACGCCCTGCCAAAAATGTCGAAGTAATCAAGCTTGTCGCCTTCCTTCGTCAGCACGCCGATCATGGCCACTTCTTCTCCATTTGCCACAGCATGCAGGGATTGTTTAATTGTAGCCGGACCGCCTACTTCGACGACTCGTTGGACACCTCCGGTCCGTTCCTTGACCACTTCTCCCCAATTAGGAGTAGATTGATAGTTAATCACGTCTTCCGCTCCGAGTTCTTTCAATCTTTCTGCTTTTTTATCACTGGAAGTCGTGGCGATAACACGTAAGCCGAGCAGCTTAGCCAATTGAATGGCAAAAACGGACACCCCTCCGCTTCCCAGTGTAAGAACCGTGTCACCGGCAGCTAATGGGCTTGGACCGTGAAGCGCCGACCAGGCTGTGACAGCAGCACATGGCAGTGTCGATGCCTGTTCATAGGTGAGATGTTCAGGTATCGCAACGAGCAATTCGGGATTCAGCACCTTGTATTCCGTGAGCCAGCCATCACTATGTGAGCCATAAGGTTCCGTGTACCCGGGCCGTTTTCCGCCAAACCATTCTTTTGTGAAATTTCCTGCGACCCTGTCCCCTACCTGAAAGCGACGGACACCTTCTCCGACTGCAACGATTTCTCCAGCACCATCCGATAGCGGAATCAGATTGTCTGCGACCCCGCCCGGATAATCATTCTGGACCATCGCTAAATCGCGATAATTCAAAGAGGTCGCTTTTACTTTCACCAGCACTTCTCCCCTTTGAACCTGTGGCATTTCCTCCTGTATCCTTTCAAGTTCATCAAGAGAACCTGCCTGCTTCAACCGATAGGATTGCATGTAGCCGCTTATTTGTTGATTAGACATTAAAACTCCTCCTTCATTTTCCATATCTTCCCTCCTCCTTTTTACCAAGAATGGAGCAGTCTGAAAAGCAATATGTTTGGCATGCAATAAGGAGATTGAAACAGGAGTGACATTGCACGAGCAAAAACCGAACGATTCTGATTAACATCGTTCGGTCTTTGCTCTGGTTAAGGTCCTCTTTTCCCAGCCATCAAATCAATCGTTTTTTTCTGTAAAAATAGATGAACAAGCTTGCACCAGTGACGAACAACAGGAAGCCAATCACCAGCAGGTTGTACATATTGGTTGCTGTATCGGCAAGCTTTCCGCCCAATAGTGAAGAAAAATCATTGACAGGGTCTTCCTTCTTCTCCCCATCATCATTCTTATCTTTTTCTGGTCCTTCCTTACTGCCATCCTCCTTATCTCCCGATTGGTTCTTTGGCGGTGTTTCCTTATCTTTTCCAGGATCTACAGGATCTTCTGGCTTATCGTAGTCATCTTTATCTCCCTCATTGTCTGAAGGAGGCACTGGGTTTTCACCTTTACCGGGAGGTACCGGGTCACTTTCTGGATCCTCTCCATCTTGAGGAGGTTCTGGCTGATCCGGCTCCTTTTCCTCTTTTCCTTTGACAAAGGACCATATGTCCGACCTTGCTTCACCGGTGAACTGGTCGGTAACCAGCGCATACCAGGAGTAGGTCTCCCCTTCTTCCAGTCCGGTCCACGTTACCTCCGCTGTTTCTCCACTTGGTACATCTTCTACTGTTCCGATTTCATTATTCGTGTAGACATTGACGGCAAAAGAATCCGTTGCCACTCGCTTTTGTTTCGCTTCCAGATCCAATTCCAGCGTAAATTCATCCTTATCTGGATAGGCGTCGGAATCGTAATAATTATAATCATCTAGATACGGAGAATACGTATTGACGAAAATACGGTTGTTGGCAGTATCGAAATGCAGCAGACGCATGTAACCTTGACCGCCTTCAGGACCTGCCTGGTAATCAGCCAGCATTTGATACACCGTACGGTCCGTTGCCCCATCTCCATCGTCATCGAGCTCGTCCACAAGCAATTGTGCTTCATGGTAATGCCCGGATAGAACGGCAATGACATTTTCATTCGGAACGACGACTTCGTTATACAATTTATCTCCCAATGGATGCCTTGTTCCTGTTGCCTGTAAATATTCATGGAAGTTTAGAATTGCCTGACGGTCAGGGTAAGCAGCCAATACTTCATTCATCCAGGCGATGCCTTCCTCTTCGATACCCCAGCCAAGATACACCATGATATAATCGTTTCCATTGGCGGAAATTAGGTCATAATGGCCGCGATTGTTCAAATAAGAGCCGCCGTAATACGGCTTGTCCTGGAACCTGTCTGCCCCGAAGTACTTGTAGTATTCGGTATAGTCATTGGTTTTTTGTGCGACATCATGGTTTCCGGCTAGGACGCCATATGGCACATCCGCATCATCCAGTGTCTTCATATAGTCATCGGCATGAAGCCATTGATATTCCTTGTCCGATTCATCGACCAGGTCGCCGGTATGCATGACGTACTGGATATTCATCGCTTCTCTGTTTTCTACAATCCATTTTGTCTGCTTGTCATAAATATATGGATAACTTTCCGAGTAATATTGCGTATCGGACATCCAGACAAACGTATAATCGTACGCCTCCGGATCACTCGGAATTTCATCCTGTACAATGACATTGACCTTGTTGTCCTTGACAAATTCTTTTACAGATACCGTTCCAGTCAATTCAAAATCTTCCTCCCCTGCTATCCGGAAATCGACCATTTCCCACTTCGCTTCCGGATGGTTCCAGGCATACATGGTCACTTTTCTTCCTGCCAGCGAGTTGCCGTTCCAGACAAGCTCGATCAAATCATCCTCATCCACCTGATCATCCACCGTGACATCAAACCGATGATAAGGGAACTGTCCAGTGGAGTCCGTCACCATATACTTTCCATCCTTTTCGGAAGCAAGACCGATATCTCCTTTGTTGAAAACTGTCTCCCCATCGGGAACCTGGGTTGCTGGCGGTTCAACATCCGCTTTGTTGCTAAAAGAGACGACATGGTCCAGATCAGCTGGTGTATATTGATAGGCCTGATAAAAACCGACATCCATGGCGTCACCCATCGGGTCTTTCACTTTGACCCGCAAGGTGGGATCACCGTCAATTGGTTGGTTCAAATCTGCCTGCGGGCTTTGGTTGACCGGATTGGATGGATGTTCGTCGACTACGGAAAATTCCACCATTTTTTCAGACTGATTGCCGACAGTATCGATTGCTTCGATTCGTAATTCATGGGTTCCTGCTGTCAACAGTCCAGAAGAAGCAGCATAAGGAACATCGATTTCTTCTCCGTCAAGCCAGATAGTCTGCTCCTCGACTCCGGCAATTTCGTCGGAAACGGATACGTTTATAGCAAATTCGCCCTTGTATTCGTGGCTTTCCTCTATATTTGTCTCGATTACGGGTGCAGCATTGTCGACATATACTTCAGTGTCCACTCGTTCATCCTGATCTTCTGCAGTGATGACATGCCTTCCATCCTCAACTTGTTCTGTGTCCCATAGATACGCTTTCGATGGCGCAAGTTCTTCTTCAATCGTAAAAGTGAAGTCTTCCGAAATGCGCATTGTCCCATCATCGCCCATATCCAGCACCGTGTCGGCATCAGCATGAACCGGATCGGTCAATACCGTTCCATCCGATAATACCAGCCGGACATTGCGGAGATTGTAATCATCCCGGTTTTCACCCGGGTCACCTTCCCATGGGGTTGCTTTATTTCCCGCCCGTATGGTAATCGTGTTGGCGCCAACCTTTAGTTTTTCCGGCTCAATCGGTACCGTGATCGTCTGCCATTGTGCAATCCAGTCATCAAAAATATGCACAATTTCATCCCCGATGGTTACTCCGTTCTGGAAATAGGTATTGACGCCGCTAACTTCAAAAGCGAAATAGGCGGGATGCTCGACCGCTCGTGAAGTTTTCTCCCCTGCTTCCTTGCCGTCAATCAACAGCTTCACGGCTTCGGGCTCATCCTCGCGGGATGTTGCTTTGATTACTTTTTCGCCGTTTAAGACAGCACCGTCCTTCACATTTAAACGCAGACTGGAATTGTCCAAGGTGCTGGTCACTTGAATCCGGTACGTGTCACTTTTCGTTTGATTCGTTCCGTCGGATGCAGTGAAATAATATTCGACATATTCTTTTGCAATAATTTCCGGCGAATAAACACGGAAATGGTACAGCATATCATCGTAATCTTCTTGAAGAAGTGCAGATTGATAAGCCTCCTGTCCATTTGTACGATAATGCACTTGGACGGTCTTCACAGCGATATCGTCTGTGACATCAGCTGTCAAATCGATATTTTCCGTTTGCTTCACTTCGGTTACTTCTGTCAAATTGTCGATGGTCGGAGGCGTATTATCCTCCGGCACCGTGACCCGGCTGTCAGGAACTTGATAGTCTCCTACCGATCCAGGGGTAGCTTGTAACATGCCTGCGCTCACTTTTTTCATTAAATTCGAGCCGTCCCTTGGGTACGTATAGACAATCCCTTTATTTGGCTTGGTATCGTCTACCTCTTCCTCGTCGTTATAATAAGCAATCGATAATTCTTCGCCTGCATTGGTCGCAACGATCAGCCCTCTCATGCTTCCATTAGCCATTCCTGCCGTGTGAACTCGGACAATGTCCTGATTTTCCACTAGGTCGGTACCATAATTGGCATTAAAATCAGCAACGGACTGGCCGCCGTTTTCCCCGTTAATAACCCAAAACACAAGGGTTTCGCCGGATGGTATGACGACGTCGTCAGGAACCGACGGCCAGAGGATATCACTTTCCGGATCGGTGCCATAGCGATATTGAAGCTTGTAATCTTGAAAATTGATGGCTTGATTCGTATTGTTGTAGACTTCGATGAACTCATACCCATCGGCAGAGCCCGTGTTGGTTGAATCAGGAACCACCTCTGTCACCAGCAGGGATGGTAGTTTTTCCGGATCTGCCTCCTGTTTTTCCACCTTGACGAAGGCTTCTTTCGTGCGAACAGTATGAATGCCATCACTAGCTTCGATATAGTAGCGAAAGTCATCCCTGACATAGATACCAGGTATATCGGCTGTGTAAGTGGTTGGATCTGCTCCCGCAGCTGACATCGCCAATGGGGTATAATCTTCTTCGCCTTCCGCTTTTACATATAGCGTAGCAGTAGGTACAGCCCGATCATCCGTAATGGTGGCTTCAATGGCAAGCGGGGAGAAGGCGGTCGCTTCCGATATAGGCTCATGGTTGATGACCGGTTCCGTGACATCTTCATCTGTTTCCGGTACAGGAACTGGCTGGTCCGGTACTTGTTCCATGTCGATAGTACCTGGAGTAGGTTCTGCCATGGTATGGTATTTTTTCATGACCGTCCCTTCCGTTGGATATTGGTAATGGATGTCTGCCCCTGTATTATCATTCTCTTCCCCTAGATAATCGGCATAAATTACTTGTTCTCCATGGTTGTCCTGCAAAATAAGCGCACGGTTTCCTCCATTGGCAAAGCCAGGAAAGCTGGAATCCGTAACCTCGACAAGCTGTTCTTCCGTCAGCTCCGTGTCAAAGTTCGCATTAAATGCTTCGATCGTTTTGCCGCCATTGTTATACCAGAAAACGCGTGTTTCCTGTGGCTCCAGGATCGTGTCAGGAATCTGGAAAACTACTTCACTATCAGAATCCGTGTAGTAATAAAGAAATCGATAGTTTGTCAACGATAGTGGCTGATCCGTATTATTATACAGTTCAAAGTACTCAAAGTAATCGGTTCCGCCCCCTTTTGAATTGGGGGACAATTCGGTAATCAACAAATGGGGATATGAAGAAAAATCCTCCAATTCTGCTTGTTGACTTACTTTCGCTGTAGCCTGTACTTCCTCTGCCTTTTCCGGCTGGGTTATCTTCACTTCGACCGGCGCTTCCGCAGGATAAGTAACTTGATCATGGGCAGTTGTCACGGTCATATAATAAGTAAAGGTCTTACCTTGCAATTGATCGGCTGCTAATTCTGCGGAAAAGCGATTCTTTTCCTTCGGGGTCATTTCGATGGTATCGAAGTCTGGCTGATCACTAGTTTGGTAGAAAAGCGTTGCCACCACAGCTTGTCCATCTGCATCGATTTCTGCTTCGACTTTTACTGCCTTTCCGCTTTCCACTTCTTGTATCGCATCGTGATGAACGACAGGTTGCGACATATCAGCCAGCGTGATCTTCTGCTCTGGAAGCTGGCCATCATCCGTCAGCGTCGGAGTGTTACCGGAATCTGTTTGAAAAAGCCTCATTTCTTTTCCGCTTGCCGGATATTGAAAATGTACCGCTTTTCCTAACTGCCTATCTTCCGTCGTAAAGCTTGCCGAAACGATTTCCTCCTTATCCGGCATTGTCACGGAAAGCTTTTGTCCATCAGTAAACACGGGGCCGGTAAACTCGACAATCGATTCTAGCGATATATCTGCTTGATAGTGGTCGATAAAGTCTTGTGTATTTCGTTGTTTCTCATTATTCCAGAAAATAAGGGTTTGGTCTGGTTCGATGGTTTTTGGGCCATTTTCTATGCTTGTATGGTCTTCAGAAGAGGAAAAAGAAAAGTTCAGGAAATCAAGGACGAACGGCAAATTAGAATGGTTATGTAGTTCAAAATAGCTGTAGCCGTCCTCACTCTGCATGATTTCGGTAATCATTAAAGGGGGTAAAGCATCGATGTCGATATTTTCCGCTTGTGGCTCAGAGTTTTTTTCGTCTTGCTGTTCCTTTGTATCTTGCTGTTGATCAGTCTCTTCTTGCTGGTCAGGTGTATTCTTCTGGTCTACGTTAGGTGAATGTTCTTCCCCACCTGTTTCATTTTTCTCATCTGTTGGGGCTGTTTCGGTTTCATTCTCAGTCACTTTTTTCGGACTATCCTCTGCTTGCTCTTTTGAATCTTGAGAGGAGGCATCTGTTTCACTAGTTTGGTTTTCTCCTTCCACTTCTGTTTGTTCTTCAGTGTTTTGTTCTTCCTGTTGTACGGATAATTCTTCCATGGATTTCTCCTGCTTTGGTTGGAGGGCATCGTCCGTAGCAGCAGAAACCATTAAACTGCCAGGCAGGATTGCAGCCGCGTCCATCAGTAAAACGGTAAAAATGATGCTCAGCGACAAAAATTGACGTACTCGTTTTTGCACTATTCTCCTTTTCATGGCTACCTCCTTATGATTTTGGTATCACTATTAGTGTAAGGCGGCAGTATGAAGCAGGCATGAACGTTCTGTAAATCTATGTAAATTACTAGCCAATATGTTAGTACGAGGGAATGCTGACGAAACCTTTTTATATGGGAGAAAAGGCCTCGGTGAGACCCACATTGCGGAAGCTTACCAGCTGCCAGTGAAAAGCAGTGTACATCCACAACACAGTACTAGACTTATCTCATATAAAACAACCAATTAATGATCCACTCCATTTTTATCAACCACATCGACTAGTAATAAAGCATGAAAAAACCTATTGACCGTCTTTATGTATTAGTGTACTATTTAATTAATACAATAATACAACGAACACAGGAGGAATCTGTATGAATGCATTTGCAAGTCTTACAAAGAAGGAATTGCGGATGGGAATGCCTGTTTTTCTCGTCCCCGTGATTATTTTCATCGTAGCGGTGGGAGCAGCCGCCTATTTCGGCGGAAGATCAGGCGTAGCGGCGGAAGCAATAACCGGTGTTTCGGTTGCCGCGGTCACCATGCAAATTTTTTATCTTATTTACTATTTGAATTTCAGTTTAAAAGCAGAGAAGAAAAAACTGCACCTCTGGCTGCACAACCCACTGCCAGGTTATTCGATGCTTCTGGCAAAACTAGGCGCAGGCTTGATTTCCATGCTGGCCACTCTGCTCATTACCGGTGTCACCCTAATCATTTCTGCACAGTCAGCGGGATTCATCACCCATTTGCAGAACGATTTCAACCTGACAAACATTGGCTTTTTCAGCGGCCTGCATGTCGTTCTGATTGCCATCGACCTTTCGATTTACTTTGTGTTTTTCTATATGATCTATCTGTTGTTTAATCGCTACTTTGGTGGTTTCATCAGTTTTTGTTCCACCTTTGTCCTTTTCGGGGTTTCTACCTACCTCTGGGGAAAGTTTTCCGAAACAGCAATTCACCGAAGTTTGACTTCTTGGGGGGAAATAGAACTGAATGGCTTTGTTTTCAACCGCAATTTTGATACCAACGGCATCGAGTTTTTCACCGAATTTGATACGGTCCATGTTTTTCTCGGATCTTACTTGTTTGAAACAATCATTGTCCTCATCTTGTTTTTTGCTGCAAGCTGGATGCTCGATAGAAAAGTCGAGGTGTAAAAAATGGCCGATACCTTTCATTCATCAACGCCTATATACAGCCAACTGACCGAACGCATTAACAAACAAATTTTACGTGGCGAATTAAAGCCTGGTGACAAGCTCCCCTCAGTCCGTGAAATGGGGTTGAAGGTGAACGTAAACCCGAACACTGTACAAAGGACATATCGTGAACTGGAAGGAATGATGATCGTGGAATCCAGACGAGGACAAGGAACGTTCGTGACCGAAAATCAAAGCATCCTTCAGGACATGAGAGAGCGCCTGAAGCAGGAAGAGATATCGCAATTCGTTGCCAGCATGCATGAAATGGGTTATGAAAACGAGGAAATCGAAGCAGGATTACAAAGCTATTTGACAGAGGATAAGGAGGATACGGAATGATTGAACTGGAGAATGTCAACAAACGATTTATGAAAAAAAGTGCTTTACAGGATGTCTCCCTAGAACTGACCAAAGGGAAAATAATCGGTCTCGTCGGAGAAAACGGGAGCGGGAAATCCACAACATTGAAGTTGATTGCCGGACTCGTCCGTCCATCGAAGGGATCCGTAAAAGTGAACGGAAACCCTGTCGACCGCAGAATCGCCAGCCAGGTTTCCTATCTATCTGAGCTCGATGACTACTACAGCTTTTATAATGTAGGCCAGACGATCGATTTTTTTGCAGAACAATTTGCCGACTTCAACAAGGAAAAGGCAGAAGAAATTCGCGCTTTCATGAAATTAGACCCAGATGCCAAATTGAAACAACTTTCCAAGGGGAACCGAGGTCGTCTAAAAATTGTCCTGACACTGGCCAGGGAGGTTCCTGTCATTTTGATGGATGAACCGCTTTCCGGATTGGACCCGATGGTACGTGACTCCATCGTCAAAGGGCTCATTTCGTTTATTGACTTAGAACACCAAATCGTACTCATTACCACTCATGAAATCAAGGAAATTGAAACGATACTCGATGAAGTAATCGCCATACGGGACGGCCATATTATTGGCCATCATAATGTAGAACAACTTCGCATCGAAGAAAACCAGGGCATTGTTGAATGGATGACTTCCATCTATGACCGTGAAATCCATTAAAAATGCCAGGAGTTTCCGCCCAGTCCGGAAACTCCTTTTATTTTTTCTCCTCTTTCTGTCTAAGCCATCATCCCCCTTTTCTTCGCTTAAGTAAGCCAATATACCTAACCTTGCCAATAGAGTCAATTTTTTGACATCTTGCATTCACTTGTTAAAATTGCATTGTATAAAAATACATCGCAAAGAAGGGAAGCACGTTGAAAGAAACATGGTATTTCGTCGATTCAGGCTACTGCACGCCCTCCTTTAATATGGCATTGGACGAGGCACTCCTGAATTGGCATAGCCAAGGGATAATACCACCAATCCTCCGTTTTTATGGATGGAAACCAGCAGGAATTTCTGTAGGCTATTTTCAGAAGGTCAATGGCAAAATCGATGTGGATGGAGCCCGTCAGCATGGTATCGAGCTCGTCCGCAGACAGACCGGAGGGAGAGCGGTGCTCCACGATCAGGAACTTACATACAGCGTCCTTGTTTCAGAGGACCATGAAGCGATGCCGGCTTCGGTAAAAGAAGCCTATTTAGTGATTTCCCGCGGTTTGCTGGAAGGCTTTAAAGAACTTGGAATCGAAGCAGAATTCGCTGTGCCGGAGGAAAAGCTGCAAACGACCGATTCAGCAGTCTGCTTTGAAGAACCGTCATGGTATGAATTGATTGTCGCCGGTAAAAAGGCGGCTGGAAGCGCCCAAACCAGAAAAAAAGGCGTGATTTTGCAGCATGGCTCCATTCCCTTGAATGTGGATAAAGAGAAGCTGTTTGATTTATTCGTCTATCCGAACGAACGGGTAAAGGAACGGGCAAAAAGAACATTTGGCGATAAAGCAGTCGCCATTAACGAAGTCTCAAAGCATCCCATCCGTTTTGAAGAAGCCAAACAAGCTTTTAAAACCGGATTTGAACGCGGCCTTGAGATCCAACTCGAACCGTTCACGCTTACGGAAGAACAACTGTCCGAAGTACATGCACTGGAATCCAAGTATAAAAGCGAAGAATGGAATTTTTCCAGATGAAGGAGTGGTGTAAAAATGCCGAAGCAATATGAACACATACGGAAACCGGAATGGCTCAAAGTGAAAATCAACACGAACAAGTCTTATAACAGACTAAAGCGGTTGATGCGCGAAAAGAATCTGCATACAGTATGCGAAGAAGCGAAGTGTCCGAATATTCACGAATGTTGGAGCGAGCGGGCGACTGCCACTTTCATGATTTTAGGCGACACCTGCACACGCGGCTGCCGATTTTGTGCAGTGAAAACAGGACTACCGAATGAACTGGATTGGGGAGAGCCGGAACGCGTCGCAGAATCGGTGGAAATTATGGGGCTCAAGCATGCGGTAGTTACGGCTGTCGCAAGAGATGATTTAAACGACGGAGGCGCTGCGGTATTTGCGGAAACAGTCCGTGCTATTAGAAGAAGAGTCCCTAGCTGCACAGTCGAAGTCCTCCCTTCCGACATGAAAGGAGATTACGAAAGCCTCCATACCTTAATGGACAGCGGACCGGACATCTTCAACCATAATATCGAAACAGTCCGCCGGCTCACGAAACGTGTCCGGGCAATCGCGATGTACGACCGCTCCTTGCAGCTGCTGGAACGCGTCAAGGAAATAGCCCCTGACACACCGACAAAATCGAGCATCATGGTCGGCCTGGGAGAGACAAAAGAAGAAATCATGGAGGCGATGGACGACCTGCTAGCCCATAAAGTCGATATCATGACAATCGGCCAGTACCTCCAGCCGACCAAAAAGCATTTGAACGTCGAGCGATATTACCATCCGGATGAATTTGAAGAGTTGAAGCAAATCGCGCTGGAAAAAGGGTTCAAGCATTGCGAAGCAGGTCCGATGGTACGCTCCTCTTATCACGCTGACGAGCAAGTCAATGAAACTTCCGCACAGCGTCGGATCAAATACATGAAGGGCTACGAATCACAGGGTGAGACGCTTGATCATGTGAAGTTTTAGTAAAAACAACCGCTCAGAGGGAAATCTGAGCGGTTGTTTTTGACCGATGTTATAAAACCAATTTAAAACTAGCCGTTGCAAATCATGATAATATTCCCATCCGGATCGCTTATGGTAAAAAAAGCAAAGTCCTCAAATTCCACGATGTCCGACTCTATTTTGTAACCTGAAGTTTGCAGGTATTGATAGGATTGCTCGATCTCGTCTGTATGAAAATTGAATAACGGATACGGCGAAGGAATGATATTCTTTGTTTCTCCTGCAGGACCTGCGTCCAGAGTGAGACCGATGTCTTGATCCATGATAAGATTGTGTACAGGTCGAGAGACATTTGATATATCTGCTTCCTGGTTTAGCAATTTGCTGTACCAATTAACCGATTTCTCTAAATCACTTACATGCACAAAAATGGTGTTGATTTGGTTTTTAATGAAGCTGTTCACCACTCAGTGCTTCCCTCCTCTTGGTCTTAAGCTACTTATTCTTTCCATGTCTGTTATGATCGGTTTGGCCCTTTTGATTAATGTTTGTGTAGCTTCCAAGGACAGCGACGCGCGATGTGCGCTTTCCTTGCTCCATACCTCATATACGAACACAGCATTGGGTTCCTCATCGGATGTGTTCACTAGATAGATTTCGCACTCTTCAAGCTCTTCCATTTCTTTTGCAGCGTCTAACAAAATTTCTACTAAATTGTCACGCTCTCCATCTTTTACAGTGAATTTACCATATAAGCCAAATTTGCCCATTTCCTTCCTCCTCCATTATCTTTTTATCAACATCCTTCTCCAGTTGCGGATAACCGATCCTTGATAATATGATAAGTTCCACTCCATGAGCGATATTCCTTCTATTCTTTCGATATCCATTTTGCTATGTAATCAAAAAGTGGTAATTTGGATAAGCATGAATCTGCCGAAAAAAACCGAATGCTAAACAGGAGCATTCGGTAGATTGCACAATGGAACAACCAACAGAGAAGGTGCAAATGAATATATTTCATTCTGTTTTTTTCTTAAGCTGTTGCTATCGTTTTTCTAAATTTTTGCTTTTGTCACCAAGGGGGTTATCCGTCAACAGTAATACGATGCCTTACCTAGTGTTCTTCTGCTGCCATGGCCTCTGCCTTTGTCCTATGCACAGTACCGAATGGATGATTAGGAGGTGCATAAATGGAATAAAGCTTTAAAGGATTATTGCCCGTGTTCGTTAAATTATGCCATGTGCCAGCAGGTATCATGATTGCTGAATCATCGAAAACGTTTCTTACAAAACGCAAGTTATCCTTCCGTCGTCCCATTTGGACAACTCCTTGGCCTTGTTCTATCCGTAAAAATTGATCAACGTCTGGATGTCTCTCCAATCCGATATCCTCGCCAGGGCGGAGACTCATCAATGTAACTTGTAAATGTTCTCCCGTCCACAAAGCAGTGCGGAATGTGTTGTTTGACTTGGATGCCTCGTTAATGTTCACCACATAAGGTTTGCGCCCCTGATCTTTTAATGAATGACCCCCTTGATGAGGAGAACGGAAAGAATGATATTGGTGATTTTGTTCTCTTTCCTGGAATGCTCCTCCTTCATCGTAATAGTACGGTGCTTGCCCATAATAAGGATAATAATAATATGGGTATCTATAAGGATCGTAGTACATATATATCCACTCCCTCCCAATTATAGAATCATCCTATTCAGTTATGGCGAAAATGTACGTTGAAATTTCTTTAATTACTAAAACACCGCTTGTATTCATATAAGAACCCGAGCGGTGTTGCCTGCTCATTCGCAAAATCCTCTCCTACAACATCCAACTTTGAATCGAAACTAGAAATTACCTCTGCACTCTTGTTTTTTGGTCAACGCAAAATTATTCACAGGCTTTGCGAATCCAGTGCTGAACATAATTCAAAAGTGGTTGCAGACTGTTTTCATCGAATGGAGATTTAATATTCGCTTGATTGATCAGTTCCTTAAGGGGTAACTTACCTCCGTTTCGGCACATATTCAAATAGTCTTTCCAGGCAACCTCAGAATTCTCCTGCTGTCTTTTCCATAGCTGAACTGCCAAAAAATGCGCCAAATCATAATCCATAAAATAAAATGGCGTAGTGAACAAATGACCGATTTCGTAAAAGCTTGTTCCCTTTTCTAAAAAGTCATTGCCATCGTAATCACGTTCCGGAAGATATTCCCTTTCTAATTCTCTCCATTTATCTTTTCTATCCTCAATAGTGGCTGAAGTATTACTATATAAGTAATGCTCGAACTCATCTACGGCGCTTGCCAGGGGCATGTACATAAATCCTCCAATTAAATGTTCAAGTTGGTACCGCTTTGTATCTTTGCCAAAGAATCGGTCCATCCAAGGCCATACAAGCAGCTCCATTCCAAATGAAAACAGTTCAGCCGAATCGTAAGGGATAATATATTCAGGGATATTCCAATGCCTTGCCATAAAAAACTGAAAAGCATGACCTGTTTCGTGTGCCAGAACTCGTATATCATTAGCAGTTCCGTTTAAATTCAAGAAGAGAAATGGTTGTTTCGTTTGACCTAAATAAGAAGCGAAGTTCCCACTCATTTTAGCTGGGCGCCCTTCTATATCATAGGAATGATGAAAAGAAATCTCCTCGAAAAACGCTTCTGTTTCAGGAGATATTTCGGAAAACATTTTATGAAATTTTTCCAAGATTGTTTCAGTGGATTCATTGGGAACAGGAGCCGGTTCAGGAGACAAGTAACCTTCATCATAGTATTTTATTTTTCCAACATCAATCCTGTTTCTTTGTGCTTGACGAAGCTGCTCAACAAAGGGGACACCGTTTTTTCTTACCTGATTTCGATAAGTTGCTAAATCTGTTGGAGTATGTGCCGTTCGATTCATTCTTTTATATCCTAATTCTATAAAGGAATGATAACCTAACTTGGTTGCCATATCGTTTCTTGTTTTGACCAGTTCATTAAGTATTTCATCTAAATCATTTTCTATTTCACTAAAAAACTGAGACTTCGCATGATGGGCGTTCTTTCTAGTCAGTCGATCTGGGGAATTGAGAAAAGGAGCCAGTTCTGAAAAATTCATACTTTGATTCTTGAAGGAGATGCCTGCTTTCCCAATAAGAGACTGATAGTTTATGATAAGCTGTTTTTCTTTTTGCAAATCTTCCTCAATCTTTTTGGAAAAAATATCTTGTTTTAATTCAGCAAGGCGAAAAAGCTGTTTTCCCCATCGGTCTTCAAGATAATTACGAAAAGTAGCATCTATTAAACTTTGGTAGTAACTAGCAGTCAATTTTTCATAACAGACCTCCTTGTGACTAAACCAAGTGTATTCCTTCCTCGAGGACACGTTTTCCATATCCTGAAAATATTTGATTCTTGCATTGTTAAGAGCTGTTTCAAAAACAAATCGATGATCGTTAAGCTTGATAAACCAATCACATTGTTGTTGTGGGGTGGAAGCTTTTTCAAATTGAAACAACAATTCCTTGAATGCTTGTTCGTACTTTCCCATATCGAACTGGTCTTCCCTTACATTTTCACTCATAAATATCCCTCCTCGTCAGTTACTACTATTGTACAGGATAAAACAACAAAAAGTAAAAATAATTACTTTAAAACGTAATAATATTCATTTAGAGGAGAACCGCTTTTTAATTAGGTTGTATTTCGTATATTTTAAAGGAGCAAACAGGTAAATAGTCTTATGACCAACCGTTTTATTATCAGAATATTGGTTCTATTTTGGTATAGACAACTATAAAGGGAGCGGTTACGCTAAGAAGGTATGGAATATTCACCAGGAAAGGAGGCGGAGTTTATTACGTACAGTCATTCTGTTTGTTCTTTCCATCCTAGAACTGCTTTCCGCAAGATCGGCTTAGTCAGACTTGCATGCTATTAAGCTATCACTATGTTTGGAGGCGGTTGAATGAAGTAGTATGCTTTTCTCTTACTGGCGACTATTTTTTTCCTCCTGTTTTCCACCACCGGTGCCGTTGTCGAAGCCAACGCAAGTGATGAAGCAAGACAAGTACCGGTCCGCGTCATGACCTATAACATGCATACCGGTATCGGCAGTGATGGCAGCTATGACCTTGACCGCATCGCCAATACACTCCAAGCTGCAGACGCCGATGTGATCGGCCTGCAGGAAGTCGATGTGCACTGGGCTGCCCGTAGTAATTTTGATGATCAGTTAACAGAGCTTGCAGATTCATTGAACATGTATTCCTTTTTTGCCCCTATTTACGACCAAGATCCCCTCACCGAAGACGAACCCAGACGGCAATTCGGCGTCGCCGTCCTAAGTAAGTATCCCATTACATCCGCAACAAATCGCGAGATCACCAGGCTTTCGACACAGGATACCAATCCTGAACCTGCTTTGGCTCCCGGGTTCGCAGATGTCCGGATCAACGCAAAAGGGGCGCACTTTTCGTTTTTTGTGACCCATCTGGATTATCGTGCCGATCCCTTTGTCAGGGAAATGCAGGTGGAAGATATGCTGCGCATCATTCCGGAAACAGGCAGCTCTGTCTTAGCCGGGGATATGAATGCCGGACCGGATGCTTCCGAATTGCAGCCGCTCTTGGACAGATTTCAAGACGCCTGGAACGGAGCCGGTGATGGGAACACATATCCTGCCGTTTCCCCGCAAAAACGAATTGATTTTATCCTTGCTTCGCAAAATGTTGACTTGCTCCATACGGAAGTGATTCAAACAGACGCATCCGACCATTTACCAGTTGTCAGTGATTTACTGTTGAGAAGAGGAAACTAAATTTAAATAAGGAGTGGGCCTATTGCAAAAACAACGATTGATTGCTGCATTGTCACTGTTGCTTACGTTACTGTTGGCGTTCCCTTTAGCGAGCTTCGCGAAAGGATGGGACGACCCTTCTAAACCCGGATGGGGAGATGGTGATAAAGCCAAACACGGCTGGATCGTCAGCAAGATGAAGCATATGACTTTGGAAGAAAAAATTGGGCAGCTTTTCATCATCCATATGTATGGACAAACTCCGACAGACCCGGATTATGAGCAAACAAATCTCAACAACAACCGCGGAGCAAAGAACTTTGAAGAAGCCATCGAAAAGTACCATATCGGCGGAGTGATTTATTTTAACTGGACCGATAATATCGGCACCCCGGCTGATTTGGAACAGGTAAACGCCTTGTCTAATGGCCTGCAGGAAATTGCGATGGATCAGCGCATGCCGATTCCGTTATTTATTTCTACCGATCAGGAAGGCGGCATCGTTCAGCGCCTGACCAGTCCCGGGACCGTGTTCCCTGGCAATATGGCCTTGGGAGCCACCCGTTCCGCTGACCTGGCAGCAGACTCTGCCTCGATTATCGGTACAGAACTAAAAAGCCTTGGAGTCAATATGAACTTCGCTCCAGTGTTTGATGTCAACGTCAACCCAGCAAACCCGGTAATCGGTGTCCGGTCCTTTGCAGAAAATCCTGACCTTGTTTCCGAATTGGGCGTGGCACAATCGCAAGCTTATGAAGCGGAAAACGTCATTCCGACCGCCAAGCACTTTCCGGGCCATGGCGACACGGATGTCGATTCCCATTACGGACTTCCAATCATAAATCATGACCTGGAAACCTTACAGGAGGTGGACTTAAAACCGTTCCAGGCCGGAATCGATGCTGGGATTGATGCCATAATGACAGCTCACATCGTTGTCCCTGCGCTGGATGATTCCGGGTTGCCCGCTACGCTGTCGAAGCCGATACTGACCGATCTTTTGCGGGAACAAATGGGATTTGACGGTCTGATCGTCACCGATAGCCTTGGTATGTCGGGTGCTAATGTATTAGAACCGGAAGAAGTCCCGGTAGAAGCATTTAAAGCAGGGAACGATATCCTGTTGAATCCGCCTGATGTAGAACTGGCATACAATGCCATGCTGGAAGCAGTTAAAAGCGGTGAAATCAGCGAACAACGTGTCGATGAATCGGTTTATCGCATTTTAAAAGCGAAGATGGAAAAAGGCTTATTCGGTGATCCATTCACGGACGAGGATGCCATTGCCAACATCGGTACCGAGTCAAACTTGGCAAAAGCTGATGAAATCGCCGATAAGAGTATCACACTAGTAAAAAATGATGAGAATGTACTACCGCTTTCCCAAGATCAAAGCGTCTTCATCACGGGCCCATCAGCAGCAGAGCCGGAATATTTGGCAGAACAACTGCAGTCTAAGGGGTTTGATGTAACCGCATATGCGACAAACACTAGTCCGACACAGGCACAGATCACGGAAGCAAGCGAACAGGCAGCAGCAGCCGACACGGTCATCGCCACTACTTATACGGCCAACACCAATGCAGCCCAACAGCGACTGGTGGAAGCACTGATGGGTACCGGAAAGCCTGTGATTGCTTCTGCCATCCGAAATCCATACGACTTGATGGCTTTCCCTGAGGTGGATGGCTATCTTGCCACTTACGGCAATCAGGATGTTTCGGTTGAAGCGCTTGCCCGTGTAATTAGCGGGGAAGTTAATCCGCAGGGAAAACTGCCGGTCACGATTCCGGAGTTGTATGAGTATGGTCACTTTTTGAGCTATTAAGCAGTTAGGGCTGTCCCATTAGTCGAACATACTTAGGGGCAGCCCTTTTTATATAATTACCTTCCTCTTCGAATTGCTAATTCCTCTGCATATCAATACCCTTAATGGTTCAAGGGTTCTTTGTTCCTAAGCTGTTTACTAGTAATTCAAAACATAAGGCCAATAAATTATTACTGCTCCCAAAATAGTCAACACCCATAGACTAAAAGACGGCAGTCCGATGCTCAAAAGTTCCCTTTCTGAAAAGTAACCGAACGAATGACTTATTAAGTGAACTGGCGATTGGGTGATCAGGAAAAAACCAGGAATCCCAACCAAAAACACGACCATTGCAGTTAAAAACGGCGGATAACCTCCAAGGGTCTCCCCAATCTCTATCGCCAACGGAATCATGATGGTTAAAAACCCTAAGATATTGACAAAAATGATTCTCAGTATGGCTGTACATACAATTAGCAATAAGATCACCAAAAACGGAGATTGAAAGGAAATCAATGATATGAAAGAATCAGCAATCGAAGCAATCGTTCCTGTTTTGATCAACATGCCGGAAACCATAAGCGTGCTTGCAAAGAACAGCATCATATCCCAATTAACCGAATCCTTTGCTTGGTCCCATTTCCAGACGCCGATCCAAGGTGTCACCGTAAGAACCGCTCCCAACAATCCGACTAGCGGAATAGAGAATCCGTGTAAGGATTGTGTTATCCACAACAGCAAGGTAAGTCCCATGATAAACATTACTTTCTTTTCAGCCAGGCTTAACAAGCCTAACTCATCAAGCCCCTCTTCAATCAATTTCACCATCTTTTTCCGATCAATCTTTTCCGGTGGAAGCTTAAAGATAAAAAGCACCCATAGCAGAGTGGTAAAGAGAAGAACAGGCGGAACAAAATACAAGATCCAGGTTATGTAGTTTAGGTCAGCATGGACTGAAGTGAACAATTCAAACGTATATATGGTGGAGCTTGCTCCTGTGGCTACCAGTGCTCCGGAAATAGCTGTAAGGTAGCTGATACCGATGAACAACGCCTTCCCGAGGTTCTCAATCTTGTTGATTTTCCTTACATTTTTTAATAGCCGATCCAGTACAGAGGCTACCAGATTTCCTTTGCCGACATTCGAAGGAATAAGGATCGCTAGCACGAGCATTAGCAAGAAAGAAATCAGGAGCAAAGCCCGTCCTGAACCACCCGATACTTTTAAAACAGTAAGAGAAATCCGACTGGCAAGCCCTGTTTCGATAAAAGCACGGGAAATGATGAAAGTGGCAAATAGTAGCCAGACTACCTCCGAACTGAAATAAGCGAGCGTCTCTTCATAAGTAAAAAAATGAAATGACAGTAGTAACATAAATAACAAGGAGCTGTGTGCTAACGGAAATACTCTGCCAATCCACATCATTTGGATAATGATTAAAGCTGCGATCGCCTGGGTTTTGATATTCCAGTCAATAAGCGGGAGGAAAAAAACAAGGTAGAGAATCAATGATATAAGTAAGAGAGTCCTATTGTTCATAGCGTCCGCCCCCATCCCTTCGTTCATCGTTATGCAAAAGCAAAAGCCACCGGGATGGTGGCTTTCCTGCATAAATGGACTATTGAACCGTTCCTGCCGCTTGGATATAGTTCGCTGCTGTATTTCCGGATATTCTACCAAAAACCGCTCCCGACATCAGCCCTGAACCCCCAGGATAATTGCCATAGAAGATACCGCCAACCATTTCGCCTGCAGCAAACAAACCAGGAATCGGCTGTTCGTTTTCATCTAATACTTCAGCGTGCGGACTGACCTTAAGGCCTCCAAATGAAAAGGTTATACCGCAGGTAACAGGGAATGCATAGAACGGTCTCTTTTCAATCGGCAAAGCCCAATTAGACTTCGGAGGATTGATTCCCTGCGTTCCTTTATTGTCCTTAATGGTCGGGTTATAGTTCCCTTCCATCACGGAACAATTGTATTCCTCAATTGTTTGTAAAAACTGTTGCTTGTTCACCGGAAGCTGATCGACCAATTCTTCAAGTGTATCCGCCTGGTAATAAGTGGCCTCATCCAAATTATATTCTTTTCGAAGCATCGGCCTTACTTGCTGGTCATAAATCTGATAGGCAACATGTTCCGGCTGCTTGAGAATTTCCTTCCCATACTTGGCGTATGTATAGTTACGGAAGTCTGCTCCCTCATCAACAAACCGGTATCCATCTTGATTAACCATGATACTGAGTGGATAGGAATGCTTTTTAAAGATGTCCCCAGGCTTAGTAAAATCTCCTACTTTAGGAGCCTGGTAATCGGTACCGATGGCATGGCAGCCAGACCACTCACCGAACGGCCGGGCCCCTGCTGCCAAAGCCATCGCTAAACCATCCCCTGTGTTAAATTCAGTTCCCCGGACAATAGCTGCTTCCCATTCCTCCCCGATATACTTTTTACGCATTTCCTTATTAGCTTCAAAGCTGCCGCACGCTAATACAACAGCCGTCGCTTCTATCTCCAGGGTTTGTTCCGGTTTCTTTACAATAACAGAGGAAATGCGCCGATTCTCCATCTTTAAATCGGTGGCACGGGCTTCATAGAAAATATCTATCCCTATCTGTTCCGCCCGGGAAAATAAAGCAGCCATTAACCCCATCCCGATATTTTTTGTTTTGACCGGCAGTCCGCCCCAAAATTGATACTTTCCGTCTTTTTCAAATGACTGGTTACTATAATTCAGTTCAAATTCGACTCCTTGCTGCTTCGCCCAGCGGATAGTCTGGTATGAAAGCTTAACCAGCTGTTCCGCCAATTCCGGACTGCTTTTTCCCCCTGTCACCCTCATTAAATCCTGGTAATAATCCTCGGTTCCATACTTAGGCATCACAATTTTTTCCGCTTGTTCATCGGTTAATTCAGGTATAATTTTTCGGATATCATTCACATCATTGTAAGCAAAACGAATCGCACCGTCTGTGAAATACGAATTACCTCCGCGTTTATGTTTAGGCGCGCGTTCCAGCACCAGCACTTCTGCTCCAGATTCTCTGGCAGAGATAGCAGCACAAAGAGCGGCATTTCCCGCACCTACAACCACTACATCATAGCTTTTCATCTCGCTCCTCCTTCGATAACAAAATATTTTCCCCGTCAAGCTAGGAAGATTTATACATCTGATTTTCCGGCCTGCTTTGTCCTTTTCTTTTCATCCAGTGAACAGCCAACGGATATAGCAATGAAAGCATTGTCAAGGCAATCAACGCAATGCTGACACCGGAAGAAAAGAAGATGCCAAAGCTTCCATTAGATGATGAGAGAGCCATCCGGAAATTTTGCTCCATATCAGAGCCTACGATCAACGCCAAGACCAATGGAGCAATCGGAAAATCGAGCACTTTCATGAATAGCCCTATTACACCGAATAATAGCAAAAAGAAAAAATCAAACGTCGTATAGCTTAACGTGTACGTTCCGATAAAGGCAAGGACCACAATCATCGGATAAAGCACTTTTGGCGGGGTATCGAGAACTTTTACAAGCACCCCGACAAGCAAAATATTAATGATGACAAGCGCAATGTTCCCGATAAACATACTGTTGATTAACGCCCAGGCTGTTTCCGGCTGCTGATCAAATAATAACGGGCCAGGCCTTAATCCCAGCATGATCAAGGCACCGAGCATGACGGCAGTCGTCCCTGAACCCGGAATCCCCATCGTAAGGAGAGGTATCATTGCACCGACAGAAGCCGAATTATTCGCTGATTCAGGAGCTGCTAGTCCTTCAACTGCACCATTACCAAATTCGGAAGACCTTTTCGAGAGCTGCCTTTCGGTGGTATAACTGATCATCGAGGCAATGGAACCTCCAGCACCTGGCAGGACACCGATGATGAAGCCCAGTGGACCGCTCCGCAAAATTGGCCATTTCGCCCGGCGCCATTGCTCTTTTGAAAACCAAACCTTGCCTACCTTTTTCTTTTCCTGCCGTTGCTCATCTATCGATAGTAGATTATAAAGGACTTCCCCAATCGCATAGACACCGATTATTACGATGAGAAAGTCGATTCCTTCACTTAAATGGGAAGAACCGAGCGTAAATCGGTATATCCCCGTCTGTGTATCGATTCCCACCGTGCTAAGTGCCAGTCCTATCGTCATCGCTAAAAAACCTTTCACCATTTTCCCGATCGATAACGAAACAATTGCTGATAAGGTAAGCAGCATCAATAAAAAATACTCAGCCGGCCCGAATTCCAACGCAAAAGAGGCCAACGGCTCCGCGAGAAAAATGAAACCCACTACTGCGATCAAACCACCAATAAAGGATGCAATCGCGGAAATCGCCAGAGCCTGACCAGCCATGCCCTTCCTGGCCATTGGATAGCCGTCAAACGTAGCGGCAATAGCCGAGCCATCACCAGGCGTATTCAATAGAATCGAACTACGCGATCCACCATACATCGCTCCGTAATAAATGGCCGCCATTAAAATGATGGCACTAACAGGATTCATGCCAAACGTCATCGGAATCAATACTGCCACGGCTGTTGCAGGTCCGAGTCCGGGAAGCATACCGACAATGGTACCGAGGAAACCTCCTATGATGATCCAGACAATATTAATCGGTTGGATCGCTATCGAAAAACCTTCCATAAAGCTGTTAACATCCATGCTGCAATCACCTCCCTAAGGTAAGCTCACACCCAGCAGCTGACTAAATGCATACCATGTCAAAAAGGAAAAACTGACAGCGACAATGCAGTTAATCAACCACTTTTTCCGACCGTTTATGAAAAATAATAAACCGCCTAAGAAGAATGCAGTAGACAGTAAAAATCCAATTTGATCAAAAACAAGGGCATAGCAGCCACCTAAACCAATCGTTGCCGCAATCAATTTCGGTGTCCTGCCGGAAAACAACTGACGGATTTCTTTATTGTCTTTTGCTGCATGCTTTAACTCTTGAAACAAATACACCACGCTTAATAGCAGCATCAAAATGCTGATACCAGCAGGAAAATACAAGGGAGCATTCGGATTTCCGAGATTTGCTTTTGGCAGCTGTAGCGAGCTGATGAAGAACAAACCGCTGAACACAATCAGAAATATTGGCACCCCCAGTTTGATCCCTTTCATCATCACTATCGCCTCCCTTCTTCTATAAGAAGCCTGTCTATCGAAATGACAGGCTACCTTTTATATCTTCTCTATCACTTCCTTCTGCCCATTAGTTATCAAGCAAACCAGAATCATTTACTAAGCGTTGATACAAGTCATGCTGTTCCTGTAAAAATGCTTTTGTTTCCTCGCTATTTTTGTAAAAATCCTCCCAATCATTATTTTCGAGGACCTGCTGCCATTGTTCTGTTTGGACCATTTCTCCCAGTTTTGCATCCCAATAGGCAATCTCGTCCTCTGTCATATCAGGTGGTCCCATTACCCCTCTCCAGTGTGGGAAGACCATATCCACGCCTTCATCCTGCCAAGTCGGCACATCCTCAATGTCTTCAAGCGGTTCATCCGAAGAAACAGCCAATATTTTAAGCTTTCCAGCTATATGTTGATCCTTCACTTCTGACAGTGAGGTTGTCACTGCATCAACATGGCCTCCAAGCAATGCGGTTACGACATCTCCTCCCCCCTCGTAGACAAGGAAATTAAGCTCCGCTGGATTGATCCCGAATTCACTCGCTGCTTGTACAAGTGATAAGTGGTCATCATTCCCTAGTCCAGGGCCTACTCCTATTTTCACGGAACTCGGATCCTCTTTTGTAGCCTCTAGAAATTCGGACGCTGTTTTATAAGGAGAATCTGCAGGAACAGCAAGTGCCTGCCATTCGGTCGCAAGCGTGGCAATTGGTGTGAATTCTTCATATGTTAATTCACTTTGTTCCAGTAAATTATTGGTAAGCACAAGACTGGAATTGACAGCGAGTGAGTGGGAGTCTTTCGACTTTAAGTACTTCCAGCCGACTTCACCCCCACCGCCCGGCTTGTTGACGACATTGATATTTTTATCGACCAAGTCCTGTTCCGACAGCACCTTCTCCAGCGAACGGGCAGTCAAATCCCAACCTCCACCCGGCGAAGCAGGAGCGACCATCTCTATGTTTTTATTGGGATATCCATCATTTCCGGAAGCATTCCCCGAACATGCTGCTGTTATAAAAATTACGGACATAGTAAGAAGAACCTTGATAAATTTTTTCATGTAACTCCCTCCTAATACTTGATTTATCTGTATCCTACTAATACACCCTCTTTATGTAAACGTTTTCAAAATATTGTTTTTTAACAAATTAAAAAACATTTTGTGCATTAAATGCACAAAATGCGAAAAAAGTGCTTCCCTGCTAACTCTTTTTTATTTTGTGGTAGAATACCGTCGCTCGGGACGTCCGACAATTCCATACATTTGTTCAACAACTGCTTCATTTTTGCCCACTAAATATTCCAAATACCTTCTTGCAGTTGTCCGTGAAGCACCAATCTTTTCAGCTGCCTGCTCGGAAGTGATCCCGTTTTGTTCGATGGAAAGTATTTCTTTTACCTTTTCCAGCGTACGATAATCGATGCCGGTTGGGAGGGTGGCCGTACTTTTTTGCTCGTTTTTGGAACCAAACACTTCCTGCAGTAGTTCTTCATCGACTTCCTTTGTCGATTGGATTATTTCTTTTTTCTTTTTATATTTTTGCATCGATTGTTGAAATTGTTCCATTGTTACCGGTTTGATCAAATAATCCTGTACCCCATAGCTTAACGATTTTTCCAAATATGCTTTGTCTGTTGCAGCCGTAATCATCATGATGTCTATCATCGGATAGCTTTCCCGTATACGATGAAGTAAGTCTGTTCCTAACTGATCTGGCATGTAAACATCCAGTAGAATCAAGTCGACAGCATACTCACTGAGTAGTTGCAACGTTTCCTTGGCATTAACAGCTTTACCGACCAGTTTCATGCCCGGTACTTTTTCCAGAAATGCTTCATGGATTTGTGCTACCCGAAAATCATCCTCCGCAATGATCACCTGTAACATCCTTCATCCCCCTACCCTCTTGTTATTTTCATGAATTAGCTTCGGAATAACCACCGTAAATACTGTACCCATACCAGGACTGCTATTTACTTCAATCGCTCCATTTTGTGAATAAACCTCCTCTTTCACATTTGCCAGACCATCCCCCCTGTTTGTGCCCTTTCTTGAATAACCTCGATCAAATATTTGGTGTTCAGCCCCTTTGTCCAATCCAGTTCCGTTGTCAGCTATTTCAAATATAATATCATTTCCTAAATCAGTGACAAAGAATGAAACCTCTGGAGAATCACACTCCCTCACTGCATCAAATGCATTGTTGATAAGATTTCCCAATATCACAATCAACGGTGATAATGGAATATGCTCTGGCAGAGGGGCTAGTGAACTTCCCTCTTCTACTTTAAAGCTAATCTTTTTTTCGGATGCCTTTGCAAATTTACCCAATAATATAGCCTGTACTTTTTCATCGCGAATCTGTGAAAAAAACATTTCTGAGACCTGTTCCTGTAAATTCGCCTCATTCTGAATCAATTCAATCGCTTCCTGCCTTTTACCCAGTTGGATAAATCCTAGAATAGCATGTAGCTTACCTGTAAATTCATGTGCCTGGGCACGGAGATCCTCGGAATACTGCCTGACCTCTGAAAGAGCATCCACCATCTTTTTTATCTCAGTTTTATCTCGGAAGCTTGCAACAGTTCCCGTCTTTCGTCCATTCTCCATTAATGGTCTTGTATTAACAATGATGATTTTATCCTTGTATTCCAGTTCCTTATTGATCGTTTTTTTCAGTGACTGGATCCTCTTGATTAATTCCTGAGAAGGGATAACATCCATGATGTTCTTTTCAATTACCTCTTCTCTTCGAATATCCAGCAAATCTTTCGCAGCCACATTCATCGTTGTAATTACTCCTTGATGATCTATCGCAACAATGCCTTCTTTGACAGACTGCAAGACGGCTTCCCGCTCTCTATATAAAGCCGAAATCTCAAACGGCTCCAATCCCAATGTATCTTTACGGATGCTTTTGGCCAACAGAAAGCTTCCGGCAATACCCAGCAGAAAAACCAATCCGGCAGCAAGTACAATTTTAGAAATATCGGACAAAATCTCGTTGTGGATCGCTTTCATTGGAAAATCCACCGTGACAACGCCCTCAACCTTTTTATAATCGTCGTAATCGATTGTAACCGGTGCAACTCCCTTTAAGACCTCGCCTTCTTCATTTCCTGTTTCAAAAACGTAACTGCTCCCGAAAACAATCGCCTGATATAAATCTTTTTCGGAAGCGGTTACATTTTCCTCGATAGCAACTGTTTCATCCTTTGCCGTCCCTATAACCCGTCCTGTACGATCCATTATAGTAATAATCGATGCACCGGCCTCTTCTCTGATTTGTTCTGTCAACTGCTTCATTTCTTCCAAAGTAGCTCCAGAGCGGAAGGCATCCTGAACACCAGGCATGTACGAAATCGTTTTAGCCGTTTGCAAAGCCAAGCTTTCCGCATTGGCTACATCTTCCCGGGATTCCATATAGCCTACCATAAAGGTAATCAGACTAATGACAAGTAATAGAAGGGTTCCTACCAAACCCAGAATTTTGATATGGAGTGAGACTTGCAATCGGTTTCTCATGGATACCCCCTGTTTTTACTTTTAGTAGGATAACTTTGTTTCCCCTATTAAATCATAATTCTCTCCTATTCTCACCAAGACTTCGGCACTATTTTACATAAACTGTGCTTTTTCTTTGAAGAAGTAGTTTGAAGAAGAAGAAGAAGGGGAACTTCTAAGTAACTTCGAGAAGCGTTCTATATAAGAAACACTTCTACTATATCGAAACAAAAAAGGGAGAGGACAACAGATGAAAAAGTGGCTGTTGATTGTTTGTGCCGGCTTGCTGGCTGTGCTGTCTGCCTGCAGCTCCGGAAGCGCTGACAATACAAACGCAGAAGGAAAAGTAGAGCTTGATTTTTGGACATTTTGGGGATCGGAGACAAGGCGCCCGATGATCGAAAAACTGATTGAGGACTTCAACAATTCCCAGGATGAAATAGTAGTCAAACATACATATGTACCGTGGGGAGATATTTGGACGAAAAACCTGGCAGCGATTGCTGCAGGGGATCCGCCTGATGTTATTGTCAATGATATCAGAACGGTAAAAATCAGAGCCTCTAACAACCAGGTAGAGGATATGAGTAAATGGGTCGATGACGATTTAAAAGACAGTTTCTATCCGCATCTATGGGATGCCGTGACATACAAGGACAAAGCATATGCCCTGCCTTTCACTACTGATACTAGAATGCTTTTTTATAACAAGGATGCTTTTCGTGAAGCAGGACTTGATCCGGAAAAACCACCCCGCACTTGGGAAGAACTCAAAGAATACTCCGACAAACTCACCGTCAAAAATGCTGACGGCGGATACGAACAAGTCGGTTATTACCCGAACTGGGGAAACTTCACCACCCATGATTGGATGATTAATGCCGACGACGGAAAAGGCTTGATGGAAGGCGGAGAACCGACCATCAACACCCCTGCTAAAAAAGAAGCCATCCAATGGATGTACGATTGGAAACAGGAACTTGGTTCTGAGGCCGTCCAAAATATGAAAGCGGAATTCGGCAATGAACAGCAGGATCCGTTTATATCCGGAAAGGTTGCGATGTGGGCAGAAATCGGTACGTTCTATAAGCAACTAGAGGAGTTCGGCGGCGACCTGGATTACGGGGTAGCGACGATGCCTGCTTATAACGAAGATACAAAACCATGGAGTACTGGCGGAGGATTTGTCATGGAAATACCGAAAGGCGCCAAAAACCCGGAAGCTTCCATGAAATTCATTAAATACTTAACGGATGTCGAAGCACAAACCTACTGGGGTGAAAATAACTTCGACAACATTGCCAATAAAGAAGCTACAAAACAAATCACGGAGAACCTGGATGGCAAAGGGGCCGAGATTTTCCAAAAATCGATGGAAAGCCTGGAATACACGTACTTGTCGATTACTCCACCAGAGTATCCGGAATACGAAAATCTGGTCAATCCGCTTATCGACGATGCGCTCAATGGAAAAATTTCCGTTGAGGAAGCACTCGATCAAGCACAAAAAGATGTAGAAAATTCCGAGCAATAGCTTGAACATTAGGAAAAGCGGCAGCGGCACCGCTTTTCCGTTCATCTTTCTGTAATAGCTCCTTCCCGGAGATTTCATCAAGAATGGCATATGATTCATCACTTCACAGGTATGGAGGCGAGAAAGTTGAGTGGAATAAAAGAGCATAATGTTGCAATCAGTACTACACAGCAAAAATCGGTACATAAAAGCAAGAGCCGCAATATCTCGGGAAGAAAACCGAAGATCAGCAAATTGTCGCTGAAAGAAAATATTTGGGGCTATATCTTTATTGCTCCCTGGATTATCGGTTTTCTCGGGCTTACTCTTGGCCCCCTGCTGTTCTCATTAGTAACCAGTTTCACCGATTATAATGTTACCTCCCAGATGAATTTTACCGGCTTCGACAATTACAAGCGGATGTTTACCATGGATCCATTATTTTGGACCTCCCTGTATAATACCGTCTATTTTGTGGTATTCTCTGTTCCATTGACCACGGCCGGCGCTGTCATTGTTGCCATGCTGCTTAACCAAAAAATGAAGGGCATTAAAATTTTTCGTACGATTTATTATTTACCCGCTGTTTTATCTGGAGTCGCCGTCTACTTTTTGTGGATGCAGCTACTCAGCCCATCTACAGGTCTGGTCAATACAGTCCTTGCCTGGTTTGGCATTGATGGACCTGCCTGGTTGTTTGAACCGGAATGGACCAAACCAGCGCTCGTCATGATGAAAATGTGGAGTGTTGGCGGCGGCATGCTGCTTTATCTGGCAGTCATGCAAGGCGTGCCAAAAGCGATGTATGAGGCCGCAGAATTGGATGGAGCCGGATCAATCCGCAAGTTTTTCCATATTACACTACCCATGATTACACCGATCATTTTCTTCGATATGGTGACATCGACAATCGGTGCCTTTCAAATTTTCCAGGAAGCTTATGTCATGACCGACAGCGGCGAAGGCGGTCCTTCCAATTCCTTGTTATTCTACAATCTTCATATGTGGAACAACGCATTTGAAATTTTCAATATGGGATATGCGTCAGCAATGGCCTGGGTGCTATTTATCATTGTCATGATTCTGACCTTCCTTCATTTCAAATTGAGTAAGAAGTGGGTTTACTATGAAAGCGGGGATCAAAAGTGAGCAATTCCATGATTGGCAGCAAGAAAAAACGGATAACCAAGAAAACGTTGATCTATCTGATTTTAATCGGCGGCAGCCTGATTATCCTGTCTCCAGTATGGTGGATGATCGCGACTTCTTTGAAAACACCACAGGAAATCGCCCAGTACCCGCCAAGCTTTTGGCCGGACAGTTTCCGGTTCAGTAACTATCTGGAAGCATGGCAGACAGCCCCTTTTACCCGCTGGACATTGAATACCCTGCTTATCTCGGGTCTTTCAACGATAGGCAGTGTATTTGCCAATGCGTTTATTGCTTATGGCTTTGCCGTCATAAAATTCAAGGGGAAGAATTTGTTGTTTGGTATCGTCATGGCAACAATGCTGATCCCCGGCTTTGTCACATTGGTTCCGCAGTATATCATTTTCGCTAAAATCGGCTGGGTAAACACATACCTTCCACTGATCGTGCCGTCTTTTCTGGGCAGCGCATTTTTTATTTTCCTGATCAGGCAATTCATGCGGACCATCCCGAAAGATATGGTGGAAGCAGCAAAAATGGATGGCGCCAACCATTTTCAAATTTGGTGGAGGATCATGCTGCCACAAATTAAACCAGCGTTAATTACCGTAGCCATTTTCTCCTTCAATGGCTCCTGGAATGATTTGCTTGGTCCGCTGCTCTACCTGAATGATGAAAATCTGTACACCCTGCAAATTGGACTGCAAACATTTAAAGGAACGGTTTCCACCCAGTGGAACTACTTAATGGCGATGTCTACCACCGTTCTTTTGCCGATCATTCTATTGTTCTTTTATTTTCAACGCTACTTTATCGAAGGCTCGAATCTTACCGGCGGGCAGAAGTTCTAAAACTAACGTCAAGATTCTATGTTTCTAGCAGATTTCGAAAGATAATAGACAATTATAAAGACGTCCCGCGATATGGGACGTTTTTTTGTTATGTTTGATGTATGGTTTACAAAAGCTAAGGTGAGCTATCAAAAAGCACTCCCCTAGTGCTGGGAATACCCAAAAAAATCAAGAATGATATGACGACAATTTTAGCGGCACAGTAAAAGCCGGGACAAAAGCATGGCCACTGAAGAAAAAACCGAACGAATTCTAAATGCTTATGAATTCGCTCGGTTTTTAGTTGTATATTCTCGTTTTATCCTGTCGTTTGATGTGTGCTTCTCATCGCTACGGAAATAGGCATAACAAAAAACACACCAGAAGAAAAATTATTTCTATCTAACGGAGGCAAGGTACACAGACTCCAGCGGGATGAGCGCGAGCTGAAGATCCACTTGACTTTAGTTAAAACGAACATCTGCAGCAGGAAAATAAGGGAAGTATATCGCCAACAGATAAGATGCAGAGATGAATATGATGAAGTATAACAGGAATATGGTATCTAACCAGGAGAACCCCATTTTGTAATAAAAAGTCCGGTTCGCTGATCCCTGAAAACTTTTTGCCTCCATGGCCACCGCAAGACGATGGGCCCTTCGAATACTTTGAGAAAGCAGCGGAATCGAGTAAAGACGGAATTTTTCAATAAAACCCCCAAACCCGGTCCCGTATTGTAATCCCCGTACTTTCAATGCATGTCGCCGATTTTGCATCTCTTCAACCATGATAGGGATCAACTGAACTGCTGCCATAAAACTGTATGCATATTTCGGCCTTAACTTCAGTTGCTGCATCAAGGAATAAAACAAATACACCGGTCTCGTTGTCAGCGCAAAAACTACCCCCAACACGGCAAATATAAGTCCACGTACACCGATATGGAGCCCTCTAAAAAAGCTTTCTTCCGTAATATGAACCAAACCCCACTCAAACCACGTTTCCTCCCCTTTTCCGAAAAAAATCATCGAGGTGGAAGAAGTCAAAAACAGGATGATAAATGGAACAGAAATAAGTAACAGCCGCTTACATGGATGTCCTGTAAAGCATAGATAAAGTACTAGTACAGCCAACATATAATTAATGATAAAATTTAGATTATGGATAAAGAGTACCTGGATACAAAGCAGGAAAACTAACACCAGTTTAAAACTTGGATTGATTTTATGAAGCCAGGTTTCTTTATAGGAAAATTCCCATAGCATTTATTCTCTCTCCTTATTACAAGACATAGGAAGGATAAATGTCGGTATATTCTTGTGCAGCAACATCTTTCGTCATCCTGCCATTTTCTATATACCAGCATCTACTGGCAAAATTCCTTACAATTTGCCCGTCATGGGTTGCCATCACGATAGTAGTACCTTCTCTTCGTAACCGCTCTAACTCTTCCAATATTGCAAATGTGTTGACTGCATCTTGACCAAACGTAGGCTCATCCAAAAGCAAAATCGGCTGGTTTTGGGCTAGTGCTACTGCGACACTCAATCTTCGCTTTTGCCCCATGGAAAGTTGATAAGGATGTTGGGTTTTATAAGTATCTAAATGAAATAACTGCAGCAAATGGTAAACCCGGTGATCAATCTTTCCTGCATCCCAACCTAGTATCCGCAATGTATAAGCTAACTCGTCGTAAACGGAATTCGTTACAAATTGTAATTCGGGATTCTGGAAAACAAATGACACAAAATCGGAAAGACGTTTTATTTTCTTTGTATTCTTTCCAAAGACATGATAGGAGCCGCTCGTTTTTATTAAATCCATCAAGGATTGAAGCAGGGTCGTTTTTCCAGCTCCATTTTCACCCAATACCGCTATCCATTCACCGGAATAAATGTCGGCATGATCTACTTCGACTCTTTTGTTCTTGCCCCTGAACCCGGAAAATTGATTCAATGAAAGGACTGGTATTTTCCTGATATTAGAGATATCCGGCTTGCTGGGGCGACTGCCTTGCAGATAATCGTCCCATATCCCTGAGTACCATATCCCTTGTTTGTAAAGAGTCTGTTTATACTGTTGAAAAATAACATCCTTTGGACCATCCCCAAGGAGTTCACCTTGCGCATTAAAAAGAACGACACGATCAACATAATCAACCACTTCATCTATTTTGTGCTCTACAATGATCACCGTTTTATCTGTTCCTATATCCTTAATTGTTTTCCAAACCTGGCTGGTTCCATCCGGGTCAAGCAACGCGGTTGGTTCGTCTAAAAATAGCACTTCCGGCTGAAGAGCCAGTATCGAAGCAATTGCTAATCGCTGCTTCATCCCACCAGAAAGTGTTTGGATATTAGTATGAATCGAATCAAGTTTCAGGCCGACTTGATGTAAATAATAATGTATTTGATCATTCATCTGGGCTTGCGGGATTTTTAAGTTTTCAAGAACGAACGCAATTTCCTCATCTACATAAGGCATACAAAATTGTGTATCTGGATCTTGAAATAAAAAACCCCAGCTTTCCGGTATCGTCCATTGATCTGCTTTTACCGGTACATCAATGGATTTGGGAATCAATCCAGCGAGTACTTGCAAAAGCGTAGATTTACCAGCACCGGATGGGCCTAACAACAGTACTTTTTCTCCCTGTTCAAAAGAAATCGAAAAATCTTTTAACAGCATAGAATCATTCCCTGGAAACTTCAAACGCAAGTTTTTCACACTGGAAACAGTAGTCATGGCCATCCACCTTTCTACTCCAAGGCCTTATAATCTTCTATTGAGGCTTGGCGAACCAAGCTGGTAACCCCTGTTTTTTCCAACGCTTGGACAATTGTGTAACCGACCATACCAGCGATAATAACGGAACTGAGTAATCGGAAGCCGACCATCAACAAGAAATTCCATAGCGCCAAATCATTGATATAACCGTAAAAATAATCAATACCAAGCGAAGCAAATCCTGAGGCAATACCTGCTAGACATACAACGAACAAGTCGTAACGCTTGTAACGAAAGACAGCAAAGATTAGTTCCGCAGCTAATCCCTGGCCAATACCAAATAATAGGGTGGATATTCCCCATTCCCCACCAAAAATAAATTCACCATGAGCAGCCGCCACCTCAGCAAGCAAAGCTACACCTGGTTTTCGAATAATCAGAAACGCAACTATGGCTGCAATAAACCACATACCATAAATCAGCTGTTCTACTTGGAGACCAAAGGTGGAGAGCACCCCATATAAAGGTCCCCATAATTTATAAATGATCCCGAAAATAATTGCGACAATAATCGTTACCAACAAATCTGTCAATTTCAACCCTTTACTCATGATTAAGTCCTTCCTCCTATTAATAAAATTTTTTTTTGCACAAAAAAACCACTTTCTTTACCAGCGCAAAGAAAGTGGTTGTATTGGATATATCATGAAGCACACAAGTCTATATGTATCCGCTACTCCACTTCCCTCCGCTGGTATCAACCAGATCAGGTTCCAAGGGTCTTAAAGTTTCACTTTAATCTCAACCTTTCTTCCATAGATGCCATCATCTATTTCAAGGTACCCCTAGTGGACAAACAACTTATTCTATTTTGTATCGTTATCTTAACACATAATGAACAGGTATTGTCAATGAAATAATGAATCCGTTCTTCGCTTTTTCAATCCTTATCCAAATCCGTATCAAACAAAGATTTCTTTGTGTCCTCTGGTTCTTCTAGGCGGTCCATATCGAAATGGCGACCGACATTTGATTTGTTGATTCCGTTTTTCACCGCTGTTTCAATGACAACATAGAGAATAAACAACGATATTACATAGGTAATAATAGCAACGAGTCCCATACATAATCCCTCCTAACCATCTATCCCCACTATAAGACAAAAGCGGAAACAAGAAAAGGTAACCGAGGCTCTGCGGTTACCTTTTCCCTATCTATAACGTTACCCGATCCGAGTATTTTTCAATCAACTGCTGGTTATGCTCATCAGCGCCTTCTATGTTACCGCTTAAAAAGACAGGCGGCTGAAAGCCATCCTCCGACATCCGTTTAATAGCTTCCGCAAATAATCCATTAATAATAGCAGCTCCAATCACCGTTGAGCTCGGTGCGAAATTCACTTGTACCTCCGGGTGGCTAAGCAGTGCATCTCCAACCGGAGCATGATTATCAATCACAAAATCCACCGCATCAAACAAATGCTTGCCACTTGTATGGCGTGATGGCTGGCTTTGTGAATACTGTATCGAGGTGATTCCGATGACAAAGGCGCCTTTCTCTTTGGCAATCCCCGCAACGTCAACGGGTACCGGATTGCGTCCAGAGGTAGACAACACCACCATGATATCTCCTTGGCGGATGTCCTGCTCCTCCATGAACTTTGCTGCATAGTCATTCTTTCTTTCCAACGTAGAAGAACGGACTGCTCCTTCGTGCAGCATCAACGGTTCATGAAGGATCGGATGCACGGGGACTAGTCCACCTGCACGATAATAAACCTCTTCCGTCAAAATATGCGAATGGCCACACCCAAACAAGTGGATCACTCCATCGTTCTGCAGCGAGGCAGAAATTTTTTCAGCAGCCTCGCGCAAAGCTGTAAACTCTTTTTCTTCGATTACTTGTAACAGAGAATGAACCTTTTCAAAGTAATTGGCTAACATCCAAACCCTCCCTAGTTTTGTTCTGTCTCCTGTTTAGCCGCTTCTATTAATTGAACCATGTTTTTTAAGGCGATATCAATTATATAAATCCCCTTATCCTCTGTCGCCAGGGTGGCATCCCCTAATACAGCGGTTTCCGTGAATTCCTCCCAAGGGGTAGGCGTGACATCTGCACTCAACGGAATATCAGGAATATCATTGATCGCCTTCTCCATTTCTACCAGTTCCGGGGCAAGATACAACATATAGGAAGTCTCTATTTCACAGGCATGGAAATAGGTGCCATGGGAGGACGGTGTTTCCCTCACTTCTTCTGCCGCCTTATTCATGCCCGGATAAAATAAATACAACACTTTCATTTTCGGGCATGTTTCATACAATTCACGAGCAGCTTCTTTCAAAGCTGTTCCATTGCCCAAATGGCCGTTCACCATGGCAAAGACCTTAATACCCTGTCGATAAAGGCTTTCGCCGATATCGTTAATATAGCTGATCAGGGAACGATTGCTGACGGTGATGCTACCAGGAAATTGACGCAGACTCCATACTTGTCCATACGGCAACGTTGGCAAAACCAAGCCATTTACCACTTCAGCAAGCTTGTCCGACAGCCGTTCAGCCAAAAAGTTATCGGTTCCGAGCGGCAAATGCGGACCATGCGCTTCCACTGCTCCAACCGGAAGAATCGCAATTTTGGAACGCTCGATTTCTTCTTTAATGTTATAGGAGTTTTGATATTGAAACTTCACAACAGCACCCCTTCTCTAGTTTTTGAATGTGAAACACCGTGCGGGATTTTCCACGAAAAATTTGGTGATCAGTTTCTCTCCGTCAAATCCGAGACTGTCTGCCTCTGTTTTGAAGCGGGGAACCCACTTGGCGATGATATTTTCCAATCCAAGTCCGTAATCATAGTGTTTATAATAAGACTTTCTGGCAGTGTCTCCGCTGACTAAAATTTGGTCCTCATAGCCTTTGCGGACCAGTTCCAAAATACAGTGGATCCGGGTGCTTTCTGGTGCATATTTAATTTTGGAAATACCATCAAACGAAAGAAACGCACCAGTTTTCGCCACTTGTTCGTGATAAAAAGGGTCCGGATTGCGATCCATATGCCCGAAGCTGACATATTCCAGGTTAATTCCTTCTTCCTTAAGCAGTTCGATTTGTTCGAGTACCATTGTGCCTGCTTCCGTGTGTGTGTGAATCGGGGCTTTCGTTTCATGATGTGCCCTCGCAACCGCCCGCAAAGTTTTTTCCTCTAATGGAGTGATCCGGTTATAACCCGTTCCAAACTTCACCTGCCCGCCTCTCCATTTTGTCCCTTCCAATCCTTGTTCCACTTCCTGAATGACGAAATCTGCAAGCTGATTAACCGTTTTATCTTTAATCCATTGATGATAAGTTTCGTAGTCACCGACAAGTTTTTTCAAATTGTCCCGCATTGGTGCATCCCATAAAAAGCTTTTGTTAAAACCGGCTGTTCCGATGATGGTGATCCCGGTCTCTTCGGATATTTGCTGTACGGCGTCTACATCCCTGCCATAATCCACTGCGGTGGCATCGACAATCGTTCGGCCGCCGTGCTTTTTAAAATCCAACACATCGAATTGCGATTTTTCCTTGTCGTCCAACAAAAGATCATCCGCCCCCTGTTCCACCCAGTAAGGCGGACGGCAGACAATGTGCTCATGTGAATAGGTAAAACCCAATTGATCAGGAGAAACATCCCCCGCAAAGGTACGTACAAAACTCATTTTATCCCCTCCAGAGTAAGTGGAAAAAGGGCAAGACTGCTGCCCTTTTTCTCCTTTGTATTTTCGTTAGAACAGTAATTGCGCAAGAAACCGGATGATTGGACCAAGTATGAACATGTCAGAATCGGCAGCCCACATAGCTGTATCCGGTATTGTATCTGCCAAAAGCATTTTCACCGTGATATATTGTCCCCAGGCGACGACCGTGGAGGTGATAAATCCGGCCATCAAAGCACCGCGGACACCACCAGTTACATTACCAAACACACCTGCAGTCGCTGAATGGAAAAACAAGACGATCATGGTCGGGACAAAAATGTATCCCACTGTGTTTCCAAGTACAAACAGCCATAGCAAGGCTCCGGCGAATGATCCTAAGAATCCAAGAATAACGGCGTTCGGTGCATAAGGGAAGACAACCGGACTGTCCAGCGCTGGTTTCGCCCCCGGCACTATTTTAGTCGCGATTCCTTTAAAGGCTGGAACCATTTCCCCGATAAACATACGGACCCCCATTAAAACAACTGCGATACCGGCAGTGAACGTAAACGACTGTACGATGGCATAAATAACGAAATTTTGACTGCCTGCACTTGCTACAAGTTCTTCTGCGCCTGGTGTGTCCTTAAAGGAAATAATGACCGCACCGACCAGGAATAGCAAGCCCATGGTCAAAGCTGTGATGACATTCGAATCCCGAAGAAATTCCAAACCTTTTGGAAGTTTGATTTTTTCCGAATCATTGTCTTTGTTACCGAGCACCTTACCTGCCAGTGCTCCAAGCAAAGCAACAGATGCGGACGTATGACCTAAAGCGATGTTGTCGTTTCCCGTGATTTTTCTCATAAACGGCTGTGTCAAAGCTGGCTGTACCGTCCAATAAATCCCCATGATAACAGCAAGGAACATAACCAGTTTACCAAAGGAAACATCTCCGACCGTATGCACGACAATCCCGGCAAAAATGGTCGTCGTCCAAAACATCATATGACCGGTTAAGTAAATGTATTTTAATTTAGTAAACCTTGCCAGTAAAACGTTGATCAGAAAACCAATCGTCATGGCCAGCGTTACGGCGCTGCCGTACTCGGCGTTAAAGGCATTCTGGCCCATAAATTCACCAAGTGGCTGTTCCGATAAATTAAAAACTTCTTTCCATAGCGGTTCAAATACCGTCAAGGCGCTGACGATGATGTCAGAACCGGCACTGATGATCAAAAATCCGATAATTGCTTTGAACGTTCCGCTTACCCGCTGACTTGCTGTCTTATCCTGTAACAGTAAACCGACCAGCACGATAAACCCTAATAAAATCGCAGGTGTTCCAAAGACGTTGTCGGCTATCCAATAAATGACTTCCACCTTGTTTCCCCCTTCGTCTGCTTGCTATTTTGTTTTTTAAGCTTTTATGCCTTGGCTATATGCTCGTCAATCGCCTGGTTGATCTCATCCATATCAAAGTAGTTATTAACGATGATCAGCTTGGCACTATGTCCTTCCAATCCTTCTGCCAGTTCATTGCTTGTGATAATATAATCGGCGCTCATGCTTGATGCCGAAGATACATCCATATGTTCGACATCAGCCCGGATTCCTTTCTCACTGAGTGCCTGCTCCACATTCATCTTCAAAATCAAGCTTGTTCCCTGTCCTAGTCCGCAAACTGATAGTACTTTAATCATTTGCCTTCCCCCGTTTCAATGATTGTTTTTATATCGCGGTAACTTGCTGCCGTTCTTAACTGGTTAACGTTTTCTTCCTTGTTGAGAAGCACCGTCAGCTTCTTTAATAAATCGACATGTTCTTCACTTGATGAAGCCCCAAGTCCGAAAATCAATTGGACAGGGTCATTGGAAGAATGTCCAAATGTGATCGGATCCTTCAACTGCAACAGGGAGACAGATGCTTCCTTCACCCCGTCTTCTGGCCTTGCATGGGGAATGGCTATGTGTGGCGCAAGGACGAAATATGGTCCATTTTCTTGAAAAGACTGCACCATCGCATCGATATACACGTCCTCCACCGTCTCCGCATCTGCCAGTAAAACCCCCGCCTGTTTAATGGCATCTTCAGCATCCGCAGCTTTTGCCCCGACTTTCACTAATCCCTCTTCTAAAAATTTCATGATCAAACTCCTTATCTTGATGAGTAGGTTGTAATGATTTTGCAGATTTGCTCCTTGTTTTTTGCATCCAGTATTGCACGTTTGTCATGGGAAAACATATTGGTTAACTGAGCCAAAGCTTTTAGATGCTTTTCGTTATTTTCCGGAGCCAAAACTATGAAGATTCTGACTTTTTTGCCCAGCATCTCTACTGGTTGCCGCACATGCAATAAACTGATTCCCAACTGATTGACACCGTCTTCCGCACGACCATGAGGCATCGCGATAAAAGGAGAAATCACAACATACGGACCTTGCTTCTCAATATTGTCTACCATCGAATCGATATAACCTGCTGTGATGTGCCCCTTTTCCAAAAGTGGGCTGGCTGCCAATTCGACTGCTTGTTGCCAGCTCCCCACGTTCGCTGCAAACAGAATATGATCCTCGTTGATTAACTCCGTCAAAGCAGGTTTCAATCTGGCTTCAGCTGTCACAGCGGGATGGTAAAGATACTTCCGCAATTCCTGCTTTAGCTGCCCTACTTCCCTTATTTCTGCATAACGTTTCACAATGTCCATAAGGGTATCTACCGAGTATGGTTGATAACCGTTATTATCTGTGAACAACGCATTTACCTGCTTTAGGAGGGTTTCCTTGTCATGGTTATCGAGCAGTGGATTGACTAAGCAAACAGGGACTCCTCGATCCGGCAAGGGTACCGTCGAGACGATAAAATCAACTGCTAGTTCCATCTCGCGATATTCACGTAACGAAGCAATACCGGTAATATCCACTTCAGAAAACAACCCTTCGAGCTGACTCTGTAGTAAACGAGAAGTCCCGAGACCATTGGTGCAAACAATCAGCATTTTTCTGCGTGTCTGGATGGACAGTCCTTCTTTATGCAGCCATCCGCTAAAATGAATCGCAATATAGGCAATCTCGCTTTGGTTGATTTTTTTCCCGACAAAACGCTCGAAATGATAGATGACCTTTTTGGTTAATTGATAGATTTCCGGGAAGTTGTCTTCCACTGAGTCAAAAGCCAATTCCCCCATATCTATGCCATACTTGATTCGGTAATACGCAGGCTTTAAGTGTAAAAGTAAGTTGGTCTCCATCCCTGTCCGATCTGTAAAAGAAACCACTGCAACCAGTTGGAAATCCTCGATCATCTCTTTAACTACTTCACGCAATCCGATAATTTCCTCGTTTTCATCCTCGAGACTTGGGTAATAGTTCACTTTCGAACCCAATAAATGCTTGGCAAAGTAATATCCTTCTGTTGCTGGTATCTCTGCATGCCATGTGTTCTCCACTTCGGTTATAAAGTCTTTTGCCGCGTTCCATTCACCGGTTTGTTCGATGACAGTCTGTTCTACCGGATCGATATCCACGTATTGCTTTTGCTTGATCCGCTGCAAAAACAAGTAAAAACGAATGACAAGAATATTGAGGACTTCATCCGTGAACTGAATACCCAAACGCTGCTCACACCGGCTCAATTCGCGATAAATTCGTTTTAATTCCGTCTGGTCAAAAATCATATAGTTGCTGTCTTCTTCTTTATCCGCTTCAAAAGCCTGGTCATGAATCAAAGAATACCAGCCTTGCTGCGGTTTGATCATGGCAATATAGTTGATCAGCGCTCTCCTGATATCGGTCTCCTTGCCGACAACCTGATACCCGAGCTTCCTCCGGGAAGTAAGCTTCAGTCGATAGCTATCGAGTTCTTCCCGCAAACTTTTCAAATCCTCCAGGACTGTGTTCCTGCTAACTCTGGTAATCGCTATCAAATCTTTTAGAAACAGAGGCTTGGCACTGGCCAGAAAGTAAGTGACCAGCCACGCCTTTCTTTCTTCAGGCGACAGCTCATAATAATAAACCGGGAACACGAGCAGCTTGCGCATGATTTCCCGTTTCGCCTGCTTTTCCAAGTACAAACCCGCAGCTCTTATTTGCTGTATTTCACTTATTTTGTTTTCCTTCAACCAAAAATTGATCTTATCCAAGTCGTTATAGACCGTCCTTCTCGAAACATTGAATTGCTCGGCAAGTTTTTCCACTGGAATATATAGCTCACTATGAACAATTTGAGTTAACATGGCAGTACTGCGCTTATCCAAACTCATTGTTTTCCCCCCTTGGGCAAAACTTAATTTATCGGCCTTAGTCTAACTATATGCCAAGCCCCCTGGAATCAAAAGACCAAATCATTCACAGACTTTTGTGCAAAACCAAATGGTTGGTATTACCAACCAAAAAAAACTCGCCGAATGGCGAGTTAGAATGTTTACACATTGTCACACAGGGGTCTTCTTTTCACTAAAAAAATATGTGACTATCTTATCGAGTTATTTGATGAAACTTCAAACGTTCATAAAAAGAATTGAAGTAATTAAGATGATAAAAAGAGGTTAATGCTCTCAAAGTGAGTTGAAGAGGTTGAATCTTTGAAAAGATTTTTTTATTATTAATCCTACTCCCAAAAAATCAAGGGAGTTTTTTGGAGATGAAATAGATTACGAATCATTAGCCTTAGCAAAAACTCTTTATTTGATTTTCCGTGATCCCTTTCATTAATCTCAGTTCACTAATTAAAAATTCATGTGCGTTATCCAACATTTTTTTCTCGCTTGTATTAAGTACCTTCTCTTTCTTCATACGCATTAAGTCACGTACAACTTCTGCACCTTCTTGCATTTTACCCGTTTTTATTTTGTCTGTGTTCACTTTATACCTTTGTTTCCACGGCAGTAATCTATCTGATTCTCCATGCTGAAAAATGTGTGCGATGTGTTTTAATGCAAGGATGTCCGTAACCGGGCGTACACTCGAACTCAATATTTTACCAGCAGGAATCATGATTTGCATATTACTGATTAACATTTTTATAACGTAATACTGTTGTTTTTTCCCTGAGACTTCCTTTTCTTCAATGGCTTTAATGATACCTGCTCCGTGCATTGGATAAACAATACTATCGCCTACTTGAAACAAATCGTCCACCTCCATATATGGTAACCTTCTTAAGTTTAACACAAATACTATTTTTATCAAATTTTCCATAATATCATAATTCAATTTTACTAGTCAATCTTTTTCTTTCATCTAAATCAAACGATTGCAGGGACCCATTGCATCCCTATAAAAAAGACACTAACCCCTTAGTGTTAGCGCCTGATCGGTGAATAGTAATTTTCTAATGCATAGTATATTTTTATTCGCATTACATACAAATGGAACTTTTGTTTTTTCATCTTTCCTCTTAAACATTAGCCGGCAGCTGCTCCACCACTCGCCCCGGCAGAGTTATTACGTTTCGTAATCATGTTGGCTCCCGTTACAACGGCAATGAATTCCTCATTTGACAACTCCGACGAGTGGTTACGCAATTCATAAGCAGGTGACTGGAAAAATCCGCTGACCTTTTTAAATGTAGCAGTTAAATTTTCATTTTCATCATCGAGGATATCATAGTCCTTGGAGAAGGCTTCTGATCTAATTTCATACATACCCTGATAGGAATTTTAGAGAAAAAAGCCAGCTTTGCTTTCGTTTTCCGACTTCTTCATATTGATTTTTCACTACCAACCCTCTCAACAGAAAAGAAATGAACCTTTTATAACAATAAGCCCTTCTTTATCCATGACATCCACTCCAGAAGAAAAAGCGCTCTTTAAATCCAGTAATCCAATCTGTTCATGGTCTTCATTAAAAATCTCCGTCGTACCGGCAGAGAAAAAGTTATCTTTAAAATAAATGGACTCCCCCATTAATATCCCCCCTTAAAATATCGTTACTCTAACTACGCAAAAACGCAAAACAGGTTTCACCTTCTCAGCACATAAAACTTGATCTTCTAGGAAGAATAAAGACAGAAACTACAAGAAAGGGGCCGAGATGATAATGGAAGAAATCAAAGTGGGGGAAACATTCACTATAAGTGATGAAACAAATGAGGATCAAACGGTTGAAGTTTTGGCAAAGGTAACCTTAAAAAACACGGACTATGTAGCCGTCAGCTTTGCAGAAGACTTACAGGAGGAAAACGAAGACGATATAGACGTCTTTTTCTTAAAGATAGACAATGAGGGGGATTTATCAGCCATTGAATCTGATGAAGAATTCGACAATGTATCGGAAGCGTTCGATGCAATTTTAGAAGACTAAAGCATCGGAAACGCTGTCCATGGAGGGGGGGCAACAGGCTGATTTTTTGAGGGAGAGACTTATAATAGTCCTCCTTTAAAGAAATAACCAACTTATCATCCATCATTTCTATGATAGATTTGAATAACGCTCCCTCTTTGTTTTGCTCTTCTTTTATGGTGATTTGATCTTCTTTTTATGTTAGTTGATCCTCTTCGGCGTTGAGTTGATCCTCTTGAAGGAGAAGTTGATCTTCTTCGCGTATTTTTTGATCTTCTTTTATGCCCACCTGATTAGGGTCCAATATTTTCCTCCGAAACTAAACACCCGCCAATAAAACAGCGGAAAGGAAATAAAGCGCCATCCCTTGTTAAAGGATAGCGCCCGATTGATGAAAATTGTTCGTTGTATTTCATGTAATAACCGAAGTTCAACACTTTTCCCATTCCATTAAAAATTCTTCTTCAGAAGTCTGTTCATCTAATGTTTCTTCTTTTATTACAAAGCCATTCTTCCAATAGAAATCAACGGCTTTTTTATTTTTCTTGTACACCTTTAATTGTATATTTTCCCTTTGATTTTTTATAAAATCTAACAATCCCTTTCCATATCCCCCGCCTTGATGCTTAACATCAATAAACAACGCAGCCAAATAATTATCGATCATCGATACGAAGCCGACAACCTCTTTATCGTTACTTACAACATAGGTTTCAGACATCGGGATATACTTTTCTGCCATCTCCGTTTGTTGTGATGTCCAATAATTCTTATCAATAAAGTTGTGTGCTATTAAAGAACCTTCATACCATATTTCTACTAATCTATTGACTTCTGTATTTTTGTTTTCTCTAATATTCACCATCTCACCCCGATAAATATTCCATGCCTTATTCAATTAAATGGCTCGATTACTGTTGTTTTCTGACTATCAGTTACAATCGAGTATTCGCCAGTTAATCGTTTTAATCCTGATGTATCCGAGATACGCAACCCTGTTTTAAAGGCAATCCATACGATGGGATTACCTCTTTGGGCAGAAGATATATAGAGTCATCTGCCTCCAAGCGTTATAGGATGGTCCTCAAGTCTGGCCAGCCGGCACCTTCTTTTCTTTTGCAGAAAACACAAGTTTCCAACTGATCAAAGCGGCAATAAGCACTACCACCAGATAACCAATCACTCCGTATGGCAAAAGGGTTGCCAGGTAATGCACCCCGCCAAATAGGCCGACGATGATCATTAAAATGATGTTCTTAGCGGTATCCATATCAGACGCGAACTCGAACGAACGGGAAAAGGGGTATGTTTGGTTGTTTAGTAGTTTATAAGATAACAGGGCATGCAATACACCTGTCATTACGATCACAAGCAGATCCGGTACAATCCGGAATGAAAACATCGCCAAAAAGAAAATACTGAGTACAACCATGAGCGGTAAATAAAGCTTGGTCAATAAAGCTTTTAAAGCTGCCCGGTAAAAAATGGATTCATCATGAATCGGAGTGGCCCGAAAAATCCATGCACCCTTATAATTGCTGGAAAACTTGAGCATATGAACGACAGCCGGAATCATGATGTTTCCTAAATAAATGGTCAGGAAATATTTGCTTCCCGGCAACCCGCCGAACCCATTCATGCTTATTTCATTGAACAGAAAGATAAACGGAAACACAAAAGCAAATCCAAGCGAAGGATAAACTTTCAACTTGAATTCCCGTTCCTGTTTCATCATCAGTGCTGAGAAACGGAAAAAAGTCCGCTCTTCCTTGCTCTTGCAGACAATGTTAGCTAATAAGTGATCGATACGATGTGCCCTTCGCTTATTGTCTCCACTATATTGCAGCAGCTTTTGCAAATTTTGTTCAAAAGAGGGAACGAGTTTGCTGTATATCACAATGGCCAAAATCGGTACCACGACCGAAAGGATGGAATAGCCGACAATGTAGCCCGCAGAATTGTTGTTCAATATCCACTCAAATGGCGCACTATACCAAATCGGCGGCAGCAGTAAATGCCACCATTGAAAGGTAACCTCGAAGTTCAAATCGGAAAAGTCGAATATTCTCACCAACACTTGGTAACCCGCTACGATACCGACCGAAAGCAGGATCTGCACATAATTGATGACATCTTTTAAGCGTTCTCCATCAAAAAAACGCAAAATAAATATGTAAATGAGTGCTGTCAACACCACAATCAGCATACCGGTTAGCAAAATTTCGATAAAAAAGATAACGGTAAACAGAACTCCGTTGACAAACAAACCGACAAGCAGTGGAACCATAGCGAAGGCACCGGTCACCTGAGTCATATAGATACAGACGTGTACCACCTTTGCCATACTGACTGTCCGCTGGTTGACAGGTTTTGTGTGGAGGATGTTTTTGTCTCTTACATCCAGCAGGACAGCAGAAAAATCAGCAATCATGGTGGTCATGAGAATAAACATCATCATGGCGAATACAAGACTCATCTGAAACAGATAGTAATCGCCAAACACAATGAACGGAATGAGAATCAATCCATAAAAAGCGTATAAGCCTAGAGATTTGATAAATTGATTGCCTTCTTTGGTTTTCGACTGTTCAAAAATCGTCGGGACCCGTCGCTGATCCATCGTCAGCTTCACCTGCAAGATCCGCCGCATAACCGGATAATCGACCCCCAGCATGGTAAACAAACGGCTCAAATAGTCCAGCATTCGCAAGGATAAGAAATTCTTCATCAGCTTCCACCTTCCCGGACGATCGACACAAACGATTCGGCGATTTCGCGGTGTTCATTGAAACCGGTCAATTGATTGAAGATTTCTTCCAATGTCCCTTCCTCATTTTTTGCCTGCAGTTCAGCAAATGTCCCATCGGCAACGATTTTTCCGTCTGCCAGCAGGACGATCCGGCTGCTGATTTTTTCGACCACCTCCATGATATGAGAGGAATAAAAAATCGTTTTTCCTTCGGCAGCAAGCTGGGCTAGTATTTCTTTGATAATCATCACACTGTTTGCATCCAGCCCACTTAGCGGTTCATCGAGGAATAGCAAATCAGGATCATGCAGTAAACTGGAGATGATCAGTACTTTTTGTTTCATTCCTTTAGAAAAGGAGGAAATTTTCGTGTGGAATACACCACGCATTTCAAATTTATCTAGTAGAAGCAAGGCTTTCCGCTCGGCAGCTTCGGGATTCATCCCATACATTTCGCCCGTGAACGTAAGGTATTCGCAGGCAGTCAAGTTGTCATAAATCTCAGCATTTTCCGGAACATAGCCGATCTTCCGCTTATAGGAAGGATCTCCATCGGCGATGTCTTGCCCAAAAATTTCCACCTTGCCGTTATACCCTCCTACCAGTCCGAGCATAATTTTCACGGTCGTACTTTTTCCGGCCCCGTTAGGTCCTATGTATCCGATGATCTGGCCGGGATACACGTCCAAATCGATCCATTTGAGTACCGGATCCCCACCATAGCTCATCGATAAGTTGGACAGGGAGAGGATTTTTTCGTCCTGATTGACCACCTTTTCATCACCTTCTTCATTAGTATGTACTTTTACCTTAACATAATTTTCCTTTCTGTGAGGTAGTGATTTTCAGGAGAAAAAGCGTAAGTACCTATCCATGACTGCACTTAATAAAAACCAAACCATAACAGGATAGGCAAAATGGAATTCACACCAGATGGGGAACATCTCCAGCAACGGAGGCAAGGTGCGTAGACTCTAGCGGGATGAGTGCGAGCTGAAGATCCACTTGGCAAAGCGGTATTCTTTGCCAAGTTAGCTGAAGCCGGACACGGAAAGCGAAGTACCTTGCCGGAGTGATGATTTGATTTGCACTATTACTAAGAGAAAGTTAGAATGATTTACTTTTTCCTAAGTTAATTGGGGGTTATTAAAAATATAAAAACCGAACGAATCGCTCGGTTTTTGTTGTGGTCGCTATACTACTGTTCCAGCCCCGCCTTTTCGTAATATTGCCGCCTCTTACTCTGGAAGGAGGTAAAAATCTTTATATGTTATATCCCAGCTAACAGCTTCTCCTATCAAACATGTTTCACAAAGCTCGCTTTTATTTCTTCGAGCACCTCTTCACCTGGTCGATCCCAAATGGCCTGGTTGATGATTTCCACTTCAATCGGGCCATAGTAGCCGGCCGCTTCCACCGCATGACGGATTCGGTTGATTTCAATTACCCCATCCCCCATCATTCCTCTCCCTTTAAACATGTCCGGCACAGGGATAACCCAGTCAGAAACGTGAAAACCGAGAACACGACCAGTCGCTCGTTCAATCTGTCGATAAAGTTCGGGATCCCACCATACATGAAAGACATCGACAATCACGCCTACCTCTTCAGGTCTGAACTGCTCGGCAATTGTATTGGCCTGATTCAGCGTTGAAATGACCGATCGGTCCGCCGCATACATTGGATGCAATGGTTCAATACCGAGCTTAATCCCATAGGATAGGGCAAACGGAACAAGCTTGGCGATCCCTTCTTCCACATGCTTTCTGGCCGTCTCTATGTCACGGTCTGGTCCCGGTCCGCAGACAAGCACAAGGGTATCCGTTCCGAGCTCGGCAGCTTCCTCTACTGCCCGTCGGTTATCATCGAGACGCTGCTCTCTTTCCGCTGCAGTCGATGCCGGAAACATCCCGCCACGGCAGAGACTCGACACATGCAAACCAGCATCGCGAATCATATTCCTGCTCGCCTGCAAGCCTGTTTCTTCTACTTTGTGCCGCCACAAAGCAATCTGTCCGATTTCCGCTTCTTCACAGCCACGGACGGCCTCTTTCAGATTCCATTGTTCTGTGGTAATTTGATTCAAACTCAATCTATTTAATATTGCCGGTTTGGTCATCCTTTGTCCCCCTGTTCAATTCCAGCTTGTGCCAGCAAAAGCTTCATCCTGGTTGCGGCAAGCTCCGGCTTTTCCAATAAGCCCGCCTGGTCTGCAAAGACAAATAAATCGGCCAAATGCGTTATCGAGCGTGCGCTTTCCCTACCGCCGAGCATACGGAAATGCGTCTGATGTCCATTCAAATAAGCCATGAATACCACACCGGTTTTATAGGAAAACGTCGGTTTTTGGAAAATATGCCGGGCAAGCGGCACCGTTTTTTCCAATATCCCATCATAAGCAGCTTCGTCTCCAACGTCCAACGCATGTAAGGCTGCCGCCGCAGCAGGGGCAATCGCATCAAAGATACCGAGCAACGCATGGCTGTAACCGTGCTCGTCCCCCTTGATCAATGCCGGATAGTGAAAGTCATCACCGGTGTACATACGCACAATTTCCGGAAGGAGCCGGCGCATTTTGATTTCCTGCCCAGCATCCAACAAGGACACTTTTATGCCCTCGACTTTGCTTTCGTTATCCCGAATGATTGCCAGGCAGACATCCATCGCTTCGTCAATCGATTCGTGTCCCCAGTATCCTTTCAAGGCTGGATCGAACATATCACCAAGCCAGTGCAAAATCACCGGTTCAGAAACATTTTCCAGGATACAGTTGTAAACATGCCTATAATCATCCGGTCCTTTGGCACAAGCTGCTAGAGCCCTGCTGGCCATCAGAATGATCTGGCTACCTTCCCCTTCGATAAATGCACATTGCTCTAGATAGGCATTTTTCACATCCTCCAAGGTAACATCCGGCGATGGTGCGAGTTGATCGGTTCCTGCTCCACTGGCGATTCTGCCGCCAACCTCCCTCGCTTCCTTCGCTGAACGGCGGATTAAATGTTTGGCATTTTCCCAATTCAACCCCATTCCCCGTTGGGCGGTATCCATTGCCTCTGCTACCGACAATCCAAGCGACCATAAGTGATGTCGGTATGCCAGGGTCGCATTCCAATCGACACTGGTATCGAAAATCGGATCAGCATCTGCCAACGGATCGGCAACGACATGAGCAGCAGAAAAGGCGGTCCGGCTGGAAAACTTTTTTTTCGGTGGTATGGAAAATGGGAAAGAGGCCTTCATTTGATAGGTGTAGAGCTTTCGGCCCTTCGCAGGTAAAATCAATTTGATGCTCATACGCATCCCCTCCTATACAATCAGTTCTGGGACTTCTACCCAGCATCTTTCTTTCCAGGACTTCAATGCCAAGTCAGATAACTGGGTCCCTTTAGCACCCTCAAGTAGGTCCCAAGGAAATGGTTCGTCGGCAGCAACATGTTTCAGGAACAATTCCCATTGCAATTTGAAGCCATTGTCGAACGTTTGATTGTCGGGCACCTCTTCCCATTGAGAAAGAAAATCATGCGGGTTCGGTATATCCGGATTCCAAACCGGCTTTGGAGTGTTGACGCGATGCTGTGTTTTACAATCCCGAAGTCCTGCTACGGCACTGCCTTCCGTCCCGTCAACCTGAATGGTCAATAAGTCGTCCCGATTTACTCGGACCGCCCAGGATGAGTTAGCTTGAACAATAACCCCATTTTCCAATTCAAACGTGCCATAGGCCGCATCATCTGCCGTACATCTGTATTTCTCCCCTTGTTCGTCCAGTCGTTCCGGTATATGGGTTGCGCCGATACAAGAAACCGAACGGATACCACCAAACAGGTTATCGATTACATAGCGCCAGTGCGCAAACATATCGACAATGATCCCGCCGCCGTCTTCCTCCCGGTAATTCCAGGATGGCCGCTGCCCCTCCTGCCAGTCTCCTTCAAACACCCAATAACCAAATTCGATACGGACAGACAGCATCTTTCCGAAGAATCCTGCATCAATCAATCGTTGGAGCTTTAACAAGCCCGGCAGAAATAATTTGTCCTGTACGACACCATTTTTCACCCCCGCGTGTTTGGCGAGCCTGGCCAATTCGAGCGATTCCTCCAAACTGGTGGCAGTCGGTTTCTCACAATAAATATGTTTGCCCGCTTTTATTGCCCTGCGGATACTATCGCCCCTTCTCACCGTTGTCTGGGAGTCAAAGTAAATCTTGTTTTGTTTATCGGCAAGCGTCTCTTCGAGATTCGTGCTCCAACGCTTGATACTGTGCTGGTCAGCCAATTTCTTCAGCTTTTCCTGATTTCTTCCTACTAAAATGGGGTCGGGCATCAAGGTGTCACCATTGTTTAAAACAACCCCACCCTGATTTTGGATAGCGACAATAGAACGAATCAAATGCTGATTTGTTCCCATCCGACCCGTAACCCCGTTCATAATGATTCCGATTTTCTGCTGCATGTATGTAACCCCTTTCATCGTTATGACTCTATCATAACGGCATGAAAAAAATCCGTCTTACTAATCTAAGAACGGATTTCTAAGAATCGGAAACGGGTTAGGAATGGCTGCTTTATTTTTGAATTAACTCCTGATTGTAGGCGGTACGGTATTTCTTCGGAGAAATTTGCACAACATTTTTAAAGGCTCGATAGAAGGTCGATAATGATTCGAAACCTACTTCAAAGCATATCGATGCGATATCTTTGTTTGTACTTGCCAACAGTTTTTTGGCAAGATCGATACGTACCTCGGTTAAATACTGCATCGGGGTGACCTGGTAGCGTTCTTTGAAAATATTGTTCAGATGACGGGTACTGATTCCCAATTTATTCGCTAGGTCCGTCGAACTGAGAATTTCGAAATAATGGGTATCGATATAGTGTTGCAATCGCTCTGCGCGTAGCACGTTGGCATCAAATACATCAGTGTCATTCTGCGACCTAGCAAACTTCAAAAGCAGTTCAGAGAGAAAAATCCGCATTGCCACGTAATTAAGCTTTTCACCCTGGGATTGCTCATAAAGCATTTTCCGAAGCAGCTGCCGGACGTTGCTTCCTTCAAAGGGATTCAGTTCGACAAACTGCGTTTCAGCAAACGATTGCTCAAGCAATTCATTTTTAACGGAGTTCTCCAATATCGTTTGCTCAAACGCAAGAACAAGTACCGTCAGCTTGGAGTCGGAAATGATGGAATGATCGGAATAAGGGGAAATAACAGCCACATTGTCCTGTTTAAAGGCATAACTCTTTCCGTTCAGCACAATCCGGCCTTCTCCTTCCAGAGCATATAAAATTTCGTACACCTCGTGATGGTGCTCGCTGACTAAATCTCCTGCCAGATGGTTGCTTTCATAAAGCCGAATCCCTTCCTCGGATAAGTGCAAATCCACACGGTTGATTTTCACCAGCTCCCCCGTTCTATTATTTCGATTCTATTAGTTATATATTAGCATAGGAAAGGTTTCATGACTCCGACAGCCGGTCATGTTTTACGCATGAAATTTCCGCTATCCTGAATAAATGCATTCCCATTGACGTTGTAGATATTATAGCCGGCAGGTTCTCCCACAGAATTTTGAGAGTTCTTGTATTGCAGACTCTTTGGCAGACTGTTTCTCACTTTAATCTCCTTACAGTCAGCCTTGTCTAAGGCATTCTCTTTCACTAACAAGATATTGAAAAGCTCTATGGAGAGAATGTACACTTTCATTCATCTTTGACTAATTGTGCATGAAATTAGAAAAGGAAATAAAACACTAAAAAAGCCTGGGTTTAACCAAGCTCCTTTTACCGCTAATCTTCTATTAAATTAACTTTGATCTTTCTAAAACGTACTATTTTGCCGTCAACGCGATTCTGCTTTCCTCTTTCAACCCAACCTAATGGTGTCCACTCGAGATTCAAGGAATAGATACGATTCAAGATTGCACAAATCATACACTGGATAAATGATTCAACCGCCATTCACCATTCTCATTCGCTCTTTTATGTAATGATGGTAATTTTTTTCTTCATCCAAACTTAAATTGTCAGATTCCTTCTTGATAATAATTGCAAAAACGTCTGACAGATACAGAAAAAAGTGATGATCATCTTCTGTAATTTTTTCAAAATCGCTCCATTGGTAATGATCATGAAAGTTATCAGTGCTTCGTTCCAGTCCATTGTCCGAAATCACCACCCTGTAAGCGCCCAACATGGGATGCCGTTTGGTTTTCCTGTACATTCTCTTAATACTTAACAATGTTAGTTTGTCATAAACAGGGGAGAAAACCAAAAAGTAACTGAGCGTCAAGACAACTGTCAAGAGGAGCTCACTGGTAAGGGGAGCTCTTCCTAACGATAACAACATAAAGACAAATATACAGATAGACGTTATAATCCCTGCATATTTTTTTCTGCTAGTATGTAGCTTTGTATTGGCTAGAGTGTTCTTTTGTAAAGCCATCACATCTTCAAGCGTTAACCGATATCTCACCTCTACCATAATCTTTTCCTTTCTGGAGGTTTTCTCCTCTTATACTTTTACCAAGTGTCTTATTCGAACGTTTCCAAGTCTTCTATTTTCCATCTCGTTTTTTCAAAATCCGGATCATTCCACTCAAAACCGACCTTTCCAGCGTTCAATGTCTGATCCTCCGTCACATTTCTCACCCGTACAACTGCTTGTACAACATAAGGCTTAGCAGTCTGAGAATCTCTAAACGCATTCATTTCCGAATAAGCGGTATTCAATGTGATACCGTACTCTCCGCTTTTGTGCCCTTCTCCGCTTTCTATCCTTTTCGTACGCTCTTCCGGACTTTCCTCTGTTTGATCTTCCTTTTTCTTTGCTTCCGACTGATTCTGCCCTTTTTCCGATTCATCGCTTTGACAGGCTGATAGAGAAAGTACAAGAAGAATGACTACTATTATGGAGATAGAATCTCTTTTTTTCATATAACCCCTCTTCCTGTTCCATTACAATTTTACCATAATATGTTATTATTTTGATGAATTTTTTTACTTACTGCAACATTCTTCCATTTTCCACAACATCTCTTCTCCTGGACTGAAATGGACAATCTATTAAAAGGCTGGCCCATAAGTTTTTTAATACTTATGGGCCAGCCTCTTTTCACACAATACACTTAAACTCCATCAAATGGTAGGAAGGTTAATTTATAGTATTGTTCTGGTACAGTTGTTCCACTTCCTCCTCGCTCAATACCTCCTTGAACATTTTCACTTCATCGATGCTGCCTTTCATTTGTAAAGCGCTAGGATTCCATGGTGCACCGCCGATAATCAGTTCCTTTTCATTATCAGTGATGGGGCTGGAGCCTGCTGTCGATTCTGCCACTTTTTCTCCGTTCATATAGGCGACCAATTCCTCGCCTTGTTCCCAAGTTAAGACAAGATGCGTCCATTCCTGCGATGGAACCGAGCCTTCCTTCATAGACAGTCTTCCTGTCTCCGTCCACAACTCTGGATAAATCCCTTCTTCGACGCCGACCACAAAGCCGTCGCCGATCGAAGTTTTCCCAATAATTTTCTGGTCGTTGCCAGCATCATCAAGCTTTACCCAGAAACTGATCGACAACCGATCACCTCCATTCAGTAATACAGAATGGGGGATTTCAGCCCAACCGCCATCTAGGCGCAAAGCTTGGCCAAATTTCCCTTCTGTAAAAGAGGCATTTCCACTAACAGATACGTCATGGCCATAGGGAGATCCGTCCGCAATGCTGTCTATATTGTCCTCATCGAATCCTAGATCCAGTACAGCCTGGCCAGCATAAAGGACATGGAGATCAGCAGACAAGCCATTGACCTCAACTTTGTGGATACCTGCAGGTACACTCGGAATCGTGAAGTTGACCGTTTCGGTTTCATCTGGAGCCAGGTTCACCGTTTTGGATTCCAACAGTTCGCCATCAAAGGAAAGGTCGATTTGTCTTTCTCCTTCCATCAACCCGATATTTTTCACTTCGACTGATACCGTAGCATCTTCTTCCGGTTCGACGGAATTCGCTTTCAGGTTGTCAAACTCGAAGATAGGTGTTTGTTCAACTTCTCCGCGATATTTCCATTTCCCCTTTCCAGAGGCGGGTTCGCTGCCAACAAAATTTGAGATCGTTTCTTTCAATACATTAGCGTCCGCTTTCAGCTGCTGCTGTGCTTCCTTTGAAATGTCGGATGATTTTTTATTCACCTTATTAATAAAATCATCCAGTTTCTTGAGCGACTGCTTCATGTGGTATTTATCAAACTGGCTGCGGGACTGGTCGAGCTTTTTCTGTAGTTGTTTTTCCAACTTTTCCTCAATATCTCCAGCAGCGGCAAAGTCGCTTACTTCCTTGGCAGCATCAGCGAATTTTGCGCCTGTATCCCGGTAACCGAGCAGCTCTAGCTCGCCAATCACCGTCTCATCGGCTCCCCCATTATCTTTGATGATAAGGCGGTAAAATTGATAGTTCCCTGGATTTTCAATCGAGAACGGACGAGTAAAGTTGCGCCATTGAAACCGCTCATCTTCCCTTCGGTCCAGCACGGTCCAATTTTTCCCGTCATTCGAACCAATCAGCGTCCACTTCTCCGGATCCTGTGGCTGATCGGAACTGGAGGTAACCGTGTACATGAGTGCATGTTTTGCACCGTCGGCAAAATTGTATTGCACCCAAGGTTCTTCGCTCTTAAGTGTCAGGTCTGTGGTCGAAGTATTGTCGAACAGCTTATCAGCCGTTCCCTGGTCCGAATGATACGTGGTTCCTTCATCGTCATCCGTTAAATCGTGAAGGGAATCAACCGATAACTCGGAACCATCGGTTTTTGAATCCGTAATCGAATCTGGAAGTGCCTCTTCTCCTGTTCCCCAATCCGATGGAGAATCTCCCATTTCAAAATCGAGAACAGCCCCATCGGCTATTGTCTCATGATCGATGGTGAGTTGTTCATACGGTTTTCCATTTACTTTCAGGCTTTGCACGTACTTGTTTTTGTCACTGACGTCTGGAGCGTTGATGACGATGTCTTTGTCATTTTCCAGATGAATGGTCATCTTTTCAAAATACGGAGCACCAACCGCATATTCCGGTGACCCCATTTGCAATGGATAGAAACCGGCAGCACTGAATAAGTACCAGGCAGACATTTCCCCATTATCCTCATCGCCTGGGTAGCCCTGACCAATTTCACTTCCCAGGTACAGACGTGATAGTATTTCACGTATTTTTTCCTGCGTTTTATCCGGCTGGCCGGAATAGTTGTACATATATGGAATGTGATGTGCCGGTTGATTGCTGTGCCCATACATTCCCATGCGTACATCCCTGGCTTCCCGCATTTCATGGATCAGTCCGCCGTAGTGTCCCGGATGCTCCGCTGTTTCTGGCGTGGTGAAAAATTCGTCCAATTTCTCAGCAAGTCCTGCTCTTCCTCCATAAAGATTTGCCAGTCCCTGCCCGTCCTGGGGCACATGGAAAGCCATATTCCAAGCATTCGTTTCTGTGTAGTCGCCGCCCCATTCAGCCGGATTGAACGATTCCGCATCGGTCCGCCATTCTCCTGATGGGTTGCGGCCCATGAAGAAACCTGCGTCTTGATTGAACATTTCTTCATAGTTGCCGGCCCGCTCTTTATAATAGGCGGCATCTGTTTCATATTTTTTCTCGCCAGTTTCTTCTGCCAGTTTATCTGCAATATTAGCGATAGCATAGTCATTGATGTACCCATCCATCGCCCACGACATGCCCTCGCCGGTAGCCGTATTGGTATAGCGGTCAAAAATCGACGAAGCAAGCCCTTTACGGCCGACACTGTCGTCATCGCTTCGGACGGCAGCATTTTTAATCGCCGATTCATAGAAGGCATCGACATCAAAATTGGTTACCCCTTTCAGATAGGCATCAGCAAAAGCTACGTCAGAGCTTGTTCCGACCATCAAGTTCGCATAACCTGGAGACGACCACCTGGAAATCCAACCGCCATCCTTATACTGCTGTACGAAGCCGTCGATCATTTCTCCAGCCTGGGTTGGCGTCAACAAGGAGTATGCCGGCCAAGAAGTCCGGTATGTGTCCCAAAACCCATTGTTGACATATACCTTGCCATTGACGATTTTCGCCCCTGTTTCTGTTGCCGTATTGTCTCCTGCTGGATCGGAAAAAGAACTGGCATATTGGTATTTCGGTTCTTCTGTTGTGCCAGTATTTTCATACCCGACATTAGGATACAGGAACAGACGGTACATGTTGGAGTACAACGTGGTCAACTCATCTTTGCTGGCACCTTCCACTTCGATGATATCGAGCTTGTCTTCCCATGCCTGCTTGGCAGACTCTTGCAAGCTGTCAAAGGTATCATCCGGCTGAATGTCCTGTTCCAGGTTCTTTTTGGCCTGATCTACGCTCAGTAAGGATGTCGCGACTTTCATGGTGACCGTTTTGCCAGCGGATGTATCGAACGCGTAGTACCCCGCTACATTGTCCCGGCCTTCGCCTGTCAACTTCCCGCTGTCGATGACATCCTGGTCAAATTCTGCATATACGAACATGCGGGTGGCACCTGTCGAAAGACCACTCTTCACGTCGGTATAACCGCTGAGTGTTTGTTCCTCTGGATTCAGTGTCAGCCCTCCATTATTATTGACGTTGTCAAAAATCAGCTTGCTGCTGTCTCCGGTAAAGGTAAAACGAAGCATGGATGCCCGGTTTGTCGGCGTCATTTCGGTCTGAATACCATTTTCAAATTGGACGCTGTAATAATGCGGCTTGGCAATCTCATTTTCATGCTTGAAAGCAAGCGCCCGCTCTTCACGATCTGCACTTGGCTCTTCGGCCGCGGACGGCATTACTTGGAACGTCTGGCGGTCACCCATCCATGGACTTGTCTCATGACTGAGTGAAAAAGCCTCCAACTCGGGCAGATTATCTTCGTTGTTGGCCTGCTGATAGGTGTACAGCCAGCTAGTCGAGCCAGCATCGGTTACAGGGGCCCAAAAGTTAAAGCCGTGCGGTACAGCGACTGCAGGAAAATTGTTGCCCCGTGAAAAGGTAGAATTGGAATTCGTTCCTCGCAAAATATTTACATAATCGACCGGGCTGTCATAAACAGGTTCCTCCGGATTACCTTTAATATGAATATCATCGATACTTCCTTTAAACACACCAGGGCCCTCCGGATTGTCGTAAGCTACAAGAATACGGTCGATCATTTTTCCTTCCGCCACTTCGCCGATTTCAGCTGACTTGAAGTTCCACTGATTGGCATAAAGTGTTTTGGATTCTCCCTGGGCCTGGGGAGTCAACTCTATCCCATGCTGGTCTTGTGCTCCGAGTTCGCTTAAATACGTCCCATCAGTAAAAGCGAGATCCACGGACACATAGGTACTGGAGTAATCCAGGTGGTCTTCGTCCGCGAACTGCGGATGCACATAATAAGAAAGCTTTGTTTCATCTGTTACCGCTATGTCTACATCAAACACTTTGTTATACGAATAACCCCTGTCTGCTGCTGTGTGAGTCCCTTGATAAGTCAACGCGCTTTGCCCGGACCATCCGACATTTGTTTTTCCTGTGTAACTGCTGTTCGGTCCGTCCCCTACCATAGTCTTCATGCCGCCTGTCGTTTCTACAGGAGGAGCATCTTCCCCATTGGAAAGGGCGATTTCCGCTAATTGCGTCAATCCTTCACCGGCATTTTCGGTGATTTCAAATCGATAATATTGATAAGCTTGATCATTGCTGAACTCATAAAGTTTTCGCTGATAACGCTCGTCGAATTCCTGATCAGTCTGTTTATCGAGCTCCGTCCAATCCTGTTTATCGTTGGAACCATATAGCGTCCAATTTTTCGGGTCTCTCCCAGGTGCATCATTGGCCGATGTGAACGCATATTTGATCACGTGCTCCGGTTCGGAAAAATCGAGTTCTATCCACGCGGTCGGCTCAAATGCCAGCCACTTCGACTGGCTTGTCCGATCGATAAGCATATTCGCGACTTCATTAGGGGGGTTCTCAGCGCTGACCGTGACGTTTTCAACACGCTGGGTGATATCTCCCTGAATCCCTTCATGGACAATTTCCCCGTGGACACCTGAAGTTTTTTCTTCCCCATCAATGGTTTCTACCGCATCTTCCCAGTCCGGTAATCGATCTTCCGCTTCAAAAGATGTTGAAAAATCTACATCTTCCCCTTCTTCTGCATAAGTACGGTTGATTCCCAGACCAGAAACCGCATCCATAATTAATAACAAGATAAGAAAAACAGAAACATTTCTAAATATAATTCTTCTTTTCACAAACTTCCCTCCCATTGGTTGGATGTTGTCCGATTTACACAGATTGTCATTCCTTCCTTTTTCACCTCCTATAAAATGAAGCGCTTACATATATCGAGTTCATTATAAAAGACAAGATAAAACTTCCTCAACTTTTGTTATTCGAATTTTCAGAAAATGGTTAAAAGGTAACACGTTAAGGGGATAAATGTATGGAGGGAAGGACTTATCGCCTACTGCTTAGAGGGATTTAAATGGAAGAAAAATAACCAGAAGCGGGTGTTTTATACCCGCTTCTGGCTAGGATCAATTATCTAAAAATCCTGGCTGCTCATAGCTCGGATTAGGATAGGTATAGAATCCTTCCCCGGTAGCCGCTCCTAGTTTTCCTTTATCGATATACTCCGTTTTCAACAGTTCTGCCAGTTTTTTGAACTGCGGATCACCTGTTTTATCCGCCTTCGCTTTGACAATGTTATAGGAAGTCGTAATTCCGACAACATCCAAAATGGCAAACGGCCCTTTAGGAGCTCCGGTTGCAATCATCCATGTTTTGTCGATGGTTTCGACATCTGCCACTTCATTCGACAACAGTAATTCCGCCGCATCCAACAACGGAACTAGCAGCGAATTCAAAATATATCCCGGCTGCTCCTTATGTAAAGGCAAAGCAACCATTCCGATGGCTTTCGCAAACTCAATTACTTCTTCAAAGTACTGATTATCTGTTCCAGGATGCTTCATGATTTCCGCCGTATTGTTCTTCCAAATTTCATTAGCAAAGTGTAGGGCCAGAAACTTCTCCGGACGGCCCGTCGCATCCGCAAACTGGCTTGGCAGCAGGGTAGAAGAGTTGGTGGCAAAAACCGTTTTTTCCGGTGCCACTTCTCCCAACTGATTATAAAATTTCGTTTTAATATCGACCACTTCCGGAATCGCTTCAATGACAAGATCCGCATCCGCTGCTGCTTTTGCTAAATCAGAACTGAACGAAATACGATCGTAGGCAGCATCCAAGTCTGCTTCAGTCGCTCCTAAATCCTCCAGATAACTGCTTTTCAGTTTGCTGATTCTCTCTTTCGCTTTCTCCAGTGCTTCATCATTAATGTCATATACAAATACATGAAATCCATGGTATGCAGTCTGGTAGGCTATTTGACTTCCCAATACGCCGCTTCCCGCTACTGTGATGTTTTGGTAATTCATGAGAATTCCTTCTTTCTGTGTCATTAGGCCAAAATGCCTGTCCTTTTATTATAAACCTTTACAAAAAAAGAATGAATGGAAATGCATATCAACAAACTGCCGCCGACCAGAATAGTGCTGCTGCCACGTTAGGAAGAGCAATTTTGCTCCTGTGTTATAATGCAATGGAAATAGTTCAATTAACGGAAAGAAGTGATAGAAGTGAAAGTACTCATCGTAGGGGCAAGCGGAACGATTGGAACAGCAATCGCCAAAGAACTGGAAAAAGATCACGAAATAATCCGCGCTGGTCGTAATGGCGCTGATGTTCAGGTGGATCTTCAATCAACAGATAGTATCAAGGACATGTATGAAAAAATCGGAAAAGTCGATGCAGTCATCAACGCCTCAGGAGGGGCAAGCTTTGCTCCCGTTGCGGAACTAACACCAGAGTTAAATGAGGTTGCAATCAGCAGTAAACTGAAAGGACAAGTGAATTTGGTGCTTCTGGGAATCGATTATGTGAACGACGGCGGCAGCTTTACCCTGACAACAGGTGTCATGATGGATGACCCTATTCCCAAAGGAGTATCTGCAGCCATGGCAAACGGAGGCGTAAAAGCATTCGTCAAAGCAGCAGCGATAGAAATGCCAAGAGGGATTCGTATCAATAATGTCAGTCCAAATGTTTTACAAGAATCCCTAGACAAATACGGCGACTTTTTCCCCGGATTCGAAGCGGTTCCTTCTTCGCGGGTGAGCCTTGCCTATAAAAAAAGCGTCGAAGGAAAACAAACTGGACAAACCTATGAAGTCTATTGACAGCAACCATGGAAAACCAGGAATGAATCGCGATTCATCGCTCGTTATGCGAACAATTGACTGAATAGATATATATAATTCAATACAATCACCCAGGATGTAACGACAAGCCGCAAAGCGGTTGACCAAACAGGTAGAAAAAAGTAACTAGCTCACCATAGATCAGGGGCGGTTACTTTTTTCTGTTTACTAAAGCTTCATAAGTTGTCATTCAATCACCCCCCCTTCTACAGGAGATGCTGCTCGGGTGATGAAAAGCACGCCATTCAAATGGCCCGGGGACGTGTTTAAAAATAAAAAATTTTATAAAGCAACGGCATCAATGTAACCAACAAAACAATGACCATGACAATGTAAAGCAAGTTGGAAACCAATATTACCATCCATTTTCTGTGCTTGATCTGGTACCTGTAACTAACAATCCACGAAAGTAATAAGAAAATCAGAAAACCTATATCAATCGGGTTAAAGGTTGGCGTTCCATCAGGTGCACTAATATCCACGAACATGGCGATCCCGAGAAAACCGATAGCGCCTAACATTAATAAGTTGATAACATGCACAGCAAAAAGATACACATTTTTCATATAACCACCATCCTGGTAATTTTCGTGACAAACAATCTTTGTGAACAACATGAAATGGAGTAAACAGCGTTCGTTCCTTTCCAAGGAATGGACGAACGGAATAAAAATTTCATTTATGCAGAAAGTACCTCTGAATCAACCAATGGAGGTATATTTTTATGAAAAGAAGCATCTGTGGTTTTTCTTTTTTGATGGGTTTGTCTTTCCTCTTATCTTCCTTGCCTGTTGAGGTTATTTCTGCACAAGACCAGGATACCTTTAAGGAACAGATAGAAAACTTCGGCAAAAAAAAGACGAACAAAATGCCCGTTAATTATACATTAAGCGAGGCCAAAAGAAATGGAGACATCACACCTGGTAATATGACCGAGAAGCAGAAAAAAAGAATTCTCGAATTTAAAGAAAATGTGAAGAATAAAAAAACCGATTTTATCCGCTTTTCTTCATTTAGTAAAGGGGGAATTGCACCGATCATTAAAGAATATCAATTTAACGGGGAAATCATATATTACCGGTATGATAGCACCAGGTCCGTCAATTCTTCCCAAAAAGTTGTGGAAGATTACTGTAAAAAAATCGAGTACTTAGACAAGCCTTTCAAATCAACTTTCCTGACAAATTGCTTTTATAATGAATCTATTGAGTTTTAACCACATCTTTCAATTCGAAAATTTATTGATGGAGTGACATTTTTCGAAAAAAGCCCTATCTTTTTGACTCTTGAAGAGAGAAATCTATGCCATAACATAATCGAAGATAACGCCGACAAACACAATACTCAATCCAACTGCAAAAGGAACCCTTTTCTCATTCACTTTCGTTTGTTCAAAGACAGCAAAAATAAGCGCCATCATCCCTATAAAAAGGATGCTTCGAGTAAATAGGAAGTATTCATGGGAAATAATTCGGGAAACTTTTGAATGAAACCCGACATGATTCCGAAACTGCCGATAAATATAGGAATTCTTAATTTCCAGTACATGACGCCAACCAACTTTCCGAGAGCAATTTTTTTACAACACTATCTCCATTGCTTCCTAGTGCACGATCCCTCTCAAGTATAACATAATTTTCCAAAACCAAATTAAAAAACAGGAATACGAAAATCGCATTCCTGTTTTTCCTCAATCTATATTATTACACAACTGCCAAACTTCTGTCCGGTTCTCCACTGTCTGTACTGATTTTGACCGACTGGCCGCTTTGTAATGCCACATCCTGGTCAAAATGCCGGAAGGTCAGCGCTTCTCCGGATTTCAACCAATAGGAAATCCCGTCTTTTTCCATGGTAACCGACAGCAGCCTGTTTTGGAATTGCAAATTGAAAGACGCAGTCTCCCACTTTTCTGGAATGACCGGTGAAAAGGACAACCCGGTTTCTTTCAATCGCAGGCCGGCAAAACCATAGACAATCGCCATCCATGTCCCGCCCATGTTGGCCATATGCAATCCATCCTTTGTATTGCCATGCGTATTATCCAGATCAAGGCGCGCCGTTTTCATGAAATAATCATACGCCTTTTGCTGGTAGCCAAGCTTGGATGCCATGATGCTGAATATACAGTAAGACAAGGATGAGTCGTGGGTGGTTACCTGTTCATAATAATCGTACGACTTTTGAATGGTTTCCAGGCTTTGCTCATCCTCCAGCAGAAAATGGCCAAGCACCGTATCTGCCTGCTTGCATACTTGATAACGATACAGGGTCAATGGATGATAGTTCAGCAGTAAAGGAAATTTCTCCTTCGGCGTGCCCGGTAAATCCCAGCGCCGCTTCTGCAAAAAGGTATCATCCTGCGCATTGATGCCCAACTTTTCGTCGTACGGCAAATACATGTTTTCGCCTGCCAATGACCACTCGTTTACTTCTTGTTCATTGAGGGACAAAGCATCCTTTAATTCACCAAGCAGGACACTGTCCACCTCTTCCAACAGCTTATATACCTTCACTGCCCAGGTAAGATTGTGCTTAGCCATGACATTGGTATAATAATTGTTGTTGACGATACACGTATATTCATCCGGCCCGGTAACATTGTCGATACGGAACTGTCCTTCATACATATGGCCGGTCTCCATCCACAGCCGTGCTGTTTCGAACAGTACCTCCGCCATATACTCCTTCAGAAAGTCGACATCTGTCGTAGCCAGAAAGTATTGAATATAGCTATAAGCAATATCAGCACTTATATGATACTGTGCTGTACCAGCCGGGAAAAAGGCGGAAGATTCGGTACCGGTGATTGTCCGCCACGGAAATAAAGCTCCCTGGCTGTGTCCCATTTCTTTGGCACGCTGCCTGGCACTGTCCAACGTAGAATAGCGCTGGATGAGCAAGTTTTTAGCCAAGTCAGGATTGGTCATCAAAAAGACCGGGAACATGTAGATTTCCGTATCCCAGAAGTAGTGCCCTTCATATCCTTCACCGGAAAGTCCTTTCGCCGCAATGTTGCTGACCGGGTCCTTCCCTACCGACTGGAGCAGCTGAAATAGATTAAAACGAATGCCTTCCTGCAGCTCTTCATCCCCTGCGATCGTTACGTCGGAGTTGCGCCAAAAGTTATCCAGGTATGCAGTTTGTTCGACAAGGAAATCTTCAAAAACGGCACCTTTTATTTTCGAAAGGAGGTCGATTCCTGTCTCAACTAGTTTTTCCTTATGCCGTAACGTGTCAGTGTAAATGTTGAACTTGGTGAATCGGATTGGACCGCTTCCGTTACAACTATACGTTTCTTCCACCTTATTCTCATATATTTGGCTAATATATTGGTAACCAGCCGCTGCTTCTACCACCGTCTCCGTTACACAGGAAACCTCCAGCTTCGTCACCATTGTTTCGCTGCGGACAATGCTGTATGTGTCTTGCTGGCCAACTTCTTTGATAAGTGTGCGTTTTGCATGGCCTGAAGCAATCCGCGGGTCCTCTTCATCTGTATAATTGGAGACGTCGCCATTAAGCGAAGAAACAATCTTAATCTCTTTGATTTCGCTGACTGGTTCTACTTTTATATCCATCAAGAATAATTCTTTCAGGGCAAAAGAAATCAATCGCCGGAAATGAAAATTCACTTCTTTTCCTTCTGGAGAAACCCAATGAATGATCCGCTCGGAAAAACCTTCATCAAAATGGAGATGCTGCTCATATCCGAGTATCTTCCCGGTAAACAAAGAAAACGGCTCGCCATCTATTTCGATTCTAACGTCCTGCGCATCGATGATATTGACCAGCTTTTGTTGAGAATCCGGAAAAGCATGTAATTTCTCTCCATAGCTGATTTCCGTTTCATCATGAAATGCATTTATATAAGTGCCGCGAATGGAACGAATGTCTTCCCGATAGCCTTCCTCGAAGTTCCCTCTTACTCCCACGTAACCATTTCCAAGGGCAAACAGACTCTCATTCAACAACAAATTGTTTTCATCTAATGAACTTCTGGAAATTTTCCAAGTCATCGTATCAAACTCCCCTGCTTACAGATTGCCATAGCCGGATCAACAGTTATGTTTAAGCAATAAATGCTATCTATTAATAATTTATGGGGTTTTTACAAGATTGGCCCCTCGTATATAACAATTACCAGGGCTTTTTCCAGAGTGATTGTTGCTTTAATACCCTCCAGCCACAAGATTTTAAAATCATAGAAAGCAGATGATAAGCGGAGGAAATACCAGTGCAATCTAATCACTCATTTTATATAGTAAAAAAGCCTTTGTTAAAAAGAATGCCATAGAGTCAGAGTTACAATTTACACGGAAGGGTTATTATACTCCACTGTTCCGGTGGATGACAATACCAATCCCGAAATTTAATGGACATATTTTTACGATCTGACAGTTTCTGCCCAAATCCCTTTATTACCAATCAATGATAACGCATTCATAGATAGCATATGAGGGGAAGTCTGGAAGTCATTCATCTGCTTCATTCATCTGCTTCATTCATCTGCTTCTTCTATAGACTGAAAATAAACGGGCCACATCCAAGGTTTCCCCTGTTCCTGGCAAGCTGAGCCATTGGCAACAAGATAATATTTTGTTACAATGCTGTCTTGTGGCTCCCTGTTTTCTAACAGGACGAGCGGGTAGGGAGAGGGCTAATTTAATAGGATAGACCGCCATGAAACATAATTGGTTTAAGCGACTCTTTGAGCTTGAGCAGAATGAGACGACGGTAAAACGGGAAGTGATGGCGGGATTGATCGGCTTTTTTGCGATTGTCTATATCATTGCCGTCAATTCCCTCATCTTATCGGAGGCGGGAATACCGCTGGAAGCAGCCATTTTAGCAACAATCGCCGCTTCTGTCGCCGGCTGTTTCATCATGGGTTTTTATGCGAACGTGCCGATTTTGCTTGTGCCTGGAATGGGAATCAACGCCTTGTTTTCCTATACCATCGTTCAATCGATGGGCGTCACCTGGCAGGAAGCATTGGCCGTCGTATTTATTTCCGGCTTGTTGTTCATGTTCATTGCATTCACCAGGTTTGCGAAAACGTTAAGTGAAGCGATTCCCCAGTCGTTAAAAGAGGCAATCACAGTCGGACTCGGATTGTTTTTGATGCTGATCGGACTGGAAAAAGGCGGGTTGGTCGAAAAAGGAACGAATTCGATTATCATGCTAGGCGAACTGGGTGATCCCCAGGTACTTGCCACGATTTTGACCTTTTTGATCGCCATCATCCTGTTCATACGAAATGTTCCGGGTAACTTCTTAATTACGGTGGTTGCCGGCACATTAATTGCATGGATGTTTGGTCTCATCAACGTGCATGCAGCAGGAGAAACATCTTTTTCATTCGGGGAATATATGGATGTTTTCGGGGCAATGTCCTTTGCAAACATCTTATCGTTAACCTTCTGGATTGCCGTGTTTTTGATCACCATGGTGCTTGTGTTTGAAAATATCGGACTCACCCATGGACATGTGAACTTTATTAACCGACCGGAAAAGTTTGCCCGCGCGTTTCAAGCAAACGCTGTTTCCGCAGCACTGTCCGGATTGTTCGGCACCAGTCCCACTGTCGCAACCGTGGAAACAGCTGCAGGGATGGCGGCTGGCGGGAGAACCGGTCTGACCACCGTAACAACAGGGACGCTGTTTTTACTGTCGGCATTTTTCATTCCGGTCATCAAGCTCATTCCCGACAGCGCAATCGCCCCGATTTTGATGATTATCGGAGGATTGATGCTGGAAAATATCCGTCACTTGAACTTGGAAGACTTAAGCGAGAGCTTCCCGGCCTTTTTCATCATCGCCATGATTCCATTCACATACAGTATTGCGGATGGAATCGCGGTCGGCTTCATCCTTTATCCGATTTTGAAAATCGCCATCGGAAAAGCGAAGGAAGTCTCCCTGGCCTTGTATGTCATCGCCGGCTTGTTTTTGTTTAACTTTGTCTTTCATGTAATGAGTTGATGGAGACTGGATAGATAAGATGAAATCAATCCTCCTTCGGTTGGAAAGGTGAAACCTCCCATCCGAAGGGGGATTTTTATTAGACCGGGGTGGCTAATGGCTATCGTTAAGTGCTCCTATTTATTTCGGTAGTACTTTTTAAAAGCGCCGACCAGTAACATAGCTACTCCAACATAGTTGATAACAAGGCCGAAAACAATATACCTATATTCAGTCGTAAATAAACCGATGAGCGACACACACAAACTTATCAAAAACAAAACCGCACTTATGATAAAAAACTTCATCCCAGATCCCCTTTCTAGACCTTTAAACCCTTTTGCAGACAAGGCGGATACACTCCATAGGACACGGCTTCTACTTTTCGTTTGAGAACTTTCTTTTTCGAAAAACAAAGCCCAACAGTAATAAGAAGATAGGGATAAAACTAATTAGCCTCCATCCGTTTTCCGCTCCATAAAAATAATAAGCTATTGGGATAGAGGAAATGAAGCTGATAAACAATGCCACCGAGGATTTTTTTAAAATGCCAAAAAGGAAAGTGACAATAGAAACCACTAAAGACGCTTGCCATAGAAGCATGATTACGTTAAACGAGTCCATGAAATGCCTCCTCCTATTGGGGTTCAAGCGAATTACGTACCAATTTTGAAAATCACTATCTAAAAAGCAAAAGAAGTCTCTCAGGCCTTGTATGTAATCGCTTGTTTGTTTTGGTTACACTAAGTCTTTCAAGTAATGAGTTGACTTAGAATATTAAAGATTTATATGGATGCTTTCTCCTAACCATAATTTTAATCCCTTTCAGAAGCAACCATCTCCCTGCCCACCAATCCTCTTAAGCTTGTTCTTATGATTTAACGATTAGTCACACTACCATTGTCTTTATGAGGTATATTGACTTGTTTTGGAAAAAACGATGTATAACGACCAAAGAACTCTAGGTGGAATGTTTTATGTGTGTTGGGAGCAAATTTCGGATCTTGATTGGGCTAATTACTCTCCAATCGTTACTTGTCGAAGATATGACCAAAAAATGTTACCTGATTAAATAAACTTATTAAAAGTAAGCTACCATAATGGTTGGAAGGTTTACTTAATAACCAAAGGCTTACCTGTCTATTTCTATTCGGTATGCGAAAGTTGATATCACAGGGTCTTTTAGTTGACGATGATAGGATGCATCGTATATTCTACGCAGGTACATGCAAAAATAAGGCAATCAAATGACGCCTTAAAATAAGGAGAGAGTTTCATGGAGCATTTATTTACCCCATATAAATTGAAAAATCTAGAACTCAAAAATCGGGTGGTTATGCCTCCGATGTGTCAATATTCTGTTACAAATAAAGACGGTATTGCGACTGACTGGCATTATATACATTACGTAAGTAGAGCTATTGGTGGAGCGAGCATGATTATCATTGAAATGACGGATGTCGAGCCAGATGGACGAATTACGGATAATGATTTAGGCTTATGGTCAGATGAGCAAATCCCGGCTTTAAAGCGCATTGTGGATGCCTGTCATCACCATGGTGCGAAAGTAGGTATTCAAATAGCTCATGCTGGACGAAAAGCAGAAGATGCAGCTGAACCTGTAGCACCATCAGCCATTCCTTTTGATGAAAACTCTAAAACACCAAGAGAACTTACTGTTGATGAAATTCAAGAGATGGTTGAGAAATTCCGTCGTAGTGTTGCACGTGCGATTAAAGCAGGCGTTGATGCCATTGAGCTTCATGGTGCGCATGGCTATTTGATTCATGAATTTCAGTCCGCTTATACGAACAAAAGAACGGATGAGTATGGGCAAGACTTAGCTAAGTTTGGTAGAGAAGTGATCCAAGCTGCAAAAAGCGAAATACCAGACGATATGCCTTTAATTTTCCGAATCTCAGGAAAGGAATTTGTTGACGGCGGGTATGGTATTAAAGAAAGTATTGAACTGGCAAAAGAATACAAAGCTGCAGGTGTGGATATGTTCCATGTAAGTGCGGGCGGCGAAGGTCAGATTGCTGCTCATGGAAGACCAGGAACACACGCCGCTTATCAAGTTCCATTAGCTAGAGAAATTAAACACACTTTAGACGTTCCCGTCATTGCCGTCGGACGGTTAGATGAACCTGTTTTAGCCAATGCTGTGGTAGGGAATGAAGATGCAGATCTTGTTGCTGTTGGAAGAGGTATGTTAAGAAATCCATATTGGACACTTGAAGCAGCTACCAAGCTGAAAAAAGAAACCACATTCCCGCAACAATATGTAGTAAGCTTCCCAGAAGCACGGAAGCAATAGGAAGATTCAACAATAATTAAAATTTCGGCTCTACAATATTTGTTACACACAAGCTCCTATCGCTACTATGCTTGAATTGTCAAAAAAACAAGAAAGCAGATAGGAGCTTTGTGTACCATGCCTTTACCAGGATTTTAAAACGAATCTGTCCTATCGTAACGAATTTTGATTTATTCGCTCTTTTATGGCAATTGGTTCCCTGCCGCCCTGTACAGCTCGTACCATTCTTCCCTTGTCAACTCAATATCCGAAGCTTTTGCAATCGCGGATAGACGCTGCATATTCATCGTTCCGACAACCGGCTGGATGTTAGCTGGATGGCGCAAAATCCAGGCAATTGCGATAGCAGAGTCCGTCACTCCTTTTTTCTCAGCCAGCTCTTGAAGTTTTGCATTCAACTCCGGAAACTTGTCATTCCCGACAAACACTCCCTCGAACATGCCAAACTGGAACGGCGACCATGCCTGGATGGTCATTTCATTTAACCGACTGTAATCCAGAATACTGCTGTCCCGTACAACCGCCGGGTCGTGTTGCATATTAACGTTGAGGCCGGCATCGATCATCGGCGTAAACATCAGACTCAGTTGCAGCTGGTTGATGATCAAATCATCCTGTAAATATTTTTTCAGGAGTTCGATCTGCATCGGGTTCTGGTTGCTGACACCGAAATGACGGACCTTTCCGCTTTCTTTCAGCTTGACAAAAGCCTCTTTCACTTCCTCCGGCTCCATCAACGCATCCGGCCGATGGAGCAGCAGAATATCGATGTAATCTGTATTCAACCGTTGCAAACTGCCATCGACTGAATCAAGGATATGTTGCTTCGAAAAATCAAAAAATCCACCCCTGATCCCACACTTGGTTTGAAGTACGATATCCTCACGGTTGATGGAAGTCTCCTTTAAAGCATTGGCAAAGACTTCTTCCGATTTCCCGCCGCCGTATATATCGGCATGATCAAACAAATCCACCCCATGCTCCACCGCATTTTCAATCACGTTGGCAGCATCTTGACTGGACAGCTTGTCCATCCTCATGCAGCCAAGCGAAATTTCCCCTGTATGTAGGTCACTTGTTCCCAATCTGATTTTCTTCACAGCGCCACCCCTTTTCTTATAATACTTTTATTCTATCATGTAGCAGAAAAGAAGTCGCAAGGAATACTCCAACTCTTTTCATCCATACTTTTTAAGACAGTGGTTATTTTTATCAGGGAGAGGGAAAACGTTTATCAACAAGTATCCCCGTCAGGAGGCGGCTGACATGATTAAAGGTATTGGCCATTTGGCCCTCACTGTGGAAGACATGGAACGTTCGCTTGATTTCTATTGCCAAGTACTCGGGTTCGAGCATGCCTTCAGTATCCAGGATGACAATGAAAATCCGTGGATTGAATACATCAAAGTAGGCACCGGAAGATTTATCGAACTGTTTTATGGAGGCAAAAACAAAACAGAAGCAGACAGCAACCGCATCGGCTTTCACCACTTATGTCTGGAAGTAACGGATATCGAAAAAACAGCCAACCAGCTAAAAGAAAAGGGAATCAAACTGGATAGCGAGCCAAAGCGTGGTAAAGACGACAACTATCAGTGTTGGGTTTCTGATCTGGACGGCAATTCGATAGAGTTTATGGAAATCAGCAAAGCGTCTCCGCACTGGGCGTGGTACGATTAAAAAGGAGGCTATCGCATGGAGGAATATGACAAACTGGAGGCATTCCCTACAGAAGATCCAGCTTTTGAAAGAATAAAAGAGCTCAAAGCCAAAGGAATACCAGAACGACATATTTGGGTGGTTTCCCAACATAAAGAAGACGCAGACATGTTGAAGGAACTGGCCAATATCCAATACAAAACCGTACAAGGAGCCACTAGCGAAAAGTTCACTTCCCTTTTTTCGGACAAAGGTGTCGAGGAAAAGGTGCTGGACAAATTCAACATTAATCCGGAGGAAAAAGAACAATATATTGATCGGTTGAATGAGGGGCAGCTGCTTTTGTATGTGGAGGATCCCGATTTAGAAGATAGTGTTTCTTATCCGTCTGCCCAACCGACTTTGTTTGATATTACTCAGAAGAGTAATAGGAATGAAGGTTCAGAGAGGGAGTAAAGACGACTTCTCCCTCCTTCTCAAGAACAAATGTGAATCAATTCACAATTCAGCCATAACTTTTTGACTAAAATGTGAAATCATTCACAATATTCTTTTCTTCTCTGCAAATCGTGATAAGATATAAGTGTAATAAGAAATAAACAAGATTTTGTAAAAATAAATGTGAAATGTTGAACAAAGTTTTATAGCCCTTATCTTCATTTAAAAAGGAGTGTTCTATTATGTTAGAATTATTGAGAAAAAACAATGTTGTCGCTGGTCTGTTAGCTGTCATCCGGATTTACCTTGGTTACCAATTCCTTCACGCAGGGATTGAAAAATTAACAGGCGGTGGTTTTGACGCCAGCGGATTCCTGCAAGGCGCCATTGCTTCTGCAACAGGTGAACATCCAGCCGTCCAAGGCTGGTGGGCTACATTCCTTGAACACGTCGCACTGCCAAATGCAACGCTCTTCTCTTTCCTTGTCATGTGGGGTGAAGTACTTGTCGGTATCGCTTTGATTCTTGGATTGTTGACCAACTTTGCAACCTTGATGGGCATGATCATGAACTTCGCATTCTTGTTCAGCGGAACCGTCAGCACCAACGGCCAAATGATTCTGCTCGCCATCTTCGTCATCGTAGCAGGCGCCAATGCTGGGAAATATGGCTTGGACAGATGGGCAATGCCTTACCTGCAGGCCCACGCACCGATCAAGAAAAACCATAAAAAAGAAACCGCAACGGTTTAAACGAATGAACCGATCCATCCTATCAGATCAAATCACCAGGTGATTTGGTCTTTTTTTATGGTGATTTTTTTCCTCCTAGAAAATTATTTGTAATTTTATGTTAAAATCGAATCAATAGCTCGAAAATTCACATTTTAGAAAAGGAGACAGTCCATCGTGCGGAAGGAGAATGATTATAAAGCGATGCAATGGTTCGGTTATGTCATTATACTGTTGTCACTGCTGGCAGACCGCTCAATCAGCGAATTCGGACGAGGACCTGTATTCGGTTTTTCTTATTTTGCTTGCATAGGAATTGTACTGGGGGCAACCATTACATTCGTTTACTCGTATAAAGCAAAGAGAATTACAAAAAAGATACGATGAAAAAGCAGGGTTGATCCTGCTTGTTGTTTTCTGAAAGATAAGGAGAAACATATGGAGAGCTGGCTGATAGATATTGTTGATACATTTGGTTATATGGGAATTATGTTTTTAATTGCGTGCGAAAACATTTTTCCTCCTATTCCTTCTGAAGTAATCCTGTCTTTTGGCGGATTTTTGACGACCACTTCCGATTTAACGAAAATAGGTGTCGTCCTCTCGGCCACAGCAGGATCTGTCATTGGAGCGATCGTTCTTTATATAATCGGTCTCCAACTAGACGTTTCCCGTTTAGAAAAGATAGTCAATCGGTGGGGACACGTCCTCCGACTCAAAACATCCGATTTGTATAAAGCCGATCAATGGTTTGATAAGTATGGACCTTGGACCGTTTTCTTCTGCCGCTTTGTTCCACTCGTAAGGAGCCTGATCTCCATACCGGCTGGCATGTCCAACATGAATGCGGTAGTATTTTTGCTACTCACAACCGTAGGCACGTTGATTTGGAATGTCGTACTAGTGTATGTTGGGGCTTCCCTAGGGGCTTCCTGGCAAGAAATCGTGCAAACGATGGAGGCTTACGCCCGTGTTGTTTATCTATTACTAGTTGTCCTGGTTATCCTGCTGGCTATTCTCTTCTTTCGCAAAAGAAAACGTCATGGAAAGTGAACAAAGGAGGTAACGTTCGAATGGCCATTTTCACAAGTTACATTATCGCCCTATTGGCAGCTGCTATTGCTTATCAATTTAGTGAAGGCAAGTCGAAAAAGAAGAAATACAAGATTTGGGGATTTACAATTATGCCCCCTCGTTGCTTTTGGATTGGGATTGACGTATGCAGTACTTGTAAAAAGTGGCTGGGCCGCCATGATTATGCTCTACCTGTTCCCGCTGTTTTTTCTGATCGGCCTTTTTATTTTACTAGCGGGGATTTTTAATAAGAAAGAAGAAACTTCACGAAAGGATTCTGTACATGAATAACTCCTACAGTAAATGGTCTGCCATTTTAGCCATTATTTGTGCAGCAGCTATTTTTGCGTCGTATGCCATCGCCCCTAAGCAACCCGAAGGCATGATGGTCGTCTTGATCCAAGTATTGTTTTTCACCGCAATTATCACCGGGCTTCTCAGTCTGATTTTCAGCTTTGTCGGAGTTAGAAAAAAAGAACCCGGCTATTTGAAATTTGTCGCCCCTGTCATCGTTTGTTTGGTTATATTGACGTTCCTTATATCGTTTGCAATCATGGTCGTCAGTTTTTTTTAAAGCTTGTTATTTTTCAAGAATGAAAGGAAGTAAAAATGTTAGTGGCTAACGAGGATCCATTAAGCACAGAGACCAGGCGGGTGAAGCAAAAATTCAAATGGGGATGTCTGATCTGGCTGGGGATTTTCGGAGCTGGAATCCTCGTTCTAGCCATCCTTTTTATAGGCCCTGAGACTGTTTTTGGCTACTCCTATCTTTTTGCACTGCTGGTTCGCATCGTTTTGACGATGTATTTACCCTGGTTGACACTACCTGCAGCAGTAATAAGTCTTATCCTCTCCAAAAATACCAAAAGAGCCATCATTGCAATAGGCGTCTGCATTTTGGTTGAAGTCTTGGATAACTACGTTCAAAGCGGTCGCGGGCCAGGTTCAGGAGAATATCTCCTATGGCTTGTAGACGACGGGACAATTTTGGATTATTTATGGGTGATTGGCTACCTATACCTTGTATATTGGTGGATAATAGTTGTTAAAAGGAAAAAGAAAAGGGAGGAAAACAATGAATCTCGGAGATGAATACTTGAACATTATCATTCTACGATTCAAAAGCGTTAAAAGACTTGGAGAACAAACGATGAAGCAACTATCAGAGAAGGATATTCATTGGACTTATAACTCTGAATCCAACAACGTCGCCATTATCGTCAAGCATTTGAGTGGGAATATGGTCTCAAGATGGACGGACTTTTTAAATTCCGACGGAGAAAAACTTGACAGAAACCGGGAGGACGAATTTGAGGATACCATTTCATCGAAAGCTGAACTCCTGGAGATTTGGGAGCGAGGTTGGAAAACTTTATTTGATGCATTAAATAGCTTAACAGAATCCGATTTATTAAAAACCGTTCCTATCCGTGGAGAGGGTCTCTTAGTTATCGATGCAATTGAAAGACAGCTGGCGCACTACGCTTCCCATATTGGCCAAATGGTTTATATCGGTAAGCTGGTAAAAGATTCTGACTGGGAAAATCTCAGCATTCCAAGAGGAAAATCACAGGAATACTTGCAGCAAATGCTCGATCAGCATAAAAAGAAAAATTAAACCATTATTTTACTAGATAGGGGGCTTAGAAATGGATGCAACCTTTCATGTCGATCATGCAGTATTTAACTATCGCACTGCAGCCGTAATGATTAAAAATGACCATGTTTTGCTGCATAAGCAAGTTCATGAAGATCATTGGGCGCTCCCAGGCGGCAGAGTGGAAATCCTAGAGGATTCCCAAACGACAGTGCAGCGGGAAATCAAAGAAGAACTGGGCTGGGATATAGAAGTACATAACTTACTATGGGTGACGGAAAATTTTTTTGCATATAACGAACGGGATTTCCATGAAATCGGGTTGTATTATCATGCTTCACCACAAGCATCGATAAAAGTCGAAGCCGATACTTTTTACGGGGAAGAAGGCAATAGACTTATCTATCAATGGGTTCCACTGGAGGAACTAAAAAATATAAATCTGGTTCCATGGTTTCTAAAAAACTCACTTCTAAATGTTCCAGCTGCTATTGAGCATAAAATAATCAAAGAAACGTATGACAATTTCCGGGGAAATAATCAGAAAAAAGACAAAGGCGGTTGGGGGAAATAAAAAGCAACCAACCGGAACATTCAACTTGATTTAACCGGTGTTAATGACTTTTGTTACGCTCTGGTTGGGTAAGAGCTTTTCCGACAATACGTTTGGATAGTACCGCCTCCTCCTTCTTATAGCCGTTTCATTAGTCGGAACCATTCTCTCTTTCTTTGGAAATTCAGCTGAAATCGGCTTAACGGTCAGAGCTTTAGCAATCATCCTTTTCATCAGAATCATTATTTACGGAATTCTATTTTAATGGAAAAGAGGCTACTCCATGGTCAAACCAGTTAAGTTAAAAAAGGGAGATAAGATAGGAATCATTACTCCATCTTCCCCTGCACCAGTTCATTTTAAACAACGTTATCAAAGAGGTCTGGAACAATTAAAGAAACTTGGCTACCAGGTGGTAGAAGGAAAGTGTTCTACTCAACAACAGGCTTATCGTTCTGGAACAATAAAAGAAAGAGCCGAAGAAATCAATGCATTTTTTTATGATGACGAGATTAAAGCAATCATCAGTACGATAGGTGGTACCAACTCGAACTCTTTATTGCCTTACATTAATTACGACCTTTTGAAGGATAATCCGAAAATCGTAATGGGATATAGCGACGTAACAGCATTGTTGTTAGGCATTTATGCCAAAACAGGATTAATCACGTTTTATGGGCCGGCGATTGTCCCTTCGTTCGGAGAATATCCTGAAATGCTGCCAAAAGGGTTGGAATTTTTTCAGAATGTGACAGCCTTGCAGAAATCCTCCCCTTACACCCTTGAAATTCCGGACGAATGGACGGATGAAATGCTCGATTGGCATACACAAAACCGGGCAAAAAAAATGTATAAAAATGAGGGATGGAATTGTTTGCGGGAAGGCAAAGCCTCCGGAAAATTGATTGGCGGCAACTTAAATACCATGTCAGGTTTTTTGAATACCCAATATTTTCCCGACCTGGACGACTCCATTCTCTTTATCGAAGATTCCTTTAAAGATATGGCGATGGAAGAAAGACTGTTCAGCATGTTAAAGGTATCTGGTATTTTTGATAAAATTAGTGGATTGATCGTTGGAAAACACGAACAGTTTAATGATTTAAGCGCTCCATTTACATTAGATGAATTGTTGCTGGAAGTGATCGGTGACAGGGATATCCCCATTCTCACCAATGTAGACGTCGGACATACTTTCCCTTCTCACGTTTTCCCCATCGGGATAAAGGCAGAATTGGATGCTGATCACGGGGAAATTGTTTTTTTGGAAAATGGCGTCATAGCGCATTCTGAATCTTAATCAATGCCTGGACTGAATAACAATATCGCTGCCACTCGTTGTCGAGTGGTTTTCTTCTTTTGATTCTTTTTGTCTACTTTCCCGCATGCTTTTTGCAATTATCTGCTAATCCGATTACATTAAAAGAGAGAACGATATTCATTTCGAAAGAAGGACACAAACATGTCAGAACTCGCACAAACCGCTTCAGCAAATAACACAAAACGCCCTCTTGTGTTAGCAGCTTTGGTGATCTCCATGTTCATGGCAGCAATTGAGGGAACGATTGTCGCTACGGCGATGCCAAACATCGTCGGGGATCTTGGCGGTTTTTCAGTTTACAGTTGGGTTTTCTCTTCTTTTCTGTTAATGCAGGCAGTCACTACGCTTATCTATGGAAAACTATCAGACTTGTTCGGCAGGAAACCGATATTTCTAATAGGCGTCGTCATATTTTTGGCCGGTTCCCTGTTATGCGGACTGGCTACGACGATGACGATGCTAGTTGTGTTTCGGGTCATACAGGGTCTGGGCGCTGGGGCGGTCCAGCCAATCGTCACGACCATTGTGGGAGATATGTACACCGTCGAAGAACGTTCCAAAATCCAGGGCTATTTGGCCAGCGTTTGGGGGATTTCTTCCGTTGTCGGTCCGCTGCTGGGAGGCTTTATTGTTCGTTTTTCGGACTGGGCATGGATTTTTTGGATGAACATTCCGCTGGGGATTATCGGGATGATCGGTGTTATTATATTTTTCCATGAGGATGTTACCAAGGAAAAGAAATCGATCGACTACATGGGCTCGAGTTTGTTTTTTATCGCCATTTCTGCTTTGATTGTTGTGCTCGTACAAGGCGGGGCAGCCTGGGCTTGGATTTCGCCGCAGGTACTGATATTGATAGCCATATTTATTGTTGGGGCCGTTTTGTTTATTTGGCAGGAGAAAAAAGCCACAGCACCAATGATGCCACTGGGAATCTGGAATAACAAATTGATTACCATCGCCAACCTGGCAACCTTGACTTCCGGCATGATGATGATCGGGTTGTCCAGTTTTCTGCCAACCTATGTACAAGCCGTAATGGGGTATTCCGCCATTGTTGCCGGGTTTACGTTGTGCACCATGTCGATTGGCTGGCCGATTTCCGCAACCATTGCCGGCCATCTGGTATTGAAAATCGGCTTCAGGCAGACTGCGATTTTGGGAGGAACTGCTCTGGGGATCGGCGGTTTGCTGTTTATGTTCCTCGATCCTGGGAAAGGACCTGTCTATGCGGGGATAAGTTCGTTTGTGGTTGGCGTAGGAATGGGATTGTCCAGCACTACCTTTATTGTTGCAATTCAAAGCAGTGTCGACTGGAAAACACGCGGCGTGGCTACATCCTTGAACATGTTCATGCGTATCATCGGCAGCGCGCTCGGTGCAGCAGTCCTCGGTGGTGTGCTCAACATGCGGATGAACCAATTGATGCAGGACAGCGGGGACTCCGGCTCTGATATCATCGACAGCAGCTCTACCAACGCACTGCTGGACGAAACCATGCGCAGCCGCCTGCCGGAAAACGCCCTAGAACAGCTGCAGGCCTCCCTGTCCACAGCATTGCATGCCGTCTATATCGGCCTGTTCGCCATCGGACTCATCACATTCGCCCTGACCCTCTTCTTCCCCAAGATAGAGCGGAAATAAAGTAGAATAAGGGGACAGTCCCCAATCACGTATAGGGACACACTTTGGCTGGCGTCGGGGACTGTCCCTGCCATAGGAAAAGCCCGAACCAGCGGGATTTCCGTTTATTCTATCCAGCTTTGAGCCCGATTTGGGGACTGACCCCATAGCCAAATGGGGTCAGTCCCTCTATTCCTACTCACTCATTGGCAGATTTAGTGAGTAGAAGAAAGTTTAGGAATAAAAATGTTTAATCCATGCCTCTTACAAAAGGATGTGTTATTTTATTGTAAAAATAGTTGGAGACAAAGTGGTACTTAAAGAACCCGATCAACAAGCAATCGATGAACTTTATTACTGGAAGTATGAAGAGCCAGAACAGGCTGCAAAAAAGTGGAATGGGCCGTACATTCCCGAAGAAAGGGTCAGTAAACAAGAATACGATGTGAGCTGGCGACGGGAAGAGCCGATTGCTCCTGGCGTTCCTGCCTCATTGATCATTTACGTCGAAGATCAGCTGATTGGTTACGTAGGTGCCTATTGGGTTGATAAAAACACAAATTGGCTGGAAACCGGAATTGTCATATATGACAAAGATTATTGGAACGGCGGTTACGGCACCGAAGCCTATAAACGCTGGATTGACTTTTTGTTCCAACAAACCGACTTGCATAGACTCGGTATGTCCACTTGGTCAGGAAATGTCCGCATGATCAAAGTGGCTGAAAAAATCGGCATGAAGGAAGAAGCGAGGATAAGAGACGCTCGAATAGTAGACAATAAGTATTATGATGCCATTAAAATGGGGATGCTGCGAAGTGAATGGCAAAAAAAGCAAAATTAACAGCCATATAAATGCGAATAGATTTGGAACCATGCAGAAAACACGCTTGATTAGGTCAAGCGTGTTTTGCAATAATCCGGCTATTCGGTTTTCTCCGTCATTCTGGATAACCAGCTATCGAGTAGAAAATAGTGGTGGCTTAAATTTTTATAGATCTTTATGGCCACTTCTTCATTATAAGTGTGAACCGTAAGATTCCGATCATCTACCATGGAGAGAGCAGCGATTGCCTCATCTTCATTGAACAAACCTACTTCCCTGCAACTGCGAATCACACTCTTAGGAGAACCACAAACTAGTCCCTCTACAATAAACAAATAATCCTTTGCTGCTTTCCAACATGCTTCAAAAGTGAATTCAAAGCGTTGGATTGACGCATCGCGCTCAATATCATCCGGAGTTTCTATCATCACCAGCTTTTTAAATGCCTTCAAAGCATTCGCTGCTGCTTGAAATCGCTGTTGGAGTCTTTCCATAAGATAACCCCCTCTTGAAGGATGTTCTGCTTTAAAGAGTCATTGGCTTCCGCTAACTCAACAACATCTATATGATAAGGAATCTTACTATTTTCAAGAGCATCAAGCAATCTTTGCTTAAGAGCAGGGGAAATAGGACGCTCGGCGTCAATAGCGATATCAATATCAGAACTCTGCTTTTGCTGCATTCTTGCCCATGATCCAAATAAATATACTGTCACATCATGATGTGGCATCGTCTTTTCCACAACACGCTTCAGTTCATTCAATGTTCGTTCGTGTGAGTTCATTTAAATCACACCTTTCCCCTTTTCCTTTAGTATATCACACCATCCTTCATACAAACTGTTGGACGGAATGGGGGGACAGTCCCCAATAAGTAAAAGGGACTGTCCCTCTCTTTTTCATTGGGACACATAAACTCGGTTACGGCCATTCTTTTTAGCTTGATAAAGTGCTTTGTCCGCATCGTCGATTAAATCAGCCGCGTGTTTGGTTGTTTCATCAAAATTTGCAATTCCTATTGATACGGTGATATTTATTTGATGCCCGGAGTTTAAGATAAAAGTGAAGTCCTCAACATTTTTTCGGATCAGTTCACTTATCTCAATTGCCTGGTTAAGCCCGCAATCACGTAAAATCGCTGTGAACTCTTCCCCTCCATTCCGGCTGACAATATCAAACGATCTAGTCGAGCTCTTTAAAATGCTGGCTAACTCTTTTAAAACAATGTCCCCTTCTGCATGGCCATACGTGTCATTTATCTTCTTGAAATAGTCAATATCGATATATAGGAGTGAAATCTTTTCATTTGTTCTTTCTTGGTTGAACATTAACTGATTGAATACCTCATCAAACTTCCTGAAATTATTCAGCCCTGTCAAACCATCGGTGGCTGATTCTGCTTTGTATTGATTGAATAGTTCTTGGCTCCGTCTTATATATTCGATAATAGAAAACGAAATGAACCCAGCTAAGTAGGATATCCCCCAATAAATCGGAATCAAATGAAGCAACAGCTTTATATCATTTAACAGATAGAAGACAAGGACAGTAAAGACGAGATTAGAAAATGTGACCATCCAGAATATCTTTTTCTTTTTTGATAGTTGCCTGCGGGAAATCAGCAAAGCGGCAGCAGAAATGAATGTTACCAGGAATATGGCCGCAAAAGAGGAAGTGTTAAATCCGAAGAGAAAACGCCCAAAGATAATCAGCAAGCCTGCTGACAACGTGGGCAAAAAACCTCCATAGTAAGCCATAATAATAATGGGAATATGACGTAAATCAATGATCGTGTTGCCGATATTCATGCTGTATTGCATCAATATATTACTCAAGAGTCCACCGAATAACCCTATAATAATTTTTCTGGTTCGACTCGAGCTCCGACTCAGCGGTGAGGTACTTGTTACTTGCGTATAAAGAAATAACAGAGAAGACAAAATCGCTAAGTCGGAGAGCAGTTCTTTCATAATAATCACTTGCATCACCATTGTTAAAATAGCATACAATTCCCCAAATAGAAATAAGAATGTTAACAATTTCACAGAGGGACTGACCCCAATAAGGGGTGGGGTCAGTCCCTAACACGTAGTTCCCTTACTGTTCGGGGACTGTCTCCGGGGAATTTACTTAACTGCTTTCCAAATTGTCCAGCGGTCTTTTTCAGTTATGGGCTGATTGGATGGTAAGGATTGATCCACGTAGGTAACAAGTTGGTTTAACTCCTGTCTATCGAGTTCGTGCAAGATACTTCTCCCTGTTCTATTACGCAAATCATCCAGTAGCTGATGTTTGGAGGCATACTCTTGTCTTGTTTCCCACAATTTTACTTCTTCAATAGAATGAAATCCAGCATCAATTAGACTGCTTGTGACTTTCTGGGTTGAGTGACGCCGCTTCCCCTCTAAATCCTGCAACCAGGGAAATAACTCAAACAAATAGCCTCTGACATGGTATGCACTGCCTATTTGAAAACAGTCTTCTGGTGTTCGGTCTTGGACAACTATATAGCCATTTGGCTCTAGAATACGATAAGCCTCTTGAAAACAAGCATCTAAATCCGTTAAATGATGGATCAATGCCCTCTCAAGCACCAAATCACATAGTTCGCTTTGTAATCCAGTTTGTAAAGCGTCTCCCTTTCGAAAAGCCAAATTAGAATACGCTCCACAATTTTCCCTTGCTCCTTCCAACATGGCTTCCGAGGAATCAACCCCGATGACGAAATTCACCCCCAAGTCAACAAGCGCCTGACTATAAATCCCGCCACCACATCCTATATCCGCTGCTAGTGAAACACTTTCAATGGGTACAAGACTCTCCACCGTTTTTCTCCAAGAAGAATCAGCATGTCTTGTGGTGTAAGCATGTCGATTACTACTGTCGTGAAAATCAATCCCCATCCTGCCTCATCCTTCCCTATATGTGTTTTTAATCCTAAATATTCTTGAAAAATTCAGTTATTTCTGCTTTGTCGCCAGCCTGTTTATAATCCATCCTTTGATAAAAAGCTTTCGTTCCGCTCCAGGCTTTATTTGTTTCCAGTACAATTTTTTTATAATCAAGAAGTCTAGCCCTTTTCTCCAGGAAAGCAACCATTTCCCTGCCGAATCCTTTACCCCAGAATTTATCCAGTACCGATATTCTGACGATTCTGCCAATCCTTGTTTCCTCCTCGACTAATCCACCAGTACATACAATCAACCCTCGATATATACCAATAAACAGGGTTCTGTCATTTCCTTGATAATAATCAATCGGACAAAATAAGTCTTCATTGAGCCCGTGATCGACATATCCAAAATAGTCATACAACCCTTCAAGGATAACTTGCTTGGCCATGAACTGGGTTTGCAGATTAATAGGAACTATTTTAAGATCACTTGTTCTCACTCACATACCCCCTTCAGCCATTCAATTCATTTTTTAAAGCTTCGATCGCCTCCATGGCTTCCGCATGGTTCTCTTCACTGTTCCGCTCATTGCGGGCGTAAAGGAGCACCGGTCTGACCGATTCGACAGAGCGGCCGAATGCATCCATCCATGGATAACGCGGCACCATCCAAGTATGGAAATGATGGGTGGTATCTTCGTTGTAAAAATAATATACAAAGTCAATTCCCAGTATGTCTCTCTGTGCTTTACGAATTCTGGCAAGCAAGTGAATATAATCCAGTTGCTCCTTTTCCGTCAGTTCATCCAGGCCCTTGATATGCCGCTTGGAAGCCAGGATAATTAATCCCTTGATCGGATAGGCCACATCCTGGTGCGCATGGAAAAATTCTGTTTCGACAATAACGCCCCCGTCTGGTTCAATTGCTCCACTGGTCAAGGCGCAGCTGAGACATTCCACTTCCACTGTCTTTCCGTTCGATAACGTGATGGTTGGCATGACACGTTTCCCCTTTTTAAAAATACATATTAAATTTCTGGCTGCTTACGCAAGGAAGGGATGATTGTTTTCAATTCCCCTAAACCGTCAATGACAACATCGGCTTGCGCCAGTTCTTCCTCACGAGCAAAATCGAAATCACACCCCACCGATAGCAATCCATTTTGCTTTGCAGCTTTAAAATCGGATAGCCTGTCACCAATTACCACTCCATCCTCTATCCCATATTTATCGACGATCTGTTTGACTAGTTCCCCCTTATTCAACGAGTCAATTTGTTGAATACTGCATGTCTCGGTCACCCAGCGATCAAGCTGATAAAATTCTATGATAGCGTGAAGATACTCTTTCAAGCCATTGCTTGCTATGTAAATACTGCAGCCCTCTTCCACTAATTGATGAAACACTTCCTCGACGTCTGGATACAAAGCTCCTTTGCCGCTTTTGATGTTGCTTATCAATTGACTGAGAAAGAAGGCATCTGTTTGCTCCCTGACAGGCTCAGGGTGGTTCGGCAATAAAGTCCTCCATACTTCTGGAAGCGGCACTCCCATAATGCTACGATACTTTTCAAGCGGTGTTTCCCCATTCCATAATGCCCTGCTCCGTAAATCCTGAAAAGTCTCTTCCAATGAAAGTGCCAAAATTCTCTCCGTTTGAAAAAGCGTACCATCCATATCGAAAATAACATGTTTAATCATCATTCCCCCTCCTCGCTCCCACCATTATAACATGTTTATCCTCTCACAGAGGGACTGACCCCAACCCGGGGTCAGTCCCCAAATAAATAAAGGGACAGTCCCCGAAACACGATCGGGGACTGTCCCTTGTCTGGTGGTTCTGTTTATGCTGGATTGGAGACGACGGTGAAGCGTTCGTTTGGATGTACTGGGTTTTCGATTTCGTCCAGCACTGCAATCGCAAAATCAGGGTAGCTGACGTAGCTGTCACCGTTTGCATTTTGAATAACTTGATCTTTTCCTTTTTGGTAAGTTCCAGTACGCTTTCCGTCCGGGTCAAAGAATGCTGCCGGGCTTAGGTAAGTCCATTGAATACTGCTGGTACTCTCTAAATCTTCTAGATTCCGACCTGCGTTTTTAGCTGTCGGCAAATAAGCGGCAGGGAAATCAGGTGTATCGAATAAGCGAGTTGTTTTCTCTTCGTCCACAAACAAGCTTCCTGCTCCTCCTACAACGAAAAGTTTTGTATCTGGAGCGCCTTTTGCTGCCTCGATTAGCACCCTTCCTGCTTCTACATGGTGATGTTCTTCGCCAGGAGCCGCGTTGAATGCATTGACCACCACATCAAATGGCTTGAAGTCATCTGCTGTTATATCAAAAATGTTTTTTTCGAGGACGGTAACCTCCGAATTGTTGATTTTTGCTGCATTTCTCACAATCGCTGTTACCTCATGCCCTCTGTCCAGCGCCTCCTTTAAGATCAAACCGCCTGCTTTACCGCTTGCACCAATAATTCCTATTTTCATACGAACCCCTCCTGTTTCTCTGAATTGCCATACATGTAATATAATCGATTACATGTAATAATTTTAGTTACATGTACTATTCAAGTCAACAAAAAGGGATTCTTCCCATGTTTGTCCGCTTTACGCTATAATGTAGGTGTAATCATCCTCATTACATGATCTATCTATTTTTTCCGTTCAAGGAAGGTGACGAGAAATGTCCATCAGCAGCCGTTTTGCTGTAGGTGTCCATATATTAGCACTGCTGGAAGTCAATAAAGGGGAAGCAAACTCTTCGGAATTTATTGCTGCCAGTGTCAATACCAATCCCGCGGTTATCCGGAAAATCATCGGGATGTTAAAAAAAGCAGGACTGGTTAACGTCCGTCCAGGAATTGCCGGCGCACAACCGGCAAGGGACCTTTCGGAAATCACCCTGCATGATGTTTATAAAGCTGTCCAGGTCGTACAGGAAAAAGAACTTTTCAGCGTTCATGATAACCCGAACCCAGATTGTGCGGTGGGCAGAAACATTCAGGATACGATTACACCGATGTTCTCCGCAGCCGAACAGGCCATGGAAAAAGCCCTTGGCAATGTCACCATTGCTGATGTAGTAGACGATATTCTAAGTAAAGAAGCTGCACAATAAAAGTGTCCAACGAAGCGTATCTCCACATTTGGTGAGATACGCTTCGTTTTTACTGGCGAGGTGCAAACAACGTCACCGAAACCCCGATCAAGCATATGCCAGCTCCCAGCCAATCATAGAGATCCGGTGTTTTCTATCGATACCCCCTCCCCATAAAACAGAAAGGACGATAAAAACACCTCCATTTGCAGCGTACACCCTGCCGAATGTCGGCAAGTTTTGAAAGTTAGCAATGATCCCATACAGAGCCAAAGCAATTCCGCCGCCTATGCCCAGTAGTAAGGCTTCCCTTCTCTTAACCATAACCAGATGAAATGTCCTCCCACGATTTCCGCTATGCCGGCAAACATAAATAATAAAAATTATTTTTAGCACTCTTGAAAAATCCCATGAAAGTTTTAAACAAATCAAATAGAAAAGTTGACGGAAAACCATACAATGCAATAACCAATAAACAGAAGGAAATAGGAGATACTGATAGTCCAAAACTGAAAATAGAATGTCCACTGATAAACACTTCGCTGCCCTTTTTTATCATCCATTGCCTTTGCAGCCAGTAAATTAATAAAGATAAACCCTGCAGAAAATAACAGTGCGGAAAAGAAAGGAAATAGAATGGGAGCAGCAAGTGGCAAAGCACCGCTTATGTAATAAAAGGGTAATCCTAACCAAAAAGGATAAAGAAAGACCATCAAAATGATTATCGCGATTACCAAAAATGAATTGTGCTTCGCTACCTTCAGCCAAATGAACAATGGTTTTTCCATCCCAGCCACCTCCCCGCTTAATCTAACTTAACACTACTTCCATTCTTCATCTATCCTTTTACCAAACAATAAAGTTAGTTTATTCAATGTACAAAGTAACAATTTTCCGCTATACTACTAGTGAAAGCATTTACATTAGATGGAGGGATAAAGCATGACGGAAAACGTTAAACCCAATCAACCTTTGGTGACGCATATTTTTACTGCAGACCCTTCTGCACACGTTTTTGAGGGAAAGGTATATATTTATCCTTCACACGATTTGGACCATAACGAACCTTCCAACGATAATGGTGATCAATATAAGATGAAGGATTACCATGTACTGTCCTTGGAAGATATGAACAGTCCGTGTGTAGATCACGGCCAAGTGCTCCACGTAGATGACATCCCTTGGGCAAGTCGGCAGCTTTGGGCACCAGATGCGGCTTATAAAAACAACACCTATTATTTGTTTTTTCCCGCGAGAGATCACGATGGCATCTTCCGCATCGGTGTTGCGACAAGTTCCAATCCTGCAGGCCCTTTCAAAGCCGAGAAAAACTACATACCTGGAAGCTTCAGCATCGACCCCGCTGTTTTCGTTGATGACGACGACAAGGCGTTTATCTATTTCGGCGGGCTTTGGGGAGGACAGCTAGAAAAATGGCAGACCGGTACATTCAAGCCGGATGCTGAGGGTCCCGCCCCATCTGAACCCGCATTGGGACCAATTGTCGCAGAATTAAGCGACGATATGCTCACCTTTAAACGGGAGCCAAAAGAAATTTCCATCGTGGACGAAAATGGCAATCCGATTCTCGCACGTGATGAAGACCGCAGGTATTTCGAAGGTCCATGGGTTCATAAATACAATGGACTTTACTACCTTTCCTATTCCACTGGAACGACGCACAAAATCGTGTATGCTGTAAGTGAAAATCCAGAGGGACCGTTCGAATTCAAAGGTACGATCCTGAAACCGGTCACTGGATGGACAACCCACCATTCGATTGTGCAGTTCCAGAATAAATGGTATTTGTTTTATCATGATTGTTCGTTGTCTGATGGCGTAGACCATAAGCGCTCCGTTAAGTTTACAGAATTGAAATACAACGAGGATGGAACGATTCAAACGATTGATCCTTACAGTGATCAGATTTAGAAAGCAACCGGCTTCTTCCAAGGAGCCGGTTGTTTTTTTGCATTTTTTTATTCAACCGTCTTGAAACAACGTCAGTCAGCAAACAGCCCTCTCCTGATCAAGTTTGCAGTAACAGGTTGCCTTCCTAATTCTCTCGACCAAATGGATAACTGACCTATATGGTGTATTTCATGGGCAATGACATGCCGCATAATCTCACCATGCGTAAAGCTTACTGTGTTCCCATCGACATCCATTTCCGAAAAAAGACGTGTCTCCATTTCGTATGTCCAGTTAGTTACGAATGGCTCGACTTCCCTGTGAAGTTTTTCCGAAAGCTCTCTAACTTTCTTTAAACTGTTATACCTCTCAAATGATAGATTCTCCTGCTCCCGATCGCCTTTCAAGTCTAAAATAAGCCAGCTGTGTTCGACTTCTATGATATGAAACAGAGTGTACAGGATACTGCCTACCCCGCCGACTCGATTCTTCAACAACTCTTCTTCCGGAACATTTTCACACCAATTAAACCAGTCATCACGAACTTGCCAGTTGTATTGAAAAAGTTTTTTCATAGCGAGGCCTCCCTAACATCTATCTGATTTAGAATAATCTTTATACCTACTGTGTAACTTCACGGAAAACAACACATTTTGCACTAATCCTTCAGTTTTCTAACTTTTTATTCGAGTTTCCTTCGTAACCTACTCCCCCTTTAATTCTTCATAAAGGGAGGTCAATCCTGCTTTTCAGGGTATCTCCAGCAAAGTGAATCTTGTTTTTGCGGGGCATTTGATCATCTTCTCTCGTAAATTGATCTTCTTTCTAATGTATTTGATCTTCTTCCCTCGTTAGTTGATCTTCTTTTCGGTAAAAATGATCATCTTTCATCTTCTTTCTCTCCCAGTTAAACCACCTCGTCAAGACACCAGCTTCAACCCAATCACAGCCCCCAAAATCATAATGATGAACAGGACCCGCTTCCAGTGTTTTGATTCTCCATATAAAACCATGCCAGTAATCGCACCACCTGCTGCGCCTATCCCTGTCCAGATAGCGTAAGCGGTACCCATCGGCAAAGCTTGCAAAGCATAAGCAAGGAAAAGAAAGCTTCCGGCAAACCCGACTAACAACAAGACAAATGGCTGCCAGCTATGATCTTTGTGCAATTTGTTGATCATGGTGACGCCAAACATTTCAAAAAGTCCTGCTACTACCAATGCTATCCATGCCATCAGGCTTCCTCTCCTTTCTTTTCATCTTCTACCAACTTCAAACCAATGACGCCTGCTAACAGAACGGCGATTAACAAAATCTTTTCCAGTTTAAACGGTTCGCCAAAAAAGACGATATCGGATAACACGGTCCCGGCAGTGCCAAGACCCACAAAGACGGCATAAGCGCTGCCAACCGGAAGCTTCTCCCCTGACTTCACTAGCAGATAAAAACTAATGACGATCGCTAAAACAGTCCCTGTCCAGGTCCATAGATCATCGGCGTGTTTCAAGCCTACCACCCAGCAAACTTCAAAAAATGCTGCGATGATTACTTTCATCCATTCATGATTCAATGCGATTCCTCCTAGCTGCGTATTTCCCTTCTCAAAACAAATAGCCCGGGAGATAACTGAACTGACAGTACCTCCCGGGCTTTTATCCCTCCGTGTCACAGCAAGGATGCTGTGTGTTTTCTCTCGGACCAGACCGGCAACCCTGCCGCGGAACCCTAGAAAACGAATCGTTATAATATTGCATTCATTTTACCAGAATTGTTTCATGAAAACAAAGCAACGGCAATGATGAAGGACGGTATTCCTGTTCTGAGAAAATGAACGAACCTACCGTTTTTCATCGGGATCTTCTCCTTCTTCCTCTATATACTCTAAAATATCTCCAGGCTGGCAATCCAGGGCTCTGCAAATCCCTTCCAACGTGGAAAAGCGGACTGCTTTTGCCTTTCCATTCTTCAGGATGGAAAGATTCGCCATGGTAATGCCCACTTTTTCGGAAAGCTCTGTGACACTCATTTTCCGTTTCGCCAGCATCACATCGATGCGAATGACAATCGCCATCTTTTCACCTCAAATCGTCAATTCGTTTTCTTTTTTAATTTGGAGCGCACTTGCCAACAATTCTTGTAATACGGCAGAGAAAACAGATATAACGAATGAAGCAAAAACGATCAATAACCCTATCAAAGCAATTCCCGGATGCAATGCATGTTGAGTAATAAGAAAAAGCATGCCAGCTATGTAGATGCAACCGATCACGATACCACAACCTTTAATTCGCTTCAAGGCTACAACCGCCCATCGGGAAAAAGCCTGTTTATGCTCGATATAGTGTAAAAGCTTCCACGCCTGATATAAAGCGATAAAAAACGGGATAACCGGGATATAAATGCCGATCAAAACAGGATATCTGAGATAAGCATATTCTGGATTCATTTCTGCCGCTTCTTTTGCCATGGTCGGGGCCCAAACACATAATGCAAGGATAATCAATCCAATGACGATGACTGCCAATTTTAAAAAGATGGTCGTTCCTTTTTTCATACAGCACCTCAATTGTTTTTTATACCTTTATATTAATACACCATTTATCGATTATCAATAAAAGTTTATTATATGTCATCTTTGCAACCCAATATTAAAACTTTAGCTATAAGCAACAGAAAGATCTAACTCAAGCATCATTAAATCTTGCCATTAAAATGGTGTCGTAAAACGCACCATCAGAGAGGAGCTTGTCTTTTTTCAAAATACCCTCCACTTCGAAACCAAGCTTTTGATAAAGCTGGATGGCCGCTGAATTGGTTTCCAGTACGCGTAACGTCATTTTGACGATTTTGTTCGCATCTGCCCAAGAAATCGATTCCTTCAAAAGATTTTTTCCGATTCCATGCCCCCAAAATTCCTTTCGTACTCCTACCCCAAACTCGACTTGATGTGCCATGCGCTTCAAATGGCTGCCAGCGCACCTGGAGAAACCGACGATATCCGGACCCACCTCTGCGACTAAAAAAAGATTGTGATTTGCTTCTCCATCCGCCTTGATGAGCTCCTTGAACCCAAGCGGATCGATAGAATCTTCCCCTTGCTCCCGATCCATATTTTCTGTTTCTCCATCAATTCGCAGCCTGACTTTCGCCAGTTTTTCCGCATCGGCTTCCTCTGCTTGCCTTATCCGGTATTGCAAGTATCGTGCGGAAAAATACTTTTCGCCTCTCATCCCATCCCCCCCTTATAAATACTTCCATTCTCACGACAAAAAGAAGAAGAAGCGATGTCTAACACCATCGCTCTAATAACTTTACTTCTTTCTGCAATTTATGAATTATATCACTTAAGAACGGAATATCGTAGCTAGGTATAGATAGCCTACGTTATTGAAAAAGGCAATCAGTGTCCTGCCACTTTTCTCTTCTCCATCAACCCCAATCCGACACCAGTAGGATCCACTAAATAGGCAAGAAAGAAAGAATCAAACTCCATCTTCTCCCTGACCACCATCGCCCCACACTGTTGGGCCAAAACCAGTGTCTCATCAATGGACTCCACCTCAATCTGAATCCTTGTCCCATGTGGAAAATCATTCGGCCCTTTACTGATCCCTCCGTTTATTCCGCTGTCATCCGTACCGATTTCAAAAGCTACCGGCCAATATTCCCAGTTGGGTTCGGCTATTTCCCAGCCAAATACCTTCCTATAAAATTCCACTGCTTTTTCCGGATCCTGACTGCTTATTTCAAATCCGACCACCTTCGCCATTCACTTCGCCCCCACTCTATAGACTAATTTCGTATTTACTGTGCTGCCCGTACACATTTGCTATACCAACCCGCCGGTACCTCTTTTGATAATAATGGTTCAACCCGCTATTGCTTGCCAGACAGTCAAAACGAATGCACTTTTTTTCTTTTTCTTTTGCAACTTCCCTGGCCCATTCGATCATCCGTCCGCCGATTTCTTTTCCGGCATAATCACGGTGTACCACCATACGATGCAAATAGAATGCAGGTGCTTCTCCTGCCTCCTCTCCCCATATGGAAAAATCCCACTCGCTTGGCGAATCTTCTAATGTAATCGAGGCTATTGCTTGCCCGTCACTCTCCAGAACATATGTATGATGGTTATCAATAGAATCTTTCACCTCTGCGGTATTTCCCTGCAAATCTGTTACATAGTAATCCCACTGTGTTGTATTTTTTGTCTGCAGCCACCGGCCAGCCTGTTGAAGCAGAGACAAAACGCCATTCAAATCACTTGTTTCCGCCTTCCTCCATAAAAAGTCCTGCTCATCTATCGTCCACTTCACCTTCCCCGCTCCTTTCATTTCCTTATTATCATTTCGATAATTTTTGTTCCATTCCTGCTTTGACTGCTTTGTTACAATAGAAAGAAAGATGACTTAGAAGGAGTTTGAAAAATGGGCGGCACGGATGGTTATTGGAAATTTCAAGTTGGCTATAACATCCTTATTCTGTTTGTAGCAGTTGGCATCACCATTAGTTATGGATGGTATGACTTTCATTTTTCCTACTTGTTTCTTGGTTCAGCTATACTGCTTGGCAGCGGGTGGCGATTGTTCAGACTATGGAAGCATGCCGTATCTGCCAGCTGACAGCTATATATACCATAAAAAAGCAGCTTGATCTATCGGGAAAGATACCCGGATCAAGCTGCTTTTGCCTATATAACATGCTGGTTTAACGCTGTTCCAAACGTGCAATTCGCTCATCCAAATCCGGATGGGAAGAAAACAGCTTGGCCATTCCGCTTTTTCCGTTGATTTTCATTGTCTGGATTGCCGCATCATCGGTGCGGTCATTATCAAGATGCGCTCTGTCTACATAGGACTTCAGCGAGCGTAAAGCATGGGCCATTTTGTCACGGCCTGCCAAATCGGCTCCACCTCGGTCGGCTCGATACTCCCGCCAGCGAGAGAACGCACTGACCACAATACTTCCGAGAATCGAGAACAAAATTTGAAATACGATAATCGCCGCAAACCGTACGACCATTTGCATTTCCGAACGGACCAAACGGGATACAACGATGGCCACGATTCTCGACAAAAATACGACAAAGGTATTGACTACCCCTTGCAGCAAAGTCATCGTCACCATGTCTCCATTGGAAACGTGCGCGATTTCGTGGGCAATGACACCTTCAACGGCATCGTCGTCCATTGTTTGCAATAATCCGGATGATACAGCGACAAGCGAGCGTTTTTTAGTCGGTCCGGTTGCAAAAGCATTCACTTCTGCCGACCGATAAATGCCCACTTCCGGCATATGGGCCAAGCCTGCAGCACGAGCCAGCCGGTGTACCTTTTCCACGACGGCACGCTCTTGCGGTGCCAAGGAACCGTCCGGGTCGAGAACTTTGACCTTCATCATTTTTTTCGCTACCCAGCGGGACATGGCTAGCGACATAAAGGAACCAATGAAACCGACGAGCAGACTGAATACCATCAGTGAACCGTAATCGATTCCCAGTCCGGAACCACCTGTTTCAAACGAACCGCCGATATCGGTAAAGGCAGTAATAATCGACCAGACGATGACAATGGTCGTCATGACCAGAATGTTGGTCAATAAAAAGAACAGAATCCTTTTTCCCATCTTTGCACCTCCTTTTTCCATCTATTTGTCCATTAGTTTAACATGTTTCCCCTTCCCATACGCTATAGAAACCTGCTGTCATGGAAAAAGATATGCTAGGTTTTCACAAAATCGTCATTTTCTAAACAAACAGCAAACGGTGATGGTCTCTGAACACAGTCCGTTCCGTTGTCACGGCAACTACCGTACTGGTTAAACGGACAAATGAACTCGTTTTCCTAGTCAGTTGTTAGCTTACGGAGAGGTAAAAGCTGATTTCGATGATCTTATTATTTACCATAATGAAAGCTAACATGAAAAAGCTTACCACAATAGTGGTTGCATGAAATTCCCTAAAGACACGCTAGTTAAAATCCGGATTCATAAAGAAACAGAAAAAGGCCGATTCAAGCGTGACTTTTTCTGTTTCTTGCAGGTTTAGATTGTAGACTTATAACGTTTCACAAACTGCTGCAATTCCGTTGAGAGTTTTTCCAGCTGTTCAAATCGGTTGGTTATTTCTTCCATGGAACTACTTGTTTGTTGTGTGCTCGCCGATGTTTGTTCAATACCGGCAGCAGATTCTTGCGCAATCGATGCAATTTCATTAATCGACGAACTCAATGCATCACTATCTTTGTTGATGGTACGCAAGCTTTCATTGACACTCATTACACTACCGACCATTTCCGATAAAGCGCTGCTGATTTTTTTGAAGTTATCCCCTGTTTTTCGGATTTGGGTCGTTCCTTGATCTACTTCTTCATATCCACTCATCAAGGAATCCGAAACAGCGTTTGATTCTGATTGGATACTGCCAACAATGCCAGTAATATCTGAGATAGAGTTACTTACTTGTTCGGCTAGTTTTCTGACTTCATCCGCAACAACAGCAAAACCTTTTCCTTGTTCTCCTGCCCTTGCTGCTTCAATCGCAGCGTTCAATGCTAACAGATTCGTTTGCTCGGCAATATCTTTAATAACGGACACAAGCTTGGTGATTTCTTGTGATTGATGGTCCAAAACCTGTACCTTCTCTACAGCGTTTTTAACAATGGATTCTATTTTTTCCATTTGTTCAACAGACGTATCCATCAATTGTGTCCCTTCACTCACCATCATAATAATTTGTTCTGCAGCATTAAAGATTACCTGTCCATTATCGTTCGCTTCACGGACTTTTGCGTTATACTGTTTCATGCCCTGCGAAAGTTTGCTAGAATGCTCTGCCTGCATGCCGGCGCCAGAAGCAAGTTCCTGCATGGTTGTGGCAACTTGTTCAGATCCCTGCTTTACTTCTAAAGATGATTGCGTCAATTCCTGGCTGTGCTTCGACACATGGTCAGAAACAGAAGCAACATGTTCAACAACCTCATTCGTTCTGTTTTTCATGTTATCTACTGAAGCGGCGAGTTGTCCAATTTCATCCGTCCGGCCATTTTTTAGATCAATTGATAAATCACCCTCTTCAACCTGTTTGATTTTGGATTGAAGTTGTTTGATAGGCTTGCTCACCCTGCTTGCCAACAATATGCTCAAGAAAGACGCAATAACGAGAGTCAGGACCAGACCTATCCCCATTGGAAGAATGATTTGATTTATCTCTGCCGTATTTACAGTATTCATGATAATCATACCCTGTAAACTAATGGCTAAGCCGGATAGAATCAGTACTACTATAAATGGTATCAGAATCTGTCTTTGAACCGTTTTGCCAAAAATACGATGCTTTACTTTCATTATTAAAACCCCTTACTTCCAAGATTGACAAACCTTTCATATTATATATCGGTAATTTTTAGCAAAGCATTATACCCATATAATAATTTTTTCTCATGGTGATAAAAGGAGAAACAAGGATAGTTGCGTGGAATGACGGAAGTGAGCATATTGGATAAACGATGAATGACAAGTTTTTTAAGTAGGGAAACCCGGAACTTCGGAATGAAAGGGATAGAGAGCATGTACCAGCAGGTCTTGAGGGAAGGAGTTTCTAATCAGTTGTGATAGTAAACTGGACTACGGTAACCCCAATGCTTTTAAATCGTTACACCAAAAACGCTTGGATATTTCATCCAAGCGTTTTTGTATTCTTCTAGCATTATTGGCCCTTTCCCGGATCAATCAATGCATCACATCGACCACAATCCTCGACGAAAACGATGGAGTTTCATAATTGACGCTGTCTGTCTTCAAATCAAAACGAGCCACAAACATATCGCCATTCCGCTCGTAGTCAATCTGTTCGATTACCGGACTGTTACTTATCCGGATGGTTCCACCACGGTCATCCAGCTCACCGCCAATTTCTCCATACGGAACTTCTAAGCGCAGCCTTCCGTCCTCTTCTTCCAACTGATAGTTCGTAATGGTTTTATTCAAATCAAAAACAACTCTTGTGTAATCCGCATGCACCCCATACCGGATATTTTCCAGCAAAGTGGTCGAGACATCCACCTGCCGTTTAGCCGTATATTCACCAAAACGAGCGTTCAATTCTCCTTTCCCTTCTTCCGAAGCTTGGAAAACACCATCGATAACTTCACCGATATCTCCTGTAACCGTCCAGTCAAGTTCGGCCGCATCGATATCGAGTTGTTCTCCATGCTCATCATATCCTTTTACCGTCAAGTCTACGCTTTCCCCAAGAGAGGCCGACACATCCAGCGGCAAAATCCCTAAAACACCTTGATCCGTGTAAGGTTTTGCCCCTTTCGGGTATGGATTGTACAACAAATACTGATTACGTACTTCTCTTGTCCATGTGTCCAATTCATCCTGCCACGAAGACATGATCTGCTCCACTGGCTGGTCGTCCAAAATCATGGCTGGTACATCCGGGTCACCGATCAAGTTGGCATAGCTGGACGTCATCTCAAACGCTTCCGGATTTTGATCGCGCATTGCATCGACCAGGTTCAGGCCAAGTGCCACCAAGTCGATTTCAGAAGGGGCGTCGATGTGAACCTGGACACCGCCGATCAGCTGTCCTTCATGTCTGCCGAACATCGGCGTATAATAAGCAGAACGGAAACTCACACCTGCCAAATCACGGTCGTTCATCTCGGCAGCCAATGCTTCCCCATCGATTCCTGGCCCACCGACCAGTTCAAACGGCTTTGTCGTCCCAAGTCCGGTAGACAGGTTAGTATCCTCGACCAATTCGGTGCCGGCGTATAAATAAGCCGACTCCTGCGTCGGAATATTCGGAGATGTCATGACCCATGGAAGGCCGGTATCTTCGTAATGCATGGTCCGTTTCCAGCCTTTCATTTTAGCCACCTTTAAATTGACGCCCATGCTGTATTCATGGTTCCACATCGTCGCCAGTTCTCCGACTGTCATTCCATGCCGAACCGGTAGTAAAAACCTTCCCATAAAGCTGACTGTCTCTTCGGAACGGAGCGGTCCTTCCACCCGGATTCCGCCAATCGGATTGGGCCTGTCCAGTACAATGACCTCTTTATCGTATTCAGCTGCTGCTTCCATGGCAAAGCCTAAGGTGTAAATGTACGTGTATACATTGGAACCAATATCCTGGATATCGAATAACAGGACGTCCACGTCTTCCAACATTTCTTCCGTAGGTTTCCAGGTCGGTCCATAAAGGCTATACACAGGAAGGCCTGTTTTTTCGTCAATATAAGACTCTACATACTCACCAGCTTCCTGGTCACCTCGGATACCATGTTCCGGACCAAAAAGCGCGGTCAGGTCAACATCCGGGTGTTCATACAGCAAGTCGCTGGTACTGACGAGGTTCCTGTCCACTCCTGTGGGATTGGTAATCAATCCTACCCGTTTCCCTTCCACCCAGTCCAGGTGTTCCTTTAAAAACACTTCTACTCCCGGTGTGACCTTCCCCTTTTTTCCTGGCTTTCCTTCCGCCTGGACAGCCGCAGCCGATACTGCCAGCAGCAACAGGAAAACGACAGCAGCTACCACAACTTTTCCTCGCTTCATCCAATTCCTCCTTGATTTAGTTTTGCTCCTGCATCTTCACGATTTCCAACAAACGATCAAGTTTTCTGTTCGTCTCGTGCTGCTGCTGATGCAACAAAATCAATTCTTCAATCAAATCTTTCTCCGACATCACCGTCATCAGATGATCTTGGGCATGCACCAGCAGGACTGGCAATACATCCAGCTGTTCAACCGCATCCTCCTGCAAAAAAGAAGTCTGAATTTTATGGGCCTTCAGCAATTCATCGGCGGCCTGTTTTCGCTTCGATTCAATCTCGTCGAATTGTCCATGTTTTGCAGCATGTAAGGCTTCATGTAAAAAAGCCTTGGCATTTCCCGCATACAAGATGATTTGCATGGAAAGATCCTCTATCTTCATTTACAACCCTCCATAATGGATCAAGCCTACTTCGTGTTGAATAAGCCAATCGCTGATTCGGCTGTCTGTAAGCAGTGCCAGTTCTTTTGCCCTAGTGAATCGATAACTGCTTTTGTTCCACAGCCACGTATCGATGAAAGCCGGATGGCACATCACTTCGGTAACACCCGGCTCCAGTTCTGAAAATAGCTGCAACAGATATTCAGCAGTTATATGGTCTTCTCCATAAAAGTCATAACGGAGATAATCGGTAGTGCTTATGAATTCCTTATTTTGCATTTCGCTGAATGTCCGGATCGGCAGTCTGTATTCCTTCGCTACTTCCGTCACTGCTTCGAGAGCGCACGGAATATGCAAATGCATATGATGATGACTGTCGATATGGGTTACCTCGATTCCTTGATCAAACAAAAACCACAGTTGTGCTTGCAATTCTTCTTTCACATCTTGCTTCTCTGCAGAGGCGATCAACGCCTCACCTTTCAAAAAATCACCATTTTCGTCTATAAGGCTTCCAGGACACGAAGACAGCGGACGGCCTGCGTCCAACACAAAATGCAAGCCGATCCCTAATGCAGGAAAACACTCCGCTGCTTGTAAAGCCTCATTGGCAAACTCCGTATTGACCATCACCGTCGTACTGGAGACAATGCCATGCTGATGTGCATAAAGAATACCGGCCGATACACCAGGAGTCAGCCCGAAATCATCGGCATTGACGATCAAATTTCGCTTGGTTTCCATGGTAAAAAACTCCTTACCCTTGTTTGGCAGTTGGGGTTGTAGTATCCTCCGCACCGCTTGCTTCCTCGTTTTGCTCCTCTGCCAGCAGCTGTTTGTCATACAAACGGAAGAAAGGATAATAGATAACCATGGCCATCAGGATATTGAAAAGCATCAGTACCCCTCCACGCCAGTCTCCGGTCGTGAGGATTCCAGAAATCGGCGGTGGCGTCGTCCACGGGACAATCACATAAGGCTTGCCGACCAAACCGAGTGACATGGAAAAATACGTGACGATCCCGACTGCCAGCGGTGCCAGAATAAACGGAATAAACAAGAGGGGGTTCATCACTACCGGAGCTCCGAATATGACAGGTTCGCTGATATTGAAAAAGCTGGCACCGATCGATCCTCTGCCAAGTCCTTTCAAATGCTTGGACCGTGCCCGCCAGACAAACAAAAGCGTCAAAGCAAACGCCATTCCAGAACCACCGACAGCCCACCAAATTGCCATAAATGGCTGGCCGATGATGTTTGGCAGCTCTTCACCGGCTTGGTGTGCCGCTACGTTTTCCTCTGTCAGGCTGTACCAAATAGGGGCCATGACACTGGCCACCACGGAAATACCATGAATGCCGAACGACCATAACAGGTGAATCAAAATAATCGCGATGATCGCTCCCCACAGACTGCCTCCAGCCATTTGCAGCGGTTCGCGCAAGACGGCGCCGACAACCCCGTGAAGTGATAGATCAAACGAAGCCTTTAACAGTAAATCGATGCCCCAGACAATCGCAATGATTGCCGCTCCAGGAATCAATGCGGTGAACGCACGCCATACGGAAGGCGGTACACTGTCCGGCATGCGGATGACGATGTTTCTTTTTTCAAAAAAACGATAGACTTCGACCGTGAAAATTGCCAGGAGGATAGCGATGAACAGACCTTCGCTCCCCATTAAGTTTAGCGGGATGTTTCCTTCCTCCGATAACGGTGTCGCCACGAAGAATGCCGCGATTGCGAGCACCCCGGCTGACAAACCATCCATTTCGTAGCTTACCGCCAAATTATAAGCAATTGAAAATACGGCAATCAGTCCCAACAACCCAAACGTGGCGTTGACCGGGATATTCAATACAGGAGCATATTGTGACATGAATTCTGCCCACGAGGGAATCGGCGGGGAACTGATGATGAGAAAAATACTGCCGATGATCAATAACGGCATCACAGCGATGATTCCGTCACGAATTGCTTTTAAATGACGCTGCTCTGCCATTTTACCGGCTACAGGCATAAAATAACGTTCCATAAATGCATTAAAACGGTCCATCTCATTTCCTCCCTTAAATGGATTGGTAGCTCTTCTTCAGTCTAGGGGGAATACCGCTCCCGCTGGTCTTTTATCGTTAAAAGGACAGCGCAAGCAATCATGGTGACAAGGCGATAGAGAATGCCTCCACAACGCTTATTGATCCAGAAGTTCCAGCGCCTGGTCGAGCACTTTTTCTCCGTCCCTGATGCCGTAGGCCTTCATATCAATGATGGCAATGGGGGTGTTTGCTGACTTTGCTTTCTTGAACAACTCGTTTTGTTTATAGCGGATCTGCGGACCGAGCAGAATGACGTCAGCCGTTTTCAATTGTTCATCCATATCATCTACAGAATAAGCGTCGACTTCCACTTCAATCGACCTGTCGGCCGCCGCCTTTTGCATCCGGTCCACGAGCAGGCTGGTGCTCATGCCCAGTGCGCATAGTAAAGCTATTTTCATCGGTTAACCTCCTGTTTGTCTTGGTAAAATTGTGGTAAATATGGTTGATTTACCTCCAGCATTTCCTCCAGCACCGCTTTTGCCTTTTCCGCGGAAGGAACCAAAGGATGAAGGGTGAGCGCCTGCAATGCAAGTCCACTATCCCCAGTAACCGCAGCATCCACTGTCAATTCCTCATAAGCCTTGACGACCTGCAGCAATCCTCTGATCTGCGGTGGGACATAACCAATTTGCAACGGTGTCACACGATGACTTTCCACCACACAGTTCACTTCGATACAAGCATCCTCCGGCAGACAGGAAATCGTTCCATCATTCCGGACGTTCAGCGTATGAATGTCCCGGGAATCAGTGTGGAGCGAAGTCATCAGCCGAACTGCTGCTTCCGAGTAATAAGCGCCTCCCCGCTGTTCCAGCGCCTGTGGTTTTTCATCAAGCGACGGGTCCCGGTAAAGCTCGAATAACTCCTTTTCCACCTTTCGAACTTGATCTGCCCTGGTCTCATGGTTGCGGTATTGTTCCAATTGCTGCTCCAGCAGCCGGTCTGTTTGGTAGTAGTATTTGTGGTAACCACAAGGGATGGCTTGCAGGGACTGCAGAAAGTCAAGATCCCAACCAAAGGACGGAATATTTCGCGCTTCATAGCTGTCGGAAACACCGGTTAGAATATCTTCTATTCTCGATTTTCCCTTCACGTATAACTCGGTGATCCAAATCAAATGGTTGATGCCGACGAAGGTGAGGCTGATGTCCTTCATGTTCACGTTGTAGGTTTGGGAGAACTTTTTGTAATAATTGATTGGATTGTTGCATAAGCCGACGACTTTGACGTTGCTGTGTTTCAAAATGGCCTCGGTGACAAGGCCGGCCGGATTGGTGAAATTGAGCAGCCACGCATCCGGTGCGAACTTTTCGATATCTTGGCAAATATCCAAAAGAACGGGGATGGTGCGCAGAGCCTTCATAAATCCACCTGCACCGGTAGTCTCCTGGCCGATCACTCCATGCTTGAGCGAAATGTATTCATCGCTCCGCCGCATTTCCAGTTGACCGACACGTATTTGGGTAATCACATAAGAAGCGTCCTTGATCGCTGCCTTCCGGTCGAGGGTAGCGGTCAGTTTTATTGGCAATCCAGCTTTTCTGATCATCCGCCTTGCCAGTTTTTCCATAATCGACAGCTTCTCTTGCCCTTCCGGAACGTCAACCAGCCATATCTCTGAAACTCCAAGCAGTTCCTGTTGCTCGATAATCCCTTCCAATAGCTCGGGTGTGTATGAGGATCCCCCTCCAATCACTGTGATTTTCATCGTTCCCATCCTTTCATCTGCAATGTTGCTTACTGCCATTCTACCTCCCTAGCCCATCCACTTGGAGAGAGACTTTTACCATTGGCAACGGTAAAAAGTTACTTGTAGCCGGTATCCCTTTAAAGGAAGAAAAAAAGCAAAGGGAATCTACACCTTTGCCTGTTCACAGTTTTTTTATTGTTTGCAGAAACGCTTTGTAGCTGGAACAATCTAACAGCTGAAGCAACTGCTTTTCATTATCGACAAGTTTGACCAAGGCCTGAAACATCGGCTTGACCTCCTGCTTTTTTTCTTTGTCGATGTTAAGCAAAAAAACGATTTGCACCAGTTTATCGGACCACTCAATTGGCTTTTTCAAGGTCATAACCGACCAGAAAGTCTGATCGGTCATCGGCTCAAGCGGGTGGGGAATGGCCACCAAGTTGCCAAAACTTGTCGGTGCATAGCTTTCCCGCTCCAGCACCGAGTCGATATACCCATCGCCAACCTTTCCGTCGGCAGTAAGGCGACGCCCCATAAAACGGATGACCTCTTCAGCGGAATTTAAATCATATTGAAGAAACGTGTACTTTTCAACCAGGTAGCGTTCGACCAGTTTTTTCTCTTTTGACAACATGTTGCGGATTTTGGTAAGATCACTATCCCCTAAAACCGTTCGCACGAGGACCACCGGGACAGGGAGTTTGCGTTTTATCGGAATGGTCGTTATCACAAAATCGATTCCTTGCAGCATTTGGTCGTTCAAGCTGTAATATTCCGTCGTCCCGGCAATTTCCAAATCACTCCCGAAGCAATCCTCCAGTTTATACAACAGTAGCTGGGCGCTGCCAAGTCCGGTGGCACAGACAATCAAACACCTGCGTGTCCGGGAAACCTTTCTTTTCGCCCGTTCTTGGGCAGCTTCCAGATGAAGTGCCAAATAACCTACCTCATGCTCATCGACCCTCACGCCAATAAAGGTTTGCAGTTCATCAGCAGCAACCAAAGCAGCCTCAAAGGAGAGCGGATAATTCTTTTTTATATCTTCAAGCAGTGGATTCCTAATATTCATTTGATGCCTGTGACGATTGATTGCCGGCTTTAAATGGAGGCAGATATGCAGCAAAAGCTCTTCATCTTCTGTGAGTTGAAAAGAATAAAGCTCATCTATTTTTTCCACCATCTGCTTTACCAACTGATACAATTCCGGGTCGACTGCAGAAGGTTCTCCCGCAATTTTGTGATCTGATCTGCTCCGCTTGGTACCCCGTAAATGAAGGGTAAGATAGATCACTTCCTCCTCCGGAAAATCCACATGCAAGCCATTTTCCACCGATTCGATGATTTCCCGGGCGACTTCGAACTCTTTTAGAGAACGCATTTCTTCCCCCTGCATTTTCGTCACTTCTACGTGGTTCTCACTCTGAATCCGCTTGCATGAGATAGCGAGGTGGGTTATAAGATTTTGCAGACTGATATCGGAAATCATGATACTATGCTTGCGAAGACTGGTTAAAATGGCCGTACGGATGTAATCCAAATCTTCCGGCGGCAAAATATCCCGCCAGTTTCCGGCCGCTTCGATGAAGGAGGACTTTTGATTGAATAAATACTCTGAAATGCAAAACCGGATGTTTGTTTCCTTGCCAATTACCTTGATGCCATAGCCAGGACGTTGGTCTATCTCCAGGTCATAGGTTTCTAAAATGGACCGGACATGCTTCAGATCGTTTTGCAAAGTCGACCGGCTGATATACAGTTCATCCGCCAACATTTCCATTTTTAGATAATCGGAATGAAATAATAGCTTCTCCATGACATAAACCGTTCTGGCTTGCGGATCATCGGGAGGTCGCCTGTTTTCTGTCTGTAGGTATTCCTGAAAAAGTTGTTGAAAAGAAGCTTCATCCTTTACCTGCAAGTGATAGCCTTTCCCTCGCTGGGACACGATGGACATGTTCTGACGGGAAAGCAATTGGTTCAACGCCTTGATTTCGTTTCGTACCGTTTTCGGACTGACCTGCAGGCTTGCCGAAAGCTCTGCACTAGTAACCGGTTCACTCGCGTCCAAAAACAAATCGAGCAATTCCTGCCAACGTTCCTTCATGGCAACACCCCTTTTTCAGAAAATTTCTACCTTTACTATAGCACGGCTGGTTTCTGCCAGGCAAAATAGAAAAGAGGAGGGTCAGTCCCTCCTCTTCTCGTTCATATATTAATACAAGCGGTGTTCTTTCAGCACTTGTCTGAACCGATCGGGATAGTTTGTGAATACTCCGGTTACCCCCCATTCCAGTGCTAGACGCATATCCTCTTCCGTGTTGATGGTATAAGGATGTATCAGCAATCCCTTTTCACGTACCTGACGGATATAGTTTGCTCCATTTTCCATTTGCTTGATGCGGTTAAAGCTTGGGCCGACTCCAATGGCATATTCCGCAATTTCATCCAGTCCGCTTGTCCCTTCCTGATCTGGTCGGCTGATCAATTGGACAAGCGGAATATCCGGATTTATTTCGTCCATTTTCAATAGGCTTTCCTGAGAGAACGACTGAATGATCACGTTGCTGGAACGTCCGTTAACACCGGTCAGTTTGTAATCCTCCAGCAGGTCGACAAGCTTTTCTTCCATTCCCGGATAGACATCAGGCGATTTCGTCTCGATGTAGTAATGCTTGCTTTTTCCGAAGTGGTCGAAAATTTCCCGTAGAGTCGGAACCTCTAAACCGGCATATTCAGGTTTGGCCAATTCCGGATACTGCTCATTAAACCAGGTCCCTGCATCCAGTTGTTTGATTTCTTCGAGTGTCATCTCTCCAACGCGGCCAGTACCATCGGTAGTCCGGTCGACGGTTTCGTCATGCATCGCAATCAGTTCACCGTCCTTTGTCATTTGCAGGTCGACCTCGATATAGTCCCCCTTCATTTCCACTCCAAGTTCATAGGCAGCAATCGTATGCTCAGGTGCATAACCGGAAGCACCCCGATGGGAAATGTTCAACATTCTTTCCTCTGGAAAAGGCAAATCTGCTTCACCCCCGGCGGCTTCCGCCTGGACAGTCCCGATTTGAGATGCTCCCCCCATCACGGCAGCTGATACAGCAAGATATGTTGCAAATTTTTTCATACCAATCCCTCCCGGATTTTTTAGCCACCGAAAAAAACAGAGAATCTCCATCAAACTTACTTCAGGTAAAAAGGATCGTTGATGTCGATTCTCTGTTTTCCACATTGCGATAGCTTAATAGATTCGGATTGGAAAACGAAATCCCTCTCACGATGCATCAACAATAGGTGGGTGTAGATGCGAACCACTGTAGATGAAATTACGCTTCCTGAACCTCCTCTTAAATCAAATCCTATCTGACTTTGTCATGCATCACAATGAGAGGCTGGTAGGAAAAAACTTCATAACATTTTTACATTCATTAGTAGAAAAGTAATGACTTGCATAGCCTTCCGGTAGATTCGAACTAACTTGGTCTCGCACCAGCTACTGTCTGTTTAATGGAAATGTCTCCTTATTATCGTTCCATTCCACTGTCACTTCTGCTTCCGTGTATTCCGTGACTTTGGCATTCGTCGGATTGGCTTCATTGCTATCGGTGAGTGTACCATTTTTCTCCAAAGTGGCACCGCTTCTTTCAAAGCCTCCGGGGATTCTACATAGTAGGGAATTTCCCCAACACTGAAAAACTGAAGTACTATGATAGATAGAATTTATAAAAATCGCCATCACACCTTGAAAACGCATGCCTTCGAAACCAGAAGAAGAGGCGATCTCCTTCCGGAAGAAACGCCCCGTTTTCTAGAAAAGAAAGCGACTTTCCATTATCTTTAGCAATTGATATCCTAATCTCGATTAGGAAGAGTATCATGTTACACCTGCATTAGCTGTATAAGGTTACCGCAAGTATCGTCGAAAACCGCTATAGTTACTTCTCCCATTTTAGTCGGTTCCATGGTAAACTTCACGCCTTTTTCCTGCAACCGTTTGTGCTCCTCATTAATATCTTGGACACCAAACATCGTTACTGGAATTCCGTCAGCAAATAACCTTTGTTGATATTCTTTGGCTGCAGGGTGTTCATTAGGTTCGAGCAATAGCTCGGTACCACCCTGATCCTCTGGTGAAACAAGCGTTATCCACCTATGTTCCCCAGTGGGAACGTCATGTTTTTTTACAAACCCCAGAGTCTCTGAATAAAATTCCAGTGCCTTGTCTTGGTCTTCTACGAAAATACTGTTCACTATGATTTTCATAAGTTTTTGCCTCCTTCGAACAATTGGTTAATTTCGGTAATACCGTTCGCTGCCGAACCCCATTTCAAATTAATCTATCCAACCTTTCAGTAAATTTTTCAATGGTTCGTTGTTGAATAGTAGTACCCGATATTTCCCCTTTCTTATGGAACTGACAAGCCCGGCATCTTCCAATACAGCAAGATGCTTTGCTATCGCTTGTCGCGAAATGGAAAGGTCATGCTTCATAATCAGACGTGTCGTAAGTTCATACAACGTCAGTTCGTTGCGTTCCGATAATTCATTTAAAATAAGCCGCCTATTCGAATCGGCCAGTGCTTTGAATATAGCGTCTTTATCCCAGTTCATATGGCTATTATAAGCAACTTGTTGGTTGCATGTCAATGATAAGTAACTATTTGGTTGCATGACATTTCACAAAGACCCTGCCTAACCACAAAAAGAACAATGCTTACTATTTCTTATGTTTTCGACTTTATACTCTAAAAAATCGCCCAAAAGGCGACTTAAAGCTTCTTTCATTATGTATTTGGTATGTTTCCTCGTATTGCTCGACAGTCCTGTAGTTAAAGCCTCCAAGGGGGAAGGTACAGTCTTAGGTTTAATTCGGCCTTTTTCTCCCAGAGGATGGGCCATCGCTGTGATAGACCTCACCTAGTTACTTTTCGGATAAATAGGGAGGTCTATTTTTTATTGGTCATTAGTACGACACATAGGATTCGGCCGTTTTTCTATTTCGGTTTGTTCTTATTAATAGAAACCGGACCTCTTAAAACAGATACTAAATTAAAAACCAGCAAAGGTCAGGTGAATCTGAAATAAAAATCGAACGTCTGACAAGATTATAAGCAGCTGAAAGATTCTCAACACCTTTGCATTAAACTCGATCACTCTTCCTTGAAAAATCTCCTTTTCTACTTCTGATCATTTCCTTTACCAAATCCTGATTAGGGCCCCCACTTACCCTTCTCCTTTCCACAAAGCATGCCGGGTCAATTATCTGCTGCCAATCTTCTTTTTTTAGCTGCACACCTTCAAGCCAGTCATTAATTTTCTCTAAAGAAATTTCATATAACTCCTTACCTGCTGTATCAGCCTTTTTTGCGATAATACTGGCTTGGCGATGCGCTTTTCGAAAAGATAGACCATAATCACGGGTCAGGACATCTGCAAGCTCTGTAATGGTGATCATGTTCTCTCTAGCTTGCTGAAAAGCTCTTTCTCTATTAAACTCCATCGTCAGCACGACAGCCCTCATCAAACGGAGCACCCGGATACCTTTTCGATAGCCCTCGTATAACATAAAAAAATATAGAAGGATCTCAAACCTTGACTTGTATATTTACTTATAAAACTATTACAAATGTATAAAAGAAAACTACTATATTAGTAGTAATTTTATGCGGAAAATTACTAGAAGTGGATAATTAATTTCCTGTTTTAGGAAAGTTTATTGAAAAAATAGGGATAAACAGAAAATAATGCCTACACTTTCCCAATATACTTCTTTTGGGAATTATAGTAAAATCAGGATTAAGAGTAATAATATTTTTAATTTTCAAATTACTCTTAATCCTAAATGATAGAGGTGATCTCCATTTAGTATTCTTTATATGTAACTTTTCCAAAGAATCTGTTTACTAATCTAAAATTTAAAGGGGGAGGATTTAAAGTGAGTAAAACTAAAAGTAAGATAGCTTTGCTACTATGTTTAGTTTCACTAAGTTCATTCATAGTAGGTGGAAAGGAAGCTAGTGCTGCTGATACTTGGAGAGGTCATTGGTCTAACGAGACTGCTATACCTTTTTTAAACAATGTGACGGGAAATACTACATTAAAAGGTCTTGTTAATACAGCCGCCATGGACAATTGGAATAATAATACATGGGTGATTGATTTTTACAGAACTTCTTATGCTTCTAATCGACAAATTAAAGTTGATAACGTAGACCTCTCTTCGGTTAGTTGGACAGGCAAAGCGGAAGGAGCTTCCTATAACTGGGATGGAAGTGGTCACTATTATGTTGTGAATATAAAGCTAAATGAGGGGAAAAACATCATGAATTATAGCCAGTCTAAGTTGAAAGGTTTAATTGCTCATGAATTTGGTCATGCAGTTGGCTTACAGCATAGAAACACTTCAAGTTATTTAATGTATCCCTATGATACTAGAAGGCAATACGTGCCAAATACAAATGAAACTTATTCTCTACAACTGCACTATGCACACCAAAAATAAAATGAAAGGGGAGAACCTGTTATGAAAATAATAAAAAGACGGTCGTTAGTTGTAATAGCTGTAGTATTAATAAGTATGTTTGCAGGTTATAATTTCTTGATAGAGGACAACATAAAAGCTAGCCCCTCTACAAATTCGAACAAAGTTGAAGTAGATGAAAGCTCTTCTATAGATCCAAACAAAGTTGAGGTGCATGCAAGCTGGGGAGATGAGTTCCCTGATGTTCAATCGTTAATCAAGTCTTCAGATATAATTTTAGTAGCTGAACTCGAAGAAAGCCTAAATTCTTACCAACCTTTTAATGGCTACGAAGATACATTTACGGATGCAACTATAAGTCCAATAGAGATGTTAAAAGGTGAAATTCCTAAAGAGCGACTAATTATATCCCAATATGGTGGGGTTAGAAAAGATGGGAAGTTTGAAGAGTTTCATGATTTTCCACTACTGGAAAAAGATAAAAAGTACCTTTTGTTCTTAGAAAAAATTGAAGATTCTACCGAAAGGAATGGTAAATACCAAGCTATTAGAGGTATTCAAGGCTTTTACACTCTTGACGAAGTTAAAAGTTCGATTAACAGTTCTGATGCTAAAAGCTTAAACATCAATGCACCAAACAAAAGTGGTATTACAAAGAAGGTTGTAGACTTAGAGTTAAGTGAATTAAAAAGTTTAATAAATGAATAAATAAGATAGAAACCCTTTTTACTAATTGGTAGTGAAAAGGGTTTCCTATTCGGTTTCATTGAACCTAATGATTATTCACTTACTAATATAATTTTAGCAACTACCTTTCCATCTGTTTTATTTTTCGTCCAAACATTCAAGCGATCATCAAGTTTTAAATCTTTAAAATTATTTACTCTGCCTCGGAAATCGGTATCTTTATCTATTAATATCTCGTAAACTGGATATGATGCTTCAGGATCTGTTGCCGGCGGAGCAATTAATATACTTGTTTCTTTAATCTCATACACAAGCATATCCACATAGTCAGGGTCTGTTGATATCTCATTCTTGCTTGGACTTTCCGTAACTGTATCCTTTGTTGTATCTTTATTTGAAGTTAATTCTATTTCCTCTTGATTACATCCTAAAAGAGTAACTATTACAAAAAAAGATAGCCATAAACTCTTTTTCACATTGAATCACCCCTTTTTTATTCAATATACAATAAATATATGAATTTAATAAGATTATATCATTACTTTGTCAAGAAATTAAAAAAGCCCATTTACCCTGTAGAGTAGAGAACTGATTTCTAGAGGGTAGCCTTTCGGCTATCTTCTTTACTTTCAGCTCCCCCACATCAAACCGTACGTTAAAACCTTGAAGTCTACGGTTCAATCCTTTCACTAAATCACGAACATCCATATATAACTTATGGCGTGGTTCGGTGTATTCCTTGATTTAGTGCGCATCTTTTTCATGGCCTTCTACACCTGTTTATTCGACTAGAAGTGACACCATTTCCTAAATCTCCTCCTATTCTATTCTTTCAAATCCATCCTTCTTCCCAAAAAGCGTATTGAAGGACGTTTCACCAGCCTTATCTGTACCGAAAGATTGGGAGATCAAAGGAGAAAAAGAAACTTTCACTCTACAGCCAGGTGAGAAAAAAAACATACCGCTTTCCGTAACAGCAGCGGAGGATGCTGATTATTATCAACCATACGGTGATTCAATTCTTCAAACCACTATTTCTTATCAAGTGAACCATGTTACCTCGACTATATCGCAAAATCCAGAAGAAACAATCGCAGTTTTACCAGAGGTTGGACTGAAAACGAATCCGGAGACATTAGCGATAAATAACTGCTCAATCGAGAGAAGCTGTAGATGTCGAGGTAGATGTTACAAACTATACGCAAGATTCGTTGGATACAACCATTTCCCTGCAGCTTCCCAAAGGGTGGGAACAAGCAAGCGGCAAAAACGTTTCCTTTGAGAAAGGAGAGACAGAAAAAACCGTTACTTTCTCCATTGAGCCACCAGAGGATTTAACAGATAAACCTTTTGTCATTACTCCAACTGCTGAGGTGGATGGAAAGCTTCTACAAAAACAAGTTCAAGAAATAGCTTATGAGCATATTGGCACCTTTTACAATATACAAAACGCAGATTTAAATGGGTTGGCGTTGAATTTAGAATTTCCACAAGATCTTCAAGTAGGATACATTGATTCAGGCTTTGACAAAGTAGCGGATAAGTTGTCAGAAGTCGGAATGGATGTAACCAAAATCGAGGATTTGGCAACCGAGGACCTGTCAAAATTTGATACAGTCGTAACGGGGATACGTGCTTATCTTTCGCGGGAAGACCTGGTACAACAGAACGACAGGCTTTTAGAATATGCCCAGAACGGCGGACATGTGGTGGTTCAGTATCATAAACCGGGAGACAACTGGAACCCAGAGAATACTGCTCCATATCCCCTTACCATAGGATCCCCGTCTATTGAATGGAGGGTAACAGACGAAGCATCCGACTATACTATTTTGCAGCCCGACCACCCTCTATTCAATCAACCAAATCAGATTACCGAACAAGACTGGGAAGGCTGGATTCAGGAAAGAGGATTATACTTTCCGATGCAGTGGAATGACCAATATGAAACTTTCCTAACAATGACAGACCTCGACGGAGACCAATTCGAGGGCGGTATTTTGCTGACTGATTATGGAGAAGGAACTTACCTCTATACAAATCTTGTCTGGTATCGACAAATCCAGAACCTCGTTCCAGGTGGATACCGGATTTTTACTAACTTAATTAGCTATGACGGAAATGAAGAATAACCAATTTGAACAGAAAGCTAATTACAAGGAATTAGTTCCGCAATGACTAACAAAAGAGAACGCTTTTTTGGAAGGACGTTTCCAAGCGTTCTCTTTTTTCAAATGACTAATATACAAGGGGGCTCTTGTAAACAATCAGGAGGTTTACTTTAGAAAAGAAACGTAACCGAGCAGCATTAACAAAGCGTATAAAGTAAATCCTGTACCAATAAACAGAATGATAAATCTCATGATAAATCTAACGATACGATTCAATTTAGAAGGCATAAAAAAATCTAAAGTCCCTACTGATAAGAATAAGATGCCTATCATCAAACTGATAAATAGCTCCAAATGAACTCACCTACCTAGTTATGCTCTATACTTTTTCCATCTGCTCATGAAAATACGCCTTGAACATCCCTTCCAATTAGTACAATTATAAAGATAATCCGAATACTTTTTATTTAGTGTATAGGATCAATAGACATTAACCAAGCATATCTCATGTAGCCCTATTAAAATCCCAGCATACTGAAAAGATATCCCCCAATCACCCCAATTATAACAATAAGCCAAGCTGGGACCTTCCATCTGTTCAATAAAGCAAATAAGATGACTCCAAGAGCGAAATCGGCCGCATCGAAAATCGAACTGTTGATGACCGGGTCATAAAATGCTGCTAATAAAATGCCAACCACACTCGCATTGACTCCCATCAGTATCCCTTGGAAGGCCGACCTCTGGCGCAAAGCATTTAAAAATGGCAAAGCCGCGATGATCAATAAAAACGATGGCAGAAAAATACCCACTGTCGCGACAATTGCTCCCGTTATTCCTTCCATCATGGTCCCCAGGTAACTAGAAAAAGTGAACAACGGACCTGGTACTGCCTGAGCCATTCCATAACCGGCAAGAAACTCGTCAGGCGACAACAACCCCGGCGGCACCACTTCCCTCTCGATCATTGGTAACACAACATGACCACCACCAAACACTAAAGACCCGACACGGAAAAACATGTCGAAAATATCCAACAACCGATTGTCGGTTGTACGTGTGATCAATGGCAAAAAGACAAGGCAGGTAATCAGGATTCCTAACGAAACAATGCCGGTTTTCTTAGAAATTGTCACAGAAAATGGTTCTACGTTAGATTCTGCTTTATCCTTGAAAAGTTTTAACCCCAGTAATCCGGCTGCGAGTATGATGGCAATCTGCATCCAGGCTGATGGATACAACAACATCACAGCTGCCGCAACAATAGCAATCGCCAATCTGGTTTTATCAGGTGTCAGTTTTTTCCCTAACCCTATCAATGCATGAAGAACAACGGCTGCAGCGACAATTTTCAAACTATGGATAAACCCTGCGTCGTCAAGCGTGAATGTTTGGTAAAGCATCGCAAAAACGACAAGTATGACAATGGACGGTACAGTAAACCCGAACCAGGATATCAATCCACCTAAAAGCCCGCCGCGTAGCATACCGATTGAAATACCGACCTGACTGCTTGCCGGACCAGGAAGGAACTGGCACAACGCGATAATATCCGCATAGGTTTTTTCAGTAAGCCATTTCCTGCGATCGATATATTCATCCTTAAAATAAGCTAAATGAGCTACAGGACCACCGAACGAAGTTAACCCTAGCTTGGTTGAAGCAATCAAAATTTGCAAGAGTGGGTGTAGATGATTTCGTTTCTTCAATTGTTTTGGCATTTCTTTTCACCGTCCCTATGTAATTTCTTTAAACAATTCATATGCTTTTGCACGAGCTTCCTGAAGCACAACATCTCCCTTACTTGTTATGCGGTAATATTTTCGTATCTTTCCTTCTACGTTTACCTCTTCTTTATTTAATAGTTGATCCTTTTCCATGCTGTGTAAAATCGGATACAGAGTCCCTGCGCTAATTTCATATCCATGCTCGTGCAATTCTTCCAGCATCCATGATCCATAAATCGCATCTTCTTTCGCATGGTGTAAAATATGAATTTGAATGAAACCTAAGAATAGTTTCCTTAATACTTTATTATCCACTTTGATTCTCCTTTTCCGATATGGAGGAACGACGAAAACGAAATTCAATATCGGTTTTCGATATTGATTATATAAAACAGGAAAAGTAGTGGCAAGCAGGTTGGGATAATTTTAGAGAAACTCAATTAATTTAACAAAGGTGTAATAAAGTCTTCCAAAGGGGGGAAGGGTGAAATTTTTAATGGCTGATACAACTGGTTTGCTATTTCCTATTCTACAAAATACGCCAGTAAGTGATTGGATAATAAATGAACAAAATGCATTCCAAAGAATGGTAAACCCTTCTGCCGACCTGCTCGTTTAAAAAACGTATTAAAAAAACACCCTTGAACGAGGATGTCCTCATTCAAGGGTGTTTGGTTTGCCTGGCGGCGTCCTACTCTCGCAGGGGCAAAGCCCCAACTACCATGGGCGCTGGAGAGCTTAACTGCTGTGTTCGGCATGGGAACAGGTGTGGCCTCTCCGCTATTGCCACCAGACATCGGTATGCTTTTAAGAAAGTGTACCTTCAAAACTAGATAAGAAGGAAGACATCAACGAACTTCACACGTTTGAATCCAGCTCTGCGGGCCGAAGCCCGCGACGCTTTTTGTTTTAATCCAGTTACGGCTCCTAACAGCTAGTGTATAGTTCATCCAGCTTTTCGTACGCTCAAAGCGGCGTACTACCATCTGGCTGATCTATCCATACGCTGTTGACCAGTCGCCTTCACTTTTTTATTTTAAGTTAAGTCCTCGATCGATTAGTATCCGTCAGCTGCACGTGTCACCACGCTTCCACCTCGGACCTATCAACCTCATCGTCTCTGAGGGATCTTACTCATTTAAAATGATGGGAAGTCTCATCTAGAGGTGGGCTTCATGCTTAGATGCTTTCAGCACTTATCCCTTCCACACGTAGCTACCCAGCTATGCTCCTGGCGGAACAACTGGTACACCAGCGGTGTGTCCATCCCGGTCCTCTCGTACTAAGGACAGCTCCTCTCAAACTTCCAACGCCCACGACGGATAGGGACCGAACTGTCTCACGACGTTCTGAACCCAGCTCGCGTACCGCTTTAATGGGCGAACAGCCCAACCCTTGGGACCGACTACAGCCCCAGGATGCGATGAGCCGACATCGAGGTGCCAAACCTCCCCGTCGATGTGGACTCTTGGGGGAGATAAGCCTGTTATCCCCGGGGTAGCTTTTATCCGTTGAGCGACGGCCCTTCCATACGGCACCGCCGGATCACTAAGCCCGACTTTCGTCCCTGCTCGACTTGTAGGTCTCGCAGTCAAGCTCCCTTCTGCCTTTACACTCTGCGAATGATTTCCAACCATTCTGAGGGAACCTTTGGGCGCCTCCGTTACTCTTTGGGAGGCGACCGCCCCAGTCAAACTGCCCACCTGACACTGTCTCCGGACCGGATCACGGTCCTGGGTTAGAAGGTCCGTACAGCCAGGGTGGTATCCCACCGGCGCCTCCACCGAAGCTAGCGCTCCGGTTTCTAAGGCTCCCACCTATCCTGTACAAGCTGTACCAACATTCAATATCAGGCTACAGTAAAGCTCCACGGGGTCTTTCCGTCCTGTCGCGGGTAATGCGCATCTTCACGCATAGTATAATTTCACCGGGTCTCTCGTTGAGACAGTGCCCAAGTCGTTGCACCTTTCGTGCGGGTCGGAACTTACCCGACAAGGAATTTCGCTACCTTAGGACCGTTATAGTTACGGCCGCCGTTTACTGGGGCTTCGGTTCAACGCTTCGCCTTACGGCTAACGCGTCCCCTTAACCTTCCAGCACCGGGCAGGTGTCAGCCCCTATACTTCGCCTTACGGCTTCGCAGAGACCTGTGTTTTTGCTAAACAGTCGCTTGGGCCTATTCACTGCGGCTTCTCGCAAAAGAAGCACCCCTTCTCCCGAAGTTACGGGGTCATTTTGCCGAGTTCCTTAACGAGAGTTCTCCCGATCACCTTAGGATTCTCTCCTCGCCTACCTGTGTCGGTTTGCGGTACGGGCACCTCTTTCCTCACTAGAGGCTTTTCTTGGCAGTGTGAAATCAGGAACTTCGGTACTTTATTTCCCTCCCCATCACAGCTTGAGATTGCCGGACGGATTTGCCTATCCGACTCTCTCACTGCTTGGGCGCACATGACCAGCAGTGCGCTTTCCTTATCCTTCTGCGTCCCCCCGTCGTTCAAACGGAAAGGAGGTGGTACAGGAATATCCACCTGTTGTCCATCGCCTACGCCTTTCGGCCTCGGCTTAGGTCCCGACTAACCCTGAGCGGACGAGCCTTCCTCAGGAAACCTTAGGCTTTCGGTGAAAGAGATTCTCACTCTTTTTTCGCTACTCATACCGGCATTCTCACTTCTAAGCGCTCCACCAGTCCTCACGGTCTGACTTCGCTGCACTTAGAACGCTCTCCTACCATTGTTCGCAAGAACAATCCGCAGCTTCGGTGATACGTTTAGCCCCGGTATATTTTCGGCGCAGAGTCACTCGACCAGTGAGCTATTACGCACTCTTTAAATGATGGCTGCTTCTAAGCCAACATCCTGGTTGTCTAAGCAACTCCACATCCTTTTCCACTTAACGTATACTTTGGGACCTTAGCTGGCGGTCTGGGCTGTTTCCCTTTCGACTATGAACCTTATCACCCATAGTCTGACTCCCAAGATCGAGTGGCTGGCATTCGGAGTTTGACTGAATTCGGTAACCCGATGAGGGCCCCTAGTCCAATCAGTGCTCTACCTCCAGTACTCAACTCTTGAGGCTAGCCCTAAAGCTATTTCGGAGAGAACCAGCTATCTCCGTGTTCGATTGGCATTTCACCCCTACCCACACCTCATCCCCGCGTTTTTCAACACGCGTGGGTTCGGGCCTCCAGTCAGTGTTACCTGACCTTCACCCTGGACATGGGTAGATCACACGGTTTCGGGTCTACGACCCCCTACTCTATTCGCCCTGTTCAGACTCGCTTTCGCTGCGGCTCCGTCTATCCGACTTAACCTTGCAGGAGATCGTAACTCGCCGGTTCATTCTACAAAAGGCACGCCGTCACCCATTAACGGGCTTCGACTACTTGTAGGCACACGGTTTCAGGTTCTCTTTCACTCCCCTTCCGGGGTGCTTTTCACCTTTCCCTCACGGTACTGGTTCACTATCGGTCACTAGGGAGTATTTAGCCTTGGGAGATGGTCCTCCCGGATTCCGACGGAATTCCTCGTGTTCCGCCGTACTCAGGATCCACTCCGGAGGAAACAATCTTTCAACTACAGGGCTCTTACCTTCTTTGGCTGATCGTTCCAGATCGATTCGCTTAAACTGTTTCTTGTTAACTCCGATGGAGTGTCCTACAACCCCAGAGAGCAAGCTCTCTGGTTTGGGCTGTTTCCGTTTCGCTCGCCGCTACTTGGGAAATCGCATTTGCTTTCTCTTCCTCCGGGTACTGAGATGTTTCAGTTCCCCGGGTCTGCCTCGCCTATCCTATGAATTCAGATAAGCGTCCTGCCCCATTACGGGCAGGGGGTTCCCCCATTCGGAAATTCCCGGATCAATGCCTACGTACGGCTCCCCGAGACATATCGGTGTTTGTCCCGTCCTTCATCGGCTCCTAGTGCCAAGGCATCCACCGTGCGCCCTTCTTCACTTAACTTATCGTTCGTGAATGACGTGTTACTTCAATGTCGTTGAATGTCTTGCATTTCTTATCTAGTTTTCAAGGTACAAGTAAGGGAATTGATCCCTCAAAACTGAACCAAACAACCAAGTATGTCCTGTGTTTAGCTCGTAAGAGCTATTCCTGTCCAGCTCCAGCACCCAGCGACTAGCACAACTTCCCTCACCTCCGTACGATAAGTCAACATCAGCTCACGATGTTCGCTGTGTTTCCTTTATCTCCTTCGGTTCAGTCCAGTTTGTACGTCGCTACCCGGGTGCTTTCGCCTTTCGTATATCCTTAGAAAGGAGGTGATCCAGCCGCACCTTCCGATACGGCTACCTTGTTACGACTTCACCCCAATCATTGGCCCCACCTTCGGCGGCTGGCTCCAAAAAGGTTACCTCACCGACTTCGGGTGTTGCCAACTCTCGTGGTGTGACGGGCGGTGTGTACAAGGCCCGGGAACGTATTCACCGCGGCATGCTGATCCGCGATTACTAGCGATTCCGGCTTCATGCAGGCGAGTTGCAGCCTGCAATCCGAACTGAGAATGGTTTTATGGGATTTGCTTCACCTCGCGGTTTCGCTTCCCTTTGTACCATCCATTGTAGCACGTGTGTAGCCCAGGTCATAAGGGGCATGATGATTTGACGTCATCCCCACCTTCCTCCGGTTTGTCACCGGCAGTCACCCTAGAGTGCCCAACTGAATGCTGGCAACTAAGGTCAAGGGTTGCGCTCGTTGCGGGACTTAACCCAACATCTCACGACACGAGCTGACGACAACCATGCACCACCTGTCACTCTGTCCCCGAAGGGAAACCTCTATCTCTAGAGGGATCAGAGGATGTCAAGACCTGGTAAGGTTCTTCGCGTTGCTTCGAATTAAACCACATGCTCCACCGCTTGTGCGGGCCCCCGTCAATTCTTTTGAGTTTCAGCCTTGCGGCCGTACTCCCCAGGCGGAGTGCTTAATGCGTTAACTTCAGCACTAAGGGGCGGAAACCCCCTAACACCTAGCACTCATCGTTTACGGCGTGGACTACCAGGGTATCTAATCCTGTTCGCTCCCCACGCTTTCGCGCCTCAGCGTCAGTTACAGACCAGAGAGCCGCCTTCGCCACTGGTGTTCCTCCACATATCTACGCATTTCACCGCTACACGTGGAATTCCGCTCTCCTCTTCTGTACTCAAGTTCCCCAGTTTCCAATGACCCTCCACGGTTAAGCCGTGGGCTTTCACATCAGACTTAAGGAACCGCCTGCGCGCGCTTTACGCCCAATAATTCCGGACAACGCTTGCCCCCTACGTATTACCGCGGCTGCTGGCACGTAGTTAGCCGGGGCTTCCTCGTCAGGTACCGTCAAGGTACCGCCTTGTTCAAACGGTACTTGTTCTTCCCTGACAACAGAACTTTACGATCCGAAGACCTTCATCGTTCACGCGGCGTTGCTCCGTCAGACTTTCGTCCATTGCGGAAGATTCCCTACTGCTGCCTCCCGTAGGAGTCTGGGCCGTGTCTCAGTCCCAGTGTGGCCGATCACCCTCTCAGGTCGGCTACGCATCGTTGCCTTGGTAGGCCATTACCCTACCAACTAGCTAATGCGCCGCGGGCCCATCTGTAAGTGACAGCCAAAAGGCCGCCTTTCAACCTTCCTCCATGCAGAGGAAGGGATTACCCGGTATTAGCCCCGGTTTCCCGGAGTTATCCCGATCTTACAGGCAGGTTGCCCACGTGTTACTCACCCGTCCGCCGCTCGTTCCACAGGCTTCACCCCGAAGGGATCTGCCTGCTTCCCGCGCTCGACTTGCATGTATTAGGCACGCCGCCAGCGTTCGTCCTGAGCCAAGATCAAACTCTCCATAAAAAGTGAGCTTGCTTGCTCGTTCAAAAAACTAGCTTGTATATCTTGCTTGACATACTGGTTGTTTTGTTCAGTTTTCAAAGATCAAATCGGTTACGCCGTCTCAATGACAGCTTATAATTATATCAGTTTACTAGAATGAAGTCAACAACTTTTTAATTGATTGTTGTTTCTTTCAAAACAGCAACTTAATTAATATAACATGATGCGGATAAAGAAGTCAATGTTTTTTCATCACGTTGTTGTGCATCTCAACCGCAACTTTATTAGTATAACATCACATCGCTAAAAAGTCAATGCTTCCTTAACGGCCGAACGAGAGAATAGAATTCGTATCAAACACTCATTTGCCGCTTCCCTTTTTTGAAGGGAGTTATCAATATACCACGGAGCAACGATGAAAACAACCCTTTTGGCGAGGTAATATTTTCCGCCATCCAACTCGTATCGAAGCCGATAAACATTACCCACAAAGACCAGTACTCCCTTAATAATAGAAGCAACTGCCAACTGTGTATCGTTAAAAGTGGATAGGAAGAAGACATCTCCTCTACCCACTTCGCTAGTATATAATAAGGAAAGCCTTTGACAAACTTTTGTTTTAGGAACTAGGATGCTTCACTTTCATCTTTTTAGTCGAACTGCCGATAACCAATTCTGCCGGCAGGCGGTCTTTTTCAAAACCAGTCTCCTCATAATACATATTCAACAGCCGTTCGACAGCAAGCTTTCCCAACTCTGCTTCCCGCTGCTTCAAGTGGGTGAAATTCCATTCTAGTTCATTCCATGGCGGACTGTCGAAACATAAAATCGAAATGTCTTCCGGCACAGAAAGGCCCAATTGTTCTACCGCAGTCTTTGCTAAAATCGCGATATTATACTCAAGGGCAAACAAAGCCGTGATTTGCGGATGTTCTTTCAGGTGCGTTTTGATCGAATCGATATCCGCTTCTTTGGAACCCAATGGGGTCGGCAGAGTACTTTTTAACGCTGAACACCATAGCTCCCGGTTGACTACGACCTGTTTTTCAGCAAATGCTTCGACAATTCCATCCAACCTGTCTTCGATTGTCGTGGTTTCAAAATTGGCGGGAGCCAGCACGCCGATTTGTTCATGGCCGAGCTCGAATAAATAATCGATCCCTGTTTTCGCCGCTTCTTCATTGGCTGTGGAAACCGATGTAGCTGCCACCCCTTTGAAGGAACGGTCGATCAACACCAACGGAAACTTATCTACAACCATCCGCAAAATTTCAGAGCTGTAGTGTTCCGCTTGAGCCGGAAACATAATCAAGCCATCCACTCCGTAATCAAGCAGTTCCTGGACGATTCTTTCTTCCTGTTCCGGATCTCCTAACGAGCACTTCAGTATAAACAAACACCTTTCGTCGGCGGCTCGTTCGATTGCAGCGATCAAACCACTTCCGAAACTATCATCGAATGTGGTGACAATTAAACCGAACAATGGCTTATCGTGCCGCCCGTTTCCGTTTCCTGCTGGCGACTCGGAAACGAACGTTCCTTTTCCGCGTTGTCGATATACATATCCTTCATTCATCAACTTTTCCAAAGCCTTTTTACTGGTAATTCGGCTTACGTGAAAAGCATCAGATAATTCTTTTTCCGAAGGCACCCGGTCGCCCGGTTTATATTTGGCAGCGATGATCTCCTGCTTTAACGACTCATACACCTGTTCATATAAAGACTTCATGTAGTCACCTCTGGGTATTAAGACCTTTAACATAATGATATACCATTTAAAACAAAAGGGCTAATCATCAAGTCGCATTGTTTTCCATTATTGGTGAATTCAGTAAGCTGCCCATGTAAGAATCCCCCGCCCTGCGATTTGCCGGCTGGCGGGGGTACACAACGGAACGCTTGGTTTTTACTTTTTCATGTCCACCAAAAAGGTTTTGATTTCATATGGTTTGATGGTGAAACGGAACGATTTCTCCCTTTCTAACGGTGAAGGATTGCGTTCCATCAGGTCACATTCCTGCCAGGAGATTACTTCATAGTCGCTGTCCATCTCTATCGTTCCTCGTGCTCCCGTATATTCATGAAGACGGACCACAACCCGATCATCATCCTCCGCTTTTTTTACGGCGTCAATCATTACATGATCACGACTCAACCGGAACAACGACTGGGATTCTGTCGCCCCTTGTTGAATCGTCAGTGGATTGTTTAATGTCCACGCCTGTTGCACAGTACCGGCTTCACGCCAGTCACCGTTGTGCGGCAGCAGGGCGTAAGTAAATCGATGCTCCCCTTGATCCTGTTCTATATCCGGATTCATCGAACTTTTCAACAAAGTGAGCCTCATCACATTGTCTTTGATGTCATGTCCGTACTTGCAGTCATTCAACAGACTTACACCATAGCCAGTTTCCGACAGATCGACCCACTGATGTCCCACCGACTCAAATCGGGCATAATCCCAACTTGTGTTCCAATGCGTCGGCCTTTTCACGTTGCCATACTGAATATCGTAGGTAGCTTCTGTCGAGCGGACATCGACCGGGAAGGCAACCTTGAGAAGCTGCTCCCTTTCATGCCAGTCGACATCTGTTACAAAATCGATACGCGGGCTATTTGCATAAACCATCATTCTTTGTTCAATCGTCGAGTTATCGTACGTCCATGCGAACTGGACGACCGCCCGGACAGGACCGTTTTCGATGACCTCGCAGCTGGACAGTCGGTCGATTTCCCACATCTTTTGCTGGTAGTACAAGTCAATATCCCATGCGTCAAAACGCATCGGTTTATCTTCAAATACTTGCAGAACATTAGCACGTTCATTTGTAGCCAGCACCTGGCGATCATGCCGTTTATCGAAAATGCCTGTAAGCTGTCCGCATTCATTCCAGGAGATCTGGTAGTACGGCGTTTCGATTTCATGTTCGCCGGGTTGGAAAACAGATTGACTTTGGGATACTCCTTTTTCCGCGTGAAGTATGCTCGCACCGAGGGAAGGAACATCTTTCGCTTGCACCAACCATTTCCCATCTACCGTGGGTTGCGATTCCAGCACTTCTCCACGGTGGTTTTTCCATTCCAAATCATCGCCGGCATGGTCCACGACCACTACTTCATTCCGGGCAAACGACGCACTGTTGAAAATGGTGAAGGTGTCTTCCTCCGATCCGGTCAGTGCGTCGGCTGCCTCTGCCCAGGTCTTGCTTGCCAGTTTTTCCGCTTGTTCATACTCCAATTTGCTGTCTTCGTAGACCTCGCGGATCGAGGACCCAGGGATGATATCATGGAATTGATTACGCAATACCGTTTTCCAGCTTTCCGTGAGCGATTCGGCCGGATACCCTGCCCACTTCTGTTGGTGGAGGCTTTTAAGTGTGTTTAACCACTCTGTTTCCCTCAGCAGCAACTCCATTTTGCGGTTCATCCGTTTATTATAAGCCTGGCTTGTATAAGTCCCCCGATGATACTCCAGATACAACTCCCCGTCCCAGGTGTGTACGTATTGGTCTGTCTCGTCGATGGTTTTGTGGAGACGCTGGAAGTATTCGTCCGCTCTTCCGGTTTTCACTTCCGGAAGGCCCGGCATTTTATCCAGTCGCCTGCGCATCTCCAGCATTTCCCGATTGACGCCGCCCCCGCCGTCTCCATAACCGTACGACAAAATCAGTTCCTGGTTGATATCTTTATCCCGGTAAGCTTCCCAGATCCCTTTTACCGTCCTCGGGGTGATTTTCCCATTATACGTATAGAACCAGCGATTTTCCTCAGGGGTCGTGATAAAATGCGTCAGGATTTCGGTTCCGTCTATGCCGCGCCATTTAAAGGTATCATGCGGCATTTGGTTATACTGACTCCAGCTTATTTTCGTGGTCATAAAGGTCTTGATTCCCGACTTGGTCAGGATTTGCGGCAATGCCCAGCTATATCCGAACACATCGGGCAGCCATAAGTATTCACATTCCTTGCCGAACTGTTCCCGAAAAAAACGGGTACCAAGCAACAGCTGGCGGACGAGCGATTCACCGGACGTCAAGTTGCAGTCTGCTTCAAGCCACATGCCACCCTCCGGTTCCCAGCGCCCTTCCTCGATCCGCGCTTTTATTTGCTGATAAATTTCCGGATAATCCGTCCGGATATAATCGTATAACTGCGGCTGTGTTTGCAAAAATACGTAATCCGGATACTGCTCCATCAAACGGAGCACGGTCGAAAACGAACGTGCCGCTTTTTCCCTCGTATGCTTCAGCCGCCATAGCCAGGCGACATCGATGTGGGTATGCCCGATTGCATTTACGGTCACCGGATAGTGGTTCGGTATCGCTTCGACTGCCTTATTCAATTGTTCCTGCGCCTGATAAACTGTTTGATAAAACGACTCACTTCCTGGCTGCGACCAGTCCACCAGCAGGAATGCCGCATCCAGCGCTTTAAGGAGCGCGATCCTTTCCGGCTGGTTTTCTTCTAAATACTTCACCGTTTCGATTGCCGCTGTAGCGGTATAAAACAAATCGTCTACCCGTTCATCCAATAAAGCGACAAACGCCGTTTTCAACTGATGCTCCTGAATGGTTCGCCTGCCGCCCCCTTCTAAACCGGACCAGAGGCGAAAACATAAATCGACCTGTTTTCCGGCAACGGACGGAGCAAAAAATACTTCCTGATGGTTCATATCCACCCCTTGATAGGGGGAGTCATCTACGTAAAGCAACGATTCAAAGCCGGAATTATGCCCCCCACCGGTTTTACCGAAATCGAATACGCCGACAATTTTCTGTTCCTGCCACTGACTCGGTATTTCCACTTTCGTTTTGAGCCATAAGTATTTATCTCGGCCTTCCCAGCGTTCGTGCAGCTTCATTTCCTGCCAATTCCCTTCAGCAGGAGGGCGTTCGCCGACTTTCCCTTCTGAATCAAGTTTCGCTTCAAATGAATGGATCGGTTGGGGATTGCGGTATCGATAAGAATCTAGTTCCTGAATCCGTCTTTCCAGCTTTTCAATTGTCCAAAACATGGCATGCACTCCTTTTTTGAAAAATTATCCTTTTGTAGCACCGCCCAAGCTAAAGCCTTGGGACATGAAACGCTGTGAAAACAGATAGAGTATCACAGCCGGCAACGTATAAATGATGGAAAATGCCGCAAGCTTTCCATATTCCACCATGCCATACGTGCCGAAAAATTGATAAATGGTGACCGAAGCCGGAAACTTATCCGGCGTCTGGATCAGAATATAGGGGACAAAAAAGTTGCCCCAGCTCATGGAAAAGGTAAAAATCGCCACGGTGCATATCCCCGGTATCATCAAGGGCGCCACCACCCGTCTTACCCCTTTCCATATCGAAGCACCGTCCACCCACGCGGATTCTTCCAGCTCCGGGGGAACCGCATCCATGAAGTTTTTCAACATCCAGATTCCATACGGCAGCCCGGAGGCAGTCAAAAACAACATCGTTCCGACAAGGGAATCCTGCAGGTTTAAGAAAATGAACAACTGGTAGACCGGCACCATGACCGCGGTTATCGGCAGTGAAGTCATAAACAAGATGGAATACATGAATGGTTTCTTGTATTTTTGCGTGTACCTGGAAAGCGGATAGGCCGCAATGACGCCGACGATCACGACCAAAAGTGCCTGACCACAAGACAAGAACAACCCGATAACGAAAGAACGGATCGTTGCCGGCTCGGATAAAATCGCCGTAAAATTGGCAAGCGTAAATTCTTCTGGTATTGTCAGCGCCTGCTGGGCATTGGCATCAAAAGAGGCAAACAACACCCATAAAAGCGGCAGTAAAAAACACGCGCCAATGATGGATAAAATGACATAAGGGATCGTTCTTTCCCATTTAAAACGATTCACATTGCTCCCTCCCCGCTAAATTTTCACTCTCATGGATCGGATGTAGAACAGGCTGGCAATAATTCCGATAACCAACAATACCAAGGAAATTGCCGTTCCATACCCTAATTGATAATTGACGAAAGCCTGGTTATACATGAAGATCGGCAGCGTCTGCGTCGACGTGCCAGGCCCTCCGCCAGTCATGGTGAAAATCAAGGTGAAAACACCAAGGGTTTGCAAGGTGACCAATATCATATTGGTGACAATCGATCCCTTGACCATTGGTAAAATGATCCGTATCAAAACCTGAAATCGGGAAGCACCGTCAATGGTTGCAGCCTCCTCGATCGTTTTTGGCACGTCATCCAGCGACGCCTGGAAAACCATCATAGAAAACGCCGTCCCATGCCAAATGTTGGCGATACACACACTGATCATCGGGAACGTGTACAGCCAGGTGATTGATTCCAATCCGATGGCATCGAGTATCATGTTTAGCGTCCCATTGTCATTTAGAAACGCCACCCAGCAAAAAGCAACGACAATTTCCGGTGTCACCCAGCCGGCAATCACGATGATCCCAATCAGTCTGCGGAAGGTTGGATTTTTTTCTTTCATCAAGATTGCCAGCAGGAAGCCCAAAATCTGTTGGCCAACGATCGCCGAAAGAAACAAAAAGACGATGGTTTTCATGACACTGATTCGGAAAGTAGGATCCTCGAACATGGAAACGAAATTTTGAAAACCGACAAATTCAATGTTTTGTGCCTGCGTCCCCGTCAACGCCAGGTTGGTAAAAGAAAAATAAAACGTCAGCAGGATAGGTCCGATAAAAAAGATCAGCAGCAAGATCCAGGAAGGAAGCAGGAACAAGACCGAACGCAAGGCGGTTGGATCCTTCTTTCTTTTGCCGATTGAAGAAGAGCCGATTTGATTCCGCTGTGTTTGAACATCTGCACGCACGTGAACACCTCTTTCCCTAGGAATGTGCAAGTGGGGCTCCCTGCCGCTACTTACCGGGAAGGGAGCACAATCAGCTACTTGGATGTAACCAAGTCTTCTCCGACAATTTCCGTGACTTCCTGCTTGTATTGTTCCGCCGCCTCTTCTGGCGTTATTTTATCGGAAACAACATTTTCGACAAGCGTTTGGATCACCGTGGAGACATTCGGATATTTGTCTACCGCCGGTCGGAAATGCGTGTTCTCCAGGAAGGAAGATGCTTCCTCAAACATCTCCATCTCCAAATATTCCGGTTCCTGTGCGACGTCTTCACGAGGAGTAAGGTTGCCGTCTTTCAGCTGCAGCTTCAGGTTGTTTTCTTTGGTAGAAGCAAGCTTGATGAATTCCCATGCAAGGTCTTTGCTGTTCGATTTGGCTGGAATCGAAAGCGCCCATCCACCGGACATCGAAGTTGTTCCTGGAGCTTCTCCATTCTGCGTCGGCATTGCTGCAAAACCTAATGTATCGAAAGCCTCAGGCCACGGAGCAGCACCGTCTTCACGCCAGTTCCCGGTTTGCCAGATGCCGTCCAGACCAATCGCCAGCTTTCCTTGCGGCATCAATTGCTGATAAGCGACCGTACCGCCCTGGCCGTTCAACACCTGGGAAAGCTCCGGCCCGAGATCCTGTTCATAAACGGTGTCGATAAATTTAAACGTGTCCAGCAGACCATCACTTTCCACGATCCACTTCTGGCTTTCGTGGTCATATAATGGGTCGTCCGTACCGTACAATAGCATTTGGAATGTTTGCATCGAAGTCGCTTCCCCTGTTGCTTTTCCTGAATTCATCCAAAGCGGCACCACATCATCCGGAAGATTCTCTTTCACAGCAGTGGCAGCTGCAAGGATGTCATCCCAGCTTTTCGGTTCCCATGGCACTTCGACACCTGCCTGCTTCAGTAATTCTTTGTTATACCAAAGACCGCGCGAGTCCGTGTTATAAGGGACGCCGTAAATTTTTCCATCCTGGGCGATCACGCCATTTTTCACGTTTTCTGTGATGCTATCCCATTCGTCCCAACCTTCAATCCGTTCATCCAAAGGCTCTAAGTATCCAGCGCTCGCATCCGAGTTGACCATGAAGGTGTCCTCTGTGACAATGTCAGGCGCTGTATTTTCAGATTGCAGAAGCAACGACACCTTGGCAAAATAGTCCCCTTCGTTAACTTCCAAAGGGGCCAATTTCACGTTGACATCCGGATGTTCTTTTTCGAATTGCGGAATCACTTCTTCATTGAGCCAGTCCGTCAAACCTTTATTGGTTCCACCGCCAGACCTGTAGGTAATACTGATTTCATTCTCAGCGCTTTCGCCGTCTGTTTCAGAAGCCGATCCATCTGAACAAGCAACCGCCACCAAACAAAACACCATTGCCATCATCAAGCCAATCATTTTTCTCCAAGAAAAAAACCTCATTGTCGATCGCCCCTTTTTATCAGAAATATCATCCCAATCTTAGTAAGCGCTTACAAATTTGGTGAAAAAAGAAAGCTCTAGCTGCAAAAGTCTGCCTCTTCCGTGATTTTTCAGAATGCCGCCCTCCCTTCCGGATGCCAAGTTGTTATATACACACCTTACTTGATATATATGTATAGGTCAATATATTAATTAAAATTATTAGAATATTCTTTTTTTAAATAGCGCATTTCTGCATTTTGTCCTCTTCTAACTTCCCCTTTCCCTCAAGAATGGGAATCGTATGAAGGAATGATCCTTCAAAAACGCTTCCCAAACACATCCTTTTGATATGAGAAGCGCGAACCGAAAACAGCTAATATGAGTGTACCGCGGAATAAACGATAAAGGCGCCTTTAGGAAACGAGGGCAAGGTGCACAAGGTTAGCAGTTTTGAAGAGGTCTTAGCCACTCACGAAAAAATGATTTATTACCTGATCAATAAATGGAACATCCGAGATCCGGAAAAGGAATTCTATCAGGAAGCAACCATCGCGTTATGGAAGGCATACGAATCTTACGACCCGGCACGCGGAAAATTTTCCACCTATGCTTATTTTTGCATGGAAAAAGCACTACTCAGCGTCATCCGCAAGCAAACTCGTCAGCAGGAAAAACAGAATATGTTCATCACCATGGAAAAATCAAACCCTAATCGCGCCGTCACCTTCTTGCAGGAGGGCATCGATCCCTATTTGCTGGCACGGTTGGAAAACGTGCTCACCGAAAAACAAATGACATGGTTCCAGTTATATGTACTCAAGGATTTATCGGTCAAAGCTATAGCGCAGAAGGAGCAGGTAACAACAGCCGCCGTAAAAAATTGGGCAAGAGCCGCTAAGCCGAAAATCAGACGGGTGCTTTGTTCGGAGAGTTGATCTTCTTCCGGGGCGAGTGATTTTCTTTGGTCGGGGGTTTATCTTCTTCCTCGGAGTTGATCCTCTTTTTCCGGGTTTCGCTCTTCTTTCGGATAAAGTTGATCTTCTTTGGACTGGATTTGATCTTCTTCCACCGAGTTGATCTTCTTTTTCCGGTTTTCGCTCTTCTTTCGGATGAAGTTGATCTTCTTTGGACTGGATTTGATCTTCTTCCACCGAGTTGATCATCTTTTTCCGGGTTTCGCTCTTCTTTCGGATGAAGTTGATCTTCTTTGGACTGGATTTGATCTTCTTCCACCGAGTTGATCCTCTTTTTCCGGGTTTTGCTCTTCTTTCGGATGAAGTTGATCTTCTTTGGACTGGATTTGATCTTCTTTCGCCGAGTTGATCCTCTTTTTCCGGTTTTGCTCTTCTTCCAGAACGATTTGATCTTCTTCCGTAAAATAAAGCAACTTTCCCAAAGTAAAATCCGGGCAGCAAGTGCCGCCCGGATTTCCACTATTCAAGAAACCACTGAATTACATTATAAAAAGCTATCAATGAAACAATGGTTATCAAGAAATTTTTGATTTGCCTCGGAACTTGTATAGGGACTATTTCCAGTAAAACTCCTACTATCATTCCCGCTAAAAACACGGTCCCTAACAGTTTCGCTAACTGCAATGCCATCTCGTTCATTTGAGATTGCATTGCGTCTTTTGCTGATCCGGAGAATATTTCCATCTTCCACCCCTGGTTTATTTCGGCGGTGGAGAAAGAGCTTTAAACTTCTGTTCCAGTAAATATTCTACCACTCAAACTCCCATTCATCCCGCAAAATCAAATACAAGACCAATAGAATATTCTCCAACTCTCTTACATCTTTTTTGTTTTTATCGATGCCGATTTTAGGCAGTAATGCTGCGGTCATTTGATGGGTGAGTTGGTATCTTTCCTCTAATGGGAGCTGATTAAAGCGGGTGACATAGGTTTTAAGCAAATCCCATTCTTTTTTTCCGAGGGAACGGATCGTCCACTCATCCAGATTCAAGTCGTTTTTGCTTAGTCCCCTGCTTTCGATTTCTTTTTCGATGCTTTTGACCTGTTTTTTATTTTTTCCTTTGCTTTCATGCACGACAATCGTGCCGGCCACGATGTCGCCGAGGCGCTTATGTTGCGGATGGAAAAATACCAGGACCATGCCGAGCAGGTAGCTGGCAGGCAGCATATCAATAATGCGCATCAAGTTGCGAATCAGGCTGGACAGCCAGGTAATGCTGTGCCCGTTATCCTGGACAACTCGGATTCCCATCAATCGTTTGCCGATTGTTTTCCCTCCAAAGAAAAATTCTAATGCGAAAAAGTAGCCCCAGTTCAACAAAAAGATGACAATGATCGCAATAGCCAGCGGCATGGTCGAACCAGTCATGCTCGCAATATTGCCGATCTGGGCATAATCAAGCAAGAATATTAGCAGGATGATAAGCAAATTTACCGTCGTTAAAATCAATTGATCAATGATCAAAGCCGCTGCCCGACTTCCCAAACCCGCTGTCGTAAACTGCAGGGAGACGTACTCCGGTGTTTTGATGTTTACCTGTTCCTGGTTGTTGATGATGACCTCCCCCTTTTTCTTCTATTTGGAAAAAATAAGCGCTGGACGGTTTCTATTTATTTACAAGATTATTATAATAGAAACAAAGAACGCGGTCGATTGGACCGTCAATCAGAGGTGAACCCATGCAAGTAAAACAATTTGTCAAACAACACCGCGAGGAATGGAAAGAACTCGAGGAGCTCGGTTCCAGAATACATAAACGTAAGCAAACGAACGGATCGGATATCGACCAATTTCACCAACTCTACCAAAAAGCAGCCCAGCACTTATCCTACAGCCAGACCTATTTCCCATCCGATGAGGTGACGATTTACTTGAACGGGCTTGTATCCAAATCGCATAACATCCTTTATAAAGACCAAACCTCCAGCGGTAAACAAATTCGGCAATTTTTCACGACCACATTTGTCGGACTGCTGCTCGAGCAGTGGAAAGCAGTAGTTGTCGCCACGTTCCTGTTCCTTCTCGGTGCCTTGGCAAGTTTTCTTGCTGTGGCTGATGACCCCATGCATCTATACACCATCCTTCCAGCCGATATGGTGCAAGGAGTAGAACCGGAGCAGCTGGGCGAAGGAAGCAATTCCGTCGATTCTTCCTATATGTCTGCGACCATTATGACCAATAACATCCAGGTTGCCATTTTGGCTTTTGCCGGAGGAGTTACATTCGGGCTATTGACCGTGTATCTGCTCGTCTACAACGGCTTTATCGTCGGTGCCCTAGCTGCCCTGTTCTGGCATTATGGAAAATCGTATGAGTTCTGGGCGTTTATTGTCCCGCACGGCATTGTCGAGCTGGCAGCCATTTTCATTGCCGGTGGCGCGGGCTTGTTGATGGGATATAAACTGTTCGTTCCCGGCAACTTTTCCCGCGGCAGGCAATTGAAGCAGCAGGCAAAACGCTCGGTGATGCTGATGCTCGGAACGATACCGCTGTTCGTTATTGCCGGTATCATTGAAGGGTTCATCACGCCTTCTGCCCTGCCATTGGAAATCAAGTATGCGGTGGCCGGCATTACCATCATTGGATTGGCCGCTTATATGATCATCGGCAAACTGCTGATGAGGCGGCAGCCCGAAGCTACAGCAATCCTCGATTGATCACGTCCATGTATTGGGAAACAGCAGAAGCCGCCAGCCGGTCTTCTTCCGTTTCTACTAGGGAAAGGCCTTGCCTTTCCCATTTTGTTTTTTGCTGCTTTGTATATAAAAGCTGTTTCTGCGCGATACTTTTCACCATGGCTTGCCGTACATCGTCCGATGACTGTTTCGCTCTCGCCCGCATGGTTTCATCCTCGATGCCGATCATGAAAAACAGATGGCGCTGGCGCAACCGTTTTAAATATACCAGTCCGCTTTCCTCCTGCAGAAAGGCAGTAACATCAGAAAACAGCAAAATCATGCTGCGTTTCTTCTGATGGTATTGCAAGTACTGTAAAACAGCTGCGTAATTCGATTCACTCGCTTCTACCCGCAAGTTATAAATCGCATGCAGAATCGTTTGCAAATGGGCCATCCCTTTCTCAGGCGGCACATATACCTGAATATCCTTGGAAAATCCGACAACAGATACATGGTCTCCGTTTTGCAAGGCAGCGGCGGCGACTGTCATGGCAGCTTCCAACGCTTTTTCCAGCCGGTTTCCTGTTTCAAGCTCCGCCCCCATCATCCGGCCGCAATCGATCAAAATCGCCACATACTTGCCGTGCTCCGGTTCATACTCATTGGTCATGACCTCTTGCAGCTTTGCGGTTTGACGCCAGTTGATCATTCTTGGATCATCTCCGACGACATAATTCCTGATTTTATCGAACTCGCCCTGTCCGCGTTGCCTTTTGCGGACGGTCATTCCTTCATACAACAAAAATTGCTGTGCACCTTCTAAATATTGTTTCGTGGCAGTTAGATCCGGGATGACACGGACCGTATCCGCCAGCGCCGGCGTGACTTGCTTTTCCCACAGCCCCAACATTCCTGTATAACGCACGTATAATTTATCGATCAGGTACTTTCCCCGCTCAGCGGCTGTCGTCTGATAATCGACACGAACAGTGCTCTCTCCTTCTATCCCGCCTGTTAAGGGAAATGGCCGCTCAAAGACTGCCGGGATATGATCGATCATACGGAAAGCCGCAGCTCGTTGCGAGCGATTTTCTACCTGGATCGTTATCGTGTAACGGATTCCCCGCTCCATTTCCTCCGGCATTTCCCGGCTGAATGACAAATCGCTTTTTCCCGGTGCCAGCAATAAATCAAGCAGGCTGACAGCCAGGAATAGCACATTGCACACCGCCAGATAACTCCAGGCGAGTCCGCCGACCGCCAGCAGCGTCATCGCAAGCGAAAAGAAAGCATACAAAGCTAACAGCCGTCTGGTCGGCAAAACCCCCCTATCTCGGAACAGCAACCGACCCAATAAGCTCTTGAATGACCTGGTCAACAGTCGCTCCCTCCAATTCTACGTGCGGGGCTAATTGAATCCGGTGCCGCAGTGCAGGCCGAGACACCATTTTGACATCATCAGGTGTTACGTAGTTCCGATCCGACAAATAGGCCCAAGCCCTGGCCGCTTTGCCGATGGAGATCGCTGCCCGTGTACTGGCTCCAAAGCGTATCGATTCGGTCTCACGCGTCCTTCTGACCAGCTCCATCGTGTAATGCAAAACGTCGTCACTGATCGTGACTTGCTCGATTTCACGGCGGATTGCCAAAAACGTCTCAACATCGAGCAACGCCTCTGCCTCCTGCTGGGCAGACCGTTGCTCCAAGGCCTGTTTGACGGCCAGTTTTTCTTCCTCTAATTCCGGAAAAGCGATGTCCAGCTTAAACAAAAACCGATCCTGCTGTGCTTCCGGCAATGGGTAGGTCCCTTCGTATTCAATTGGATTCTGCGTGGCCACCACGAAAAACACTTCCGGCAACGGATAGGTCTCGCCCTGGATCGTCACTTGTTTTTCTTCCATTGCTTCCAGCAGTGCGGCCTGGGTTTTAGCCGGCGTTCGATTGACTTCATCCGCCAGCAGGACATTGGTGAAAATTGGACCTTTCAGCGTTTGGAAGTTTCCATCTTTCATGCTGTACACCATGCTGCCGGTAATATCGCTCGGCAGCAAATCCGGTGTGAATTGAATCCGGTTGAAGTCGCCGCCGACCAGTTTCGCCAGGGTTCGGACCATTTGGGTTTTACCGGTCCCCGGGACCCCTTCAATCAATACATGTCCTCCTGCCAGCACAGCAGATAAAAGCAACTTCAAATTGGTCCGCTGTCCGTATATGTATCGTTCATAGTTTTCCAATAAAGTGATCAATTCTGTTCTCATCTATGCTCCACCTCTTCCCGTAAGCGATCAAGTCTTTTCGACCATAGTAAATATTCCTGTTTGCTGATACTTGGTTTTTCGACTACTTCTGCTATTCCTTCGGTATATTCCTGGATTTCGTCAGCCGGCAAATACCTGGCTCTGCTGCTCAGCTTATCTGCCGCCACTTTCCAATCCCCATTGAAAACAATGCCTCGCCGTTCCAGCAACAGCTGCTGTACGTAGTCAGCCTGCACTGCCAGGGAATCACGATAATAACGGCCGCGCTGATACCAGGCAGCAACGGCCTGGATTTGTTCGTCGCTGAAACGCACCGTTTCTTCTCTCGGAATGTCGATCGGCCCGAACCGCTTGCCGCGATTCCAAAGCCACAGAATCGTGACGAACAATGCCTGCACTACCAGCACCAGCAGCCACTTCGGATACAGCGTCGTCACGCCTGCTCCATTTTCGCCAGCGTGAACATACTCATCAAACAACAGGCTGCTGTCTCCATTTGTTGTTGCATCATCCAACAATTTGGTTAAAAGCGCCGCATGGTCCTTTTCTGCTATCAAGCTATTCATCGTCCACTCCGGTGTAACCGCGACAATCAGTGCCCCAGCACCCAGCCTTCGCTTCAGCGCAATCACGCCTGCTTCATCCTCTAACAATACATCGTCTGTATCCCGCTCCTGCAGCCGAAAAACCGAAGTCACTTCCGCCCGGTAATCCTCCCCGTCCAGATCGTTCACGGTCGTCGTTCCGGCCGGATTCGGCATTTGCTGTCTTGTCTGCAAATCAAACAGTCCATCCGGATTGTCCATCCATAAAAACAGCGTATTTCCTGCTTCCACAAAATCCTGATAAGCAGCCAATTCCTCTTGGTCCGGCATGAAAGACGGTTCCATCATCATCAACATGCTCCCGCTATTTTCCGAAGGCAGCCGTTCGGGTGGTGCAGACCAACGGCCCGCCGTTCCCTGCTCATTTTCCAAATAGGTATAAATGGCTTTGGTACCAGTCGGTGACGGAGAAGTGGAAAGATACGCCGGGTATTTTTCCGGCTGTTGTCCCTCGATTACATAACTGAGCCCGACAAACAACAGGAGAAAGGCAGCCAACGTCAGCCAGGTTTTTCGGTATGATTGTTTTTGCAAGCTTGCTTCCTCCTTCTCCGCTATCCATTCTTGCTGGCATAGTATTCCGTTGATTCCAGCCAGTTCATCGCCTGGCTGCGGTACGCTTCGTACTCGTCTTGTTCCAACTGCCGATTTCCATAGGTTACTTCTTCGAACAAAAGGGCCAGCTGATAAAATTGTTCTGCTTTTTGCTGATCACCTTTCCGTAACTCTTCATAATAATCCCAGTTGGTTTTCCATATCCGTGCCTCCAGCCATTTCCGTTCGTGAAAATACAATAGTACGGCTAGAAACAAGTGGCGAGCGGCTTCGGGGTAAGCAGCCTCCCCCTCCTGTTTCCGAACCTCTGACAAATGACGCCGGTAAGACCATTGCCGTCCATTCATCCCTTGCAACGGGGCAATGTCGCGGAATGTCTGGCTACGCTTTACACGGCCGCTCCATAATACAATGCCGATTACAATGCCGACCACCACGACAACAATCATCAACAGCAGAATGGCATCTGCCGCCCCGCTAGCTGGAGTAAGGGACTGAAACCAGTCACTAAGATGGCCGGCTACCCATTCTTTCACTTTTTCCCACCATACCTGCAGGAAGTTTTTCGACTCTTCCTGGTATGCCTGGTATTCATCCTGCTGGAGGATTTTCTCCAGCTCTTGTTTTGCGTTTTCGGTATTCTCCATTCCCTATCACCTACCTGCTGTCTTCCCAAGCACTACTTGATTGCGTATCTATCAACGGGGCTGCTGTTCTTCCTGGTAATCATTGAGCATTTCCTGCAAATCCTCGCCAGTGTTACGTGTCTTGCTATCCAAAAACATCACGGAATAGCCAACAGCAAAAATCATGGACGTGATCAGGGAAAATAAATTGACGAGAATGGTAAAGAGGACACTGGCACCAAGGACAACACCAAAGATGGACTCCACGGCTGTACTTACGATACCCGTAACCAAATACAAGATGAGATATAACCCGAAAAGCTTCCACGTCTGCTTACGCGTCAAGTTCCAGCTTTGGGATAATCCCGGCGACTCCTTATCCAGGACGGTGCTCCCAAGGTAGAATCCCCAGCGGGTGGCCAACAACCCAACACCTAGCGTGAGGCCGAGCATGAAAACGATGACGAAAATAATTCCGGTAACTGGTTCAATAAAGGAACCGGCCATCCCGCCAATAATGATGATGATGAGCGGAATGATGAACAGGCCGAAAAGGATGACTCCGAATAACAGGCTGCTGCCCAAAATCCCCCAGAACCTTGAAAATGCCTGCTTAATCACAGAGCCAACTGTGTAAGATTCTTCGTTTTTAATGTGATTGATGGCAAACAGGATCGCTCCATAGGCAACCGCCGTCAAAATCATGGCAATCAAGCTGACGAATATCGAGCTGATATCCTCCCCGATCGATGCCGTCTCCACATTGCTTTGGTCGAATGTGGCGAATAACTGTTCATACCAGGTGTCTCCTGTCTCGAATTCTCGGAAAAAGCCACGCCCAGAAAGCAGTTGGACGATTGCCTGCAGTAAGAAGACCGGCCCGACGATAATCAAAAAAATCGTAAAAAATTCCACAAAGCGGTTTTTACTAAGTCGAAAGGTTTGATCGAGAATCTCTCCAAACCCTTTTGGCTTCCTAAATTGCTCGTTCATGTTTCATTCCTCCAATAGACTCTACTCTACTTTCAACATACCTAACGACTATTTTAACATTGATGTGGGTCTTAGCGAACAAACATTGTAAATTTTTTGAATTGATTTTACATTGCCTTTTCGTCCACTTTGACTTACTGTTACTACACCAAAAAGGGAGACTTCCCAAATTGCAGCACTCAAGATGTTAAAATGAATACAACAGCAAAGGGCATTTATAAAAGAAGGGAGTGGGCGTATGCTTACAGATATCTTATGGATCCTGTTCCTAGTCGTTATTACTGGAATAATGGTGTTCAAACGGAAAAAGAAACGGGAAAGATACCTGTCGGACAAAAAAGAAGTGGAGATAGCCTTTGAAAGGGAAAAATCTCGAAAAGGCGTTCCGCCAATGGGTGGAGGGGACGGCTTTTAATTACCAGTGAAAGCATGGATTCTTTACTCGAACCGCCGTGGTAATGCGACGCTGTGGAAAAATACTCGATTTACGTGGAGAACGTTTCACCCAGGTGTTGCATGAATCAGCTTCTTCGCTCCCTTAGGTAGAGGAAGCCTTGCCGTGGGCCTTAAAGCTATCTTAACCCAAGTTACTTCAATGAAGCTAGTATCCTTGTTTCTAAACAGGCAGCTGTTCAAAGCGGAAATACCCCAAGACTCCTCGTAAATACAACCCAATTTTCTTCGAGCGATGTCTCGCTGCCACAGCTTTCCTTGAGAATGCGGTTAATCGTACAACCGAACACACCTGTCCTGTGTGAGGAGAAGCATCGGGGAGATCCGGAGAGCGCAAGCTAGAGGAAGCTCACCAGCGGAAAGCACAGGGTATTTCCGCAGCTCCATGCTCCAATTCCATTTATGTAGGGGGTTAGTAAAATTCTTTCAAGCTATCTCGCAGCATTTCTATCAAAGGTAGAAATGCTGGAAGAAAAACAAGGTCTGCAAAAAAGAGCCTGATAGGAAAATCCATCTTGAAAATTTTCAAAGCATGGTGATAAGATAATAAAATCAGTGTGTGGAGATATTGGTCCGGCTATAGGATCAAAAATATATGTCTCATGAGATACGTCCGCCATCTGAAATTTACTATTTCGGAGGTAAGAAGTATGCATGAGGAAACAAGACTGCCACGAAACGGAAAGGAATTTGTATTGTTTTTAGCCATCATATCCATCCTTTCGGTGAATTTGATTGCACCTTTGATTATGGGATTTGAATTCGGCTTTACGAAAGATGTTTACATGGAAACGTTACAAGCACTTCCCTTTATATGGACTTGTGTCGTTTTATTGGTGACGCTTGTTGTAAATCCTGTCGTCGAAAAGCTGGTAGTAAAGTTCACTGCACCTACGGACGGATTCAATGCGAGAACATTGTTCACGATTTTATTCAGTGTTACCATCTTGTCCATCTTACTGACCATACTAGGAGCTTGGATTGGCATGCGGGAAATAAGCATGGATCCGATTCGGTCTTTCTTTACCCGTTGGCCGCGTAACTTCTTCATCGCATTCTGGGTGGAAGTGTTGATTGCACAACCGGTAGCAAGATTTGCCATGAAAAAATTACATGCCGGCCAGGAGCGTAAAGCTTTAAATCCTTAACAAGTAAACATCTATTTTTCGTATCCGGCTGTCAGTGACTAACACCCCCCATCCGTCTCGCGAAGATAATCGCCGACAATAAGTGGGGAGTGTTTTTTATTCGCATCTTGTCACCATTTATCCAGATCGAACATAACATTCATCACTTCACCATTCAATAGCTGTCTAAATTAACGAATTAACGACATTCTCCCGACTTCCTATTCCCAATTCCCCAATTTTTTCAAAAAAAGTTACTTTAGTACCTTTATTTTTCCAATTTATAGGAAGATAATAGAAAAAAGGAGGGGAGTGGAATGGAAGAAAAAGTCGTTTTTAAAAGACTTTTAGGAGAATGGTTGAGGCAACGAAGAACAGAGCGAAATATGACACTTCGTGAATTGGGCAACATGGCAGACTTGGATGATAACTACATAGGAAAAATTGAGCGAGGAGAGAAGATTCCTTCCTTGTACACTTTTTACAAGCTTAGCGATCCGCTTGAATTGAATTTCCAGTTTTTCCTGCATGAAGTGAAAGAAGCCATGGACACTGAACTTTATTAGTTTTGGAAGCGTATTCAATCTTACTTCATCTATGATTCAGCACAAATTCTAAAAAGGGGTGTGTTGAAGATGAAAAAAGTACAAAGAGATTACAAAATTAACAAACAGACGATGGCCCTGCTGACGGCCTGCCAGATGGAATACGAAACCGTGGTAATTGAACGGGATCGCCAGCTATACATAAAGCGGCCACCGTTGCAATTGATCAAGAATGCTTGCCTCAGTGCAGGTTCCTCCTATGACGGACGCCGTTCAGCCGTGATTTACCATACTGGTTCAAAGAAAAAGGTGCCAATCCCGGTCAGTCCGGAAAATAACATCTTTGCCTTTCCTACCTGTTCTCCGGATACAATTCCCTGCCACTGGATCTTTTTTGAACACATCTTCGACATCAAGTCCATTCCGAAAAAAGAAAAAACTGCTATTCAATCCATCATTGTCTTTCATAACGGCGTACAACTCCAGATGACAGAATCCAAGCGAGTTTTGGAAAAGCAATTCCAACGTACTGTTTTTGCCAACATCAAGCTTTCCAGCCATATGAAAGCTGCACAGGACATAGCACCTGATCACAATTTTGATCCACCAGACGAACTCACTACACCCTCCTGATAGGGAAAAGCCCGGCTTGCTCATAAATAATGATTCATATCGGTTGGGGTCAATAAATCCGTATCGACTGGTGTATATCCAAGCTGACGGGCCATCGTGACAATTTGACCCTTATGGTGAAATTCGTGGGTTACCGTATGGGTGAACAACCAGAGGGCGGAAAGACGTTCCTCCTCTTCTTGCCATGGTACAGAGCCAATTATCTGCTGGGAATCGTCTTCGTGATAGCAGTCTAAAAATTCGTCAACTAGCTGATTCACCAGAATAAATTGTTTCCGCATTCCCGCGACGTTCGTGATTGTTTCCGGGTTGACTCTCTCCCTGTCTTTTTTCAGGGCAAAATGGGCGAGCCATGCCTGGTAACAATCCGCAACGTGAACATGCAGTGTCCGGATCGATTCCCAACCGAAACCGTTTAGTTCTTTTGTATAGTCTTCGGCTGTCAGCTGCTCACAAAAGGAAAACAAACTTTCTCTTGTGTACCGGACAAGTTTATATTGTTGCGTCAAAACGGACATGGGCGTTCCTCCTTTATTGGAATAATGGTTCTCTACTCGAAACAGCCTTAAGAAAAGTGTACTGTATTCTGCAGTGCTGTTCCATAACGATTCACAAACTTTTCTGTTAATAGTATATTGGGACTAGGGAGGTAATTCCTAATACCATTGCGCATCCATTTTTGAGAGCGCATTCAACCTATGAAAGAGAGAGGGATTCGCTATGAAAAAAGCCCTTGTTTTCGGAGGTACCAAGTTTTTCGGAATCCATTTAGTCAACCAGCTGCTCGATAAAGGATTTCATGTGACCATTGCCACCAGAGGGAAAACGCCTGATCCGTTCGGAGAATCCGTACGCCGGGTGGAGGTGGACAGAACGGACAAGCAAAGCCTGTCCCGTGCATTCAAGTATGAAACATGGGATGTCATCTATGACCAGATTTGTTTTTCATCCCAGGATGCGATGACCGCCATGGAAATTTTCAAAGGAAAAACATACAAATATATTTTCACTTCGTCTTTGTCTGTGTACGACATGGAGAAAAGTACTCCTCCCGTAACAGAGGAAGATTTCGATCCAACGAAAGAAAAGCTGGTGGTGGCCGGAAGTGACGCTTTCAGCTATCAAGAGGGGAAACAACAGGCAGAAGCTGCTTTTTTCCAGCATGCTCCTTTCCCGGTAACTACCGTGCGATTCCCGATTGTACTTGGAGAAAACGATTATACCGGACGGTTGGCGCTATACATAAAAAAAATCAAATACCGTCAAGGAGTTTATATAGACAATCCTCAGGCGGAGATGAATTTCATCTCTGAACAGGAAGCTGGACAATTTTTAGCTTGGCTTGCCGACATGCATATAGCAGAACCGCTCAACGCATGTACCAATGGCTCTGTTTCCTTGGAACAGTTACTGAACCAGATTGCCGAAACGACCGGGCAGTCTGTCATCTACTCGGATAAACAATCGGATTCTCCGTACAATATTCCGGCTACATGGACGATGAGCAATGAAAAAGCCACAGGCAACGGGTTCGCTTTTTCCAAGCTGCAGGATTGGTTGCCAAAGCTGATCGAGAACTTGGCAGTGCAGTTGTAACCGTACAAAAACATAACCTCAAGCCCGAAACTTCCCTTGGATAGTCGGGCTTTTTTATACGTGTGAGGTGTTTTTTCAAGCTCTTTTTAGTCAAATACCAGGTGTTCCCTTTATTTGGATGACCGAGCTGGCGTTTACCTTCCCGATAAAACGGTAATACCAGTAAATAACGCCCTTATTGATAGGAATCCTATACAGAGAAGGAGCAACCGCCATGGATAGCATTCATCCATCCAGACCGAGTGCCGACCAACAGCAAACACACTTGGAGACGGAGCTGAAGGAACAAGAAACCGACAACCCACAAGCTGATATCACATTGGGCCTGGTCCCTTCTCCCGATTTACCGGAAGCTATCGCAAACAAGCTGGCGGCAAACTTGCCAGATTATCTAAGCCGCTATGTGGATGACCAGGTGACCTGGGAAGTGAAAACAGTTACCGATCCACTGACAGGAGCCACAGCAGAATCGGACGAACTTTTAGAGGAAACATCTCGTTGCAAGGAACGCTTTGAGTGGGATTATGCCATTAGCATCACGGACTTGCCCATCTTTCTTAATAAACGACTGGTGGTAGCGGAAGCAAGCCAAAATCGATGCAGTGCCTGGTTATCCCAGCCTGCGCTGGGTGCAGCGCCAATTCTTTACCGTGTGGAAGAGAGCATTTTGCAATTAACCAATGAGATGTACTATGGCAGTTCTGAGGAAGCCAGGGAGAAACAACAGGAAAAATTCCGGCGAAAGTATAAAGACAACAAAAAGCTTAAAAAGAAAAGTGCAAAGGAGCTTGTTGGGAAAAGACTGTTTGAACGTTTTTCTCCGATCAGCAGGACTACTCCGGATGCCGACTACGATCTCGATGTACGCTTTACAGTCGACTCGAAAATTTACGGGAGTTGGCGCATGTTAACCGGAATGGTGCGTGCCAACCGGCCTTATACCATTTTCCCGGCCTTCAAGCAGGTAATTGCCGCCGCATTTACATCGGGTGCCTATGGTTTAATTTTCCCTACCCTTTGGCAGCTAAGTAACGCATTAGAAGTTTTCCGGTTAATACTGCTGATGTTGACCTCTGTCACCTTGCTCTCCGTATGGATCGTTGTTGTCCATGGATTATGGGAAAATACGATGAATGCCAGATTGCCATATATCGCCAGACTTTATAATGTAGCGACCGTATTTACTTTAATGGTTGCTGTCATTATGTACTACGTAGCACTATTCTTGTTATTCTTTCTTGCAGTAGTCATCTTTGTTCCGGCAGATATCCTGGAATCACAAATAAACGATGAAGTCGACTTCACTAATTACATTACGCTGGCCTGGCTGGCTTGTTCTGTCGGTACATTTGTCGGAGCATTGGGAGCCGCATTGGAAAGCGAAGATACGGTTTTGAATACGACTTACGGTTATCGACAACGACGCCGGTATGAAGAAAGCCGGGACGATGATAATAATGAGGATAAGTAACAACCTCGCTCTTATCGTGATGTTTTTGTGTGAAATACGAAAAGGCAGAAATAGCTACCTGATTCGTGAGTGAATTGGGTGGCTATTTTATTGAGCTAAACTGATTGTAATCTTATTCACACGAGAAATTTAGCGACGGAATTTTTGACAAGAACCATGATAAACGGTATAATTTTGAAAATTTCATATAATTCGGCGTTGATGAGAAGAGTAATTAAGAAGCGGATACTAACAGAGAGCTCCTGTCTGCTGAAAGGGAGTAGTATTCGTCTTAATGAACAAAGCCTCGGAGCTTCTTGCCAATCTGATGAAAATCAGGGATAGCAAGACGGGTTCCTCCGATAAAAGGATAGGGTATGAACGTACCCGAAGAGGTTGGTATGGCGACGTATCAACAAACTGAGGTGGTACCACGAAGCGACAACTCTCGTCCTCAAGAATGATTTCTTGGAGGTGAGGGTTTTTTTATTGCGCTATTATTCATCGTGAAACGAAAATGTTTAGAAAGGGGAAAATAAAATGGAACCTTTGTTGTTGGATGTTCCTTTACAATTAGAAACAGAGAGACTAGTTCTTCGGGCGCCACTCCAAACCGGGGATGGTGATATGGTAAACCAAGCAATCAGAGATTCCTTTCCTGAATTAAAAGCTTGGCTGCCATTTGCCCAGGAACTTCCCAGTGTGGCAGAAACAGAGACAAATTTTAGAAACGCTCATATAAGCTTTCTAAAAAGAGAAAGTTTCCGCTTTCTTATTTTTGTTAAAGAAACCAATGGCTTTATAGGCACAACAAGCCTTCAGAGTATTGACTGGGATATTCCCAAATGTGAAATTGGTTATTGGATTAATACAAGACACAGCGGTAACGGATATATGACAGAAGCGGTAAAAGAATTAACGATCTTCGGATTAAATCATTTCAAATTTAGAAGAATTGAAATAAGATGCGAATCAACTAACCATAAAAGCCGTGCTATCCCAGAGAAACTTGGATTTGTATTAGAAGGAACCTTTAGAAATGATGATTTATCCGCAGATGGCAGCAAATTGACGGACACATGTTTTTATTCCATTATAAAATGACATCGGAATCTAACCAGACACGGGCATTGAAGAAATTCGATGCCCTTTCTTTTGTATAGCGATGTTTTAGGAAAAAGACCGTTCTGAGACGAACAATCCAGAAAATATTTTTCAACGAATTTTGGATAAATTTCTCCTCTCCTGTCGCGTTATCCATTATAATAGCCATATTCCCACAGACTAACAGAATAAATGTAGATGCGGGATATCAGATAAAACGACGAAACGTCCTTCGGTTCTCTTACCTAACTTGTTGGGAGCACGTTGATTCGTTAAATGCATAGGAAGCAAAGAGGTGTTCTACATAGATGGAAAATATCGTACTCGTAAGCATAGTCATTATCCTTGGTATCGGAATCTTCTCCCAATGGCTCGCCTGGCGCATTCAGTGGCCATCGATCGTCATCATGTCGATTGCAGGTTTGCTGCTCGGTCCAATTTTCGGCCTGTTTAACCCACAGGAAGCCTTAGGCAACCTGTACAGTCCTTTAATTTCTTTGGCTGTCGCCATCGTGTTGTTTGAAGGAAGTTCCAGTCTCGATATTCGTGAAATAAGGGGGATTTCCAAGTCCGTCTTCCGCATCGTGACCTTCGGCGCTTTCATCGCCTGGATTGCCGGCTCACTCGCTGCCCACTTCATAGCCGGGCTTAGCTATGAAGTATCGTTTATTATCGGCGGCTTGTTTGTCGTGACAGGTCCCACCGTGATCATCCCTTTGCTGCGGAATGCCAAATTGGCTCCACGTATCGCGGCCGCACTCAAATGGGAAGGAATTATTGTCGATCCGTTCGGTCCGTTGCTGGCATTATTTGCTTATGAAGTCATCAAAGTACTGACTATCGATTCGTTGCAATTCGACTATCTGCTGAATTTCTTCTTCAGTGCATTGATCGCAGTGGTCTTCGGTTATGCGATCGGCATGGCCGTCAGTATCATGATCAGCAAAGGGGTATTTCCGGAATACTTAAAATCGCCAATCATGCTGGCGTTTGTACTAATCTGCTTCACAGCAGCAGAAGTGATCATGCATGAAACCGGGATGCTTGCGGTTACCGTGATGGGCTTGACGCTCGCCAAGACGAAACGGTATGTCTCTTCGATCGGCAACATCAGCCATTTTGTCGAAAACATTTCGGTCATGTTGACGTCGACCATTTTCATTTTGCTGACCGCTTCCCTCTCCAGGGAAACGATAGCAGAAATCTTCACCCTGCCAATTATCGGATTTGTGATCGTCATGCTGTTCCTTGTCCGTCCGCTATCGATTTGGATATCGACAATCGGCACCGAATTAACGCTCGCAGAAAAAGGACTGATCGGCTGGGTGGCACCACGGGGAGTAGTCGCCCTGACGGTTTCGGGGTATTTTTCCGCATTATTAATGGAAGAAGGTCATCAGGGAGCTTCCCTGCTGACCACGTTAACGTTCGCCCTGGTCTTTATCACCGTGTGTGCCCACGGATTCACGTTAAGGCCGTTAGCCAAAGCATTAGGGCTGGCCAACGACGCTGCTCCGGGCATCCTTATCGTCGGTGCCAGCAGCTTTTCCATTGCTTTAGCCGATTATCTGCGAAAATTTGATATACCCGTGTTGATCAGTGATTCCTCTGCAGGACGGCTTCAGGGTGCAGTTTCGAAAGATATCCCTGTTCATCACGGACAAATTCTTGCCGAGCATACACAATACGATGTGGACCTGACACCGTATGAAACCATCCTGGCGATGACCGGCGACAGTTCTTATAACGCCCTGGTCATTCAGTCGTATGCACCGGAATTCGGTTACAACAACACCTTTTCTTTACCAAGCAGGAACAATGCCGACGATGAAGAACTGGTGGACACGTCCCAACGTACACATCTGTTATTTTCCGAGGATGCTATTTTTACCGAGCTAAACCGAAAAATCAATACTACCTATTCACTGCAAACAATCTCCATAAAAGAAAAAAACAAAGTAACGAGAGAAAACCTGCCTGCAGATGTGGTACCGTTGTTCATAAAAAAGGAAAAGAACGGCGTCGAGCTTATAAGCTTACGGAAAAAGTTTATGCTGGAAGAAGGAGATCAGCTGGTAGTGTTGCGGAAGACAGAGGGGAAATAAATAGACGGATTTTACTACAAGTAGAGCGAATTCAATGCGAAGTAGAGCGATTCGGCTTGAAAGTAGAGCGACTTTCTGTAAAAGAGGAGCAATTCGGACAAAGGAGAGCGACTTCGCTTCAAAGTGGAGCGATTCGGCTTGAAAGTAGAGCGACTTTCTTGCAAAGAGGAGCAATTCGGACAAAGGAGAGCGATTTCGCTTCAAAGTGGAGCGATTCGGCGCGAAAGTAGAGCGACTTTCTGTAAAAAAGGAGCAATTCGGACAAAGGAGAGCGATTTCGTCTCAAAGTGGAGCGATTCGGCTTGAAAGTAGAGCGACTTCCTGTAAAAAAAGAGCAATTCGGACAAAGGAGAGCGATTTCGCTTCAAAGTGGAGCGATTCGGCTTGAAAGTAGAGCGACTTTCTGTAAAAGAAGATCAACTCGGGAAAAGTAGAGCGATTTCGTCTCAAAGTGGAGCGATTCGGCTTGAAAGTGGAACGACTTTCTGTAAAAGAGGAGCAATTCGGACAAAGTAGAGCGACTTCGCTTCAAAGTGGAGCGATTCGGCTTGAAAATAGAGCGACTTTCTGTAAAAGAAGATCAACTCGGGAAAAGTAGAGCGATTTCGTCTCAAAGTGGAGCGATTCGGCTTGAAAGTAGAGCAACTTTCTGTAAAAGAGGAGCAATTCGGACAAAGTAGAGCGACTTCGCTTCAAAGTGGAGCGACTCCGCTTGAAAGTAGAGCGACTTCCTGTAAAAGAAGATCAACTCGGGAAAAGTAGAGCGATTTCGTCTCAAAGTGGAGCGATTCGGCGCGAAAGTAGAGCGACTTTCTGTAAAAGAGGAGCAATTCGGACAAAGTAGAGCAATTTCGCTTCAAAGTGGATCGACTCGGCGCGAAAGTAGAGCGACTTTCTGTAAAAGAAGATCAACTCAGGAAAGTAGAGCAACTCCCTGTAAAAGAGGCGGACTCGCCGAAAGAAGTTAAACAAAAAGGAGAGAGGCCACCAAGGACTCTCTCCTTTTTCAATTTTCTCCTATTACAGCAAATTCTTCTCTACCTTGCCGTCCTTCACGACGACCTGGATGTTGTTGTTATCAGCCAGCGAATAAATATCCTCCAGTGGGTTTCCCTTCACAATGACAATGTCGGCAAGCTTGCCTTGTTCGATGGTGCCAAGCTTATCTTCCCAGCCCATACATTCAGCTGCTGTCTTAGTGGAAGCGACGATGGTTTCCATTGGGGACATACCGGCATCGGCCATCAGACCTAACTCGCGAAGGTTGGTGCCATGCTTCATGACTCCGGCGTCTGTACCCATGGCAATTTTAACGCCAGCTTTGTATGCTTTCGTAAAGCTTTGTCTATGAGCTTCAATAACTTCTTTTGATTTCTCGACTGCGCTGTCCGGCATGCCCACTTCCTTGGCAGTTTCCAAAACTGCTACAGGGGCAAGAAGGGTCGGTACCAGATAAGTGCCATTTTCGAGCATCAATTCGATCGCTTCATCATCGATGAAAATGCCGTGCTCAATGGAATGAATACCAGCACGTACTGCATTTTTGATCCCTTCCGCCCCTTGGGCGTGCGCCATTACTTTGACACCTTTGCGATACTTTCCTTCCTGGACGATTACTTCCAGCTCTTCTTGTGAGAACTGGGTGAATTCCGGATGGTCGGTAGCGCTCAGCACACCGCCAGTCGCATGGACTTTGATGACTTCAGCTCCTGCCCTCAGCATCTCCCGGGTCTTTTTCCGGACTTCCTCCACGCCATCACAAAGACCACTCGGCATGCCAGGATACCCATTTGGCAGCAGGTCCAAGATGTTCCCCGAAACCGTATAGCCGTCCCCGTGTCCGCCAGTGATTGTCAGAGCATTGATGCTCAATTGAAGTCGCGGTCCGGAAATCAGGCCATCCTCGACTGCCTTTTTAACCCCAAGGTCTGTTCCAAGCGCATCCCTGACCGAAGTGATGCCTGCTTCCAATGTGTTCTTCAAGTACTCTGCCGCTTGATAGTACATAAAGGAAAACGGTGTTTCCAGTCGTTTGGCAACCGGCATGTATTCCATCATCATATGGACGTGGGTATCAATCAGACCCGGAAGAATGGTGCCGCCTTGTGCATCAATTACTTCCTCCTGCCCGGTTGGCTGATAACCGCTTTCCGCTCCTGTATAAACAATTTTCGCCCCATCCACGACGACAATTTGATCTTTTACCGGCTCTCCGCCGTTTCCATCTACCAAGAATCCATTTTTAATCAGTTTTACTGCCATCCTAATTCCTCCTCATAAAATTCTTCTCTGTTATAAAGTCCCTACCAGAATTCCTGCCACGACCACCGAACTTACCGTAACCGTGGTGAACCCGCCAATCAGCATCGGGGCCAATAACTCATTGAAAATGATTTGTTCCTCCTCTTTGTTGCGCGCGATACTTCTGCTGGCTTCTTCACACAAAATGTAATCCCCAGGGAAACCGAACAAGGCGGTCAGCGCGACTGGCATTCCCTTGAACGGATGCCATTTCACCAGCTTGGACACGATGTAACCGCCAAGCGCGATGCCAAAAGTCCCCAACAACAAAAACAGAAGAATGCTTGGCAGGTTATCAACCACCTGCTGTGGCGTGACTCCCCCCATGGTGCCAAGTACCACAAAAATGATTGCAATCATGACAAGCGTGAATGAGTTCGATTTTTCCAATGTCCGAGATTCAAAGACTCCCAGCTTCAAGCCGATAATACCAATCGCCAGACACCAGAGGCTGTAATTGATCGGTGTCACTTCCCCAAGCGCTACGCCGATCGCCGCCCCGACGAATACATAAAACAGTTTCAGCGTCATGCTCGAGCGAAGCGGTGTTTGCGGTTTATCATCTTTTTCTGTTTTACCGTTATCCATCCCGTCCGCCATCGGGACAAAAACACCATTGTCCATGTCTTTTTGGATGGTAGCCGCGTACTTTTTCATGAAAAATAACGATAGTGGCATGCCTACCACACCTTGAAAAGCAACAATCAATGCCGGAATCACGACAAGACTGCTCAAACCGATTTCCGTCAGCTTTTCGGAGGTGACGACCAACGCGATGATCCCTCCACTGATCGGGCCAACTCCTGCTACGGCAGTCGGATAATCAAAAATCAAGGAAATGATAATCAACAGCAGAACACCTGCCACGATCACCCCGCCCAAGGAAATGGCGACTGCTTTGATTTGCTTTTTCAGCAGCGAAAACGGAATCAAGGTACCCATATGCAAAATGGCCGGTCCCACCAGAATCGCTCCGAGTGATCCAAAGGTCGATTTATCTAAGATATTCTCCGGAAAAATACCAGTCCAAATACAAATCAAGTATCCAACCATTGCGGTCAGAAGCATCGGGACTCTGGCCCGGGATATGATAGAAATCCACTCTCCCAGGGCGATTAATGTAAAAAGTATGACTGTAGCTATTAGTGGATTTTCTAACAATCCAAAAACCTCCATTCCTTATTTTATTTTCTAAAAATTTAAATAGTTCAAATAGTATAGCACTCTCTAAATTTTCTGTCTATATGATTTTGTCGAAATTTGCGTTCGGTTTAAACACCCTTTAGTCATGTAAGCGATTAACCTATTGAAAATAAAGGCAACATTCTTTTATAAAAAATAGCTATGACCTCCATAAGTAAATGGAATGTCATAGCTATTTAAGTAGTTCTGATATGTGAAGATAAAAGAAAATGATAGGCAACATTCAGCATGCTGGTTTCGGTATGGCTTGTTTAACGAAAGCCCCGAAAACTTATTATTTTATTAACCTAGAAATCCCTGCAACCAATAGGTCTGAATTTCATTAACTCCTGTATGCTTTCTGTAACCCATTAAGATCAATTTTCTTCATTTTAAGGGTTGCCTGGGTAACACGCGAAATTTGTTCCTGTGTACTATTGTTGCTCATCATCTCGTCCTTTTCTCTCGGTACGATCTGCCAGGACAATCCATACTTATCTTTCAACCAGCCGCATTGTTCGGATTCAGGAACCGCTGATAACTTATCCCAGTAGTAATCAATCTCATCTTGTGTTTCGCATTTTACCATAAATGAGATAGCCTCAATGAAATTGAATTCATGATCTCTTGCGCTATCCATTGCGGCAAACCACTGATTCTCAAGCATGAAATCAGAAAACATAATTGTTCCTTCTTTGTCAGGTTCCATGTCTTGAGGGTAGCGCGCAATCAGACCCTGTTTTGAGTTATTAAATATTGACATATAAAAATGAATCGCTTCTTCCGCTCTGCCACATTTATCACCCACAAACATTAGCGACGGTAATATCGTTGGCCGATCTTCACCTTCCGGATTGGAAAGGACCAGCTGCCAAGATAAACCATACTTATCTTGAATCCAGCCATACTTATCACTAAATGGATACTTATCAAGTGGCATCAATACTGAGCCACCTTTGGATAATTTGTTCCAAACTTTATTTATCTTTTCACTCGCATCTTTTTCTTGCGATGGGTCAAAATTAACCATAAAAGACACCGACGGATTGAATTTGAAAAAAGGACCTGCATTGATTGCCATGAACTCCTGTCCCCACAATTCAAAAGAAACTAAATCGGAGTCGCCTGATGGCGTTGCCTGGAGTGTTGTAACATTTGTAATTCTTGATTCAGGGAAAATGGATGCATAGAACTTTGCTGCATCATTGGCCTCCTTGTCAAACCATAAATGTGGAACAATATTCTGATTAGTATTTATCATCGTGATTCCCCCTTGGAAATATGATCTAATTTCATACGTTCTGGATACTATCCAGCAATTCTTCAAGCCGATCCAAAAGTTCAATGGCTCCTTCAGACATACCTGCTTTAATCATACCATCCCGACCTTCTACTGATTGATACACCGTTTTCTCGATGAACTTCGTCTTGCCATCAGACAATTCTTCGAAGTTTATTGTGACAAGCCCAATAAAATCAGGGTAACCTTCAACCTCAAATGTATTGATTATCCTTTCAGGTGAGACGACTTCATGATAAACACCATTAAATGCATATTCATTCCCTTCACCGTCCCGATGAATAAATCGCCAAATCCCACCTTTTTTCACATCCATTTTATCCACTGTCGTCTTATATCTTTTAGGACCCCACCACTCAGGAACAGTTGTTGGGTCTGTATAAGTATTGAATACGAGTTCCCGAGGTGCATTAAAAATACGAGAAATAACAACATCTTGCGTTCCTTTTTCAGCTACAATATTAGTTCTTGACATTGTATTCGCTCCTTTTTTGAATTTAGAATTAATTTATGAAAATTACTCATGAGTTGATTTTTAATCACTTTTATTCATTCCTCTTTTCAGTTGCCTGTTTCTTAATCAAAAGTTCTTCAAATCGATTAAACTGTTCTTCTTTTTCTCTGATGAAAGATTCAAACCATTGGTCCATTTCTTCAAACGATTCTTGACGAATCGAATAAATTCGTCGGTTGGCATCAGCCTTCACATTGACAAGACCTGCATTAGCTAGAACATGCAGATGCTTAGAAGATTGTGGCATCCTGAGTCCGAGTCTTTGTGCAATTTCCCCAACTGTTAGCTCACCGAAATCCCTTAGCAATTCAAGGATGTTCACTCGATTGGGTTCAGCCAGAGCGCTAAAAGTTGCCGCATTCATTTTTCGAGACCTCCTTTTTAAATTACTTTCTGAAAACAATATACCACTTCCCGTATTTTCCTTCAAGTGAAATTTCTTAATAAGGAAAATTAAGTTGAGAGAAATTATGAATTACTTTTATTATTGGATATTTTTAGAATAGAAAATGCCCTTTGGACGGACTAGTACGAGATGAACGAGCAGCAAATCAAAAGTTGTAACTTATTACCGAGCGTTCGTTTATGGTTCATTGCAAAAAAGAACCTCTGAAGGTCGAACTTGTCCTTGTGTCAAGCAATTAATTATATTACAGTAACACTTTGTCATCACCGACACTACGGATTGGAATTACTTGCCTTTACTTTAATTAAGGACTGATGATAAACAATTATTGAAGGAAGGGAAACACTTAACATGTGTATGTCCACTGGCATCTTTTTAGATCAAGGAGGAAAATTGCGGAATTGTTAGCTGCTCTAAAGTTTAATTAAAACAAACAGGAACAATCATAAGGCCAAGTTCCTATTAAAGTAACGCACCTGTTAGTTGAAAAAAATCAATATTAAAAGGCCTTACTAACCATAGGTTTACTGTCCGTATAAAAAAGTGAATTTATTAATTTAATATAACTTTCATCTGAAATTTCCATCAATCCCCATTTTAGATAGGAATGAGCATTTTCGACTCCCATCACCATCGATGAAAACTCCGCTATATTCATCCTGATTTCAACATCAAATGGCCCACTTTCTTTTATGCCCAAGATTTTTCCATTTCGAATGTATAAAATAAAGGGCAACGTATTGATAGGATAGAAATCATCGTTAATGGAAAGTTTAACTGAAAGTGTAATACTAGGATTGAAAAGGTGGTTCTTTTCTTTAAGTTCCTTAAAAAAGTCGAGGCAATTAATTATCCTGTACATCACCCCAATGCCTACATTTGCGATGTGTTTATGGTCAGTGGTGGAAGGAAAATCAACCATTGTTATTTCACCACTTTCTGGAGAGTCTACAAAATGGATAATTTCATCAAAATTCGAGTTAATGATCACTCGCTTAAATTGGTCGGATTGGCTATTCAGAAAGGTTGAAAATTCTCTTATCACAGCTGGAGACTCAAAGAAAAGCTCATGAATATATAAATCTTCCTCTTTACTACTATAAACAAAATAACCTTTGACTTTTCCCTCATCTACAAAACCAATGACCTTTCCAAACCAAAAAGGTCTATTCATTTCTCTTTCAAAAGGAAACCTTTTCGTCATACCGTGGGTTCGGGAATATATCCTGTTGTAACAATCAAGAATTTGTCCTCTTTCTTCAACGGTTAACTCTTCTAAGTGGCTCTTTTCATTGTAGTAGGGAAATTCATTTGGATTTAAGTAGAATTGATAATTCTTTGTACCGATGCCAAATCCCATTTTTTTATAGAAACTCACTTTGAACGGATGTAACATAACGAGATTGACTTTTGCCTCTTTATTTAAAGTGAAAAAATACTGCAATAATTGATAGGCATTCTTTTCTTTTTTATGCAGCATATCAACAGCCAACATGCCAATTCCGCCCACACGAATGGAGGTAGAGGAATAATTCATTTCAAAATCAAAAGTCCTCATTCCTGCTACTAATTCCTCTTCTTTAAACACACCATATAAATTCTCTTTTGTCGTTTCTTCTATGTGGCTTTCAAGCCATTTATCAGCATTTAATCCTTCGAATGCCGAATTTGCCAGCTCACTAAACTTTTTGTAATCGTTACCCATTATCTTTCTTATTTGTTTTCCCATCAGATCCTCCTAATAGAACGATTCCTTCAACACTGCTATCATTTTTAAAAAACCGGTCAAATAAAACAATTAACCTCTCAAAAAACTTGTAGCTTTTGCTGGCAATTGATCTAGTGAATTAAATAAATCTAAACCCACAGCCAATCTACGAAAAAAGGATCATGTAGACTTTGCCAATGCTTATGTACGTCAGTTCGTTGAGCCATTGGTGACTAGCAAATATATTAAGCTTAATATCCTAATTTATCTCTTCTACTTCAAATGTCAATCTATCTAAATCCCATACATCTTCTTCATAATTTTTGATCACTTTCGCCTTGATTTTTTCCCCTTCTTCATAATTCTCCGGATTGGAAACTCGAATAGTTTGAGACTTTGGCGCATTAAGAAATTCAAATGACTCTGTAGAAGATCCTGGCTCGCCAACTGTTGTCCATGCATCTACCTCTACTTCCATATCTCCACTTTCTTCGTTAATTTCTGTTATGTCCCCTTGCATAAAAGTTCCCTCTTCTTCTTGGGAACAACCCATCAGTGTACAAAGAAAAATTGCAACAACGAAGAATATCTTACTTTTCCGCATCTTGTAGTCCCCCTTGTACTTATTCTATATCCCTGCCCTTTTCATAAGAAAGACCTTCTTGAAGATATACAACCTCCCTTTACACAATAAATTTCGTAAACCATGCTATATATTTGCTCCCCATACGAACAACAATTGGGCAAGCAATGTACCTAATAACCTTGAAGTCACCATCATTAACGACATGCTTTTTAGCTTATTGTAACTTCCTCTTTGATTAACAACATTTAATCGATACTGCTCCAAATGTTGATACGCTAGAATTTGTAGAAACTCAATTTCGGATTCTTATTGGCGCATCCACGGTCGGCACCATATTCGGAATCATACTACTTTATACTCTAATGAAAATATCCTTTTCATTAAAGAAGGAACAGAACCTCTTTCCCTGGATAAATGAATAATCGCTCTTGAAAATAAAGCGATAAAAGTAGTGCCAGTGAAAGGTTGCTGCATCATATTAGCTAGTCTTGAAACAATAACCATGATATTAAAGAGAGATAAAGCTGAAGCTATCATTTTAACTCTCGCACCTGATAACCTCACAGCATAAGCAAGTGTCTCGATCGAGTGGATGATAAAAATAAACAAAGCTATAAATAATAATTTTTCTGTAAAGAGCTCCATTGAGTTACCTTCTTTTTGTTTTTAATACCCTGATTTTACCATACTGAGAATTTTGCTTGTTGGATTTTTGTAATCTTATTTCGCTATCCAGTACATGCTCCCCCTCCACCTGAACCTGCTAGCACTCGTACCCTCCAATTCTAGAATTACTAATTCATTATGCTTTTCCTGCAACAGCGGATCGGGAAAATAAAGCCGTTGCTGCAGCCCTGCGGTATTCCAGTATCTGCCGAAAGTGAAGCCATTGATGAAAAGGTTCCCTTTTGGAAAACCAGCCGCGTCAATAAATGTAATATGCCGGCCAGCGTCGTCGAAGGTGCCCGGAAAAAACTCGGATGGCGAGAATTTCGCTCAACGGTAATCAGACGACAGGCGCTCCAATGGAATAGACTTTCCGATGAAAAACACTGCTCCCAACACAGATGTTGTGGTGGAGTCTTTTTTATCCGTCAAACGGACCCCGCAGTTGACCCAGTACTAATAAACGAAACTGAGATTATCAAACTAGCCACCCTTAACAAAATGAAGAGTTCGAGGGATTAAATTAATCATGTTATAATTGTTCATACTATTAGAACGAAGAGGTGATTTTATGGAGCAGTTCGAAAGGAAAGTCACAAAGATCGGGAACAGTTTTGGGATTACCATTCCAACTGAATTACTTAAACAAGTTGGTTTGGCACTAGGGGATGAGGTGCAAGTCGAAGTGAAAGATAGGAAAATTGTTTTGAGAAAAAAAGAACAAGTTGCCCTGCCTGAAGGTGTTGATGCTGAATTTATGGAAATTTTAAATGATGTCATTAAAGAACATGACAAAGCCTTTAAAGGGTTAGTGGACAGATAATGGGTAAGGTTATCTACCTAACAACAAACCAGGTTATTGCTATCAATGCAGTACAAATCCGTTTATATTCTCCAAATGAGCCGATGGGGGTAAAAGAGTCAAGCTTACTGGATTCAGCTATTAATCGGCCCAGACAATCGGTATTGGGTAGAGATGCATACCTCACTATTGAAGAAAAAGCAGCTGCGATTTTTGAATCAATTGTCAAGAATCATGCTTTTCATAATGCTAATAAACGAACTGCTTTGGCATCTATGATTGTTTTCTTGAAGATAAATCAATATCGTTGGACTATGGGAATCGAAGAAGAACAGGACTTTACGGTAGATGTAGTTAATCATAAATATACTTTCGAAGAAATTGTTTCGACTATAAAAAGGTTTACGGAAAAAGGTTAAAATCCATTCTCCCATTGGTTAGAGAATGGATTTTGTTCGTATTTCAAGGTCTTGTTAGAGAAATGTTCCCCGGGGGAAAGGCTCAATCAAGAACAAATAACACAACTGCTTATCATAAATTTCCCCTTCATCAATGATTGGAGGCGAGACTATTACCAGGGATTTGTCTGCCAGTACTATGATTTCATCTATTTCCTCCTGCAATATAAATTAGTACGTTCATTTAGCATTTACATTTTGTCACTCAGCACATGCTCCCCCTCCAACTGAACGTGCTGGACGCTCGTACCTTCAAGTTCAAGTATCACCAATTCATTATGCTTTTCCTTCAACAGTGGACCGGGCAAATAAAGCCGTTGCTGCGGACCTGCTGTGTTCCAGTATCTGCCGAGGTTGAAGCCGTTGATAAAGATGTTCCCTTTGGTAAAGCCGGCAGCATCGACAAACGTATCATGGTGTCCGGGGGCATCGAAGATTCCCCGGAAAAATTTCGGATAACGCGAATCCCCGCTTACTCCATAATCAGTCGGCAAACATTCCAGTTCGATGGCATACATTTCCCAATGAAAAAAATACTGTTCACCAAGCCAAATGTTGTGAATGATTCCTTTCCGATCTGCCAAATGCTCTCCGTAGTTGGCCCTCCCCATGTTTTCCACCAAAATTTCCAGCGTATTGTTTTCCTCTGGAAAAGGCAGCGTAATCATGTGTTCTTCATCATTTTTATAGACGGTCGTGACATAGCTGCCGTTGATGTACACAAAACCGCGGTCCTGGATGGCGTCGATCTTCAGGCTTAATTCCCCTTGTCTTTCGACTTTGGTACGGTAAAGTGTATAGCCATAAGACTGGTCGATTTCCTCCATCGACAGGGGGGTGACGTGTTCGACACGCCTGCTGATATGCTCCAGTGTATCAAACAAACTAACCGATTCTTTCAATTCTACTGTTCCGTATGCTTTGGCGGTAAGCTTGCTTTGATAGTCTTCCGGAACGTCCATGTACGCCCGCAACGTCCGCTTGATGGCACGATACTTATCGGTCACCTGCCCGCTTTCCGTCAACAAACTATCATAATCATAGCTGGTGATCGTGGGGTAATAAATATCGTAGTGATTGGCTCCGTTCATGAAGCCGAAATTGGTGCCGCCGTGGAACATATAAAAATTGACCGAGCTGTTGTTTTCCAGCAGCTCCTTGAAAACCCGGGCAGCATCCTCCGCATTCCGGGTATGGTGTTTCCCCGTCCAGTAGTCAAACCAGCCGACCCAGAATTCCGCCACCATCTTCGGGGAACCGGGCTTCAACTCCTCGAGTTGTTGGAAAGCCCGCTCCACCTTCGAGCCAAAGTTCAACGTTGTCGTGACGTCCGGCAATGATCCTTGTTTGATAAATTCCGGCCCATCGGATGTGAATAAAAACGTCTCCAAGCCGTGCTTGGCATACTGGTCTTTGAAAAAAGCTAAATACTGTTGATCATTTCCGTAAGCACCATACTCATTTTCGATTTGCATTGCGATGACGGGGCCGCCATGTTGATACAAGAAAGGGCGCAGCTTCGGCAGCAGGACATCATAGTATTCCGCCACATGCTGCAAATAGACAGGGTCACTGCTCCTCAGCACGATATCCGGATTTTTCAAGAGCCAGGAAGGCAGCCCGCCCATTTCCCATTCAGCGCAAATATATGGTGACGGACGGATGATGACATATAAATCCAATTCATACGCCAGCTGGATGAATTGTTCGATATCGGCCAGTCCGGAAAATTCGAACTGCCCTTTCTTGGGTTCATGCTGGTTCCAGGGCACATAGGTTTCTACCGTATTCAATCCCAACGCTTTCAGCTTTTGCAGCCGGTCCTCCCAATGCTCGGGTACCGTGCGGAAGTAATGCATCGCCCCAGATAAGATCTGAAAGGGTTCGTCATCTAAGTAAAACATTCCGTCTCTAGCCTGCAGCATGGGTACCCTCCTTTCGCTTTAACAGTTTCAAGCCTAAAGGTGCTATTTCAATTGACCGGGAAACGGCGCTTCCATCAAGGAGATTGGTAAAATTCTCGTCCGGCAAGACAATAGCCTGCTTTTCCCCGCCAAAGTTCATCAGGAAAAGGTAATCATACTTGCCATCTGTCCGGCTTTGCGCCGACACACCTTTCGGCAGTTTGGTTTCCAGCGCCCTTTTCACACCACTTTCTTCCACAATCTTTTCATAAAAGGCGTCGTGGAAGGACTGTTCATTGCGGGAGGCGATATAGTATGCTTTCCCCTGGCCGAAACGATTGACCGTCAGTGCGGGACGGCCGGCATAAAAATCTTTTTGATAAGCCGCCAAAGCTTCCGCCCCTTCCAGATGAATCAAATCACAAAGCTCCATAGCTGTGTACTCTCCACACAAACCAAGCTCATTTTCCGTGAGCGTGATCTGATTCGCCTGGCCATCATGCAAGGCGTCAATTTCCTCGGACCAGATGCCGAGTGTACGTCGCAGCGGTCCGGGAAAACCGCCTAGGAACGTTAAGTCGGTTTCATTGGCGATACCCGACCAATACGTGGCGACGAAGGTACCGCCGTTCTCGACGAATGCTTCGATTTTTTCACCGACACCGTCCCGCGCCATGTACAGCATCGGGGCCACTACCAGCTTGTATTTCGACAGGTCTTTCTCCATGTCGATGACATCGACAGCTACACCTTGCTTCCAGAAGGCCTGATAATGCGCCGCGACAGTTTTTTCGTATTGGATTCCCTGGTTGCGTGGTCCCTGGGCATCCTTTATTGCCCACCGGTTTTCCGTATCAAAAATAATCGCGACTTCCGCTTCTACCGCTGTCCCGACAACCTCATCCAACTCGGCAAGGGTATCACCGACTTGGCTCACTTCTTGAAAGACGCGGGTATGTTCGTGGCCGGCATGATCGACTACGGCGCCATGAAATTTTTCACTTGATCCCCTGCTTTTCCGCCATTGAAAATATTGCACGGAGTCTGATCCGTGTGCGACTGCCTGCATCGACGCCAACAGATGCATGCCTGGCCGCTTCAATTTGCTGACTGGCTGCCAGTTGGTCATGCTAGGCGTGCTTTCCATCAACAAAAACGGCTGCCCGTCTTTTATCGAGCGAAACATGTCATGGTTCATCGCCACCCAGGCTGCCTGTTCAACATCCCCGTCAGGATCATGCCAGGTAGGATACGAATCCCATGAAACAAAATCGAGCGCATCGGCAAATTTGGCGTAGTTGAGCCCCTCGAACGCCTCCATGAAATTGGCGGTCACCGGCAAATCCGGCTTCACTGCTCGCAACGGCTTGGTCTCATGCTTGAAAAAGTCGAGCGTCTGGTCTGTCACGAACCGTTTCCAATCCAAATTCAGCCCGTGTACCATCGATTCTCCATGCGGAGCCGGCGACTCCACTTGGGACCAAGAGGTGTATGTATGGCTCCAAAACGTCGTCCACCAGCTATGATTCAAATGATCTAGTGTACCGTACTTTTCTTTCAGCCATTCCCGGAATGCTTCCTGGCATAAATCACAGTGGCACTCTCCACCGTATTCATTGGAAACATGCCATCCGATCACTGCAGGATGCCCCGCATACCGTTCCGCCAGCTTTTGGTTGATCGTCGTCACCTTTTCACGGTAAACCGGGGAAGTATAACAGTGATTATGTCGCAGCCCGTGCAGGTTGCGAACCCGGTTTGGACCGACTCGGAGTACTTCCTTATATTTCTCCGACATCCAGGCCGGACGCGCGCCGCTCGGGGTGGCCAAAAAAGCATAGATGCCATTGTCGGCGAGCTTATCAAGAATTTGGTCAAGCCATTCAAATCGGAATACTCCTTCTTCCGGTTCGAGTTTAGCCCAGGAAAAAATACCGACAGACATCACATTGCAGTTTGCCAGCTTCATCATCCGGATATCTTCTTCCATGATGCCGGGATAATCCTCCCATTGCTCCGGGTTATAGTCAGCACCGTGAAGCATTTTCGGGATTTTCGAACTGACTGGATTGTATTTCATCTCATCAAATCCTTTCCTGACTCGTTCTTCCTTCTTTATATAGGAACCATTCGCCTATTTCATTATTTTTATCGATGCAATAGGTGTACATTGGCGCATCGACCGGATGAAGGGCGTTTTATTCTTCCGTACGCCTGCTCTTCATCTTCATCGACCCGATGAAGGGCGTTTTCTTCTTCCAAACGCCTGCTTTTCATCTTCATCGACCCGATGAAGGGCGTTTTCTCCTTCCGAGCGCCTCCGTTTCATCTTCATCGCACCGATGAAGGGCGTTTTCTCCTTCCTGGCACCTGCTTTTCATCTTCATCGCACTGATGAAGGGGGTTTTCTCTTTCCGAACGCCTGCTTTTCATCTTCATCGACCCGATGAAGGGCGTTTTTCACGTCCTCACACCTCTTTTTCATCTTCATCGCTCCAATGCGCCTTCCTCTAACCAAAATCGACTCCGCCTACCGCCAAAATCAATAAAATCCCGGCTCAATCTTCACGCCAAACCGGAAAGGGCCGCTCTTAAGTCTGTATTTTTCCAGTACATCCGGTCCGCAGCTTGCCGATCCCAGTCCATGCTGTCGGTGGTCGAGCAAAACCGTAAGAAAGTCCTGCTTGACTAAATCATACGTATGCTGTGCTTCTTCCAGGTTTTCCTGCGTGTACCACTGGGCCTTGAAATCAAATGCAGGCTGTCCCCGAAAAATCATTCCGACACCTGCTCCATCCGTCAACCGTGCCCAGCGGACCTGATGGCGGTTACCGTTTTCCTGCGGATACACATACGGCGTATGAAGTTCCTCCACGGATTTTGTCCATACTCCGACACGAGCTGCTTGTCGGCTGTCGACATATGCTTCTCCCGGACCGAGGCCATACCATTTTACGAATTCAAATGCTGCCGGTACTTCCATCTTCAGCCCGACGCGCGGGAAAGTCCCCGGAAGCTTGCCATATGGTTCGCCTTGTACATCGATCGCTAGTCCGCCGGCAGCATCAATCGTGAACGTATAAGTAGTCGTGATTCCCCAATCCAAGACAGGAGGAGCGACCCTGGCTTTCACGGTGACTTGCATCTGAGCGTCACTTATCGACTGCCAGTTCACTTTCTCGATCCGCTGCTGCAGCCAGTGCAGGCCGAAGTCTTTCCATTCTTTGATCGAGGGGATATCCTTCCAGTGGACTTGGGCCCACAAATCGTTGTCGATTGGTGCCCGCCATAGATTCAGAACGGGACCAGCTTTGATTAAGTCGACTCCCTGGTATTTGTATTCCGAAAGGATGCCTGAAGTCTTGTCGAACCGGACAAAAAAATCCCCGCCTTCGATAAGCAAACTGCCGTCACCATCCTTCACCTGCAATGACCGTTTGAATGGAGCCATAGCTTTCCCGACAGTTGCCTCCAGCTCAAACTGGGCCCAGGCAATGGAATGTCCTGCTTTCGCCCATGCTGTATCGTATGCCAGCAAAAAGTCGATGTCCAGCCAACACTCCCCTTCGGAATATTGCGCGTCTCCGAGTTGATAGGCTATAACAACTTCCTTCCCCGTATGGGCGTCGATATCTGCGACAGCGAAAGTCCCGCTGGCAATAACTTTTTCCCCACCCTTGATCGACCAGACTGCCTGCAGATGATCCAGGGAAATAAAATCATAGCGGTTGGTCACCTTGAATTTGCCTTTTTCCAAATCGACAGCTTCAACCACAACTGGCTCAATCACTTTTTTGTATTCTTTCAGTGCCGGAGACGGGGTATGATCAGCCATCACTAGACCGTCGATTACAAAATTCGAATCGTGCGGTTTTTCGCTGAAGTCGCCTCCATAGGCAAAATATTCTTCTCCATCTTCTGTCACTTGGCGAATCCCGTGATCAAGCCACTCCCAGACAAACCCACCCTGCAGCCGGTCATGCTTGTAGAAGGTTTCCCAATACTCCTTCAACCCGCCGGGGCCATTGCCCATGGCATGGGCATACTCACAAAGGATATGCGGCTTTTTCAAATCATTCCGCTGTCCCAGTGCGTCCATCACTTCAACCGCCGTGTACATCGTCGTAAACACATCGGATGCTTCCGGATCCCGCTTTGGATCATAGTTGCTTTCCGACCGGGTGATTGCCCTGCACTCCCCTTCATAATGAATCAACCGGGTACTATCATAGCCTCTTGCCCAGTCCGCCATCGCGATATGGTTTCTTCCGTAGCCGGACTCATTTCCGAGTGACCACATAATGATAGACGGGTGGTTTTTATCGCGGGCAACCATCCGTTTCATCCGATCCAGATAGGCATCCTCCCACTCTGGATCATCACTGAGCCTGCTCCAATCACCGATTATATCAAAACCGTGTGTTTCCAAGTCGGCCTCGTCGATCACATACAATCCATATTGATCACACAAATCGTAAAAACGTGGATCATTCGGGTAGTGAGAGGTTCTGACCGCATTGATATTGTGCTGCTTCATCAACCGAATGTCTTCCTCCATCCATGCCAGCGGAACAGCCCGCCCCAAGTCGGGATGGTGATCGTGACGGTTGACCCCTTTCAGCTTGATCGCCTTTCCGTTCACATAAAACAAACCGTCACGCAGCTCGACCTTCCGGAACCCGACGCGGACCGGAACAACTTCGGTTGATTCATCCGATTCTGTCTGGAGCGAAATCAACAGCTGATACAAGTACGGATCTTCTGCCGACCATGGACGAGGGTTTTCCACGGAAAAAGTAGCAGTAACAGTTTCCTGGCTGCTCCCGGCAAAAGAAACAGTTTCACTATCCACTTCGCGTAGCACAGTCCCTTTAGTATCGAGCAGTTGATAATGCAGCCGATAATCCTGCACAGCGGTATCCCCGCTGTTTTCTATTACTGTTTCGACGGAAAGCTTGCCATCGCCTTTTTCAGCCCATTCCGCTTTGACGAAAAAATCCTCGACATGCACGAACGGAACCGCCGTCAAATAGACATCGCGGAAAATGCCGCTGAGCCACCACATGTCCTGGTCTTCCAAGTACGTCCCATCGGACCACTGGTAAACCTGGACAGCCAGTTTGTTGTTTCCTTCCCGGAGATACGCGGTCAAATCGAATTCAGCAGGAACCCGGCTTCCCTGGCTGTAACCGACTTGTTTACCGTTCACCCATAAATAAAAAGCACTGTCCACCCCTTCAAACGTTATGGTCACCTGTTTTTTCAGCCAGTCCCCGGCGATACAAAACTCTCTGACATAGGAACCAGTCGGGTTTTCAGTGGGTACGAAAGGCGGGTCCACCGGAAACGGGTAGACCACATTCGTATAAGCCGGTTTTCCGTAACCGTGCATTTGCCAGGATGAAGGAACATCTAAATCATTCCAGTCACTCGTTTCATAGCCTTCCGTGTAAAATTCTTCCGGTGCAGCTTGAGGATTTTCCGCGTAATGGAACTTCCAGCGGCCATTCAAAGAAAGAACAGTCTGTGAAAGCTTTCGATCGAATGTCAGCGCTGTTTGCCTGTCGGAAAACGGAATGAAATGCGCGCGCGCTTTTTTACGATTACGCTGTAATATCTGGTGGTTTTCCCAATCATGTGCCATCTAATCTTTCCTCCTACGTAAATAAAATTATCCTTTGACAGATCCCATCATTCCTGCCACGAAATGTTTCTGCATCACAAAGAAGACGATGGCAGTCGGCAGCGTCGCAATCACGATGGCTGACATAATCAGCCCGTAGTCCGGCGAGTAACCGGCCCCGAGATTGGAAATCAATAATGGGATCGTCTGCTTGTCTGGCGATTGCAGGATGACCAACGGCCATAAGTAATTGTTCCAGCTGTTCATGAACGCGATAATCGCTGCTGCCGCGTAAGACGTTTTCATCGTCGGTAAATAAATCCGGAAAAAGATTCCCAACTCGCTCAATCCGTCGATTCTTCCTGCTTCCACTAGTTCCTTGGCAAACATCTTCGTGTTTTGCCGGAAGAAAAAGATAAAGAACGCCGTGATGATCGTCGGCAGTATCGCCGCAGCCAAGGTATCGATACCGAAGAAAGGCAGGCCGCCGAATAGCCGGTACAACGGAATCATGATCGCCGCAAAAGGAATCATCATCGACAACAGCAGGAGATTGAATACCCGGTCTTTTCCGGGCGTCCGGTAAATTTCGAAACCATATCCGGCAAGGGATCCAATCAACAGCGTCAAAAAGGTGGTAATCACGGCAATAATGGTGGAATTGAGCAATGCCGTCCCCATGTCGACCGTGTCAAACAATGCCTTCAGGTTTTCAAATAAAAATGTACCCGGCAGCAAGCGTCCCTGCGTCACATCCACCGACTTGTTGGTCATGCTGACGAACATCCAGAGAAACGGAAAAATCGAGACAATCGATGCGACACTTAAAAAAGTGTATGTTGCAATCCGTTTTATCTTTCTCATTTGTCATCACCTGCCACTTTGAATTGTAAGAGCGATAAGAGGACGACCAGAATCACGATCACATAGGAAACCGTGGCCGCATAACCGAAGTCCGGACTGTATTCGAAGGAAAGATTGTAAATGTACATCGAAATTGACAAGGTGGCATTCCCCGGTCCGCCGTTCGTAATATTCATGACTTCATCGAATAACTGCAGCGTACCGATCGTGGAAATGATGGACGTAAACAAAATGATCGGTTTCAGCATCGGTACCGTGATGTAAAAAAACTGTTGAAAGCTTGATGCCCCGTCGATTTTCGCCGCCTCATACATCGAACGGTCGACATTTTGCAATGCAGACAGATAAAAGATCATGTTATATCCGGTCCAGCGCCATGTGATTGCTGCGATAATCGTGATTTTTGCGAGAAATGGGTCAGAAAGCCAGTTTAACGGTTCCGAGATAATCGACAAATCCATCAAAAACTTGTTGATCAATCCGTCCACGCCAAACAAATATTTAAAAATAACAGCATAAGCTACCAATGAGGTAACACACGGTAAAAAGATCGCCGTACGGAAAAATCCTTTGAACTTTAACGTCGCATCATTCAACAGTACGGAAAAAAATAGAGCCAGGACAATCATGATCGGTACTTGGACAAGCAAATAAATAAACGTGTTCGTCAAGGCGGTGATAAACGTCGGATCACTGAACAGCCGGATATAGTTTTCCAGGCCGACATATTGCAAATTTGCTCCCATCCCTGACTGGAAGGAGAGTAGTAATGCACGGATCATCGGATAAAAATAAAACAAACTGATTCCTGCTGCCGCTATCAGGATGAACAGCCAGCCGATGTAATTGTTTTTCAAACGTCTGCCGAGCGATTTTTTGCTGGCAGTATAGGGCAATCCCGTTCGTTTCATCACTTTACTCAACTGTTTTCAACTCCTCTTTATGTGTAAATCGTTACAGGATTGTGCAAGAAAGGGACCCTTTGAAAGTACAAGCTTTCGCAGAATCCCTTTTGGTTGGACTTTCCTATTCAAGGATCAGTTATTTCTTTCGTCACTTTGCACTATTTCAACTGTGACTCAGCCTGCGCCTGGGCATCCGCCAAGACAGCTTCCAAGTCTTTTCCTTTTAAATAATTTTGCATTTCAGCAGCTAAAATATCTTCGATTGCATAGGTGTGCAAGCCATAGTTGACACTCGGGATTTCCTCGGTCCATTCGGAGAAATCGGCGATGACAGACTGCCCGCTGAAGTAGTCGTTTTCCGCCTGGTATGCTTCCCCATCAGCTGCAGGGGCGTACGTCCCGAGTGCGCCTACATCAAGCACGAGGTCCTGGTAAAACGCTTCGTTTGAGCCGAACGTGGCCCCGAGGAACTCAGCAGCTTTTTCCTTGCCAGGGATATTCAAGACATAGAAGGAGCTTCCTCCCTGGTTGGATGCATTGACAGCCCCGTCCAAGTCCAAGCGCGGGATCGGAGCCACTTCCCATTTGCCTGCCTGTGACGCTTCTGCTTCGATACTCGGCGCAATCCAATTACCACTTGGAACGGTCGCAACATCGCCGCTGTTGAAGGCTGCGATAAACTGGCTCCAGTCGGAATTGGCTTTGACAAAGTCTGCTTCAATCATCGCTTTATAGTTTTCAAATGCTTTTTTCAGGGGTTCGTTATCGACCAGATTCACGGTTTTCCCGTCATCTTCCACGTACCAGGATCCGGCACTTTGAATCATGACACGGAGAATCCCCAAGTCGTTCGGATCAAGCGAAATCATATCCTTGCCAGTTTTCGCTTTGACGTCCTTGCCGATTTCGATGTACTCTTCCCAAGTGATATCGGTCAAGTCCTCCTTGGTGTAACCAGCTTCCTCCAAATAATCGGTACGGAAGAACAACCCGGTCACCCCTGTATCAAACGGCAGTCCGTACTGTTTTCCGTCGAGACTGGTAGGCGCCAGCTTATAAGGAGCGAAATCATCGGTGTTGAAATAGTCGCCAATCGGATAAAAAGCATCCGGATAAGATTGCAAAAAGCTTTGAGCACGCTGATCTTCAATCAATACAATGTTTGGCATGCCTTTCATACTGCCGGAGCTGAGACCGGTGTTTAACTTTTGCACGATATCGTCCTGTGCGTTTTCGATAATTTCCAGGTCCAAATCTTCTTCGTACGCATCTTTGGCAAGTTCCAGTGCCGCAATGTTAAAGTTCGGATCCCAAGCCCAAGCTGTGATTTTGTCCGGTTCCTCCCCGGTATCCGAGCTTCCGCTGGCATCATCCGAAGAACAAGCTGCCAGGGCGAGGAGCGCGACAACGGTCAGTAGGAACAAACCTGTCTTTTTCCAGTGCAAAAACTTCATCTTCCTTACCCCCTCTATAATGTAAGCGTTAACATTATCGCTTGTTTCCATGATAGCACCGAGAAAAAAAGACCGTTAGAACGATCTTTAGGTCATTGTATGACTATTTTTATACATTTTCTTCGCCACTGACACGGGGTTTGGCAGTATTTTTAGAAATGGTATTTTCTTTAGTATCCTCCTCCAGCAACGGCAGCACAATTTTCACTTTGGTCCCTTTGTTTAATTGACTGGTCACTTCTACACCGTATTCTTTACCGAACAATAGCTGGATCCGTTCATGAACGTTGCGGACGCCGATTCCGCTGAACAGCTGCCGTTTCCCTTTGCGGCTTGGTATCTGGTCAATCCGCATGCCGTCCCCCGTATCGACGACTTCACAAACCAGCTGTTCCTCCCGCCTTGCGATCAGAATCTGGATATAGCCCTGCTTCTTTTCCGTGAACGCATGAAAAAAAGCATTTTCGATAAACGGCTGGATCACGAGCTTCGGCAAGTGATAGTGCAAACAGTCCGGAGCAATGAAGGTATTCACCCTGATTCGCTCCCCGTAACGTGTCTGATTGATCAACACGTAGTTTTTAATGTTGGTTACTTCCTGTTCGACCGTGATGGTTTCATCGACATTGCCAAGCGCATTCTGCAGCAGCGGAATCAGCGCATCGATCGTCTCCAGCGCTTCCGCTTTTTTGTTTTCTTTGACGAGAAATTTCACTGACGTCAACGTATTGTAAAGAAAATGCGGATTGATCTGGTGCTGTAAGGCTTCCAGCTCTGATTTCCGCTGTTTACGCTGTGCCTTCAGTAAGTTGTCGACATGCTCCTGCAGTTCGTTCAGCATATAATTGAACGCGTGTGCCAGCTTTTTGGCTTCATACCCGCCGCTCTCATCAATCGGTTTGTTAAAATCATATTTGGCCATATCGGAAATTTGCTTGACGAGCCTCCGCAGCGAATTGGTCATTCTCCTGGAAATGATATAGACAATAGCGACCGCCAACAAAACAATCGCAATACTGATCAGGACAATTTCCTTTCTGTCCACCAGGTTATTGATGACCAGCTCTTTATCGACAAGATTGACCAAATACATATCAAGAGCTGGCAATGCCGAGGTCAATAGCATATAATCCTTGCCAAACACATGGACATCCTGATATTCCAAGCCGTTTTCATCTGTCTCTTCAGCAACCGCCAGCAATTCCTGGTCCATTTGTCCGATTAGTTCCTCCTGGTTGCTGGAAATGATTCGCCCGTCGCCGTTCATGACCAGCACACTGTTCCCTTCGCTCGTGTATCCTTCATAAAACTCGCGTAGGTCCTTTTCGCGAATCGGTATATACAAATAACCGTACACGTTATCGGTCGAGCTTTCAGTGAGTGCTTTGGTGGCGACAATCATCCTCCTGCCATTGGTGAATTCCCCTTCTGATACAAACTGATAAAGAATTTCGTCTGGATGATCGTTAGTCTTTTTCGTGATCGGGTGGTCAAACAACGCATCGGCGGAAACCGACCAGTTGATATATTTCATATTGAATAACTGCTTGTTCTTCCCGAGCACGATCATGTTAGCATCATTTGGATTGTTGGAAAAAATCCGGTCCATCTGCTCTTTGATGGTGTAAAAAGAATTGGATGCTTCCAGCGAGCTGACATTCTCCTTTGTCAGCAGCCGCTTGATCATCCCGTTGTCCTGGACGTTGATGGTGGTAAATGCAACCGAATAGCTGAATGACTCAAATTGCTGTTTGATTTGATTCAATACCTTTGTATTGGTGATACTGAACGTTTCCATGAACAAATTATTCGACATCCGGATGGTACTGAAGGTAATCAGCACCGTTACTGTAATGATGCTGATCACCATGACCAGGAACATTTTCACAAATAAACTGTTTGTCCGGATCGTGCTCATCAATTTTTTCATCATTCATCCTCACATCTTTGCTGAACTTTTTTGCGATAGCGTCCTGGAGACATGCCTTCCATCCGTTTGAACACTTTACAAAAATAACTCGGTTCGCCGTAGCCGACCATTTCGCTCACTTGATTGACCGACACTGTGCTCGTATCCAACATTTCTTTTGCCTTGGCGATTCTGACATGGTTTAAATAGTCACTGAAACCGATATGAAAATGAGTGCTGAAATAGCTGGATAAATAGGAAGGATTGTAGTGAAAATGCTCGGCCAAAGCTCCCAGAGACAGAGAATCTGCATAGTGCTCATCGATGTAGTCGAGCAGCGCCTGAATACCTGGAGAACGGTCCGCCTTCGTATGGTTTGCCAGCAAGGACTGAACAGCACCAAGGAAATCATCAAACTGGGCAATCGCCGATTTGGCATCTTTTGCTTCATTGATATCGGCAAAATACTGGTATTTTTCCTGTTCCAGTTCCTCAACATCGTACTTCATGTTGCCCAAAAGGACGAGAACGTTAAAGATGATGTTTTCCAACCAGGACTTGAATTCAAAGATATCCTGCTTGTAATCCCTCGTTAACTGTTCCACGTGCTTTTCCAGTGAAGCGATCGCGGTGTCGAACTTTTTTTGTTTAAACAGCTCGATGAACTGACTCAGCCGAAACGGACTTGCCTTTTCCGGTTCAGGCAGTTCCCCATCGATCAGAACGGTTTCTCCTGATAAATAAAACAAGTAGTTATGCAATTTCACGAGACTGTTTTCATACACACTTTTCAGTTCATCTATAGACGAAAACGGCATACTAATTAACGAAGCAGCATTTAATCCGGATTCGTGATACTCGTTTGTCAAATGGATCAAGTTCTGCTTGACGGATAGCTGTTGTTCAGCCGGAAAGTTGATCAGCAACACCTGGAAATCGCTTTCATTTTGTGGAAGCAGTAACGACTTCTTTTCCGGACCGAGATCCATGAATCTCTCCAACACCTCTCCTTCTTTGTCGTCATCCACCCAACAAATCCCTGCCAGAAAAAATTGATCATAAGGAAAATCCTTTATCATTTGTTCTTCATGGCTGGGCAAGGTGTATCCCTGAATCCGTTTTTCCAGCACCTCCTCCAGCGAGACGGTCTTTTTAGCCGTTCCTTTGGTAGCAGGCGCTATCCTGCGCAGCGTTTTGATCAGTTCTTCCCCGTTGAGCTTCGGCTTGAGAATATAATCGGCCACCCCATTTTGAAAAGTCGAGCGGACATAGTCAAAGTTTTCAAAACTGCTCAACACGATGATTTCCATTTCCGGATATTTCGCTTTCGACAGTTTGACCAGCTCGGTACCGTCCAAATCAGGCATGACAATATCCGTAATCAGAATATGAGGCTCGACTTTTTCGATCATCCGCAAAGCTTCCTTGCCGTTCGAAGCTTCCCCGACTATTTGGAATCCTTCCCGTTCCCAGTCGATATAATTGATGATCCCTTGTCTGATCAACATTTCATCGTCAACGATCAATACCTTGTACAAAGCCCTCATACTATCTCCCTCCCCCTTTAAAAGTAGCTTTCCTTAGAAGAAATACGAAGCGGCACGTGTACGGACAAAGCTTTTCATATTGCTGACAGTATGGCCGGATGACAATCGGTTTCGTTATTATTAGTTTAATATAAAGGATAAAGGATAAGTACTGCTTTTTTGTTCCGGTGCCACCATGCCGGGATGATTCCAAATGATGGCACTCGATCAACCGATGGGAAACCAATCCTGTTAATGAACCATTCTACCTTAAGAAGGTTATTTTGACTATATGGGGAAGATATTGTCGAAACGGGGTGTATCATTTGTGTTTTCGGATAGATGTGGGAAAATAAAAAGAAATATTGCTTGGAGGTATCAACATGGTAAAAACGCTGCAGGACACAACGACGTTGCATAATGGGGTGGAAATGCCTTGGCTCGGACTGGGCGTCTTCAAGGTCGAAGACGGCGACGAGGTTATACAATCGGTCAAAGCCGCCATCAAGCACGGCTACATCAGTATCGATACAGCTGCTGTTTACAAAAATGAAGAAGGGGTGGGACAAGGAATAAAAGAATCCGGGATCTCCCGCGACAAATTGTTCGTTACCTCGAAGCTTTGGAACGGCGACCAAGGATACGAATCGACCCTGGCCGCTTTTGAAACCAGCCTGAAAAAATTGGGACTCGATTACCTTGATTTATATTTGATTCACTGGCCGGTTCCGTCGCAAGGAAAATTCAAAGAAACGTGGAAAGCGATGGAAAAGCTCTATAAAGAAGGAAAAGTGCGGGCAATCGGTGTCAGCAACTTCAAGGAGCATCATTTGGACGAGCTGTTGGACGATGCAGAAATCACTCCCATGGTGAACCAGGTAGAATTCCATCCGCATTTCCAGCAAAAAGAATTGAGAGCCTATTGTAAGCGGCATGGCATTCAACTCGAAGCATGGTCCCCATTGAAGCAGGGACAGTTGTTGGATGACCCGACACTGAAAGAAATCGGAGATAAATATGGCAAGTCGCCGGCACAGGTGATCATCCGCTGGGATTTACAAAGCGGCTTCATCACGATTCCGAAATCGACAAAGGAACACCGCATCGTAGCCAATGCCGAGGTATATGATTTTGAATTGTCGGCAGAGGATATGGAAAAAATCGAACAGATGGATACCGGTGTTCGTGCTTTCCGTGACCCGGACGAAAAGAAATAAGGAACAAAGTGCCTGGGACAAAAGCATGGCCACTAAAATACAAACCGAACGAATTATAAATGCCAATCAAATTCGTTCGGTTTGTATTTGTATATTCTCTTTTTATCCTGTTGTTTGATGTGCTTCAAATCGCTACGGCAGGATACTACGCGTTCCATGGGCACGGCTTCAACTTCCTCAGAAAGCACCAACCGCTTTCTTGCGGAATTTTCAGCTCGTGCTGTTCCCGTAGGAGTCTCCGTATCTTGCCTTCGCTACGTTTTCGGGCTCTGATTTCCACATGATCAAGACCATATGGACCGTATTCTTCTATTAGCTGATAGGTATCTAAACAGTAAAGAAGACGAAAAATCAGCATGGGGGTTCCTTTATTCTTTGGAAATTGGACTATAGCATAAAAAGGATAAAGAAGCACTCCTGGTTTCCATGCGGCTTCGCTTTCTATCCGTAACGGCAATAGGCAAAACGGAAATCACATCCGAAGAGAAGGTATCTCGATCTAACGGAGGCAAGGTATGAAGACTCCAGCGGGATGAGCGCGAGCTGAAGATCCACTTGGCAAAGCGGTATTCTTTGACAAGTTAGCTGAAGCCGTGCCCGCGGAAAGCGAAGTACCTTGCCTGAGTGGGAAGTTGCGTTTTTCTTGGGGTAGAACGATTTGCTTTTTATTTTGGTCACGTTGCTTTTGTCCCAGGCTCTTTTTTACCATACAGGGGGAGTGCGTGCGGGAAACGAATTCCTTTTCCCCCTGTCCATTCGTACCCGTTACGGGTTAAATTCTATTTACGCTTTTTTGAACAATTGCTCGAATACAGCGTCGATAGTCGGAAAGCCGCTGATATCCTCGTCGGTAGGGTCATCTGTCTCCACCGTCCATTCCTGCCTGGCCAGTTCCAACTGCCCCTCATCTGTTTTCGCGAACGGCATGTGCACCATGTACACTCTGCCGTTTTTTCTTACCGTATAGCCAATGTAATAATCGTCTTCCGGCCCTTCTTCTTCAAAGGTACCGATATCATCAATATTGTACTTTTTCATAAGCGGTTCAAAGGAATCTTGCAGGTCGCCCCTTATTTGGTCAATGGTTACATGTTCCACGTTCCATCCCTCCTTGCCCTTTAATATGGATTCCTTTCGAATAAGCCATGCATGCAAAAATTTCCTCGTCTTACCGTGGAGGTTTGAAGCAGACTATAAATGGAAGACACTATAAGAGAAGGGTGAATCCAAATGACTAATAAAGATCCAAACCATATGAAACGTGAAAAGAAAACCAACCCAATTGGTGAACAGCCATTAAGCTATCCAGGCCAGGAAGCCAATGACTTCCGTGACATCACCTATTCTCCAGGTGAAAACCGCTATTTGAACGAGCAACGCGGGAAAAAGCGAGACTGAAACAGGGAAAGCAGTTGGTCCCGCTTATCTGGAACCAACTGCTTTATTGTTCATTGGTGCTTCCACGTCCGTTGTTAAGGTTGAGAAAGTGAAATGGATTGCCAATCAGCTTCCCAAACATACGTTAAAACATCACATTATGATAAGCATCGTTCACTAATTCTGCATACCGCAGCCATTGAAAGACAAAGAAACCTGCAACAGCTAAATTGATTGCTGCAGAAAAAGATAGATATTTTCTTTTTTTCGGGTGGCCTTTCATAAGCCGTTCACTTAACAAGACGGCATACGTAGCTATAAAGAATGGAGCGATGATCAACAAAACCAAAACCCAATGATTGAATTCTTCCATGTAAGTACCCAAAACAGACAAACTTTCTGCTTCATTACTCACATCTGAGTTGATGACAGGCTCAGGTCCGCTTAAGCCCTCATACATAACAAACTGATTCTGATCATTAACTTCATACTTTAAATACGCAAAATCAAACGCAACGTAATAAATTCCCACCAATAGCAGCAAACTGACAAAAAAAGTAAGAAACCACCGAGACCTCTTCGTTTTCACACCCATCCCCCTTTTCGATTGCTGACTCCCCATTAATGCACCGACTTCATCACTGCCAATTATTTCAAAATTCTAATCATTACTCAAGGTTTTTTCGCATTTTAATTGTTAGGGAACAAAAGAGCAGGGCTGCGGGGGAGTTGAACCATCATCCGAAAGTCAGGATGTCCATCGCAGGAAGCTTAGGTGAGTTCTCCATTTGCACTTGAGCATGCCCTAGCAATACAAAAAAGCAGTTGGCCCGTTTCAACGGAACCAACCACTTCCTCTTTTTACCCTTCCTCGGTATGCATCCACGTTTTCCCGTCCGTATTGTTTTGCGTGATTTCCTGCTCGGCGGTGAGTGGATGGTTTTTGGTCAGCTCTTCGTTCTGTCCCGGATGCTGTTCGAACTCGCTAGCAATGACATCATTCAGGACTGCCGAGCTGTCTGTTTCGGTTTTGACATTGTTCATTTCCTTGCGCAGTTGTTTGTCGTTTTTCATATAGGACCTCCAGTAAATAACGCTTTGTTATTTATTCTTCCAGATTTCCTACCTAGTATGAATGTTACTTAAAAAAAGCGCGGTTTTAACTTTTAGCAGGAAAGTTCTCTTCAATTTGTTCTTGAAGGATTTCCATTCCCTTAGGACTCAACACAATGCCACTTGGCAGTACGATATTGTCCTCGCTGATTTCCCCAGTTATCATACATTGCTTGCGCGGCTTGTATTTTTGCAGGACGATTTTATCCTCATCGACAAAAATTTCAACAGGATCCTTTTCTTCAATTTCTAAATTCCTGCGAACTTCCATCGGGATCACAATACGGCCCAATTGATCCAATTTCCTTACTACACCGGTACTTTTCACTTTGTTCTCCCCTTTATGAAAATAATAATAAAATTATTCAATATGCTAGCCTAAAACTATATAATCATTGTAACAAGTCAGAGCAGAGTTCAACGAATACTTTGTTTTTGTGCAGAATTTTTTAATCTAACTTTTGGTTAAATAGGATTACCATTAACCTAATAAAGCAAAAACTCCTCAAAATCGGTTTCGGCAGATTTTTTAAACCGACGCTGCTTTTGGACAATCCATAAATCACGCATGATACTGAAATCTTTCACAGTTACTTCACGCAAAGCTTTATATTTCAATTCTTTTGTCACCGTCAAACGTGGAAGGATGCTGACACCCAAGTCTGCCTCCACTGCACTCTTAATCGATTGCATGCTGCCGAGTTCCATTGCATGCTGGATCCCCTCCAGCACCCCTCGGTCATCCAAAGCATTTTCGACAATTAAACGTGTACCTGAGTCTTTTTCACGCCATATCATCTTCTCTTCAACAAGCTCTTGAACGTCAATATAATCGCGTGTAGCCCATCGATGATTGTGGGCAGTGACAAGAATCAGCTCATCATCGGCAAACTTCCGAACTTTAAAATTGTCGTTGTCAACCGTACTTTCTACCAAGGCTATATCGACTTCGTTTTCTTCCAATTTCGCCAAAATATACGGTGTATTGCCGATGGATAAACTAAATTTTATTTCCTCATGTTGCTTTTTGAAATTCCCTAGCAATCCAGGCAGTAGATACTCGCCAATTGTCAAACTGGCCCCGACCTTGAGTACGGACGCTTGTACGCCAATCAATTCCTGCATCGCTTCATAGGAAATATTGTCGAGTTCCACTATTTCTTTTGCGTAGCCATACAACGTTTTTCCAGCATCCGATAACAGAAGTTTTCCATCCGTCCTGTCAAACAGCAATGTTCCATAACGATTTTCCAGCTGACGAATCTGCCTGGTCACAGCCGGCTGGGTCACATAACTCGACCGAGCCGCTTGGCTTATGCTCCCTTCATCGACTACACGGCAAAACATCCGTAAGCTTTCTATATTCACAACGCACCACCTTGCCGATCTTCTTCGTTGATTTTGCAGCGTTTGGCTACAAGCACTTCATGCATCACGCACGCACCGGAACCCCATGTTTCCGGTCGAACTGTCGATGGTATTGGAACTGCGGGCTGCTACTCTATATCGGTTGCAATAAGAATGATGACAAAGATAGGAACCGCCGCGCATCACCTTGGAAGTTCCTTTGGAAGGCCCGGTCGGATTTACTAGCTGCTCCATATCTCTACTTCGATCAAACCAGTCGGCACACCATTCCCAAACATTCCCTGATACATTGTATAAGCCGAATCCATTGGCAGGAAAAGACTTTGCCGGCGCAGTTCCCACGTAGCCATCATCCGCGGTGTTCTCTTTTGGAAAATCACCCTGCCAAATATTGCATCGATATTCTCTATTCGGCGTCAGTTCATCTCCCCACGGGAACCGCTTCTGCTCCAGGCCCCCGCGAGCTGCAAATTCCCACTCGGCTTCGGTCGGCAGCCGTTTCCCGGCCCATTGGCAAAACGCTTCCGCGTCATTCCAGGAAACATGAATCACCGGGTGATCCATTCGGTCTTCAATCGAAGAATCCGGCCCTTCCGGCTGGTACCAATAAGCCCCCTCCACAGCAAACCACCATGGTGTGGAAGGAAGCTGTTGAATGGCCATGGATGGTTTTTCGGGCAAAAATTTATAAAATACGAACGACCAACCGTATTTCTCTGCTTCGGTCTGGTAACCTGTTTCCTTCACAAACGCATCAAATTCTTCGTTGGTGACTGTATAACTGTCCATGTAAAAAGGAGATACTTCCACTTTTCTTACTGGTCCTTCTCCATCGGTTTTAAAACCTTCCTCATCATCTGTTCCCATCAAGTATTCACCGCCGGGAACATAGATCATTTTCTCCTGATACCGCACTTGTGCTCCTGCACTTACAATTGATTTAGTGCCTTCTTCTTTATTTTGAAAAGACTCATGGATTTCCGTTCTACTTCCGGCACAACAAGAACAAGTATGATGATTAGGTGTCTCTTTTGCCATTAGCGCACATCCTTTAAATAGAAATCGCATCCCCAAATCAGAGTGTTTTTTTGCCATATTCCTGTCAGATAACGTTTCCTTCCTTTATTCTATCATCTGTAGGAAGAATTGCATCAATACAAACTGGTTATACCCTATAAAATATAGTGAATAGACAAGTGATCTCCTATCTGAAAGAATTTAAGTAGTTACTTTACATAAGGAGGCACTTACTATTTTGGACATCATGACAGGATTATTGCTGCTTTGCATCGGGATAATCGCCGGGGGTTACGGGACTATCGTAGGAGCAGGGGGAGGATTCATTTTTGTACCTGCGTTATTGCTGCTCTTTCACATGGATCCAGCGGTTGCTTCAGCGTCAGGGTTGGTAATCGTTTTGATCAATTCCCTATCAGGCGTGCTAGGTTATGCAAAGCAAGAAAAAATTATATATAAAACAGGACTGACTATAGGAATGAGCGCATTACCGGGTTCCCTGGCCGGAGTTTGGCTATTGCAGCATTTTTCTTCGCAATATTTTTACGTCGTTTTCGCAACCACCCTGGTTGCACTCGGGCTATTTTTATTTAGCAAGAACACACCTTTCCCAAGAAAAGGCGTCATAAATAAAGATGGCAAGAAAGCTTATCAGGAAGCTGGCCCCACTCTAGAAAAGGATGCAAGTGTGACACAAGCAGCAAGCATATCTAACGCCCAAAACACCGGTGCATCATCCGGTTGGTTCATACCGCTTGGATTAGTAATGGGTATTCTTTCAAGCTATCTGGGAATCGGCGGCGGCTGGTTATTGGTGCCGATTTTGATTTATATTTTCAATGTCTCTACTCATTTCGCAACAGCCACCTCGCTTTTTTCCTTATGTTTATACTCATCAGTCGGTGTGATTTCCCAGTTTTTTTACGGGAATATTGACTGGATGACGGTATTTTGGGGCGGCGCAGGTGTCATTGCCGGTGCCCAGCTTGGCGTTTTGTTGTCCCAGCGGATACCGGGACGCATCATTATGCAAATGCTCTCTATATTGCTAGTGGTGATAGGGGTTAGGATGTATTTTAGTTAATGAAGTATTCCCACGATAAATAATCACTTTAAAGGTATCCTATATTAGTACTGGGGGATTTTGTTAGTTCACTTTGACCAAAGTAGTAAAAAAGATGCCAACAGTACATCAAGCTGGACTATTATTCATAATTGCCGGTTTATCTTTTAAACTGAAAAGTAACTCCCCTTAGTTGGATTTATAATTATTATTCCTGCACCTTTTCCATGTACTCTTTCCGTATTTGGGAAAGGGATTTTCCAGACTCCTTATGCACCGCAAATACGTAAGTTTGGATACTTGACCAACCGAAAAGGTTTTTTAACCATTGCTGCATGGAAATTTCTTTTCCATTTACTTCTACATTTCCATTTGCTTGCAAAACTCCTTCGTCATCACGACCTTTAGCTGCTATAATATCACCTGGCTTTACTACACCCCAGTCAATCATCTCCCCGATTTTTGGAAGAGTTCTTCTGTTTATTCCTTTTTTGTGCATTCTACGGTTCAGTGAATTATCCAAAAAATTCACATAATAATCTTGATATGTATTCAGTGGCAAAACTTTTTCAATATCAATATACACTTCACCATTAATATCGTATGGAATTAATTTAAAACAACTTATATCTACGTTATTACTATTCAACCAAGCAACCGCTGACAGCGTCTGCTCATCATAATCGGAAGCAGCGAGTATAATTGTTTGGTTTTTATTAAAATTGTTCTCCGCACCATTTTCCCGCAAGAACTCCGTTAACTTACGTGTCCCCAATTCAGCGCTAGTCAAGTATCCTCCTTCAAATTCTGACCGATATTTCTCTATGTAAGGTGAATATACTTTGTTCACTAAATCTTCAATATCTTCAATCGTCGCATAGCTAGCAGCATATCGAATTGCCTGAAATTCAAATGCTTCTTTTCTCGTTTCGATATCTTTTCGGTCTCGCTTAATCTCTATTAATACAATATTTCCTTTGTTATCTATTGCTGTGAGATCGCTGGTTCCTAGTTGTGCATTTCTAACTTGTTTCCCAACAATAAGCATAGATTCTTCTTCATCACAAATGATTTCGATGTTCTTTCTTAACAATTCTTCAATGTCACTTTCTTTAAAATTGAGTTCAGAAAAGGTGGTTTCTCCAATTTTAATCACTTTATCAGAAGTCACATGGTACATTTTAATCCTCCTAAAAAAACCTATTGGTAAATCATTTTAACATGAGCAAAATCGATATAAAAATTGTATTCCATGCTGCTTCAGAGAAAATGAAGTTGGCAGCTTGAGCCAAAAATTATAGTGCATACTGACCAAAATAGTGAGAGCAAGAATAAACTAACGCGTTATCCTGGAAAATGTTTCTACCAATCTACCATGTTTAAAAAACCGAGAATAAGAGAATAATAATAACAAACAACAAAACGATTAGGAGGGAAACAACATGCATCAAAGAAAGAAAGTAAAATTAGACCAATTCATCAGAGAGGACAGATTTGAATTAGAATCTTATGTTTCACAACTAATTAAACACCATTCAAATGATGCTCCTACTCGTTCACATGACAATGCAATGGCTCGATAACTCGATTTATTACTTATTCACTAAAGAAGCACAACTCAACATATATGGTAGACGGGAAAGGTTGACTGATTGACAGTCGACCTTTTATTTATGTCTCTCCTGAAAGTGAACATCTCAATTGTCTATTTTTTAAAATGCTATTTCCCCATCCCTTTACTCCATTGCTTGATCCGATTTTATATCCGACTATTACGTCAAAAAGTGCCCCATAACCCTACTTTTTACTCTGTTATTTTGTTTACCGAACTTTTACATTAAAGACACAACCAGCTTTAAACTAGTTTGCTAGTTTGAAAGTGTCCTACAAATTAAAAGGAGGTATTCCTATGTGGAAAAAAGTACTACTTGCTGTCTTGCTTTCCACGTCTCTCTTCAGTACATCGGTTTTCGCCGCACCTTCCGAAAATGACCATTTCAAAAACAGGTACAAGCATGTCCAACTCCTGGGAATCAATGATTTCCACGGTCAGTTAGACGTTTACCGTGACATTGCCGGGAGACAAGCAGGCGGGGCAGAATATCTGGCAGCTTACCTTAAAAAGTATGAACAAGAAACGAAGAATACTTTGCTGGTCCACGCCGGGGACGTTGTCGGTGCCAGCTCCCCTGTATCCTCGCTGCTTCAGGATGAACCAACCATCGAAATTTTAAACGAACTTGGCTTCGATGTAGGAACGGTAGGTAACCATGAATTCGATGAAGGCGTGGACGAGATGAAACGCCTTATTTATGGAGGGGAACACGAAGAAACCGGGGAGTTTGAAGGGGCTTCCTTCCCTTATACCGTGGCAAACGTGGTAGACGAAGATACTGGAGAAACGATTCTACCTCCATATGTGATTAAAAAGGTGAATGGCATCCCAATTGGATTTATCGGTGTCGTCACAACGGAAACACGAAACATCGTGCTTCCAAGTGGTATCGAAGGTGTAGAATTCACCGATGAAACAAATGCAATTAATGATGCGGCTCAGCAACTAAAAGAGCAAGGGGTGAAATCCATTGTCGTTCTTGCTCATGTGCCTGCTTCTTCCGAACAAGATGGCACTAATCCGTCGGGTGATGTCGTGGAATTCGCTCCCCACATCGACGATGAGGTCGATGTCATATTGGGCGGCCACAACCATGATTATGCCAATACCGTTGTCGACGACAAATTGATCGTTCAATCCTACTCCAGCGGTACTGCTTTTTCGGATATTGACTTAATGATTGATCCAAAAACGAAAGACATCGTTTCCAAAGAAGCAGCAATTGTTACGACTTATCATGACAGAATCGAACCTGATGAGCAAATTGCAGATATGGTCGATACTTATAAAAAAGACATCGAGGACTTGGTTGAGGAAGTAGTAGCAGAGACTTCTGAAGCCATTACAACCGGTCAGGATGAAAGCGGCGAATCAGCCCTCGGGAACCTGGTCGCAGATTCTCAGCGGGCTACCATGGGTTCGGACTTTGCTTTCATGAATCCAGGCGGAATCCGTGCTGATCTGGACGAAGGTCCGGTCACTTGGGGAGAGCTTTATACCATGCTTCCGTTCGGGAATAATCTGGTAAACATGACACTCACCGGAAATCAAATCAAGGCTGTTCTTGAACAGCAATGGGAAGATAATTCATCCACCATTCTACAAGTTTCCGGGCTGCAGTACACCTGGGAAGATGATGCTCCTATCGGTGAAAGAATTGTTGAGATGACAGATAACGAAGGAAACCCGATTGAACCAAGTCAAGCGTACACAGTTACAGTGAACAACTTTCTAGCGGAAGGCGGAGACGGATTTACCGTACTTACCGAAGGAACTAATCAAGTAACAGGTCCACTTGCTTTGGATGCAATGATTGCGTATTTGCAAGAACAAGAAGGGCCTATAGCAGCGCCGGAAGATGGGCGGATTGAGATTAAGTAGTTACGACTATGGTTTAATATCACACACAAAATATAATAGACGAAGTAGTGAAACAAGAAGAGCTGCCTTTTCCGAATGATAAGGGGAAAGGCAGCTTAGTTAATAAACTTATATAAATTGATCCAGATAAACTTCATAGTCTCTTCTCGGATGGACCTGTTTCATGATCACTTAGCTTTTACTTTGTTAGAATAGAATCCCCCAATGAAAAAATACCAAAACGATACTGCAGAAATTAAAAAGAGGAGCCGCACTTTTCCGGCCGATCAAACATTTCTGTCATCCATTACTCCTAAAAATTGTTTAATTCTTGAGAATGCTTCCGGGTCAAAGCCTTGCGCAAATGACCCTCCTTTACGCAATGCCTTTCCAAAATGATACTGAGAAGCGGAGACAACAGAATGAATGGGTTCGATATTAGCCTGCCCTAAACCAGACCCTGGCAAAATTGCGGGACCGTTAGTCGTTTCCGACAAGTTTACTAGTTTCTTCAAATTATCTTTCCCTGCTTCACAATTTGTTTCTCCACCTGAAGTCAAAATGCGCTTCACTTGTTGTTTGTAATGGAGCAAAGTGTGATATGCAGCCTCCTGAGACACAACTTCATCAAAGGCCCGGTGAAAGGTAATGTCTAATTTCGAATCTAGTTTAATTATTTCCGCCAGTGCCTTCTCGTCAATCGCATTATCCTTAGTTAACCCGCCAAATACGATTCGATTACTGCCCAAGCCCAGCACAGCTTTAATGTCCTCTAAAATAATTGCTATATCGGCTTCACTATAATAAAAATTATAGCTGTGTGGACGGATCATAACTTGCACGGGAACCTCCACAGCCTGCAGCACTTGTTTTATGGTGCCATAACTAGGTGTCAGACCGCCCTCACTGATAGCGGAAACCAACTCCAGCCGGTCAACACCTAAATATTCTGCTTGCTTCGCTTCCTCCGCATTCTGAACGATTACTTCGAATATCAGTTTCACTCACTCTCCTGTATGGCTTAGCTAAACGCACTCCTCTCCCATCAAGATATCTCCTATCACTTCAATAGGGTTAACTGAACACCTGTTTAATTCCAATATCACAAGGTATGAACACAGTCCTCCCCCGTTCTATTTTCCTGATTACCGACTTTTACCACGAGAATTAGATTTCGATTGCCCTCTTCTTTGTTCATCCGGTTGTTTTTTACTTGGGTTGGTCGGAGCAAAGTTCTTTTTTCTATGTTCTTCCGTCATGTTAATTCCTCCAGTTTCATAAGAATTTAATTCATCCCTAATGATCGAACCAATTCTTTTTATCGTAACCGGAGTGTGCTGATTTATTCAGATAATCACCTATACTATAAAGGAGCGGGGTAACTAGTGCCAGACTGCAAAGAGCCATAACCATTAAAGGTTTGGCTATTCAATTGATAAGGAGAACATGTTTTTACCTGGATGACCCAAGCATGAAGCATGATTATTATCTGTTTTAAAATAACTATCAAATGCTTTTATTTCATAACAAGCAGTCTAATCCTTAGCAATAATTTCTTCATCCCCTAAAATTAAATAATTCAATTCACCCTCGGGTATCTCATTAAGTTCCTTGCGCTTAACAAGATAGAAGCCTATTCCTAAGACAATCCAGGCTACTAGTGCAACTCTTGATTCTATTCCCAAAAATGCCGGTGAACCTGGAATCAATAGAAGGGATAAGAATATAATACTTGTTACTACTCCTAATCCAGCAAATGACTTTTTTAACGGGGAAACAACATTTACGGAAGGGTTGAAATCTGCCCCCATTTTCCACTTAAATAATCTATAAGCAGTAAAACACGTATAAAAGTAAGCAATGGTAACACCTATTGATGACATGTCGACTACCCATGTCAACACTTCTCGTCCAAACCAAGGTGCTAATAAGGAAACAGCAACCGTAAAGATGATACCAATATAAGGTGTATCGTATTTAGGATGTAGTTTAGAAAATGTTTCTGGAATAATCTTTGCACGAGACATGGCAAATAAAAGCCGGCTGGAAGAAACGATGAATCCATTCAGGCCAGTAAAGATCCCCATCGATAGCGCTATGACCAAAATAGCCAACCCAAAGGTTCCCAATAAATCTTGTACCACTGTTCCAGTACCCCATAGCAGGTTTTCCGACACCAATCCTTCCCAGGGACGAGCCATTGCGGTAGCTAAAATCATTAATATATACAATAATGCTGCGAAAAACAGAGCTCCCAAGATTAGATTAAAAGCTTTTCTAGATGAAAAATTAAATTCCTCGGCAAGTTGTGGTACATTATCAAATCCTACGTAAGCCCATGGTGCTATTGCAACAATTGCAATCACCGCAGCAAAAGCTGTTTTTTCCGTTGGGAATAGAGGTTGAACGTTTGCAAAGCCAGAGATTGGCTGTCCGCCCACGAAAAGTGACAGGGCAACTATGCTTATTACCATTACTGAACAAAAAATAAATTGCAATCTTCCTGATATTCCGGTTCCTTTAATATTTAAATAACCAAACAATAATAACGCTAAAGTCGCAAAAATAATCTCTGTACCGTAAACATCCCAGCCTGCAATTTGGTATAAATGCAGGTTCTCAACAAACTTTGGAAAGACAAATTTAAACATTAAGGCAAATGCCGATGCATTTAGCGCAACGATACATATGTACCCGAGCGTCAAAAACCACCCACAAATGAATGCGTGTGTCCGACCTAAACTAATAAACGCATAGGCAAACTCTCCACCGGATACGGGAAAGCTTTTGATAAGGAAGCCATAACTAACGGCAATGACCATCATGAGTAAGCCGCCGATCCCAAAACCAAGCATTGCTCCAAGAGGGCCTGCAGTGCTCATCCAATTAGTCGGCTGCACAAATGCGCCCCACCCAATGGAAGAACCCAGAGCTATTGCCCAAACCCAATGGGGCTTTAGAGACTTCTTTAGGGTTTTTCTTTCTTTCATTTTTACCTCTCCTTAGAAAGTTTCTTTAAAACAGTTTTTTGATAAAGAGCACATCATACTAATCATATGTACCACTAAATAAGTAACTTAAATGAGAAAAACAAGAAAAAACTGCCTTTTCCCCGGATTATAAAGGGAAAAGGCAGCTTCGTATAATAAAAAGGTTTGTGTAATGGATAAAACTATATTTTACGGTTGCTTAACCAAATGTTTTTCGCTTAAACCTCAATAGCTGATTACCGGCAATTCCAGACAGGCGTCATTTTCTGGTACCACCGGCATGATGAAAGATATAATAGATGTTTAAACTTGTTCGGGAATTCCTACCGCCTGCAACACTTGTTTTATAGCACCTTTTAAGCGACAAACCACCTCAAATAGAGAAACAATTTTCAGGCAATCTGCACCTAGATATACTGCTTGTTTCCTTCCATACTGGAAGATTACTTCTGTCATCATGCTCATTTACTTCTCCTGCTCAGGCTTGAATGAAGCACTCGAAAGGAGCAGGCGCCGGAATTTGAGTTGGGCAAGGAAGTTTTCGGCCAATACTATTTGACATGCATCTCATTTAAACCACCAAAAAAGGAGAGCTACAGCCCCCCTTATCATCTATTCCTGCATTATCGACTTTTACCCCGCGAGTTAGATTTCGATTGTCCTCGTCGCTGTTCATCTGGTTGTTTTTTGCTTGGATTTGTCGGAGCAAAGTTCTTTTTTCGATGTTCTTCAGACATGTGCGTTCCTCCTGTCTTCTAACTATTTGGCTCATTTGTGTGTTGTTGGTGATTTGTAAATAGTACTGAATCAAGTTTTATCCTTTCCGGATAATGAGGAATTATGCATACACTCTTAGAAATAACAAGGTTTATAATTGCTCTAGAGGGAAACAATTAACAATTTCCGGTAGCCAGAAATCGCTATGTAAAAACCCCCTTCAAGTTTTAATAATAAACTTCAAGGGGGCTTTATAATATGTTGAACTATTATTTATTCAATCGTAATTGTAGAACCAACATCCACCGTCACCAACTCTGCATCTTCCAAATACAACGTTCCTGATTGTTCTTCTTCCGTACTCCCATTAAACCGTAAGGTGATATGACCTAGATCATGAAGGTTTTTGTTAACGGCAGAACCAACTTTCGTGATTTCATATGTCGTTCCGTCAATAGTCAGCATTGAATCTTCCGTTATTTCTTTTTCTACTGGATTGACATCGATGATATAGCAAAAGTCCGCAAGTTCAGCTGGTGCATTTTCTCCAAACAGAACCATCATTTTTTCTGCTTCAAAAGCTTTTGCATCTTTTCCGATTTTTTTTATTTCTGTTCGATACATGAATCATACGCTCCTTGTTTATTTATATAATCCGAAGCTTGCCAGCCAAGCGACAAATACTCGCGGCACACCATTCAAGAATCTGGAATAAAGGACAGATGGCACCCCGACTTCGATTGTTTTCGTTTCTGCTTCTGCCAGACCTAATCCAACAGGAATGAAGTCTGCGGCGTTTTGCGTATTGATCGCAAATAGTGCCGGAAGTGCAAGGTTTGGAGGAATGTTGCCTTTGCCGATTTCCACTCCGATCAGCGTACCTAGTACTTGTCCGATAACTCCTCCAGGCCCTAGTAATGGACTTAAGAAGGGCAAGGAACAAATAAAGCCGATGGCCATCAGTCCCCAAATATTTCCGGCAAGCGGAGACATGACATTTGCGAACAAGTCGCCGATGCCAGAGCCTTGAATGATGCCGATCAGTAATGCCACAAATCCCATAAATGGAATGACCGTATGCAGCATCGTTTCCACAGCATCGCGGGAAGCCTGATAGAAGGTGTTGATAACTTTCCCTGCTGCTAATCCGATTCTGGTAAGAATACTCTTATTTTCTTGTTCCGCGCGTGTTTCCATGATTTTTTTGTCTCTTGAATAGGTCGCTTGTTGTTCTGGCTGTTTCTCCTCTGCTTGTGTCTCTTTTACGGAAGTACTTTCACTTTCTGTACCAGCCACGGACACTTGATCAACGTCTACGTTGGATACATAGATGTCTTCTGTTATATATTGGCGCAAAGGGCCGCTTTTACCGGTAGCCATGATATTGATCGTTGGGATGCCTTTTTGCGGATAAATGCCACAACGTAACGTTCCGCCGCAATCAATGACTGCCGCCATGATTTCCTCTTCCGGTACCGACGTTTCAAAACCATTTACAGGTGTTGCCCCGGTGATATCACATATTTTATCTACAATGGCAGGCTTATGGCCGCCTGTCACATACATCAGTTTGTCCCGTTTACCATCGACACCGATTGTCAACGGGCCGCCGAAACCACCCGAACCCTTAACGATTTTCGCTCTTTCAGCCATGCTGTCCACCTCAACCTTCTACTTTTACTTCTTTGCTCAATTTCACGTTTTGTTGTTTCTCTATATAACTCGTTGTGAAGTCCGTAACCCAACCACCGATGAAGTTCATCACCAAACCGACCAATAAGTAACGGACGGCCAGATCTGTCATCGGCAGCCCCAGCTCCTGGATACCTTGTGCAATGCCCAAATAGATAAATAATTCCGCCGGGTTTATATGTGGAAAAATCCCGTTACTTGTATGGGCAAACTGTGCCGCGGAAGCAAAGTAACTCGGTTTATATCTCTCTGGCAAGAATCTGCCTAAAGAGTGGACCATAGGATTCGCCAGCATGAAGGACCCCAGGAATGGTAACACCAAATACCTTAAAAACGGATTTTTGGCTGATTTTTGTGCAATAACATTGATTCTCTCCTCGCCTATCAATTGAATGATGGTATTCATAGCAATCAACAACATTAGTACAAGCGGTACAATCGATGTCATCCAATCGATAAACGTATCGGCACCTGTTTGGAACAAGTTGATAAATCCTTCTGCAAATTTAACGATGTAGTCCATGCTTTAGACCCCTTTCTTTTTTAAACATTCCGTTTACTTTCCGTACAGCTTTCATCATCGGTGAAGGAATTTGGGCAATTTCTCCGCCATTTTGAATGACATGGAAAGTGTTTTGCGCATCTAAAACCGCTTTTCCCAGCAACTTGTTGTAATCCTCCAGATCACTGGCATTAACTTTTTGCAACTTCTTTCCTTCTAAACCTTTGAGCGGTTTGAATTTAGAGAATACGGTCACACCTTGCATGTATCGCGCATCTTCAATCTCGTTTTTATTGTTTAGCTGAAGTAACACCAGCGTTCCAGATTTAACGATAGCCGGACGTCTTCCAATGGCGACACGGCCCTTTTCCCGCAGTTGGATATAGTTTTTGGTGAAATTTTTGATCTGGAGCAGACCTAGTAAATACTGAACGACAAAGCCTATAGCAGCAAAGATAATCAACATGATAAACATGGGCTATTCCCTCATTTCCTGGTTTAATAGTCGTGACAAATCCGTAAAGGTTGTCTTAGCATTGATTTTGTTCAAAATATAGTGATTTGTCGTGATCGCCAACACTTCTTCATAAATCCGGATGAGCATTGCCTCATTCACGTTCTCCTCGGAAGATGCGATAAGCACGACCAATCTGACATTTTCATGATCTTCAAGCGGCTCGTCCAAGACACCAACCTTGATAAAAATACCGTCTTGCTTATGACTGGCATGCGGGAAACCAAGTTGACCGTTGATCGTAGATTTTTTGTTTTCCCTTTCAATCAAACTCTTTTTAAAATCTTCGTCTACTTTTCCTTCATTGTATAGCTCATCAGCCAGTCGACAAATGATATCTTGATATGTTTGCCGGCCCTGAAAGTGGTAAAAATCAGAATGATCGAGGAAATCCACCAAAACACTGCGGTTGAACAATTTTTTATTACTTACATCCTTATAAATCAAGAACTGTTCTATTTTCAATTTAAGCAGCTGCTGATCAAAAACATCCTCGATGTATATGACTTTGTTGAACATTCTGTTTGTTTTGATCGTTGAGATGACTAAATCAAATGGATGAATGCTTTCTTCGGTAAACTCGGATTCATCAATGACCACCACGTTGATTTGGGTGCCGAACACTTTGCGCAAGTTCATGGTTAACAACTTGGTCGTACTCAATCCTTGATTTGTCAAAATCGCAATGTCATGTAATTCATTCATCTGCTGCTCAAGTTGTTCCAAGTACACACTGAAATATATCGTTAGAAATCCCAGTTCCTTTTCCGGCATTCCCAATCCAGTCACGCGTGTAATGCTTTCTCCCAACACTGTAGACAATTCATAAGCAAAGGGAAATCGCTGCTGCATGTCATACGCCAGTTCATTATTTAATTTGATACGGAAAATCAATCGATTGATTAAATGCTTAATGTGTAAGCGAATGTCCTTCGTGAATAGCTCCTCATCGATTTTAAGCCCGTAAAACCGTTCTACATCCCGGATTGTTTGATCGATGATTTTTTGAATAAGGCTTTCATCTTGTTGCGTCAATAATTCATCCAGTAGCGAAGCCCTGCGTCCCATCAATTGCACAACGATTAAGATAATCTCTTTTCCTGCATTCGCCTCTGGGAACACTTTTTCTATATACCCTTTTATAAAATCCAATGCCATGTACTCTTCCGAATGAAAAATATGTGCATCTAAATCGACTGTGCCACTTATAAAACAATGTTGCTCCATTCGTTGCATGGTCACTTTGAGCGCCAAAATCAACCGTTCCAATGACTGTTCATCCAGTTTCCAATCTTGTTGCAATTGATCGAGACCTGAAACCAAATTCTGCGGTATTTCATATTCGATAAATTCGGAAGGAAATTGTTCAATCGCCAACTTGCGTATTTCAAACTCAGAGCCTTCCAATATCAAGCCTACATTTGGCGTACCTGTGATCTGTACGTGTGATGTCTCGATATCCTCTTTCAACTCCCGCAGAATTTTACTGACCAGTGTCTTGCTCAAAAACAACCTATCCGCCATGTCATCCAGGGTCGTTTGCTTGTGGATAGATAATTGATAAAAAAGCTCGTCTTTTCTTTGCTGATTCGCTCTGTCATGTTCCTGGCATTCATCTTTTAATAAATCCAGTTTGTCGAAAAATACCGGTTGCTCCTTGATTGCCAGGGATAACTTTTGATGCTGTTTGGTGATGACCGCGGCATCTTGAAAGTCGCTGTTGATTTGTCTTATATAATTCACGATCGTTTTTTCTGTAAGATTTAATTGATAGGACAACTTTTCTATTTCAATCTCTTCATGCATGAGAGACTCTATCATCTTTAGGTGTTTTTCATTAAGTTGCATGACCTCTCCCCTATCTATGGAATCAGCCTCTAGACTTACCACCTGAAATGTTAACTGTGGTCCCTGTTATATAACTTGCTTTATCAGAACTTAAATAACAAACCAGGTCAGCAATCTCCGTCAATTTGCCTACCCTGCCCAATGGAATCGATTTAGAATAATCGCCATTTAACCGATCGACAGTCGTATTTCTGCTGTAAGCAAGAGCTTCCTCATATTGTGGTGTACGCAATCCTGTTTCTTCAAGGATGCCAGGCGCGATAGCTACAACGTTTACATTGTGCTTACCAAGTTCTTTTGCCCAACTTCTTGTAAAGCCAATCAACGCAGCTTTGGTAGCCGAATAGATACTTTGACCTTCCGAGCCTTCCTGTCCAGCTTCACTCGAAACATTAACAATGATACCAGATTTTTGAGAAATGAAGTGTCTTGCTACTGCCTGACTGAGCCAAACAGGCCCCTTTAAATTCACATTGAACATGACATCTAAATCTTTTTCATCCATTTCATATTGAGGTTTCTCGCCTTTGATATCTACAAGCAATCTCGGAAGATTAATACCTGCATTGTTGACCAGCACATCGATTTTGCTTTCTTTTTCCACTACAGTGTCTACCGTTTGTTTTACAGCTGCAGCGTCTGTGACATCCAGTTCCATAAAACGATAATTATCGTGATCCAATGGCTGATCTTTTAAATCCAAGTTATAGACAATCGAACCATTGTCCAACATGGCGGTGACAATCGCTCTGCCAATTCCAGAGCTTCCTCCTGTCACAATGGCAACTTTTTCTTCTATTCCTAACCAACTTCCCATCACTAATGCCTCCTAAATTTCTTGTTGAGTTCATTCTACAAATAAGCGTTTTCAAAATTAATTCTTACTTTTGTGGCGATTTTGGAAAAAGGGGGGATTAATTAAATAAAAGAGTTCAAACTAGAACGTCATAGAATACTAAAGCCACTCCTATTAAAAAGCAAAGAGCCTTTTAGAATGAACTATCTAAACTAAACGGCTCTTTTATTTTCTCCTAATTAAAGTTCCCAGTACATCCCTATCTTAGCTCGATTTAGTAAGTAGTCGATCATTGGAAGTAATGTGATATCCCTTCCCTTATACTATACCTAGTCTTAAGACTCAATATTTCTTCCACCTTGGGGCAGTCCAATGGTACCATTTTATCTTAATCTAACGTCTGGTCCCATTAACATTGTTTCATCGAAGTACACATTCTTTCAAAATCGAAATAATTCCCTCATAGAAGATAGCTTTCCGTGTCCTATGTTAAAGGTTTTTAACTTATTCGTTTGTAAATAAGCCAAGTGTATTGCCACGGACCCTATAAAAAACATACACAAAGGTTTTCTTGTTCCCATTGCATATAATACCTTTTTTTAAGCTTAAGCTTGGAACCTACAAAAATCCCAAAACTCGCCAGACCGGTTATTTACATAACCACAATCGCCATCTATTTCTTTTTGGATCTCTTGGTAAAATCCCTGCCATGGATAACCATACCACTCTTTAAGGCTCTTAGTTCTAAAAGAAGAAACGTTATCTTCCTGGTTTTGCAGATACCGGTAATAATCGATGAAGATGGTATGGGTTTTAGCTTCGACACTCATGTCCTGAATGTCTTTACAGAAGGATGAATCCAAAAGGATTGCTCTTCCTTAAAGATCCAGTCCTTCCCCTCTACCTCAAGCTAGGAAGTTAACATGACCTCGCCTGACTTCTGCCTGTTCAGTTTTCCATCACTGAACAGGTTGAGAAGGGAGCTTGTGTGCAAATTTCCTCTCCGTGTACCCGCCTCATTTACTGTCACTCCCTTTGGCCATTAGGATTTTAGTGTGTATAGCCAGCTCGTCCCAGGGTGCCAGCCTCTCTGAGGTTCGTTTTCCTCGGGTCGGAGATTTTCCTCTGGCTTCCTATAGATTTCGGGGCGACCCGGGCACACTATAAAAAAAAACTGCACTAAATGTGCAGTTTTTTCCCCTTTATTTTGTTGTAAAACCATTAATTTTAACGTTGGATTATTTCATAATTGACTTCCTTGACACGCTCACTGGAATACACTCTGTAATATTGTCTATTCCAAATAAGGCCTTATGTAGTTGCATTTATTCTACTACTATTTTATTTGTTGTCGCCGATATCTTAAAACCTTCTTTGTTTATCACAAAAGATCTCACCTTATACTGTCCCTTTTTTGCGAACATGACTTCATAGGTCCTGTCTAATGTATAATTTTTAACATCTATTTTTTTGCCGTCTAAGTAAAGATACCATGCTACTTTGTTATCTTCGCCATCTGTTTCAACCTCAAACGTAACTTTCGTGTTTTGCGGTATATTCCCTTCAACCAGTTTTTTAAATTTGATTAATGGATAACCATAAACATTCCTTACTTTTCTTTTTAGAATTTCTGGATAAAAAAGTGCGACATCTTTATGATCACTATAATTCCCTAAATCCAACTCATAATTAAAATGAAACTTCTCAAATTGGGTGAGCAATGGTTGTACGTGATTCTGATAGTGAGTTTCACCCTTACCTAAATGAATAAAGATGTTTGGCCTGTTATTCGTTTCGGAAATCATTACATACATAATGTTATTAAGAAATTTCTTATCCTCTTCATTACTTGAACCTGATAAGAAATCGACAACGTCTATAGAATTAGTTTGGTCAAGAAGGTAATCTCCTAAGTAATATTGAGGAGAAGCTACAATGATATGGTCAAATCCGTATTTTATACCGTAATACAAGGCAGCATATCCACCTTTACTTGAACCGCAAGCCATAACATTTTCGATGTTGTTCTCTTTTATAATCCATTGAATTAACTTATATACTGATCTCTCAATCAAAAAATCTCTATTTTGGCACAAGTAATAGCTAGCACGACTTCCAAAATCATCTAAAATAAAGAGTTTATTACAATCAAAACCCTCTAAGGTAGATATGTAGTTGTATTTTGGAGGTTTGCCAATTGGAGAAAATGCAGAAAAAACAATCACTAAATGATTGGTTTTTTTATAAGACTTTTGAAAAAAATATTTGACACTTTTCTCAGCATTAAATATTTTTTCTCCTTTTAACACTGACACTTATCTTTCCCCCATTCTAATCCATTTGATAGTCAATAGTACAACGATCGTTGACCAAATATTCACTTAATAATCTGACTTCATTACGGACATATTTATTAATCATATTAATTTCTAAAAGTCTTGTCCGTTTAGTATTCTATATATCCTGGTAGAAATTTTGCGACATATACTGAATCCAATATAATTTTTACTAAATATATAAACGTCCCAATCTGAAGAAAGCTTTTGATATCAATACTCGAAAAAAACTGCACGTAAAGTGCAGTTTTATCTTTACACCATAATTAATTGGGACTAATCATCTCTTTGACCTTAGCAATTTCAGTATCATCAATTACATAATAGTAGATGCCGTCTATTTTCGTTCCTGTACCTTGCATTTGATAAGTGTTAATATTTTTTCTGGTATCCCTATAATTAAGCAAGAGGTTCTGCATATCGTCAAAGTCCAGATTGCTAGCCATATTATTTCCTAGCACTTGCACGATATCATCTATTTTATTTACAGAGCCTACGGAAGCCCCTTTGTTAACTATTCCTTGAATTACTTTCCTTTGTCGTTCATTACGTCCGAAATCACCATTTGGATCCTGTTTACGCATTCTAACGTAATCTAACGTTTCCTCTTCACTTAACTCAATTTCTCCGAGAGGATAATGGTACCCATTGCGAGTGAACTCTAATTCATTTTCTACGGTGATTCCTCCAACCGCACCGACTAATTCTGTCAAACCTTCCATATTCAAGCGAACATAGTAATCTAACTCAATCCCAAGAAAGTTTTCAACAGTGTTAACCGACATATCTACGCCTCCAAAAGCATAGGCATGATTAATCTTATCTTGGGTTCCTTTACCAACTATTTCTGTTCTTGTATCTCTTGGAATACTTACAAGTTCCATACTATCTTTCTTTGGATCTAGTGATAGCACCATCATTGCATCCGAGCGGCCTACATCGTTTTCTCTTTCATCCACCCCAAGCAATAATATGTTAAGTGGTTCCTGATCTTTTACTTTCTTCTTACCAACCGTTGTATCAATAGAATCAATTGGCTGGGTGATTTTATTTGCAACGGTTTGTTTTGTATTATGATAAATAGAATAAACAAAAGCCCCCGTGCCTGCCACTAGTAGTATAACAAAAGTCAACAAGATCTTAACCCATAATCTTCTGGGCTTTTTCTTATATTCAGAACGTTTCATTATTAACATCTTCCTCTTTCCATTTTTAACTTACTCACAGGCTTACACTTAAGACGTTATTACCTGATAACAGTATATCAATACAAAGCCAAAGTGCCTACACCAAAAAGTGAATTACACAAAAAAACTAAATTTACTCTGCTTGAAAATATCCGGCAATGGCATCTGCAATCCGTTTGGAAGCTTGTCCATCGCCATAAGGATTGGATGAACGAGCCATTTTTTTATGGGCTTCCGAATCAGATAACAGTTCATTAGCCAGGTTAAAAATGTTTTCCTCATCTGTTCCTGCTAACTTCAAGGTACCGGCATCAATCCCTTCCGGTCGTTCAGTTGTGTCACGTAGAACTAGAACAGGAACTCCAAGCGATGGTGCTTCTTCCTGCACACCACCAGAATCAGTCAAAATCAAATGAGCACGTGAAGCGAAATTATGAAAATCTACTACACTTAAAGGCTCTATCAATTGAATTCTTTTATCGTTTCCTAATATCTCATTAGCTGTTTTTTGAATCACTGGATTTAAATGCACAGGATATACGACATGAATATCCTCATGCGTTTCCACTAATCGTTTAATTGCACGGAACATCTGCTGCATATTTTCTCCCAAGTTTTCTCTCCGGTGAGCTGTCATTAAAACTAATCGTTTACCATTTAAGGAATCTAAAACTTCACTTTGATAAGATTCACCCACGGTAGTTTTTAATGCATCAATTGCTGTATTCCCTGTAACAAAAATTCGTTCTTCTGGTTTATTTTCATGTAGCAGGTTTTGTTTGGACTTTTCGGTAGGTGAAAAGTGCAAATCTGCCATAATACCTGTTAGTTGTCGATTCATTTCTTCAGGATATGGTGAATATTTATCCCAAGTTCGTAAACCCGCTTCCACATGACCTACTGCAATTTGGTTATAAAATGCAGCTAAAGAGGCAGCAAAGGTTGTCGTCGTGTCTCCGTGTACCAATACAATGTCCGGCTCTGCTTCCTTCATAACATTATCCAAGCCTTCCAACGCTCTATTTGTAATCTCTGTAAGTGATTGCTTCTTCTTCATTATATCTAAGTCAAAATCTGGTGAGATATCGAATATTTCCAGTACTTGATCCAACATTTCTCGATGCTGAGCAGTCACTGTTACAATTGATTCAAATTCTTGTGGACGTTTTCTTAGCTCTAAAATTAATGGAGCCATTTTTATTGCTTCTGGTCTCGTTCCGAATATTGTCATCACTTTAATAGGCTTGTCCAATTCAGTCACTCCTGTTAAAAGTTAATTGTCTCATTAACTATTTTCTTCAATCATAAGTCGAATTATATCATATTATGCGCATGAAATAAAAAACACATAAAAATAGCCTGCAAAAAGTTTGCAGGCTATTTTTTAATTATATACTGGTACGTCCAAATATAAAGTTGTTAATCCAATCTCTTGATATAAATTGTACATGGAACCTACTTGTTTATAAGCCCAGCCAATATCTGATGCATATTGGTGGGTGGCATATCCATACCTTTCCATAGCATCCGGATTCCAACGCATTTTATATAAGGTATTTTGACCAACCTTTATATAACTATTCCCAATAAACTGGGCTCCTCCTATGATGGCCTCCTCAGGACTGAACCAGCCTTCTTTGTAAGCACGAAATGCACCTCCTTCATATGCATTCCCGTCAACAGCTCCAATACCATACATATTATACGTTGTTCTAATATCTCGTAAACTACTGCGATTACTAGAATTAACTAACACCAAATTACCAGATTTGTCTTTACCTACTTCAACCCCAGTAGCTAGAGGTGAACCTCCATTACCTGTTTCTAGAGATGCATGGGATACTAGATAGACATCGTTTACTCCATGAGTCTTACTTGCTTCTATAAAATATTGTCCCTTTCCAGACAATATTCCATTTCCTGACAAGTAACTATTTAGTTCTGATGCTGTTGCCCCACTAGCTTTTCCTAAATCTAAGAATTGAAATTTTTGACGGCTGTTTTCCAAAAAGTTGTTTGGGTCTAGATAGTACTGAACATCCTCTTCACTGGCTGTCACCCATTGAGCGTTCCCATTAAACTTAATCTGATACCAACCATCATATTCACCTAGAATACTTACTTTATCCCCGTTATATAACATTCCTATTTCTTTATAATTTGTTCCTGGTCCGCCACGTACATTGAGAGCACTGGCAGTAACTTCATTATTACTATTAATATATGATTTGGATACATAGCCGTAATTTTGATCGGTCTGCGGGTTTACTTTCATTTGCAATTCGATAGCCTTTTCAAGAGTTAGATTGTAAATCGTTTTGCTAATTCCATAAATATCAACTTCTTCTTTGTTCACAAAACCAACTCGGTCCGCAAACACTACCCTCCACCATTTTCCATAATCAGATGCAATCGGAAAAATAGTACCAGCTTCTAGGTTAGCAAAAGCAACTAAACTTCCTGAAGTATTGTCGTAGACAGTTACTTTATCTTTCGCCACAAGATCACTATCTGAATTCGAATACTTATTATTTAAATTTGGTATTTCCGTTTTAGTCGCATAACCTGTATCTGCTTTACGTACATAACCGTAAATATCACCGAAATGGATTCTCCACCAATTCCCATAATCTTTTACTATTGGGTATGATTGTCCTTTTTTCAACTCTCCTACCTTCTCCAACCAAGTCCCGCTATTATCGTAAACGGGCAAATTATCCTTGAATACTCGGAAGTAGTTGTCTCCGGATTTGAACTCGGCTTTTACGCTATTTTTACGTACATAGCCCACTTGGTCGGAATAGAGAACTCGCCACCAGTTGCCATAATCGGTGGCAATCGGGTACATTTCTCCTTTTTCAATCTTTCCGACTGCTTGTAAGCTGCCTGTCGAATTGTCATAAATGGTGACATCGTTCAGGGTTTCAAACCTTCGGTCTTGATTAGAGTAACTCTCATTTTTATTCTTAACCGATGTACCACTGTCCGGCGATGTAGCGAACTTTTCTACATATCCATAGTAATCTCCGAACTGAATACGGTGCCAGTTTCCGTAGTCACTCACTCTGCTGTATACTTTACCTTTTTCTACTTCGCCTACTTTTTTGAGAGAACCGCTGCCTCTATTATCGTATATTGGCAAATCCTCTTCGGCTTTAAAGTAATCGTCATAGCTGGCGTATCGGAGGCTTACATTATTTTTCCGGACATAGCCTATCCGATCCAAATAAAGGATTCGCCACCAATTCCCATAATCCGTTGCGATGGGGAATAGCTGACCTTTATCTATTTTTCCGAAAGGAATCAGGCTCCCTGAAGTGTTATCATATACCTCTACTTGTTGTTCTGTCTCCAATTTATGCGCTATATTGGTATATTCATCATTCAGATTCGGAATCTCTGTTTTTGTGGCGTAACCTGTATCCGATTTGCGGACATAACCATAAAAATCACCGAACTGAACTCTCCACCAGTTGCCGTAATCTTTTTCAATTGGGTAAGACTCACCCTTCTTCAATTCCCCGACTTTTTTGAGAGAACCGCTACGGTTATCATAAACGGGAATGTTAGCCGTATAAACACGGAAATAGTTATCGGTCGGCTTCGTTTCCGCCTTCACTTCTGCTTTCCTCACATAACCTACCCGATCAGAAAACAGGATTCTCCACCAGTTGCCGTAATCCCCTGCCAAGGCATAGTGTTCTCCTTTAGAGATTTGGCCGAAAGGAGTCAGGCTCCCCGATGAATTGTCGTATACGGAAACCTCTTTCAATGTCTCAAAGGTTCGAGATTGATTGGTGTATTTACTATTTTCATTCCGTAAGGAACTACCATCATCCGGAACCGTATCCGACTTTCTTACATATCCATATATACCACCGAAATTAATCCGGTGCCAGTTTCCGTAATCACTGACACGAGGATAGACCTGGCCTTCCAGTAATTGTCCCATCGGCCTTAAGGCTCCGTCACCTCGATTGTCGTAAACAGTGGTACTGGTCGTCACCTTGAAGTAATCGGCATCCGAGTTTTCCCAAGAATCCACGCTTTGAACCATCATCTTCGTAAATGACTGGGTCTCCAGCTGCTTTTCCTTTTCCTCTTCCTTTGTCGAGGTCGAAGCGACCGTGGAAGAAGTCTCTTCCTGATTAAGTTCTTCCGAAGATTTATCAGTACTTGTATCCGGTTCTGTTTCCGAGACACTTTCCTTTTCTGAAGACTCCATTCCTGCGTCCTCATCGATCGCCGTTTCTTCCGGATCAGTCTTCTCCTGGACTACTGGTTCTTCAGAAAGTTCTTCAGTCGTTCCCTTGGAAGAGCCCTGTTCCGTTTCCACGATAGAAGTTTCATCAGACGACGAATCTGTCATCTCTTTTTCATTCGTGACTTCCTTGTCCCCTGATGATACAGAATTCTCCGTATCGGTAGTCCCAACTGCATCGGAGCTTTCGCTTTCTGCCAGATAAAATGAAACATTTCCTATGTAAATGATAGGATGCCCTTCATCGTCCTCATACACCGGGTACTCTATTTCTTTCAGAACGGAACCAGCAGGGCTTTCTTTATTAGTCGCTGTGTACAAAGGATCTCCCTTTGATAGTAACTGAGTGCCAGTAGTCTCTAACTCAAACAACCCAGATACATTTTCATCTGAGCCAACTTTCATAAGTGATTCACTAGGGATTATTTTATTCGTATTACTGTACTGAATTTTAATCCCGTTTTCGGTTTCGTAACCGAAGAGATAAGTTGAATCGATTACAGAAAAGTCACCAATCGTCAAGTTTTCCGTGGTCTTGAATAGCTCTAATTCTCCCGTATCCTGATATTCTCCATTCGGTTCGGCTGTTACAGTAAAAGGGATGATTAGAAAAAATAAAAACAAAGAAAAAATAAAATACTGACCTTTAAATATATCTTTGACCATTTAATGCTCCTTTCCTCCTGTTGTAGTTAAACCATTAATAACTTTATTAATAGTCTGCTATTATTATATATCGGTACATATTTAAAAACAATAAAGATATTTCCATAAAATAGGTGTGAGATATTTTATCTCACACCTTGTATTCCTATAGATAAAAAGCAGTTTCAATTTCAGTATTTATTTCTTGTGTTTCTATTATTATTGTATGGGTCGGGACCGGATCTTCTCCCCTATCCAAATGCCATCCCGTAATATTAGGCTCTGTTTGACCCTTTATGGCTTTAATAGTCAAATTACTTGCGCTATTGACTTCCATAGATGCTATTTCTTCCCCGTTAATCATCAGTTTGACTGTATTTCCTTGAATTTGCGGCACTACACCTTCTGCTAGATTCCAAATAAGTTTATAGTTGTTTTCTTTGTTAGAAGTGATTGTATCGTTTACAGTTATTTTTTGTGAATTTTTTTCATATTTCAAATTCCTTGTATGTTGGACATCTTCATAACGTTTGTTTACTCCAGTAACACTACTTAATTTATCATCGATATAGTAATCTGATAAGTATGTAGAGTCATACTTACCATCCGTTCTAGGAAGACCGGAATCATTTACGATCAGTGTGTTATGAGCATATGACGAGTAACCAAATTCTGTAAAAGGTAAGTCATAATCATATCCATTTGGTCCCGCTTCTGTTATAAGGTCATGTCCTTTTGCATAAATCCATACACTTAAATCATCCGAGTGTTTGTGGTAATCCGTATGATAAGCTGCGGTAAAATGAATATATGTTGCATCTATACCTTTGTTCCATTCATCTCTAAATATCGCATATCCTGCATCTTCAAATACCACACTAGTATTATTTGGCATTATTCCATCTTTGCCTTGAGTCAAAGAGTACTGATAATACTCATTATCCTGCCACAGAGTGGTAGAAGGTTCTACTTCACTAAACGTATCCCCAATCAAAGGCAATGTTCCATCAGGCTTGATTATCCATGCATAGTAATCTGCCATCTTATCATATAGATTTTTATAATAATGATATTGGGTGTCATCTCCATTAGCATGGAAAAAATCTTTATATCCTTTCACAGAATTCGCTACAATTTGATGGTACCCTGGTGAATGTTCCAAATGGACGCCTTCTCGCGAAACAATAAAATCGAAGTAATCTTGTAGCCGTTTCTTTCCTATAAGGGAATATAATGAACTCTTTGAAAAACTATCAAAATAGTCTCCAAACGCTATTAATGCCTCATCCTGGAACATACCGTGGTTTGTATTGGTTGTATGAAAGTCATCAGTTAGTAAAATGTCTGCATGTTCTATCATGTGAGAGAATAGGAACTTCAGCTGTTCTTTATTCAATGTAGATTTAGCAGAATCAAAGTAATTCAGCCATGTTATCAATCTTTTGGCAGTTCCCTCATCATGCCAGGACAAATCATGAGCAGGATTTCCGTATGGATTATTATCTATCCAATCTTTAATAATCTCATATCCTTTTTGAATGTACTCCTCATTGCCAGTTTTTTTATAAGCTTCAATTAAATCATTGAGATAGAATTGACCGTGGAGTGCCCGATAATAAGATCGAGACATTTCTTTACCTTTGACAGGAGTTTCTCCCCATGGAATTCCTGTGGAAAAATCAAAAGTTCCATAACTAGAAATTTTGTATAAATCACTAAGAATATTATCTGCGACGATTAAATAATTACTGCTTGGTGATACGAAGAAAGATTTTATTCGACTTACAGAACTAGAAGTATCTTTGTTTCTATACTCTTGAACAATTTCATCATAAGTTCTATTTTCGTAATCCTTCAACTGAGACTTATTGACATACCCTACCCTATCCAAATAGATAATGCGCCACCAATTACCATAATCAGTAGCTATTGGATAAACAGTACCTCTTTCCAGCTCCCCGATAGGAATTAATTCTCCTGAAGTATTATCATAGACCCGAGTGTTTTTTAAAACCAAAAAACTCTTATCAGAATTTGTATAATTTTTGTTCAAGTTTCTAATTTCTTTTCCGGTAGAATAGCCTACATCCCTTTTCCGGATATAAGCATACTTATCACCAAATTTAACTTTGAACCAATTTCCATAGTCACCACTAATAGGATACGCTTGTCCCTTCTCCAATTGTCCGATTTTCGTTAGATATCCTTTACTATTATCATAAACGGGCAAATTATCCTGATAGACTTGGAAATAATTATCACCGCTTTTGGATTCGGCTTTTACGCTATTTTTACGTACATAGCCCACTTGGTCGGAATAGAGAACTCGCCACCAGTTGCCATAATCGGTGGCAATCGGGTACATTTCTCCTTTTTCAATCTTTCCGACTGCTTGTAAGCTGCCTGTCGAATTGTCATAAATGGTGACATCGTTCAGGGTTTCAAACCTTCGGTCTTGATTAGAGTAACTCTCATTTTTATTCTTAACCGATGTACCACTGTCCGGCGATGTAGCGAACTTTTCTACATATCCATAGTAATCTCCGAACTGAATACGGTGCCAGTTTCCGTAGTCACTCACTCTGCTGTATACTTTACCTTTTTCTACTTCGCCTACTTTTTTGAGAGAACCGCTGCCTCTATTATCGTATATTGGCAAATCCTCTTCGGCTTTAAAGTAATCGTCATAGCTGGCGTATCGGAGGCTTACATTATTTTTCCGGACATAGCCTATCCGATCCAAATAAAGGATTCGCCACCAATTCCCATAATCCGTTGCGATGGGGAATAGCTGACCTTTATCTATTTTTCCGAAAGGAATCAGGCTCCCTGAAGTGTTATCATATACCTCTACTTGTTGTTCTGTCTCCAATTTATGCGCTATATTGGTATATTCATCATTCAGATTCGGAATCTCTGTTTTTGTGGCGTAACCTGTATCCGATTTGCGGACATAACCATAAAAATCACCGAACTGAACTCTCCACCAGTTGCCGTAATCTTTTTCAATTGGGTAAGACTCACCCTTCTTCAATTCCCCGACTTTTTTGAGAGAACCGCTACGGTTATCATAAACGGGAATGTTAGCCGTATAAACACGGAAATAGTTATCGGTCGGCTTCGTTTCCGCCTTCACTTCTGCTTTCCTCACATAACCTACCCGATCAGAAAACAGGATTCTCCACCAGTTGCCGTAATCCCCTGCCAAGGCATAGTGTTCTCCTTTAGAGATTTGGCCGAAAGGAGTCAGGCTCCCCGATGAATTGTCGTATACGGAAACCTCTTTCAATGTCTCAAAGGTTCGAGATTGATTGGTGTATTTACTATTTTCATTCCGTAAGGAACTACCATCATCCGGAACCGTATCCGACTTTCTTACATATCCATATATACCACCGAAATTAATCCGGTGCCAGTTTCCGTAATCACTGACACGAGGATAGACCTGGCCTTCCAGTAATTGTCCCATCGGCCTTAAGGCTCCGTCACCTCGATTGTCGTAAACAGTGGTACTGGTCGTCACCTTGAAGTAATCGGCATCCGAGTTTTCCCAAGAATCCACGCTTTGAACCATCATCTTCGTAAATGACTGGGTCTCCAGCTGCTTTTCCTTTTCCTCTTCCTTTGTCGAGGTCGAAGCGACCGTGGAAGAAGTCTCTTCCTGATTAAGTTCTTCCGAAGATTTATCAGTACTTGTATCCGGTTCTGTTTCCGAGACACTTTCCTTTTCTGAAGACTCCATTCCTGCGTCCTCATCGATCGCCGTTTCTTCCGGATCAGTCTTCTCCTGGACTACTGGTTCTTCAGAAAGCTCTTCAGTCGTTCCCTTGGAAGAGCCCTGTTCCGTTTCCACGATAGAAGTTTCATCAGACGACGAGTCTGTCGTCTCTTTTTCATTCGTGACTTCCTCATTTTCTTGTGCTTTAGGGAAAGTAACATCCTCATCGTTGGCCAAGTAAAATGGCACATCTCCTATGTAAATGATGAGTCCACCTTCATTGTCCTCATACACTGGGTACTCTGTTTCCTTTAAAAATATACCAGATAAAGTCCTGCATTCCTTATCTAAATAAATGCTTGTCCCGCTATTAATTATCAGCAAATGAGATTCTTGCTGAAGATTTAAAGAAGACTTTTCGGTAGATTTTTTTGTTAACTTATCTAAAGGGATTTCTCTGTAATCATTATGAAACTGAATTAATAGCTGGTCATTATTTTCTTTACCATACAGACAAACATCTTTATTCATTGATACGGAGTCATTTAATTCAATTTTTTCATTTGTGCAGTATAAGTTGTATGTTTCATTTTCTTCGGATGTTTGTGCTGCCACATCGATATTAAAAGGTATAAATATTAGAACAAAAGACAAAAGCAAAATATTGCAATAAAATAAACACCATTTTTTCATAAGAAGATCCTTTCTTATATGAATTCAACAAATGCCTATCTGTTATTTTTTGTGTTAGAAAAAGGACTTGAAAAATATAGATATTCTGTTAAATTGTGATTCTCAAATAACGAAACTTTCTCTATTTGAATTCTTCCGGCTTTTCCCCAATTCCACTTCTCGCAGTCCTTTATTGCCATCACCCTTACCATTATCTTTGCACTATCTTGGTCTACTGGAAGAGACATACAAATTTGGTTTGTTTGACCCCATAATGCAACATCTTCTTCAAGGAGCAATTCATTGTCATTTAAATATATTTGATAGACCATTCTCCCTGAATTTTTGGGTTTATAATAAGGACTACATACCTCTAAACAGATCATATTCTCATTATTGTTTTTGTTAATTTCAATTACAGCCTGAGCATAATCTCCTTTTTCTGGAGCATTTTTTGAAATATAGAAAACTTCTTTTCCTTTTTCCACATAATTTTTAACCGGTATTTTCACATCCCCATTTATATTTCCTCCACTGTAGGTAATCTCAGCAACTTTAATCCCAGAGTTAACTGCATTTATTATTTTTTGTTGTTCCTCTACAATCTGTAATAAATTTTTATCTTCGTTTACTTTCCAAAACGATAGTACTGGCCACCTTTTTTCAATCAATTTAGTCAGATGAAGGTTATTCCTTCTTTCACTTGTTGAAACTGCTAACATATTCTTTAAGATGAAATGGGAATTGATTAAAATATGAGTGTTAAATGCTAAGTCGCTTTGGATTAGAAGCTGAGAATGCCATGTACCCATTCGACTTTCCCAATATAAAATATCAAAAGGATCATAACCAAAACCTACGTTAGGTGTGTACTGATCTAACCACTTCTTGAGTGGCTCTTGTGTCGAAGGATCTTCCCAGAGATTAGGACTCCAAGATTTAGCTATTTGTCCAAACGAAGCTATATCATCGTTAAATCTATGCATTTTCCGATAAAACATTCTTGTAATCTCTTGTATATTCGACCTCAGATGTAATATATTTTCTTGCGGCGGGAAGTTCTCAAAGTATAATTTAGCTAATAATGAATTATGATTTAAAAAAGTGTTCTTACTTAAAATGTTTCTTAGCTTCAGATAATCATCATCCTTCGTCCTTGCATAATCAATAGGTAGCATTTGATGATTTAAGTTCAGATTATCCACCATTTCTTTTACCATTTTCTCGTCCATCAATAGAGACTTACTTCCAGCGAAATCGCTGTTCTCACTATGCATATAGTAATAAGTGAAAAATTTCACCTTATCCAAATGATTCTTCAAAAGAGCTAAGGTAGACCTACTATCCAATCCTGCGGTCAACGACATAAGAATATTATATTTATCCGAAATTAAGTTTAATTGCTCATTAGCCTCCTTTTCGACTATGGCTATAACTTCATCTATATTCTTCTGAGTTAAATCTTCTCTGGGGAAATATCTACTAGTGACAGCTGAATTCATTTCTCTCGTATGATTTGGTAATAAAAAGAAAATGTCTTCGTACGGAGTAAAATCCCCTGGTAAATGATATGTTTTCTTATCTTTTAACCATTCTGTGTCGATAATTGAACTCTCAGAAGATTTAGTTGCTTCTGCCACAAGTAGGGCATGTGAACCTAACGCAACCTTCTTGCTATGATAAAAAACACTCTGCATTCCCGTTGCATCATTATAAATTTTAATTTTTCCTTTTATATTTAAAACAATTGCAAACCTTCCTGATAATCTCTCTAAGTAATTATAAAATTTCTCTTCAGAGTCATTGTAATACTCATATAAAGTTTTGCTTATTTGTTTCAAATCCACTGTTTTATTAATTACATCTATACACTGTCCTATTAAGAAAAGCCAATCACCTTCTTCTTCAGCAATTCCATACTGAGTTAATGGATGAAAATAAATATTCATTCCTACTTTTTGAATATACTTCCAGTCTTGCCGTAGCAACTCATTTTTGGGGCTAGTCGTAAACAAAAATCCTCGTGCGTATAGTTGGTTATCATAATTTGTCATCTTATCGACTCCCTATGCTTTAGTACTTTATTGTTCTTGTATTTTTTGGGTTGACGTATAAATATTTGCTTCCCAAAAGTAACAGTATTTCTCAATAATTGCCCTAAGCTCTTTAAAAAAAGCACGTAAAATCCTAAAAATATTAAAGGATTGATTACGTGCTTTTGATTTTCTGTGAAGGCAGTATTTGTGGTTTAGATGTTTTTAAGCGTAATTACATCCTTAGTAAAGTCTATATCCGCACTAAACTTGTCCATCATAGTGAAGTGATACAAGTTCCCATCTTTTGATTTGATTTTTGCTTCGATGTCCAATTTATTAAACACGGGTGCTGTAGAGTCTATGTTTATTTGGATGCTGTTTACCATCCCTTGAGAATCAGTAAAATATGTCACTTGATCATATTTAAATTCAATCGTTTTCCTGCCATCTGAATCCACAGATATATCTGTTATTCCAGTTGTCGAATTTTCTAAATCTGTTGTTGTAGCGCCTAAAAAAGACAGAAAAAATTCTTGTGAATTTACGAATCTCTCTGGTAAAGCAGTTGAAAAATCATCTATATCTAAACTAGTATTCAGATCTTCTTCAGAAGCTATAGTTAAATCATCGGCTTTCAAAAAACCTTCTTTTCCATCAACTTTGGCTAGATAGAGAGAATTTTCTTCCACTTCTCCAAGAATTGAAATTTCACTTCCAAAAGGAACATCGTGAACTTTCTTATCTAAATTAACGTTGGTAAAAAGCATAGCATTAGCTACAGTTATCCAACCCGTGGTATTAAAAGGCGTGATATTCGCTTGCGAATTCACATCTAGTTCTGTTTCCTTTGACAATTCTGTAGCTTCACTTTGCTCACTATTATCTTGTATAGCTTGGAAAGGATTTCCGAATACTTGTAAGAGCATACTTAAGAAAAATATCGCTACTAACAAGCCTAATTGGAAGAGCGTTGTTTTAGATGCACCCTTGCTCTTCTTTCTGGAAGATCTTTTGTTCTCTAAAACAAAATCTCGTTTTTTTTCAATAAGGATTTGTGATCGTAATTTTTCTTTTCTATATTGTTGTTTTTGATCTTTGCTTAATTTGTTAAACCAATTGATAAATTTTTGAAATTTATCTGCGACCACGTCAGCTTCACCGAATTCTTCTAATTGCCCAAAGTTAAGCCACATAATCCTATCTGAAATAGACTTTACTTGAGAAAGGGAGTGACTAATAAAAAAAATGGTTTTTCCTTCTTTTTTGAATTCCTCAAATTTATCCAAACACTTTTGATAAAAAGTAGAGTCTCCAACTGACAAGGCTTCATCAATCACTAGTATATCAGGCTGTATATGAACAGAAATAGCAAAACCTAGTCTTGACTTCATTCCACTTGAATAATTTTTAATTGGCTGATCAATAAAGTCTCCGATATCTGCAAATTCAATGATATCGGGCATAATCTCATCAATTTCTTTTCTATTCAGTCCATACATTAAACACTTTAAGGTTATATTTTCCCTACCAGTAATAAAATTGTTTAAACCGGCGGAAATAGCAACAAGTGAAGGCTCTCCATCAATAGAAATTCTTCCAGTTGTAGCTGGGATAACTTCTGCAAGGATACTGGACAGTGTAGACTTACCTGATCCATTTATTCCTATAATACCAATGGTTTCACCCTTATAAACTTCAAAGGAAATATTTCTAAGGGCAGAAAAGGTTTTTTTCGACTTATTGATTGAAAATATATCGAATAATAAATCTGATTTTTTCTTAAATAAATTATATACTTTCGATACATTCTGGAATTCCACAACTGGTCTGGTCAATGTAAGCACCCCCTACTTACAAGTAATCAACAAACTTATTTTTGTAATTTTCATGCAGGAGTGTACCCACAAAAAGAATTAATATTAGAAAGGACCAAAAATAAAACGCATATCTCCAATCTTCAAAAAACCAGGTCTCACTCAACAATGACTCTCTAAACCCATTTACAATATAAGCAAATGGGTTCAACTGAATCAAAGCTTGATAGCGTTCTGGAAATTCATTCACACTCCATAATATAGGCGTCATAAAAAATAGCATGCGCATTGAAGTTTGAATCAGTAACTGAAAATCCCTTATCAAGGCTGAGATGGTAGAAGTGAAAATAGTTATCGAGTACAACAAAAAAAACAAACATAAAAGATAATAAGGTAATTGCAATGCATAGATACTGACTTTTATATCATAAATCACCATAACTACACTTAAAATCACAATTGTTATTAAAAAACCAAATATATTGCTAGCAATCGTTATTGAAGGTAACACGCTTACCGGAAATTTCATTTTGGAAACAAGATTTATTTTACTGTAAATACTATTAGAACCTTGAACAATAGTGGGACTTATGAAAAACCAAGGTACAAGTCCCGTCAGCAGCCATATGAAAAATGGGGTCCCATCAACAGGATCGCCATTCCTTATTCCCACTCCAAAAACAAACCAATACACAGACACTTGCAAAAGTGGATTTAGGAATTGCCATAGGATCCCTAAATAATGCATTTGATACTTGCTCTTTGTTTCATAAAAAGCAAGCCTTGTTATTAAAGGGAAATGGAGTATCTGTTGCTTTAAAATATTAAAGACTGAGCTCATAAGGGATGTTCACTTTTCGCTCTTGTTTCACAAATTGATAAAGATTTCCGTAGTTAATATACTGTACGCCTTCAGGTGCATTAGAAATGATATTCTTGGTATCAAATACTCTTGCATTGCTCATAGAACTAAACTTATCCCAATCCAGATTTTTAAACTCATTATGATCTGTTAAAATTACGATTAAATCAGAATTATGAATAGATTGAGTCAAATCTTGTTCAACCCACTCTTCTTTAACATGTGGATCATAGGCTCTTACTTCATAATTGTTTGTTGCTTTTAGTTTATGGAAGATTTCCATTGCTGGGCTTTCCCGAATATCATCTACATTTCCTTTATATGCCAAACCAAAGACGGTAACGGTTTTTCCTTCTACTTGTCCCATCAAGTCATCAATATGGTCAACTACATAATCAGGCATGGATGTATTTATGCTTCTCGATAAGTTAATCAGTTGAGCTGTCTCAGGTGCCTTAGAAACAATAAAATATGGATCAACAGCTAAACAATGGCCTCCCACCCCGGGACCAGGAGTATGCATATTTACCCTAGGATGTTTATTTGCCATATCAATTACATCCAATGCATTAATATCTAATTCGTTACAAACTTTTGTAAGCTCGTTAGCCAAAGCGATATTCACGTCTCTGAACGTGTTTTCCATAAGCTTAGACATTTCGGCGGTTTTTGCGTTAGTTTTGATGATTTCACCCTTTACAAAAGTGCCATAAACCAATGCTCCTGCTTCTGTACATTCTGGAGTAATGCCGCCGACGATTCTGTTATTATAAATAAGTTCATGCATGATTTGGCCTGGCAGTACACGCTCTGGACAATGCACTAAAAATACATCTTTGCCAATTGTGTAACCCGCTTCTTCTATTAGTGGTTTTACGTAATCGTCCATAGTACGAGGCGCTATTGTCGACTCCACTATAATAACGTTCCCTTCACGTAAAACAGGTATTACTGCCTTTACAGCACCCAAAACAAAGCTCGGATCCATAGATTTGTGTTCATCGTCATTGTTTGGAGTAGGTACCGAAATAATAAATGCATCTGCTCTTTCGGGGCTTAACGAAGCTTTAAATGTTCCCTTAGCAACTACCTCTTCTAGAGCCTCCTGCAGTCCCGGTTCCTCTATATGAATTTTCCCACCATTTAATGACTCAATCACGTCTGGTTTTACATCCACACCCACAACTTCTACATCATGCTTAGCAAACATAATCGAAGTGGGCAATCCAATATATCCTAAACCTATAGTATTAATTTTCATTTTAATATTCCTCCCGTTTAATTATCCGAAGTCTTGAAATCTAAAGCCATTCTTTCATATTCCTTATTATCATATAGCCTTTCGAAAAGTGCCAAATCTTCATCTTGTATTTCTATATACGGCCGATATAACTGATATATTTGGTACAACAATTTCACAGAGTCCTCGATATCCTCTTTACGCACCTTAGACAAACGTTTTAGATACCAATTTTTGAAATACGTAGCAAACCTTTTTTCCACATATTCTTTAACTAAGCCATTTCTTTCAAAAAACTGAAACCTTTCTTCTTCAAGTAGAAGGTATCTGGAAAAGAACTGCTTTGAAATCACATTTGTAACGGATCCACCAACATCTGCATAATAAATGTGTATATCTAGGTCAACTACCCTTGTTTTATTTGAATGTGTCAAAAGCTCATAGAAAAACAATGTATCTTGCCCAATTGCGCTTTCGACCATTTTTAGATTATTTTCCCTAACAACTTTCCTTTTTACGATAAGCGCCTGAATGCTCATTGCTTTAAATGACGTTTTTACTAAATAATCTTTTACATCCTTTTTTTCAATTTCCTCTGAACCATGAAAACTTACCATCGTTTTGTAATAGTTAAAGTTTGCTGCTGAATCCGTCATTTTAAGCATATTACCAATCACCATATCACTATCAAAGGCGTTCAACTCTTCATATAATTTCCTATATCCATCATTGATTGCCTCATTATCTGGATCGAGGTAAGTTAGATAAGGCGCGGTTGCTAATTGAGCACCTTTATTTCTTGGACGGGATGCACTTCCACTACCACCCTCTTCAAAGTAATAAGTTTTTATATTTGGATAACGTCTGGATAAACTTTCAATAACCTTAGGAGTATAATTATCAGTAGAGCCATCATCAACCATTATAAGCTCCATATCATTAAACATACTACTTCTTTTCAAACTATTAAAGCACTTATTTAATAGATAGTCACCATTATTATAAACAGGTACAATTACGGATAATTTGTAGTCCTTTTCTTCATTTACTTTTCTTATCGTTTGATTGTTAAATTCAAACCGGTCAATGCTATATCCGTTTTGATAATCAACCGGAGCGTGAAGATCTAGCAGTTCTTTTGCAGTGAAATCCTTACTCCAAAAAAGAGTTCTAGCCTTATCCTTCATTACCGAGACATAGTCGTGTTCTACACCTGGTATTAGTTGATTCCCTCTATAATAGGCATCTTTAGTAATATAATCACAATCCGTATATTTAAAAGCATTAACCATATCTTCTATATAAAACTCTCCATATTCATACTCTTCATCAAAAAAAGTTATCATATCGAGAGATGACTTTTTGCTTTCATCAAATTCCTTTTCTAACACAACCTCTAAATAGGGATAGGTTTGTCTTTCAATCATCTTATTTAACCTATCAGAAATATGCTTAACAACAATACCTACTGTCTTTTGCACTCTTTCAACAGGAGTGTTGGTTTTCTCCAGAACTTCCTGAATTCGATGGAATGTAGTTTCCCAAGACATCACCCTTCTAATACCAGTAATTTGATGTCTGTAAATCTCCTCCTCAGAAAAAGAATTAAGGATATCCTTTACTTCATCTTTTGAATGGATTAAAAAAATGTTTGGAAACTTGTCATTAACTCCTACACTATAGTTAGATAGCAGAATATTCCCCAACGCTTGAAGCTCATAAATACGATTGGCAAACATGGTTTTACTCTCTTTTACTGAATTGAGATTTATAGCCCAGTCATAAAGTTTATGCAGCTTTTGCAATGTGTTATGGTCTACAGCTGGCGAAACATATTTTACATATTTTTTAGGGAAAAAGTGTCTATCCAGTTTTAATTGATAGTTGCGGTCAACTATCTTCAAATCAGTGCCATTTTCAATGACACCATCAAAAATTCTTTCTGTGTCAATAATTCTATGGGGATACTTTACATACCATGACCCTGAAAACAATACTTCGTTTTGTTTAAATTTTTTAAATCCAACAGGGTTATGATAGGAAGGATTAACCCCAAATGTAAGAGTACTTACATTTTCATTGCCACAGTCTTTCTTATAACGGTCCACTACTTCTTCTGCTGTTGTAAAAACATATTCACACTTTTGTGCTAATTCTATAAAGATGTCATAGTTAACCGGGTCTTCCTTCGAATAAAAAACAGTCTTTATCCCTTTATCCTTGTAAAACTTCAAGATGTCAAAAACTTTTTTACGGTGCTTTCTTATATTAGGGTTACCTAATCCTTTCCATTCCATGTTAAGTCCTTTCCAGGTAGTAACCAAAAGAAAAACATCCAGTTGGTCTGCATAATCCTTATAATTATCAGGTGTAATATATATAAAGTTTGCAACTCCCTGAAAAGAATTAAATAAAAACTCATCAGCCACAATACCGATAGTTACATTCATTTTATTGTAATATCGGCTTCCATTACTCACCGGAATTTCATCTAACATAGGTTGAATTCTTCCCAAAAAGTTTTCATCTGCATTTTCATCTCTGAATTTAAGATACTTACGTTTTTCTTCATCAGACATTTTCTTTCCAGAACTGTTATCAACCGGTTTACTCACTAAAGAGGAGGTGTTTTTTTCACTACTATTTAACACCTCTAGATCCTTGGCAATGGTTTCTTCCAATTTCAACTTTAGTTTATTAATCGTTTTTAGACGTTTTTCTATTGATTGTTGATCCACGATTACGACCTCCGTGCCAGGTTTCTCCTCAGTTTCCAATACTTCAATGTCACTTTGCCCAACTTTGAATCTTTTAAGGCTTCATAACGTTTCAATAACCTAGAGTAACTCTTAAGCAAAGTTTCTTCCTTTTTATATGATTCTAATAATTCTTTGTCAGACTTTACTTTTCTTTCTTTTTCATTTAGAAACTGTTGTTGTTTCTTTTCTAATTTTTTCTTATAACTATTTTCTAACGACTTACTTTTACTTTTTAATAAGTTATTTTCTTCAGACAGCTTTTTTTCTGTCTCCTGTAGATTAGCTATTTGCTTTTGTAAATCTGTTAAAAGAGCATTTTTTGTTTCTTGATTTTCCTCTTGAATTTTAAGATTATTTTTATTTTCTTCTAGAGTTTTTAAGTTTTTTTTGTTTTTTAAAACAAGATTTTCTTTTTGCTTCAAGTACTCCGATTCAAGAGTATGAAAGTTATCTTCCAACCTTTTCAAAAGTTCAGTAGTAATCACTAATTGCTCTTTGGCAGAACTTTTTTTAAATATAGCTCCGATCCATCTTCCAAAGAATTTCACTTCAGTGATTGAAAGGTTTTCAGTCTGAAAATCCAATAAATCCTGTAAATAATATGTTTTTTTATGATCAAAGTAGTTATTGATACCAAATGGTACCGTTACGATTACCTGCCCTTCCTCATTCAACAATTTATCTGCTTGCGTGAGGAATCTTTTTGGGTCCGTGATATGCTCTAGAATCTCCCCAAAAATGATTGTGTCATATTTTTCATCACCGAAATCATAATTAATAAAATTTGCCGTTTCAAATTCCACATATTCCTGAGTGATTTTAGATTCACCACTTAATAATCTTTTAGCGTAAGAAATAGATTCTTCCAGTAAATCAATGCCTTTAACTCTCTTACCTTCTCTACCTAATAGAATAGGTGTAATTCCTTGTGAACACCCTACATCCAGAATCAATTCTCCAAATGAATTTTCACATACCCAATGAACCCGATCTTTGACTTTCCCCTGAAATGCTTCACCCATTTCTCCAAAGTAGGCTTCTGCTACTCTGTCAATCGGTTTTTTCATAAAATCCACCCCTATGATCCATGCCGATCTTTTTTTATATTTCTATAATCATTCCTATAAACAGTTAAAAAATTCATTTGTTCCAAGTTCCAATTATATTTACCTTTTGCAGTTTTGGTGTTCTCCGCCATCTCTTTGTGTAGCGTGTCATTCTCTAATAATTCATTTACACCTGCTGCGATTGATAAATAATCATGAGAATCTACACAAATACCTACGCCTTCCCCTTCGACTACCTTTTTTATCTCGGGAAAACTACAAGCCACAACCGGCACCCCTGCCATCATGTACTCAAATAATTTATTGGAGGAAGCAGAATAATGATTGAAGTTGGTATTATTTAGCACTTGAAAACCAATATAAGCGTTTTTCGTGTAGCTGGGCAAATCCGTCAGAGGGACTTTAGGCAAAAACTTCACTTTTTCTTGCAAGCCCATTTCTTCAACCAATACCTCTAATGAAGGTTTTATCCTGCCGTCACCTATCAGTACAAGCGTTCCTTCAATAAAGTGAGGGACCGCTTGAATTAATTTTTCAAGTCCTCTTCCGGCCTGAATGCCACCCTGATATAAAAGTATCTTTTCATCTGGAGGCAGTTGCAATAAAGAATGCAATGGTGCTTTCTTTATATGTTTATCTTTCTGTGCAAAAGGGTAATTGTGTACTACGTTTGGATAAAACCCATACAAATCCTGATTGTATTTTGCCCTTGTATGATTCTCAACGATCATATCGTCAATTCGTTTTATATAGAATTTCTCTAGATTTCCAAAATACTTCTTGTCGTAACCAGTTCTACTTGTTTGTACTTCATGAGAATCATAAATAAGCCTTTTTTTCCTAATACGAAGTTTTGCACAAATATATCCTTGAGGTAATGTGTTTAAATCGTTTGAATGATAGATGGAATAATCCTTTCCATATCCTTTTGCTATCATTCTTAACAATATGCCCCCTCTTACCCACAATACTTTTAGTTTAGTTTTCAACAATAAGAGTCCTACCACTGTGATAATTCCGGTAATGAAAGGAATCAAATACATAAAAAATAGCCATACAAGAAATAACACTAAGCCGAACAGTTTGTTTTGAAAACATTTCCGATAAATCTTTTGCATGAATTCTAATAGGATGGGATACCTTCTTACGCGATAAACAGAAAAGTTAGCATTCCGCTCTTCATAAGTAGGCAAATCCTTATCTTTCGGATCATGAATGCAAATCAAGTCTACTTTATACCCGTTTTCAGACAAAGCGGTACATTCTCTTAAAACTCTGGCATCGTTGGTAAAATGATTCCATACAAACATACAAACTTTTTTATTCATAGCGCCCAACCTTACTTAGTGATTTTTCATTGAATACTTCGTTAATCGTATCTATCAATATATTAATATTATCTTCCCAAAGGAAATGCTCTCTTACATATCTTTGACCATTCATACCCTGTTCGTATCTTTTCTCAGGGTTTCTATATAAATAATCTATAAAATCAATCATTCCTGTAACATTAGTCTCTGATACATAGCCAACTTTCTCTCTGTTGATAATTTCCTTTGAAAAACCAGATACTGAAGCCACAATTGGAACTCCGCAAGTCATATAATCAACGATTTTACCAGGCAGTACCGTTTTAAACACATCACTATTAACTAGGGTAACAATTCCCACTTGATGTTGGGATATCAACTTGAAACATTCATTCCTTGTAAGGGGTGGAACAACATGGACATTCGTCAGCCCTTCTTTTTTAATATCCTCTAACAACCCTTTTCGTTTAAGACCATATCCTATTATCGTCATTTTGATATGTTTCTTATTAAGTTCCTTAGCAAGATCAATCAACAGTTTATCATTCTGGGCTAGTCCAATATTCCCCGCATAAATCACTTTAAAGTCCCTTCCCGATGATAAGTTCACCGGAAATACTTCTTCTGATTTCGCAGAGTTCGGTATATATACTATTTTTCGCTTAAAGTTAGGGGAAATAGATTCAATATAATTATAAAACCCTTTACTATTTATGAGAATTTTATCGGATGATTTATATAACATCCCCTCAACTTGTTTAAAAAGATAAATTATAGGTGGAAAATTGAATACATTTACTCCCTTTAATGATTCCGGCCATAAATCACGTATATCCAAAATGAACTTTGACCTAAAACGTATTTTCGCTATCAGGCCTACTATACCTATAAAAATAGGGGGAGAGGTTGCAAAAACCATGTCATAATTTTTCTTGGAGCGGAGAATAAACCAAATCATTTTTAATGTAATTTCGATATAATAATACAATCTATTCATGATACTCCGAGAATACTTTTTGTTTCTCACACTTACTCTGTGGATATTTTCCGTATCTACGTTTAACTCTTCATCATCCCAGAATGATTTATCAGAATACAGATTCCTGACGGGGTATGTTGGATCTGTCGTTAGAATGTTTACAGCTAGGTCACTGTTTTGCAACATCGAGTAAATGTTCTTCATCCTGTTCCCCGCACTTCCGATTTCAGGATAAAAATGTTGCGATATAATTAGAATTTTTTTTGACATAACTTTCCCCACTATATGAAACTTCGAATTCTTTTTGACAATGTTCGATGAAAAACGCCAATCTTGCTAGATTATAACAGATATATGGTGAATTTAATAGGTTTTCCTTTTACTTTTTATGTAAATATAAACTTTCTGACACTACTTTTTGTTTACAATATTACAATTGGATTACAAAACGCAGAACCTTCCGTCACATATGCTATACTTGTTTAATAGATCTTGTAAAAGAACGGAGAATAAGGGGGAAAGTTGGAATGAAAAAGACGTTATTATCCATAACTGCCACGGCAGTAATTGCTTCTTCTTACGGAATGACAGTTGAAGCAGCAACACACAAAGTTCAAAAAGGCGACTCTCTTTGGTCGGTCGCGCAAAAGTACAACACATCTGTCTCCTCACTAAAGTCGTTAAACAAGTTGAATAATAATATCATTTTTCCCAATCAGGTGCTAAAAATTGACGGCAGCACTACCCAAAGCAAGGAAGAAAAGTCGACAAAAACTAAAGAAAGTAAAGAAAGCGCAAAGTCAGCATCTACATACACTGTAAAAGCAGGAGATTCACTCAGCAAGATTGCCGCTCAGCATAATATATCGTTGTCCGAGCTGATGAATTGGAACAACCTGTCTACTACCTTGATTTATCCTGGTGATGTTTTTGTTGTTTCAAAGCCTTCTTCCAATTCTAATTCCGAATCAAATTCATCGACTACAAACAGCGTAGAATCAAGTAATTCAGATAAGAAGCAGGAATCTACCAGTTCTTCTAAAGCTTCAATATACAAAGTGGTTTCCGGTGACTACCTCGGAAAGATTGCCAGTAAATTCGGAGTCTCCGTCAAGGATTTGAAAAGTTGGAATGCCTTGTCCTCTGATCTTATCTATGTCGGCCAAAAATTGAAGGTAAGCGGCGGTAGCAGCGAGGCAACAAAAAAGGAAGCACCCGATACGAAGGTTGAGTCCGAGACTGTTGATTACAACGTTACCAAATTAATTGATGAAGCAAAGAGTTTCATAGGGACCGGTTATGTTTGGGGAGGCTCTTCACCAAGCGGTTTTGATTGTAGCGGATTTATCCATTACCTCTATAATAAAGCCGGTAAAAGCATCGCCCGGTACTCTACCGATGGCTACTATAACCGCTCTTACTATGTCAACAAACCACAGCTAGGTGACTTGGTGTTTTTTGAAGGTACATATCGGTCCGGCATTTCTCACATCGGCATTTATGTAGGGAATAACAGTTTTATTTCTGCTGAATCAAGTGGAGTTAAAGTTACCAGCTTGGATAACCCATATTGGAAACAGCATTTTGATGGATTTAAGCGATTTTATTGATTAATAAGGATGCCCCAATCGAGGTTCTCGGTTGGGGCATTGTTGGATTGTTTTTAAAACATTTTATTGCTTCACCTGCTAATAACAGCCTCGACAGCTACAGGCAAATGATCGGATGCCTCCGTCTGGATTACTCGCTGATTATCGACTTCAATATCTGGAGTAGCGAATATATAATCGATTCTCTTGATAGGATTTAGCACTGGAAACGTGTTTGCATTATCTACATTCGCAAATGCATCTACAAAATCTGTTTGGTCAACTAATAGCTGATATTCTTCACTATCAGGCTCAGCATTAAGATCGCCCAACAAGAAGGAAGTCCCCGGATGATGTAAAGCAACTTCGATTATCTCACCTACTTGGGCTAGTCTGCTAACCACGTCCAATCCTAAATGGGTATTGTAGACATTCAAATGGATACCACGAACATTTATTTTGGTCCGAAGTAAACCGCGCTGCTCATGGTCAAAACTGCTAAGGAAGATATTCTCCGAGTCGATAATTGGATACTCACTAAGAATGGCTGTTCCATACTGTCTATTCTCCGAGCGTCCATTAGCCGGTTCCAAGTCTAGATTTGCTGCAAATACATAATGATACCCTAGTAAATCAGCCAATTCTTTTGCCACATCTTTGAACTCACTGCGGTCACCGTAATAGCGGTCCACTTCCTGAATTCCTACTATTTCTGCATCAGCTTCCTTTATGACATCTGCGGTACGTTCCAAATTCAACTCCCCGTCAAGTCCTACTCCATGGTAAATGTTATAAGACATAACATCGACCGACACCTGCTTCCCCTGAAATTCAGCTGATACTTCTAACCCTGAAGCGAATAGGAAAACAATACTTGCCATGAAACCTAGCAAAAACTTTTTCACTTCGTTATCCCCCCAAAGATACTAAAAATGGTTTGCCTTACAAACAATGCAATAAGGCTTTAGAATATGCATATTATCTCCTGTCTTTTGGAGGGATATGTTCTTGAGAATTGATTAAGTATTGGTCTAATTTTTTATTGGTTCAAATTCGTGGAGAAAAGCATGAAAACTGTAAAAAAACATTATTGAACAACAAATACCCTTGAAATTTCAGGCCATGGGAATATAGTTCGACCTATTATGACAGCACTTTGTAAGTTACATTACAAAACTATTACAAAGCTATTAGACTGGCAAATTCATGCTATATTGGAAAAGTCATAAAACATCTGAGGAGTGAAGGAATGAAGACTAAAAAGACCCTAATGTCTTTCGCAGCAACTGTCGCTATCGCATCTGCTTTTACAACAAACGTTGAAGCCGCCTCGTACACAGTGAAATCTGGAGATACCCTTTGGGGAATTTCGCAGAAATATGGCACATCCGTTTCCAACTTACAATCTATCAACAGCATTTCCGGCCATATCATTTATCCTGGCCAAGTAATTGAAACGGACTCTAATAAATCTACTACTACATCTTCCAACAATACAGCTAATTCTAGTTCGTCTACTACATATAAAGTGAAAGCTGGAGATACGTTATCACATATCGGTGTCCGATACGGTGTTTCTGTCAACAGCCTGAAGAAATGGAACAGTCTTTCTTCTGATTTGATTTTTGTGGGACAAACCTTAAAAATTAACGGAACCTCCAGTTCTTCGCCGAATACACAAGTAAAATCGTCTACGGTAAGCAACGGTTCTGCTCTCGTTAATGAAGCGAAGAAGCACGTCGGCACTCCATATGCATGGGGTGGAACGAGTCCGAGCGGATTTGACTGCAGCGGTTTTATCTATTATGTATTCAATAAAGCTGGTCAAAATGTTTCCCGTACCAATGCCGCTGGATACTACAATCAATCAACCAAGATCAGCAGCCCACAACCAGGAGACTTAGTTTTCTTCAAAAATACCTATAAATCTGGTATTTCTCACATGGGTATTTATGCAGGAAATAACCAATTCATACACGCCAGCTCAAGCGGTGTACAGCTTACAAGCCTAAGCAACTCCTATTGGAAAGGTCACTTTGCAGGCTACGGCAGCTTATAAGGCACTATAAAGTTTTGAAGAATACAGGACAGATCGAGAGGGCATTCTCGGTCTGTCTTTTTTATTTAAACCCAATTGCGGGCTGCTGCAAACTCAGTTGTACTACAGGGACAGATCTCTAGGGATAGAGTTGGAATTACTGGTTATATACCCGCTGTTTGGATAGTTAAACCACTTTTTTAAATTTTTTTCGTGGGTTGGAGGGACAGGGTAAAGGGACAGTCCCTCAGCTTGGTGGCGCTGCGTCATGGTAGAGTGTTGGGGGACTGTCCCTTCCGGTTAAATCGAAAATGCATGTTAACAATGATTATTGGAATGATAAGCGTACAGGAGGTGTAAGGGATGGCTCAAGATGTGTTATGCGAAGTGAAAAACTGTAAGTATTGGGCGCACGGCAATAAGTGTGCAGCAGATGCGATCTATGTTGTCAGTCATACTGGCAAGGAAGCGTCAGACCAAGAAGAAACAGACTGCCAAACATTCGAGCCAAAGCACTAAGCATCTTCTTGTAAGGGGCCTGTCGAGGGACAGGCCCTGGTTTTAGTCTTCCAGTGGGGGGTGCTCAGATTGGGCATATGATCTTCTTTGACCGGAATTTGATCTTCTTTCCAAAAGTTTTGATCTTCTTGTGCCCGAAATTGATTACCCACCGCTCTTAAACCAATTCCACGGTAAATGGCGGGCCTAATCATGTTCCATAAATAAACCCGTCTAACCAAAGTAAGACGGGAGACTGTGATATTATCAAACTTTCCTGTTCTTCATAATATATGAACCAAATCATTCGGAGTTTGTGCTCAAGAGATTGCTTTTATTTTCCCAACCGCTTCTGGGTAAAAGAAGAAACCCACAAGCTAAGAAAGGAAAAGAATAGCAGCGGAATCATCAACGTCAAGGCCAACGAATTAAGCATGGCCGGCGGCTGTGACCCGGATCCTTGTAACACGCTGAAGACCATTACGTTCAATGTTTGTGTTTTCGGACCTGAAATTAACAGGATAATGGTAAAGGTATTAAACATCCGGATAAAAATGTTGATAGCCGATGCTGTTATCCCGGGGATGATTTGTGGGATGATCACCCGTTGAAACAGTTTGAACTTGGATGCTCCTAAAGACTGGGCTGCATATTCCAGCCTCGGATCGAGCGATTCTACATATGGAAGCAGGATGAACACCGAAAAAGGTATCCCCACAATCAAATTAACAATGATTAAACCAGTCATTGTTTCCGCTAAACCGATTGAATAGAAAATGGATGCTACCGGTATGGCATAAAGGAGATCCGGCAACGTAAACGGCATTTGGAAGAAGCCGAGAAGCGCCTGTTTGAATGGAAAATCCCTTCTCGCTAAAATATATACCGTCGGTAAACTTAATACCAAAGAAATAACAGTAGCTGTAAGGACGATTTCCATGGTGATTTTAAAATACTCCCCAACTTCGTATGCCTGCCAGGCATTGACAAACCATTCCATTGTATAACCTTCAGGCAAAATGGTTCCGTACCACTCTTCCCCAAAAGCGCTTAAAATGACGGCCAGTGTCATGCCGAGAACGACGGTGAGAAAGATAAGAATTAACACCCAGGACGTCGTTTTATAGCCACCTTGCAGGAATTTCCCTTTTTTACTGTTCTTCAAAGGCTGCCGGTTTTTTTCATTTATAACGGGAGTTGGTGCTTCCTCCTCGATAATCGGTTTTTCCGCTCTCATTCTCCATCACCTCTTTCGTTACTTAAATGTACTTGCAGAACCGACGAATCCTCGTTTTCTGATGGCGAAAACAATTCCTAGTACCAATAACTGAGTAATCCCCATGACGATCGCTACAGTATTTGCCATATTGTAATTAAAATTCCGCATTGCCTCTTCAAACGCCACTACCACAAACGTCCGGGTTTCGGAAGCAGGATTACCGACAATGACTGCGGTGGAGTAAACCCCGATTTGCATAATAAGATTCAGGGCAAAAACCGTTAATACGTTTGAGCGGATCAATGGCCAAAATACCCGTTTAAACGTGACCCAATGACTGGCTCCTAGCGTTCTTGCCGCCTTTTCCAAATTAGGATCGATTGAATCCATCATGCCGACGAGATTAGAGGCAATAAAAGCTACACCGAGAATGATCAGGGCAATAAAGGCTCCCCAATAGTTGTAAACCAGTGTAAAAGGTTCGTCTAACAACCCCATGTTCATCATGGTGGTATTGAACCATCCGGTCGGTTTGAAAAAGGCGATGACAGCCATGTCAATAATGATCGAGCCAAGGGTCAAGGGAAATATCGTTAACCCGGCGATCAATCCGCCACCTCTCATTTTGCCTCTGATAAAATAAGTGATGCCAAAGGCGATAAACAGCTCAATGATTGCTGCCGGGACAACTAAGTATAACGTTCGCCAAATCGTGTCGTAGTATTTTGCGTTGGTGAAGAACTCGACATAGTTGCTTATGGTCAACGCTGTCGCTCCAGGTTCTTGAAAAGTCATGATGAATCCCCTCACCAGTGGATACACAAATAACAATAAAAGAGGAAGCAATGATGGAAGAAGGAGAAGATAATCTCTTTTCTTTGTAAAAACCTCTTGATTCATGTCCTTCACTCCTTGTCGATGATTAATAGTTTGTCCGGATCCAAATAAAGTCTGACTTCTTCACCTAAGGCATAAGGGTTCAAGCCTAGCACGTTGATTTTGAACGTCCGGCCGCCCTCCGTTTCTACCTCATATCCTGTAGCGCTGCCAATATAGTCACTGACTGTTATGTGTCCTTGAAGTGTATTCATTCCAATCTTTGAATCCGTAATGATATCAATCATCTCCGGCTTAATTGTCAGGATGACATCATCGCCAACCTGGTGCTTTTCATCCTTTTTGACAGTCAGTCGGACAGCATCCTTATCGGCTTCAAATATAAAGTGACCGTCTTGTTCATCCACAAGCGTTCCTTCAAGAAAGTTACCATATCCGATAAAATTCGCCACAAAATAATTTTTCGGCCTTCCGAAAATGTCTTTTGGTGTTCCGATTTGTTGGATGACCCCATTGGACATAACAGTCACTTTGGTCGAGAGCGACAAGGCTTCTTCCTGATCATGCGTGACATATATCGTAGTGATTCCCAATTCATTGTGCAGCTTTTTCAATTGGGTCCTCATCTCTTTGCGCAATTTCGCATCCAGGTTACTTAATGGCTCATCGAGTAACAGCACACGCGGACGAATCACAATGGCACGGGCCAAGGCTACTCTCTGCTGCTGTCCGCCACTCAAATCCTTGATAAACCGGTCTCCAAGACCGTTTAATTGAACCATCTCGATCGCTTCATTTACTCTTTTTTTCTTATCCGCCTTTTTAATTTTTCTCATATCCAAGCCAAAAGCGATATTTTGTGCAACGGTCATATGAGGAAACAACGCATAATTTTGGAAAACCATGCCGATATCACGGCGGCTCATATCGATTTGATTGATCGGTTGACCGTTAAAAATGATGTCTCCGGAAGTTGGCTGCAATATTCCCAAAATCATGGATAGAATCGTTGTTTTTCCACAACCACTCGGACCAAGCAATGTCATAAACTCTCCGCTTTCAATCGTCAGACTGGCATCTTGAACAGCAGTCGTAGAACCGAACTGCTTCGTCAAATGGTTGATTTCAACTTTTGTGGATTCTGCTGTGACGTTTTTGCTCTGTAGTGCTTGTGCCACCATCTTCACTCCTTTATTTCCCCGCCTTAGTGAACAGGCGGGGAATTATTTTGCTTTATACTACGTTTAATCGGCTTGGATTTTTTGCTCCCACAAATTGTAGCTTTCATTCGTTGCCTCCAAATTCGGGAAGAGTACCCAGTTATCCTCTGGTACGTAAATGGTATCGCCGTCCTTGAATTCCGGCATGACACCCTCGAGGTACTTGTCGTAAGTATCTACGTACTCAGACTCCAAATACTCCGGAGAGGCTTCGCCATTTGCCGGTATGAAGCCAACCGCATAACCTTGGGATTGTATCTCTTTCGACGTGGCAAACTCTAGGAAATCCAGAGCAGCTTGTTTCCGCTCTTCCGGTAAATCTTTCAGCATGACATAGAAATGAGAGTCAATAATTTGCTTCGTGTCTTCCAACGTAACTGTGCCAATATTAGGTGGAACCGTGCCGGTAGCCTTCAGGTTGGCGAACCAGAATGGTGTATGAGGGATGATGTCCACTCCTCCCTCATAAAGCATATCGAAGCTGTCTGACGTCTTGGTTGGGTAATTATCAATCGTTTTGCCTATATCCTCTAAGTACGTCCACGTTTTATCGAGGGACTCAGGATCATTAAAGTCTTCTCCCAATGATTGAGCCAAGCCGAAGAAAAAGCCTCGTGCAGGACCGCTTGAAGGTACAGCTGGATACGTAAACTTACCTGGGTTTTCGGCAATCCAATCTTTCAGTTCTGCATAGCTGGTTGGCGGGTTATCTACTTTGTCTTTGTTGTAAGCAAGAATCGGCCCTCCTGATCCAGTCGTAACAGGGGCACCATACCCATCGAACTTTTCTTTATAAGCGCTTCCAATTTCGTTCCATTGGTCAGCATGGACCTCTTCACTGTAGTCCGGCAGCAATTGCTCCCATAAGCCGTCCCTGATTCCCAACGGCAATCCATCTAAACCCGTGATGACCACATCGATCGTTCCGTTATCCCCTTGCGTTTTTATCTTGTTAATTACCTCTTGCGGGGTACCCCGCCCATATTCAACGTTGTATTTGTCGCCATACTCCTCTTCGAACATCGGAATCACGATATCATTATAATATTCGTCACCGCCGGCAACTGAATAGATTGTTAGTGTTGTCTTTCCTCCAGAACCACCGCTACCCTCTGCGCCACCACCGCATGCCGAGAGCAACAGCCCAATTACAAACAATGTCGTGATCAAAAACAGTTTTTGTTTTTTCAATTCATTTCCCTCCCCAAAGATTTAGAAATATATCAAAGCACCAATAGACTCTGCTGGATTGATTCTCAGTGAATATTGCCGAAAATCACCTCCTTCATGAACCGCCATCTGTAAGCGGTTGCACAAATATCAAAAAATATAGGTTTATTTTCTACTGTGACTAGTAGTGCTTCTATTGGTTTGTAGCCATACTAATATGTCAGTTTTAAAAAGTATTTCTATCTAAAGAGACATTTTAATCATACTAGTATGTCAGTAACTATATTTATTGTACCTGCTATCATTACTAATGGCAATATTCTTACAATTATTTTTAGCTTTTAGTGCTTTATGGCTATTTCGCTCTGTTTAACAGACCTCTGCCCTTATCACCACTAGAAGCAGAGACCGACGCTTCATGGATGAATGGTCCTGTTTTGTTGGTCCGGAATTCCCGACTTTCTGTAAAAATAGGTGTTCACTTGATCGCGCCATTCTATGGCATTGTCCCGTTGCTTTTTTAACCGCTGTTTGACATTTTCAAAAACGGCGTTATCCACCTTTCCCTCTATCCCGTTCCACTTGGCGATAAAGGTTTCTACCTCTTCCACCCCTTCAAAGTGGGTAGTGTAAATATGCTGAATGACCGTCTCTCCTGATTTCAATCGATGGGAATAAGGAACATGATGGAAAAATAATAAAAGTTCATCTGGACACAGCTCTAACGAATCATACACTTTTGCATTTGGCTCTTCATATTGCGAGCTATACCCCGTCCCTGTTTCCACTGTCCGGTCCACACCGATTCCATCACGGTCGGCAAAGTGATAAGTCCCCCACTTTGAATACTCATAACCATCGACATTAGGTCCATAATGATGGTTTGGATTGACCATCCAGCCTATTCCCAATGGTGCCGTGTACTTTTCATAGACTTTCCATGAATGAAGCAAAATGTATTCGACTGCATCAACCACATCCGGATCATAGCCAAAGGTTAGATGAATCCAATCCTTAGTTATTTCTTCTGTTGTCCGTTCAGGATTCCATATTAATCGCCCATATCCATAAAGGTTCGCTTGAGCGAGGGTATGTCCGGTCCAGTTCCCGTCATCTCCGATATTCGAGACAGCAGCAATACCACTATATTGATAACCATGAAGCGTGCCGTCTACAATCGACTTAATCGTCGAGCCTTCTCCTTTGGTGTACGTATCAAAATCGAGCACCTCTTTCCATTGAGGAATCAAGTAGCACACGTCGATTTGCTGACCGGTATATTCCTGCGCAATCTGAAACTCCAGCATCTGGTTGGTTTGTTTCATCGCTCCCAATAAAGGAGAAACGGGTTCACGCACTTGAAAATCCATCGGCCCGTTTTTGATTTGCAAGATAACATTCTCTAAGAATTTTCCATCCAACGGTTTAAAATGGTCATACGCAGCTCTTGCTCTGTCTGTACTTCTATCCCGCCAATCCTGTAAATGATTATAAACAAAGCAGCGCCAAATCACTTTCCCCTCAAAAGGTTTTAAAGCCTTGGCCAGAACGTTTGCCCCCTCTACATGTCCCCGATCATAAGTGAAAGGACCAGGGCGCCCTTCTGAGTCTGCTTTGACGATAAAACCGCCAAAATCCGGAATATATTCATAGATTTCCGCTACTTTATCTTTCCACCATTTTTCCACTTCTGGACTGAGCGGATCAGCTGTGCCCAAACCGCCCAATTCCATCGGACTGGCAAAATTGATGCTTAAAAAAGAACGGATTCCATAAGCAGCAAAAATAGCTGACACCGCTTTCACTTTTGGCAAAAATGCCTTGGTGACCAGTTTCGTTTCTACGTCCCAAACATTTACATTGTTTATCGAAATCGCGTTAATACCCACTGAAGCTAATAATCTGGCATAATCTTTCACCCTTGTTAAATCTTCATTAAAATCGTTATCAACATAAAAAATAGATTGGCCAGCGTATCCTCGCTCGATCGAGCCATCCATGTTATCCCATTGATTGATCATCCTGAATTGATTTCTGGGTGACTCGACCACTTCCAGTGAATCGATAGGAACCTCTTTCTGCAAAAGTCTTAACAAATGAAATGCTGCATACAAGGCTCCCCTGTCGGTTTTCCCGATTAGGAGAACAGCTCGCTCTTCTTTTTCAAACACGGACTTTAACACATATCCTTCATCAGTGACGTCTCGAAACACCTCCGGAGAAATCCCATATTGCTTTAAGTCCATTTGCTCGTATGTACCTAAGATTATATGTCCCTCAGCGGAATTGTCGGGAACGAGGGTTACCCCAAGCATGGAGTGTATCCCCTTCTTCAATTCAGCTGCAGCAGATTCCAAAATCTGCGACTCCTCGTTTACTTCAATTGCTGTCAGCCATTTTTTGTATTCTTCTTTTTTCGTTCCTATCGGCCTATATTGGAGCCAAGCTTGATAGCTATCGGTATTTGACATATCTTTCACACCCTTCACCCTTTCTATCGTTCAACTAAAATAATTGGAATAAGCAAGCTTTAACTCTTCTTTTTCGTAATTCACCAAATTGAGATGGTCAAGAATTAACTTCTCGGCCATGTCCGCTTCCCTTTGCTGAATGTAATCATAAATATCGCGATGCTGCGAGACGAGTACATCCCAGTCCAGGTCTGAAGCCAGCCTCAGGACGCGCAGTCTGTCGAAATGGCTGTTCATTTGCCTGATCATCGTCCATGTACGCAATTTATTACACCCTTCGAAAAGCAGCCGGTGATATTGGTCATCCAATTCCAATAATCTGGAATAAGATCCTTTGTCTAAACACAATTCCTGCATAGCCAGATTCGATTCCAACTGAAAAAGCTGCTCTTCTCCGAAATTTTGACATGCCTCCCGGACGATGGCTCTTTCAATATTCTCCCGTACAAATCTGCCCTCTTCCACAAGATGTAAATCAATCTTTGAAACAATACTTCCGATTTGCGGAAAAATTCCCAGCAGGTTTTCCTGAGATAACTTTAAAAAAGCTTCCCTGACCGGTGTGCGGCTTACTTCCAAGTCTGCAGCTATCTCCTGCTCGGAGATTTTATGTCCTGGCTCCAGCTCTAATTCGATGATTCTTTTCTTTAACGTTTCATAGACAAAACTTCTTGTGGAAAGGTTTTCCCGCGTGATCATTGATGAAATTTCCCTCACCCCTTTACGTAACAACCATCTTTTGATACTCTAATTGTACTAGTATGGTAGTTATAAAACCAGTATAGATTGTTTATCTGGCAATTTCAATCCCTTTTTTTGCTTGTCCAAATCATTTTCTAATGGTATCCCCCTAAATGACAACGCTTCCAAAAAGGGATTGTGATTGTATATAAATCAACTGATGAAAGGAGAAGAAGATGAAAAAGAGGAGAAATGGAAAAGTTTTAAGTTTACTGCTCATTTTCGCACTTGTTATTGGGTCCTTCGGTTGGCAAAGCACCTCTCTTGCCAAACCGAAAGCTTCAACCGAACCACCGGTAACGGTTGTCGATTGGGACCATGAACTTCAAGAGATGGACGGTTTTGGCGGATCGTTTGCCTTTCATAAGGGCGGCTCGATTATGCGATTGGAAGAACCGGTTAGATCTAAAATCCTCGATTTGCTGTTCAGCCAGGAAAATGGCATCGGCCTCAGCATTGTGCGAAACATGATTGGAGACGGAGGCATTGCTGATTGGGGAAATGAACACTACGACGGTCCAACCGACACCATTTTGCCGTCACCTGATGAATATGTGTGGGAAGACCAGGAATGGGATAAAGAAGCATTTGACCAGTATCAGATTTGGATCATGAACGAAGCCAAAAAACGGGGTGTCGACACATTCCTAAGTACCGCCTGGAGTGCCCCGGCCTGGATGAAGCAAAACGGCAGTGTCATCGATAATGGCACAGCCCCCAACAAGCTGAGGGAGGATATGTATCAGGAGTATGCAGATTACCTAGCATCCTATGTAGAGGGATATAAGGAACACTTTGATTTGGATATCACCCATATTTCCCCATCAAATGAACCGGACTTTTCCGGCGGCTATTCCAGCAGTTTGTGGACGCCTGAAGAACTGAACACATTTGTCAGGGATTTTATGGGTCCTACATTTGAAGAGAGAAATATTCCGGCCGACATTGTTTTGGGAGAATCAGTGGGATTCGATGAAGAATTCGCACTTCCGGCTTTGAACGACCCGATTACAAACGAATATGTTGATGTTGTGGCTGCCCATGGCTATTCCGGTCTGAAGAGCGGCGGCACTGAAGCTGATCCGGATTCGTTTACCCGGTCACAGGAATTAGACAAAACCATTTGGCAAACCGAATACATGAACCAGGGAGAAGACAAACAGACCTATGAACATAACACGATTACAGACGGACTGAGATATGCCAACTTGATTGGCAATATATTTGAAGATACAGGCGTTAGTGCCTATTTCTGGTGGTGGCCTGCTGCCAATAACGGAGCCGACGGTTCTGATTTGATCCGCCTCGTTAATGATGGCAGTGACCAGGGAATCGCACCGACGGAAAATGGCCAATATCGTATTTTTAAACGTTTCTATACCTTTGGAAATTACAGCCGCTTTATCCAGCCAGGTTACCAGATGATCGAAGCAGATAAACATCCAGCAGAAGAGGTCATGGTTACCGCATATAAAGATCCAGAGACGGATAACTTTACGCTTGTTGCGGTCAACAACAGTGAGCAGGATCAAGAAATCACGTTCGACCTGGAAGGATTTCCTGGTGATATAGAGGCCGTCGTGCCTTATCGCACTTCTGCCAGTGAAAATCTTGAAAAATTAGATGCCATCGAAACAAACGACAACCAATTCTCTATGGAGCTGAGAGGATCCAGTGTTACAACCTTTATTCCGAAACAATTCGAACTTCCAGCCTTGCCGGATATGAAGGATGTCTTTTCCACTTATTTGGCAGCAGAGAACGATGGACAATCTGCCGGACTGCAAACCATGGAAAGCAAAGCTGGTGACAAAGTGATCACCAATGTCAGAGATGGCTCCTATATCAACTATACAAATGTGAATTTTGCCGATGGATCAGCCAGTGGACAGGCAGATAAGCGGGGAATCCTCAGTATGAACGCTACTGTCGCTCCGATAGCAGGAGGTACCATTGAGGTTCGACTAGACGATCCTGAAAATGGCAAGGTAGTCGGTACCATGGAAGTGCCGACAAACGGAAACCCGAATGACTGGATGACCGTTTCTACTATGATTGACACCAATGCCACAGACGGAGCAAATGGTTTCCACGATTTATATTTGGTGTTTACCAACGATAACCATAGTAACAAGAAGATGTTTAATGTGAGGGAATTTCAATTTAGTGATGAAGTGGTCGAATAGGTGCGGCTGCCCCCATTTTCTTGGGGGCAGTATTTTATTGTTTTAAGAGGGTTTTCTAGCAAAATGGAGAAATATGAATGGTAATAGGAAAGGAAGGTGGTTATTATTGATTGTTAAAAAAAGAGCAGTTCCACACAAACTGCAAGTGCTGGAAGCATTAATTCGTCGTTTACCTGCAAGTCACTCCAAATTCCCCTCTATAAAAGAAGATTACACCAGAAGACTCGCCGGATATCACGGCGAAAAGCAGATCGATTTCCATCTAACTTCTCTCCCTCCAGATTCCTTTTCCATCTTTCATGATTTACGCCTCCCTTACAAACAACATTATTTTCAAATGGACTCTCTACTGCTATCGAAAAAGTTTGCTGTTATTCTGGAAATAAAAAATGTGACGGGCACTTTGCTGTTTGATCAAACTTTTAATCAATTAATCCGGACTGCAGACGAAAAAGAGGAAGGATTCCAATCTCCCCTGGTGCAAGTGGAAAATCAGAAAAGGAAGCTATTGGAATATTTTAGCCAACACACTCTTCCGATATTGCCCATCGAATCATTCATTGTGGTCAGCAACCCCAGGACAATTATAAAAGCAAACGGCAATAAAGAAGATATCTCACGGAAAGTCATTCACTCCGAGTTTTTAACAGAGAGGTTGAATGAAGTAAAAAGTCACTATGCTAATTCTCCCTCTTATTCCTTAGAAAAAATGCGAATGCCCCTTCTTGGTTCCCATACAGAAGATCAAGTCAACGCATATACGCTAAAAGGAATGGAAATCGGAGATCCGGACAGGGGTCCAATGCCCTGATTGCAAAACCTTTGATATGGAAAGAGTTCATAGCAAATGGATATGCTCTTACTGTAAAAGTGAATCAAGAGATGCTCACCTACAAGCAATCGCTGACTATATGCTTCTATTTACCCCCTTCATTACAAATCATGCGTGTCAACAGTTTCTTCATATTGATCGCCATACAGCTAAGCGGCTCCTAAGTAAAAATTTCTCAGCAACAGGATATTCAAATCAGAGAAAATATTTTAATAATTAACGGATCTATTCATTATATGGAGGTGATCTTCTTCCCGGGGGAGTCGCTCTTCTTTCCTGGGGAGTCGATCCTCTTTTGGATCTAGTTGATCTTCTTCACACGGGGTGATCTTCTTTTTCCGGTTTTCGCTCTTCTTTCCTGGTGAGTCGATCCTCTTTTGGATCTAGTTGATCTTCTTCGCACGGGTTGATCTTCTTTTTCCGGTTTTCGCTCTTCTTTCCTGGGGAGTCGCTCTTCTTTTTCCGGTTTTCGCTCTTCTTTCCGAGGGAGTCGCTCCTTTTTTCAGAGTTTTTGCTCTACTACAACAACCATCTTAACAGAAAAACCCCCGACTAAGTCGGAGGTCCTCTAATCATTTATTTATTTCTCAGGCGCCAATTCAATTGCCTGACGCAATGCTTCTAATAAACTTTGGTCATCGGCTATCCCGGTGCCGGCGATGTCGAATGCTGTTCCGTGGTCGACACTTGTGCGGATGATCGGCAGGCCGACTGTAATGTTGACTCCGGCTTCCAGGCCGAGTACTTTGATCGGTCCGTGGCCCTGATCGTGGTACATGGCGACAACGATGTCGAAGTCACCGCGTTGGGCACGGAAGAACAAAGTGTCCGCTGGGAGTGGTCCTTCGACATTGATTCCTTCTCCTGTAGCACGCTCGATGGCTGGGATGATTTTTTCTTCTTCTTCCCCGTAGCCGAACAGGCCATTTTCACCAGCATGCGGGTTAATGCCGCAAACGGCGATTTTCGGCTGTTTGATACCTGAGTTGCTTAGCGTCTCATGAGCAAGACGGATAACGTGATAAACGCGCTCCGGCTCGATCATGTTGATGGCGTCAATCAGACCGACGTGCGTGGTAACATGAATTACTTTCAGCTTTGGTGATGAAAGCATCATGGAGAAATCCTTGGTGCCGGTCAATTCCGCAAGTATCTCGGTATGGCCTGGGTAAACATGGCCGCCTTTATGCAGTGCTTCTTTGTTCAAAGGCGCGGTACAAATCGCATCGATGCGACCGGCGTTGGCCAGTTCAATTGCCGTTTTTAAATATTCGAATGCTGCGTGTCCTGCTTCCGGAGAAACTTGCCCGAACGGCAGGTCTTTCGACAAAATATCAAGATCGTAGCAGGCAATTTCGCCGAAAGTGGTGTCTTCAAAATTTTCTGCTTCGTTCACTCGTTTAATAGTAATTTCTGTGTCGAGCACTTTTGCTGCCCGTTCCAACATTTTGGCATCTCCGATGACAAACGGGTGGGCATTTTCATATACTTCTTGCTTTTGTAAACTTTTTACGATAATTTCCGGGCCGACACCTGCGGCATCACCCATAGTTATACCGACGATTGGCTTCTTGCTCATCATGTAAGACTCCTTTCAGTTCCTGCATGGCTCGGTAAATCGATTCTGTTTTCCCGAAGGCGCCTGCTTTAGTCACTGCTGTAATTTCCCTGTTGGTTCCAATCAAAGTTCCAAGAGGAATTCCTGCTTCTATTTGTTTGATTAATCGGAAGCCGACTGCGCCTAAGTGGCGGGCGGTTTCTTTGGCGGTATCGCCGCCGGTCAGAATAAAGCCAGTCAGGTTTGGGTGCTGTTCAGCAACAATTGAAACAACCTGGCCGACGGCTTCCGAAATTCGTTCTCCGATCTGATTTTTGCTAAGTCCCAGTTCTAGCCCCAGTTGCTTCACCTGTTCACGGATTTGCTGATTGGATGGAACAAAAAGCACAATGTCCTTGCCTTGGTCCAATGCAGATCCGCTCACTTGTACATAGTGTGCCGCATGGCGCTGCCAATTGTCGGAAAAAATTTGCATCGTGTCGATTTTGACAGGCGCAACATTTTCCTGATCCTTGGCATAGTGTACTTGCTGCTGGGTAACTTCTGATAAACTGCCACAGACGGTCATCACCTGTTTAGAATGCGGGACCATTTTGGTGACGGTTTGATCACCGAGCTTGAGAACAAGCGGCAGCACTTCTGCAAGTCCGGCTGAACCGGCCCAGACAATGCTGTCAGCCAACAATACCATGCGTTCTACGATGGCTTGCAGGTCGGCTTGTGTTTCGGCATCACAAACAATGTACTGCACGTGCTCTGCCCTGAATTGTTTTATTTTTTCGACCCAGGAAACAAAGCTTTTACGCAATTCATCGGACTTGATCACTCCGACAGGTGCGCCGATTTCCTCTTCGATGATTGCCGGAATATAAGACTCGGTTACGGGATGCTTGGGATCCTGTGCAATTTCCGTCTCCGAAATCTTGACGCCCTTGACGTAATGATGGCCGTCTACAGTCGTTCGGCCGTAAGGGGGAAAAGCCGGAGCTACGATGACAAACTCCGGTTGAAACACTTCCCGTACAGCTTCCAGTTCTGTCCCAATATGGCCGCGTAACGTAGAATCCATTTTTTTATAAATGTGCTGATAACCTGAATCTTTCAAGAAATTCGCTGCTTTTTTGGTTACGTTGTAGGCATCTTCCCGGTTTAGCGCCCGGGAATTGGTATCAATGACAATGCCTTTATCCACGTTTTCCTGATGCTCTGGGATATCAAACAACACAGACGTTTCGATGCCTTTTTCTGTTAGCTGGACGCCGCTGTCGTTGGCGCCGGTTAAATCGTCTGCGATAATCCCGATCACTTGTGCCATACTAATCCCCCGTTCTTAAGATGCAGAGATGGAAGCTTCTTTTGAAGAGGTTTCCTTCTCTTCGTAATCTCCAGGAAGGTTGACTCCCTTTCTCTCCAGTCGTTTTACTAAAAATGCGATATATATCGGTAATAAAATTGCTGTTGTTACAGTGGATGCTGCAACTTGTACCGTCGCAAGATCTGTTACACTGGCAAAGCTGGCATTGGCTGCTGCGATTGCAGCTGGAGTGGCCACCGCATTTCCAGCAGTAGAACCTTCCGCAGCTCCGACAATCGGGTTCCACTTAAACGCTTTAAATACAAAGTAAGAAATAGTTCCTGTAAGGAATACAGTCATCAAACCAAGCACGATACCTGTCAATCCACCTTCAATGATTTTACCGAAATCGATCCCCATACCAAGCGCAAAGGCGAAGAATGGAATCAGCATCGAGCTTCCTTTATCTAGGAAATCACGCATATTTGGGTCCAAGTTACCTAAAGCCATACCAACCAGGATAGGCAGAAGTACCGCGATAAAGGATTGCAAGGAGAACATACCATCCACAAATCCCATCGCTCCGAAAATAGACAAGGCCACCATCGTGAAAAACGGTCCATCATTTAATGCCAACAAAGAATAAGCAGCACGGTCTGTTTTGTTGCCGTATTGACCGACGATGGCGATATACAAACCACCGTTGCTGTTGGTCATTGCAGCGATGATTGCGATCGGTGCTATTCCGAGCCACAGTCCGTTGTCTCCAGCCAGTGCATAGGCAAGTAAGCCGAATGCTGCACCGACAACCCATTTTGTCGTTAGCAGTGTTGCACCTTTCCCAAGACTGACTCCGACATTGCGGAAGTTGATTTGTGCCCCAGTACATAATAGGAACAGTGCAATCAAGGTACTTGCTCCATCCACGAACAGTGCCTGTGTGAAGTTACCGATTCTTAGTAAGTCAGGAGCAAATGTATTTAGGACAGCCGCTAATAGTAGCGGAACGACCATCATGCCTCCTGGAATTCGATCTAGCGTTGCTTTAATTTGCATTTTTCTTCCTCCCCCATTTTAACAAGAATGTTTCAAAATTAAACAAATATAATTGCTATAAAGCGTTTTCAGTTATTATATTAATGCAATAAGTTACAAAAAGCAACACCTTTTGTGGATTTTTTGACGAAAATTGCCGTATTTTGTATTCCTTACCGTTTAATTTTGCAACAAAACAGCGTAAGCTCAATGGTTAAGCTTACGCCAAAGCGTCGATCGATTGATTCCTAATCTTTTTGCCGCCTTCGATTGATTCATTCCTTCTTCCGCTAACACCTTTTGCATGATTTGCTGTTCCATATCAGCCAACGTTCCTTGGACAGGAATGACGGACGCCCCTTCTGGAGCAGCCAGTCCGGCATGCGTCTGGAGGACAGTCGGAATGATATCTGGATCAACGTAATACCCATTTGTCCGCATGCTTAGTTCTCGGACAACCAATCTCAATTGGTCCATGTTTCCCGGCCAATCATACTGCTGCAATGTACGGACTGCTTCCTGCTTGATACCAAGCGTATCGCTGCCTTGATTTGCATGAAATTCGGACAAAAAGTATTGGACGAAAGCCGAAATGTCTTGTCTTCTTTCCCGCAAAGGGAGCAAATGCAGCGTTGTGTCTGCAAGGTGCTGAAAGAGTTTATTATCCAAACGTTCAACTGCGGTTTTTATATCCCCCATGACGACCACCGATATTTGTTCCGGCTTTCGATGTAGCAGCTGTAACAGCATCTGTTGAGCGCCCGTCTGCAGGTTTTCCGTTTGCTTTAATAAAACGGTTCCTCTCTTCAACTCTGTAATCGAGGCTCTGCTTTCCAATAGATGCAAATCCTTCTCGGTGACCCGACTACCATCGATGACAATCATTGGTGCCTCCTGTCCAAATCGTTCAAAGTGAATTGCCTGGGCTACTGTTTCCCGCCCGGTACCCTTTTCACCGGCAATCCAAATTGATTCGTCCAGCCCAGCATACCTTTGCACACACTCTCTTACGTTTTGAGCAAAGGGGCTACTCCCGATTATCGGTATGTGAGCCGGATTGCTTTTAATCTGAATCGCTTGTTCCGTTGCTTTGGATAAAAAGGAAGGACGAAGCAGGATGCCAACGAGTGAATCATTTTTTATTGGAAAGGTCTGCACAAAATAGGAATGTGCTTTGCTTTCGATTACAGCAGATTGTTCTGTTTGTTGATGGTTCGTTTTATTCAACATCTTCAAGATATATTCCGACTGGAAAAGTTCCCGATCGAGAACCGTTTCAGAAAACATGCGATTGTTGGACACGATCTCTCCGTCGGGTTTGGCCATTACCATGGCAGCAGGCAATGACTCAAATGCATCCCTTAAATGCGAAGTCTGTTTTTTCACTTTGCTGAACAACCGGTAAATCCGCTTTGCTTCGTTGAATGCAGCCAATACCGCTTCCTTGCCGGATGTAATGAGAATGCCTCGTAATCCGACCTGTTCTGCCGTCTGGACAGTGACAACATCCCCCATTACCACGGCATAGCCAGCCCGCTTCAATGCTTGCAGGTGACTGTTCACTTCCTCGCTGCTTCCGATTGTAATCATTTTGATATCATACTCGAGAATATTACAGATCGTTGCGGCCCCCTGTGAAATATTCGGGAACCCGACCATTGCCACGCCTGCTTCCATACCGCGAACCAAAGTAAACACCCGGAGCATGTCATAACCTGTCACATCGATATGGATAACTGGTATCGACACTTCTTCTTCGATCAAGGAAGCCGTACCACCCCGGCTGATGATCAAATCGTACCCGTCCTTTTCCGCCTGGCGGGCCAATTTCAACCCTTCCTCTAAGTTTCCGATTCCGATATCTATGGTAAGTTCTGTCTCTTGTTGTCGAAGTTGCTTGACTGTTTCTGCTAAACCAGGATATGGAGCAATCACCATTGCTTTAATCATGATTATCCCTCTTCTTCTGTTTCTGTTGCAATTTTCAACAAGTACATTATGTCATAGATTTTCGGGTATGTCATCAATAGAGACAGCCAATTCGGCGTTTAGTGATTCGGCAAATCAGTTTATACTAAGGAGTAGAGGAACTTTCACATTATTAAAGGAGCCCTTATATGATTAAAATCGTTGCAGTGACCGAAGAAAACCAAAAATTGACCAACATCGAAATAGCAGATGTAGATTTTTCCCAATATAAGTGGTGGTGGATCGACTTCAGTGAACCGGACTCCGAAGAAATCAACCAGCTGGATACCGCTTTACATTTTCACCCACTCGCCATTGAAGATTGTATTCATAGTTTGCAGCGGCCCAAGCTGGACTACTATGACGATTTCTCTTTTTTCGTCACCCATGCCATTCGTGAAGAAAGCCTTGAACAGCGTGAAATTGATTTTTTTATTGGAAGTAATTACGTCGTCACCTTTCATCATTGGGATTCTACCGAGGTACAGCAGGTATGGGACAGGCTAATGCAGCAGCAAGATTTGACTGGCTGGGATGAATATCGGGTCTTTTATGAGGTATTGGACAAGGTCGTCGATAATTTCTTTCCGATTGTTTATCACTTGGAGGACCTGATCAATCAAGTCGAAGAAAATCCGGAGGACAAGCCAATGGATGTCCTGCTCGACCAACTGTTCGATTTGCGGCATGAACTGTTGCGGCTGCGCCATACCATCAATCCTATCAGAGATTTATTTTACCGGATGTTAAGCTCCCATCGTCTGGAAGGAATCCGCGAACGGCGAGAGTACTTTGCCGACATTTACGATCATTTGATGAAGCTGTCCGAAATGGTGGCTTCCAACCGGGAAATCACAAATGATATCCGGGACAATTTTATTTCAGTCAACTCTTATCAACAAAACAAAGTTATCCAAGTGCTGACCGTCATCACTTCTATTTTTGCACCATTGACATTCATTGCAGGGATTTATGGAATGAACTTTGTCAACATGCCCGAATTGGAATGGCAGTATGGCTATTACGCCTCCTTGGTCGTCATGTTTATTATTACAGTGGGGATGATCACCTGGTTCAAGAAAAAAGGCTGGTTCGGGTGAAGCTTGGAGGGGACAGTCCCCATAAGGGTGGTTCTCTTTCCTTTGATGCGCGCGGGGGACTGTCCCTCTGATCAAGGTTTCACAACGAGATGCTGGAATGGGGACAGACCTTCACAACCGTAAAAGTTGATATAACAAGGTTTACTTTATTTGTGCATCCCATTTGAGGTATGGGAGGGTCAGTCCCTCCTAAAGCTTCTAGAGCTTCAAAACGCCAAAAAGGGACTGTCCCCAGTATTAAAACGAGAAAGTCCCTTTTGTCGTTAGTATTTTATTTTTCAGGAGATGTCACTTGTTTGAATCCTAATTCGGCTAACGCTTGTTGCAATGTCGCCCTCGTGGTTACTCCTTTGTAGTCAAGACCAAGATTGCCGATTGTTTGTGCAACCTCCGGGCGTATACCCGTGATAATCGCCTTGATGCCAATTAAACTGAGCGCCTTTAAGATTTGAAAGATTTGATCGGATACCATCGTGTCGATCATCGGGACACCGGAAATATCCAATATCACATAGTCAAGTTCGAGATTCGTTCCTTCTTTTAATACAATCTCTGTAATCAGCTGTGCACGGTGGGTATCGATTTCTCCCACAATTGGAACAGCAGCAATTCCCGGGGCAACTGGAACGACAGGAACAGACAATTCCTCCAAGGCGCTATAAGCAACCTTCATAAGACGGTCGTTATGTTCCTCATAAACGTTTCCAATCACAGCACTAACTTTGTCAAGCAATGGATCAATGATCTTTGAAACATCCAACATGGTAATCGGAGCAAATTGCCGACTTTCCAATTCCCTGGTGACAGCATTCCATATTTCCCTACGGTAAAAGGAGACCGCCCGCAATGCATCACTCAATTTGACATTATAGCGAATCGCAAAATCGGAAACACGCCTGCCCCAATCTTCTACCGACGGTAACATGGTTTCTGGTCCTTTAAATAAGGATTCACCGAGGTACTTAAGCAGCTCAGCCCGGAACTCTGTACGATCCTCTTCAGGCATTCCTGCGTTTACAAGGCTGTTCGTGTAATCATCATCCATAATCTTTTCCAGATTCCCCGCTAATTCATGATGCATATTGACTACTTTTTTCCCAATATACTCCAACTCGTGTTTCAAAGGAATACCACCTTAATTAATTGGTCTCTTTCTCTAGAATATAGGATATTGGGCAGAAAGAGCAAATGATATAGGCTTGTAAATATTATCCTTCCGCGATGAAGTAGTGGTAGATAAATTATTTAATGGTAATAATGCTGAAACTAGCGGTTTTTTTGGCGAAATGAAAAACACGACACCATTGCCTTTAAGATATAGTTGTCGTTTATTACTACTTTTGTCCTGGCCGGTGCGCAAAATATACTGTGCGTTTATGGTGTTGATAGTTTATTCTGGTTTCCCCTGTCTCCACTCAAAATCAAGCAAAGTTCTTTTTAAGTATCATTTTCCTGGTCACTTTTGTGGCGTTAATGATTATAGCTATAACACAAGTGCCCACCAGCAAAATCTGAAGGGTGTTTACTCCTTGCCATTGACTCATGGAAGGTAAATCAAAAAGCAATCCGCTTGTTAGATAGAATAAAAACAATGATACACCAGTTAGACATAGAGCGTATCCCCTTTTCCACAATGCCAAAAAGGCCATAGTTCCTAAAATGATAAATGAAGCTATAATCATCCCAATCAAATAGTTTATACTGATGGATTGGGGGGCATCCAACATGATTACACCGATTCCAATTTGCGTAAAAAGCGCTATACTGATAAAAAATGCTAATGTGTAATAAACAACGTAAAGCATGGCTTCTTTAAGTGATTTGTTCATACGCATCCTCTTTTTTACAAGTCTTTCTTTCTATTTTATTCCTTTTTATAAGGTTTTCCAATTAAATTTTTCCGCTCTTGAGGTTGAAAGGAATAGGTTGGAAAAACCGCCGGCAGTAGTAATAGCCGACGGTTTTTGAATTGGTGGAATTTTATCATTTTAATTTTCCGGGCAAGGCATGGATTGATTCGATCAACGTATTCAGCTTCCCTTCAATACGATGAAGCAAGTAAAACGTCACCGCTGCAGGAAAACCGACATCCGTCACCAAAGATAACCACGTCTCCACACTTTCTCCTCCCTTCCGTGGGGACTGACCCCAAATACAGGTATTCGACAAGGTATGACATCGAGAGGGACTGTCCCTTCATAAGCAAAACCCGCCCGCATCAGGCATTATAGGTGTCTTGCTAGTCAGATCGAACGTTCATGGGGACTGACCCCATTGATTCGTTTAAGAGTTTCTGTGCCCCTCCTTGATAGAAAAGGGAGCGGTCGGTGACCGCTCCCTTGCACTTGTGGATTATAATTCGATTTCTTCTACGTTTCGCTCGACTATGCGGGCACTTTTCTTGCTGACGAGGTCACCGCCAGAAGAAAAGAAAGCGTTTTGAGCGATAATTTCGTCCATGGCTGCATTGACAGCGGCCGGATCAGCTGGTTCCACCGGCTGATCAAGGGAAATCGTCACTGTTTTATCCTCTTCATTCAAGAATTTAAGCTCCAGTTTTTTCATGTTTCCACCTCCTCTCTCGATTGAGAAATCGGAAAACTACTAAATGGCGACTACCTATTCAATAATAAGCGAGCTGTCGTTTCGTTTAATCGAATAGAGTTCGCGTTGCTGCAAATCGACCAAAGCTGTGGAAACAGCCATCAATTGGTCAGCAGTCGCCGCTGTTTTCACATTGTTGAAGGTTTTGTTTTTCAGAATTGGATCTCCGCTTTCCCCGTCCACACCGTCTTGAAAGACCAGCTGCAACCGGGAATCGACCTTTTGTGTGTCAGCCATGCCGCTCACCTCCTTTCACTTCCATAATCGTGGGAAGTAGAAAGGTAGGTGCTGTCTTTCTAAAATAGTCTTCTCTATTAAAAGGACTGTCCGCCAACGCTCTACCACTATAACGAGCCGCAGTGTTATTGTGTTGGGGGACTGTCCCCCTCGGTCGCTTTTGATTGCGCACTTTCTGCTGTTCTATTACTTTTACATACTTTTTACATAAAAATTCAATTTACTAGTGTCGTATTTCGTTGTAAAATAAAAGTTAGTGTGTTATTGAAGATGAGCTCTATTAATAAGGAGACTAGTGAATGGAAAACAATACCCAAAGAAGAAGAGTAAGGAAACGAAAAATAAAAAAGCGGAGACGCCTTTTATTTATACTGATGCCGATTTTCATTTTAATTGGAGCTACTACAGCTTATGGAGTTCACTTGTATAATAAAGCGGATCAAGTTGTCAGCGATTCCTATGAAGATGATGGTAGAGACAAATCTGACCTTCGAGATAAGGAAGTAGATCCGGATGTAGACAATGTGTCAGTTTTATTCATAGGTGTAGATGAAAGTAACAAACGGAACAATGAAGGAAGTTCGCGTTCTGATGCTTTAATGCTGGCAACTCTTAATAAGGATGACAAAAGCGTCAAGCTATTAAGCATTCCGCGGGACTCCTATGTGTATATTCCAGAAGTTGGTTATAACACCAAGATTAATCACGCCCATGCATATGGTGGTCCAAAAGCATCCATTGAAGCTGTAGAAAGTCTGCTGGACATTCCAGTAGACTACTACGTAAAAATGGATTTTGAAGCCTTCATCGATGTAGTAGATGCATTAAACGGTATTAATGTCGATGTTCCTTATGAAATGTATGAACAAGACTCTAATGATAAAGCGGATGCCATTCACTTATATCCTGGTGAGCAAAGCTTGAACGGAGAAGAAGCGCTTGCTTTGGCCAGAACGAGAAAGCAAGATAATGACTTGGAACGTGGTAAAAGGCAGCAGGAAATAATCAAAGCAGTCATAAAGAAAGCTGCCAATATTGGATCGATAACAAAATATGATGACATCATGGAAGCGGTCGGAAACAACATGTCTACGAATATGCGTTTTAGCGAAATGAAAAGCTTCATTTCTTATGGCACGAGCGGCAGTTTAGATGTAGAAACGCTTAATCTCGAAGGGCAGGATTCAATGATTGACGGCATTTACTATTACCAACTGGACGAAACTGATGTAGCAAATAAACGAATCGAATTGCGTAACCATCTCGAATTGGAAAGTACTGATCATCCGGGTGATAATGTAAATGGAAACAATGACTATCAAAATGAATCCTATCAATCCACTGATGAACCAACTCAAGACGGGACTAATGGTACTGACTCCTATTCTGATCCTAATCAGGAGGAGCAAAATAATCAATACGACGACTCGGATACAGAATCAACTTACTAATCCAATAACCGCGGGTAAGCAAAATGGCTTATCTGCGGTTATTTTTTTACTATTTTTTACCGATAAATTAGTTCTTTTTCTTCCTTTTAAAAGAGACACATTGACGGAGTTTACAACGAATAAAATATGGGAAAAGACAAGATACTGAACCTAAGGGATTTGTGTAAAGAAAGGAAATCAGATGATGAGAAAATTAGCGAAGTTACATAAAGGAAAAAAATTCATTTACAAGCAAGCAAAACGCCAAATCAGAAAATTGCGTTCTCATCCCTTCCGTATTTCTTCCCTCTATTTTGAGGGAAATCGATTGAAAGTAGAATTGACAAATCGCAGTAAGAAGAACCAAACCTATTCAGAGGCAACTTTGCTTTTAAGAAGCATGGAGGAAGAGAATACGGAATATTACTTTTCCCTCTCCCATTTCTTAAATGATCGTTACGAGCATCAAATGAATGCTTCTCTTGCAGCGGAAGAACTTCCTGACTTTTCCAAGACAGGAAAGTGGGCGTTTTATTTAGTGGATAAAGATAAGTTGTACCGTCTTCCTCCCACTAAATCTTTTCGCAAAGAAATTTACAGCTTTGCCAATAAAAAAGTAGAGGGAAACCTGATTATTGAACCTTACATCACGGTAAATGGAAATGTCAGCCTGCAGGCGAAGGATACCATTCTGGACAATCAACTATATCAGGTTCCTAACTTTGTCGACAAAGTTACGACCATGCAAAGCAGCTTGAAGCTAGAAGGCTGGGCGGACTTTTTCCACGAGGACAAGCAGCATATCCAACTGCTCATACAAAAAAGGGACTCTACTTTCCATTATTACCGGCCGATAACATGGTTGAACGATGGCAGATGGGAAGCAATGGCGACTTTTTCCGGAAAAGACTATCCCAAAGGGACCTGGGATTACTATTTCCTTTTGGCAAGCGGCCAAAAGTTCAGGATAAAAGTGAAAAACAGCAAAGTTCTTGCTTACCAGGATCCCTTATACTACCAAACCGATAAAGAATCCAGGGAATTACGCACCTATATGACAAAAAAAGGATCTTTGTCTTCCAGAAGCAGAATGGCCTTCATCCGGATCCGCGGACTGGAAAGTGCCCTGGTGAACGATTGGACCGTGCATATGCACGGTACTCTTAGAAGTTATTTGTTGAACAAGCACGACAACGATACGCCCATGCAAATCGCTTTGCGTCAGCGGAATACAGATGAATTTCATTATTTCCCAATAGACGTCCAGCTTGATCCGGCATCAGAAGGGTTTTTATTTGAATTCCCGTTCAACTACCGGGACATCATTCCATTTGAAGATATCGACAGTATACGTTGGGATGCCTATTTACAGTTAAAAATATACGGGGAGAAGCATTTGTTCCGCTTACGCGTCAAGTCGGGAACAATAGCATATGACTCGCGTATTCAGTTCCAACACTCTACCATATACCAGGCATTTTATTACCCGACTGTGAAGAATCATCTTTCGGTGTCTTTGACAGAACTGACCGTACAGCGAGATTTACAGCGGTTCAATCTCAAAGATGGTCACTTACAGCTAAAAGGGTATGCCTATCTGGATACAGTCCATTTTGATCAGCCAGACGCAATTGATCGTTTCCTGATTATTCGGGAACGGGAAACGGAAGAAGAAATAAAATTGCCATTGCCCTCTAATACCGCAAAGCGGCTCCGATCCGACCGATATGATTACCGGTTTGCAGGATTTGATATCAGTGTTCCGCTTGAACAAATATATACGCACTTAAAAACCGAGGACAAAGAGATTTATGATCTATTTGTTGAACTTCATTATAATGGTATTGTTCGGGAAAGAAAGTTAGGTGCACAACAATACACTTATTATAAAGATGAAATTTTAAGAGAGAGCACTGTTCCTTATGATGGTTACTATATAAGAAATTACTTGACCTACACACCGCGTGGAAACCTTAAAATAGAATCTATATCTTTTTCTGAAGAAAAATTGCACTATTTGAAGTACGGTCAATATATCGACCGTTTTCGAAATCGCCACCGGGATATCTGGCTGGTCGGGGAACGTCCCGATACTGCCCAGGATACCGGTTATCATTTCTTTAAATATTGCCGGCTCCATTACCCGGAAAAAGAGGTTTATTATGTGATTGACCGCGATTCAGAGGATATACGGAACATTGCAGATTTGGGTAACGTTCTGTATAACGGATCAGCGGAACACTTACGCATGGCCGCGCTTGCATCTGCTTTTATCGGTTCTCATGATCCAGATTACTTCTTGCCGGCTAAAGGAGCGGAATTGCGATCATTTAAAAAAGGAAGGCGAATCTTCCTACAGCATGGCGTGTTGGGCAGAAAGAACGTTGAGTACCATCGCCAATACTACAAATATCCATTTCATATGGTATGTGTCAGCTCGGAACCGGAAAAGAAACTGGTCATGAACAAAATGGGGTATAAGGACAGTGAAGTGAAGATAACCGGTCTCTCTCGTTTCGACAACCTGTTGACCGAACATCACGAGGATCGTTCGATTCTTGTTATACCAACCTGGCGGGAGTGGTTGAAAACAGAGGACGACTTTTTAGAGTCCGAATATTTCTGTAGATACAACAATTTACTGAATAATAGCAGGCTTCGTGAATTACTGGAACAATATGATGTCAAATTGAACCTATATCCACATTACCGCATGCAGCAGTTTATCGATCATTTCAGCGGCCTTGCCTGTGACCGTATCAATGTGTTGAAGCTCGGAGAGAAAAATGTACAGGACTTGATCATGGAAAACAAATTGATGATTACTGACTTCTCGTCTGTATCCTTTGATTTTAATTTCATGGCGAAACCGGTAATTTTTTATCACTTTGATGCCGATTCCTTTTTCCGGGACGGCATTCTACGTCCGATTGAAGAAACTTTTCTAGGGGACATCTGCCGGACAGAGGAACAAATGGTGGATGCTATTGAACACTATTTAGCAGATAACTTCCAAGAGCATTCATCCGTGTCAGAGAAGAAATACTTAATTTTTTCTCAAGTAGATCAAGATAACTGTAAACGTATCTATCAGGAAATCACCCATATTTAACTAAATAGGCCGGCAAACGCCGGCCTATTTACTATTAGTATTTTTTTAGTATTATCCGAAACATAAACTCAAATACTTTCAGAATTCGCTTCCACCTAAATGGCTGCTTTATCGTTCGATAAAGCCACTCTAGTTGAAGATTCACCCACAATTTAGGAGCTCTTTTAACTTCTCCCGCAATTACATCAAAGCTCCCTCCTACCCCCATAAACAGTCCTTTATCAAATTCATTAAAATATTTCGTTATCCATTCTTCCTGTCTTGGGGAACCTAGTGCTACAAATATTAAATCAGGTCGGCTATCCAATACTTCTTCTATGACTGTACGGTCTTCCAGTTCAAAAAAGCCATGATGCCTTCCTGCGATATGCAAATATGGATGAAGTGTTTTTAATCGTTCAACCATTTTTTTACTTACCTCTTCTGAAGCACCTAAAAAAAAGCAACTCAGTTGCTGATCTTCTGCGTAACCGATAAGATGAGTCATCAAGTCAAAACCGGCAACACGTTCCTGAATCGGCTGCTTGATTAACTTTGAAGCCATCACAATGCCAGTTCCATCAGGAATAATAAAGTCAGCCTGCTTAACCATACCTTTATATTTCTCATTTTCTTTCGCTTTCATTACAATTTCAGGATTGGCAGTGACAATATAGGTTTTCTTTTCCTCAGTTATTCTAGGGTAAAGATGTTTTTCAAGCAGCTGCTGCTGGGTCAAATTGAGGAAAGGTATATCCATAATGGATACATGGCTATTTGTTTTCAACACAATAAACAACCTTTCAAATCTAGTTATACAGATTCATTTATCAAATCTCATAACTAATGGGTATGAATAGAAAAGGATATTATCAAGCAGATTATCACAGTATTATACCTGTACTATTATGCCATTAAACCTTCACTTCGACAATTAATATTTTGCTATTGCAAAGATAGATATATCCAATTAAAAACACCACCACAAGTGGCGGCGTTTTACGCTAACAAAATTATTCGGATTTCATCAGTTGTTTATGGGCGCTCTCCAAAGCATTCTCACGATGTTTCTGTTTTTCCTTTTTGGACATTTTCTTGAAAGTCTTTAAAAATTCTTCATATTTTGGCATTACTTCCTCAACTGTTCCATAATCTTTCACTCTTCCGTATTCCAGCCAAAGCACTTTTTGACAGAATCTCTTCATTTGACCAATGGAATGACTGACAAAGATCATTGTTTTGCCCTTTTCTTTAAATTCATTCATCTTTTCTAGGCTTTTTTCAGCGAAAGCCTTATCTCCAACTGATAAAGCCTCGTCAATAATCAAAATATCAGGATCAATCGTGACAGAAATTGCAAATCCTAAGCGTGACTTCATTCCGCTTGAATAGGACTTTACTGGTTGGTCAATGAACTTTCCAAGTTCTGCAAACTCTATAATATCAGGTTCCATTGCTTTGATCTCTTTTTTTGAAAATCCGAGCATCAGGCATTTCAACTCGATATTATCCCTACCGGTAAGTTCTTTCTTCAATCCAGATGAAACAGCAATCAAGGAAGCTTGCCCGTTTAAATATACTTCCCCATACGTCTCGGGCACTATCCCTGCGATTATATTGGAAAGGGTTGATTTCCCAGAACCATTTACACCAACAAAACCGACTACATCACCTTTTTCCGCTTCAAAGTTTACATCATGAAGTGCATAAAAATCCTCACCGTAATTTTTGGGCAAAATCAAATCAAATATCCGTTCTCTTGAGTTGTTGTACAACTTATACTTTTTGGAAACATTTTTAACTATAATTGATTTTTCCATATTATTCCCTTCTTTAGAGAAAGTCTATAAAATGTCTTCTGAATTTAATATGCAAAGTTGAACCGATTATAAGCAATACGAAAGTCAATATCCAAAAATAGATAGTGTATTCCCATTGGCTGATAAAGTACCATTCTGATCCTACGTATGCGGCACGGTATCCTGATATGACATAATACAAAGGGTTCAACTTCATAATAAATTGGATTGAAGGCATGTCTATAGTAGCTATAGGCCATAAAACTCCCGATAAATACAACACCATCCTTAATGCAGATGCCAAAAGCATATGCAAATCTCTCACTATGGTAGAAAGAGTAGATGTGATCAAAGACAGTGCGTAAGTGAATGCAAACGTCGCAAAAGCAAAGTAAATTAGTTGCAAATAATAAATATTAATCGAGAAACCCGAGACATTGAAAAAAATCATCGTGATAACAATCATGATTAAATGGATGTACAGTTGCGAAAAAATAACGAAACTCGGAATGACACTCATTGGGAAATTCATCTTAGAGAGCATTCGTAAACGTTTATAAATTGACTTAGAGCCTTGAATAGTGGATTGGAAAAAAAAGAACCAAACAATGAATCCTGCCACCATCCATAGGACAAAGGGCACTTCTATCTCGGCCATTTGAATGTCAGCCCGATCCCTAAGACCATATCCAAATACAAACCAGTATATGGCTATTTGAATTAGTGGATTTATTATTTCCCAAAGAACTCCCAAGTAATTACCCTGATTAGCACTTTTTATTTCATATAACGATAACCTTCTGATTAAGAAGAAGTGTTGAATTTGTTCCTTTAACACTATCATTGCTGATTTCATAAGGTATTCCTTCCTCAAATAGTTCTAGCTGTTCAAATACTTATCAAATTATACTAAGGTCAATGAAAAAAAACAACCTAGTACCGCAACAGTTCTTCCATCATTACGGATTATACTTCTTTAGCTAGTTTTAATAACATAATTACGTTAATTGTCTTCAAACACAATATCCACCACTTGCTTTGCAGCATCACCAGATTCCAAACCGCAAAAACGCTGGTAGAAATCCTGATAAATTTTATCTGTAGTTACATCCACTTCTCTCGCTCGATTTATTTCGTCGATAACTCCTTCGGTCGTTTTTACCAGAGGACCAGGGGCCTGCTCCTCAATATCGAAATAAAAACCCCTTAATTTATCTCTATATTCATCAATGTCATATACATAAAAAATGATCGGCCTGTGTAAATTCGCATAATCAAAGAACACAGATGAATAATCGGTAACCAGGACATCAGCCATCAAGTATAGTTCACGAATATCTTCATGCCTAGAGAAGTCATATGCAAAACCTTCATAATCAGACAGATTCAGGTTCTCCGCAACTAAATAATGCATGCGCAGCAAGAGAATATACTTCGACCCCAGTTCTTCTTTCATTTTTGACAAGTCAAGTGAGTTGTCAAACTTATAGCGGCCTTTTTTATGGAATTGGTTATCTCTCCATGTCGGCGCATAAAGGACGATTTTCTTGTCTAAAGGTAAATCATATTTTTGCTTTAAGTCCTTAATGGTTTCCGTAGTATTGGCATAGTACAAGTAGTCATTTCGCGGGTAACCCGATTCAATCATAGTCTTATTAAAGCGAAACGCTCTTCGGAAGATTTCACTAGAATACTGATTAGGTGACACGAGATAGTCCCATTTAGCTGCTTCTTCCGTGAAATTGCGTTTATATTTTTCTGTCGTTGTACCCGGCATATGGACTTCCCTCATGTCCGCCGCTAGTTTTTTCAATGGTGTACCATGCCAGGTTTGGACATAGGTTGTATGCTTCGGCTTTGGTATCCACAAAGGCAGTCTGCTATTGGTAATCCAATATTTGGCGCGCGGCATGATCAACAGCCATCTAAGCGATAGTCTTCTGACCGTATTCAAGCCTCTTCCCTGAAACAGGTGTTCATTCCGTTTATCAACACTCCAGTAAAAAGTAAAGTCCATGTCATGCTCTTTCATATACTCATAAATCGCCCTTGGATTGTCACTGTATTGCTTTCCCAAAAAGCTTTCGAATACCACCAAGTTTTTATTAGGGGGAAGCTTGGTCATCATGCAAAACAGTATTCGATATATTCTTACATATATTCTTTTCATTATATTGTAAAGTGACGCAAACAAGAAAGCCATGATTTTTTCTCCTTTAACACTTCTTATCGTCATTTTATCTATCAGCTAGCGTTAAGTAAAATGAAAAACTAGTGCTGGATTAATCAAAAATAACAGGACTGATTTCCTTTCAGTCCTGTATTTACTGCATTACCTATTTGTTGAACACTTGCTGAACAACTTTTTCAGCAGCATTCCCTTCATCCCATGCACAAAACTTTGTATAAAACGCATGGTAACGTTTTGCATAATCTTCACTCAGTGAATCGATGTTTTCGAGTGCTTTAATTACTTGCTCTGTGTTTTTCAAAAGCGGACCCGGAGCCTCATTTTCAATATCAAAATAGAAACCGCGCAAAGTATCTTTATAAACATCCAAATCATAGGTGTAAAAAAGAATCGGTCTTTTTAAGTTAGCATAATCAAAAAATACGGAAGAATAATCCGTAACCAATATATCAGATACTAGATAAAGATGACCTATATCGTCATATTTGGAAAAGTCATAGGCAAATCCCTCAAATTCACTTATATCTAATTGATTCGCTATAAGGTAATGCATTCTAAGAACAACAACATAGTCATCACCCAATCGAGATCTCATTTGCTCTAAATCCAATTGAAGGTTAAATTTATACTTGCCCCGTTCAAAAAATTCATTATCCCGCCAGGTCGGCGCATACAAGATGACTTTTTTTTCTTGCGGCAAATTCAGTTGGTTTTTAAGGTCTTTTTGTAGTTTTTCCTTATCGGGGGCTGAGAGGATATCATTTCGAGGATATCCCGTTTCCAACATTTTATTTTGAAATTGAAAAGCTCTCTTAAATATCTTTGAAGAGTAATTATTTGGCGAGACTAAATAATCCCATTTGCCTGCTTCCCGAACGAAATTCCGCTTGTATTTAACAGTATTGGTTCCCGGCATACTAACCTCACCCATATCAGCAGCCAATTTTTTCAACGGTGTTCCGTGCCAAGTCTGTAGATAGGTTGTTTCCTGCCGTTTATTCAAGTAATTGGGCATCCGGGCATTGCTTATCCAATACTTGGCCCGTCCTATATTGTAATAATAACGAAGGCTTAACCTTTTTACTTTCTTTGGGTTGCCGGGAATAACTTTACTCAGATCATTCAAGCTCCATACATAGTCATATTCCGGATATTGTTTCATCATATATTCATAAATATATTTTGGACTATCATTGTAATTTTTACCTTGAAAACTTTCCAACACTACCACGTTGTCCTTTACCGGCATTTTCATGAATAACAGCCGATACAATCCTAGAAAAAATTTATTTTTACTTTTTGTCATATTCCGGATTTGCCTTAAATTATTGTGGAATTTAATTACTGACTTATATTTAGGCAGGTCTTTCGTTCTCAAGGTTTTCATTTCTTTACGAAGAATGATTGATTTATTTTTCAGGAGATTTGCATCTACTTTTTTTGCCCCAGATTCTAGTAAATCATATATTTCATCAATATTTAAAGGATTTTTGATAAATATCGCGATTTGCTTGCGATAATAGTTCAAAAATTGTTGATCCAAGTATTTTTCTGCGGCAGTGTTTTCTGTATAAGTTTCTCGCAAAGTATTGTAAACTTGTAAAAAATCCCTGACTTTTTCTCTACTTTCCGATTGGTTTAGGGATGGATTATTAATCGGGTCATTTCGCCTGCGTTTATAATAGACACTGTTTTTCACCAGAAGTACTTGCTCAAGGTTTACCAAAGCAGGGACAAGAAAAGCCAAGTCTGATTGGTGCTTTACTTGGTCAGTGAACCGCAACCCGTGTTCCTCAATAAAATCGCGGGAAATCAGGCGGTTAAGTACTGACCTGTTCTTGAATAATTTCGCCCTTTTTTTCTTATATAGAACTGTTTTATCCTTAGAAGTTATATCTTCCTCCAGGTTACTTGTTTCACCCTCGGCTGAAGTTTCTGCAGATTCCACAACTTTTATATCTTCCTGCACATTTTGTTCTTCTTTTTGAAGCGATATTGTATCAGTAGTAGTAATTTTTGTTTTCCCGACAATCATGGAGAAGCCCTCAGCATTCCTTAACAGGCTTTCCAATGTATCCTCGCGAATATAATCATCACTGTCTAAAAAATAAATGTAATCCCCAACTGCTTGTTCAAGTCCTTTGTTACGTGCAAATCCTACGCCGTTTTGTTTCTCTAAGGTAACGACCTTTACTCGTTCATCCAAGAGTGCAAGGCATTTGATTATTTGTTTACTTTCTGATTCTGAATCATCATCAATGATGATGATCTCAAAATTTTGATAAGTTTGTTCCAAAACGGAATTTATACAATCCTTTAAATATATACCCGTGTTTTTAACAGGTATAATAACGGAAATCTTTTTCATTCTGTCCACTCCAAGAATATGATATCAATTTTCATATTATATCATGTAGGTACAAAGCAGTAAAACTTATGAAACAAAATGTTACACTTTTCTATTCTGAGTTTAATCTACTAATATACAATCTAAAACCAAAATGGAGAAACTATTGCTTCTCCTCCATCCAGGTTTGTAGGTACTTTAGTCCTCGAAAAAATGTCGAATAATAGGGAAAAATAACCTTAACAATTTAAGTGAATCTTGCCATAATAAACTATACGTTTATGTAAACGAGGTGATTGATAGACAAAATACACTGATGAATTTCACAAAGGATTGATAAGTGATTCCTTTTGTAAAATGGGAATGTAATCACTCTACTATAAATAGAAAACAATAGAATACGATAATCTAGAAGTTATACTATATAAGTTTACTAACTACTCATCTTTCCTAAAACGTTGTCAGTAACTCAGCCAAGATCCAACACTACATGGGGGAGAGAGATTGAAAAAATTAATTAAGATATCAGCTTACATGCTTGGCTTTTTGGTATGTGCTCACTTCTTCCCTTCCTTTGTTTCAGCAGCTCCAGGCGATAATTTACAAGGCATAGGCATACAGGATTCAACACCTGTTTACGCAAAGACATCAACAAGTTCGACGGTGTTGAAATCTTACGAGCGTGGAACATTACTCCGTTATAGTACTTATAATACTTCTTGGTATAAGGCAACCGTCTATATTCGCGGGGAAGCGACGACTGGATATATTCGAAAACGGGATGTCGAAACTGCCGTATCTCCACAGAGGAGTCTGCAAGGGATCGGAAAAGCGAATACTACGAACGTATATGCTTTAGCATCCGATTCTTCTAAAGTGTTAAAATCTTATAGCAAAGGAACCATCCTTAAGTACAAAACGCTTACTTCAAACTGGTATCAGGCCACGGTTTATTTAAACGGACGGGCAACTACTGGCTACATATATGCTAGCGATGTAGAGAATGCAGACAACTCACCTGCCAATCTCTTGGGTGTTAGTCTGACCGATCCAGTTAAGGTTTATCAACAAGCAATTGAAACTAGCGATGTTCTAAAATCATATGGACAAGGGACAGTATTAAAGTATAAAACCTTCACTTCCGGTTGGTACAAGGCCACTGTATATGTCCGTGGAAAAGCCAAAACTGGTTATATAAGCAAAAAGCAGGTAGAGAATGCTGACCCAGAACCCACAGAAATAGTGGGTGTTGGTTTGAAAAGTTCCACCAAGGTGTATGATTCTCCAAACAGCAATTCCAATACACTGAAAGCATACAGGAATGGAACAGTCTTACAATACCGGACATTCACTTCTAAGTGGTATCAAGCTACAGTGTATGTGAACGGCAAGGCGAGAACAGGATATATCAGTAAAAGTGATGTCGAAGATGGAGAAGCCTCTCCATCAGTTTTGGAAGGAATTGGGGTCTACAGTAGCACCTCTGTTTACGCACAAGCCTCTACCGATTCTAAACAGCTGAAAAGTTATAAACAGGGGACGATTTTACAATACGAGACCTTCACCTCCAACTGGTATAAAGCAAAAGTCTATCTCAATGGCCAAGCCAGGACTGGTTATATTTACAAGAATGATGTGGAAAATGGTGCAAGCTCACCAGTCAGCCTGGAAGGCGTGGGACTAAAAAGCAAAACAAATGTGTACGCTGCTGCTACATCTAGTTCTGCGGTGCTGAAATCCTATCAGCAAGGTACAATACTAAACTATCAAACTTTCACTTCAAGTTGGTACCGGGCAACTGTCTATGTCGACGGAAAAGCGAAAACCGGTTATATCGCCAAAAACGATGTGGAAAATGCCGATGATCAACCGAACACGTTAAATGGTATTGCCGCAAAAGCGCCGACCAATGTCTATACTTCACCGGTTGGCTCTAAAACGGTTAAATCATACAAACAGGGATCGTCGCTAAAATACCAGACATATACGACTGGCTGGTACCAGGCAACCGTATATGTCGATGGCAAAAAACAAACAGGCTACATCAAAAATTCCGATGTCGAAAACTTGGAAGCTGTTCCCGAACAGCTTCAGGGATATGGTGCCAAAAGCCCTACCAATGTCTATGCCAATCCATCGACTTCCGCTTCTGTGTTGAAGTCATATAGCCATGGTTCCGAGTTGAAGTATAAAACATATACTGCCAGCTGGTATCAGGCAACTGTCTATGTCAATGGCAAAGCAAGGACTGGTTATATTCATAAAAACGATGTCAGCGACACACCGCAGACAGTCTATCAGACTACCAAATATGACCATACGTTTAGCCAGGCGGCCGACATCCAAATGACAAGAACACCAAAGGCAAATGGCTCCGGAACGATTCCGGCCACCAGAAGCCAAGTCGAGTACTACATGAATCCGGATAATTTTGCTAAAGATGCATCAAGCTACTTTCAATTCTTGAAGCTATCACATAGTGCGCAGTTAAGTGCCAATGAAATCAACAGCAAAGTACTAAACAACAAAGGCACTTTGACAGGAACTGCGGATGCGTTTATCGAAGCTGGCGAGAAATTCAACATCAATGAAGTTTACTTGATGGCCCATGCCCTACATGAAACCAATAATGGCAAATCAGCATTGGCTGCCGGAGTTGGTGTTGATGCGAAAGGAAATGTGGTCGGTTCAGGTAAGACACCTGCCTATACCGTGTATAACATGTACGGCTACGGTGCTTATGACGGCTGCGCCCTATCATGCGGTGCCAAGTATGCTTTTGACCATAATTGGTTTACGCCGGAAGCAGCAGTCATCGGTGGTGCCGAGGATGTGACAAAGAACTATATTAATAAAGGGCAAGATACGCTTTATAAAATGCGCTGGAACCCAGCCAATCCGGGTGTGCACCAGTACGCCACCCATGTTTCCTGGGCAGTGAGCCAGACGACGAAGATAAGCGATATTTATTCCTTATTGGACAAATATGTATTGAGCTACGATATTCCGCAATACCGCAATCAACCAGAGCCAGGAACAATCAGTGAGCTTCCTGCTGGAATATACGGTGTGACCACTACCAGATTGAACTTCCGGACAGAGCCGAATTCCTCAAGCAGTGTGACGATTATCAGCACGCTGGACAACGGCCAAAAAGTAGAAGTTCTCGGATCAAACGGCAACGGCTGGTACCAGGTGAAAGTCGGCAGTCAAACCGGATGGGTTTCTTCTTCCTATGTTGATCTTCTGAACCTTCTGGAAGTGACGGCTTCCTCCCTGAATGTCCGGACCGAGCCTTCTACTAACGGTAGCCCTGTCGGCGGTCTTAGGAATGGAACCCTTGTTGCCGGCATGCTCGACAAAAGCGACCATTTAGTCAAAGATGGTGTATGGTATCAAATCGACTACAATGGCTCTGCGCACTGGGTGAGCGGAGGAAATGACGGAGGATATATTTCCGAAAAATAGTTGTAGTAAGCCTAACATAAAGAGAGGGACAGTGTATGGGTTTTCCATAAAGTCCCTCTCTTTTTATGAGCAAAATTCTTTACATTAGAAACTATTACCTCTTGTATATTCTTAACAAACCGTTTACAATTTATAGTGTTATGGGTAAAACACAAGTATAAACTATGCTATGAAATCATAACTATGTAGCATTTGAATCCTTAGGGAGGTTTCAATAATGAAAAAAGTAATCACTTATGGCACCTTTGACTTGCTTCATAATGGCCATATCAATATACTCCGCCGTGCCAAGGAGCTTGGCGATCACTTGACTGTTGCTATATCGACAGATGAATTCAACGCAATTAAAAATAAAAAAGCATACCACAGCTATGAAAACCGCAAAATGATTTTGGAAGCTATCCGCTATGTGGACGAAGTCATTCCTGAAGAAGATTGGGAGCAAAAGATAGACGACGTGCAAAAGCATGACATCGACATCTTTGTAATGGGAGACGACTGGGAAGGCAAATTTGACTTTTTGAAAGACTACTGTGAAGTCATTTACCTGCCTCGGACGGTCGGCATTTCCACTACAAAAATAAAAAAGGATTTATTCAAAGTAAACAATGGCTAGAGAACTGGTGATATCCAGTTATCTCTTTCTCTTCAGGATGCTTTTCAACTTCTTCAAGTTGTTCCCGGTCAAGGAAAAAACCGTCATGGTCGCTTCCTTCGGGGATAACATTGCCACCGTAGCGGATGAATTGAAACGTTCTGGCCAAGAGCAAATCATTGTATTAAAAGCAAAAGGATGCAAGCGGGACTTTGCGGCTGATTCTCAAACAACCGTTAAAAGTTTTCGTCCATCCCATTTGCTGCAATTCTTACAATCTATCTACCATTTAGCCACGTCCAAAGTGATTTTCGTTGATAATTACTTTGGATTTTTATCTGTAACCGACTTTAAGTCGGAGGTTTCCTGTGTGCAGCTTTGGCATGCGGCAGGAGCCATCAAGCAATTCGGATTGAAAGATCCATCGATTGAAATCCGCAGTAATCGTGCCAAACAGCGGTTCAAGGAAGTTTACCGACGTTTTCATTATGTGGTGACCGGTTCAGAAAAAATGGCAGGTATTTTTCGAAATAGCTTTGGCCTGAACAACGAGCAAATTTTGCGGACTGGTGTTCCAAGAACTGATTTCTTTTTTGATAAATCGTACACCAAGCAAATCGAGCAGGAATTACAGCAAAAATTCCCGGTTATCACAAGGAAGCAGGTGATTTTATATGCACCTACCTTCCGTGACAACCAACTGCATTCAGCGGATATCGCTTTGGATATTGAAAAGCTCTACAACAGCTTGGGTGACGAGTACGTTTTGTTTTTGCGTCTGCATCCGGCCATAAGGGCAAACCTGGATAATAAGTACGATGATTTTGTCGTCAATGTTACAGACTATGAAAATATCAATCACTTGTTGTTGGTGAGTGACTATTTAATTACCGATTACTCTTCCATTCCGTTCGAATACGCCTTAATGGAAAAACCGATGATCTTCTTCAGCTATGATTTGGAAGATTACCAGAAAGCACGCGGTTTTTGGGAAGACTACAAACAAAACATCCCAGGACCGGTCGTATTCACGACAACCGAGATTGCTGATGTCATCAAAGAAAATCGATTTGATATGGAGAAAGTGCGCAGCTTTTCCGCCCTATGGAACCAATATTCACGAGGAAACTCTGCGGCCAACCTGGTCGAGTTCCTCTATGGAGAAGAAGAGCAACAGCAGCGTGTACTGGAACAATAATTGCCGGGATATGAGTAAACTCATGTTCCGGTTTTCTTTGGGAAGACTGGTTGCCATTCCATTGTGATGGTGGGATGGCTGTTCTATTGGGCAAATCAATGTAACTGCTGGAACAATATTCGGAATACATTTGCGGAAATAGATGACCGTGGAAAGTGTGAGGTAATTTGCAGTGCCTTATTAGAACATTTAAAGTTGCAGGAGTAACAATTAAATATCACAAAAAGAGCTGCTCCATAAGCCTTATACAGGCTTTCTGGAGCAGCTCCTTTCTATTTCTACCGTTTCGCCTTTGCACCTTCCAGAAGTCGAAGAATCGGGCGGTAATTTTCGCTGATAAGGCCTGTCAGTTCGACTACGATTTCTACCAGAATCGTCAGCGCCAACAGGGTTATCGTGGATCCCCACACGGTCGATTTGGTGAAGATGATGGCCGCGATACTGAACAACCCGCTCATCGCATAAATCAGGATGACGGTCTGTTTATGCCCAAACCCAAGTTTCAACAGACAATGATGCAAATGCAGCTTATCCGGTGCGGATAAAGGTTTGTTTTGGATAATGCGTCGGACAATCGCAAAGAAGGTATCTAAAATCGGTACTCCCAAAATGATAATCGGAACAATTAACGAGAATAACGTAACGTTCTTAAACCCAAGTACCGAAAATACACCGATCATGTAGCCTAAAAACAAGGCCCCGGTGTCGCCCATGAATATCTTGGCGGGATGGAAATTGTAAACTAAAAACCCAAGGGTGCTTCCCAGCAGCATCAATCCCATCAAGGTGACAAACGAATCGCCGAGCGATATCGCCAAACCGGAAATCGTGATCAGCGCGATGGAAGAAACACCAGCCGACAGTCCATCCAAACCGTCAATCAGGTTGATGGCATTCGTAATGCCGACAATCCAAATTAAAGTGAGTGGAATGCTCATGTAGCCGAATTGCAGTGTTTCGCCAAATGGCAAATTGATGAAAGTGATTTGCACCCCATTGAATACGACGATTCCTGCAGCGATCAGCTGAACAGAAAATTTCAGTTTGGCCGACAGATCGAACAAGTCGTCAAGAAAGCCGATTGTTGTGATCAGAATAGCGCCTACCAGAATCGGCCAATCATACTGGCTGACTGGGTCAAACAAGTAAAAGCCGATAAGGAAGCTGATAAATATCGCCAAACCGCCTAACCGCGGCATCAATTTGCTATGAATTTTCCGGTAATTCGGCTGGTCGACCGCACCGATGCGGATGGCCAGTTTTTTTACCAATGGTGTTATCGCCACCGATATAATAAAGCACAATAGCAATGCTATAAATTCCATGGTCGGTCCTCCTGGATTTCGAGCCTATCTATCTCTCTAGTTTGTTTGTCTTTTAATATGACGTGGGTCACTGAAAAAAGGTTTCATAGTTTCGTATTTTTTTTGCTTTAGTTACTATAGCACAATCCGGCACAAAATACACCTGTTCCCGTAAAAATTTACATTGTTACGCTTCTGTTAATAAGAATCAACATCTCCCTGATGCAAATACCAGTCCTCCAGCCCGCTCCCTACCGTTGCGGTCTCTAACGGATGAACAACAAGCGCGAGCGGGTGGTCCTTTACCTTAAAACCTCTGGAAGCAAGCGTATTGGCCGATGGCGTCTCGGGTAAAGCCCAGCTCTGTACGATGTCGCAACCTTTCAATTGTTGCAATGCACCCTGCAATAATTCCTGCCATACCTTTTGGTCCTCAACCGCCAGCCAGTCGACAATCGTTCCGACGGTCACGCGGTCATGCTTAAGTTGCTTCCCTTCCTTTTTCACGACCACATAGCCTGCCAAATCAGCTCCTTTACGAAGTGCGAGCATGTGATACATATATTCCGGATGCTGATGGTATCGCCAATTCAAGTACCCGTGGCTCCGACGGATTACAACCGGCCTGATGGCGGACAAACGGTCGGCCAGGTCGGTGAAACGCTCGTCGCATGCCGTGACAGTTTCCAGCTGATATTTAGATAAAGACTTTTTCTTTTGCTTGTTGATGATTTTTTTGTATATACTACCCAATGGCTTCGCAGGACTGGCAATCCTTATCATCCCTGCAGCCAATGCTATGGGATTTTGTATGTAAACAAAGCGTGACACCCGGCCCGCTTCCTTCGCCCGGGTGCGTGTGAGCAGCAGTTCTCTCGCTTTCGGTGCAGGGAATCCATATAGCAGCTTAATTCCCGATTTTCTGGCTTCCGTAAACATCGCTTCGTTCAACTGTTGATAAATTCCTTCTCCTCTGTCTTCGGGATCGACCATTGTATCTACTCGTAAGCCTGCCAGCTGGATTTTGCCGTTAATAAATACTTCGCTGACCCATAACGCGATGTGGCCGGCGATGCGGTTGTTTTTTTCAAAAACCAATATCCAGGGATTCACTGGGTTGGGATGCTTTATATATTTCCATTCCCAAACCAGAGAAGAGCGTTGTTTCCCGAACACTTTGGTGTACAGCTGTTGGATCCCGGCTTGGTCCCCCGGCTGAAAAAAACGAATTGCCATGCCATCCTCCCCTTTGAAGTGCTCATGCATGATCGATAAAATCGGTCAAAATTTGCTGCAGCCGCTGCTTACCTGATTGAAAAGGTTTCGGGACAAAATGCTTCGCTTGATTGATGACAGCCTCAAGCTTTTCGCCGTCATGCCAGCTTAAAATGTGTCCCTGGGCAGTGAATGCTTCCACCAGCTGGAGCTGGTGATCATCATTATGCTCACCGTATTTTTTCAAACGCGGGGCAGCAATCACCGTTTTCCCCTTTCGCAATCCCGTTATTACAGAACCGGTACCTGCATGGGTGATCACCAGGCTGGCATCATCGTATAAGGCATCCATTTCTTCATAGCTGACGAACGGCTTTAAGGTCAGCCTCTCGCTACTATATGGTGTGTGGCCGTGTTGGACGATGACTTCTTCTTTAATTATGCTTTCTTTTTTGAGCCGGTCTACTTCATCAAGAAGGCGCGTGAATGGCAGTTCGTGCGTGCCTAATACAACGAGTATCAATAGATAGACCCCCCATACACTGCCTTCGGGTAAATATCCTTCATCGATTCCCATTGAACGATGAACAAATCGGAAATCGGATATACCATCCTTCCGGACAAGGTGGGACTGGTTGATTTGGCAAAGCTCTCAATGAAAATGATTTTCCGTCTGAACAATTTTGCCAGGTAACACATCGGCACCGCCGTGTGTGCTCCCGTGGTGATGATAATATCCGGACGGTGTTTGAGAAAAATACACAAGGATTTGATCGTATTATAGGTAAACTTGTAAATATAGCGGATCGGGTAATTACGTGCTCCGTACATTAGCAGGGAAACCGGATATTTCTCCATCAGCTGCTCGGTGATTTCCGACTTTTCCGTCACAAGATGGTATTGGTAGTTTTTGAATAAGCCTTCCAACTGCAGCAGCTGTGTAAGATGGCCGCCTATAGATGAAATAAGAAGCAATTTTTTCTGTTTCATCCTGTCCTCGCTCCTATCGATGGTAGATTGAAATAAGCTGATCCAACAATTTATCCTGATCATTTTCCTGTGCTTTCTCTTCTCCCTTGATGACAAGCTGTTCACGTAGCTTTTCGTTCGCTATCAGTTTCTCCAAACCGTTACGGAGTGATGCATGGTTTTTTGGTTCCACTAGTAATCCCGCCCCGTCCTTAAGCAGGTGGGCAAGACCGCCTACGTTGCTGCCGACGACCGGAGTATGGCATGACATGGCTTCCAATGCCACTAATCCAAAACCCTCCATATGGGAAGGGATGACGAATACGTCAGCAGCGGCCATCCAGTCTGCAACCTCCTTCTGGCCTTTCGGGCCATGGATGGCCACATCACGGATCGCCTCCCTGTCGATTTTCTCTTTGATTCTCTCCAGGAATTCCGGCTGCTTGGCTGCCCCGATGAGATGCAGCTCCAATTGATCAAACGTTTGTTTTAACTGCTGGTAGGCATCCAAAAGCTCCGTCAGCCCTTTTGCTTCAATCAGATTGCCGGCATACAAGAGCTGTATCCTGTTTTCCTCTAGTCCCATCTTCCGCTTTGCCTTTGGCTTTGGAACTGGTGCGAAGACCTGCCGGTTGACTCCCATATTCAACACGGTCACTTTCCCGGGGTCCACTTGATAACGGTCGAGCATTTCCAGTTTGAGCGCTTCCCCTACTGCCACGATATGGTCTGCTTCCTGCAAAATCCGCTTTGTCTGCTGAAAAAAGAATTTCCCCTTTTTCGCCATTTTGTCGAGATCGCCGCCATGACATGTCACAATCAACTTGGTTCCAAAACGCTTTTTGAACATGAGGCCAAACAAGCCGCTCGGGAAAATATAGTGCGCATGGATCAATTGATAGCCTTTCCCTTTGCGAAGACTGATCAAGCCGATACGTATCATCCAGGCTACATATTTTTTCAACAGATGATGCTTTCGCATTCCCGGTTCGGTAATCGCTGCGACATCGATGTCCAAGCCTCGTTTTCTTAAAGCTTCGACTTGATTGCGGACAAATATACCAAAGGTAGGACTGTTTTTTCCGGGGTACATGGTGCTCAAGACAAGGACGTTTTTCAACTTCATCTGCTCCTCCTCCTATTCTGCTGCGGCTGCCAGCTTCCTGGCAGACTGAACATGACGCGACTGGTTGATGACGTAAGCAAGCATCGCAAAGTAAAACAACGTGAACGAGTCATTTTCCCAAATGTTGTAGACCAATCCGGCAACATAGGAGCCGAGCAGGACGGCAAGCAGTACTGTGGCTGTCTTCAGCTCGCTTCGGCGGTTCCATAACAGATAGAGCATATTCAGTAAAAACACGGCAAACACGATGACGCCGAATATCCCGGTTTGCACAATGACTTGGATGTACTGATTGTCTGAATAAAACTCCCGGTCGATATTGTAGTCTTCATAAATCGGTGAACCGGCATTCAAGGTTGCTGAATCACCAAACGTGGCAAATCCTGTACCGATCACTGGATTGTCCTGGAATATCGTCCATCCCTTTTCGATGATATACAGACGTCCCGCCCGTTTGCTTCCCTCTACGGCGTCATCGTTGAAGGTCTCCCGCATGCGGTCGGTAAAACCGCCGTCGCGCTCGTCGTACTGCTTTTGCGTGCTGCGCTGGGTTTGACCGAAATCGGAGGCCTCAATGGTGCTTGCCAGCATGTTGGCAGGTATGCCGATGAAGATTATTCCGGCCGCCAAGGTAATCAAGGTCGTCCTTAAGATTCGCCAATGCCTGGTCAGCGCGATATAAATCAACAGGCCGACGGCAAAGGCGAGCCAGGTTCCACGCGAATAGGTAAGAAACCAGACGCCCATGTAAAGAACCAGTGCAATGTTGGCCACCCATACCATTTTGCCTTGCAAGTAACTGCGTAAAAACAGTGTCAAAATAAACGCAAACGACAAATAGTAAGCTAGCAGGTTGGGATTGCCGATCAATCCGTAGATTCGAATCCGATTGATGGCCGACAGCGGCATATTTTCCCAAGTCGGAGGCAGCAGCCACCCGCGTAAAGAAAGCTTCTCCACCAGTCCATGCAGGCAGATCACTACGGCAAGAATCATGGTCGCCCAGAGAAACCTGGCGATATCCTGTTTTGTGATATCCATCCGCTTGACGACATAGTAGACAAGATAAAATAACAGAAAGGATCGTAGCTGTAACACCAAAGCCGTGATCGATACGCCGGAAACGAGCGCAGAAACGGCGCCGATAAAACAAAATGCGAAAAAAGCGAGTTCAAACCATTGGAACTTTACAAGCGAACGCAAATCGTGCCGGTATTTCATGACGGTTTTTACCAACAGCACGAAAATCACGGCATCCCCGACTAGCTTCAAGGTCGGATTGAATTCGACCAGAAACGGACGGATCGGAAAATAAACAAACAGCAAAATCAGGGCGTTTTTTTCCTGGAAGTAGCTGTAGATGACAAAGGTAGCAATAACGGCCAGTGACACGATGAAGTTGTCGAGCATTGCAGCGGCCAGCAGAATGAGCAAGGCGGCCGGTACGAATCCGATTTGTTTGATGCTGATGTTCATGGTACATTCTCCTCTCCTATCGATGAATGCCGGGATGTGACGACCAGTGTTGCTGGTAAATCCTTTTCTTTAATCGATGGTTTTTATAGATTGCCCACAACAGCGTTACCGTCCGGTTTGCTTGTTTGAACAACTTTGGATAATCATAATGTTCTTTTTTTACCGCTTGGATCATTTTCTGAAATTCCTGGCTGGAAAGCTGCAGGAAGCCTTCCGCTGCATTAATAGCATTCTCAGCAAGATGTGCTTTCATCCTGTTCAGTTCCAAAAAGCCGTCAAAAGCGATTGCTTGTGATTGAAACACGTCGATCGCCTGGCGCTTTGCCGGCATTGTCTCCGATATATCAATCAAACAATTGATGGCCGTTGGCGGAAACGGACAATTGATTTCATATAAACGGACGACCGGATCGACGTTGTCTACTAGTTCAAGAGCGTCTGCCAACGCTTCCGCTGTTGCGACATGGTCCGGATGGGCATCGACAAACGTTGTAGCGTAAATAATATCCGGCCGCAGGCGTTGGATGTGCTCCGCAATCATGCCGCTCAACTCCGGCCGATTCCCGACATGACCATCCGGCAAATCGCAGTAGAAAACCTGATTGATTCCCAGAATCGGCTGGACCTGGCTAATTTCCGCCTTCCGGAGTGCTGCCAGTTCATTCCCAGGAAGTCGACTGACACTTTGTCCTCCATCTGTAATAAACAAACAAGTAACCTGTGAGCCGGTATCGGCATGACGGCGTATCGTTCCGCCAAGTCCGATTGTTTCATCGTCCATATGCGGAGCCAATACCAGGATGTTTTGATTCGGCAACATGTCTGTGAGTTTTCGGCTGTTTTGATAATGTTTTTTCATCACCAGCCTGGTAACCGGAACGACTACCGGCTCCGCTGATTTTAATAAGGTATCTTTCATCATCGCTGTTATGTCTCCCTCTGCTTCGTTTTGCTGCGCAGGCTGCCGGTAAGGTATTGCAAGGAGTGTGTTTTCAGGAGCCAGGCCGTCCCGATAAATAGTACTGCCCCGACCAACGCAATCATGATGATATGCAACAATACGGGCCAGTCTGTGACCACCCGGCTCAGTGGGATAATGACTGCTGCCATGATCCCTGTGGCGGCAGTGATTTTAGCAAACTCACCTGCCAGCATGCTTAGCGGCAGTCCCTTTACAAGCTTCAGGAAAAGTACGAATCCTGTCGCTGCATAAAGCAGTCCGACTACCGAGGATGCGAGCGGAATACCGACAAATCCCAGGGTCTTCGTGAATAAATAGTTGAATAGTAGATTCAGTACCACAGAAACGGCGCCGATCTTCATGATTAGTTTGCCCTGTTTTACCGAGTAAAAGCCTTTATTGATCATCGTATTTAAACTGAAAAACAGTACCGAACCAAAATAGTAATAGGCTGCCTGGCTTGTCGCCAGTGTAGCCTGATGCGTAAAAGCACCGCGCTCATACAATAGCTCAATGATTTGCGGCATAAGGATCATCATCCCGGTAATTGCCGGGAGGACGAGCAAGTACATCAGGTTAAGTCCCTGTACCATCGTTTGTTTGAATTGCACCTGATTTCGAATAGCTTGTGCTTTGGCAAGTGCCGGAAAAACCAGGGTCGCAATTGTGACTCCGAAAATCGCCTGCGGAAAGTGGACCAGGTTCTTGGCATAGTTGATATAAGTAACGGTACCTTCAGGGAAATAGCCGGCAAATATATTGTCGACTGCCAGATTTATTTGTCCCACCATCACGGTCAAGGCAACAGGCAGGAACAACCGATAAAAATGTTTGATTTCCGACGTGTTGATTTTTTCCTTCAACCGGATTGCTTGTTTGGGAACAGCCAAAATCAGCTTGAATAACAAAGAAACAATCGTACCCGCAAGATAGCCTGCTGCCAGTGCATAAGGACCAGCAGACTCCGCAAACAGAAAAGCGCTGGTTATCATGGCGGCTATCACGATGATTTGCGATGCTGCAGAAGTGGAAAACCGCTGTCTGGCATCCAAATAAGCTTCCAAAACTGCATTTAATCCGACAAACACCAGTGCTCCCATCAGCCAGACGGAAACCCATATCGCAACCCTTGTCGCCTGTTCGCTGAATTCGGTATAAAGTAGCGGAATCAAGTACGGGGAAAGCAGCATGCCGAGTACAGCAGCAATCGTCCCTCCGACAGCTGTCACTTTGAACACCTGCGACAAGTGGCTGTTTTCCCTGCCATTGGCAGCTGCCTCCAGATAGCTAGGCACCAAGGTGTTCTTCATACCATTCGTCATGAACAGGAACAGCATATTCGGAATGATGAACGCAGCCAGGAATGCATCCGCCTGATAACTGTCTCCGAAGTAATAGGCGATCACCATGTCGCGGACCAATCCGGAAATTTTCAATAGCAGTGTCATCAACAAAAACAATAGTCCGGTTGCTCCCAGTTTCGACTTCATCCTCAATACCCCGCAGTTTGCTTCTTGTTTTGTATTTTTGACAGTCCGCCGGAGGCGGAGCTGTCTGTAATTCACCTCAAATATACCAAAGCTAAACAAAAGAAAAAGGAAAATTCATGATTCTTAACGTACTCTTTACGTACTTCATATTAGCTTAGTATTCTGTGAATCTTTGTTATTGGAGTTAATTCTCAAAGTTTAACTGAATGAAATAAATTACTCGTCCTTAGTGTTGCCTGATAATTTAGCAACTATACCGACTCTGATAGCATTCTTTTACTAACTAATTATCTTTACCCATTAACAATGTGGATTCTGTAAATCTTTATTGAACTTTGGTTAAGTTTTTGTAATATTTGCCAAATAATACCCTGATTCTTTTACACTGTTGGAAAGTCCAATCATCAGAGGAAAAGGGGTAAACAGGATGAGGATTGCTGTATTGATTCCGTGCTATAACGAAGAACATACCATAGGAGCAGTTATTGACGATTTTCGGCGGGAGCTGCCGGAAGCGGTGATTTATGTATATGACAACAATTCTTCGGATCGAACGTATGACATTGCAATTGAGCATGGTGCTGTGGTCAAAAAGGAACCGAAACAAGGAAAAGGGAACGTAATCAGAGCGATGTTCCGCGATATAAATGCAGACTGTTATGTCATGGTAGATGGCGATCATACCTATCCGGCTGATACGGTTCATCAGCTGATTGGTCCGATTATCCGACGTGAGGCAAGCATGGTGATCGGCGATAGATTGTCGAACGGAACCTATGGGAGCGAAAACAAACGCAGGTTCCATAACTTAGGCAACTCGCTAGTGAAGCGGACAATCAATTTTCTATATAAAAGTGACCTAGAAGATATTATGACAGGGTATCGTGCGTTTGATAAGGTGTTTGTGAAATCGATGCCAGTGATGAGTCCGGGCTTTGAAATCGAAACGGAAATGACCATCCACGCACTTGACAAACGCCTGCCTATAAAAGAAGTTCCCATTCGCTACAGGGACAGGCCGGACGGAAGTGAATCGAAACTGAGTACGTTAAGCGATGGCTTAAAAGTACTGGGTAAAATCTTCACCTTGTTTAAGGAATATCGGCCGATGATGTTTTTCAGTGCCTGGTCTGTCCTTTTGTTATTGTGTGGATTGGCAACAGGGCTGCCGGTGGTTGGAGAGTTTTTTGCCACAGGATACATCACCAAGATACCCTCTGCCATTCTAGCGGTCGGATTGGTGATTTTGTCGATGTTGTCCTTTGCCAGCGGACTGATTCTCGACACAGTCGCTTCCACCCACAAAAAGCAGTATGAATTGGAGCTTAATCGCATGTTTGATTTGTCTGGAGGATTTAAAGGTGATCAGTAATTGGGGAATTTTTTTGCTTAGTGTTCTATTGGGAGTCTTGAGCGGAACAGCCTGTCTATCGTTGATTCAATCCTTTACCCACACGTCAATTGCAGTGATCATTGCGGTATATGCGCTACTAACCGTTTTTTTTCTAGTCGGTTTTCGTGTGATGGTAAATAGATGGCAGTTGGCAAAAAGGCTGATGCGCCATCCCCTATCGGCAGGTTTTATAAGTATCTTTTCCTTGGCAGTGCTGTTCAGCTTAAAAGGTTCACTTGATCACTTACAAGATAATAGCTGGCTAATCAAGTTGTTTGTCTGGTTTGGTTCATATGCCACCATTTTCGTAGGAGTAACCCTTGTGATATTCCTCCTCTATCCTATACAGCTTAAGATAGCCACAAACAGCGTTTCCAGGTGGAAGATCATCGGCTATGCTCTGCCTTGCCTGGTGGTTTGGATTGTTTACTTAGCTGCTTTCTATCCAGGCGGGATGACGCCCGACTCCCTTTCTCATTGGCGGCAAATCCATACACATGAATTCAGCAGCTGGCATCCCGTATTTTATACATGGTTCATGATGCTGACGACGATATTCTGGCATTCTCCGGCGGCGACAGCTCTCGGCCAGATTTTTTTCCTTGCAGGCGTATTTGGTTACGCGATGTACAGCTTTGAGAAAAATGGTTTAAAACCAATTTGGTTATGGATAGTGACTGCAATCTTTGCGCTCTCTCCGGTCAACAGCGTTTTCTCGATCATGATATGGAAGGATGTCCTTTTCAGCACTTTCCTGCTGCTCTTCACTGTCATTGCCTGTAAAATTGTCGTCACGAAGGGGGAATGGCTTTATCAGTTAAGCAGCCATTTTCTGTTAGGCGGAGCTGTGATCGGCATTATTTTCATTCGAAACAATGGACTGCCCGTTTTCCTGGCCATGGCCCTTCTGCTCATGATTACATACCGGAATCAGGCTAAGCGGGTATTGATGACGACTCTGACGGTGTGCGGTATCTATGGCATCGTTACCGGACCTGTGTTTGATTCCTTGGAGGTGAAGCCGGCAGATCCTAATGAGGCATTAGGCATCCCTACACAACAGCTGGCAAGAGTAATTGCACTCGATGGAGAACTGACTGCGGGGCAGGCAGAATACCTGGATCGCATTTTACCCCTAGCTGAGTGGAAGGAACATTACCATCCTTACTTAACAGATCGGATAAAGTTTCTCGACGATTATAATCGAGAGGTCATTTACGAGGATTACGGAAAATACTTTTCTACTTGGTTCTCTGTTGTTTCCAATAATTTTTCTATTGCTGTTGACGCTTACTTAAAGCAAACATCGCTCGTTTGGCAGATCAATGAACCGCAGCATGGTTATACCAGTCTTTATTCTACAGAAATTCATCAACCAAATGATTATAATCTGGAATCGGCTTCTCTACTTCCAGGTGTAAAAAATGTGCTGACAAGTTGGCAAACATTTACGGAATCCCATTTAAAACAATTAGTATGGAGACCTGCTTTATACACTTTTTTGATTGTATTGTTGACTTTTGTCAGCTTCATGAAAAACGGATGGACAGCCTGGCTGGTTGCTTTGCCTGTTTTATTGAATACAGGCACCATTCTGGCCGGTTTACCAGCTCAAGATTTCCGCTATCAATATGCCAACTCGATGGCATTGTTCATCATTGGATTATTCGCCCTGCTCCTGTACAACCAACCTTTGCTGAAAAGGACAGATGACGATGACAAAGCTGCTTAATTCTTTGAATGAAAATAAGAGCGGGATTGCCATCATGATTGCCGCTTCCGCCTGCACTGCACTCGGCCAGCTTTGTTGGAAGCTGTCGGCGGGGGAGATCAACCTCTTCCTGATCGGGGGACTTTCCCTCTACTTCCTTGGCGCTGTCGGGATGGTCATCGCCTTTCGGTTTGGCAGCTTGTCCGTTCTCCATCCTCTATTAAGTCTTGGCTATGTATTTGCGCTGTTTTTAGGGAGCATGTTTCTGGAAGAAATCATCACCTCCAAAAATTATATCGGAACAGCATTGATCATTATTGGTGCTGTCTTGATCGGTGGTGGTGATGATTAATTGGCTGATGATGATTGTTTTATTCACCCTTTTCGGCGCACTTGGCGGCTTCTTTTTTAAAAAGGCAAGCGGGCAGGATTTCACCTTGAATAGCAAACTGCTAATCCATTTGCTGGCAGGCGGCATGTTTTACGGTGCTGGAGCCATCCTCAATGTTTGGACGCTCAAGCACCTTCCGTATACTGTTGTTTTTCCGCTGACATCCCTGACGTACGTATGGACGCTGCTCCTTTCTTCCATATGGTTGCGTGAAACCCTTACAAAGAACAAAATTGTCGGAGTGCTGCTCATCGTAGCCGGATCCGCCTTTCTGGTTACGTAAAAGAGAACCGGCGCAGGGTCAGCAAAGCAAGCTGGGGTCAAGCTGGGGTCAGTCCCCCAACACACTGTCGTGGCAGCCCGACGCAGTGTTACTGTGTTGGGGGACTGACCCCATAGGTATAATGTACTATTTCATTAAGTTAAATAAAAAAGAGCCGTGTAGTCCGGCTCTTTTCCTTCTTGGTTATTCTTTTTTCTTGTATGGTTTAGCAGAGCCGGTGAATGGATTTATTTCGTATGTTAAGTCGCGTCCGGCTTCCAGTTCCTCTTGTGATGTCCTTTTTCCTAATGCAGCATAGTACCACATCCATGCCCCAAGCGATGCTAATCCGCCGATGATGGTCACCCAAAATACACCATCTCCATCCATGCTCCACCTCCAATTGGTTTTTATTTCCATTTTAGCGCAGAATGTTGTTATTTCAACTACTCAATCAATTTAGTGACTTGCTAAAGAAGAAACCGTTCCAGGGGAATTGACAATCGGGCGCCCGATCGAATGGTATTCGATCCCACTTGCTTCTGCAACCTTCAAGTTAAAGCAGTTACGCCCGTCAAACAGAAGCGGACTGGCCAACAGGCCTGCGTATTCCTCTAACGGGAGGTCCTTGACCTGCTTCCAATCCGTAATGATTACGGCACAATCTGCACCTTGTACTGCCTCCTGCAGATTGTCTGTCAGCATGACTGTGGCAGGCATCACTTGTCTTGCCCGTAAGACAGCAACAGGATCATAGCCGCGAAGCGTAGCACCTGCAGCCTGCAGCTGTTCAGCGACACGAATGGCAGGTGACTCCCGCATGTCGTCTGTATTTGGTTTGAAGGTCATGCCGAGCAATGCAATGGTTTTGCCTTCAAGATTTCCTAAACGGGTTTGAATCATTTCCACTAGCCAGTCCCGCTGCTTGTCATTGACATGCTGGACACTACCAAGCAACGGCATCGGGTAGTCATAGCTTCTACCCATCGCAATCAGAGCATTGGTATCCTTAGGAAAACAAGAGCCGCCATAGCCGACACCGGCTTGGAGAAACTTACCCCCGATTCGCGAATCCATGCCCATCCCTTCTGCCACATTATCGACATTGGCTCCTACATGGGCGCATAAATGGGCCATTTCATTAATAAAACTTATCTTAGCCGCCAAAAAAGCATTGGAGGCGTATTTGATCATTTCAGCACTTCGCAAATCCGTTTTGACAATCGGCAGCTGGAACGGCCGGTTGATTTCTTCCAACAATGCTAGTGCAGCCGGATCATCAGAACCTATCACGATACGATCTCCGTGAAAAGTGTCGTGGACGGCCGTACCCTGACGGAGAAATTCCGGGTTGGAAACAATGCGTATTTGAACTGGTTCTGCCAACTCTGACTCTATCATTCGTTTGATAGATTGATTGGTTCCTACGGGAACAGTGCTTTTCGTTACAATTACCGCATTCTGCTTCAAATGGGCAGCAATCGCTCTGCCTGCCGCTTCAATAAAAGTCAAATCAGCTGAGCCATCTGCCGTTTCCGGTGTTCCGACAGCCAGGTAGATAATCTCTTTTCCAGCCAGCCCTTCCCAATAATCGGTAGTGAAATCCAGCCTGCCGCGTTGGAGATTTTTTTCTAGTAAATCCTCCAACCCCTCTTCAAAAATCGGGGATTTGCCGTGGTTCAACAGGCCGATTTTTTCCTCATCAATATCCAAACAGGTAACCGAGTGGCCGATTTCGGCTAAACAGACACCCGTGACCAACCCGACGTAACCTGTTCCAATGACCGCTATGTTCATGGCAGTTTCACCGCCTTTTTCTGCTTTCCATATCCAATGGAGAGGAAATTAACCAACGGATGCTTCAGTTGTATCTTTCGTTTGCTGCTAGAAAATGTCGTTGTTCGGGACAATTGCTCTTTCCTATTCATCAGATCGCTCTCCTTTGTCAGGGGGTTACTTCTATTTATATTGAGCTGCATGCGAATCCATTCATGCAAGGCCGTTGATTTCATCGTACCCGGTTGAAAGAGTCGCTACAATCCCCCAGAGAGCGGGGTTTCCTATGCATTTACAATGTTTACAATCACGACAAACACAAAAAAGGGCGCCCCTTCTCGTTTAAAAAGGAACGCCTTTTGCTTATTTTCTTTACTATCGAATTTATTATGTTTTTGTTAATTTTTCTTCATATTCAACCGCGGTCATTCGTACGCTTCACCAGCTTGTGCATGCTGTTGATCAACGGCTTTTTCCTTTTTTCCACTGCTCCGATTTCCGCTATCAACGCAAGCAGCAGCAAAATGAAGAAAGAAATAATCAGCGAAAAGGTGAGCGATGCATTCGAGAACATGATGCCCAGGATTCCAAAGACGGCACTGAAGCCATAAATGATCAGGACGGTTGTCCGATGGCTGAATCCCGAAGCAAGCAGTTGATAATGAATATGCTTCTTGTCAGGAAGCATGATGTTTTCATGGTTGTACAGCCTTCTCACAATGGCGAACAACGTATCAAATATGGGTACTGCCAGCACGATCACCGGAATGATAAAACTGAACAAGGTCACATTTTTAAACAAGCCAAGCAAGGATATCACGGCTACTGAGTACCCGAGAAACATCGATCCGGTATCGCCCATGTAGATTTTTGCCGGATAGAAGTTATGAAAAAGAAAACCGATATTGCTGGCAATCAATACGACACAGAAGTAAACAACGACAACGCGGTAATCACCAAGTGCCATGATCAGCACGCTGATCAATGCAATTGCCGATACGCCGGAAGCCAGTCCATCCAGCCCGTCAATGAGATTGATGGCATTGGTAATGCCGACAATCCACAACAGGGTGACGATAAAACTCCAATTCCCAAGCTCCACCAATCCGAATAGAGGGACATTGATCCGCTCGATGATCAGACCGCCGTATATCAACACGCCGGCAGCGGAAATTTGCCCGATTAATTTATACAAAGGACGTAGCTGAAATCTATCATCCAAAATTCCGAGTATGACGACGATGATCGCTCCGATACTGATTTCGAACATATGGCGGTGAGCCGGCTGTAAGTAAATCAGGCCGAGAACCGTTCCTAAAAAAATGGCCAGGCCGCCTAGCCTCGGAATCGCGATTTTATGAATTTTTCTGGCCTCCGGCTTATCCATTGCACCGATTTTGACTGCGAGTTTTTTCACAGGAAAAACGAGCAGGGCAGTCGCCAGCAGTGAAATTAGAAATGCAATGACAAGCTCTGACAGGTTAACCATAGAATCCCTACTTTAGTTGATTTCTCTTATCTTTAATATAAATCAAACGGTCGATACTATTACAATTATGCAACACTCTATTTCAATTATTCACCGAGATATACCTGCCCAAACATTCCAATGAAACGATGGAAGCAGGCAAAAGACGTATGCACCGGATGGTACATACGTCTTTTACTGATTAAGCCTTTTGCTCCCGCTTTTTGTCACGGCGGAACAAGCGGACGATTCTTCCTGACAATCCATCAAAGTAGGTGTAAACAACCGGGATCAACAGCAAGGTGAAAATGCTGGAAATTCCCAGACCGAAAATGATGGTGATGGCCAACGGCTGCTGGGATTCGGCTCCTTCACCTAAACCGAGCGCCAGTGGCACCATTCCGAGAATCGTCGTCAAGGTTGTCATCAAAATCGGCCGCATTCTGCTGGCGCCTGCTTCGAGGATGGCATCGAAGCGGGACATGCCCCGTCCCCGTAGAATATTGATATAGTCGACCAGCACAATAGCGTTGTTGACGACAATACCTGCCAGCATGATGATCCCAATGAACGCGGTGATGCTCAGCGGTTTACCTGTAAGGAACAATCCCAGCAGAATACCGACGACTGTAGCCGGAAGGGAGAACATGATAACCAGCGGTGTCAGGAAGTTCTCGAACTGAACAGCCATTACGGCATAAACAAGAAAGATCGAGAATACCAGCGCTATGGCCAGATCAGAGAATGCCTCAGCCATATCTTCTACTTCACCGCCCATTGAATAAGAGTACTCATCCGGGAAGTTCAACTGTTCTAGTTTTGTTTGCACATCCCCGCTGATGCTGGCCAAGTCCCGTCCCGAAATGTCACTGGAAACATTGACCTGCGGCTGCTGGTTTTCCCGGGACAACGTAGCAGGACTTTGAATTTGCTCAAAGTCGGCCACTGAATCCAACGGAATCATCGAGCCTTGCGGTGACTGTATGTTCAAGTTTTCCAAATCGGCGATCGTGCTGCGTTGATCTTCCGGGAAGGTTAGACGTACGTTCATATCATCGCCGTCTTCCCGATAGTTCATGACCACCTGGCCGCTAAACGCCATTTGAATCTGGCTCATGATTTGCTGATGCGTCAAACCTTGCTGAGCGGCAGCTTCCCGATCAACCGTCACGTTCAGCTCCGGCTGTGTATCGGAAATCGAAGAAGTTGGATTTTGTACTCCATCTACTTCGCCAATTTCAGAAACAACTTGATCCGCAAGCTCACGCAGTACTTCGTGTTCCGGACCGGTCAGTTGAATTTGAATTGGGGAACCGGTGCTCATCCCCGAACCGCCGAGTGAATTAACGGATATATCGGCACCGACGATATCTTCCATGTCCTGCTGCATATCCGCGATCACTTCATCGGTCGTTTGGCTGCGGTCTTCGGAAGAAACCAGCTGCAAAGTATAAGAGGCTTGGTTTCCTCCTCCTGCACCGCCCATCATCTGGTTGCCTCCTCCGATACTCAAGTAACTCGTATCGAGGATGTCCTGATAATCCTGCAGCCGCTCACTGACCTCGGCTGCAATCTCTTCGGTTTCTTCTGTCGAAGTACCGGTCGGTGTTTCCAGTGCAATCTCGATCTGTCCTTCGTCAGATGCAGGCATGAATTCAGCTCCAATGAACGGAATCAAGGCCAGACTTCCGACGATGCACAAGAAGGTCACAAACACAGTCGTTTTGCGGAATTTCAAAACTTTGCGAAGCACGCCTTTGTAGCCATTATTGACTTTATCCAGGAACCGATCGAACCAGTAACGCCGGCCATGATCTTGCATGGCTTTGCTCAGCAGCTTGGATGACAGCATCGGAATCAATGTGATCGATACAACCAGCGATGCAATCAACGCAAACGAAACAGTCAACGCGAACGGCGTAAACAGGCTGGAGGCAATGCCTTCGACAAAGACAATCGGCAAAAATACGACCAATGTTGTCGTCGTCGATGCGATCACGGCAGGCGCCAGTTCCGAGGCACCCTTCTTGGCAGCTTCCACCATCGTAAAACCGCGCTGGCGATAGGAAACGATATTTTCCAATATGACGATCGAACTATCGACCATCATTCCGATACCAAGCGCCAGTCCGCCCATGGTCAGGACATTCAGCGTTTCGCCAGTAAAGTAAAGCAGCGTGAAGGTGGAAATAATCGCGATCGGAATAGACAATCCGATGACGATGGTTGCCCGGATGCTCTTCAAGAACAGCAACAGGACAAGAACGGAAAAGATTCCACCGATAATCATATTTTGTACCACGGAACTGATCGATGATTTGATGAATGTCGAGGTATCGATCACGACATCGAGCGAGACGCCTTCCGGCAGTTCTTCTTTCAGGTCATCGACAGCCGCCGTGACATTGTCGGAGACGTCGACGGTGTTGCCATCGGTCTTTTTCATGACGGAAAGCACAGCTGCCTGCTTCCCGTTGACCATGGTTGTTCCGTTCGACTCTTCAAATGTATCTTTTACTTCGGCAATGTCTTCTATGTGTACTTGGGTTCCGGACTGCGATTGGATGATCGTCTCGCGGATATCATCGACCGAGTCAAAGTCGCCATTTACCCGGACTTGCAGGTCCTGATCGCCTTTTTGCACGGTTCCCGCTGATCCGGATTGGTTCACCCCTCCGAGGGCCTGCGAGATGTCCTGGGTGCTCAAGCCATATTGGGCCATTTTCCCTTGATCCAGTTCGAGCTGAATTTCTCTCGTCTGTCCGCCTTCGACGGTAACGGAGGCAACGCCTTCCTGCCGTTCAAAATAGGGGACGACTTGATCTTCCGCAACATTTTGCAACTGGGACAGATTTTCGCCTGTCAGTCCGACCCACATAATCGGCATTTGATCCGGATTAAAGCGGAGGACGGACGGATCGTCGGCACTGTCCGGCAGCATCCCTTTGGCTGAATCGACCTGTTCGCGCACCTCGAGCAGGGCATTGTCCAGATTGGTGCCGGTCGAGAACATAATGATAACGAGAGAGGAACCCGCTTGGGATTGGGATTGAACCGATTCCACCCCTTCTATCGAACTGAGTGATGCTTCGAGCGGCTGACTGACTTGCTTTTCGACTTCTTCCGGAGCAGCATCCGGATAATTGGTCGCTACGACGGCAATCGGCAAGTCAATTTTCGGAAACAAATCGATCGCTAAACTGCGTAATGAAACAAAGCCCAGCGCCAGGATGGCCAGGACGATCATGACCACGCCAACCGGACGCTTGACGGAAGTATCTACTAACTTCACGGTTATTGCTCCTCCTTCTTGATGCTGACTTGCCCGCCATCAGTTAGGGTGAGCTGGCCTTTGACAACCACTGTATCCCCTTCAGCAACATCTGCTTCAATCGCTGTCACATCCGATTGGGTTTCGACTATTTCCACAGGCACTTCCACTGCCTGGTCATCTTTCACGATATAGATAAATGCTTCCCCACTGTCATCCACCAGGGCTGCGGTCGGAACAAGCAACGTATCCTTGACTACTTTTTCAGCCAATTGGACTACCGCAGTCATGCCTGGTTTGATATCGTTGTCTTCATTTTTAAATGACAATTCGACAGGATACAAGCCGGTATCGTCCGGAACCGACGCAGCATATTCAATCGTCGCAGTCAATTCTTTGTCCAAACTGGTAAACTGCACCTTCGCTTCGTCGTTATCCTCAAATAATGCCAGGTCTTCTGCGGTAACGGTCACTTCCACTAATAGATTATCCAAATCGACGATCGTGGCAAGTGGTTCGGAGTTGGAGACCATTCCCCCTTCGTTTGCTTCAAGCGAAGTAACTTCTCCGTCTGCTGGCGCTTCGATGTCGACGTTTCCCATCCCTTCCGCAGATTTGACGGTGGCAATGACATCGCCCTCTTCCACCTGGTCGCCTTTTTCCACTTCTAACGATTCTACTTCACCAGGTGTCGGAGGAATGACGGGTGCTGTGGATTCGGGTGTTACCCCGCCATAAAATTGTTTATCAACGGATAAGTCCCCTTGTGTTACTTCCTCCACTTCAACGGGAGTGACGCTTTCTTTTTCCCCGCTGTTATCAGATTCCTGTTCAGAACAAGCTGCCAGTACCAGGGCAATCAGTGCCAGCAGCGGCCATGCGAATTTTTTCATGATCATTCTCCTCTCCATTTGCTGACATATGTATCATCCATATCCGGCACACTATGCCGATATTGTCTATAGTTCGGATGTTAACGTCAAATCTTGCAGTCGAAGCGGTTCCTGTCGAATGCTTCGGGTGCTTCGGACTGGGACGGAAAAAATTTCCCACTGTGACTATACGACTTGGTGATGGTTTTGGTTTCAATTGTTTTGTTTGCGTGTAAATAAATTACAGACAATAATGACCAGTCAGTCGAGTTTTACTATATCACGTATCTGCCAGCATGACAATTACAGGGGATATTGGATGAAAGCGAAAAATATCCTGCCTCCTTTTTCGTGGTGGCAGGATATCGAAAGCTTATGGATTATTGGTTGTTATCGTCACCCATTGTATCTTCATTGGTGGCATCATTATTTTCATCGGTCAGGTCACCGGATTCTTGGTCTGTATCCCCTTGATCATCCTGGTTGCCATTCCCTTGATCATTCTGATCGCCTTCCCCTTGATCCCCTTCATCTGTGATGCCTTCGTCGGCGTTGTCCTCGTCCGTATTGTTGTCGCCTTGATTCATGTCATCCTCATCGTTGCCGTTGTCCTCTACCGGTGCATCATTATCTTCCGGCGGTGGGTTGTCATTGTCATTGTTACCGCACGCAGCCATCAGCAGTAATGCCAGCATGGACGCCCCTAACTTTAATAGCAAATGCTTTTTCATTGGTAAAAACCTCCTTTATGTTATCTTCCATGTATAGCCTTCCCATTTTTTTAAAAAAGTTTCTAAAGTTTTTGTAAGGATGTACAAGCAGTTTCTCCCCGTATCATGAGAAACCAGCCTGACTGTTTGGGAAAGTCTGAAAAAGAAACCTTTAAGCAAATGAGAACAGCTTGCTTCCCTTCAGCATCTGTCCTATATGAGGGAGATGCCGAAAAGACTCTTCACTAGAATGCCATCCAGATAGAAAAAATATACATAGAAGGAAAAGAAGCAAGCATAAAAGGAGAAATAGAATGAACGGATGAAATAGTGGGGACGAATAACGGGGACAGAATAATGGGGACAGTCCCCCAACACAGTAATACGCAATCGCGTTACCACTGTAAAGCATTGGGGGACTGTCCCTCGAGGTTGTGTTATTGTTCTTGATCTTCTTGATCGGAATCGTCAGTTGTGGAATCTTCATCCGTCGATGAGTCTTGGTTAGAACCGCTGTCCTCTTCACTTTCTACATCATTTTCAGATGAATCACTGCCTTCGCGGTTCGGATCGCCTGTTCCGCCTTCGGTTCCATTGTCACCGGTGCCTTGGTCGCTCTGGCTGTCTGCGTCTCCCGAATTCCCATTGTCTTGTTCAATTTCACCGGTTTGCTGGTCACTATTTTCTTCCACGGGAGAGTCGGGAGACTGATCATCTTCCGGCGGAGGCTGTTCTTCATCTCCGCTTCCGCAAGCAGAAACGATCGACAACGCCAATACAGGTGCACCTAGTTTAAAAAGTAAACGACTGTTCATGTTTCAGACTCCTCCTTGTTGTCTTTGCTGTTTTGCATCCGTTTAACGCAATGATTCCCTAAATCTTATCATGTTACACTATATCCCCATGTCTTGGAAGTTAAACCAGCGTCTAAAACAAAAATAGGGACTGACCCTCCAGTGCGCCGAAAAGCTGATTTCAGCTGCAGGAGGGACTGTCCCCGGTATGGGCCTAATTTTATTTGATGGCGAACATGATTTCTGCTTCGCAGACTGTTTCGCCGTCGACGGTCGCGACCGCTTTTCCTTTTCCAATCGGCCCTTTTAGTTTGATGATTTCCACTTCCAGTCGTAATTGGTCACCCGGTTTTACTTGCCGTTTGAATCGACATTTATCAAGACCGGCTAAGAAACCAATTTTTCCTTTGTTCTCTTCTTTGTTAAGGATCACAACAGCTCCTACCTGTGCCAATGCCTCGACGATCAATACACCCGGCATGACAGGATAGTCAGGGAAATGCCCCTGGAAAAACGGTTCATTGATGGTCACGTTTTTTTTGCCGACTACTCGCTTGCCCTCTTCAATTTCGGTTACTTCATCCACCAATAAAAATGGGTAACGATGCGGAATAATGTCCTTGATTTCATTAATATCCACTATTTCTTTCTCCTTTCATCCATTAGCGGACAGAAAACAACGTCTGTTTTAAATACAGTGATCTTCTGCCATCTGCCTGTCTACTACTAAAGTATAAAGAAAACCAGCTTTTCCGCCAAGCGCCAGCAGAATGTTTTTTGTTGAATCGTAAAACCTAAAGAAAAGGTTGGCATGTTTTATTCGATTCATTTTCCATAAACCAAATGTTTATGGAAAATGGCAAGAAGGGAATAGGCTTTATAGTTGGACAACTTATAGAGGAGGTAAACCAGATGCTTTGGACCATATTGGGCATCATCCTGGCGATATGGCTGCTCGGCTTTATTTTTAACGTAGTCGGCGGCATTATCCATATCCTATTGGTGATCGCTGTCATCGTACTAGTTATAAAATTCATCCGTGGACGGACCACATCTTAGCCAGGGTGATAAAAGCTGATAAAGGGGGACTAACCCCAAAACCGCCCGAAAACCGGGAAAACGTTATTTTTGTGATTTTGGGGTCAGTCCCCAGCATGACGAAAAAAGGGTGATCACACTAAAAAGCTGTGATCACCCTTTTGGTATATATAATTAATTTTAAGGCTGGGTGCGTATCTTATTCTTTTTTGCCTGTTACGATGTTGACGATGTGTTCCCACGTTGATACTTCCAGTGCTTCTGTAGGTTTTCCGTCTCCTAATACGCCATAGCCGAACATCAACCCGCAAATCAATGCCAACCCACACAGCACAAACACTACCACCAGCCGCAGCCAAATCGGGAAAATTCGGCGCCTCGCCTTTGGTAGCTTCCCTGTTCTTTTTTCTTTTTTTTGGTCCGGAGTTTCTTTTTTCTTGTCAGCGGACTGGTTTGCAGCAGACTTTTGCTGCTTTTTCTGCTGTTTGAACTCCTTGCGCTTGGCTGGACCTTGATTCACTTCTTTTGTCGGATTGTTCGTTTGCATGGCTTTGATGACTCCTTACTATTCATCTTCTGCGGCTTCTAAAACGATTACTTGCATCTTCTCCAAGTTACCGCAGTTGGTTTACCAATCCTGCCATTTGATCATTCATGGAAATCGATCGGGCATTGAATTGGTAAGAACGCTGTGTCAGCAGCATATCAGTCATTTGCTTGGAAATGTCCACATTGGAACTCTCCAGAGAACTGGTTTTCACGCGCAAATCATTTTCGCCGACTTGCTGAATGATTTCCCCCTCCTGGTAATTCAATGCGTCCAAATCCGGAAGGCGGAAACTGTTATCTCCCGTTGGTTCTAGCACACGGGGACGTACCGCTTCTACAACCGCCAGCCTTCCTTCCTGTGCTGTTTGTCCGTTCCGAGTAACTTCAATTATTCCATTACCCGTTATCTGTATGTCTTCAAACCCGTCAGCAAAAGTCAACGGTCCGTTTTCTCCCAAAATCGGATTACCATCCTGATTGGTGAGCATAACCTGACCATTTTCCAATGGGTTCAAATAAAAGGAACCGGCACGGGTAAACCTTGTTTCACTCACGCCATTTTCCGTCACTTGCACTTGAAATAGCTGATTGTCATCAAGCAGTGCCACGTCCAGTGCCCTCCCCGTTTCCTGAAGGGAGCCGGCAGACAAGTCTGCATTGGTATGACCAAGCTTCGCGCCGGACCCGACCCGCAATCCATCCGGTGTCAAGCGGCCTTCAGCATTAGCCGGGTCTGACAAGTTGTCGATTTGCTGAAACAATAAGGAAGAAAAATTTGCCTGACGGCTTTTATAACCATTGGTATTCGTATTCGCCAGGTTATTTCCAATCAAATCCAATTTATTTTGCAGCTGCCCCATCGTGACCGCTGCCTGTATCCCGATTCTACTCATGCCAATCCCCCTTATCTTACTCGGCCGATTTCATTGACGGCTTTTTCCATACTCGAATCATATGCTTTTAAGACTTTTTGATTGGTTTCAAAAGAGCGGTACGCTTCCATCATGTCCGTCATCGACCGCAAGGAATCCACGTTGGAACCTTCCAGTGCACCCTGCTGAACCGAAAAGGTGACGCCCGCTGCGGCTCTGCCATCAACAGCCGGATCGACTCCTTCAGCCATCTGGAAGACATTCTCGCCCTCCTTGATCAAAGAATTGGCATCTGCCGCATAAGCAATGCCCAGCGGAATGTTTTGCCCGTCGATCTGCACGGTCCCTTCCTCTGTTACGTTAAATTCCATGTTGTTGGTCTGAATCGGATTGCCGGCTTGATCCAATACATAAAAACCTTGATTGGAAACAAGAAAGCCATCGCCGTCAACGGTAAAGTTGCCATTCCGGGACAAGCGCTCTTCTCCTTCCCCATTTTGCAAGGTGAAGAATAGACTGCCGTTTTCATCAGGCAGATTCCCATTCACAAGCGCCATGTCCGTTGAGATACCAGTCTCTTGCAAATCTCCCTGGCTAAAATCCGGGATGTTTTCCTGTACATAGACACCTGAATTGATAGAGCCGATCGTCGTCGGCATCGCTCTGCTCAAGTTACGACTCGTCGGTACGTTCTGCTCTTCCATCCGCTGCAACAACAACTCAGGAAATGCTTTCAACGTGGCTTGATCCTGCTTGTAGCCGGGCGTTTGTGCATTGGCAATATTGTTGGACAATGCCTCCTGCCTTCGCTGTTGCGCCAGCATTCCGGAAGCTGCTGTATAATATCCTCTTAACAAGATTCCTGCCCCTTTTTTCACAAACAGCTGAACGCCGTCTGCATGTTATTCGTTATGCCACTTTCTAAGTGGTTACCAAAATCACACGAAAAACTGCTTTTCCAGACATTTTTCGCAAAATCGTCAGTAGGAAATAGTCGATTACACGATGCTTTTCTTATCGATTTTATCGATATTTTCCAGCATGATACCTGTTCCTCTGGCTACACAATTCATCGGCTCATCCGCCAGCAGTACAGGCACTTTCAATTGGTCAGCCAGCAACTGATCGAATCCGTGAAGCAATGCACCGCCACCAGTGAGAATAACTCCGCGGTCGATAATATCTGCCGACAGCTCAGGCGGGGTATGCTCTAACACCGTTTTGGCTGCCTGGACGATCAAAGAGACTGATTCGCGCAGCGCTTCTTCAATTTCCGCTGAATGAATGGTGATGGTGCGTGGAAGTCCAGACACCATGTCGCGTCCGCGGATATCGATGCTTTCATCACGAGCTCCAGGGAAAACTGTCGCTACATTGATCTTGATATCCTCTGCCGTACGTTCCCCAATCAACAGCTTATACTTTTTCTTCACATAATTAAGGATTTCGTGGTCAAATTTGTCCCCGGCCATTTTAATCGATTGAGCGGTTACAATATCTCCCATCGAAAGGACTGCTACATCCGTGGTCCCGCCACCTATGTCTACAACCATGTTTCCGCTCGGCTGGAAAATATCCATACCAGCTCCGATGGCTGCCACTTTCGGTTCTTCTTCTAAGTATATTTTCTTGCCGCCAGATTTTTCAGCAGCTTCTTTGATTGCTTTCTGCTCTACCTTGGTAATGTTGGTCGGGCAGCAAATCAGCATCCGGGGCTTCGATAAAAAGCCGCGTGCATTTATTTTATTGATAAAGTATCTCAACATCGCTTCTGTCACATCAAAATCGGCAATGACCCCATCTTTTAGCGGCCGAATAGCCTCAATATTGCCCGGGGTACGTCCGACCATACGCCGCGCAGCGTCTCCTACTTCCAACACTTTTCCCGAGTTGCGGTCCATGGCCACTACCGAGGGTTCATTTAGTACGATTCCTTTTCCTTTTACGTGGATTAACACGTTCGCTGTCCCAAGATCTATTCCAATGTCCCTAGAAAACATGAATCTTGATCCTCCCTGCGTAATATTGATGCGTCGTATCCGTCCCTGAACACAATGCTACTAATGATATATTTTATCACAAATCTTTTCAATTAGTTAGCGAGAATCAAAAAAAATCTTGGTAATTTCCAAATTCTGCTGAAGAATGCCAGACACCAGCAAATCAGAGTCTGACAAGGTTGATACAGAAGGTTAGGATCTTACTGCATTTTGATGGGAAATACCGGATCCAGTCAAAAGTACTGGATTAATCACATTGGATAAAAGAGGAACTGATTCCCAATAGGCACGAGTATCCTTTGGGAATTTTTTAATGGCAGGTATAATGGCATAAAAAGAAGGCTTCCGCCTGTGTGGGCGTAAGCCAAACTTGCTCAACTTCTATTTAACTTACTGGTTCCGCAGGAGTATCTGCTTCTGTCGTGTTAATACTGTATTTTAACTTTGTAGCTTCGCCGCCGCGGAGATGGCGGATTGCTTTATGGTGGTCCAAAACCGTTTTTACTTCATTCGCCAGCTCCGGATTGATTTCCGGCAGCCTTTCCGTTAAATCTTTATGGACCGTGCTTTTTGATACCCCGAACTCTTTCGCTATCACTCTAACTGTCTTCCTGGTCTCTACAATGTACTTCCCAATCCTGATAGTTCTCTCTTTGATGTAGTCATGCACACCACTCGCCTCCCTGAGTTGTAAGTCCAAGGTGTGAAATTGAGACATAGGTGCTGAGAAAATAATGACTGGAATATTCTATGTAAAAAGATACAAAGCGGCGCGGTTGTTATCTTCGATGTTTAGTGGAAAAGCCCCACAGTACGCTCACCTCAGACCATGCTTGAATGCTAGGTTTTTACCATTTTATTAAAATCGGCTCGCAATTATGATTAAATTTGTAAATTGGAGGGACAGTCCCCCACTACGCTGTCACTTTAGCGCGACGCAGTGTTAGTTAGTTGGGGGACTGTCCCTCCTATTTTTTTGCAGAAAAAAAGCACCCATTCAGGATGGGCGCTTTGTCTATTTGAAAATAACTAAGGGGTACTTTTTTAGCGAGTTCAGTTAAGAGGGAAGCATCTGGGATGCTATTTTTTTGTTTATTTTTAGTCTGCATGTTCCCTGCAGTAAAAATGGGCTGTTTGGTTGGTATTAGCCGATTTCACCGTACTCTGGATCGTAATGAATAACAATCGGCTCGTCATCAACCGGCTCCTTGTCCTTGCCGTCTGCCAGGAATGCAGCTCCCGGTTGTACCAAAGCAAACCCTACCACCAACACAAGCAATGCAACTAATCTTTTTACCATAAATAAAACCCTCCTAAAAAATTTTATTTATAAAAAGATTGTTCGATCCAGAAAAGATTGTTATGTAGTTTTCCAAGGAAGCTATTCTGGAAAAAGCAATCCTCTTACCAAAATAATCGTTTGAACAAATCCTGAATACCTTTATTGTCGGAGAAAAACTCGGATGAGATCATTTGAGGTGGAACTGTATCCAATAAGCCTCCTAATGTCTTGCTTGTTTATCCTCATTAACACATGATTTCAAGCATCGTTTTTAAATCGACTGTTATTTATCGCCAATAACGGAAGGCGTGAGAAAAAGTAATCACTTCTTTTAACAATAAAGTCGTTATAAGCACGAAGTAGTATTCCTTTGTCCTGTTCTGCTAAACCAAGGTAGTATTTTCGAAAGGGAGATTCCAAGGAAATGCTTTTAAGGATTCTTTTTGCTTCTTCCATGTCTCCTCTGGCTATTGCCAAATGAGCTTGTTCACTTGGATCAGTGGTGGTAACTCCATCAACAACTCCAAAATGAGCCGAAATGAAGGGGTAGTTTTGTTGTTCTATTGCCTTGATAAGAGTGGTTTTATTGTAGAGAGTGGCGATACGTTTTGCTTCCTCCAAGTGATAGATACATTGGAGATAGTTTTCATATAAATAACTCAAACCTAGGTGCATGTGAATATTAGCTTTTCTCTCCTGGCAATAAGGATAAGTTAAAACCTGAAATGCATACTTTCTTGCCAAAATTAACTCGTTTCTTTTCCAGTAGTATGTAAATAAGGTCTCATTGAGGCGGACGAAAAAGAGTGAGGTTAAAAAGGAATCCTCTATCTCGCTGATGAGTTCAGACTGATGATCCAGGTAATCACCCAGTTTTTCAAATTCATTTAAGTCATAGTAGAGATAGATTTTCATAAAGCCGACTAAACAATTCAGTTCTGCGATATTCGTTTTCATTTGATGCACTTTTTCCAGCAACTCGTGTTTCGGCTTGGCGCCTTGCTTACGAAGGACGAAGAGTTCATAGAGGTAGGCCCATTTCCGATTAATAGGATTAACGCTTTGTTTATTTTGTAGAAGTAACATATCCAATTCCTGAAAGAAACCATTCATATAAAGAAATTCCATGCCTGTCCTTTTCACATAGTCGGATGTCGAGTCCATGCAAAAAAGCCTTGTCATATGAACAACCTCGTCTTCCGTGTGATCCATGCGAATAGTATTTACATAGTCTTCTATAGTCATGTGTTTATTTAACATGGGTTTCTCAACGACCCTTTCAATAAATTTACGTCGGGAAGGGCTTCTCGTCATATCATACCTCCTTCTTTCCTTACAAGATGCGAGTTAACTTGTCATCTTTATTTAATTATCGCATAAATATTACGTATTTCAACAGGAAAATACGAACATTAGTTCGACAATATATTGCAAAATGTTACAAATTTCTGACTTTTTCTACAAGCATAACTAGGTCTTTTTTCGCAGGACAAAAGCGCAAGCGCCTGTTTAAAGGAGTACAGGCTAAAGCTGCCATGTCCTGTAGCAACGCCTGCATGATCCACATCGTTTAGGCCTCCGACATGCTTAAGACAAGCCTCGGCGTGGTGCTTCTTGCCATACAGAGGCTTGTCTTAAGATCTCGAGGGGGGAGGAGCTGGAGCTGGACGTGGCTGGTTCAGCCAATAATGATCCACAGACAGTTAATTTTATCATTTCCAATACAATAAAAAACCCCGGTAACTATACCGGGGTGGGTGTTCCCTTTATGCGTTAGCCATTGCTGCGGAAGATTCACGATCTCCAGCCGAAGACTCTTCTGTTGAGCTGCTGTCATCGACATTTCCCTGGTCTTGTTCCGAATCAGTTTTTTCCTCGTCGGATTCAGTACCTTCCTCTGTCGAAGCATCCTGCTCGCTGTTTGTTTCTTCATCTGCAGAAGCGTCTTTGTCCTGTGTGTCCTCTTCCTGATTTTGCTCTTCTTCAGAAGACTCCGCTTCCAGCTCATTTAGTTGCCGGTTGAAATACGATTCTGGATTGACTGGTGTATCACCCTGGCGCAGTTCAAAGTGTACATGGGTACCGCTTGCCTGGCCGAATAGATTTTTACCAGCCGTTCCGATAACGTCGCCTTGTTGAACCTTGGCACCTGCTTCTACCGCTACCTCTGCCAGACTAGCATAGTAAGTAGTGACTTCATTCTCGTGGGAAAGCTTGACTACGTTACCCAAAAGCGGATCTTCTTTGACTTCAACAACTTCACCGCTCAGGGAAGCAGTAACATCAAAACTTTCTCCTTCCGCTGCAGCAATGTCGACACCGGTGCTTTGATAGTACTTATTGTTGTATAGTACAAGTGCTTTTTCTTGATCTTCACTATCTGCACTATAGTCATAAAACTTTGTTACAATCTCGGCTTGTGCTTCTTCCTGCACCGGCATTTTGATTACTTCCTGCTGCTCCAACACTGGTTCGGCATCTTCACCCATGTCAAATGGATTTTCGGTAATGCTATCCAACTCGGAATCATTTTCCGCCTGCTCAGGGGTATCCAGGCTTTGATACCATAGAACTCCTGTTAAAAGCAAAGCAGCCATCGTCAAGTAAAGTGCCGGGAAAAACCATTTCTTACGAAAGATACGTTTCCATCCATTTTTTGAAACGTTCTTGTTTTCCTCTCTCATGATCATCACCTCAGCTACCATTCTGAGCAGAAAATGAGAGATATATACATTTTAAAAAATTTTTTTAGTAATTAATGTTCGACAAACTCCTGTTTTTATACATCAAACAAGAAAAAAGGGACTGACCCCCATTCCGTTCTCCAGTCGGAAATCGGTGTGTTGGGGTCAGTCCCCTTAATAAGAGATTCAGTGTCTAGTTCACACAACGGATGGCGCTCATGCCCGGCATGGAAGCTTTTTGGTTTTTTGGGGGACAGTCCCCATAATGGTTGCTGCTGTTGTTTTTCCTTTGTATGGGGACTGTCCCCGTTTTTCTCTTTTTGCCCTGTTTTTCCTGGATTTCACGGCGGGAGGGACTGACCCCATCTCTCGACCCCATCTCTCCCTCATCTCCTTTTTAAGAGTTGGAGGCGAGTTGGGGGGCGGTTTGGTCGATCTTGTTGATATCTGCGCCCTTGTAATAGTATTGCAGGATTTGTTTATAGGTTTTACCTTCTTTGGCCATGCCGTTGGCACCGTATTGGCTCATTCCGATGCCATGACCATATCCTTTGGTGGTGAAGATCAAATGGTCCTTCTTTTGCTCGACTTCAAAATCGCTTGAACGGAGTTCGAGTTTTTCACGGACTTCTCTCCCAGAGAAGGACTTGCCTCCAATAGTTATCGAAGCGACTCGTTGGCTTTTTGTCCGCTCGATTTCTGCTGCAGCGGCCGCATTGTTGTCGATTTTGATGCCGAGTGCCTCTTCCACTTCAGCAGTGGTGAATATTTGCTGATCTAAATACTTTGGTGACTCTTTATCCCATGGGCTGGCGACGCTTCGTAAATAAGGGAGCTCTCCTTCCCAGTAGTTTTCCGAGTCTTCGGTGTAACCATTGCTTGTCGAGAAGAAGGCTGGTGTAATCGGCTGGTTTTCATAGGTCACGATTTCCCCTTTGGTTTCCGCAACTGCTTCGACGATTTTTTTCATTTTCCAGGTATAATCTGAACTCCAAATTTCACGCAGCTCTTCTTCGTTTTTGTACACTTGATGCTGTACCGTATCGGTCACATCGGCGCCTTTCGGGTTTTCATCCGGATCTAGCGTCAAGTGGTTGACGATATACGTTCTTGCAGCCAATGCCTGCGCTTTCAACGCCTCCAGTTCAAATTCAGCCGGCATTTCCGAAGCCACAACGTGGGTGACATACTCTTCAAGCGGAACGGTTTCCACCTCCTCTGTGTTGGAGCGGTACACTTTTACCGCAAATGGTGAATCCTCCTTCTTAAGGCTAACCTGCTCTGCTTCAGGTTGTTTGTCGATGGATTGCTTCGCTGTGCCGCCAGCCTGGATGAATGGAGCTACGATCAACGTTGGCACCACTAAGATGATAATGATCAGGCTGGATGCTACAATCATGCTAGGACCTCTCCATTTGATGGTCGATGCTTGCTTTGCTTTCTTCATTGGCGGCCTCCTTTTCTAGTTTGTCTACTAACTAATCTATACAGGAATGAAAAACAATAGAACTAGTTTTTCACCACTGGCGGCTAAACTGATAGATTGTCCTATTCCGATGGGCGGAGGCCGACCGAGGATGATTTTGCTACTCCGACTTCACAGTCAGTTTAGAGTCTCTTACGATGAAAAGATCAGGCGTTTAATACCTTTGGAGTATTTATGATAGGGCTTGTAGTGGTGGTCCTAGGGGAAGTTAGTGGGAAAATACGGAGGCCACATGCTTTTAAAAAATGATTAAATGAACGTATCTTGCCATACTGCCTGCTCCATTAAGTTTCCAACTAGATGAAGTGGATTTCACCGTTTCCTCCTCTCGTTTTGCACTTCATCGCCTGGACGAAATACGGTTTTCCGCATTTCTAACCGAATGCAGTGCTTTTCCCCTCCCCTAATCGATATTCACAAACAGATGGATGCCTTTTCTTCAAGCTGACGGGGCATGTGCCAGAGCATTACAGCCTATTTCGCCATTCCACAGCAAAACCCCGCCTCTGGTCAGACGGGTTTTTGCCGGTTCTTATTGTAGCACCGTTTCTTTTATCGGTGTTTTGTCTTTGATTTCTTCGTTATATAAATGGCAGGCAACATAATGATCTTCTTCGATTTCCTGCCAAACCGGACTGATTTTGGCGCATGCTTCCATGGCAAACGGGCAGCGTGTCCGGAATACACACCCGCTTGGTGGATTTATCGGACTTGGGAGTTCTCCTTCCAGAATCATTCGTTCGCGTCCTTCTTCTACGTCGGGATCGGGAATCGGGATTGCTGAAAGCAGCGCTTGTGTATAGGGGTGAAGCGGACGTTTATATAAGTCGCCTGCTTTCGTCAATTCGACCATGTTGCCTAAATACATGACGCCGATCCGATCGGAAATATGCTTGACCATTGACAGGTCGTGCGCGATAAACAAATACGTCAGTCCTTTTTCCTTTTGCAATTTACGGAGAAGGTTGACGACCTGAGCCTGTACAGAAACATCGAGAGCGGAAATCGGTTCATCTGCAATGATGAATTCCGGATCAAGGGCGAGGGCTCTGGCAATGCCGATCCGCTGTCTCTGTCCGCCGCTGAACTCATGGGGATAACGGTTGGCATGGTCACGACTGAGTCCGACTTCCTCCAGAAGCTGATACACCCGGTCCAGCCGCTCTCTCTTGTCAGGGTACAGTCCGTGGATTTCCATTGGCTCGGAAATGATTTCTTTTACTGTTGACCGAGGATTCAACGAAGCGTATGGATCCTGGAAAATCATCTGCATGCTGCGGTGAAAGTCGAAGGTTTCCGATTCCTTCAGCTCATGAACGTTTTTTTCATTGAAAACGACTTCCCCCTCCGTACGGTCATACAGTCCCATGATGGTACGGCCGATGGTCGATTTGCCGCAGCCGGACTCGCCGACAAGGCCGAATGTTTCCCCTTCGTACACATCAAAACTCACATCATCGACCGCCTTCAAGATTTCATCCTTTCCGACTTGAAAATATTTTTTCAGCTGATTCACTTGCAGCTTTTTGGTTTGTTTCATTGTGCTCCCTCCGTCTCTTGCCAATACCGTCTAGCTCCACATAACTCTTTTTCATAGACGGTGCCGGCCAATGTGGTGATTTCGATGGACTTTCCTGTTGTCGGGGAGTGGATCATCTTGCCGTCGCCATAATACATGCCGACATGATGCAAGGTGCCTTTACCTTCTTCGTATGCGAAGAATAACAAATCTCCCGGCAACAATTGATCGAATGCGATTTCCTCTCCACCTAGCGCAGCCTGGTCGGAAGCGTCTCGCGGTATTTGGTGTCCGTTGGCCTTGTACATATTGTAGCTAAACCCCGAGCAATCATAGCCATAGGCACTCATTCCACCCCAAAAGTATTCTAAGCCGAGAAATGCTTCGCCCGTCCTGACAATGTCCGTGCCGCTTCCTTTCACCACTTCTTCCCCCGCCCGAACGATTTCCACATCCGACTTGTACAGGTATCCTGGGGTTGCATCCGGCAGCAAAACTTTTGCATGAGAATCTGTCACTCCGAGAAGTGGCAGTGCCGTCAAATAGCTCAACTCCAATAAAAATGCTTGTTTCTCATCATATAAAGATGCCAGTTTGCTGGAAACAACCGCCTTCCCTTTCACCTGCTTTGCATCGGGTTTCGGCTGTGCCTGACAAGCTGGTATCCAGCCGGGATAACCGCGGGAATCTTTTTTGGATGGCTGGGTCGGCACGATCACCTGAAGCCAATCCTGCTTCTCCTCCAGCACGATTACTTCCTCTCCATATAACAATTGGGATTGAACTAAATTTTGTTCACACAAGTCAAGCCGCGTTTGGTAGCTCAAACGATTCAGCCAGGTTGGCAAATCTACCGGATTGGTGATCCCAGGTTGATCCACCTCACGCGGTGCTTCCGGACTGGTCCATAAAGTAGCTACCGGTACATTAACAATCCATCTGTCTTGGTCCATGACTATCGAGCCTCCTCACTCTCTGCTGCAATGTTTACCTGTTGAATGCCCAAACCAGACTCAACTGGCATTCGGATGACCTTCCCTTCGTAGGCGATTCCTCCAGCTATGGCATTTTGTGCCAACATCAAAGGGGCGTCAAAATCAAACCTGGTTATATTCGGCTGACTTGCCGCCAGATGGGCCGCTGCCGTAATGCCCAATTTGGTTTCGATCATACTGCCGATCATACATTCTGTCCCATAGGATGCCGCCAGCTTGGCAATTTTCAACCCGTTATGGATGCCGCCTGCCTTCATCAGCTTGATGTTGATCAGGTCGGCGCTGCGTGTCTCTAAGATTTTCCTGGCATCTTCTGGAGAAAAAACACTTTCATCTGCCATAATGGGTGTCTCGACATGGTCGGTAACGAATTTCAACCCAGCAATATCTCCTGCTTTTACAGGTTGTTCTACCAGTTCAATATCGAGCCCGCCGTCTTCCATTTTCCTGATTGCTTTGACAGCTTCCTTTGCACCCCATCCCTGATTGGCATCAAGCCTGATGAGGATGTTGTCTCCGACATGATTACGGATGGATTGGATTCGCCAGATGTCTGTTTCGATGTCATCTTTACCGACTTTTACCTTCAGGCAGGTGAAGCCCTGCTCTATATACTGAACGGCGTCTTCTGCCATTTCTTCCGGTGTATTGACACTGACCGTATAATCCGTTTCCAATCGACTGCGGTAACCTCCGAGCAATTGATAAAGCGGCAGTCCGCAGTGTTGAGCAAAACAATCATAGACTGCCATATCGATGGCAGCTTTCGCGCTTGTATTGCCTACCATACACTGATCAAGCGTTTGAAAAACATCTTCCATGGCCAACAGCGACTTGCCGATGAGAGCGGGAGTGATGACTTTTTCGACTGCATACTTGATGCCTGCCAGGCTGTCTCCGGTGATTACGTGGGTAGGCGGCGCTTCCCCCCACCCCGTCGTGCCGTCCGAACACGTCACTTTGACATAGATGGATTCAGCCACTGTAACCGTCCTTAACGCTGTCTTAAACGGTTTTTTCAAGGGAACGGCAACGTTCACTGTCTCGATCGATTGGATGTTCATTTGGTTGATCCCTCCTTCACCATATTCAGCGCACTCCCGGCTCGATGACCAGCGTCTTTTTGCTGGCAGACAAACGTGCCTGGACTCCCAACGGGACTGCCACATGAGGCTGGCAATGTCCAATTTGGAATCCTTTCACGACAGGAGCACCCAGCTCGGCCAAATAGTCATTCAGCACTTGTTCAAGCGTCAAGGAGCTTTTCCGTTTCTTTGGTACAGCATTTTTGAAATCGCCGACCACGATGCCGGCCGCCTGCTCCAATTTGCCGGCCATTCGCAGCTGGTTGAGCATGCCATCAATTCGGTATGGTTCTTCATCGACATCCTCTAACAGCAGCAGCTTCCCTTCCGTGTCGATTTCATACGGAGTACCCAATGTACTGCATAGCAGACTTAAATTGCCTCCTGTAAGCTCGCCCTGGGCATCTCCTTCCGCGATGACTTCGAGCGGGGCAATTTTCTCCGAATAGACTATTTGTGTCGGCTCGAATAGCTGGTTGAACATTTGCTTGGACAGGGGAGCGAAATCTGCTTCCCCGATATCCGAGCTGACCATCGGACCGTGAAAGGTTACCAAGCCGGATCTTTGCTGGAATGCAGTATGTAAAAAAGTAATATCGCTATAGCCCCAAAAAACCTTAGGATTGTCGCCAATCATCTGATAATCGATTTTGTCGGCGATTCTACCTGTGCCATAGCCTCCGCAAATACAAATGATCCCGGCAATTTGCGGGTCTCTGAACATATCATGTAAATCTTTCAAGCGGTCTGCATCTGTTCCTGCCAGATAGCCGTATATATCGTTGCTATGTTTTCCTCTTCTCACATGCAAGCCAAGTGATTCAATGAATGCAATACCTTTTTTGACGTTGGCAGGATTCGGTGGACTGGCCGGAGCAATCAGACCCACGGTATCCCCGGTCTTCAAACGGCTGGGTATTTTCATGGCTTCCTCCTCTTCCTTCCGGTGGACACTGCAGCCACTTTCGACTACAGCAGGGCACCGTGTGGTTGTGATTACTATTAGGGGTCCATCCATTAATCGATGGATGGTAAGAAAAAGCCCAGCCTGGCGGATGGTTGAATCCCATTATTCCAGGCCGGGCAGTATTGAGCAGATTCTCCATTTACTTCAAAATTAGTTTTTGTCAGCCCACTTTAGTTCCATATAACCTACAGGGTGACGGACGATGCCTGATACATTATCTTTATGCAAGAATACTTGATTGTAGAAATTGACCGGGACGATCGGCATTTCTTCAAACAGTACTTTTTCCGCTTCGTACATCAAATTCCAGCGTTTTTCTTCATCTGCTTCCTGTTTAGCCTGGGCAATCAAATCGTCATATTCTTCATTTGACCAGCCGGTCCGGTTCATCGAAGAGTCTGTGACGAAGCTTTCCAGGAAGTTGATCGGGTCGCCATAGTCAGCCAGGAAGGAGCTGCGGGAAAGCTGGTGCTTCAAATCCTTCTGGTCTTGCAGGAACACGTTCCATTCTGCGTTTTCCAGAGTGATTTCAATTCCAAGGTCCTGCTGGAAGCGTTGTTGGACCGTTTCTGCTATTTTTTTGTTGTCATCGCTTGTGTTATAGGTCAGTGTAATCGGCGGCAGTTCGTCGTAGCCCTCTTCTTCCATTCCTTTTTCCAAAAGCTTTTTCGCTTGTTCCGGATCATATTCTACCAAGTCACCGTTCGTTTCGCGGAAATCATTGCCGGAAGGATCTTCAAATCCGTAGGAAACGAAACCGCGGGCTGGTTTTTCTCCTTTTTTCGTTACATAGTCAACGATTTCATCCTGATTGACGGCCATGGCCAGTGCTTTGCGGATTTTCACATTTTGGAACGGTTCCTCGTTGACATTGAATCGATAGAATTGTGTGCCTGCCTGCGGGTCGATGACTACCTGATCGCTGTCGAGCAAGTCTTCAGCTAAATCAGCCGGTATTTCCGAGGTATCCAAATCGCCGCTTTCGAACATTTGATATTCGGTGTTTGTTTCATTTACCATCGCCCAATGGACTTCATCCAGTTTAACAGTGTCTTTATCCCAGTACTGGTCGTTTTTCACCATGGTAAAGTCGCTGTCATGGTTCCACTCACTCAACTTGAATGGTCCGTTGGCGACAAATGTATCTGCTTCTGCATACCATTCCGGATTTTCTTCCGCTACAGCCTTGTTGACTGGGAAGAATGCCGGGTTGGAAATGACATTAAGGAAAAATCCTGTCGGTGCTTCCAACGTCACCTTAAATGTCTTCTCGTCCATCGCTTCCAAACCTAGGTCATCAGCGCTGCCTTCTCCGCTGTTGAAGGCTTCTCCACCTTTAATGAAGTAGCCGAGAAATGCGGAAGAGAATCCTTCCTCCGGATCAAGCAGCCGTGTCCATGCAAATACAAAATCCTCCGCCGTCACGTCATCGCCATTCGACCACTTGGCATCTTCCCGGATATGGAAGGTGTATTCCAATCCATCGTCAGAGATATCCCATGATTCCGCTGTTGCGGCTTCCGGCTGATGATCCTGTCCCAACCGGGTGAGGCCTTCCATCAAGTTGTTCAAAGATTGCCAGGATGCTGCGTCGAATCCTTCCGGCGGATCGAAGGAGGTCGGTTCTACCCCATTGTTTAAACGAAGAACCTTGTCTCCGCTACTTTCCGCTTCATCACTGGTTCCTTCATCTGTTGTCTCTGTCTGATCTCCAGAATCCTGCTCCTCTTCACCGGCACTTTCATTGGCAGTACATGCTGCCAGAACGAACACGGCCAGCAATACAAATAAAAACGCCAAGCCCTTCTTCATGTAAATCCCCCTTTTTGTTGGTTACTTTCTTGTCCCTTCCATAGGAGAGACGAGTTGTGCTCTGCGATCCTGCAGCCAGCAATCCACTTCATGGGTGGTGCTGCGTGATGCTGAATCGGGATACACTTTATCACACACCTCCATCGCGAACGGACACCTTGCTGTAAAGGGGCATCCTTGTGGAGGTGAGAATAAATCAGGTGGTGTTCCGTCAATCGGAATGAGATCATCTTCTTCTATATCCAATCGTGGAACGGAATTCAGCAATCCTTTTGTATAAGGATGCTGCGGTTCATAAAATATCTCCCGCTTGGTTCCGACTTCAATGATTTTACCTGCGTACATGACAGCAATTCGGTCGGCGATTTTGGCAACGACACCAAGGTCATGGGTGATCAAAATAATTGAAACACCTGTCCGTTCCTGGATTTTTCCGAACAACTCCAAGATTTGTGCCTGTATCGTGACATCAAGCGCGGTAGTCGGTTCATCAGCTATCAGTAAATCCGGATCGCAAATCAGCGCCATGGCAATCACCATCCGCTGGCGCATACCTCCGCTGAATTGATGCGGATATTGTTTCAGCCGCTCTTCTGGACTAGGGATTCCGACCAGGTTCATCATTTCCAAGGCTTGCTCTTTCGCTTCCCGTCCGGATACGTCCTTATGCTGCTTCAGTCCTTCGGTCAGCTGGTCGCCAATGGTCAAGGTCGGATTAAGCGCCGTCATGGGATCCTGGAAAATCATCGAAATATCGACACCGCGTATTTTCCGCATCTCTTTTTCAGGTACAGTAGTCAAATCGCGGCCCTTGTAAACAATCGAGCCATTCGCGATTCTTCCAGGGGGTGTAGGGATCAATCGCATGATGCTGTTGGAGGTTACACTTTTTCCACAGCCGGATTCGCCGACAATGGCCAAGGTCTCCCCCTTTTCCAGATCGAAATTGACCCCGCGGACCGCCTGGACTTCCCCGCCGTATGTTTTGAAGGTTACGTGCAAGTCTTTTACTTCTAGTATTTTTTCCATTGTTGTCACTCCCTGAGTTTCGGATCCAGGGCATCCTGAAGTCCGTCTCCTAACACATTAAAAGCAAACATCGTCAAGGAAATAAATAACGCCGGGAAGAACAGGCGCCACCAGTCTCCTGACAGAATGGTAGGCAGGGCATCATTGGCCATCACGCCCCAGCTGGCGTACGGTGCCTGGATTCCGAGTCCTAAAAAGCTTAAAAACGCTTCTGCAAATATGGCAGTGGGCACCGTCAACGTCATCTGGACAATGATTGGCCCCATCGTATTAGGCAAGAGGTTTTTGCGGATGATCCGCCATGATTTAGCACCGAACGACTCGGAGGCGAGTATGAACTCGAGGTTTTTCAGTTGCAGTACCTGCCCCCTGACGATCCGTGCCATGCCGACCCATCCGGTAACACTAAGTGCGACGATGATCGTTGCCAGGCTCGGTCCCATGACAACCAGCAACAAAATGACAACCAGCAAATACGGCAGACCGTAAAGAACCTCAATGATCCGCATCATAATATTATCGGTGCGGCCGCCTTTGTAACCCGAGATACCGCCATAAACGACCCCGACGAAGAAATCAATCAATGCTGCCATCAGTCCGACAAACAAGGAAATCCTCGCACCATACCATGTTCTCGTGAAGACATCCCGGCCCAACTCATCCGTTCCAAACCAGTGATCCGCGGACGGAGGCATGTTCTGATTTGGAAGATTGATTTCCCTTACAGAGTGAGGAGAAAAAATCGGTCCGAAAATCGCCAGTAATGCCAGGAGAACCAAAAAGATCAATCCTCCCATGGCAAGCTTGTTTTTGATGAGACGCTGCCAGGCATCGCTCCAGTAAGAAAGCGACGGTCGCGAGACCTTCTCTGCATCTTGCTTGCTTTTATCAAGCGGGCGGAACCATTCGTCCGGAATACCCGGTGACTGCGGTTCCTTTTGCTTTTCTGCCAGACTCATGTCATTCCGCCTCCTTTTTATGCAGTTTGATTCTCGGATCCAAAATACCGTAAGCAATGTCCACAAGGAATAGCATAATGATCAGAAAGGCACTGTAAAATACGGTTGTCCCCATAATTACCGGGTAGTCCCGATTATTGATACTTTCGACAAAATACTTGCCCATTCCCGGGATTGCGAAGATTTTCTCCAAGACAAAGGTGCCGGTTAAAATTCCTGCCAACAAGGTGCCCAAAATCGTCACGACAGGCATCAAAGCATTTTTCAAGGCATGCTTAAAGACGATTTTCCACGGTGACAACCCTTTGGCTCTGGCCATTTTGATATAATCCTGTGTCAGGACTTCGAGCATGCTCGACCTTGTCAACCTGGCAATGATGGCCATCGGCCCCGTCGCCAATGCGATTACCGGAAGAATCATGTGCTTCGGACTGCTCCAGGTGGCCGCCGGAAGGATTTGCCATGTAACGGCAAACGATTGAATCAGCTGAGTGGCCAAAATGAAATTCGGAATCGAGATTCCGAGCACGGCAATCGCCATGGCGGCATAGTCGATGACCCCGTTGTGGCGGAGTGCCGCGATGATTCCGAGCAATATTCCGGAAATAATCGCCACAATCACGGATACCAGTCCAAGTTCCAGGGAAATCGGAAATCCGCGCCCGAGCAAATCATTCACCGTTGAGGTCGGTTGTTTGATCGACGGGCCAAAATCAAACGTGACAATCGATTTCAAGTAAAGCAGGTATTGCATATACATTGGTTCATCCAGATGGTAGTGCGCCTCCAGGTTGGCCTGTACCGCTTCACTCGTCCCCCTCTCCTGATTGAACGGGGAACCGGGAATCGCATGCATCAAAATAAACGTTAAGGTGACGATGATTAAAATGGTGACCAGCATGATCAAAAAACGTTTTGCTATGTATCGCAGCATGGCTTCCCTCCTAACTGAACGTCGTGCGCATAGCCAGTTCTGTCATAACCAGCATTGCCTGATACGCTTCAAGGATGTTTTTGGCCGGGAACCTGACCGTAGTACTCCCAGTTTCGATTTCTGTCCCGGGCATCAAATTGGCCCATTCCGCCTGACCGTAATTGGTGAATTCAATCCGCAGCACTGGATTGTCCGGCGGCGTGAGCGGTTTGACATTCTGTCGGTTTTCCAGGGCGGCGCCCGCCTGCCTTTGCAGAAGCTCTCCCGCCCTTTTCGGAGAAAGGGTTTTGACCGCTGACCGGGAAATGGTGGTTTTAACCGGAGCGGTGACAATGTTTGGAATAAGCTGTTCTGCTTCCTGACAGGCACAGTCATCTCCCGCAACCATTAACACTGGTACACCGAAGTATCCCGCGACATAGGCATTGAACCCGAGTTCGCCGACAACCTGGTCGTTGATGAAGAAATTGCGGACCCCGAACGTCATCGAATGGGACATCACACCTCTTTGACCGGCACGGGCGTGGTAGCCGAGAAACATTGCTCCTATGTAACTGTCATCTAGATTTTGTACCATAGAAAAGGGTTTTACATCGCCTGTGATGAGTGAAGCTTCTGGATGGATTGCGTCGATTAAGAGGTTGTTCATTTTGGAGTGGCTGTCATTCACTACTATTTCATCACAGCCAAATTCACTTGCAGCTTCGATTACATGGTTGGCTTCTTCTGTCATGATCTTGCGGGCACGTTCGTAATTGTGCTTGTCTGAGTCAACGAAGGTTTGATCCGGCAGTCCGGTTATCCCTTCCATATCCACTGATAAGAAAAGTTTCATATATCCTGCTCCTTCTTTTGGTGTAAAAGCATAGAAATGGTAATCCGTACATAGACATATTTTAACACAATTTTAAAAAAATTTAAACAACTCTTTCAATTATAAGGTTGCTTTGTTTATTGTTTGATGTTTCTACTAAGAGAAGCTTTTTTGTTGTAAGTAGAATCATGGAAGGTGTTAAGCCGGTATTTACAGCAAGATACACAGTTGAGGAGGGATAAAATAGCCTCCTGCTAGCGAAACATTAGTTAAAAAGCAGGAAGCAGAGCGGAGGAAATACACGGAAACTCCTGTGGGAGGAGAGGCCTTGAGGAGGCTCAGCAGCCGCCCGTGGAAAGCGTAGTTTCCGCAGCGCCCCCCTTTTTAAAGGATAGAATAAGTTATATTGCATTTGATAGCTACCTAAAAAGAAAACGTGTAAAAGATTGTTTATTTCCACGGTAATACCACCCCGTTACACCTCCTTTATGCGAAATGCTCGTCCGTTCCGGGCACAAAAAAAGAGCGATCCTGTCCGGACAGTCCGCTGGGAATTGTTCTTGGAACAACACAGCAGTTCCTTTCAGAATCGCTCTTTTATTCTATTACTTAGGATGATACAGAGGTTTGGTGCTGTTGAGTGGTACTGACAATCACTTCGCCATCATCATTGACACGTTCAATATCCGCGCCCAAAGAAGCAAATTTTTCAGCAAGATTTACATACCCGCGATCGATATGCTTCAATTCTGTGACGCGCGTATAGCCTTCAGCAGTCAGACCGGCTAATATGAGTGCAGCACCTGCTCGTAAATCGGTAGCAGCTACTTCTGCTCCCTGCAGGTCTACAGGACCTTCCACAATGACACTTCTGCCTTCAATCTTCAATTTCGCGTTCATGCGGCGGAATTCTTCTACGTGCATGAACCGATTCTCAAACACAGTTTCCGTGATTACACTGGTACCTTCTGCTCTTAACATAAGTGCCATCATTTGCGATTGCATGTCTGTCGGAAAACCCGGATGCGGAAGTGTCTTGATGTCGGTAGACTTCAGTTTTTTTGGGCCGATGACACGCAGACCGTCTTCCTCTTCTTTAATATATACACCCATTTCTTCCATTTTGGAAACCAGTGAACGCAAATGATCTGCTTCTGCACCTTTCACTAATACGTTTCCACCGGTAATCGCTGCTCCAACCATAAACGTTCCTGCTTCGATGCGGTCAGGAATGATGGTATGCTCGACCCCGTGTAAGGTGGAAACCCCTTCAATGCGGATCGTTTCCGTTCCAGCTCCGACTACTTTAGCACCCATTTTATTAAGGAAATTAGCAAGATCGACAATTTCCGGTTCCTTGGCACAGTTTTCCAGGATGGTTTTGCCTTCCGCAAGTGCTGCAGCCATCATGATATTTTCTGTCGCTCCGACGCTTGGCACATCCAAATAAATTTTTGCGCCTTGCAACCTGCCTTGCGAGCGGACTTCGACGAAGCCATTGCCTACATGGACATTTGCCCCCATTGCTTCAAAGCCTTTTAAATGCAAGTCAATCGGCCGGGAACCAATGGCACAGCCCCCCGGCATCGCTACTTTAGCATGGCCATACCTGGCCAAAAGCGGTCCTAATACGAGGACAGAGGCTCTCATTTTTCTGACAAATTCGAATGGAGCTTCCGTCTTAAGTGGTTTTGTTGCGTCTACTGTTACGGTATTATTTGAAATGCTGATATCTGCATTCATATTGCTTAGTACTTCTTTTATCGTGTTAACATCTGCTAGTGCGGGTACTTCATGAATCGTGCTGGTTCCTTCGCTTGCAATAATACTTGCTGCGATGACAGGCAGTACGGCATTTTTGGCACCTTCTACTTTCACGGTACCATTTAGCTGCCTCCCACCACGGACGATGATTTTTTCCACTGCTCATTCTCCTCTGCGTCCAATTTCACTATATTAATATTCAGTAATTATGATAGGTGTTCCAATTGTCATGGTAGTATTGCCACTCGCATCTTCCCGAGCAGCCAGCTGGATATTCATTAGGCTGTCCTTGCCGGGGATGGTTTGCTCCCAGTAAGGTGTATAACCCGACAGAACGGTGAAATCTTTTTCCTGTATGCGATCTAGTGCTTGAACATTTAATTTTTCTACAAATTTTTCAAAAAAATAAACCTTATTTATTTTATCATTTGACACTAGTGTCAGACAAGCAAATTTTTTTACATTTGTAGTAAATAATGCTTTAGTCACACTCTTTGATCGAGTAAAGTAATAAGACCTTGTCTGTTCATTCCACCTTTCACCAGTGAGTGAATAGCTGATTTGAATACTACCCTGTTCATTTTTAGGCACAATCATGATAAAGGTTTCGGTTGATTGCGTTTTTTTGTGGAGGTTGCTGGCAGTCCATTTTTCTGCCTGGCTCGTTTCCTCTCTATTAATATGGGACGCAGGGAAATAGCTTTCTAGTTTTCTAGCAATCTCTAAGGCACGGCTTCTGTCCAGTTCATCTTTCATGACTACCTGCCACTTTTCCAGCGGGAGTTGCTCTTGTTCCGACAACTGGATCAATTGCTCGATTGGTTCTTTTTGTATGGATGCATGAACGAATGATTGCAATGAAACCATCATACCCAATGTTATCACGAGAAGGAACCGGATTTTCATTTATATTCTCTCCCTCAGCTTATGAATTAGTGCTTGGACTCTTTCACAAGTATTGACCGGAGAGCAAAAAAAATACGGTTCTTTTCTCGTCATGATTTGACATACATGGTTCGCGTTTTCGTGAACTTCACGTCAAAAAAGAAAAATTAGCTGCTGGGACCATTGCAAGAAGTCCAAAAAGAACCTGCTGACAGTCGTGCCTATTGCAATCGTAATGAACATCAATAAAATATTCGCTTCCATTACGCGTCCTTTTTTAATAAGAGGTTCTAAATTAATACCTTGCAGTACCCTCCACGTGATAATGATAAAAATCAAGTGAGAAATCATACTGATGAGCGCTTCTTGGCCAAGTGATTGCATCATTTGGATCACACCTTTTCTTTTTGTTCGCATCGTTTGTTTACTAGTAAAACATTGCCACGGACAAAAAGAAATGTCAACGGGTGATTGTTTGTTTCTGGTAGTGTAATACCTTTATTTCAAATTACCTAAACGTAAAAATCGAACAAGTTGTGCAGATGGCACCTGGTCGGTAGGAAGCAGGGGGATCGCTGTCTGATTTCTACCAATGATGCTGATATTTCCCGGGGAATATCGACACTTGCTTCTTTTTTTTGCAGGGAAGCAGTATCTTTTGGGTTTTAAGACAGGATCCTGCCATTATTGTTTAAAATTGGAGAAGGGTGAATGGGGGATTTCACCGACACATGTCCGTTGCTGGGTGTTCCTTTTCCTGTCTTTATTGAAAGCGCTCTTCCCTATAATATAAGGTTAAGTTGCCTCAGAAGTGCATAAAAGTAACTGTCATAGTACAGACCTTGCCATTATCCAGCCATCTTGTTTTTTTCATTGTTAGAAAGAAGCAGGGTCTTTTGTAGCTTCCCTATTAGATTCCCGTTCCTTAAACACAAAAAAGACTTTAACCGCTTTTGCAGCAATTAAAGTCTTTTATCGTTCGTTTCCTATTGTGACTATCGATTTCCCACTACGTCCAGACGGTTGATTGCACGTCTAAGCGCGTTTTCAGCCCTTTTGAAGTCGATATCGTCCTGCTTAGTCTGCAGACGTCTTTCAGCCCGTTCTTTTGCTTTGCGGGCACGCTCCACATCGATTTCGGTTGGTTTTTCCGCCGATTGTGCCAAGATGGTCACCTTATCAGGTCGCACCTCGACAAATCCGCCATTCACCGCTAACTTTTTCGTGTCGTCCTGTCCTTTTAAACGGACAGCACCGATCGATAACGGAGCAACCAATGGAATGTGACCATGCAAAATACCGAGTTCACCGTTTTCCGCCTTTAAACTAACCATTTCGAAAGCATCTTCCATTACAGGGCCATCAGGAGTGACAACACTCACCATTAGTGTTTTCAATCAAACCCCTCCTCGGGCTGGAATATGGCTACATTCAACAGCCGTTTCTTTAAAAATGCCGGAAGGCCGGTAAAGCTGCTATCCGCTTTTCCCAGCCTGAACGGCCTTATGATTTATGCCATTTGTTGAGCTTTCTCGACTACTTCCTCGATCCGGCCAACCAATCGGAAGGCATCCTCTGGTACATCATCATATTTTCCGTCCAAAATTTCACGGAAGCCTTTTACAGTTTCCTGGACAGGTACATAGGAGCCTTTTTGACCAGTAAACTGTTCCGCAACGTGGAAATTTTGGGACAGGAAGAATTGAATACGGCGGGCACGGGCAACTGTCAGCTTGTCCTCGTCCGTCAATTCATCCATACCAAGGATGGCGATGATATCCTGTAATTCTTTATAGCGCTGCAACGTACGTTGAACTTCACGCGCCACTTCATAATGCTCTTCCCCGACAACTTCCGGGTCCAGTGCACGGGAAGTGGACGCCAAAGGATCAACGGCAGGATAAATACCCTGTTCCGATAACTTACGATCCAGGTTGGTCGTTGCATCCAAGTGGGCAAACGTTGTTGCCGGAGCCGGGTCGGTATAGTCATCGGCAGGCACATAAACAGCCTGAATGGACGTTACCGACCCTTTATTTGTAGAAGTGATTCGCTCCTGAAGTTGACCCATCTCGGTAGCCAATGTCGGTTGATATCCAACCGCTGAAGGCATACGGCCAAGCAATGCAGACACCTCAGAACCTGCTTGAGTGAATCGGAAAATATTGTCGATAAACAGCAACACGTCCTGCCCCTGCTCATCACGGAAGTATTCCGCCATCGTCAAACCGGTAAGGGCAACACGCATACGCGCTCCCGGCGGCTCGTTCATCTGGCCGAAAACCATCGCTGTTTTGCTGATAACCCCTGAGTCCTTCATTTCATAGTATAAGTCGTTACCTTCACGAGTACGTTCGCCAACGCCAGCGAAAACGGAGATACCGCCGTGTTCCTGGGCGATGTTATTGATCAGTTCCTGAATCAGTACGGTTTTCCCTACACCCGCACCACCGAACAGTCCGATTTTACCACCCTTGATATACGGAGCCAGCAAATCGACGACCTTGATTCCTGTCTCCAGGATTTCCGTCTCGGTCGCTAAGTTTTCAAACTTAGGTGACTGGCGGTGAATCGGGTCGCGACGTACACCTTCTGCCAACGGCTCATCCAAGTCAATTTTTTCACCCAGAACGTTGAAGACACGGCTGAGAGTGACATCGCCTACAGGTACTGAGATCGGTGCTCCTGTATCTATTACTTCTGTACCGCGCTGAACCCCTTCTGTCGATGACATGGCAATCGTACGAACACTGTCATCGCCCAAATGCAATGCGACTTCCAAAATAAGCTCGCTGCTGGATTCATTTTCATCTTGTGCTGCATATCGCACGCGTAAAGCGTTATAAATTTCCGGAAGCTGTCCGCTTTCGAATTTTACGTCCACTACGGGTCCCATAATTTGGGTAACGCGTCCTTCGCTCATCGATTTCCCTCCTTACTTACTATAATGGAGCTAATTCTGTGCTGCTGCTCCACCTACAATTTCTGTGATTTCCTGCGTGATGGCTGCCTGGCGAGCACGGTTGTATGACAATGAAAGATCATCAATTAAGTCATTTGCATTGTCTGTAGCACTTCTCATCGCCGTCATCCGGGCAGCGTGTTCACTTGCTTTTCCATCCAGCAAAGCACCGTAAAGCACACTTTCCGCGTATTGCGGTAGTAGAACCTCAAGAATTTCTTCCTGGTTTGGTTCATACTCGTAGCTGTTCAACTGCTTGCCTTCCGGGCTTATATTTGTCAAAGGAAGCAGTTTTGTTGTCGATACTTCTTGGGAAACTGCACTTACAAAATGATTGTAATAGATATTCAATTCATCTATTTCTTCATCGATATACATTTGCACCGTTTCTGAAGTCAGATCTTTTATGTCAGCAAAATTCGGCTGGTCAGCAAGTCCGGTGATTTCCCTGGAGATTGGCATATCTCTTTTCTTAAAGAAATCTCTTCCAATACGGCCGACAGCAATCACAGTATACTCATCTTTTGATTGATGCCTGCTCTGGATGTCACGGTAAACTTCCCGCAGGATACTGCTGTTGTACGGACCCGCCAATCCACGATCAGATGTGATGACAAAATAAGCAGTCTTCTTCACTTCTCGTGCCTGCAGCATTGGATGGTTGGCAACATCGCCACCATTTGCAATGCTTGCGACCACTTCCTGAATTTTTTCGCTATAAGGTACAAACGATTTTGCGTTTTGCTCTGCTTTATTCAACTTTGAAGCAGACACCATATGCATCGCGTTGGTGATTTGTTTCGTTTTCTTGGTCGAGTTTATCCGGTTTTGGATATCTCTAAGTGAAGCCACGCTATCTCACCACCCTTTCATCAAAGGTTTACGCTGGACCAGATTATATCTGGTTCCAAGCGGTCTCCTTGCCATCTGTATCCTAAACTTACGCTGATACTACAAAGCTCTTTTTGAATTCTTCGACAGCATTGTTCATATCTTCCGTTTCCGCAAGTTTACCTGTCTCACGGATGGTCTGCAGCAACTCTTTCTTGTTAGTGCGCAGCCATTCGTGGAACTCACCTTCGAAGCGCGTAATATCTTCGACCGGAATATCATCCAGATACCCTTGGGTTAAAGCGTAAATGATCATTACCTGGTTTTCTACTTTCAATGGCTTGTGCAAGCCCTGTTTCAATACTTCTACCGTCCGTGCCCCACGGTTCAGTTTTGCCTGTGTCGCTTTATCCAAGTCAGACCCGAATTGCGCGAAGGATTCCAACTCACGGTAAGATGCCAAGTCAAGGCGCAACGTACCGGCTACTTTTTTCATCGCTTTGATTTGGGCAGAACCGCCGACACGTGATACTGACAAACCTGGATTAATCGCCGGACGCACACCGGAGAAGAACAAGTCAGACTGCAAGAAAATCTGTCCATCTGTGATGGAAATAACGTTTGTCGGAATATAGGCACCGATATCACCGGCTTGAGTTTCCACAAAAGGCAGTGCGGTCAATGAACCAGCGCCTTTGTCGTCACTCAGCTTGGCAGCCCTTTCCAACAGACGGGAGTGCAAGTAGAAAACATCTCCCGGGAATGCTTCACGGCCTGGCGGACGGCGAAGCAAGAGGGAAAGTTCACGATAGGCAGCAGCCTGTTTGGACAAGTCATCATAGACTACCAATACATGCTTGCCGTTGTACATGAATTCTTCACCCATGGTAACACCTGCATATGGAGCCAGGTAAAGAAGCGGCGCTGGTTCCGATGCGCCGGCAGATACGACAATCGTATAATCCAATGCGCCGTAGCGGCGAAATGTTTCAACGGTTCCGCGTACGGTAGAATCCTTTTGTCCGATGGCTACATAGATACAAATCATGTCCTGATCTTTCTGATTCAGGATCGTATCTATTGCAACGGTTGTTTTACCAGTTTGACGGTCACCGATAATTAGCTCACGCTGGCCACGCCCGATCGGTACAAGGGCGTCGATCGCTTTGATACCTGTTTGAAGTGGTTCATGAACGGACTTACGATCCATTACTCCAGGTGCAGGAGATTCGATTGGACGGGTTTTTCCCGTTTCGATCGCACCTTTTCCGTCTACTGGCTGTCCTAACGGATTGACGACGCGTCCAAGCAGTTCATCCCCTACAGGCACCTGCATAATACGTCCGGTACGACGTACTTCGTCCCCCTCGCGGATATCTTGATATGGTCCCAAAATGACGATACCTACGTTGCTTTCTTCCAGATTTTGCGCCATTCCCATGACACCGTTGGAGAATTCGACTAGTTCGCCGGCCATAACATCATCAAGACCATGGGCACGGGCAATTCCGTCCCCGATCTCAATTACTGTCCCTACATCGTTGACTTCTATATCAGATTGATAATTCTCAATTTGCTGTTTGATCAGCGCACTGATTTCTTCAGCTTTAATGCTCATGCCATTTCACCCCTATCATCAATTATTTCGCGGATACGATATTCCGTTCCATTCGCTCGAGCTTGCCGCTGATGGTTCCATCATAGATCGTGTTGCCAATCTTCAGTCTGACACCGCCGAGAACCGACGGATCGACGATATTGGTGATCTTCAACTCGGATTTACCAAGTTTTTTGGCAAAAACTTGAGAAAGCTGTTCCTGCTCCGCTTCGGTCAGTTCCCGAACAGAATAGACGCTTGCTTCCGCTATCCCTTTCACATCATGTACTAATTCGATAAAGTGACTAATTATGGATGGAATGAGTTCTTCGCGATGGCGGTCAACGAGCAGTGACAATGTATTGACTACATCGGAAGAAAAGTCTTGAAACGTCTCACGGATGAGTTGTTTCTTTTTATCATTATTAACTCTTGGATGCTTCAGGAATGGTAGTAATTCTTTATTGTTTTCAAACACTTCTTGTAAAATGTAAAACTGTTGTTCAAGCTGGTCGACGGCATTTTTTTCTTCCGCCAGTTGAAAAAGAGCATCTGCGTATCGTTTGGCAACTATAGCTTCACTCATCGCTCTTCTCCTACCTCTTTGATATATTCATTGATCAATTGCTCTTGATCCTGGGCATTAATTTCTTTTTCAATCACCTTGCTGGCGATTTGCACGGACAAGGTAGCCACCTGATCTTGCAATGCTTTGATTGCTTTCTCTTTTTCCTGTTCAATGTCTTCTTGAGCAGAAACCTTGATGCGCTCCGCTGTTTCGCGGGCCGCTTCGATGATTTGCTGTTCTTGCTTTTGCCCGGCATGTTTCGCATCTTCAATTATAGTCTGCGCTTCCTGACGGGTCTTTTTCAGCTCTTCAGCTGCTTCGCGCGACGCACGCTCTGCTTCGGCACGGTTCTTTTCTGCCGTTTCGATTTCACTTGCTATATGGTCTTCCCTTTGTTTCATGACATTCATCAACGGTCCCCATGCAAACTTGCGCAAGAGGAGCAATAATACAATAAAGAAGAACAACTGGGTTATCATGTCCCCTACTAAGAGGCCGCCCGGCCCAGCGTTTATGATCAGCCAACCTGTGTATTGCACTGCATTCACTCCTTTCATCGTCGGTAACCGGTTTATTCGTCAACACTTGCTATGTTTCTTCAAACGTAAAGGAAAGGCGAAAGTTCAACTAAATGAACTTCGCCAATGTATTTAAGTTTTATCTTAAATGTGTTGTTACATAACGATAAGCGCGATTACTACCGCGATGATCGGCATTGCCTCAACCAGACCTACACCAATGAACATGGTTGTCTGCAGGGCGCTACGCAATTCTGGCTGACGAGCGATCCCTTCTACTGTACGACTTACAATCAAACCGTTACCAATACCTGCGCCTAGTGCGGCTAGTCCTACTGCGATTGCAGCTGCTAATGCTCCCATAATAAAAATCCTCCTCTAAAATATATGAATTTAGTTAATTCCTGAGTTTTCAGTTTTTCATAAGTAGACGTCCGGATTTTCCGAATCTCCCTGTTTACAAAAACTGAGCGGGTTCCTTTCTGCCTGTTTGAATAAGTCAAGCAAAGGGAATACCCATTATATAATTTTTAATGGTCCGAGCTCACTTTGTGAGACATGTAGACCATTGTCAACATAGTGAAAATGAAGGCCTGGATGGCTCCAATAAACAAACTGAATCCTTGCCATGCCAGCATCGGAATTGCTCCACCAAAGAATCCCAACGCACCGGAAGCGGTAAGGCTCGCCAGTAAACCTAAGAGAATTTCCCCTGCATAAATGTTACCGAAAAGACGAAGACCAAGCGTCAACGTATTCGAGAATTCTTCCAGCAGTTTGATCGGGAATAAGAATGGCAAAGGACGGAAATAGTCTTTTCCGTATTCCTTCACACCCCTCATCTTGATTCCATAGTAGTGTGTCAGGACGATTACCATGGTCGACAATGTCAGTGTGATGCCTGCATCCGATGTCGGTGACTTCCACCATAGATGGTGTTCAGAGTCCACTGCCATGAAGGCGACACCGAGAAGGTTGCTGACAAAAATATAGGTGATCAGCGTCAGGCCTAACGGAAGGAATGTTTTCCCCGTTTTCCAATCCATCGTATCTCCAACAATCCCTTTCACGAAATCGATGACCCATTCCATGAAATTTTGAAGACCGGTTGGCTTCATCTGCAGCTTTCTTGATGCGGCGACCCCCAGGATGAAAACAAGGGCGGATGCGATCGCGATCATCAAAACGTTGGACAAGTTGAAATCAAGCCATGAGATTTCAAAAACGTCCTCGATTAAGGGTTTTTTATGATCCAAATTTCTTCACCTCTCTTCCCAGCGCTAATCTTTGACTCTAAATATTGCAAAATCTATCATAATGACAACGTAAACTGTCATTAATCCAATTAACACACCAATAAGATGGAAATATTCTTCAAACTGAAGGGCGATAAGCACAGCCGCTGCGGCTGCTGCCAATCGGGAAAAGGTACCAATACCTTTGGTAGAACGTTGTTCAGCTGCTGCTTTGCCGAACTGCTGGATCTTTCTTTGCATAAGCCATAGGTTGTAAAAGCCTATCACTGTTCCAAGGAGAAGTCCGAGGAAGATACGCGGATACGGAGTGAAAGCCGATCCTAGTACCAATAGTGCGAGAAGGTAGAACATCCATTTGCGCTGACGGGTTATCATATATTCGTATTGTTGCATGCTTTGTTCCCCCGTAATGAAGATGCTTGTGATATTTTAAATGGATGCTTCTTTATGTACCGGCTCCAATTCAAGGCCAATTCAACCCATTGAACGATTGTCGGAACTTGTGGAAAATCAGTTTGATTGTATCTTCCGTTCAGAAGAAAGGATTGCATCAAACCGATTAAAGCGCAAAAAAATTTTGTCGATCCCGGCAAAACTTTTTCACACTGTCCTGTTCACCAGGTCAGGTTTGTACTCATCTTACAAGCTGTACAGGTTTTAAACAAGGAATAAGCTTATCAGGAAATCAAGCTTATGAAACCCTTATCATTCCACACTAGATTAGCATACAATAGGGGTAGTCCAATGTCAATCCGTTTCGCGGAGAAAGTAGAATTTGGAAAACCTTCCACGAAAACACTGTTCACCAGTACACTCTCCTATATTATATAAGAAAGAAAACAGACACAAAAGCGACAAATTTGTGACAATTCATTAGAGTCGCGAAATTCATATTGGGGTATGGGGTATTGGGTGGATATTGGGGTCAGTCCCCTGAAAAGAGTTGAGTTACTAAATTAATCAAAATCGATACGTATGGGGACTGACCCCAAAGGTCATTTTCATAAAATGATTTGCCGAACGGGGACACACCTTGTACGATAAAAACCCCATCACTGCGGGGTTCTTATCGGCTATCATGCAGTTTTTAACTGTTTTGGGGTCAGTCCCTCCACCAACCGTTTCTACGTTAATTAGTCGGAGAGGGACAGGCCCCGTGGTTCTAAGAAGGTGTCTATCCACGGATTTTCCTGCTCGAGGGGACTGTCCCCGGGTTCTGCTGTCCGGGATCTGTCTCCGGGTTGTTACTCGATTTGCAGGGTGGTTGGGTAGTTGTATTGGTGATCTTTATCGGTTTTGACGATGATGTTAGCCAGGTATTGGCCTTGTTTTCCAATTTCGTGTTTATCCAACACGCCTTCAATCAGGCCTGGTTGTTGGTTTTTTAATTCCAGGACGGTACGGTCAAACCGGAGGGTCGACGGATTGTAAAGGTCAATGGTCAATTCTTCCGCCCCTTCCGGAAGGTACATCCGATACTGATATTGGTCATCGGTGAATGGCTTTAGAGCAAATTCCATTCCCATCGCTTTCGGGTACTCCGCTTCGTTGACGAGAAACAAATAGGGAAGTTGATACGTTTCTTTACCCTTATCACGTTGCAGCGTCAGCCAGCCTTGATGGATTCCGCTCTCCAACAGGGAAGTTGTCACTGACAACGTAATCGGAATCTTTTCCTTCTCTCCCGCTTTGACCGTGACAGCCTTTGGTAGCTCCCACCTCAAGCCTCGCTGCTGCTTTGGAATATCAAACCGAAACTCCTGAGGCTGATCAGATATGTTTTCGACCACCAGTTCATATGTGCTTCTCTGTTTTCTCTCATCAATTTTCCCAAAAGAAAGAAGCGGGTTATACAGGATTGTATCCGTGTTAATAGCGGCGTCAATCTGCATCCGGCCCATCCCTTGTACAATCGGATCATATCTGTTTCCCTTTTCGTCGTTTACCGGCAAAGCAGTCGTCAGCAGTGCTCCTTTCAGCTGATCATGGCTCCAATCTGGATGGGCCTGTTTCACCAAAGCAAGCCCACCGGCCACATGGGGGGCTGCCATGCTTGTTCCCTGCAACTCCTGGTAACCGCCTGGCACTGTGCTAGTGATGGCTGCTCCAGGTGCCACAATTTCAGGCTTGATTTCCCAATTGACCGTGACCGGCCCTCTCGAACTGAATGAAGCCATTAGATCCTGCTCTTTTTGATAGTTTGTTTCCAACCAGGTTTCCTGTGCAGCCGCATTTTCCACGAGCCATTGACCATCCGCCTGTGAAATGGATGCAACCGGAATATCTACCGGCTCTTTTCCATCGTCAATAGAACCTACAAAACTGCCTTTTTCGTTGTTATAAATCACCACAGCTTCAGCCCCCGCTTTCTCTGCTGCCCGAGCTTTGTCGGCAAAGGGGACTGTCCCTCGTTCGATCAGTACCATTCTTCCCCTGGCATCCTCGATTTTTCCGTTTTCCAGTTTCCGGTGGACTATCGGATATTTTTTTTCGAGTGCCCAGGGGACTGACCCCATGAACAAATTCAATTCGATCTTTTTATCATGCAGCTGGTCATACAAAGAGGGAGTTGTCATAGGGGGCGTGGAGGCCCCGACCGAAATTGCTTTATCCGAGGTGGCCGGCGATCCAACTGTCCAGTTTTCCGGCCCTTCGTTTCCATTTGCCACGACCACTGACACCCCTTTGTCAATGGCGCGGTTGACTGCAGCACTTGTCGGCCAGTCCGGTCCATTCACCGAACTGCCAAGTGACATATTGATAATATCCATTCCGTCTTTCACGGCTTTTTCCAGAGCAGCGATGACCTGTACCGATGTTCCCATTCCGCCGGGACCGAGAGCGCGATAGCCATAGAGCTCGGCCTCTGGTGCTACTCCTGACATTTTGCCGCGGGCAGCAATAATCCCCGCTACATGACTGCCATGTATGGTTGGCATCCCTTGGTCCACTTTGGTTTCCATCGGGTCATCATCCAGGTCGACAACATCGAATCCGCCTTGATAGCTTGCAGCCAGGTCAGGGTGAGTATAATCGATGCCCGTATCGATTACCCCTACTTTCACACCCTTTCCGGTATACTTACTGCCAGCCTCCGATTGAAAAAAAGACCCCTGTTTTAAAAAATCTACACTGTTTTCTGCAGTGGCTTGATAGGTCTGCACTGGGTAGCTTTTGCGGACAAAGTCTTCGGTTTCGATTTTTTCCAGCTGGTGTGCCTTCCCGCGAACCGCCAGTCCGGTAAACAGGGTATCGTACACTTGCAAAACTTCTATAAATGGATGATATTTTTCAATGAATTCCTTGTATGCATGAGGATCGCCATCAATCTCGACGATGAGTGATTGGGGTTCTTCTATTTCTGCCGAAGGTTTTGTAGAGGGGATAAAAGACAACAGAATGGCGAGGACAAGAGCGCATGCGATATGTTTTACCATGAATGATTCTCCTCTTTTTCCCGTTAGTATCTGTTGGTTGAGACAGAATCATGCATATGGAAAGTTAGTACAGACCAGAGCTTATACAAAACAAAACGGCACACCATCTGAGTCAGGGATGTGCCGTTTGATTTAAATTTGAAACGAAGCAGGACGGTCCTTTGTTTGTCCAAAATAGTAGCGGATTGCTTCCGCTATTCTGGCTGAGCCTTGTCCATCTCCATATGGATTGGACGCTTTGGCCATTAGAGCATGGGCTTTTTCATCTGATAGTAGTTCATTGGCCAGACGGAAGATGTTGTCTTCATCCGTTCCGGCGAGCTTCAATGTTCCGGCCTGGATACCTTCCGGGCGTTCGGTGGTATCGCGGAGGACTAGAACCGGAACCCCGAGAGATGGTGCTTCTTCCTGGATCCCTCCGGAATCCGTCAAAATCAGATGGGCGTGGGCCGCGAAATTATGAAAGTCGACCAAACCGAGGGGTTCAATCAGTTTTACTCGCTCATCATTTCCGAGTATTTCAACGGCCGTTTCCCTGACTGCCGGGTTCAAGTGTACCGGGTAGACAACCTGAACATCATCATGCGCTTCGACGAGCCGCTTGATGGCACGAAACATTTGCTGCATATTACTACCCAAGTTTTCCCGTCGATGGGCAGTCATCAGCACTAACCGTTTACCGTTAAGCTCATCGAGTGTCGGGCTCTTATAATCATCTGCAATCGTTGTTTTCAAAGCATCGATTGCTGTATTCCCTGTAACAAACACCCTCTCTTCCGGCTTGTTTTCCTGGAGCAAGTTTTGTTTCGCCTGTTCTGTCGGGGAAAAATGCAAGTCGGCCATGACCCCTGTCAACTGTCTGTTTATTTCTTCCGGATAAGGAGAGTATTTGTTCCATGTCCGAAGCCCTGCCTCAACGTGTCCTACGGCAGTTTGATTATAATAGGCAGCCAATGAAGCGGCAAAGGTTGTAGTCGTATCTCCATGCACGAGCACGATATCTGGATTAGTCTGTTTGATTACATCATCAAGGCCTTCAAGTGCTCTGGTCGTAATTTGAGCCAGCGTTTGCCGTGATTTCATGATATTCAAATCGAAATCGGGTGTAATCCCGAAAATATCCAGAACCTGATCAAGCATTTCCCTGTGTTGGGCAGTCACGGTCACAATCGTTTCGAATTGCTCGGGACGTTTATTGAGTTCCAGGACAAGCGGCGCCATTTTTACCGCTTCCGGTCGGGTACCGAAAATCGTCATTACCTTGATCGGCTTTGTCATGGTCGTTTCTCCTGACCTTTCGGGTTTATTTTGTACCAAATAGCCGGTCACCTGCATCCCCTAGTCCTGGTACGATATAGCCTTTTTCGTCTAGTTTTTCATCCAAAGCAGCCAGGTAAATATCGACATCAGGGTGTTCCTGCTTAATGACTTCCACACCTTCCGGGGCAGCAATCAAGCACATTAATTTAATATTCTTCGCTCCGCGCTTTTTCAAGGAGTGAATCGCATCGTTTGCAGACCCGCCAGTGGCCAACATGGGATCGATGACGATTAGTTCTCGTTCTTCGATATCGGATGGCAGCTTGATGTAATATTCTACTGGCTTCAATGTTTCCGGGTCACGATATAGGCCTACATGCCCGACTTTAGCTGCAGGAATTAAACGAAGGATCCCGTCGACCATTCCGAGTCCTGCACGAAGAATCGGAACCAGGCCGATTTTCTTTCCGCTCAATGTTTTTGCTTTTGCTTTGGTTACAGGAGTATCAATCGTAATTTCTTCTACAGGCAGATCTCTGGTGATTTCAAAGGCCATTAATCCGGCAACTTCATCTACCAGTTCGCGAAATTCTTTTGTCCCTGTACTATTCTTACGTATGTAGGTTAACTTGTGTTGAATCAATGGATGATCCAGTACATATACATTTCCCACGTTCCGATCACTCCTTTGTATTTTTGCATCCTTAAAATTGTACTGAAAAAACAGCCAGCTTTCAAGGGAACATGTCATTCCATGTCGATGTTTTTCCGGTTTCATACAAAAACCATCACCACGCCGGATGATGGACCGATTATTGTTGAGTGTCTTTTTCATGGATGACTTCCATTATTTTTTGTTTTATTTCAAGCCTGCATTCGGCCGATAGTGGATCCTGACGAGGATCGATATGCCGGCCGCGAACCAGAAAACCGTCATACGTAAATAGATCGTTAAATTCTCGTTGCTGTGCAGCGTCATATCCTTTGATATGCAGGTTGTAGCCATCGGCTGTTTCAATCACTCCACCAATCGATACAACGTTCTTCTCATTCATGGTATAACCCTCCTAGCAACGGTATACCCTAAACCGGCCACTCTTAAAAGGGAACTTTCCTAGTGGAACACAGAAAAAATTCTCTGTTGCCCTCAGCAATTCGAATATAGGAAGGACAACAACTGTCAGCCTATAGATTGTCTGTATAGAAGTAACCCAGCCTTTATGCAACGTCATCATTCAATAGGGAAAACCTCTCTGGAATCGAAGTAACCCACCAAACGGATGCAAGATACGCGGAGTCCAGCGGGAAGAGCACGAGCTGAAGATCCACTTGGTTAAGCGGTTTTCTTGCCAAAGTAAGCTGTAGCCGTGGAAAGCCAAGTGCCTTGCCGGATTGGCTACCAGCATCACCATCTTGCGAAAATGAGAACAGTTTATTATTGTTCATTCCCTGAAAAAAACTAAAAAGAAAAACCGAACGGTTCGAATACTTTCGTTTCGAATCATCGTTCGATTTATCTTTGGTCACTATGCTTTTGTCCCAGTCACTTGGTTATGCATTATTGATACAGTGGGAACTTATCAGTCAATGCTTTTACTCGATCCTTCGCTTCTTGCAATTTCGCTTCGTCGTCATGATGCTTTAGCGTAAAAGCGATGATGGAGCCTAATTCATCCATTTCTTCAAGTCCGAAGCCTCGGCTAGTTACAGCTGCTGTACCGATCCGGACACCAGAAGTCACGAACGGACTTTCGGGATCAAATGGAATTGTATTTTTGTTGGTGGTCAATCCGACTTCATCCAATGCTTCTTCCGCAACTTTCCCTGTCAATTCCAGGCCGCGCACGTCCAATAGCAGCAAATGGTTGTCCGTACCGCCGGAGACAATGCGGATATCCTCCTTTTGCAACGCTTCACCGAGTCGTTTTGCGTTATTGATGATTTGTTGGGAATACGTTTTGAAATCTTCCTGGAGTGCTTCTTTGAATGCCATGGCTTTTGCCGCGATGACATGCATCAATGGACCACCCTGCATTCCCGGGAATACGGACTTATCGATTTTTTTGGCGTATTCTTCTTTGCAAAGAATCATACCGCCGCGAGGGCCACGCAAGGTTTTGTGCGTAGTCGTCGTAACAAAATCAGCATATGGAACCGGATTGGGATGAAGGCCTGTCGCTACCAGGCCGGCAATGTGCGCCATGTCGACCATTAAGTAAGCACCGACTTCGTCCGCGATTTCGCGGAACTTTTCGAAATCAATCGTACGTGGATAAGCACTGGCACCGGCAACAATCAATTTTGGCTTTAACTCTTTCGCTTTGGCACGAACACTGTCGTAGTCGATCTGTTCTGTTTCTTTGTCAACGCCGTATTCTTCAAATTTATAAAGCTTCCCGCTGAAATTGACAGGGCTGCCATGGGTAAGGTGGCCGCCGTGGCTAAGGTTCATCCCAAGCACCGTGTCACCGAGTTCCAAGACCGAAAAATATACGGCCATATTGGCCTGTGCACCGGAATGCGGTTGAACATTCGCATGATCGGCACCAAACAGCTGCTTGGCACGGTCGCGGGCAAGGTTTTCTGCCACATCGACATATTCACAACCACCATAATAGCGGCGTCCCGGATACCCTTCCGCATATTTATTGGTCAATACAGATCCTTGTGCCTCCATAACCGCTTCGGAGACAAAATTTTCCGATGCAATTAATTCAATTTTGTCGTTCTGCCGTTTTCTTTCGTTTTCAATTGCTTGGAAAAGCTCTTGATCCTTTTGTTTCACATGTTCCATTGCCGTATTCCCCCTTGATTTGTCGGAAATTGTTTGGTAAGGGTTTTGAGCTTTCGGACAACGTGCAGCAAAAACAGGCTGGCAAGGGACTGCCCGCTTCCCCTTTACAGCTCTGCTTCATTTTTTTCCATTACATGCACCGACTTGTTTTTCGCTCTGCCCCTGTCTATCAAAATAGTAACATGTATCAGTCGCAGAATACACCCGAATCGTCTTGCGGATAGACAGCCCGTTCGCCGCCAATTAATTTCGGACGAGTCCGTGCCATCGTTACCCTTGCATTTCCGACAGCACGCTGCTTAAAGCGCAAGGGAACCGCTACCTTGCGTAAGTGCATCCCGATCATGGTTTCCCCAATATCGAGACCAGCATCGGCGGAAATCGTTTCGGCAAGCACAGGCTGACTCATTTGTTTGTAAGCATAAGCCGCCATGGAACCTCCCGCTTTCGGGACAGGAACTGCTGTCACTTGTTGGTAGCCACGTTGGATCAATGTATCCTGTTCTACAACAAGGGAACGGTTCAAATGCTCACAGCATTGAAAAGCCAACTGAACCCCGGCCTCCCGTTGCAGCCGCTGCAGTTCAGCAAAAATGACTGCGGCCACTTCCTCACTTCCAGAAGTGCCGATACGCTTCCCGGCTACCTCGCTAGTGGAACAGCCGACAACAAACAACTGCCCCTTCCGCAAATAACCGGAAGCCAGCCACTCATCGACAATCGCACGTATCTCCTGTTTCAATTGATCCACCATAATGCACCCAGCCTCCTGTCTAAAAAAGGGTAATCAAGGGGACTGTCCCCCATCTCTTTAGTACTAAAGGGTTTCGTTTGTCTCATATTCGGTGATTTTTCCGATTCTGTTGGCGTGCCGACCTGCCTGGAAGTCTGTCTCCAGCCAGGTTTTGACGATTTCTCGAGCGAGTCCCGCTCCGATCACCCGTTCACCCATCGTGATCATATTCGAATCGTTGTGTTCACGGGTCGCCTTGGCACTGAATACATCGTGGACGAGTGCAGCCCGGATGCCCTTCACTTTATTAGCTGATATCGACATGCCGATCCCTGTTCCGCAAATAAGGATGCCTTTGTCAAATTCCCCGCTGGCCACCCGTTCAGCAGCAGGAATCCCATAGTCCGGGTAGTCCACCGACTCCTCACAGTCACAGCCCATGTCTTCGAATTCTATGTGCATTTCCTCGAGGAGTGAGCCGATTTCCTTGCGCAGGTTCACTCCCCCATGGTCGGAGGCTAAAATCACTTTCATTTTTTACGCTCCCTTCTCCATTTTTGTGGTCATTCGTACTGGTTGCTTCAGAGGGACAACTTCTTCTTCTTTTATTTTGAACTGGTGAATTTCCTTGTTTAATACTTTGGCTTGATCTTCCAATGAGGCGGCAAGCTGTTCGACACTCGCGATGACAGCAGACTGCTCATTGATGATTGCCGTCATTTCCTCTGCGCTGGCGGAAGTTTCCTCCGCAATGGCCGAAACCTCTTGTGACTCAACCGACGTTTTTTGAATAGCCTGCAGCTGTTCGTCTACCAGCTGGGAAATCTCCTCGATGGTGGAAACAACCTCATTTATGGATACAGACATCGTATTGATCGCTGCATTGGTTTCTTCGCCTTTTTCCGCCTCTGTCCGGGCGAACGTGACCTGCTCGGTGATTTGATTGACAACCTGTTGTACATCGGTCTGAATGTTGGCGATAAGCTCGGAAATCCCTTGTACAGCCTGTGTACTTTGGTCGGCAAGCTTTCTCACTTCTTCTGCCACCACAGCAAATCCCTTTCCATGTTCCCCTGCACGTGCTGCTTCAATGGATGCGTTCAAAGCAAGGAGGTTCGTCTGTTCTGAAATATCCCCAACCATACCGATAATATTCTCGACTTCCTGGGCGTTCTTTTCCAGACGGGTAACATCTTCCAGAGAATTTTCCTGCTCCTGAGCCAATGACTGAATGCCTGAAACTAGTCTATGTATGACCGTCTTACTATCACTTAGCTTTGCAACCATGTCTTGGGAATTTTTCCGGGATTGGTCGGCTTTGTTCTGGACTTGCTGAGCCAATCTGGTCGATGCTTCGATCGATTCAGCCGTGTTTTGGATCGAATTCGATGAATTTTCCGCTCCGGCAGAAATATGCTGGATCGCCTCTTCGATTTCTTTCGTTTGCGCGGCGGCACGCGAAGAAACCGTTTTGATTTGTTCTACTTTATCGTTGGTTTTGGCAAAGTTGTTTTCGATTTTAAGAATGATTTGCTTCAAACTGCCAAGCATTGTATTGAACGCAAACGACAGGGAATGGATTTCGTCCTTGGACTTGGGAAGCTCCACTTCCTTCGTCAGATTCCCCTGTGCTGCTTCAACAGCCACTGATTCAAGCCTGGTCAACGGGCGAGTGATAAAACCGGCCGCTGCATAGGCCAAGATGCCGGACCAGATGATTCCAAGGGCCAAGGTGGCCATGACGAACCAAAATTCTGAAATAGGAACAAAGGTTTGAATGTAATCATATAAAAGATACATGAATACGGCGCTGATCGAATAGGTAATTAGGGCAAGCAAAGTCGTGAACAAAACCAATTTCCAGCGCAAACTGCCTTTTTTCGTCTTTTCTTCCATCATATTCCCTCCACTTTTCCGATGCACAAATCAAAACGGGTTACTCCCGGTACCATTTGAGCCGGGCTCTCCCAGTTGCCACACCTTTATTTACTTGCTTCTTTATCTATTGTCTATCTTTTTGGCCAGTAGTTCAATATACTTTTCGATTTCCTGCAAAGTTTCTTGATACGTGTTCAAATTTCCGCCAAAAGGGTCGGATATGTCGAAATCCGGCAGGCTTGCCTCCAGCTGCTGGATGTGGTTGATTTCTTGTTTTAAATGAAGATGGAGTTCTGTATCAAGCTTGTGCGGATCTACGGTTTTGCCCTTCTCTTTCATGAATCTTGCCCGTTTTTCCTCCAGATCGGCATAGGCTTTTTTTAGCTGGTCCCAAGTATCCCCGTCTCCCTCCAATACATATTCCTTCAGGGTATACAGCTTTTCACTGAAAGAAGGGTATTGCATGGCAAGGGATTGTTTATGCTGCGAGGTCATGGTCAGTACTAGGTCTGCCCAGTTTAGCAGCTGTACTGTCACCGGCTGCGATTGGTGGTCCAGATTGATGTTCTTTTTCCCCAATACCTCGATCGTACTGTGGGACGCCTGCTGTCCAGCACCAGCAAAAATCCCGGCAGACTGGACTTCAACGCCCGGCAACTTGTCCCGCAGCAGTGCTTCCGCCATTGGGCTTCTGCATGTATTTCCCGTGCAAACAAACAATATCTTCATCTTTTTACCTCCAACTAGGAAAGGAACAGGTATTCCGGCGCTGTCCTTCCTTCCAATATTACTAATGATATCATACCTTTTTTCTTGCCCCATTATATCATTTAGCACGACATTCCCTATGGAAAACTTTCTGTTTAAAAAATTGAGGACTGAATATGATCGTTTTTTTGGGACAAAAGCGCAAGCGCCAGTTTAAAGGAGTACAGGCTAGAGCCGCCACGTCCTGTGGCAACGCCTGCATGACCCACATCGTTTGGGCCTCCGACAAGCTTAAGAACAGCCTCGGCGTGGCGCTTATTGCCACACAGAGGGTGGGCTTAAGACCTCGAGGGGGTAGGCGCTGGAGCTGGACGTGGCTGTTTCAGCCAATAATGATCCACAGTCAATTAAATTTATCATTTCCTATACAACAAAAAAAAGCCGTCTGCCGTGTAATCGGCAGACAGCCTGGTTCGCTCTGACTAACCAAAAATAATTTTCAACCCAAATGCACACAAGATGCTTCCGCCCAGAAGTTCGCTGTAAACCCCCATCAGACCTCTAGCTTTTCTTCCAAGTAGCAAGCCGGACCAAGTCAATACCGCACTGAACCATCCGAACAAGACAATGGCCAGAAAAGTGCGGACACCAGACATCCCCAAGCTCAAGCCAACCGAAAAACTATCCAGACTGACGCTGATTGAAAATAATATAAGTCCTGCACCAATCGGCTTGATCAGCTTTTTATCTTCCTGGTTGAAGGAGGATAAAAGCATCTGCACACCGAGTGCGAACAATAGCAGTCCACTCCCCAAAATTGCGAACCCCTCGATTTTGGTGGAAATAAATTTTCCCACCCCGATTCCCATAAACGGCATCAACATATGAAACAGACCAACTGTGACGCCGATAATAAAAATCCGTTTCAGCCTCAAGGCCTGCATCCCCATCCCAAGACCAACAGAAAATGCATCCATCCCCAAAGCCGCAGCCATAAAAATCAACGAAATATACTCGCCGATATTCACACCAGACATCCCGCCAACCCCTCTCCGGACATGCTATTCCACTATATGCCAAAGAGACAAGGTATATTACCCAGAATTGGACAGGGGGGATAGACAGAGAATACCGGAGTCAACCTGGGGGGCAGATCATATCGGGGTCAGTCCCCACAGCTGGCCAAACCCTGCCATAACTTTGATTTTGAATTAATTGGGGACTGACCCCAAAATTGCTGATCTGATCGGCCAGTACCATTCGGGGACTGTCCCTCGACTCAAAAAAACCTTGATAGACGAGTAAATGCGCCAAAACAACCGGCTTTCAAAGCGTGTTTGGGGACTGTCCCCAACATACCGGTTCGGCCGCTACATTCGGTAGTTGAATCAAAGGAGGGACTGTCCCCTCAATCCAACCAGATGAGTGCTGTTCTGGGTTTGGGGACTGTCCCTCCTGCTTTTCTGTTCCTCCTGCTTTTTTAGAGTTGGTTGATTTTTTTGGTTGCTGCTTTTTGGAGGCGGTTCATGATTGCCTGTCCGACGCCTGTTTCCGGGAATGTTTCGCAGAGAATGATGTCGACATCTGATTTTTTGAATGAGCGCAGAGCGTCGTATAAATGTGCTGCCACTTCATTCAGGTTATCCCGCGAGCCGCATACATTGACATGATCTGCGTTCAATTCGGCCGCCAATTCTTCGCTGGCGATTACCCCGACTTTATCCCCGGCCTGGAGATGTGCATCAATTTGCGCCTGCATAAAGGCGGGATCTCCGTCCACAAGCCACATCGGCGCATCCGGGGCATAATGTGTGTACTTCATGCCTGGTGCGCGCGGTTTATCTACAGCTCCGTCCTCAGGTAGTTCTCCTCTATCAGACGCAAGTGCCGGATCGATCATAACACTTCCCACGACTTCTTCGAGCTGCTCCCGGGTCACCCCGCCAGGACGTAAAATAATCGGCATTTCTCCGGTGCAATCCACCACGGTCGATTCGACGCCGACTCCTGTCGATCCGCCATCCAGGAGTCCGGCAATTTTGCCTTGCAGGTCATCATATACATGTTCTGCTGTGGTCGGGCTGGGCCGGCCGGACTTATTGGCGCTTGGTGCCGCCAGCGGAAGCCGACAAGCTCGAAGAAGCGCTTGAGCCACCGGATGGTCTGGAATGCGCACCCCAATTGATGGAAGTCCTGCCGTTACATTTTCCGCAATTGTGCCGTTGCTTTTCAAAATCAGCGTCAATGGACCTGGGGTAAAGGATGACAATAGCTTTTCGGCAACTTCCGGTACTTCTGCTACATAATCATCGACTTGATTACGGTCCGCTATATGGACAATCAACGGATTATCAGATGGACGCCCTTTCGCCCGGAATATTTTATCCACGGCATCTGCTTCTTTTGCATTCGCTCCCAAACCGTAGACTGTTTCTGTCGGAAAAGCCACTACTTGATTTTTGTCCAGCAAGGCTGACGCTTCCTCAATTGCCGGGTCTGTTTCTCTAGTTATTTGATCGATTTTCCATACCTTTGTATCCATCACGGTTACTAACTCCTTTAATTAATCAAACGTTTGATAAGTACTATACCCCTTCACGAATTTGCTTATCAACAATTTATCCACATTATGAAACTTTTCTGGCAATTCTGCATCATATTGTGCATAACCCGCTAAAGCCAGCCAAAAACAATACAATCCCTGGTGAAAACAAACTGCAAAGGGATTGTATTGCCTCTTTTTATTGAAAGAAACAAGGAGTATATGCCTACTAACTGCTCTACAGCACACGTAAAAGTCATACGGACGACCTATACGACGCAGTTATCCACCACTCTCCACAAGTTATCAACAGTTTTTATTAACAGCTGTGCATAACCTCTGTTATAACACAGAGATTGTTAATAACGCCTGCGTTTATCCCCAAGGGAAACGAGCCAGGATCATGCAACGTCATTTCAAGCCCTGGATACCGACTTCCTTTTTTCCTTTCCCGGAGAGTTTTTCCACCAGTTCCCCTCCGGAAGTACATGGCCTTCAGCAAAAGACGGAAAAGCAGCCTGTTCAAACTGCAACAGCACCAGCAACGTATCGAGTGCTTCTTGGTGGCTGTAAATGTAGACACTATCGGCTGCCTTCTCCCCAGCTAACCCCATCGCCGTTTCCAATACAGTCCAAGGAAAAGAAGAAGGCACTCCTTCTTTAATATATAAGCTTTTCAGCCAAAAAACCTGCCTCTCCATCGGAAGCAAGGCGAAAAAAGCTTTGTATTCTCCTTGGACTTCTATCAGGAATCCATTTTCCTTCAAGTTTTGTTTTCCACGAAAAGCTTCCCATGATCCGTCAAAAAAGCGCTGTAACACCTGGTCATCTAACCTGTTTGTGTGAATCAGTTTCATCCGTACACTCCCTATCCCGTTTGGGTAATCGGCTCTCCTGAACGGAACCGCTGTTTAAACTAGTCTATGAGTGATAGAAGCGTGATATGATAGATTTAACTGAACCAGTCTAAAAAGAAAAATTTCACTTTTACTTCCTTTTCTTCCTCCGGCTCCGATTTTCCCGAGTCTTCTTGAGGTTCTTCTTCTGCTTCAGCGACAGTGGAACCATCTGCAAAATCGAGAAAGCACAACGGCGGAAACAATACACACCACCAGTTTGCACCTTTGCCGGCACCGAGCGTAATCAGAATCGCTTCATATTCCCCGGCCGGATAAACATAGGAACCATATACTTTGTCCGGAAACGTCACATTACTTCCATACTCTACTTGATAGGTTTGATCTGAATCTTCCTCTTCCAGCACTTGCTGAACGGTAGCTTCAATTTCGGGAAGCTTGTCCTGAATCAATTCTCTCGCTTCTTCTATATCGGAAATGTCCCTAACCCATTTTGTAATATCGGCATTGACCCGGTCGCGAATCAGGCGCTTTAAAGCCTGATCACGATCGCTATTACTGTTCGCCAAAATTCTAAGCCGAATAGCTTCGTCCGGTATGACCTGATAACCGGATGCATCCGTTTGTCCTAACTGTCCAAGCCCCTTTGTCGGGAAAAAACCAATCAACGCTAAAAAAATAAGAAAATAGATAAAATAATTCCGCATTTCTCCTGCCCCTTTCGCTAACTGTATAGCTCCAGTATGGACAGAGGCAGAAGCTTTTAAACTCGCAATCTATTTTTTTATGGCTGTTTCTTGGAAATCTGCGCAAACACCATGCGATCCTTGCCATTGATGTCTTTTCTTATATCAATGGAAGCTCCGGGAAACTTACTCCGAATCAATCCGGAAACCTGTACCCCCTGCTGATGGCCAATTTCAAAAGCTATCAGTCCCGGACTGGCAAGAATAGAATCAGCCCGGTCAATAATTTGGTGGTAAGCAGCCAGACCCTCTTTCTCGGCAAACAATGCCAATGCAGGATCGAAATTCTTCACTGTCTCATCCAGAGAAGCTTTTTCCTGATGCGCAATGTAAGGCGGGTTGGAAACGATGATGTCCACCTGCTCTCGCCGTTCTACTACTGGCTGTAAAAAATAACCCTGTTGAAAATCAATTTCGGCTCCCAGTCTGTCTGCGTTTTGTTTCGCTACTTGTAAAGCGTGTTCGGAAATATCCGTGGCGGCTACCTTCCATGAAGGTTTTTCCAACTTCAGGGTGATGGCGATTACGCCGCTGCCGGTTCCCACATCGACGAGCCGAACAGGCTTTTCTCCAAGTCCCCTGGCATATTCCAAGACACCGAGGACCAATTCTTCTGTTTCCGGACGGGGGATCAAGACATGCTTATCAACGAGGAAATCACGACCGTAGAATGCCTCTGTTCCAGTCAAATGCTGGACGGGTATTCCTGTTTCACCATGCGCTTTCACATCTGCGATGAACTGGTCATCTGTCTCCTTTGGCAATAATTCACGCTGAGCGGCTAAAAATCCAGCCCGCTCTAATCCCGTATGATACTGCAGCAAAATTTCGGCGACTCGCGGTTCCCGGTCGCGCTGTTGTAAAAAAAGAGAAGCCCAGCGAAGGGCTTCATTGATTGTACGTCGTTGTGCTGTCATGTCATTCACCGATTTGTTCCAATTTTTTGGTTTGTTCTTCCATCAGCAAGGCATCGATGATTTCGCCGACTTTCCCTTCCAAAATCTGGTCGAGCTTTTGGATCGTCAAACCGATGCGATGGTCCGTCACCCGGTTTTGCGGAAAGTTATAGGTGCGGATACGTTCTGAACGGTCTCCTGACCCTACTGCCGACTTTCTTGTTTCATCGTATTCCGCTTGTGCTTCTTGCTGGAACTTATCATAGATTCTGGCACGCAAAACTTTCATGGCTTTTTCCTTATTTTTGATTTGCGATTTTTCGTCCTGAATCGATACCACGATTCCTGTCGGCATATGGGTCAAACGCACGGCAGACATCGTCGTGTTGACGCTCTGACCGCCAGGACCGCTGGATGCAAACGTATCGACACGGATATCCTTCTCATGGACATCGACTTCCACTTCTTCCGCTTCCGGCATAACGACCACTGTCGCAGTGGACGTGTGAATCCTTCCGCCTGATTCGGTTTCCGGAACACGTTGCACGCGGTGGGCGCCATTTTCAAATTTGAGTTTGGAAAAAGCACCCTCGCCATTAATCATGAAAATAATTTCTTTATAACCCCCGACACCTGTCGTGTTGGCTTCCATTACGTCGATCTTCCAGCCTTCCGATTCAGCAAAACGGGAGTACATCCGGTAAAGGTCCCCGGCAAACAGGGCAGCTTCGTCGCCGCCAGCAGCACCGCGGATTTCCATGATGACGTTTTTGTCGTCGTTCGGATCCTTCGGCAGCAAAAGAATACGCAACTGTTCTTCCAGTTCCTCTTTCCGCTGGGAAAGCTCGCTGATTTCTGACTTGACCATATCCTGCATTTCTGTGTCCTGTTCCTCATCCAGCATCACTTTGGCATCGTCCAGCTGGGTGGTCACTTCTTTATATTCACGGTATGCCTGGATGACATCTTCCAGGCCGGATTGTTCTTTCGAATATTCACGCAGCTTTTTTGTATCACTGATTACTTCAGGATCACTGAGCAGTTCATTCAATTTATCATAACGGTCTTCCAAGGATTGCAGTCTGTCTAACACTTCATCCACCTCTTTCTCCTTAACAGTATAATTATAGTACAGGAGAAAAACCCCGTCAAAAAAAGCTTGGCAGCGATTAGCCGGGGGGGCATCCATCATTGTATTAGTCACCCAGCTCAGCGTGACATCCAGCTGTCAAGCAGTTCAAGCAGACCCATTCCCAACGCCAGTGCTGGTCCTAACAGAAAAATACCGGCTAGCAAATACAAACAAGCCTCCCATAGTGGATGCCGCCGCTTACGAGGTTCTTTTTCTATTTTCTGTTCCAGTTCGGTCAATCGCCTATTAAGACGATTTACTTCTTCGGACAACTGCTGTTCCGAATGATTTTCCATGTACGGTCCCCCCTTAACTCCAATTGCTGACAATCCCTCAGTTTCTTCTATTTATTTTAACATACCAGCGCGTTGGCCTGCTGTACCTCTTCTGGTTAAAATGACGGTTTCTTATGTAGTGCAATAAAAAAATCATCAAGGCGTATAGTTATCTATATCTATGTGTAAGAGAGGAAAGGAAAGCCACGATTTTCCCTCCGAACCCGTGCTTTCCCCAGCCATAAGATCAGCGAATGATCACCCGCACAAGAAAACCACCGTTCACCTGTTCATCGACCGATCGACGAATTTGATTGACTTTCGCCATTTTCTCTCCAGAGTTAAAGTCTCCCTGCAAAACAGCATCGATTCTAATCTCTTCATCCAGTATTTCGACATTTTCCACGGCAACGTCACCAACCGATTCAGCTGCCTGTATGATTGCAGATCTGCTCGTGTCTGCAATGAGCTCTCGGTCGCCATATTCGTCGAATATCCGTGGCTGGGTGCCCCGCAACTGGATATAACCCTCTTCTGTTGTTTCCACTTCTTCGCCCTGCGGCACACTCCCCTGTTCTTGGCCGGTATTCCCGTTTCCACAAGCGCTCAGTATTGCCAAACAAAAGATGGCTGACAGTATTCTATCCATATGCAACCTCCATGCTTTTTCCTTAGCATGCTTCTGCGGCAAGATAATATCCGCTCCCTTCGAACCTCCGATTTAAGAAAGAAGCAAGGGCCCAGTAGCAGAGGAGGAATGCAACAAGTTAGACGATCTTTAGCTCGGCATTTATTATGAAGAGTTGGTGACGAATAGAAGAACCTTTAAATGAGCTCTGAGCAGCACGAATACACGCAGGGATCAGTGACCAAAGTGAGACCCCGCAGACGAAGTCGAGGAGGCTCACGGGGCACCCGCGGAAAGCGAAGCGTATTCGTGCTGCGTTTTTTTCGGATATACTCTTTCTTACCCACCCGCCAAATCCCGACATCTTCTGGACAGCAAAAAACAGGATACCGGAATGGCATCCTGTTCACAAATCATGATTTCGATGTCGGAAAAGCTTCAAGGTTTAGCGCTTGCCTGGGCCGGTTCGGTACCTCGTGATGGTGACGGCAACGAGGCTCGTACGACTCAGAAGCCCCCACTAAAATGATAGGATCGTCATAGGAAGCAGGCTTATCATCGATCAGACGCTGTGTTCTGCTTGCCGGAGATCCGCAAACCGGACAAATCGCATTAAGCTTTGTCACCGACTCGCTCAACGCCATCAATTCCGGTACAGGGCCGAACGGTTCCCCCCTAAAATCGGTATCAAGTCCGGCAACAATGACCCGATGGCCATGATTCGCCAATTCATCGACAATGCCGACAATCTCTTCATCGAAAAATTGAACTTCGTCGATCCCTATTACATCGACATCTGCATCGATATAATCAAGAATATCAGCTCCTCTATCGACCGGACGTGCCAAAATGGACGTGCCGTTGTGGGAAACAACCGATTCCTCGGAATACCGACTGTCGATGGCAGGCTTGAATACCCGGACAGATAAATTTCCATATGTAGCTCGACGTACCCTTCTTATCAATTCCTCCGATTTACCCGAAAACATGCTGCCGCAAATCAGCTCTACCCATCCACTTTGTTTCATTACATACATCAACGGGACACTCCCTTCAAAATTGCAAAAACGCTGGATCATCTTACTGCCGCAGTTGTACCTCTATTTACATAGTTATTGCCTTGTTCATCTATTAAAAAACGTTCTTTTCGTTTTGATTCCATAATTGTTGCACCCATCCCGCAACAATACAAAGTAAAAAAACAGGCAAAAAGTTAGACGATTTGCCTGTTTTTCATGGTTATCTTTGGTTTTTCCACCAGGATGTTCCCCTGATGAGGATTAACCAAGGTTATATTTTTTCTTGAATCGATCGACACGACCGCCAGCTTTGTCCGCTTTTTGCTTACCTGTGTAGAACGGGTGAGAAGCTGAGCTGATTTCCACGCGGATCAACGGGTAAGTGTTGCCATCTTCCCATTCGATTGTTTCTTCAGAAGACTGTGTAGAACCGCTAAGGAATTTGTAGTCAGAGCTAGTATCAAGAAATACTACTTTTCTGTATTCCGGATGAATTTGTTCTTTCATGTTCTTTCCACTCCTTTTGCCCTGAATCCTTTGGAAACAGAGTTATTGTAAGCCCGCAATCCGAATACGATCCGGAAAGAGGCGTCAGAATATCCGTCCATTAGGACAACAATCTATTCTAAGCTCACATAGACTGATTATACCAGTGTAAAATTGCCTTTGCAAGCGGCAGTTTGGAAAAAATAAGATGGTCTCGCATGGATACGCAAGCCTCCATCACGCAAGGCAGCCATGGATCAGGACGGGTAGACGGAAGTATTTCCGCCATTTACCAGATAACAAATTACGCCCTTCTGGATGTTCCTTTCCGCTTCATATCTTCCTCCATGGACTGGAAAAACTCTTCATTGTTTTTCGAAGCTCGCATCCGGCGAAGGAAACGCTCGACAAAGTCATTGGAGTCTTGCATCGTTTTTCTGATCGCCCAGATTTTATCCAAGTGATCTTTGGTGACAAGCAATTCTTCTTTTCTTGTCCCGGAACGTAAAATGTCGATAGCCGGATAAATCCGACGCTCAGCAAGACTTCGATCCAGATGAAGTTCCATATTACCGGTTCCTTTGAACTCTTCGTAAATAACGTCATCCATGCGCGAGCCTGTATCCACCAGAGCGGTTGCCAGGATGGTAAAGCTTCCGCCTTCCTCAATATTACGCGCAGCACCGAAGAATCGTTTAGGACGATGGAACGCTGCAGGGTCGATACCGCCGGACAACGTACGTCCGCTTGGCGGGATGACCAGGTTATAAGCCCGGGCCAATCTGGTAATACTGTCCATCAGCACAATGACATCCTTTTTGTGCTCCACAAGCCGCATTGCCCGTTCCAGTACAAGCTCGGAAACTTTAATATGATTTTCCGGTACTTCATCAAACGTAGAGCTGACAACATCGACATCCGGATGGACAGAGCGTTCGATATCGGTCACCTCTTCCGGACGTTCATCAACCAGCAGAATAATCAGTTTCGCATTGGGATGATTCTTGGAAATGCTGTTGGCGATTTGTTTCAAAAGCATGGTTTTCCCCGCCTTTGGAGGGGCGACAATCAGTCCGCGTTGTCCGAAACCGACTGGTGTCATTAAATCAATAATCCTTGTCGACAGCTTTCTTGTTTCTGTCTCCAAACGCATCAACCGGTCTGGATACAACGGCGTCAAGGCAGGAAAGTGGACGCGTTCTTTGGCGGTTTCCGGATTTTGACCGTTTACCGCATCTACGTGAAGCAAACCGTAATATCGCTCATTTTCTTTTGGCGGACGTACTTTTCCAGACACCTTATCACCATTGCGCAGGTCAAAGCGTCTAATTTGGGATGCTGAAATATAAATGTCTTCAGCACTTGGTGAATAATTGATTGGGCGAAGAAAACCAAATCCTTCGGAAGGAATGATTTCCAAAACACCATCCATGAACAAAAAGCCGTCCTTTTCCGCCTGGGCTTTTAAAATGGAAAAAACAAGCTCGCGCTTGGTGAGCTTTGCATAATAGGATACTTTGTATTCCTTTGCTTTTTCATATAATTCTTTCAATGTTAACGTCTCTAAATGAGAAATGGTCAATTCAGCCACAAAATCACCACACCTATTAAATTTTGGTATTTTTATCGTACATAACCCTTTTTGGATTGCTGCATAATCGCAGACAGATGCCAGCACCACTAAAAAGACACAGCAGCGCTACAGGTTTATTTTCAATCGTAATAAATGGATTGGGTAGTAATGCACTTCCTGTGGAGCCTCATTGGATAGCTTTGATAGATTTAGCGGATGGAGGAAAATCCTGTAGGAAAGCCGTCGAGTGTTCACTAAAGGCTTTTCTTTTCAACACTATGGGTAAACGCGACTAGTCTCATTGGCGAAAGCCTGCGCTTCACTATATAACTATATATACTATCATCCATGCACTCGTGCATTCTGATAGCATAAAAAGCCGATCCAAGAAGAAGTTGAAGGAAAGCATAAAACTAGAATAGAAGTTTTTACATGATTACGTCACTCATTATTTCCAAACGAAACACTTATTAAACTTCTTCCATAGTACCGTTTCTTTCTTAATTATTCAACTATAATTTATCCGGTTGCCACCAAGAATACTGTATACCCTTACAAATCCCTGTCGAAAAACCCATCGCTCGTTCTTTTTAAGGGGGACATACAAATAAAGCGGAGTGCTAGTCAGAGGACATGGGAAAAGCCTGTCCAGCTTGCGGAAGAACCGGACAGCTTTTCTTTTTTGCGCCGTCTCAAGCGACTCGGCTTACGCCTATTCCATTACTAATCAAGAATTTTGAAACTGCTCCACTTCTTCAGCAGTCATTTCCTCCCGCCAAATTTTTGCGCCTAGATTGGACAGCTTCTCTGTAATTTGTTCATACCCCCGGTCTATGTGCTCCAAACCGGTTATTTCCGTCACGCCTTCGGCCATCAAACCTGCCGCAATCAATGCAGCACCTGCCCGCAGGTCGCTCGCTTTTACTTTCGCGCCTTCCAGCTGGACTGGCCCGGAAACGATAGCCGACCCGCCTTCCACCTTGATTAGTGCATTCATTCTGCGCAGTTCATCAATATGTTTCAATCGGGCCTGATAGATTGTATCCGTCACCACACCGGTTCCTTTTGCCTTGGTCAGCAAAGAGGTGAACGGCTGCTGCAGATCGGTCGGAAAACCAGGATGGACAAGTGTTTTGATATCGACACTCTTTAATTCTTTTCCAGGCTGGATAAGCAGCTGCTCATCTCCTTCGTCGATGGATACGCCCATCTCACGGAGCTTGGCCAGCAAGGATTCAAGGTGCTGGGGGATGACATTGTCGATCAATACTTTTTCTCCCTGGGCAGCTGCCATGATTGTGTAAGTCCCCGCTTCAATTCTGTCTGGGATGATGGTATGCATACAGCCTGTCAGGTTTTCACATCCCTCAATCCGGATAACGTCCGTTCCGGCTCCCTTTATTTTCGCCCCCATGCTGGTGAGCAGCGTTGCGACATCGATAATTTCCGGTTCTTTGGCTGCATTTTCGATGATTGTCTTCCCTTTTGCCCTCACCGCTGCGAGCATAATGTTTATCGTAGCCCCGACACTGACGACATCCAGATAAATCCGGGCCCCACGCAATTCATCCGCCCGCAAGTAAATCGCACCTTGTTCATTGGTCACTTTAGCACCAAGCGCCTCAAAGCCTTTGATATGCTGATCAATCGGGCGAGGGCCTAGATGGCATCCTCCCGGCAACCCAATTACCGCTTCTTTGAATCGACCGAGCATTGCACCCATGAAATAGTAAGAGGCACGAAGTTTTTTCACTTTTCCGCTCGGAAGCGGCATGTTGATCATATTGCTTGGATCAATATGAATCGTCTCGCCCTTCCAGGAAACGTCACCGCCGATTTCCTCCAGTAAATCTCCCAGTACGTCTACATCCGATATTCTCGGCAAGCCCTCGATAATCACTTTCGATTCTGCGAGTATTGCAGCCGGCAGCAATGCAACCGCACTGTTTTTCGCTCCGCTGATTCTTACTTTGCCATTCAAAGGTCTGCCGCCTTCTACGAGTATTTTTTGCATCTGGAACTCCTCACTCCCTGAGATTGTTCGAAACAGTTTTTCTGACAGCGGCTGTCCCTACCGTTGTCACTTTGGTTCAAAACACAATTTACATTTAACAGGAATAAGTATGGTCATCAATCCGAACAACCTGCAGTATTCTAGTTAGTCAACCTTATTCTACACAATTTTTGCCAAACAATACTAATTTTACATCTGCCAATCCGGCAAAGACAGTTTAATACCTTGGAGCTTGATTCTTATTTGGCAGGGAGCGGCCGCAGCCTCCCCCTTCTATAAAGCGGCGTTGGTTTTAGAACGGCCAGCGCCTTAACCGCTTTCAGCTTCTTCTTCACAACAAATGCTGCCGTGGAATCGTTCATTTCTGTGAAGCCTTGATTGTTAGTTAGCAAAACAGATGTGACGCCTGATTATCTCCCTAAGGGCAGTCTCCACAGAAAACTTCATTATACCACTCTTCTTCAGATTTAACTCCGGATGAAGAGCAGGCGCCTCCGTACCTATCGGTATTTGACACAAAAGGAACAATGGAACTGAATGTGTTTAGTATGTATCTTAGTTGATTGTTGTAGGAATGATGGCTTGAGAGTAGGATGGTATGAAAAGGAAACTGCCCGTATAGACAGTTCCCTTTTTTCACCATTTTTAAGCAGCTTTAGGCACGGTTAGAAGAACCAAACTCACGCATTTTGCCAATGACGGTTTGTTTGATCGCTTCGCGTCCAGGTCCCAGATATTTACGAGGATCGTATTGGTCCGGTTGTTCAGCAAGTACTTCACGTACTTTTTTCGCCTGTGCGATCTGATTTTCCGTGTTTACGTTGATTTTGGACGTACCAAGAGAAAGCGCACGTTTGATATCTTTTGTCGGGATACCTGTTCCACCATGCAATACCAATGGTACATTCACCAGGTTGAATACTTCTTCCATACGGTCAAAGCCCAGATTCGGTTCCCCTTTATAAGGGCCGTGCACAGAGCCAAGCGCAGGGGCAAAGCAGTCAACACCTGTCTCGTTGACAAGCCGTTCACATTCGGCCGGGATCGCATACGCAGCTTCGGCATCTTCAACAACCAGGTCATCTTCCTGACCACCGATACGGCCAAGCTCAGCTTCAACTGAAACGCCGTTAATGTGGGCCACTTCTACCACTTTCTTTGTCAATGCAATGTTTTCTTCCAGCGGAAAATGGGAACCGTCAATCATAACGGAAGTGAATCCGGCATGAATAGCCTGGACACACTTTTCAAAGCTAGAGCCGTGGTCCAAATGAATTGCTACCGGCACTGTCGTACCATATTCCTCCATCAGCGCTTTCACCATCGATACAACCACTTTGAAACCACCCATATATTTTGCGGCGCCTTCCGAAACACCGAGGATTACTGGGGATTTTTCTTCTTCTGCTGCTTGAAGAACGGCCTGGGCATATTCAAGATTGTTCAAGTTGAATTGTCCGACACCATAGTTCTTCTGCTTAGCTTCTTCAAGCATTTCTTTCATTGAAACTAATGGCATGCTGTTTTTCCTCCTTAGGGTATGTTGTCTTGCTTAGTATGCAATATCCAGTCAATAAGTATTTTTGATTGGGTACAGTATAAGAATACCAACTACCACCCCGCGGTGCAACAAAACAGTTAAAAGATACCGCTTACCCGTTTTTTTCAGATTATTATGTAATCAATTGTTGTTTTTGTTCGCCAATATCCGATTGACTCTCTCTCTTGCCTCCTCGATATTGAAGGGTTTGGCAAAGATTTCTTTTACCATCGGAAATTGATCCTTTTTCCCTTCCAATTCTTCGGCCAAGCCGCTCATCAAGATTGCCGGCACTGTAACGCCTCTTTCCGCTAGACGGTGCAGAAGTGCGCTTGCGTCCATTATTGGCAGCTTATAATCAACCATCAGTAAATCAGGCGGTTCATTTACAATTTTATCGAGTGCCTCCTTGCCATTTTCTGCTGTTTTAATTTCATACCCTTCCGTTTTCAAAATTTCCTCCAGCAGCAAACGAATTCCCGGTTGGTCATCAACAATCATTACGGTTTTTTTCATTTGTTTTTCAACCCTTCCTGATTTGAAACTATTGCGTGTTATGTAAGCATTTTTCTATTTCTTTCCCGTTTCCCCTTCAGGTTTAGCAGTGTTTATCCTGTTGAACCGAAACTTACCGCCTAATTACCTATAACCAAAATAATGCTTTTTGCCTATCAACCATATTTTCACACGGTTGGCCAAATGTAAAGATTCCAGGTCTATTATTTGTTCGATATAAAGGTACAATTTCCTGCTGAATTTGAAGAATTATGTCTTCTTGTTTTGCCGCCCGCGGAAAATGCAGCGATGGTTTAGCACTATTCTCATAAATTAATGATACTTTGTTCGCTGACACAAAAAAGCGCACCGTTTTGTCCTGGGACGCACGGCTGCGCTTTTTATAAATAACACACTTATCTATTGATTGTCTCTGTATGTCGCTGAAGCAGCAATAAACCCATCAAACAGCTGTTGAGGCCGATTCGGTCTTGACTTGAATTCCGGGTGGAACTGAGAAGCGACGAACCAAGGGTGGTCTTCCAACTCAATCGTTTCAATCAACCGGCCGTCCGGACTTGTCCCGGAGAAAACAAATCCTTCCGCCTCCATCTGTTCCCGATAGAAGTTATTGAATTCAAAACGGTGACGATGGCGTTCATACACGACGTCTTCCTCTCCGTATGCTGCCCGTGTTTTGGTGCCTTGTTTCAACCGGCACGGATACACGCCAAGTCTCAGGGTACCGCCAAGATCCGACACATCCTTCTGTTCCGGAAGCAGGTCGATGATTGGATGCGGTGTATCCGGATTGATTTCCGCCGAATGCGCTCCATCCAAACCGAGGACGTTACGAGCAAACTCGACAGTTGCCAATTGCATGCCAAGACAAATTCCCAAGAATGGAACTTTGTTTTCCCGGGCGTAACGGATCGCATCGATCTTGCCTTCAATTCCTCTGTCACCAAAACCGCCGGGTACCAATACTCCATCCACACCCTCCAGTTTCGCTGCCACGTTTTCGGCCGTTACTTGCTCGGAGTTAATCCAGCGGATATTGATGTCCGAGTCGTAATGATAACCGGCATGCTTCAATGCTTCTACTACCGAAATATAAGCATCCGGCAGTTCCACGTATTTTCCTACCAGACCGATCGTTACCTGGTTGGTGAGACTGGTAACTCTACGGACTAATTCATTCCACTCTGTCATATCGGCCGGTTCGCAATCAAGCCCGAAATGATCGCAGGTCAATTGATCCAACTGCTGAGCTTGCAGGGAGATCGGAACATGGTAAAGCGTATCGGCGTCGCCAGCCTCTACTACGGCCTTCGGATCAATATCGCAGAACAAAGCGATTTTGTCCTTCATGTCCTGGCTGATTTCCATCTCTGTACGAAGCACGATGACGTCCGGCTGGATGCCAAGGGAACGAAGCTCTTTCACACTATGCTGTGTCGGCTTTGTCTTCATTTCCCCGGCCGCTTTCAGGTAAGGGACAAGTGTACAGTGCAGATACATGACATTGTTCCTGCCGATATCGCTTTTGATTTGCCTGATTGCTTCCAGAAAAGGAAGGGATTCAATATCCCCGACTGTTCCGCCGATTTCGGTGATGACCACATCCGCATTGGTCTGTTGGCCGGCACGGAATACTTTGTCCTTGATTTCATTGGTAATATGAGGGATCACTTGGACGGTTCCTCCGAGGTAATCGCCTTTTCGTTCTTTTTTGATTACCGTCGAATAGATTTTACCTGTGGTTACGTTGCTGTATTTGTTAAGATTAATGTCGATGAATCGCTCGTAATGTCCCAGGTCAAGATCTGTTTCCGCTCCGTCTTCTGTGACGAAAACTTCTCCATGCTGATACGGACTCATTGTACCAGGATCGACATTGATATATGGATCAAATTTCTGGATCGTTACATTTAATCCCCGATTTTTCAGCAGACGTCCCAGCGATGCTGCCGTTATTCCTTTTCCAAGCGAGGAGACAACTCCTCCTGTTACAAAAATATACTTTGTCACCCTACATCCCTCTTTCTATGTTAATGATTCCTTGAATGAACTGGTTCTTATAAAAATAATCATCATATAACAGCCGGTAAACAATAGCAAGCTTTTGCTTATCGGTTAGATTTTCCAATCAGCTGTTTTATATGAACGCTGTTTTCTTCCTAATGGTGTCTATCCTATCCGATTCAATAGAAACCCCAACCCTCTAACATGCATTTCCTCTGTACTTGTTAGATGAGCGCTGATCCTCCGCCACGGAAAACGAAGCATGTTGCCGGATCGAATCCAAATACCACCCGAAATTGGTCTCATGCAGTTGGAATCTGCGTCTACCGCGACCATTACCATGCAGCCCCGTCTGTGAAAAAAGCCTTTTCTTCATCATAGCAGGGTTCCTTTACATGTAAATTTCCCAGAATAAACACGTCATGGAGAAAGTGTACATGCAATTTTTTCTCCTGAAAATAGCAAAAGCGCTCCCCTGTTCAGGGGAACGCTTTTATAAACGAACAATAATTTAAAGAGCCCAAATAAAATTTTACTCACTTGCCTGTGGAAAGTCAAGCGCCGTTTTATTTAGTTATAATTGTCATCGTTCGCATCGTCGTCATCTTCATCACCGACATAAGAGACGTCTTCCTCGACAACTTTCTGATCTTCATCATCCAGTTTGCCGCTGCGGAAGTCGCCGTCGTACTCGTTATCATTATCCGCTTTATCAGTATCGGTATCGCTATCCTCGTCGTCAAAATCTTCGTCATTGTCATTGGCGAACTCATCAGTTGTGTCGATATCGTCAAAATCAAGGTCTTCTACCAATTCATCAAGATCTTCATCGACTTCCTCTTCCACGTAGATGTCCTCTTTTTTCCGTTTACTTGTTTTTGCTTTCGCTTTTTTCTTTTTCTTTTTCGGTGCTTCCGTGATTTCCTCTTCAATCTGCTCGATCGGATACCAATCTTTCAGTCCCCAGAGGTTGGACCCAATCGTCAAAAAACGACCGTCCGTGTTTAAGTCGGTATAAAATTGCGCGATATTTTCATCTTTTTGGGCGTCTGTGAACCCTTTCAGTTCCGTAATACGCTCATATACTTCCCTGAAATCTTTTGCCTTTTTCTCTTCGGCAAGAATTTCACTTGCCAGTTCGATCATCGATAAATCCGAAATCTCCTCGTGGCTGTAGTTTGTCAAGCTCACGGTCAAGCACTCCCTTTACGTCAATTTATTAAACTTCCAGACAGGTTTCCAGCTGGAGCCGCTGCCTGTTTCTGGTTGGTATTAGATCAATGAAATTGCTTCGATCTTTACGTACTGGCTGCCCGGTACAACCGGCATGCCATACTGATAACAAATCCTCTCATACATTATATGGTTATAAAAATCAAATTGCAATAATAGCCTATATTTCCAAAGGCAGCGTTCCAAGCGTTTTCCGGATCAAGAGGTTTTGCAGAGGCTTTGTAAAGAGATTAGAACGTAACTCGTGCTATCTTGTCTAATTCCATTGCCTGCCGGCCCGCCAATCGGCGCTTTTCTTATCACCTTTCATATCCAATTACTTTTCACATTTTTAGCAGGAAATAAACCTGATAAGATAAAAAAATCCATTTGCCTCTCTATTATCATCCAAAGTTAGTTCATCGAAAGGATGCACGTTAAACGGAACGGCATCCTTTCCATTATCATTGCATATTTTTCCCAGGCTTTCAGATTGGGTGCTTAAACAAGCTTTGGCAATTCCTTTCACTTTTTTTAGCCAAGCCGCTTCCGTACCAGTAAGCCAGCCTTTCACGAAGGAGATCGTCTCAAGGAAGCTCCATGACACAGTCCACATCTTGTATCTATATTGGAAATAAAAAGAGTCAGTAAACCCAGAGCAAGGAACCTCTTATTCGAGCATGCTAACATCAGCCTGTTCGTAAACGATATATTCGTACAACCCCTACATATTGCGTCGATATTGGCCGCCAACTTGATAGAGGGCACTCGTGATTTGCCCCAAGCTTGCCACTTTGACCGTTTCCATCAGTTCAGCAAAAATGTTCCCTCCTGAAGCAGCTGTCTGCTTCAAGCGATCAAGGGCCGCTTGCACTTCCTGTTCATGCTCCTTATGGAACCTCTCCAATTCTTTGATTTGGTGCTGTTTTTCCTCTTCGGAGGCACGGGCAAGCTCCATGCTGTCCATATAATCTTCGGCAGGCGGATTCGGGTTTAAATATGTGTTGACGCCGATTAGCGGCAGCTCTCCGGAATGCTTTTTGGCTTCATAGTAAAGAGATTCCTCCTGAATTTTGCCGCGCTGATACTGCCTTTCCATCGCACCAAGGACACCGCCGCGGTCGTTGATTCGTTCAAATTCCTGTAAAACCGCTTCTTCCACCATATCGGTAAGCTGATCAATAATAAAGGAGCCTTGCAACGAATTCTCGTTTTTGGTCAAGCCGAACTCTTTGTTGATAATCATTTGGATTGCCATCGCCCGGCGGACAGACCCTTCAGTCGGCGTCGTAATCGCTTCGTCATAAGAATTAGTATGAAGGGAATTGCAGTTATCCTGAATGGCAATCAACGCCTGTAAAGTCGTACGGATATCGTTAAAGTCGATTTCCTGGGCGTGCAGGGAACGACCAGACGTTTGAATGTGATACTTCAGTTTTTGGCTGCGTTCCCCCGCACCATATTTATCCCTCATCACGATAGCCCAAATTCTCCTGGCGACACGGCCGATCACAGTGTATTCCGGGTCGAGTCCGTTGGAGAAAAAGAAGGATAGGTTCGGCGCAAATTTATCGATATCCATCCCCCTGCTCAAGTAATATTCGACATAGGTAAACCCGTTCGCGAGAGTGAACGCCAATTGCGTAATCGGATTGGCTCCAGCTTCGGCGATATGGTAGCCGGAAATCGAAACAGAATAGTAGTTGCGCACCTGATGATCGATGAAATATTGCTGAATGTCGCCCATCATCCGCAAGGCGAATTCAGTTGAAAAAATACAGGTGTTCTGACCTTGATCCTCCTTGAGAATATCTGCCTGGACCGTGCCCCGGACAGTGGCAAGCGTGCTGGCCTTGATATCTGCCGCTTCCTCGCTTGTCGGTTCCCGGCAGTTCTCACTAGCGAATTTGGCGAGCTGCTGATCAATGGCTGTATTAAAATACATGGCCAGGATAATCGGAGCCGGTCCGTTGATGGTCATGGACACCGACGTTTTCGGATCGATCAAGTCAAATCCGTCATACAGTTTTTTCATATCATCCAACGTACACACACTGACGCCGCTTTCGCCGACCTTGCCATAAATATCGGGGCGCGGGTCCGGGTTTTCCCCGTACAGGGTTACGGAGTCAAACGCCGTGCTGAGACGTTTGGCCTCATCATCCTTCGATAAGTAATGAAACCTGCGGTTGGTTCGCTCTGGTGTGCCTTCTCCGGCAAATTGACGCTTCGGGTCCTCTCCTTTTCGTTTGAAAGGGAAAACACCGGCGGTAAATGGAAAAGCACCCGGAACATTTTCCTTCAACAGCCAAATCAGACGGTCGCCCCAATCGGTAAAGCTCGGAAACGCTACTTTGGGGATTCGCAGCCCGGACAGGCTCTCGGTACTGATTTCCATGGTCACATCTTTATCTCTGACACGGAAGGTCATGTCGTCCCCCTGATAACGCTCCCTTGTCTCATCCCAACTTTCCAGCAACTGTTTGCTGCTACCATCAAGCAACGCTTGCTGTTTCTCGAGCTGCTCCTTTAGCTGTTTCTCCACTTCCTCATTTTTTTCGACAAGCTCCACCGTCGCCTGCAAATGCTCGATTTTTCTGGCGACAGAGGCTTGATCCTCTGCCTTTTTATGATAATTTTTGACGATAGAGGCGATATCCCGCAAATAATGGCGGCGATCGTTCGAAATGATCACATTTTGTTTTTCGACGTTTTTCGCTTTTGCGAAGGATGTCGTATTTTCCCAGTCAAAATCCTCATTCAATTTTTCGACAATCGCGGCAAACAATGTATTTGTTCCGGCATCATTAAATTGACTGGCAATGGTTCCGAACACCGGGAATGTCTGCTTATCCTGATGGAACAGCATGCGGCTCCGCTCATACTGCTTACGGACCTGGTTGAGTGCGTCTTCCGACCCCTTTTGCTCAAACTTATTGATGACGAGAAAATCTGCATAATCGATCATATCGATTTTTTCCAGCTGGGATGGTGCGCCGAATTCAGCGGTCATTACATACATGGATAAATCACAGACATCCGTTATCGCAGCGTTCCCTTGGCCGATGCCGCTCGTTTCCACAATGATCAGGTCCATTCCGGCTCCCTTGGCAATTTCAATGACGTCATTGATTGATCTGGATAACTCGCTGCTGGAGTTGCGGGTTGCCAAAGACCGCATGAACACCCGATCCGAAAAAATGGCATTCATGCGAATACGATCGCCCAGAAGTGCCCCGCCTGTTTTCTTTTTGGTAGGGTCGATAGATAAAACAGCCAGCTTTTTATCCGGAATTTCGTTGAGGAATCGCCTGATCAGTTCATCTGTCAAGGAGCTTTTTCCGGCGCCGCCTGTACCCGTAATCCCCAGTACCGGAATCTTTTGGGTTAGCCGGTTGTCGCGCACTGCTTCTATTGCTGCTGCCTGCTCGGAATTAGCATTGTTTTCGACGACACTAATCAGCTTTGCCAATGCTTGATAATCCCCTGTTGACAGTCTTTCGACCTCATCCGCCAAATCGACCGGTGGCACAAAGTCACATTCCTCCAACATTTGATTGATCATTCCCTGCAAGCCGTAAGAACGGCCGTCTTCCGGAGAAAAGATTCGTGCCACCCCATAGTCGTGCAGCTCCTTTATTTCCCGTGGAATGATGACACCTCCGCCGCCTCCGTAAACCCGGATATGGCCAGCGCCCTTTTCTTTTAATAAATCCACCATATACTTGAAGTATTCGACGTGTCCGCCTTGATAGGAGGAAATCGCTATCCCCTGTACATCCTCCTGGATGGCGGCATTGACGATTTCTTCTACGGATCGGTTATGCCCGAGATGGATTACCTCCGCCCCACTTGCCTGCAAAATCCTGCGCATAATATTGATCGACGCATCATGTCCGTCAAACAAGCTTGAAGATGTCACAAATCTGACCGGGTGAACCGGTTGATAAATCTCCACCTTTTCCATCTAAAATCCTCCCCTTCCTAATCACTAAAATGAACCTGTCAACAGCCTGTTGCAGGCAAGCCATCACCAAGACCAATTCCTGCCAACAAAAAAGCGACTTGTCGTTCTGTATACGAAGCGATCGTAAACTCTTTCTGCAGCATCCATCGGCGGAAGCCCCACATTTGCCCCTGGATGAAAATGTTGTTGGCAATCAATGAAATATCTCTTTGGTTAAGCCGGTGCGGGACACTATCCTGCAACAGCTGCTCCAGCATGGCGACCATGGCTTTTTCTTTTTGCATTACATATTCCTGCGCTTCCTTTGAAAGCGATTTCATTTCCTGGTACATGATGACCACCTCATCCTGCATCTCATCCATCAGCAAATAATAAGCACGGACTGCCTGCACCAAATGATCCAAACTGGCGCTTTCCTTCAAAAAGGCAGCTTCCATACGCGCTTTCACCTTTTCGTAAATCGAGTCGCAAACCAAAAACAGTACGTCTTCTTTGGTTCGAATATATTCGTAAAGCGTGCCGATACTGAACCCCGAAGCTTTAGCAATTTCCCTGGTTGTGGACCGATGGAATCCCTTTTCTTTAAACAAACTGACCGCGCCCTTGATCATTTGATTACGTCTCCGCTCGATTAGTTGCTCATCTTTTATCGTTGAAGTGACTTTGCTTCCGTTCATTCTCCATCACCTCCTGCTTCCATTTTTTGTACCAGACCAACGCCAATCGCATACGAATCTGCATCCGGTTGATCGGCCAACTCCAAAAATGCTGTGGAGTCTGTCAAATCCCGTAATATGGTTTTTCAGCTTCTCCTTCCCTGGTAAATCGGCTTTATTGATCACGAATAAATCAGCAATGTCCATGATCCCGGCTTTGAACATTTGCAATACATCTCCGCTAACCAATATCCTGTTTGGCAATGTTCTCCGCCAGTTCATGCATGACATCGATCCCTTTCCGCGGTTCTTTGTTTAGGCAGGAACCCCCACCACCACCAAGGTGTATGCCTTTACTCGATGAATATGCCCCCAAGATAATGTAGAGTGTCTATTCCTTTGTCAGCATCCGGCCGATTACAAGACGCTGAATTTCATTGGTTCCTTCATAGATTTGCGTAATTTTGGCGTCCCGCATGTACCGTTCTACCGGATAGTCCTTCGTGTAACCGTAACCTCCATAGACCTGGACTGCTTCGGTCGTAATCCGCATCGCCGCATCGCCGGCAAACAATTTCGACATAGCCGATGCTTTGCCGTATGGCTGTCCGTTCGACTCCAGCCAGGCAGCCTGGTAAGTTAGTAAGCGGGCAGCTTCTATATCGGTCGCCATATCTGCGAGTTTAAAAGATATCCCCTGATTTTGGGCGATCGGTTTCCCGAACTGCTCCCGCTCTTTCGCATAACTGACGGAGGCATCCAGTGCTCCTTGCGCAATTCCAAGTGCTTGTGCCGCGATTCCGTTGCGACCGCCGTCCAGTGTCGTCATGGCTATCTTAAACCCTTGCCCTTCTGCCCCGAGTAGGTTTTCTTTGGGAACCCGGCAGTTTTCGAAAATCAACTCGGTGGTCGGCGAAGAGCGAATCCCCAGCTTCTTTTCTTTTTTCCCATACGTAAAACCAGGGGTGCCTTTTTCGACAATAAAGGCACTGATGCCGCGGTGCTTGGCATTCTGATCGGTTTTGGCAAAAACGATATACGTATCGGCGACGCCTCCATTGGTGATCCAGACCTTGCTGCCGTTCAACACATAGCTGTCACCGTCCAGGCGAGCGGTCGTCTTCATCGAGGCCACATCACTGCCGGCTCCGGGTTCGGACAATGCGTACGCGCCAAGTTTCTCTCCTCTCGCCAGTTCCGCCAGATAGGTCTGCTTCTGGTTTTCCGAGCCGTATTTGTATAACGGCCAGCTTGCCAAAGAGATATGGGCCGACAGCGTCACGCCGGTCGACGCACAGACACGGGACAGTTCCTCCACCGCAATGACATAGCTGACAAAATCAGAGCCGATTCCGCCGTATTTTTCCGGCCAGGGAATCCCCGTCAGACCTAGTTCAGCCATTTTATCAAATATCTTCCGGTCAAACCTTTCTTCTTCGTCCCGTTCAGCTGCAGACGGTTCCACCTCGTTTTTGGCGAAATCCCGCACCATCTTTCTTAACATTTCCTGTTCATCGGTTAATTGAAAATCCATTGCTTCTCCCCCTTTTAGACTGGTCAATCTTGCAGCAGGTGCTTGCTGATCACCATATGTTGAATTTCGCTGGTACCTTCGTAAATTTCGCAAATTTTGGCGTCACGGAAAAGTCTCTCGGCTGGATAGTCTTTCGTGTAACCATAACCGCCGAATATTTGCACCGTCTCGATTGCTGCCTGAACCGCGGCTTTAGATGCAAACAGTTTTGCCATGGAAGCCTCCTTGCCGCACGGTTTGTCTTTGGAACGCAGGAAAGCGGCCTGATAGGTCAACAATTTCGCCGCTTCCACTTTTGTCGCCATATCTGCCAGCTTAAAGGAAACTCCTTGCTGGTCGGCAATCGGTCTGCCAAATTGTTCACGCTGTTTCGCATAAGCGACCGAATGGGTTAACGCAGCCTCGGCGATGCCGAGCGATTGAGCAGCGATTCCTATCCGTCCCGCATTTAAATTGGCCATGGCGATTTTAAACCCATCACCTTCGTTTCCCAGCAGCTGTTCTTTCGTTAGATAGCAATCCTCAAAGTTAAGCTGCACCGTGCTGGAACCGTGCAGGCCCATCTTTTTTTCCGTTTTTCCAATGTGAAGGCCGGGAGTGTCTTTTTCCACGATAAAGGCACTTACCCCTTTATATCCCCCTTCCTGACTGGTCCTGCCAAAAACGATAAATGTATCGGCATATCCCCCGTTGGTGATGAACATTTTTGTCCCTTGCAGCAGGTAGCCATCTCCCGTCGGCTTGGCTGTCATTTTTAAATTAGAAGCATCCGAGCCTGCGCTCGGCTCCGTCAGCGCAAATGCTCCCAAATACTGGCCGCTTGCCAGTTTGGGCAGATATTTTTGCTTCTGTGCTTCGCTGCCGAAGGATAAAATCGGATTGGTTCCGACCGACGTATGGACCGATAGAATGACCCCCACTGTCGCACTGACCTTGGATAGCTCGTGAAGGGCAATAATGTAGGAGGTGTAATCCATCGCACTGCCTCCATATTCTTCCGGAATGGGAATGCCCATAAGTCCGAGCTCTCCCAACCGTCGTACGATTTCAACCGGAAATCGATCCTCCGTTTCCATTCGCTGAATTTCCGGAGCGACTTCCTTTTCGGCAAAGTCCCGAACCATTTTGCGCATCATTCGTTGTTCGTCGGAAAACGTAAATTCCATTCAGCCCGCCTCCTTCCTCTTTTTGCTTATTCTTGATAGCTGTAAAAACCGCGACCGGATTTCTTTCCGAGCCACCCGGCTTTTACATATTTGCGCAGCAACGGACAGGGACGGTACTTGCTGTCACCTAATCCTTCGTGCAGCACTTCCATGATATAGAGGCATGTATCCAGACCGATGAAATCAGCCAGCTGAAGCGGTCCCATTGGATGATTCATCCCCAATTTCATCACAGTATCGATATCTTCCGGAGAGGAAACCCCTTCGTATACTGCATATACTGCTTCATTGATCATCGGCATCAATATACGGTTGGCGGCGAAGCCGGGATAGTCGTTAACTTCCACTGGTGTCTTTTCCAACTGAACTGCCAGCTGTTTGACTGCTTGGTATGTTTCCTCGCTTGTCTGCAAGCCGCGGATTACTTCGACCAGTTTCATTACTGGTACCGGGTTCATGAAATGCATGCCGATCACCTTTTCCGGCCGGCTTGTAGCAGCAGCGATTTCCGTTATCGGCAATGATGATGTATTGGTTGCCAACAGGGCATGTTCTGGTGCCTGTTCATCCAAATCGCGGAAGATTTTCGTTTTGATTTCCATGTTTTCCACGGCTGCTTCAATCACCAAATCACACGTTTTGACATCTTTTAACGTGGAACTTGGGGTCAGCCGGTTGATCGCCGCCTGTCTTGCTTCCCCGGTCAGTTTGCCTTTTTCCATTGCCCGCTGAAGCCGCTTTTCGATTCCTGTGATTCCTTTTTGCAAGGACGCTTCTGAAACGTCATGGAGGAGCACTTCCAGACCAGCTGTCGCACAAACCTGAGCAATTCCGGCCCCCATCTGGCCTGCGCCTACCACCATTATTTTGTTTATTTGCATGGCTATTTCTCCCCTCGCTTGTAGTATCGTCGTCTATGGAAATGCCGAATTCAACGCACTTCCAGCAAAATCGCATCTCCCTGTCCGCCGCCGCTGCAAATGGCGGCAATCCCGAGACCGCCTCCTTGTCTTTTTAATGCATGGATAAGCGTCAGAATAATACGCGCACCACTGGCCCCGATCGGATGACCTAATGCAACCGCGCCGCCGTTAATGTTCACCTTTTCCAAGTCCAGATCGGCAATGGCACTGCTGGCCAGCGATACGGCGGCAAATGCCTCATTCACTTCGAACAAATCGATATCTTCCAAGGACTTTCCTGTTTTCTGCAGTAAGGCATTTATCACCAGGCCGGGGGTCTGTGGGAAGTTTTCCGCCTCGACTGCTATTTCCTCGTGGGCAAGCACATAAGCCATCGGTTCCTGCCCCTCCGCATTAGCCCTTTCTTCCGACATCATCAGCATGGCACAGGCCCCATCATTGACTCCGGGCGCATTTCCCGCTGTGATGGTTCCATCCTTATCAAAGGCTGGACGCAAGGAAGCAAGTGCTTCCAATGTTGTCTCTTTTCTCGGTGCTTCATCGCGATTTACCACAAGCGGTTCTCCCTTCCGGCGCGGTACCTCGACCGGTTCGATTTCATCTGTAAAAATCCCTTCATCGATTGCTTTGACTGCCCGCTGCTGGCTGCGCAGCGCCCATTCATCTTGTTCCTTCCTGGTGATGCCGAGCTCCGCTGCCGTCTTGTTGCCGTAACTACCCATATGGACTCCGGCAAATGAACAGGTCAATCCGTCGTGAATCATCATATCCTTCACTTGTTGATCACCCATGCGGTAACCGTTTCTGGCATTTGGCAGGAAATATGGGGCATTGCTCATGCTCTCCATCCCGCCAGCGATGATAATTTCTTCCTCGCCAAGCCGGATCAATTGATCAGCTAGCGTCACACTACGCATACCCGAGGCACATACCTTATTGATGGTTTCTGTCTTTACTTCCCAGGGAATGCCTGCCTCCCTGGCAGCCTGCCGGGACGGGAGCTGTCCCTGTCCTCCCTGCAAGACCGTGCCCATGATCACCTCATCCACCTTTTTAGGCTCAAGGTTGCTTTGTTGAAGCGCCGCCGCAATCGCTCTGCCTCCTAATTGCGCTGCAGTCAGCGTACTGAGCGCTCCTCCCAGTTTGCCAAAAGGCGTTCTTGATCCTGCCACAATCACCGATTTTGTCATGTTTTATTCCTCCCTTGTTTTTGTTAACGCTTACATTTGTCCCGATTGAACGTTCGCTCAATATAGTGGCAAAAGGCAAGGAACTGTTCATCAGAGCAGTTCCTTCTCCTATTCGCTCTTACCTTCACTTTTTCATACACATTTATATCTAGTAAAGCACTTCGCTGTTTATGCCGTTTTTTCCTCTTTTTTTTCAAAAACCGACAATGCCAAGATTTCCGCTACATCCATCGTGCTGATATCTTCATCCACTTCTTTGGCTTTCGTACCGTCGCTCAACATGGTTAAACAAAACGGACATGCACTCGAAATCATCGTCGGATTAACCTTCAGTGCCTGTTCTGTCCGGGTCACGTTTATCCGGTTTCCTGTTTTATCTTCGGTCCACATCAGCCCGCCTCCGGCTCCACAGCACATTCCATTCTCCCTGTTCCTATCCATTTCCACCAGACTTATGCCGGGAATCCTTTTCAGTATTTCCCTCGGAGGATCATAAACGCCATTGTATCTGCCTAAATAACAGGAATCATGGTAGGTCAGCGTTTCATTGATTTCCCTGCTCGGTTTCAAACGTCCTTCGGTGACAAGGTCATATAGCAACTGGGTATGGTGGTACACTTCGGCTTCAAACCCAAAGTCAGGATATTCATTCTTAAAGATGTTATAGGCGTGTGGATCGATGGTGACGATCTTTTGTACGTTGTGCTTTTGAAATTCTTTAATGTTTTTCTCAGCAAGCTCCTGGAAAAGAAATTCGTTTCCGATCCGGCGGGCTGTATCGCCGGAGTTGGCTTCTTTGTTCCCCAGGATGGCGAATTTCACGCCGGCTTCATTCATCAGTTTGGCGAAGGCCATGGCAATTTTTTGACTGCGGTTGTCATAAGAGCCCATCGAACTGACCCAGAATAGATACTCAAATTCCTCACCGGCTTTTTTCAATTCTTTCACTGTCGGAATTGAAACATCCTGATCAAGATCGCGCCAATTCTCCCGTTCTTTTTTCGATAATCCCCACGGGTTTCCCTGTCGTTCGATATTCATCATCGCCCGCTGGGCATCCTGGTCCATCCTTCCTTCCGTTAACACAAGGTAACGGCGCAAATCGATGATTTTATCAACGTGTTCATTCATGACCGGACACTGGTCCTCACAATTCCTGCATGTGGTACATGCCCAAAGTTCTTCTTCCGTTATCACATCACCAATTAAGCTGGTATTGTTCACAGACTCCAATCCTGCGGCAACTTCGTCCTTTGCAGCCCCTGCATTTCTGGCCATTTGGGCCAGCTGGTTTCCTTCCGTATTGGCAAAAGCATAACTAGGAACCCATGGCGATTGGCCGGTGACAGCAGCACCTTTTTCGGTCAGATGATCGCGAAGTTTGACAATCAAGTCCATCGGCGACAGCATCTTCCCAGTCCCTGTTGCCGGACAAACATTGGTGCAGCGTCCGCATTCGACACATGCATATAGATCGATCAGCTGCAGCTGGTTAAAGTCTTCGATCTTACTGACTCCGAAGGAAACCTCTTCTTCGTCGACCTCATCATCCACTTCAAAGTCCAATTTTTTCAGTTTACCTGGGGGTGTCTGCCTGCTTAAAAAAACATTGGCAGGAGCCGCCAGGAGATGAGCGTGTTTCGATTGTGGCACATAGACGAGAAAGCTGAGCAGTGCCAACAGATGAACCCACCAGGCAACAAAAAACACGGCAGCCGCAGCAGTAGGAGAAAGCCAAGAGAAAGCGTTTGCAATTAAGGACGCAACAGGCTCTGTCCAAGCGGTTTCATGCCCGTGCCAGACCATTCCCATGCCATTTCCGATCAAGACAGACAGCATTAGCGTACCGATAAACAGCAGCACCAGACCTGCTTTAAATCCCCGCTTCAACCGGACGAGTTTTTCAATATACCGTCTGTAAAATGCCCAAACCACCGCGACGAGGATCATCAAGGTGACCAGCTCTTGAAAAAAAGTAAATCCTGGGTAAAGCGGTCCTAAAGGCAAGTGTGCGCCTGGAACCAAACCTTTGACAATGAAATCGATCGCCCCGAATTGAACCAGAAGGAAGCCATAAAACATCATCACATGGATGGCGCCCGACTTTTTATCCTTCAACAGTTTTTTCTGACCAAAGACGTTGATCCAGACACGGTTCAACCGCTGTTTGATTTCCCCGTCGAATTCAAATTTTTTCCCCATTTTGATATAAGCAATCCTCGTCCTGACTACCCGAACGAATAAGTATATACCATAACCAGTAACAGCTAAAAATAAAATCCAATTAAGCAACAGTAGTCCGTCCATTATCCATCCCCCCACCTTGTCGTAATGATCTGTTGATGTGACAGTTGTTACGGATCAATCCGATTCGTTTTCCAGAATCGTTTCCTCCTCTGCACAAAATGCTTATATATCTACTTTATATTATGAATGAACATTCAGTCAATATGAATATGCGAATTTTTCCACATTTTAAGATCGTTTTAAGGCGAAAATGCATACTTTGGTAAACTCGTTAAAAACTAGTGGGAAATAGAAGAAGGGAGAACTACTATGAAGGAAGTTATTCTATCCCTGTTAACCGGCTTGGTCGTCGGTTTTATTTTTGCTTGGGGAAAGCTGCCCATACCCGCTCCGCCGGCTCTTGCGGGTGTAATAGGAATCATCGGCATCTATTTGGGTTTTAAATTATTTCACTATGCCGAGCCGTTGATCCAAAGGCTGTTTTCATAGCATATAATGGATACCATGGTGCTGCTCCCTTTTATCACCGAAAATGGGGATGCCTCAACCTTGAACCGCCTTTTGCTTCACTCCCGAAATAATTGGCAGGATTCCTTTGTTCCAGTGGAGGTACTAGAATGGGATGAACGTCTTTTTTTATCTGATTCTCGTTCCTTTCCTCCTTCATGGATTTGTGTACATAAAAAAGAGAGGAAGAAACGTATTTCTTCCTCTCCTTTACGCGAAAACCAAATCCTTAACCGCCTATTAAGAATTGTTGTTATTGTTTTTTCGCTGTTGGCCACGGCGTTCGCCGCCTTTTTGACCAATTTCTTCATAAAATTCTTCGTCATGGTTTCTGGAAGTAGCGTTACCGCCTTTTTGGCCAATTTCTTCATAGAATTCTTCGTCGTGATTTTGTGAAGTAGTTTCGCCGCCTTTTTGGCCTATTTCTTCATAGAATTCACGATCATGTGTCTTGGAAGTGGTTTCGCCACCTTTTTGACCGATCTCTTCATAGAATTCTTGGTCATGATTTTGCGAAGTAGTTTCGCCGCCTTTTTGACCAATCTCTTCATAGAATTCGCGGTCATGGTTTTTGGAAGTAGTTTGTCCGCCTTTTTGACCTGCTTCCTCTACTGACATCTTTCTATTGTTGTTATCATTCTTAGCCATGCTGTAAAACTCCTTTCCTTAAAGTTAATGATTATCTCTTACATTACTACTAGTTCCACTATCCACCCATTGGTTAAACCTTTCAAACAAATTTTTTTTGGAATGGGGAGCAGGAAATTCCTGCTATTTTTAATCAAGGCTTTTAGAGGGTAAAGATAAATAATCGAATAAAGAGAGGTGAAGCAGTATGCCGAAGATAAAGGATGAAAAGGACTATGTCGATATTCAGATGGGCAGGTTCCAACTGTTCTTTAACAAAAAGTATCGTTTGATATCTTTAACGAATGATATTGCCCTCGGTCTCTGGTTTTTTATCGGCAGTATCTTCTTTCTCTGGAAACAGACGCAGACAATCGGGACGGTATTGTTCATTCTGGGAAGTGCCCAGCTGTTAATCCGTCCATTATTGAAGATCATCCACGCCTTTTACTTAAAACGAACACCTCCCCATCATCAGGATGAACCGTAAAAAAGACTGGCCGCAAAAAATTACCGGCCAGTCTTTTTACCGTCATGCAATGTCGGAATCGATAGAAACTGCGCATTAATGAAGATTCTCTTTTTATAAGGCTCTCACTCGGTCTAATGAAGTGGCGTGTATATCCAGCGCGGCTGAAAACACTCCCTTTCCGGGGGCAGCACCTCAGCCTCCTCGTGAGAAAAGTGCACTCCCTGCGGGGTCTTCGGAAGCTGCTCTTCCCCCAGGAGTGTCGCATTTTCCGCCGCTTAAGGTGGATTTCTGATTAAGGGTGAAGAAGTACTAAAACTTGTCTAACGTGTGGTATTCCTAATCCAAATTCAGAACCCCCCCTACCAGCGGAGGAAATACCTGCAGACTCCAGCGGGAGCAAAGGCCTCGGTGAGATCCCGCAGAGCGTTAGCTCGAGGAAGCTCACCAGCCGCCCGCGGAAAGCGAAAGGTATTTCCGCAGCGCTGGACTACATCCCTTCTATGTAAGGTGACAAGTATTTCACTAAAAGGTATTGAGTAGTTTATATGAACAGCGTCAAGCAACAGCAACAAATTATTCAGAATGAGTCCATTTATTTATTCATCATAGCTTTGAATGACGAATCCGTCTGTTCTGCTCCATTCTCCATAATATACTTGTTCCAATTCGTATCCTTCTTTACGGAGCTGCTGTCGCAGCCACTCTTCACTTTTGCCGATGTCATTCAGCGTACTATCATTGATATCCCCTTCTTCAACCAGGAGGAAGGTTATATCACTCTTCTGGAAATCCTGCAGATAATCTTGTTTCGCGAGCGGTTTTTCGCCTGCTTTTTGCAATACACTTACTGTCCCACTGTTTTCCAATACGGCATACGCAACTTCTTTCAATGAAAAAATCCCCTCCATCCGGAGCAAAGTGCGCAATTGTTCAATTTCCAGTTTGGCTTTTTTGAGTTGTTTAATGTTGATTTTTCCTTTTTCGATTAAAATGGTAGGTTTGCCCTTGATGACATTGCGCCAGTTATCAAACTTTTGAGTACTGCTCTCGATAAGATAAACTATTGCTCCCCAAATAAATAAGGCGAACATCATCTGTCCTAACGAAGTTTGCTGTTCATATAAGCCATCCTCGATAATTCCACCGAGAATCAAAGCATAGACAAAATCGAGTGGAGTAACCTGGGACATCTCCTTTTTCCCAAGAAAGCGGGTGACAATCACGATTCCTATAAGCCCAACTACCAACTTAACAGCAATGGATAGATAAATAATTTTCTCCACTCCTTCTATTTTCTTCTTGCTTATCACTTCCCTAAGCTTTTTCTTAAAAAACTCTTCAAGTAAAAAGAGACTGGTACAAAAGCATCGTGACCAAAATGAAAACCGAACGATCCACCATTCTTTCGGTTTTTTGATGAGCAAAAAGCAAATCGTTTTACCCTATAAAAAGTGCAACTTTCCACTCCGGCAAGGTACTTCGCTTTCCGCGGGCACGGCTTCAGCTAACTTGGCAAAGCATACTGCTTTGCCAAGTGGATCTTCAGCTCGCGCTCATCCCGCTGGAGTCTGCGTACCTTGCCTCCGTTGAAGGAGATACTTCCTCTTCTGGTGTATTTTTCGTTTTGCTTATTGCCGTTACGGTAGAAAGCGAAAACGCATGGAAACCAGGAGTACTTCTTTATCATTAATATGCTATAAAGAAAAAAGGAACCCCCAAGACTTTCGTCCTCTTCCCTGTTTAGATACCTATCAACCAATAGAAGAGAACGATCCATCTTGTCTTGATCATATGGAAATCAGACCACGTAAACATAGCGAAGGCAATATACGGAGACTCCTACGAGAACAGCTCGAGCTGAAAATCCCGCAAGAAAGCGGTTGGTGCTTTCGGAGGAAGTTGAAGCCGTGCCCGTTGAACGCGTAGTATCTTGCCGTAGCGATTCGAAGCACGCAACAAACAACAGGATAAAACGAGAATATACAAATACAAACCGAACGAATTTGATTGGCAGTTAGAATTCGTTCGGTTTGTACTTTAGTGGCCATGATTTTGTCCCGGCCTCTTTCGTTCCGTTCTAGCCCTGCAAATTAAGTGGCTAGCGTGGCGGCTATCTGCTTTTCTTGTTGTATAGGAAATGATAAATTTAACTGTCTGTGGATAACTATTGGCTGAAACAGCCACGTCCAGCTCCAGCGCCTACCCCCTCGAGGTCTTAAGCCCACCCTCTGTGTGGCAACAAGCGCCACGCCGAGGCTGTTCTTAAGCTTGTCAGAGGCCCAAACAATGTGGGTTCATGCAGGTGTTGCCACAGGACGTGGCGGCTCTAGCCTGTACTCCTTTAAACTGGCGCTTGCGCTTTTGTCCTTACATCCGTTCAGGAGCTCTTACTCCGATCAAGGCAAGACCGTTGGCGATGGTGACGCGGACCGCTTCCATCAACGCCAGTCGGGCCTTGGTCCGTTCTGGCTGATCCGTGTCCAATACCTTCTCCGCATTGTAGAAGCTGTGCAACGTAGAAGCCAAATCGAAAATATACTGCGTCACGCGGTGCGGCGTGCGTTTCACTGCGGCTTCTTCGATAGCAGAAGTGAATTCGCCCAGCCGCTTCAGCAGTTCTTCTTCTTTTTCGGTCGCGAGCAAGGTTCCATCGATATCTTTGCTGACTGTAAAGCCCTTTTCTTCTGCCTGCTTGAGCATCGTGCAAATCCTTGCATGGGCGTACTGCACGTAGAATACCGGGTTTTCATTGGATTGCGAGCGAGCCAAATCCATGTCAAAGTCCAAGTGCGAATCACTTGAGCGCATCACGAAGAAATACCGCATCGCATCAATGCCGACTTCTTCCATTAATTCTCTTAATGTAACGGCTTTTCCCGTACGTTTACTCATCTTGACCCGCTCCCCGTTTTGGAACAGGTTGACCATCTGGATAATTTCCACTTCCAGTTTATCCTTTTCATAGCCAAGCGCCTGGATTGCCGCTCTCATCCGAGGAATGTAGCCGTGATGATCGGCACCCCAGATGTTGATCAATGTATCGAATCCGCGGTCCAATTTATTTTTATGGTAAGCGATATCCGGAGTTAAATACGTATAGCTGCCATCCTGTTTGATCAGGACGCGATCCTTGTCATCTCCGAAATCAGTCGTCCGGAACCAAGTCGCTCCATCCTGCTCGTATATATGACCTTTATCCTTCAACGTTTCCAACGCTTGATCGATTTGTTCATCCTGATAGAGAGACGTTTCCGAAAACCAATTATCAAATGGAACACGGAATTGAGACAAGTCACCTTCCAACTTTTTCAACTCATATTGAAGACCGTATTCCCGGAAATAGTGGAGACGCTCCTCTGCTGGTGAATGACTCCATTTGTCGCCATGTTCCTCTGCGAGCTGTTTGCCCAGTTCGATGATATCTTTGCCGTGATAGCCATCCTCCGGCATCTCCCACTCTTTACCAAGCGCCTGCATGTAACGCGCTTCAACGGAGACCGCCAAATTATTGATTTGGTTTCCGGCATCGTTGATATAATATTCTCGTGCTACTTGATAACCGGCCTTTTCCAGGACATTGGCCAGTGAATCACCAACCGCAGCACCACGAGCATGCCCTAAATGAAGATCCCCTGTCGGGTTGGCCGAAACAAACTCAATCTGGACTTTCTGACCTTTGCCTATCTGTGAACTCCCATACGCTTCTCCCGCCTTCAAAATTGAAGGGACTAATTCTGTTAAGTATTGGTTGTCCATAAAGAAGTTGATGAACCCCGGACCGGCTATGTCCATTTGTTTGATGGAAGCTTTCGTGCGATCGAACTGTTCCACAATTTTCTCGGCAATCTGTCGCGGCGGCATTTTGGCAATTTTAGCCAGCTGCATGGCAATATTGGTAGCATAGTCGCCATGGTTTTTGTCCTTCGGCTGCTCCAGTACTACGACCGGCAGTTCATCCTGCTTAGCCAGACCTGCATCTACCACAGTGCGGCCGATTTCTTCTTTTAGTTTTTCTTCTGTTTGCTGCATGATATTCATCGAGACGCCTCCTCCTAGTTGGATTAAGACAGGCAGTCCGCTCTCGAAGCAGCCAAGCCTGTATCTATCCTTCGCAATATATATGTTTCCAAAGATTCCGGTCCATTGGACAGTTCCTGGATGTTTAACTGTTACGATTCCTCATTTACGGTATTTCTTCCATAACAACGACATTCACAATGGTTCAACGCGCCTGGTGAAAGCCCAAGGTCAAACGGTGCCTTCGCTTCCCTTCCCCATTCATCTTGGTTGTATAACTGATAAACAATTCACCATGCTTTTCCTCTTGCAGCGCTTTAAAAATTATTTGGTCTGTGTGTGTTTCCATGTGCATCGTACCAAATTCATGCCGATAAACATTTTCGGTCTTTTGTTTTTTTCGGAAAACTTGGTGCATATGCACAGCGCCTGTCCGTTTCACACTGACCTTTTCCGGCTGTATGGTAATCAAGGCTTGGATATCCTCCCCCTGCTCTTGGTGCTCGGTAAAGGTCAGGACAGCGGTATCCCCTTTTCGTATATAACTGCCCGTTTCTTCCACAACGGTGACATCTTTTTGACCTAAGTCAAAAATTTCGGTCGTTAACTTTATGTCTACGGCTGTTTTGTCTGCTGTCAACTTTCCACACCCCTTCAAGCGGGTTTTTCGATAGACATTCCTAAATAACTAATTATAAGAATGAATGTGAAAAAACTCAAGTCCCATTGTATGTCAATTGTTAAGCAATCCCAAATCAACCAGTCCATCCGCAATGTAAAGGGAAGACGATCGCTTACATAGATAAAGAAAGTCAGCCGACTGGCGTGTTTAAAAAAATGGGCGAAAATTCAAGCAAGGACATAGTATCAAGCCAGGATAACGCAGAAAAAAACGCTGCTCAAGGCAGCGTCAATGTACAGCGTTCAATTTATTCATTTCCAATAACGGCAGCCTGGCAAAGAAGTGATCACTCCGCTCGCTTATAAAGCGGCGGTAAGAAATTTCCAACATTTCAACATCACGGGTAGCTTTTCCTAAGTAGTATTGCTGAAAAGGGGTCAAACTATCGAAGCTGTTCAAGATGCTGATACAAGTCGGGATGTCTCCGCGAGCCAGAGCGAGATGAGCCGCTTCAGACTCAATCGGCGTCGAAATGCCCGCTGTTCTGCCATGAAAGGCTGCAATAAAAGGAATGGTATAATTGTTGATCCCCTGTATAGCGGTTAAGTCTTCGGTCATATTGGCCAGTCGCTTAGCTTCGAGGGCGTGTTCCATTGCCTGGTGATAGCTGTCGAACAAATAGCCCAGCGCCATCGTGTTGTGGATATCAATTTTTTTGCGCGGACAGTGGGTATTCTGCAAAATTCGAAAACCGTGTTTTCTGGCAATAATCATTTCATTGCGTTTCCAATGGAAAGTCAGCAGCATTTCATCCATCCTCACCGAAAACAATTCGCGAAGCATCGGATCCCCGATTTTGTGGATGTTTTCCAGCAACCCGTCCAAATAGCCACTCAGTCTTCCAAATTCTTTCCGTTCGAAATGGGCATATACCCGCAAAAACATATGAAGGGATTCCATTTCGACACTGTCAGCTTCAAGCTTGTTCAACAAGCTCAGATATTCATCCGTTTTTAGCTTTCTTTTTCTGCGAAGATGGATAATCTTGTACAACTGTCCCCATTGACGATTCACTGGATTCCCGGATTCCAGATTTTTTTCGATGAGCTGCTCGAGATCATCCAAAAAACCATAAGCGTAAAGGAATTCCATGCCAACTCGCTGATTGGTATCTGCCTTTGCCTTCAGGCAATAGCTGCGGGTTACGTCGATCGCTGTGTTTACATTCTCAGAAGCAGAAAATGATTGAAAAACATGAAAAAGGGGAAGCTCCCCTTCCTGTAAAAAAAACTGATTCCTTGTCAAGCTTTCGGTCTCACTGTCAACAGGCTTCATCTTTTTTTCTTCAATGTTTTTCATGGCTACCCCTTTCCATCCCTTATTCTACAAATAGCGACAATTTATTTTCTATTATACCATATTTTCAAACTATTTTGTCATATTTATCCTCTAATTTCCAAAAATTGCAGAACACTGTCGAAAAACAGCCCAACAGAGATTACTTTTGTACCCATCCAAGCAATATTTCCCTTACAAACTTACTGGCAGCAATCACCGTCTGTTCGGTCGGATCATATACCGGAGCAACTTCCACCAGGTCCGCACCTATCACTTCGAGGTCCGCATCGGCGATCAATTGAATGGCCTCCAGCAATTCCTTGGAGGAAATTCCGCCGGCTTCAGCAGTCCCGGTCCCAGGTGCATACGCCGGATCGAGCACGTCGATGTCTATCGTTACATAGACCTTTCTTCCGACAAGCTCAGGCAATACCCGTTTCAACGGCTCCACGACCGAAAACTTCGCCATATGCATCCCGCTTGTTTCTGCATATTGGAACTCTTCACGCATGCCGGAGCGAATACCAAAGGAGTAAACATTTTCCGGTCCGATCAATTCACACGTCTTTCTGATCGGTGTCGAATGGGACAGCGACTCTCCTTCGTACTCCTCGCGTAAATCGGCATGGGCGTCGATGTGAAGTACCGCTATGTCGGGATGCTTTTCATAGACGGCCTGAATAATCGGCCAAGAGACCAGGTGCTCTCCACCCAGTCCTAATGGGAATTTCTGTTTTTCCAACAGCTTTTTGGCATAGTCATAGATCATGTCAAGGCTGCGTTGAGGATTTCCGAATGGCAGCGGAATATCTCCAGCATCAAAAAAATTCACTTCTTCCAGGTGCTTGTCCATATATGGACTATATTCTTCCAGACCAAGCGATGCTTCTCTTATACGGTTAGGTCCAAACCGTGAACCCGGACGGAAGCTGACCGTCCAATCCATCGGCATCCCATAAATGATTGCCTCTGCTTCTTCCGCATCCTGCCGTGACATAATAAAAACCTTTCCTGAATATGCTTCATCAAATCGCATCCTATCTCCCCCTTTATTCCGTCAAATCCTTCACAAACTTCGGCAATGCAAACGATGCATAATGAAGTTCCTTGGTATAGTATTTCGTCTCGATTTCCTTAAAGCGCTCTTCTTTTACTTTTAACGGATCATGGATTTTACTGCCGATCATGAATGTCCACAAACCGCTCGGATACGTCGGGATGTTTGCTGTATAAAGACGAGTGACAGGAAAGATCTCTTGTACATCGCGATATACCTGTTTGATCAAATCTGCTTTGAACCACGGGTTGTCCGTCTGGGCGACAAAAATGCCGTCGTCCTTCAGCGCTTTGGCGATTCCATCATAAAAGCCTCTCGTAAATAAGTTAACTGCCGGTCCTACCGGTTCTGTAGAATCGACCATAATCACATCGTATGCCCGCTCACTTTCGGCTATATGCATAAAACCATCCGCAACCTTGACTTCCACTCGCAGATCTTCTAAATCCCCGGCAATTTCAGGTAAATACTGTTTGGAGTATTCAATCACTTTTCCATCTATCTCCACAAGTGTCGCAGATTCTACCTGTTCATGCTTCAGTACTTCACGGATCACTCCGCCATCTCCTCCTCCGACGACCAAAACATGCTTTGGATTCGGATGAGTGAATAATGGGACGTGAGCAACCATTTCATGATAGACAAACTCATCTTTTTGCGTGGTCATCACCATGCCGTCCAGCACTAGCATATTTCCCCATTCTTCCGTTTCCAATATATCAAGCTTTTGAAAATCCGTTTGTTCAGAATGGAGGGTGCGCTTGATTTTTGCTGTAATCCCAAAATCTTTAGTTTGTTTTTCTGTGTACCATAATTCCATGCTCATTCTCCTTTTCTTCTTGAAAAAATCTTAAGTCCGCACTTTCCCACTTTGCCAAGGGCTCATGAGTCTTCTTGGACTTCTTTGCCCATCTGCCCTGTTTTTCGTTTCGTTGGCAAACTTGGAAGAAGGACAAGCTGCCTTATCCTCCTAATTCTTTTATCATTCACCGACACTACTAGTGTTATTTACCTGATCGGTCTGCTTGAAACGCAAGATCATCTTTCACGTTGCGACATATCGCGTGTAACATTTTATGTAAATCCGGTTCCTCTTGAAATCAAAACAAAAGGCAACAATATTAAAAATCTTATACTTAAGCATAAATAAAAATCAACTGTTATGCCACGTTTATTTTTCCGCTTTCCTACCTATACTGATAAAGTTAACGCTTTACATCTATTTACCTTCTCCTATATTCATGAAAATCAGGTGGACGCCATGATTTCTTTTATAAAAAAACAACTTAAAAAAATTGAAAACAAATCGCTGCGCCGGGTGATCCTTTCGGTTCTGCTGGCAGGATCGGCCGTTGTACTGGCTGTTGTGGCCATTTATTCCACGGCGCTGGTGCTCGGCCCGCCTCCTCTGAGCAAGGGAGGGAATACCATCTATTACAGTGATGAGGAAAAAGTCATCGGTGAAGAACATGGTCCGGAGAGCAGGTATTGGGTCAGTCTGGATGAAATGTCCCCCATGCTGATAAAAGCTGCATTAACTACAGAAGATAAACGGTTTTACTCCCACCACGGTCTGGATGTAAAACGCATCCTTTCAGCAGCCTGGAATGATTTACAGGCATTATCCAAGGTACAGGGAGCAAGCACCATTACACAGCAGTTGGCAAGAAATTTGTACTTATCCCATGAAAAAACCTGGGCTCGAAAGCTGAAGGAAGCCTTTTATGCGATTCGTCTGGAAATGTTCTATGATAAAAAAGAAATCCTCGAAGGCTACCTCAATACGATTTATTACGGCCATGGCGCATATGGTGTAGAAGCAGCCAGCAGGTATTTCTTTGACAAATCCGCCAAGCAGCTTGATTTAGCCGAAGCAGCATTGCTGACAGGAATCCCGAAAGGACCTTCCTATTACTCGCCATATCGACACTTGGACAATGCGAAGAATCGGCAGGAGCAAATCTTGGGTTCATTGGAACAGTCCGGTCTTATATCGGAGGACGAGCAGTACCTTGCAGCCAGGCAAACAATCCAATTGACTGAACACGCTGACGAAGCAGAGAACAAAACGGCACCTTATTTCCTCGATACAGTACTGGCGGAACTGCAGGACATACTGGACATGGACGCAGAGGCCATCCGTTCCGGCGGATACCAAGTATATACCACGCTCAACCTTGAACAACAGCAGCAAATGGAGGAAGCCGTCAACAAGTCAATCAGCGATTCCTCTGAGCTTCAGGTCGGGGCTGTAGCCCAGAACCCGAAAAACGGTGCTGTCAAGGCAATGGTGGGAGGCAGGAACTATGCCGACAGCCAGTACAATCGTGTCACCCAGGCTAAGCGAATGCCAGGTTCCTCTTTTAAACCGTTTTTGTATTATGCAGCCTTGGAAAATGGTTATACTCCCGTAACCTCCCTGCTCAGTAAACCGACTAGTTTTGAACTGGAAGACGGAACGGTCTACCAGCCAAGTAATTACAACGGTTACTATGCCAATGAACCGATTACGTTGGCTCAGGCGTTAGCGTTATCGGATAACGTTTATGCAGTAAAAACGAACCTTTTCTTGGGCCCGAAGGAACTAGTAGAAACAGCCAAAAAATTCGGGATTGAAGAGGATTTTGAGGCAGTACCATCATTAGCGCTGGGAACAGGAGCGGTCACCGTCAATGAAATGGCTGCCGCATACGGCATGCTTGCCAATGGAGGCAAGTCAGTAGAACCTTTCACTATCAAAAAAGTGACCGATTCACACGGCAAAGTCCTATATGCACGGGAAAAACAGGATTCCTCTCCTGTATTGGATCCGGTAAGCACGTTTATCCTGACCGATTTGATGACCGGCATGTTCGATGAATCGCTTAACGGATATATGCGGGTAACCGGTGCATCGATTGCCGACGGATTAACCCGCTCCTATTCCGGCAAGTCAGGGACAACCAAGACAGATAACTGGATGGTGGGATTTAGCCCCGACCTTGTTACAAGTGTATGGACTGGCTTCGATGAAAACAAACCAGTGGAAAATACCAATGATTTGCAAGCAGCTAAATCCATCTGGGCGGGATTCATGGAAAAGGCCCATGCCGACCTGCCGTTTCATGCTTTCCCGGTACCGGACGGGGTGGTTGGGGCTTATGTTGATCCTGTTTCTGGCGAATTGGCCACTCCTTATTGTGACCAACACCGGTTAATGTATTTTGCCAAAGGGACAGAGCCGACCAGTTACTGTTCGCTTCATCATGATGAAACAAATGAGAATCAGGAGCAATTGCCGGAAGAAGAGGACGGGGAACAGGACAGCGGCTGGAAGCGTTGGTTTAAATGGCTGTCCAGAAGCTAAACTACGCTCTTCCGGGCCTTAACAAGATTGGGTAATTTAACGAGACCCTTCGCTTTCCGTGTACCCATTCTCAGTCTCTTCAGTAGTAAAGGCATTTCTCCTATAATTTCGAACCATACTGGGGTTCTTTGTATATTTACTAACTCTCTATCGTTTCAGACAAAACAAAAGGTTATGACACTTTACTTTGAAATGGATAGCAGTTATCAGCGAAAGAAATACACGGAGACTCCAGCGGGAGGAAAGGGATCCAGAGCGGAGCTCGAGGAGGCTCACCAGCCGCCCGCGGAAAGCGTAGTGTATTCCCGTAGCGAGAACCACTCATTTCTTCATCACGAAGGAAAATACTTTACTTGGTGTAGAGTGAGGGTTTTAATTAGCATAAGAAAAAGGCCGGAACGGATTCCGGCCTTTTTCTTTGTCCTAGTACACAGTTTTACCATGTGATACATATTTTACAAACTTATTCGCAAAACCTCAAGATATTCAATCATTATTCACAATTCGGTCACAAAGTGTTCACGATTTCTTTTGGCACAACCATTACTCAGGAAGGGCCTGTTTCAACTCATCAGCGGAGTTTTCCCACATTTCTTTGTTGAAATCACGAAGAAAATCGCCCAGCAGTTTTTTCGAGTGCTCATCCATATGGTCGACAATCACTTGGCCTTTCATGGATTTATCCATATGGTTCACATGTTCCGGCATTGATTTATAGGCACGCTTGATTGATCGGTCCACACGTATTTCGCTACCTGCCACTCCATGGTAATAAGAACCGGAGTCTTTTTTTTCGACGGTTACCCAGACAATCCAATACAGCTTGCCATTCGGAACCGCCTCTTTATCCGGCAAAAATTTAACCCGCCGCTCAACTTCACTGCGGGCGTGCATGGCTCCCATATCGACAAACGCTCGGTCTTCAGCTGGATCGATGATCACCGGCGAAATGTTTTCTAAACTGATCGAGCCAACACCATACCCACCATGACCGTCGGTGGAATCATCTTTCATGATGGTGAATTGATTCTTTTTCTTTTGGGAAGGTTGCTCTTCACTCATTTTTAGCTCCTCCTTCTATTTCATCTGCTCCAGATTCGCAGCCTGTTTCTTTCTATGATATGCTGTTTTCATTGTAGCATAGGGAAAAATCCAATTTCATCTTTGGAGTATTTACAGACAGCAGGTATTTTCCCTTGTTAACGCGAATTAATTAACTTGATTTTTTTACAGAGGAGGTACAGAACCATGCCATATGTAACAGTAAAAATGCTGGAAGGCAGAAACGATGAACAGAAGAAAGCACTCGTGGAAAAAGTGACAGAAGCCGTCGTTGAAACTACCGGCGCTTCCAAAGACAAAGTCGCCGTCTTTATTGAAGAAATGAGCAAAAGCGATTATGCCGTTGGCGGAAAACGACTGAGTGACGAATAGTCCTGATTATGAAGGAAAATTAATGCCAATAATAACAGCCCGCGGAACTCCGAAAAGGAATTCCGCTGGTTTGTTTTTTAGCCATGATTTTCACTTCGTCCGATGTTTTCCTGCCCGACGAAGCCGAACTGTTCTGGGGACGGCTCTCTTTCAAATGATTTCCCTGGAGGCTGCAGTTTATGCCGGGCACCGAACCAGCGCTGCTTCTCTATACGCACCCCTACCCGCCTCTGCTGCACTTCCTGAATGCCTTCTATGATCAACTGCATGGCGAGTATCAATACAATAAACGCCACAAAAACAGGAACAACAATCCATTCATGTCCACTCATAAACGCATTACGCGAACCACTGATAATTCCCGACCACTCAAAGGTCACCGAATATGGCCACGCTTTATAGGATTCATTCAGCATGATACTAGTGCCACCAAGAAATATATTGAACAAACCGAGATGAATAAGAATCAACAGGACCTGTATAAACTGCTGCCCGAAGATAATCCCCAGTTTGGAATGAAGATGGGGCATAATATGGCGGAACAATATGTGGTTGGAATTCCCGCCTAAAACACGTGCACCGTCTATATATTCGGTCCTAGTGATCAAACGGATTTCATTCCCGATCAACACGGTCGTCAACGGAACAACCAGCAAGGTCAGTACCCCGGCTTCGACTAAAATCCGTTCTGTAAACGAGTATTCAAAACCGGAAGTGGTACCAGTCAATACGGGAGCAAGTAAAATCACGGCAATCACACTCAAAGGCAGGAAATGAAAACTATCGACAAACCGCTCTATTCTGCGTTTCCACCGCTCTTTGATGAACAATGCATAAGGAACTGCCAGTAAAAAACCAAGTACCATTCTTAACAGCGCAATAGCACCGGCAAAAAGAATCGTATATTTGGCTCCGGTCAACAACTGATCGAGGATGCTGTATCCGTTCTGGTCTGTCCCCAACAGGACATACTTCGATGGCGGATGCGGCTTGCTGCTGAGCAGATTTCCATCCTCATCATAAATCAACGTGAAATTTTGCACCGGTTCTTCATGGATGACAGTGTGTATGACACTGACAGCCAATATAGCAAAAATAACGGCAAAACCGACCAGGAACCTCTTATTTCTGAAATGAGCGGCAATACCCTTTACATAATCCCCGAGTCGTTGTTTCCACGAGAGGCTAGTGGGCTTGGAAAAGGTGTGGATGAACTTTTTATCATTCATTTGCAATGCTGTTTTCTCGGTGAAAATCTCGATACCCTGGTAAAGGATATAAAACGGCGTAAATACCATGATCAAAGCAGCCGCAATCACCATCGGACGGAAATCTTCCATCACGAAACTGAACAGTCCACGAATATTGAATATATATTCGATTACAAATAAACTGGACAAAGTGCCCCATAAAATGATCTTTGAATGATAGAAAGTACTCTTCAATATATTCCGTAGCACATGAACAGCGATGATGGCATTGTGCCTGATCCCTTTGCTGAGTGCAAAATCCACATAATCCTTGGTCAATTCTTCCTCCATCAGCAACAAAATAACGCGGAAAAGAGAAATCATCGGCAAAACTGCCAACACAGTGATTGGTGCTATGTAAATCCGTTCGTCTCCAAGGGTAACGAACTTCATCAGGTGAACTCCTGTCTGCTTGAAGATATAAACGATAAACATTTGCAGCAAAAAAGCCACCATTAAATCGGGTATTGCTTCTAAGAGTACTAAGATTCGTTTTACTACACGAATAAGCATTTTGGGCAGCAGCTGGGTTAGCAGTGCCAGGATCAGTGCCAGACCAAAACCAAGCAATAGTGCGGCACCGAGAATGCGCATGGAATAAAAGTAAGGATCCCACAAAAAAGCAAAAACGTTCAACTGTTCTTGTCTGAATTGGTATACCCAATTTTCAGGCTGTACTATTTCTCTGGCCAGTTTCCATGTGTTTTCTGCATATAATCCCACATCGACAAGGCCATTACCCTGAAGCAAGCTCGGAGCGGAACTCAACGCCACGATGCCAAACAAGCCAAGTATATAATAGCCAAGGAATTTTATTAGTTTCACAAGCAACTTCCTTCCCATCCCCCATTATGTTACATCCCTATAGTCCATTGTAATCAATTTTCAAAAAATTCACAATGAGAGATGGAAACGCTTGGATTAAATTACCCGCTTCTTCATAAAAGGATAGCCGTATCGTACATCGTTCAATTAAAAAAGCTGTCCCTATTCGACAGCCCCTTTTTCAGCCATTGTAGCTTCAGTAGAAAAGCGTATAATTTTGAAAGCGTTTACATTTATCCGTTTGGCGGATTACCTATCTGGGGCCTCGTCGGGACAAAAGCTATAAATGGCCCACTCCACAATGAGATGATAACTGCTATCTTTGCAAGTGCATTTTTTCTGTATTTTAAAAACGGCTATTATACCAAGATTGGGGATGCAATGGTAATGGAATAATTAGTTCTTCTTATTCCTATCATCCAGCTTTCTTGAACAGTAGAAACATAGAAAACCGCAACTTAAGGCAATAAGTAAAGGAATGATTGCTAGTAAAGGCATAATGATTGTCCAATAAAGTAAATACGCACTTATAGCAAATATAAACCAACTGACAATAAGTAAAAAACTTGATACAAACTCTTTTATTGCCATCAAAATAACCGCTCCTTCGTATTGCTGTCTAAACGCTTACCTAATGCATCCGTTTATGTTTAGGAACGACTGCTATTTAGCTATTTCAATTCAATTAAATTTCCGACAAACCCTATAAAGCCTGTAACGGAAAATGCTATGGGGATGATCAATGAGTCAACAGGAGATGGCGTTTCAAGCACTAATCGATACACCCCAAAAAAACATATAATAAGACTACCAATTAGCCCAATAATCAATTTTGTCTTTTTGTCCATATAGAACGCCTCCTATGTAGAAACAAAGTCATTTCCTTCTTTCAGAAACCTCAGTTAGTATTTTTCTTAAACGACCTGATCTTCGTTCTTTTTAGAATAAACGGTTAAACCGACTATCATTCCATAAAACAATGACATGAACAATGCGTATAACCCATAACTCAGGCCGAATAGTATATTAACGCCAAATAAAGGTGTAATAAAGAGGAGAAAAAAGGGATACTGTATGGATGCTATTACATCTAAAATACCATTACCAATCATAGCGTGCTCAAATGTTGTGATGACAAATACAATCACTCCTGATAGTGCCCCGAATATGGAGAATACCTTTACTAGCTTACTTCCTTTTTTAGCGTACATTAGTAACAAGACCATAAATAGTATCGTTACAACTGAGTTGAATATGTTGATGCTTGAATCAGGATGTTTGATTGACGGCATTAGATTTATTGCAAAAGCCAACAAATAGGAGCCTATTAACAATATATACTTCATATTAAACCCCTTCGAATAACTTTTTTACTAAACTATCTATTAATAAAATGGCGACTGTTGTTCAACAATTGTCCACATTAGTGGATTTTTCACTAAGGTTTGTTCCATATAAAAGTACGCACGATGAGTGGACTAATTACTATAAATAAAAGAACAAAGGCGTTACCATAAATACCGATGTTTCTTGTTCTCCTTTACTTCCAAGCCACGAAAAAACAACCCCGATAACTGAGCTACCTATAATCAAAGGGAAAACTGCCTCATCTGGCACGATGTCAATTCCGTTGAAAAATGAAATATAAACCATTAAATTGAAAACCAAAAGAATGATCGCCATCATATTGAGATACTTTTTCAACTCTCGCCCTCCCTCTTAATACCGTTATTTTACCATTACTTTCCTCCCCTTTGTTAAACAATCCTGCCATTATTCGAAGAACAATTATTCAAAAGCTTTACATTCAATGAAACTGTAACTATTTGAGTGTTCCCGATAACTGTTGTCCGTACGAGATTTCAGTCGTGATTCGTATCCCAGCGTATAGGTCGAATTCAACTTCGTTGTTTATACAAGAAAAAGCAAAAGAAGCCGGGACAAAAGCATGGCCACTAAAGAAAAAACCGAACGAATTGTAAAATAGTTCGGTTTTAATTTTGGTCACGACGCTTTTGTCCCAAGCTGCCAATTATCAGTGTGTATTTATTATGTTTCCACGTAGACTGTACTACTTCGATGAAAAAATAGTCTCCTTTTTCCTCAGGCATCAAAAAATCAGTGGAGTGATTGCCGGCGAAGGTTCTCGATGAATTCCCATGCTTCGACAATCTCTGTCTCCTGATAGTTTTGGGTTTTTTTGACGGTTTGGACTTTTTCTTCCACTTCTTGTTTGGACAAGTCATCGAAGTACAGCATCGTAGATACCAGTTCGAGAAATCGGGAGCTTTTTTCCTTCATATTGTTAATCATGTTTTCAAGCGGCGGGAGTTCCACTTGTGAATGGTTTAAAAACTCTTCTCCCTGCTCCGTTACACGATAACGGTATTGGTAATAGTTACTTTTATCTTCCTTCACCTCGGAAATAAACCCAAGATTGCAAAGCTCTTCCACGCGGAGGGTCAATTCCTCTGAATATGGTCCGTAGAAGTGAAACTCGTATTTTTCCTCGAATGGAATGTCGCACTTCTTCAGTATGTAAATCATTTTCTGCAGCTTTTTCCTGCCGACAACTTCGTCTGCCGTCGAGAAAAACTTCATGATTCTGGCGTGATTTTCTAACATACTCACCATCTCCTATCCTGGCCGAATGGCCATTCTATTTTTGCTTATCCGAATAATATTTCAAAAATCCGCGCTTTTTCGGGTCTATCTGCCGGGAGCTGTTCCAGCACATCCAGTGGGAAATACAACTTATGATCTGTGCGTTTTTTGCCGGAAATTGCTTCGACAATATCCGACTGGCGTGATAGTTCTTTCAATTCATCGTTTTTCGGCTGTAATAAGTGAATCGGGAGCCGTTCCTCTTCCTCGCCGGGACGATAAAAATCATACGGGAGATCAGAGGAGGAATCGACAACCAGGTAGTATTCCGGATCGATGTCGATGGCCTGAAACAGCTTGTATAATTCCATCCACTCTGTCATTTGCTGATTCGGGTTGAACTCGATATATTTAAACAAGCGCCGGTTGATAAATCGTTCACACAAATCGCGCAAAACGGGGTCAGCTTCTTCCAGCCAGGCTTGAAAATAATAGAGGACAATCGATTCATCAAGCCGCAGATAGTCCTCTAAATCGACGCTTTCCGCAAAAAACGAGAGAAAATGGGTCGGCTTCTGCTTAAATTGATAATGTTGCTCGTATAAATGTTTGGCACGATGGAGAATTTTCGACAAAATCACCTCTGCGCTTCTGGTGACAGGGTGAAAGTAAACCTGCCAATACATTTGATAACGGCTCATGATGTAATCTTCCACCGCATGCATTCCTGTCTGCTTGATGACGACTTGATCCTCCATTGGCCGCATAACCCGTAATATTCTTTCCATATCGAAATGTCCATAGCTTACTCCGGTGAAATAGGCATCCCGTTGCAGGTAGTCCATCCGATCTGCATCGATTTGGCTGGATATCAAACTGACGACCAATTTGTTTTCATAGGTTTTATTGATAACATCAGCTACGTCCTGTGCAAATCCCTTTCCGACACGTGTCAGGATTTTATTGATTTCGGTATCGCCTAGGACGATTTTTTTGGTGAAGTCCTCATGATCCAGCTTAAATACTTTTTCGAAGGAATGAGAGAACGGACCATGCCCCAAATCGTGCAGCAAGGCAGCACACAAGCATAACAGCCGTTCATCGTTATTCCAGTTCGGTCGGTTTTCAAAGTTGAACAATATCCGCCGGACAATTTCATAAACGCCGAGCGAATGGTTAAACCTGCTGTGTTCAGCTCCGTGGAACGTTAAAAAAGAAGTGCCCAGCTGCTTTATCCTGCGGAGCCTTTGAAATTCCCTTGTGCCGATCAAATCCCAAATCACTTGATCTTTGACGTGGATATACCTATGTACAGGGTCTTTAAACACTTTTTCTTCACTTAACTGCTCATCTTTATATGCCATGTCCAGGTCCCTTCTACTAATATCAAAAAGGCAGCAGGAAGTATCCATGCAACCCTTATCTTTTCTGTACCCAACTAACTCCATTTGTAGTCAACCAATCGTTAAAAGAAAAAAGAACGGAAAGCCTGCAACAAGTTTTCCGAGAAAGCCTTTACCATAACGGTCGACGATTTTCGATGTTTTTTATTGATACCTTTGCCGATTGATTCATAAACAATTATTATCATTATATAATAGAAATGCCGACACAAAAATGGTTTTTTTGCACGAAATGGATTTTTTGTGATTATCAGCCGGTTATACAATTTGCTATAATGGATTGGCGGTCGCGGAAGATGCGGCAGTCAGCCCGACCAGACAACTGGCGGGAATCAAAGGAGATATTGGTATGGAAGATTGGAAACAACTGTTCAGTGGAACAGTCCGCTATATCGACCAGCGCGGGAAGTCAGCCAGAGATGATGCGATCGCTTCCTTTGCTTACGATGATGCACTGGCTATTTCTGTAGGTAACGGGACTTCTCCTCCGGCAGCGAGACTTTGGGTTCACGATAAAACCATCATTCTCGGCATTCCGGATGCAAAGTTACCTAACGTGGATGCAGCCATCCAATGGCTCGAGGATCACGGCTACCAAGCAGTCGTCCGAAATTCCGGAGGACTTGCGGTCGTCCTTGATGCAGGCGTTCTCAACCTGTCCTTTATTTTACCGGATGCCAAAGAAATTGGGATCCACGAGGGCTACCAATTCATGGTCACGTTCATCCAGGATTTGTTCCGGAACCTAACGACTGAAATAAAAGCTTTCGAAATAAAAGGTTCTTACTGTCCGGGTGATTATGATCTAAGTATTGATGGACGAAAATTCGCCGGTATTTCCCAGCGACGTGTCAAAAATGGTTCAGCTGTTCAAATTTACCTTTGTGTAGAAGGAAGCGGACGCGAACGGGCCGAACTGATCCGTCAATTTTATGAGATCGGGATGAAAGGGCAACCCAATAAATTTGACTATCCTAAAGTGAAGCCGGAAACCATGGCCTCGCTCGCTGAACTGCTTTCCATCCAGCTAACGGTTGATGATGTGTGCAAGTGGATTTACCAGGCTCTAGATTCTGTGAGCATATCGATTACCGAACAATCCCTGGACAACGCTGAACAGCAAACGTTCGAAAAAAGGCTGGAACAAATGAAGGATCGAAACATCAAAGCACTGGGAAATTGAACCCAGTGCTTCTTGTTTTACTGCCGCAGATGGACCTGCCGCTCTATCCGATTCGATTCTAAGGCCTGCCAATCGATGTCATACCCAATACCAGGAATGTCTTTTATCGTGATTTCACCATTTTGCAATATAACTGGCGGTGTAATAATATCCTTGCGCCAATAGCGTTCCGATGCAGAAATATCCCCAGGATACAAAAACTGCGGCAGACTAGCAATAGCAATGTTATGGGCGCGCCCCACACCTGCTTCCAGCATCCCCCCGCACCAGACAGGTATGTTCTTTTCCCGGCAGAAGTCATGTATTTTTTTCGTTTCACTCAAGCCGCCTACCCGGCCGATTTTAAGGTTGATTACCCGGCAGCTTCCCAGTTTGACAGCTGCCCTAGCATCTGTTAGGGAACTGATGCTTTCATCCAGGCATATCGGGGTCTCCAGCTTGCTTTGTAGAATGGAATGTTCATAAATGTCATCGTGACCAAGTGGTTGTTCGATCATCGTCAAACCGAATTCGTCCAGCCGCTTTAATATATCAACATCTTGAAGTGTATAAGCAGAATTTGCGTCAGCCATCAGCTGGACATCGGGAAAATGGCGGCGTACTTCCCGAAGGACTGCTACATCCATTCCGGGTTTGATTTTCAATTTTATCCGCTTATAGCCTTCCTCCAGATGATGTTCCATAACAGCAAGCAGCTTGGAAACGGACGGTTGGATTCCAATACTGACACCTGACTCTACCCAATGTCGTTCCCCGCCCAATGCAGCGGCGAGCGACAATCCCTGTCGCTTAGCATATAAGTCCCAAACCGCTCCTTCCACTGCTGCCTTTGCCATATTGTTGCGGCGGATCACCGAAAACCGGCTGCTGATTTCGTCTGGATGGCGAATGGATTTCTTGAACAACAATGGCAGTAAAAAGTCCTTGATTACATGTTCGGTTGTCGCCACTGTTTCTTCCGTATACCAAGGGACCGGAAAGGCGACCGACTCGCCAAAACCACTATTTCCATTTCCGTCTACAGCTTCCACGATAAAAAAGTCTTTAGTGGAGAACGTACCGAAACTGGTTTGGAATGGATTTTTCAAGTCCATGACCAGCCGGTGCAAAATGACTTTTTCTATGTAAAAAGGTGTATTTTCCAAGCAGAATGCCTCCTTCCCTTACAAGCAATGTTCGTTTGTTTTCCAGTTGGGTTTTATCGTAATACTTTGCAGGCGCTTTGTCTATCGACGTATCTCGTCTTCTGGTCGTGAAAAAAGTCGTCTTGAAAAGTGAGTCGTGCTAATCCAGCGCTTCCTGGAACACACTGCGCTAATAAGATGCTTTCTATTCCACTTTTGAAACAGCGGTTACTCGTGCCAGCAATAACGTTGATGGAGAACGTCTCTTTTCCCATATGATAAGGAAGCCAAACTGCGAGAAAAAATAAAAGCTTGCAGAAAAACCGGGGGTTTCTCTACAAGCTGCATTATCTTGTCTGTATTCCTTTATAAAGCTTGAGCAGCCGTGATGATCGCCAGTTTGTAAACGTCATCCGCCACACAACCGCGGGACAAGTCGTTGACCGGCTGGTTCAGTCCTTGCAGAATCGGACCGACTGCATCAAAATTACCTAGCCGCTGGGCGATTTTATAACCGATGTTTCCGGCTTCAAGTCCAGGGAAAATAAATACATTCGCATCCCCTTTCAGTTCGGAACCGGGTGCCTTCTTCTCTGCTACTGCCGGCACAAAGGCCGCATCAAACTGAAATTCACCATCCAATGGCAGATCAGGGTTTTGTTCTTTGGCGATTTTAACAGCCTCAGCCACCTTCTCTGTTTCTTCCGATTTAGCGGAACCTTTCGTAGAAAAGCTCAGCATGGCAACGCGCGGATCGATATCGAAAAGCTTAGCAGTTTCCGCGCTGGCTCCAGCTATTTCTGCCAAATCCTGACTATCCGGCGCAATGTTGATGGCGCAGTCCGCGAAAATATACTTTTCTTCTTCTTTCACCATGATAAATACACCAGAAGTTTTTTTGATTCCCGGCTTCGTTTTAATAATTTGCAACGCAGGACGAACGGTATCTGCAGTAGAATGGGCAGCTCCGCTGACCAGTCCATCAGCTTTTCCCATATAAACAAGCATCGTACCAAAATAGTTTTCGTCGAGCAGCATTTCTCTTGCTTGTTCTTCCGTGTTTTTTCCTTTGCGGCGTTCTACGAAGCTTGCCACCATGTCGTCAAATGCGGCATAATTTTGTGGGTCGATTATTTCAGAAGCCGAAACGTCCACTTGAAGCTCCTGCGCTTTCTGTACTACTTTTTCTTCATTTCCGATTAATACAGGTTTTAGAATCCCTTCCGCACCAAGCTGGCTTGCAGCTGTCAAAATGCGCTCGTCCAAACCTTCAGGGAATACGATTCGCTTACTATCTGATTTCACTTTATCTTTTAAACTTACAAATAAATCACTCATTTGAAACCCTCCAACATTCATTCTGTTATATATGATACGCTTTTTTCTGTGTAAATGAAAGCCTTCTGTTCAGAAAATTGCCTTGCAAGCCTTATCATGTTCCCATTTATGTCCAAATCATGACACTTATGGCCGGCATTCTTTTCGAGATTTTTGCAAGGTACCTTAGATCCATTGCCAGACAAGCTTTTTGGGGAAATTTGAAAGCGTAAGCTGTCCGAGTTTCCGTTAATGATTATCTTTCCCTAATTATGTTATATTAAAAACATACTTAACCTTGAAGGAGTGACCTACTATGCCAGAAGCAGTTGAAACAATGGACGGCTGGTATTGTTTACATGACTTACGTACAATAGACTGGACTTCCTGGAAGCTTGCGACAAGTGACGAACGGCAAGCTGCCATCCACGAATTTCAGCAGCTCCTAGAAAAGTGGGAGCAAGTCGAACAAAATCGCAACGGCAGCCATGCCTTATATACAATAGTCGGGCAAAAAGCTGACTTTCTGTTAATGTTGTTACGTCCGACTTTGGAAGAATTGAATCAAATCGAGACAGAATTTAACAAAAGCAAGCTAGCTGAATTCACGAAACCTGCTTATTCCTATGTATCGGTCGTCGAGCTTTCCAAGTACAGACCAAGCAAAGACGGCGAGGATCCGGAACAAAAGCCGGAAACCCAGGCGCGGCTGAAGCCGACGCTTCCAAAATGGCAGTATATCTGCTTCTATCCAATGGACAAGCGCCGCCAGGGGGACGACAACTGGTACATGCTTCCGTTTGAAGACCGCGGCAAGCTGATGTACGAGCATAGTAAAACAGGCAGAAAGTATGCAGGGAAAATCCGGCAAATCATCACAGGATCCATGGGATTGGACGATTGGGAATGGGGCGTTACGTTGTTCGCTCACGATTCACTGGAAATCAAAAAGCTCGTTTATGAAATGCGCTTTGACGAAGTAAGTGCCCGCTACGGCGAATTCGGTCCATTCTATGTCGGCAGCATTTTAACTCCTGAACAACTACCATCGTTCCTGCAAATTTAAGGATATCTCCAAAAACCTTGGTCATCCTATCCGTTTTCGAAAACAGCCTTGTGATCGTGACAAAAGCATAGCAGACAAAGCAAAAACCGAACGACATTCGAAATCGTTCGGTTTTTTTATTTAATATAAGGTAAACACCTAGGCCTCCTTTCATTCTGTTGTTTGAAGAGCGCTTGCCATCGCTACGTCAAGATACTACGCTTTCCACGGGCACGGCTTCAACTTCCTCAGAAAGCACAAAACGCTTTCTTGCGGGATTTTCAGCTCGTGCTGTTCCCGTTGGAGTCTCCGTATATTGCCTCCGCTAAGTTACAGCGTTCTGATTTCAAAATGATGGAGGTGTTTTAATAAAGCAGTTTTTGTAGATTGGTTAATTCCCTTAAGAAGCAATCAGATAGAGGATGATGGACTCCTGTGACTAAAATGATAAAGACTATCAACGGTTTCATTCTGTACGGTCCAATTCAAAGATAAGATCTCCCTTGCATCGAAGTCTCCTCAAACATAACGGAGGCAAGGTACGCAGATTCCAGCGGGAAAAGCTAGCTGAATCCGTGCCCGCGGAAAGCGAAGTACCTTGCCGGAGTGGATAGTTCTCCATATTAAGAAGAAACAGATCACTACTTTTTGCCCGCATTATTCCTTCCCTCCATTTCACCTTTCCTTTCTTTTTGGTCATAGAGCTTTTGTCCGCAGCATACGTATACCTATTAGAGAGCATTGGCAGCAGTGGAAAATTCTCTCGTTCACATCAAGAAAGAGGTGACATCTTATAGCGTCATTCCGTGTAACGAGCAAGACACAGACTTAATGTGAAGGATAAAAGTCACGGTTTTTTATACTCCGTCTCAATTCGGAGAAAGTGTACGGGAACATAGAATGTGTTTTCTTACAGGCAAGGACCTGAATAAATATCGAGTGGATGATGAAGGGAGAGGTTAGCAAGATGAGTAAGGATAAAAGACAGATGCCTTCTGGAACACAAGGAAGCAGCAGTGCCGGTTATCCGTCACAGGGACAACAAAGTTATGGATACGGTCAGACACCAGGGTATTATTATCCGCAGCAAATGATGCCGGGCGCCCAGCAAGGATATTATCCAGGGATGCAGGGAATGCCTCAGCAACAAATGCAGCAACCACAGCAGATGCCTCAGCAACAGCCTCAGCAACAGCAAACGGCAGGCGCGTCTGATATTCCCGGCATGCTGCCAACTGAGCAGTCTTACATCGAAAATATATTACGACTCAATCGCGGCAAAAGGGCTACCGTTTATATGACATTCGAGAATAACGATCGTTGGAATGCCATGATATTCAAGGGCATCATTGAAGCTGCAGGAAGAGACCATTTAATACTTAGCGACCCGGAAACGAACCGCCGGTATTTGCTGCTCATGGTTTATTTGGATTATATTACCTTTCCGGAAGAAATCAATTATACCTATCCGTACGGCGGAGGCTCCGGCCAGACAGCTACTTACCAACCACGGCGCTGACAGCTCGGTGTTACAAGTGAATCCGGAAACTGCGTTTATTCTTTTTCCTCACTATAAAACCCTTGCAGGTTTTGAGCATGCAAGGGTTTCTTCTGCTGACAGAAAGCCAGCAATACAACTTGTCGATGGTAAATCACAGAAAAAGGGGGCATTGCCTGGTGAAACATCCCTATAAAAAATTCTTTCAATTACAGCTGCTCACGATGGGACTTGCCTTGCTCTTAGGGGTGATCGCCCTCATCAAAGCAAGCCTGATCATGGTTATAGCAGCGTTCTATTTCCTGGCTTTCAGCTTTATTTTTGAAGGACTTGCCGAACATAAAAAGCAGCATACCCTTCCGTTCGCTCAACAAGTTGTCAGAGCATTTTTTATCATCGTACTCATCAGTTATTTGGCAATCATACTAATTTAATCGCAGCATATCCCAGGGCAATCCAGCCCGCCAGGAAAGCCAACCCGCCAAACGGCGTAACCATGGCAAAAAATTTGATGCTTGTCGTTGCATAAACATATAAACTTCCCGAGAACAACACGATACCGACAAAGAATAACCATCCAGCTGTGGACAGACTTGCCGCCTGGAAGCGGCTGGCCAGCAGCCCGGTTATGAGCAGCGCCATCGTATGGAACATTTGATAATTAACAGCCTTCTCCCATGTGGCCAAAGCTTTTTCGGAAATCTTCCCTTCCAGTCCGTGAGCTCCGAAGGCTCCCAGTGCCACTGCAAGAAACCCATTGATAATGCCTAAAATCAGAAACAATTTCATCTGGTTTCACCTCTGTTAAAAGTCAAAAATCGAATTGCCGTTCGCTTCTTCATGATCGATTGTTTGCTTGCCGGTAGACTTGACTTTTGATGGACCAGCATGACTACCAGCATGCATATCGCCCATCATTTTCATCAATTCCTGTTCCGGTTCCGTCCCTGCTGCAGCATTGTCTTCTTCCAGCATTAAATCGCATAACAGACGAACAGACCGGACATGCTCCCTTATTGCTGCGGTTTCGTCCTTTTTCTCCAGAGCTTCCTGCAATTCACTCATCATTTTGGTCAAGACGGTTTGATTGGAAATTGCCATGGAATCCCTCCTTCTATTTTACCAAGTAGACTAGCCATGCCTGCAAACTGCCACCAGCTACTTTATAATTGCTTCAACTAACTAAGTATAACACGGAAGGAGGCGTCGGTTCACCTCGCATCCTTCCATGATCAACTCCTACAAAATACCGAGGGCATTCAGGAAAATCAGCAAAATGATGACCGGTGCCAGGTATTTCACAATTACGTACCACCAGCTGCCCACCACCTGATGCTGCAGGTCAGCGGCAGTCAACGCTTCTCTTCTGCTGAAATACCACCCGACGAACAGCGCCATCACCAGGCCGCCGATCGGGAGAAAAATATTGGACGCTATATAATCCATGGAATCCATGATGTTAAGCTGGCCGATTGGCGTGAATCCAGACCAAGCTCCCATTCCCAGGGAAGCGCCGATTCCCAATAGAAAGATAATAATGCCAGTAATGATCGAGGCTTGTCTACGGCTCCATTTTACGGAACGCATCAAATAGGCTACCGGTACCTCCAGTAAAGAAACAGATGAAGAGACCGCGGCAAGGGTTAATGACAAGAAAAACAAGATTCCTACCATCCCGCCAAACGGAATTTGGCTGAATATATCCGGAAGCGTGATAAATACAAGGACAGGACCTGAGTCTGGTTCAATACCAAACGCAAATACCGCCGGGAAGATAACGATTCCGGAAATAACAGCGAAAAAGGTATCCATCAAACCGATGCCGACTGTTGCCCCCGGCAGCTTATGGTGATCCCCAAGATAGCTTCCATACGTCATCATGACTCCTACTCCGAGACTCAAGGAGAAAAAGGCCTGTCCGAGGGCAGCAATATAAACAGATGGATTGCTGAGCACACTCCAATCAGGCTGGAACAAAAAGCGCAATCCTTCCATCGCACCATCCAGCGACAAGCTAAAGATGGCAAGGATAATTAAAAGAACAGCCAATGCCGGCATAAAGATCTTGTTGGCAAGTTCGATACCTTTTTTGACCCCTGTCAATACAATCGCAATGGTCAGCACCATAAAAATACCATGCCACATCAACGGCTGTGCAGTGGAAGAGGTAAACGTCTCGAAGGCACCACCATAACCTTGCTCTGGTACCGTAAAAAAATAACCTGATAGATAATTCCAAAAATAATACATAGACCAGCCTGCTACCACGCTGTAAAATCCTAGAATCAACAGCGCTCCAAAGACTCCTAGAAACCCAGCTAGATACCAAGGTTTTTTGGGAGCGAGCGTCCGATAAGATCCCACTACGTCACTTTTAGCCTTGCGGCCGATGCTGACCTCGGCGAGCAATAATGGTATCCCGACAATTAAAATACTCGCAAGGTACAAAATCAAAAAGGCTCCGCCGCCATTTTCGCCGGCTACATAAGAGAAACGCCAAATGTTGCCCAGTCCGACAGCAGAACCCATCGCTGCAAGCATAAAACCGAGTTTCGATGCCCAGCTTTCCCTTGTGGAATTCATGATCCAACTCCTTTCCGCATGTATCTTTTTTGTCTTACTACAGCTGGACCAAAAAATCCCAGCCCGCGTTTTTTACGACGATTCATTTACGTTTCTTAAAACATACTTTCCTATCATAATAAAAAACATTTCTTAATACAATAACGCGAGGAAAACAAGTTTTCAACAGGAATTTCCTTGGATGCCACTGGTATTTTATGCTAGTTTGGTAGATAACCAGATGCAGGAGGAGGAATTCAAGATGGGAACGTGGTTCGATGTGTCTTCAACCGATATGTTTCAACCATTTTCAACCAGCCACTTGCTTATGCTGGCCGCCTATGCCTGCGGAGTACTGGTCATGATCATTCTGCGCAAAAAGTTGCAGCAAAAGCATGCCCATGCAATCATCCGCTGGCTTTTGTTCCTTCTGCTGCTTTCCAGTGAGCTATCTTATCAGGGATGGGCCATTCACCATGGAGTTTGGCGCTTCCCGGATCACATGCCCCTCCACCTTTGTGGAATAGCGTCCATCACAGCGATGCTGGCGCTAATCTTCCAGAATAAACCGTTCATACGGCTTACTTATTTTCTTGCGGTCGTTCCAGCCATGCTGGCGTTGATCACGCCGGATTTACCTTACGGGCCGGAACACTTTCGTTTCTGGAAGTTTTTCCTCCATCATATCGCCATTTCCTGGTCAGGAATTTTTCTGGTTCTTTCCATCCCTATCCGGATCACCTTGGCATCGATGCTGCGGGCGTTTTTGTTTCTGGTAAGTTATGCGCTTGTAGTAGGAATGCTTATCAACCCCCTGGCAGGAGCAAACTATTTATATCTGGCTAGACCTGCGGCTGATACCCTGCTCAATCATTTCGGCAGCGGGATTATGTATTATATTAATCTAATCGTGGCTGCATTTGTTGCCTTCATCCTTTTGTATGGCATAGCAAAGTCGTTCCCCGAGAATAAATAATGGTTCCATAAATTCACAGGTTCTTTCTCCTGGCCGCCAATCTTCTTTAAGGACAAAAGCGCAAGCGCCTGTTTAAAGGAGTACAGGCTAGAGCCGCCACGTCCTGTGGCAACGCCTGCATGACCCACATCGTGTGGGCCTCCGACAAGCTTAAGACCTCGAGGGGTAGGTGCTGGAGCTGGACGTGGCTGTTTCAGCCAATAATGATCCACAGACAGTTAAATTTATCATTTCTTATACAGTAAGAAAGCCTTGCAGCTACAGGCTCCAAGGCTTAATTCAGGCTATCTATTTAAATGACAAAGTTCATTTGCTGTTGATCTTCTATATACCTTTCATACATCCATAGGACGAATTCCAATTCTTCGTTACAGAGTTCACGTTTTAACTCCTGTTCTATATTGCTCACAAATACAGTGTAGTCAATCATTCAGAGTTTATCCTCCTCATTCGAAAAAGTTGGCATCCCCCCACAGGTGCCTGAACGCTAAGTGTTTATAGTTTATTTTACTTTTAAAATGACAAATATTCAATGCTATTTTCAAAAAATTATAAAAAATAAAGATAATTTTATTGAAATTTAGCGTATTTTATGCCTAGAAGAGGAAGTGCTGAATTGACAATAATGTATACGCTTACACTATATATGGTATGTACACCACACACAATATGAACAACCATACCACATCTACGAAATGCCAATAATAGTGAAAAATTTTCTGCTTTTCCCGATAAAGTGCGGATGGCAGGGGTCGAAAGGATTGCAGGAATAATACCATCATCCATAACAAACCGAACAATACATGGGCGGCATGCAGGCCGGTCAGGATATAAAAGGAGGATAAAAAGTTATTTGCTGTAAAGGTATATCCCTCCGTCGCATAGTTGTAGTATTCATTGATTTCCAAAAGGAGGAAGCTTGCTCCAAGGAAAAACGTGCCCGCCATTCCACCCCTGATGAAAGGCATACTCCTGCTGCTCCATCCCTTTTCCGCCAAAAACAGCGTTGCACTGCTTGAAAACAAGCATAACGAGGCCAGAAATACCGTCGGAACGGAATAGACATCCTCCGGCTTTGGTCCGGAGTGAGAAGGTGTATACACGATATACGTGGCAAATAAAACAGCAAACATAACACCTTCTACGAAGAGGTAAATAAAAAATCCCATCTTTTTATCCAAAAATAATGCTTGAGCCTGTTTACTCATCGGTAACCTCCTCCTTCCCTATTGCTTTTATACGTTCATCCCGCCACGTCCGCAGCAAGAACATAGCCAATACCAGAACGCCGCTCAAGGCTGCCAGCATCCACCAATGATAAATCATGGCCAGCGATAACAGCCAGAGTATCACACCTATGCATAACGGCTGGAGGGTTTTGAGGGCTATCGGGGCCGGCCGGGCTTGTTTTTCGATCGAAAGATGCCTTTCCTCCTGCTTGGCATACCAGAAGGCATCCCGCTGGTCTACCACGGGTATTTGAGTAAACGGATGCTCCGGAGAGGGAGACGGCACCGTCCATTCCAATGTCCGTCCCTGCCACGGATCTGCTTCTGCATGGTTCCCGGATCGCCAAGTGCGGAGGATATTCCAGACGAACACAGCCATTCCTGCTCCCATAAGAAATGCCCCGATTGTGCTGATAAAGTTAAATACAAATAAGTTTTCGCCCCACTGATAGGTGTACGTCCGTCTTGGCATTCCATTCAATCCAGTGATATGCATAATGAAAAACGTTAAATGAAAACCGGTAATGAACAAACCCAAATGCCATAATCCGAGACGCCGATCTAGCAATTTGCCGGTTATTTTTGGGTACCAGTAATAGATGCCAGCAAAAACTCCCAATATCGTGGAACCGATAATCGTATAGTGAAAGTGGGCGACGACGAAGTGTGTATCATGAAACTGCATATCTGCTGCCGCGACGGACAGCATGACCCCGGTGACTCCGCCCATCACAAAAGTAGGAATAAAAGCAAGAGCAAACAACATAGGCACCGTGAAACGAACCACACCATTCCGCATGGTAAACAGCCAGTTGAACACTTTGATACCAGTAGGAATGGCGATCATCATGGTGGTGATTGCAAAGAAGATATTTGCCATCGGACCGAGCCCTACCGTGAACATATGGTGCGCCCAAACCATAAACCCAAGAAACCCAATCAGACAGAGCGACAGCACCATCGCGGTGTAACCGAACACTTTTTTTCGTGAAAAAGTGGAGATGACATCAGAAAAGATGCCGAATGCAGGCAAGGCCAAAATATACACCTCCGGATGACCAAAAATCCAGAACAAGTGCTGCCAGTACACCGGATTCCCAGCCTCTCCTGAGAAAAAAGACGTATCAAACAGGCGGTCAAACATCAATAAAAACAAGGCGATGGTCAATACCGGAAAAGCGACTAAAATCAAGAAGGACGTTACCAGCGTCGCCCATGGGAACAACGGCATCCGGTTCAGTTTCATTCCAGGTGCTCGATGGCGCAAAATGGTAACGATCATATTGATTGCTGTCAATGTAGTCCCCAGCCCGGAAATTTGCAGGGCAAATGTATAATAATCATTACCTGCTGTCTGTGTATAAGTATCGGTCGATAAAGGGGTGTAGGCAGTCCAGCCAGCATTTGGAGAACTGTCCAGGAAAAAAGCCATGTTGAACAGCATGCCTCCGGCCAAGAACATCCAGAAACTTACGGCGTTAAGAAATGGAAACGCCAAATCCCGGGCTCCAATTTGCAAAGGAACCGCAATATTCATCAACCCGATCAACAGCGGCATTGCTGCAAAAAAAATCATCATGGTGCCATGTGTCGAAAAAACTTCATTGTATTTTTCTCCTTGAAACAACCAGAAGTTGTTTTCCGGAACAGCCAGTTGGGTGCGCATTAACAGAGCATCTACTCCACCCCTCAGAAAAAACAGAAAACCGAACAACACATACATCGTGCCGATTTTGCGGTGATTGGTTGTTCGCATATATTCCCAAACGATCGGCCATTTTTTTGTTTTGAACAACCATAATGCGAGGATTGGTCCCAACAGCACCATCAGTATCCAGGCAGCTATTATATCTCCAGGCATGTATAATACGTTATCCCAAATAGGCAATGTCATGTTCTCCACCCTTTATTAAGTGAATTCTCATTCTTCCTGCAGCCAAGTTCGGTAAGCTTGTTCTTGCAATACGTTGGTGTCAAATCTCATCAGCGAATGGTTCACTCCGCAAAATTCTGCACATTTTCCAAGGAATGTTCCGGTTTTCTCCGGTGTCACTTTAAACAAAATTTCTTTTCCAGGGATGACATCCTGTTTGCCGCCAAGTTCCGGAACCCAAAAGGAGTGGATGACATCCTCCGATTGCAAGTGAAGGACAGCTTGCTTATTTACTGGCAAAACCAGTCGATCAGACTGTCTGCCATTTTCATAGGTGAATGTCCAATCAAATCGTTCCGCTGTCACCTGTATATGAATTGCCGCTTCGTCCGTAGCCTCACCTTCTGCTTCACTTGTCGATTTTGGGGAAACCTGGTAGGTGACCAAAATAGTAGGAACTGCCAGAATGGCCAACAGCAGAACAGGAAACAGTGTCCAGGTAATTTCCAACCGCTTATTGCTGTTGATTTCCTCCGGGACATCATTTTTGTTTTTCGCTGTCTGTTTATATTTCCAGGCAAAGCGGAACAAAAGTATAAAAACTACCGCCATGACCACAATCATGATGGCAAAGCTCAAATAAATTAACATCGCCTGATCTTCAGCGACCTGGCTGTGCGGATTCAACGTCCTGATTTGGCAACCGTTTAATAAGAGAAGCAATACGACCCAAGCTTTTTTCATTCCTATCCACCTTTTTTCAGCCCTTCAAGGCAGTTACTATTCATTGACGGGAATCCCTGGTCTCGCACCAACCTGCAATACGCCGGCACTCCCATCTGAACAAGCGTTCCCAATAGCGTAAACGGGGCATACCGGTTATAATGTATTCAAGCAAACTTACAAGGGGGGTGAAGATTTGGAACAAATCCAACAGCTCGCTTATTTTCAAAAGCACCTGCAGGAAAACGTCCAGCAGCTGACCGATTCACTGCTCCAAAAGTTGTTTGAAAGCTTTCCGGACACTTTCCAGAACCATACAGAAAACGACCATGAGCTGTCTTATCAATTCCTGCATGACTTGATTTCAACGATTGCTGATCTACTGCCGGATAATGAAGCTTCCAATCAAGAAGCTGTAAAATGGGGCCAGAAAACCGGCCATTTGTTGGTTGAACGAAATAACAGTTTATCCGACTCGTTGGCCAAATTGAGTGTACATAAACGAGTTCTCTGGTCTTTCGTGGAAGAAATTGCTGCAGAAGATCAGTATCATGAAGCCCTGGAAACCATGACCAGAATTGACCAATTGTATAATCATATCATCCACGGGGTAAGCGTTACCCTAAAGGAAGAGGATGAACGAAAGCTGAGCAGTTTTGAAGAAAAATATCTAAAAGCCTCAACGCCGATTGTCCCGATTATGGACCAGGTAGCCATACTGCCAGTGATTGGAGAAATAGATGAAAAGCGGGCGGAAATCCTTCTGGAGGAGACCACCCAAAAGGCCAGCAAACTGTCCATTGACTGGTTGGTTATCGACTTATCCGGCGTTGTTACAGTAAACGATTTGTTTGTCAGTTATTTATATAAGTTGCTGGATTTATTAAAACTACTCGGTATTTCGCCAATCCTGACCGGTATTAAACCGGAAATGAGTATGAGGGCGATGGAGCTAGGTTTGTTCAAGGACAAAGGAGTCATTACGAAATCACATTTGAAGCAGGCCGTTGAAATGCTCCACCACCAGCAAAGCTGATTTATTCGTGTTCCCCTATCGATCATGGCGGCTTTCCCGTTTGGCAGAAACGCTTAACGGGAAAGCCTGCACGACTATTGTCCGTTCTCTTTGTAATGGATATTTTCCAGTTGTTGAAGTCTTACCTCCAGTTCCTTCAATTCCTCTTTTGTGGCGATTCCCAATTCATCAATGATTTTCTTTTTCTGATCAGCCTGCTGTTCACTCCATTCCGCCGCTTTCGATTCCCCTCTTTCGGTGAATTTTCGCAGCATTTCTCTTGCTTGTTTCACCGTCAATTCATCGTTCGCCACCATTTCATCCAACTTCTTCTTTAAGCTTTCTTTGCCAAGCATAGCAGCTCCCAATCCAAGCAAAAATCCCCTCTTCAGCAAATCACTCATTTACCAAAACCTCCTCTTATGTTTTAATGAGTGGATCATTTTGTAATGCTTCCTTGCCAATGCGCCCAACAGAATGAAAAATAGTCCACTCACAAAAGCGCCGCCCTTTATAAGTTCATGGGAGTTCAAGAACCACCCGGCTGAAAGGACGGCAGCTCCGACAGCTAGTAAGAAAAAACAGATGACCGCGTAAAATAAGTAGTATTGGTGCATAAACTTATAGCGCTGTTTGTTTTTTGCCCATTCTCGGTCCCTTTCCCCATCATTCATCCACTCAATCAGTTCTCGTGGTAGTGACAGCAACGGACGGGCAGATTCTTTGAACACTTCTGTATAAATAGACCCTTTTCCATTCTCACCGGAGGCCCACTGTTTTACGACAGGACGCGCCCACTTTACGATGTCCATTTCCGGGTAAATCGATAGCAGCACACCAAGCAGGATCGACGCAGCCCTGCCCAGAAAGGCATAATCTGCCGGGAGCTGGATCGGTTGCTCTTTCACAAGTACTTGAAGATCCTCCATGATTTGCTCCAGCAGTTCGCCCTGCATCCGCTGTCCTGCCTGCTCCTGGTAGATATCGAGCGTTTTCTTCAATAGTTTTTTGATTTTTTCCGTATCATGGTTTTCCAAAAGGAAGTCCATTTCAAGCAATGCATGAACCACACGATCATAATCATCCAGGATGACTCCCTGCACCACACTCCGCAACTGCTTTGTATCTTCTTTCCGGATTTCCCCTGCCATTCCGAAATCAAGAATGGCGATCGTTCCGTCTTGTTGAATGAGAATGTTGCCGACATGCGGATCTGCATGGAAGAGGCCTGGATTGATGAACTGATCGATGTAAAAATCAAACAGCGTCTTGGCCGCTTGTTTTCGGTCGATGCCGTGTTCTTGCATAAAAGAAATATTATCGATTTTTTCCCCCTCGACCCACTCCATTACCAGTACCCGGCCTGTACACAAATCATCATAGTATTCAGGAATGTGAATATTTTCATTTTTTTGGAAACGAGTTTTGAAATAGTTGGCATATTTTAATTCCTGTTCAAAGTCCAGTTCCTGGCTCATCACGGAGACGATTTCTTTATATAACTTCTGTAAATCTGCTTTCTTCCCATAAACTGTGAACTGGGATAGCAGCCAAAACACAATACGCAGCGCCCGAAAGTCCTTATGAAAAACTTCTTCGACCCGGTGCCTTCTTACTTTCACTGCCACAGGACTGCCATTATGCAGCCTTGCCTTGTACACTTCTCCAATGGAGGCAGAAGCGACTGGATAACGGTCCAGTTCGGCAAGATGTTCTTCCAAATTTGTCTGCCACTCCTCCTCGAGGGTTTGCCGGGAATATTTAAAGGGAATTGATTTCACTTTGTCTGTCAGGCCTTCTAATTCCTTTATAAAGGCAGCCGGCAGTAAATCCCTTCGCATACTTAAAAATTGACCAAATTTTATCATCAAGCCGCCTAGTTCCAAAGCCTTCTTGCGGTACTCCCTAGCTTGTCCTGCCAGCAGCCTTTCCCATTTTTTGATGGTTTCTCTGTCCCAGACACGGTGTATAAACTGAAATCCATATATTTGCAAGAGGAATTTCATTGTCATGAAAACGATGCTGTATATCCGATATAGGGTATTGTATTTCACTTGAACCACCATCCACTTTGCACACTTTTATCCAAGGCCGTGCCTGATTATTAGTAATAGATACCCCTATCGGCAGCAGAAAAAACGAGCCATTTTTCGCAAAGCTTGTCAATGCCGATCGAATGAGCCGTGTAAGCAGTGCTATTAGCCTAGTCAGACTGCGAACGCTGTCGCGGAAACACTACCAAATAACTATTCATAATATTATGAAAAATTAACTATAATGATAAGTGGCGGAGCACACGTATATATCTATATTTCGGGGAGGGAATGTTATTTGAAGAAAAAACTGACCGCAATCATTTCTACTAGTGTGTTGTCTTTTTCTTTGTTTGCTCCTGTTGCTTCCTATCAGACCGAAGCAGCAGAAAGCAATGAAAGCTGGAACATTGAGCGATATGGGGATGTGCTGGACATCAGTGCAGAATTGAACGAGAAGTCGAAAGATGAGGAGTTTCAAAAAGAAGCACCAAAGCTGATTAAACAATCAGCAGCAAAAGTGAATTTTAATGAAGACGAGACAGCAAGCAGTACAGCAGCCGATGAAGGATTCACTTACGATGGAGGAACCAAGCTGTTTCTCGACCGGGACTTGAGCTTTAAAGAATTCACCTTGCGTAGCGTAGGCGACAACGTGGAAATTTGGGTTGCGGAAGATCTTAGTTTCCCCGAGGGGGATCCTCGAGATCCACAGGTCGTAACCCAGGATCAGGTAGACAAGCTGGCCGATGAATTTGACGAAAATATTTTTCCGAAAACAACTGCATTCTTTGGAACTCCTGATTCTCTCGACGGAAGCAATTCTCCGCTTCCGGATATGGTAGGACTCCCGGAAGGATACTACCAGTCGGAAGATGGCAGTGACAAAACGATTATGCTGGTTGATAACATCAAAGACGATAACTATCATGATCCGGAGTACCCATTCTTTGTTGCCGGTTTTTTCTGGAGTACATTGGAAAACTATATCGATCGCAATATTATCACGATCGATGCCAATAACTGGGAAGAGCGTCTAGAAAGCACTTTTTTCGCGACAACGATGCACGAATTCCAGCATTTGATCCATAGTGATAATGACAGTTCAGAAACGACTTGGCTCAATGAAGGAATGTCGACATTCTCTGAATATCTGGGAGGTTATGGGCACGATTATGGTTCTATCAACTTCCTGCTCGACCATCCGGAAAATTCCCTGGTGAATTGGGATGAACATGTCAATGCGGATACAGGTCCTGAAACAATCGCCGATTATGGGCTTGTCTACTTGTTCACCTTGTACAACTACGAACAATTCGGTCAGGAATTCATCCGCGACGTGGCCACCAGTCCGCTGCACGGCATTGAAAGCTATAACCAGGCATACAGGGATTTCGGAATTAAAGAAGACTTCCAAAGCGTTTACGAAAAGTTCGTTACTGCCCTGTTAATTGATGAAAACCAGAAAGTGAAAGGCAAAAAAGGTATCTATGGTTTCGACTCGATTGATTTACGGGAAATTCCGGTAGAAGACGGAAAAGTAAGAGGCAATACAGTTAATTTTGAAGAAGCTTCCTTGTATGAAAAAGACGGCGTACCTGCATGGGGAGCTGATTACAAACTGCTAGACTTTGAAGGAAAGATTGAAAACATCACCTTTGACGGCGTTGATTTTCTGCCGAGTCCTTGGCAGACGGTTACAGATCCATTGGGATCCGGTAACCAAGTTTACTGGGGAAATGATGGAGATGAAGCAGACAATAGCCTTATCCTTGAAGCTGATTTAACGGGGGTTTCGGAAGCCTCCCTTCAGTTCGACCATTACATCGATATTGAAGAACAATGGGATTTTGGTGTTGTCCAAGTTTCGACAGACGAAGGCAAATCCTGGACCAGTCTGGAAAATGAACATACCAGATCAGACGTGGTCGAGGAAGGCTATCCGAAGATCAAAGAGAATGTGCCTGGATTCACCGGTTATTCTGATGACTGGCAACAGGAAGCATTTGACTTATCCGATTATGCTGGACAGAAAGTGTATATTTCCTTCCGTTATTTAACAGACTGGGGAACAACCGATTCCGGTTGGTTTGTCGATAACATCACCGTTCCAGAAATCGGCTTGTCGTATGACGGTTCCTCGCTTGACGGACTGCAATCAAAAGAGGAACTGCTTGAACAATACGTCAATTATTCTGTCACCTTCGTCAATGAAGATAAACACGGCAAATTCAAGGTCTATCATGTGGATCCTTTCAATATAACAGAATCCGACGCCCTAAATTTGCGTAATTTATTTAAAAAAGGAACGAACTATATGACAACCTGGTATGCCGCTCCAGAGGGAAGTCTCGACCCTGTTCCTTTTGAATACAATATTGAATTAAAAGATAAAGGTCCAAAAAAGGCGAAAAAGCAGAAGTAAGCATTCTGAATCACTGCACGTCGTGTGCTCCCCTCTTTTTATCTATAAAGCAGAACCGCTCTTGCCTTAGCCCGAGCGGTTCTGCTTTTCTTCCCCCCTATTTAGAAGATATAAATCTAGCATTCTCTTGGAACTTAACAAGATAAAAGTGAAAGATAGAGGATTTCCCTTCACTGTTGACCAAAAGCTTGCTGAAATCCGACGCTGCGGAAAAATACTCCCTTTCCGCGGGCACCGCTTCAGCTTCCTCACAAGCAGACACCGCTTGCTGCGGGATCTTCAGCTGGTGCTGTTCCCGCAGGAGTGTCGCATTTTTCCGCAGCTGAGTATCATACTTTGGCTGTGAAGGGGATTAGCTAATAGATATAGTTATAGCTAAAGGTTAAAGCACAGAGCAGCCCGAATACACGGAGACTCCTGCGGGAAGAGTGGCCAAAGTAAGACCCCGGAGAACGGAGTTCGAGGAGGCTTACGGGTCACCCGCGGAAAGCGTAGTGTATTCGGGCTGCGGACTACATAAAGATATCCAGCAATTTTGTTTCGCTTTGTCCGTTCACTTTGTTAGCAGAACGTTATAGAGCAGACTAACACTGCCGCTTTGCGCGGCAACGCCGAACCACCCCCGTTGCGGGGGCGCAATTTTTCGTCTCTATTCGGTCGCTTCCGCTTTTGGGTTAGGATCGATGACTAGGTCTTTTTCGGCTCTCAAGGTGTACTTCTCTCCGTTTACGCATATCGGTAGATCTGGACCTTCGAGCAAGTGAAGAACCAATTTGTTCACTTCTCTGTCCACCTTGATTACTTGATGGTTGTATTGCACGTGGAACGAATAGCTTTCCCATTCATCTGGCAGCTGTGGCGCCATATGCAATCCGTCTTCTTTGATCCGCAAACCAGCAAACCCAAAGACGATCGCCATCCAGGTACCGCCCATGTTAGCCATATGCAAACCATCCTTCGTATTGCCTTTTGTGTTATCCAGATCCAGGCGGGCTGTTTCAATAAAATAATCATATGCCTTTTCCATATATCCCAGCTTGGAGGCCATGATACTGAACACACATGAAGATAGCGACGAATCATGAGTAGTGATTTTTTCATAGTAATCATACGTGTTCTCCAGCGTGCTGTACTGTTGTTCGTCCTCCAGTAAAAAATGGGCCAGAATCGTATCGGCTTGTTTACATACTTGGTATCTGTACAAGGTCAACGGATGATAATGAAGCAGCAACGGCTTTTCTTCATCAGGTGTTTCCGAGAGATCCCACTTCTTTTTATGAAGAAACGAGTCATCCTGCGGATTGATATCCAACTCAGGATCATAAGGCAGGTACATATTCTCTGCCGCCCGCTTCCAAGCTTCTACTTCCTCTTCCACAAAGCCGATCTGATCAAATAGCTGTTCCGCAAGCCGCTCATCCCATTTTGGCAGCCGTTCCACAATTTTTGCGGCCCAGAGCAGATTATGCTTAGCCATTACATTCGTGTAATAGTTGTTATTTACCAGACAAGTATACTCATCGGGACCCGTCACCTCATCAATCGCAAAACTTCCATCTCGTCTAAAATGCCCGGTATCCATCCATAGCCTTGCTGTTTCAATCAGCAATTCCGCACCATAATCAAGCATGAACTGTTCATCATGGGTGGCAAAATAATACTGAATATAACTATAAGCTATATCCGCACTAATATGATACTGGGCAGAACCCGACGGAAAGTAGGAAGAGCATTCTTCGCCTGTTATCGTCCGCCACGGAAACAGAGCACCCTGCCGATGTCCAAGTGTTCGTGCCCATTGCCTTGCGTGTTCAAGGATCGAGTAACGATAAATGAGCAGCTGTTTGGCCAATTCTGGATTGGTCATCAGGAAGACAGGAAACAAGTAGATTTCCGTATCCCAGAAATAATGGCCTTCATAGCCTTCACCGGACAGTCCCTTGGCAGAAATGTTACTGAATTTATCGCGTCCTGACGATTGCAATAGATGGAACAAGTTAAACCGGATACCTTCCTGCAGCTTGGCCTCGCCTTGAATCTCTACGTCACTTCGCTCCCAGAAGAGCTTCAGGTAATCCTCCTGCGAACGCAGCAAGGTTTCAAACTCTACATCCAGCAGACGGTAGTAAATACTTTTGGCCCGTTCTTTCAGGTCATCTCCGTGCCTCAATGTATCAACATAAATATTTTGCTTAATGATTTCTACGGCATCTGTTTTCTTTTTATCAAACGTGTACGAGAAGTAAATTTTTTGTTCGTCGTGTTCAATATCCGGCTCAATATCGTTATTGTTTGGGAGATAGTGACTCGTATGGCAACCGACCTGCAATCCGGAAGTTTCCGTTTCACACATGATATAACCAGTTTCGTTATGGACATCTATGTCCTTCACAGCCAGGCTCTTCGAATGACCAGCGGCGAGGCGGGGATCATCCATGCTGATGTAATTGGAAATATCGCCGTCAACCGTTGACATCACCGTCACTTTGTCGTTGAAATTGACCGGGTCGATGATTACTTTGCTAATAAATAGCTCGCGATGGATAAAGGAAACCATGCGCTGAAAAGTAAGCTTTACCTCCTTGCCACTAGGTGACAGCCAGTGAATCCTTCTTTCTGAATATCCTTTGTCCATATGAAGGGTCCGCGTGTAATCAAGGATTTCCCCTTCTGTAATGGCGAACTTTTCCTTGTCGTCCCCAATGTAAATGTCGATGGTCTGTGCGTCGATGACATTGAGCATTTTCTGTTGTGTCGCAGGAAAACCGTAAAGCTTCTCGCCATATGAAATGTTGATGGTATCATGAAAAGCATTTAAGTACGTTCCGCGAATGGACTCAAACGAAGGGCCATACCCTTCTTCAAAACTCCCTCTCACACCGAGATAGCCATTTCCTAAAAAGAACAGGCTTTCTTCATTTAAGAGATCGGTATCACGCAAGGAGTGGCTATATATTTTCCAAGTCATGTGCCTAAACCCTCCTATGCAATAGTAGTGTTTGTTTTGATTACCATATAATAATTCGTCTGTTGTTACAAATTTCCTACTTCATACGGGGTCATGCTACTCTTTGACCCCGCCCTGTGTGAGTCCATTGACAATCTGTCGTTGGAATAAGAGCACAATCACCAATGTCGGGATCGTCACAAGTATCGTAGCTGCAGCGACCTGTCCCCAAAGAATTTCAAACTGGGTGCGCAAAAAGGAAATGGCCACCGGAACCGTGTGATATTCCGAATTGGAATTGATGGTAATCGCCAGCACAAATTCATTCCAAGCGGTAATGAAGGTAATGATTGCAACTGTGAATACGCCAGGTGCCGCCAGCGGGAAGACGATTTTGTACAGCGTCTGGAAAGCTGAAGCACCATCAATTCGGGCAGACTCTTCCAGAGCCAACGGTATTTGGTTGAAATGGGTGACCAATATCCAGACAGCCATCGGCAGGGTGATCGATGAATACGGAAGTGTAATCCAATAACTATTCGTCCAACCCAAGTCTATGAATAAGTTATAAATCGGACCGATTACAATCATTTGCGGAAACATAGAAACAGCCAGTACAATGCCCAGCAGTAGATTTTTCCCTCGAAAATCGAAACGGGAAATCGCATAAGCAGCAAAAGTCGCCACTATTACGATATAAATAGTTGTTACACCAGAAACAATCAAACTATTACCGATTGCCCGCATGATCCCTTTTTCCATAATTACATCAGCGTAGTGTTGCATGGTCGGATTATCCGGAATGATAGAAAACGGATTGTTGCCGTAAATTTCACCCGTCTGTTTAAAGGAGGTGATCAATATCCAAATAAACGGAAAAACGATAATTACCAAGTAAAAAATAAGCATTATCCAAAACGGCAAGCCAAAGCCTTTTTTCTCTGCACCTGCATTATTTGCCATCATGCTTCCCTCCTTTAATTTCTATCCATGATGTTCGTTCCAAGGAACTTGACATAAATAGTGGAAATGATCGCGACGCACACGAACATAATCATGACGACGACAGATCCATATCCAAAATTCGTCTGGCCGAACATCACTTTATACGAGTAAACCGATAATGTTTCAGTTGACCCGCCCGGACCACCACCGGTCAAAACGTAGATCAAATCGAAAATACGGAATGCATCCAGTGTCCGGAAAAGTAAAGCGACGAGAATCGATGGCTTCAATAATGGCAAGGTGATACGGAAGAAATCCTGGACCCTGTTAGCTCCGTCGATCGATGATGCCTCATATAAGGAACTCGGGATATTTTGCAGGCCGGCCAAGAGCAAAATGGCCATGTAAGGAGTGGTTTTCCAAACGTCAGCCAAGATTGCTGCAGTCATCGCCCCTGCTCCTGTCTGCATTAGGTCCGTCGGTTCATCAAGCAACCCAATATTGGAAAAAATTTCGGCCACGACACCGGCACTGCCATCGTACAGATAGCTCCACATCAAGGCAGCAACCGCAGTCGGAATTGCCCAAGGGATCAAAGAAGTTGTCCGGATGAACCCTTTCCCTCGAATTCCCTGGTTCATGACCATAGCCATTCCGAGTCCAAGAACCAATTCCAGTGCGACACTGGCAAAGGTGAAAACAAGGGTATGCTGGAGTGCATCTAGCACAAAGTGATCCTGTAAGGCCCGTTTATACCCTTGCAGGCCGATAAAATTGGACTCTATCATACTGTTCTTGATATCTTCTACGAGCAGCGGCAGGTTCTCCTCCTGCTGCAATTCATAGTTATCGGCCAATGTCTGGACGGTAGCATCGGCGTTCTCATAAGCAGCCTCTATTTGTTCCTTTTGCTCGCTGCTGATCGTGATAACGCCATCTTCATTTTCAAATTCCTTGTCCAGATTGTTTAATTGGTCGATAACTTCCTGTGCACTAGCCTTATCTTCTTCATCTGTGATTGTTTCCATGTCCTGAGAAATGAAGCGATCGACATACAAGGATGTTTCCTTATATAAGTCGACGTTAAACCGTTCATTTAAATAAAGTCCTGATTTGGTACGATCATTCAACTGAAAGTCGAAGAAACTGTACGTAAAGGACTGGAGGACTGGCCACAGGGAGAAGATACCGATTAGCAATAGAATAGGAACAATAAATAAAAATTCACGAAAACCCATTTTTCTCATAAGGCTCTGTACCTCCCGACTCTTGTTATAAAGTGGTTTTTCCTGGTTATAACAGTGAAAGTGGAAAAGGGCCCTTACGAAAGAGCCCTTTTATTCCACCTGTATTTTTATGCTCCTTATTCTTCTTCGCTAGTGGCATCCTCGATTGTTTGAACAGCATTGTCCAGGTCTTCGCCGGAGCTCAAGTATTTATGAACAGCAACCTGAATCTCGTTTGAGATTTCGGAATAATCTGCTGAGACCGGACGCGCAATGGTGCTTTGAAGTGCATTTTGGAATCCTTCCATGTTTAGCAGTTCATTGGAATCCAGTACTTCCTGGTCTTCAAGCAATGGATTGTATCCAGGCAGATAGCTTCCTTCTGTGGATAGAATCTTCTGTCCATCCGGTCCTGCCAGGAATTGAATAAACTCCCAAGCCCCCTCTTTCACATCGGAGTTCGCGTTGATTCCCAGCAACCATCCGCCGACAGACCCGCCATTCGGCAGCGGTGCAGCTTCGACATTCTCTACGTCGACTGTCGCCCCGCTTTCTTCCGGATTTTTAAGTCGGCCATAGATATACGGCCAGTTCCGTTCAAAAACGGCATTGCCATTTTCAAAGGCAGTGGATGCTTCTCCCTCTGCATAATTCAGAATGTCATCAGGTGTCCAGTCAGCCGTCGTGAAGTCATACATCGTCTGCAAGCCTGATTCAACATCTTCAAATTGGTTGGTAAATTCATTGGCATTCACTGTCAGACCTTCATATTGCTTGGACTGGTAAACAAACCCGTTACTGATGTCATTTTCTGACGCGTAACGCTCAGCCATTTCCCCAAGCTCTTCATAAGTATAATCGCCGGAAATCAACTTCTCCGCATCCTCACCCGAAACAATATCACTCCGGAAGAACAGCAAACCTACATCCGGGAAGTACGGAAGGGTGTATTGTTTCCCTTTGTAATTACCGGATTTCATCGATCCTGCATTGAAATCATCGATTTTCAGACCTGCATCATCCATCATCATATCGATGGGCTCCAAATATCCAGCCCCGGCAAATTCTCCAGCCCAGACCACATCGAGCGACAGCACATCATATTCTCCCGCTTCGCTGGATAAGGAAGTAAGTAATTGATCATGCATTTGCGCAGAGTCATTGGTCATCTGTGTCCATTCCACTTTATATTGATCCTGACTATTGTTAAATTCTTCAATTGCCGCTTTGGTTGCCGGTGTATCATCACTTTGTGCAGCAAACGTGATGGTGGTTACATCACCACTTGATTCGCTGTCGGAACCTTCCGTTTCACCGGACGTTTCCTCTCCGCTTTCCTGACTGGATTCTTCGTCTCCCCCGCATGCAGCCAGCACAAGCGCCATGAGTGTAATAGCAAATAAAAATGACAGCCACTTTTTCATATTGATTGACCTCCTTGTTATTTATATATATTTAACTATAATTGATTGTATAACGATAGCGCTTTCAATGAATACTAAAATTTTTAGATTGTTATTAAATTTTTAGATAGAAATGGAGAGAAGGCCATGGACCATTCGACCCAGAACCCGGTGATTACCAAATATCTGACAATGAAATTGGAAAACAGGAACAATGAATACTATCACCCTTCCTTTCTGCTGGAAAGTCAGCTGCTTACAGCTGTAGCCCAGGGAGATATCGAAAAAGCCACCCACATCATGCAAAGCATCAATAAAGATCGACGCCCCATACTTGCCCACACCCCGCATCGATCCATGAAAAACTCGTTGATATGCTCCTGTACGCTATTGACCAGGGCGATCATCAACGGCGGAGTTGATCCGGAAACAGCTTTCACGCTCAGCGATGCCTATATACTGGAAATAGAACGCCTGGATAATCTACAAGCGCTCGACCAGTTGGAATATGTAATGCTGTCCCATTTCATCCAAACCGTTAACACAGAAAAAAAACTGCCGTACGGGAAAGTGGTGAACCGGGCTATTACGTATATCCAATACCACATTCTTCAAGATTTAAACTTGGATTTGATCAGCAAATTCTGCTTTGTCCATCCAAGTTACCTGTCCCATCTTTTCAAAAAAGAAGTCGGCATTTCAATAGTGAAATACATCAATAAGAAGCGGATTACGGAGGCAAAATATTACCTGCTCCATACCACGAGCTCCATCTCGGAAATTGCCCTGCTGTTCAAATTCTGCAATCAAAGCTATTTTTCTTCCCAGTTCAAACTTTATGAAGGCGTCACTCCCCGGGAATTCCGCAATCTTCACATGGAGTAAATCTGAGGTTATACAACGGTTTATTTAGGATATAAATTAGCATAAACCGTTTTCCCGCATTGTAATTGGAAAGGAGATTTATGTGGAACAACTAATCAAAGAGAAGTTGGCTGCTATCGGCGACTCGTCAACCGTAAACACCATACGTCAGGTAGGCGGAGGTGATATCAACCAGGCATACTATGTGCGTACACAGGAACGGGAGTACTTTATCAAGGGGAACAACAATATCCCCCCGCACTTTTTCCGTGTTGAAGCAAAAGGCCTTCGCTCCATTAAAGAAACGAATACAGTAGCCGTGCCGGAGGTGCTTGATTACGATGAACCGGAAAAAGGGAAGACCGGTCTGCTTGTGATGGACTGGATTGCAGGAAACCCCTCCAGGAAGACGACAGAACAGCTTGGCAGAAAGGTTGCGGCAATGCACCAGCATCAGAACAGCCAACATGGATTTTCCGAAGACACGTTTATCGGGACGCTGCCACAGCCTAATGGATTGTATGATAATTGGCTCACTTACTACCGTGAGCAACGGCTAGAGCCACAGTTCCATACCGCTGTCTCGCAAGGCAATATGCCGGAAACACGCCGAAAACGGATGGCCATCCTTCTCGACAGGCTGGATAACTTGATTCCCGCATCGGTTTCCGCATCCCTGCTGCATGGTGATTTATGGGGCGGGAACTGGCTGCCCGGTCCGGATGGCGAGCCTTTTTTAATCGATCCTTCTGTGCTTTATGGTGACCGGCTGTTTGAACTCGCTTTTACCGAAGTATTCGGAGGGTTCCCCGATGATTTTTACAAAGCTTATCAGGAATCATCCCCTTTACCGGATTATTATCCCGATGTAAAACCTTTGTACCAGCTCTATTATTTATTGGTTCATCTGAATATGTTCGGGGAAGCATACGGATCATCAGTCGACCGTGTTTTGAGCGAGTACGTTGGATAATGTAAAAAGTTGTATGTGAAAAATTTGCACAAAACGGTTGGCTAATTAATGATTATGCATTAAAATGAATATTGCTGTATTTTTATACTTATCTTATTAGAATTTTATTGAAGAGATAGTTATCATCTCTTCAAGGGAGGACCCTATGAAAAACAAAAATTATACATTGGCTGACCATTTTAAATTTATCATTCCTTCATTGATCGGCATTTTCCTTTTTATGACCCCTATCGCTGTCGATGGCGAGGTGACGATTCCGATTGCCATCCTGTCCAACTGGCTGCAGGATTTATTGGCTGATCAGCTTTCTGCGATTATGACGATCATCATTTCCATTACAGCGATTGCCAGTCTGATAGTGAAACTGGCCGGAAAGCAAGTGCTTAATGGCTATCCTTTTTTTCAGCAGCTATTCCATGTCAGCTGGTTTTGGCTGATAACCCGGATTGCGGCAATGGTTTTCGCCATCATGGTTTATTTCGAATTAGGCCATGAGGCGATTTATTCTGCAGATACCGGCGCTTTTATTCTCGGAGATTTGCTGCATGTGTTATTTAGCGTATTTTTATTTGCCGGCTTGTTCCTGCCGCTTTTATTGAACTATGGACTGCTGGAACTGTTCGGCACGATTCTTTCTAAGGTAATGCGCCCCTTATTCAAACTTCCCGGACGGGCATCTATCGACTCGCTTGCCTCGTGGCTTGGAGACGGAACGATCGGTGTTTTGCTTACGAGCAAGCAATATGAAGAAGGGTACTATACCAAACGGGAAGCTGCGGTTATCGGTACAACCTTCTCGATCGTTTCCATCACCTTTACGCTTGTGGTTATAGCCGAAGTGGGGCTGATGGATATGTTCCTTCCTTTCTATGCAACTGTCCTGTTGGCAGGATTTGTGGCTGCTTTAATTATGCCGCGGATTCCGCCGCTTTCGCGCAAAGCGGATACGTATGCAGACGACAGCAGCCAAATGAAAGACGAAGGGATTCCGGAAGGTCAGAACATCTTTACTTGGGGATACCGGCAGGCGGTCAACCGCGGCGGTCAGGAAACAAGCGTGTTGAAATTTTTTAAACAGGGTGCCCAAAACGCACTGGATATGTGGATGGGTGTTGCTCCTGTTGTCATGGCGTTCGGTCTTGTCGCCTTGATTCTTGCAGAATACACACCGTTTTTCCAATGGCTTGGTGTTCCGTTTATTCCGTTATTGGAAATAATGCAGATCCCAAATGCCACGGAGGCTTCCCAAACGATTTTGGTCGGCTTTGCTGATATGTTCCTGCCTGCGATAATCGGAAGCTCGATCGAGAGCGAGCTTACCAGGTTCGTGATTGCAGCACTTTCCGTCACCCAGTTGGTTTATATGTCTGAAGTCGGGGGACTGCTGCTTGGTTCCAAGGTACCGGTGAAGTTTTATGAGTTGGTGATTATTTTTCTTGAGCGGACCATCATTACCTTGCCGATCATCGTACTGGTAGCCCACCTCATTTTTTAGTTCGTCTTTTCCTCGCTTCCGCATTTCAATTTTCCGCCGGAGCGGGTGCGGTGGTTAAGCAAAGACTCTTTTTCTAATAGCCGTATCACCTATCTCTTTTAGAGAAGTCTTCAAATTTGCCGGATAAAGCACGACCTCCTAAACAATGATGCTATCATTATTCTTTGTAAGGTTCTAACTTGATAAAAAGGATATCTAAAAAAATGACCCAGCCTGTTATGCAGGTTGGGTCATTTATCTATGTCATCACCGCTGCTTGCGGTGGGAGAAAAGCTTTTCCTTCAACAGGGAAGCATTGCCTTCAATAAACGGCTGCCAGATGGTAAGCATTGTTTTGTTGGATAGTACTAGCACGATTGCCATGGAAACGGCCGCAAAACCAATGATATCGACTGGATGGTTGTAGAAAAGCCAGTCTTCCTGGCGGATATATTGAATGAAAAATCCGTGAAGCAAGTAAACATACAACGTCCGCTTCCCAAATTCGGTCCATAATCCAGGCGTCCGCGGTACCCAGGCGAAGATGCTGAAAGTCATAACCAGCGCAGAAGCATAGACGGCCAGTCTAGAAAGTCCACCCGAAGTGGACGCATCCATCGCTGCGTACGACTTGGATCCGAGCAGCCAGTCTGTTGAAAAATCAGGATAGATACTTATAACCAAAACGGCTGCTGTCATGATGATAAGCGACGCCGATTTCACCAGCTTGGTTTTTGCCAGCATCACCTGTTCTTTGGTCAGCCAATAGCCAAGCAGGAAAAATGGAAAAAAGACAAACGTTCTGGATAAACTGAACGAATGGCCGATAGTGTCAAAATAACCAACCATTATTCCCAGCATGACTGCTGCTGCGAGACCTTTGAACATCGGCAGCTTGCTGAATACAATTAATAGCAAGTGCCAACAGAACAAGCTGAATAAGAACCAAAGGGACCAGTGGGGGTAAAAAGGAGCTGCCATCCAGTCCCCTTTTCCGATAAAAAAGTAATAGATGGTATAGAACAATTGGAAAATCATGTACGGTAAAAGCAGTTTTTTCGATAACTTTACGATATACCCCTTACTTCCCGATCCTTTGGCAAAGAATCCCGATAACAGGATAAACGCCGGCATGTGAAATAGATAAATCCAATGATATAAAACATTGATTACTGCTGAATCGGTTTTTAGCGGTTGAATCAAGTGACCGAAAACAACCAGAAAAATCAGCAGGAACTTGGCATTGTCAAAAAAAGCATCCCTCTTCATCGTTCTCATTCCTCCGCGAAAAAAATCATCATACTTTTCTTCCTGTTTAATTAATACCCATTCTAATCATCTTTTCGCATCCTGATGAACGATTTAAAGAGGTTGTTATGGAATTGACATGTAACTTAAACAGCTTGTAAAAAAAATGCAAAGCCTTGCAAAAACTTTACCCTGTTACAGTGGTAACAGGGTGGGGGACTGACCCTTTTATGCATTTTTTTTCATTTTCTTTTTTGGTTTTTTCGGGCTGGTGGTTTTTTTCTTTTCTGCTGGCTGGTCTGGTTTATCGTTTTTGGCTCTATCCAGCGAAGCTTCGAGCGCTTCCATCAAGTTATGGACATTGTCAGGAACTGGCTTATCTTGAGCAGTCGCTGTTTCATCGGCGTTTTTCTTCTCTTCGATTAAATCGAGCAGTGCTGTCCGGTAATTGTCTTTATATTTTTCCGGGTCGAATTCACTTGTTAGCTGATCAATCAACATTTTTGCCGTATCCAGTTCTTTCGGGTCTGCTTTGGCATCTTCAGGGACATTCGGCACTTCTTTCACGTCTCTTACTTCGTCTGGATAATGGATGGTTTCCACGACCAGTGTATTTTCGTACACTCTGATGGCAGCCAATTGCTCTTTAGAGCGGATCACCATCTTGGCTACCCCTATTTTCCCGCTGTCAGCCAAGGCTTGTCTTAGGAGGGTGTACGCTTTTCCTCCCCCTTCATTAGGCGATAAATAATAGCTTTTTTCAAAGTAAATCGGATCGATTTCCTCCAGTTGTACGAAATCAACGATTTCCACGGCTTTATCCGTGTGCTCTTCCTGCAGTTCAGCCATCTCCTCGTCGGTCAGCACAACAAATTTGTTTTTCGCATATTCGAAGGCCTTGACGATCTCTTCGGATTCCACTTCTCTTTCACATACCGGACAGACCTTTTGGTATTTAATCGGTGATTGACACTCCTTATGCAGTTGCCGCAATTTAACATCTTTGTTTTCCGTTGCGGCATGGAGCTTCACCGGAATATTGACCAGTCCGAAGCTGATTGTCCCTTTCCACATCGTGTGCATGATTATCCTCCTTTCTTGCTTGCTTATGCTTATTTTGTCGAAATCGCCAGGATTTATGACTAACACCTATGCAAAAAGAAAAGACTATTTATGATAACGATCACTGGATAAAGGAAGATTACAACGATGAAACTGATGCAGCCAATTGCCAACGAATCAATACCAAAAGGGAAAGAATGGGTGTTTGAAACAAAATACGATGGGTTCAGAGCGGTTCTCTACTGGAAAAAGGACAGCATCAAATTGATTAGCCGTAATGGTAAGGACTTAAGCAAGAACTTTCCAGAGATTCTTGCATTTTGCCGAAAAGAGCAGCAACGGGTGGAAGAACTGCTTCCGTTAACGCTGGACGGGGAAATCGTCATCCTTAATACACCCTACCAGGCCAACTTTCCGCTGATCCAACAGCGCGGGCGCTTTAAAACAGAAACCACGATTGCAAAAGCAGCCAAAGTACGTCCAGCCCACTTCCTTTGTTTTGATTTGCTGTTACTGGAAGAGAAAGATTTATGTGCCTTAACTTACCTGGAACGCAAAGAAAAATTGGCTGATTTATTTAATCAGCTGGAAGTCAGGCGGCCGGTTGATTGGGCCAAACGGCTTGGCTACATAGAAAGTTTTGATAACTGGAAAAAACTGTGGATAAAGATCACAGAGCATCGAGGAGAAGGCATGGTCGGGAAACGGCGTGAAAGTCGTTATGTTCCCGGAAAAACTCACCGCGATTGGCTTAAAGTGAAAAATTGGCGGGTTATCAGCTGCATCATCACTGGTTACTCGCTTTCCAATGGCTATTTTGATGCAGCTGTTTATCGTGATGAAGCACTCGTTTCGATTGGAAAATTCAAGCACGGATTAGAGGGAGAACCACTGGCTATGCTGAAAAAATTGGCCGATTCTAAAGGGGAAAAGACAGGGAATGAAGTCAAGCTACCACCAGCGATTTGTGTGGATATCCATTGCCTGGATATTCAGGACGGTGAACTTCGTGAACCGGTTTTTCGTGGCTTCCGGATTGATTTACAGCCCGAGCAGTGTACCTGGCAACGGGCTAAACAAGGACTGGCTATGCTGCCTTCAAGCATTGACTTGAGCAATCAGGAAAAGCCATTTTATCCGAAAAAAAAGCTAGCGAAAGGGGACTTGGTTCATTATCTTCGGAAAATTTCCCCTTATATGCTTCCGTTTCTGAAAAACAGGGCGCTCACGGTCATTCGCTGCCCTGAAGGAGTGGATGGGGATTCCTTCTTTCAGAAGCATTTACCAGATTATGCACCGGATTTTCTGGCTGGAGACAAAAGCGGCGAAGACACCCTGCTCCACTGCAGCTCATCCGAAGCACTAGTCTGGCTTGGCAATCATGGCGCCATGGAATATCACGTCCCTTTTCAATATATGGGAGGGACTGACCCCATTGAAATCGTATTTGATTTAGATCCGCCTTCGATTAGTGAGTTCCGTCTTGCCGTCTGTGCGGCACAGTTGTTGAAAAAGATGCTTGATCAGCTGCTGCTGAAATCGTTTGTAAAGACTTCGGGAAATAAAGGAATACAAGTTTACATACCCATCCCGGAAAACAGTCTTTCCTACAACGATACAGCGACTTTTACGCAAGCATTGGCAATGCTTTTGGTCAAACAGCATGATGATTTGTTCACTACCGAGAGGCTGAAAAAGAATCGTGGTAACAAGCTTTATGTGGACTATGTTCAGCATGGCAGGGACAAAACATTGATCGCCCCCTATTCACCACGAAAAAACGATGCTGCCACGGTATCTGCACCATTGTTTTGGGAAGAAATCACCGAGCGGCTTTCCCCTGACCAGTTCACACTGGAAAACACCGTCCAGCGGGTACAAGAAAAAGGCTGCCCCTTTGCCGGATATAACCAGGCAAGAGACAGCCAAAATCTAGAACAGTTAAAACAATTTATTAGCAAAAGCAATTAAATTCAGGAAAATGATATCGCCCAGCTTCCGTTACGGAAGACCGGCTCTTTGCTACCATCCTGCGTAACCCCGTCAATGTCCAGCTGAGCAGATCCCATCATGAAGTCTTCGTGGTTAAGACTATCATTTACTCCGTGCTCGTCTAACTGCTGCTTGTCCATTTCCGGACCATGCTCTATATTTGTCGGGTATGCTTTTCCCAACGCCAAATGACATGAAGCATTTTCATCAAACAAGGTGTTGAAAAAGATGATTTTAGACTGGGAGATCGGGGATTCGTGCGGAACTAGCGCGACTTCCCCCAGTCGGCGTGAGCCTTCATCCGTATCAAGCAAGTGTTGCAGGGTTTCTTCTCCTTTTTCTGCAGAAAACGAGACAACCTTCCCTTTTTCAAAGGTCAACGAAAAGTTCTCAATTAAATTGCCGCCATAGCTCAAAGGCTTGGTGCTTTTCACCGTCCCATTCACCCCATACTTGTGCGGCATGGTGAAAACTTCCTCCGTAGGCATGTTCGGGTTGAACTCGACTCCTCCAGCAGAAACAGCCGAGCCGCCGTGCCAAATATGATTTTCTGGCAGATCGATGGTCAAATCGGTTCCATCCGCTCGATAGATAAGCTGCTTGTATTGTTTATCATTCAAGTACGCACGTGCTTTGCGCAGCGTTTCATTGTGGTCTGCCCAGGCTTTGACCGGGTCTTCCTGATCGACACGGGTGATGCTGAAGATTTTTTCCCATAACTTTTCCTGCGCTTCTTCAGAAGAGAGATCTGGAAAAACTTTTTTCGACCAGGCAGCTGTCGGATATCCGACAATCGACCAGCATACCTTATCATTCATGATATAGTCCCGGTACTCACTGAGTGCTTCACCGCCTGCCTTGTTGGCTGCTGCGATTCGCTTGCCATCGATATCCTTCAGTAAGTCGGGATTTTCTCCATAAATCGTAAGTAATGCGTAGCCATCCTTGACCATTTCTTCCAGTCCCTGCGCTTTCCATTTCGGATAATTTTCCAGGACTTCCATCGGAGCATTTTTCATTTTCAAGTAAGTAAGTGTTTCATCGTTCCATTCCAAATGGACATTTTTAGCGCCTGCCTGATAAGCTTCTTTCACTACCATTCGTGTGAATTCGGCAGCTTCCACAGGAGCATTGATAATCAGACCCTGTCCTTTTTGCAGGTTGACACCTGTTTGAACCGCCAATCTGGCATACTTTTTCAATGCCTCAGCATGATTACCCATTCATAAAACTTCCCTTCACTTTTTCTTCCATTATTCCACAAATCTCGAAGTAAAGATAGTAGACAATTGGAAAAATTCGATCGTTCTGCTTTAACTGCCAGTTCTATGACCGCCAAGCAAGCGCCACCCTCAAATAAAATTAAGAAAAGCAAGCCACTAGGGAAAATGGTTTGCTTTTCTTGTAACGATGATTAAACCGTTGGAGCGAACGAACTCCCATTAATTATTGGATGGCTGTTTTTATCGTTTCCAGGTTTTTTTCCATCAAACTAAAATAGTCTTCTTGGTTTTCAATGTCCTCTTCGGTCAGTACGGCCAAGTTATGGACACGAAGTGTTTCAGCGCCAATTTCTTTTTGGACTACCTCTGCGACTCGCGGGGTTACATTTTGCTCAAAGAGAATGTATTGCAAATCATGTTCTTCAGATTCTTCGATAATGGTTTCCAATTGTTTTTGGGATGGCTCCTGGGCGGTTGATAAACCAGATACAGCAATCTGTTCAAGACCATAAGCATCTTCCCAGTACCCAAAAGCGGCATGTGAAACAAGGATTTCCCGTTTCTCCCCATTTTCCACCGTCTGATGGAAAGATTGATCTAATTCGCGCAGTTTTTCCTCCAAATCAGCAAAGTTGTCTTCAAATGCTTGTTGATGTTCTGGCATCAAGTCCACGAGACTGTCCTTAATGTTTTCAGCCAAGTCGATTGAACGGATAGGGTCAATCCATACATGCGGATCATAATCACCATGGTCATGCTCTGCTTCTGTTACCCCAGCGTCTGCGGATTCTTCCTCATCTTCTTCGACATCTTCTCCCTCGTGCTCATGGTCATGTGCTTCTTCTCCATCATGATCATGGCCTGCTTCTCCTTCGTGATCATGATTGTGAGTAGAAGCAAGCAGGGAAACGCCATCAGTAGCTTCAACCATGGATACATCCTCCGATTCTACTGCTTCAGAAATCGTTTCCGCATAGGATTCCATTCCAGCGCCTATGTAAATAAAGGCATCCGACTCAGCAATGTCGACCAACGTGTTGGATGTTGGTTCAAATGTATGCGCATCTGCCCCCGCCGGCAGAATTGATTCTACTTCCACATAATCTCCGCCGATTTTTTCGGCAAAGTCTTGTAAAGGATATAGGGTCGTATATACTGTCAACTTATCCTTTCCTTCCTCTTCCTGTTGGACCGAAGAAGCTCCGCATCCGGCCAGCAGCAGGATGAAAAACAGCATACCGAATAATACTTTTTTATTCATCATTTTCCTCCCCTGAAAATATAGTTGAGTATTGTACCAAAAGAATTATATCGTAATGATTTCGTTTTGTAAATAGGAACGGTTTCGTTTTATAAATATATTGCTTATTCATGGAGCGAACAAAGGAGATTTTCCCCTGTCGATTTATCCTGCCGGAATAGGGCAGAGCTGCCATCCACTTTTGGTCAATAAAAAATGCCCAAGCAAAAGTTGCTTGAGCATTCATGGAAAAATCACTATCACTTTCCTCGAATCAGGAAGCAATAGACACATCCGGTTCCAACTGTAATTCGACGTTTCCCATTACCGCCCGGGAAATCATACAAGACTGCTCTGCCTTTTCGACAAGTTGTCTGACTTTGGCCAATTCCGTTTCAGAGCTTCCTTGTTTAAGGACGACGGACGGACGATGGACGATTTTCTGATAAGTAAAGACCCCGTTCGTGACATCCACGATTCCCTCTGAATTTAGATCCATACTCTCAAGCGGAAGACCAGCACGCTCAATCATCGCACCGAGTGTAATGATATAACAAGTCGCTGCAGCTCCCAACAACATTTCATCTGGATTGGTGCCCACCCCCGGTCCATCCATTTCAGGGGGAATGGATATCTTTGTTTTCAGGTTACCTGCTTCGATGCGACCAACCGTGTTCCTTCCTCCAGGCCAATCTGCCTTCAAATGAAAAGAGTGCGTTGCCATCACAAACTTCCTTTCTATTGCTGAGTCTGTCCTTATTGTAAGGCGCCTCCTGCATAAAGTGGAAATAAAATGCCTATTCGCTCCAATATAAAGAAATGGGGGAGCATAATAAATCCGATTGAAAAAAAGGGTTGATTACACTAAGGAAGAAACAGCGAAGGGCATGCGAATGAACTTAGGAAATAGGAAAGCATTCTGGCTTGATGTATGGGAACAAACACTCCTGCAAGGTACTTTGCTTTCCGTAGGCACGGCTTCAGCTAACTTGGTAAAGAAAACCGTTTTACCAAGTGGATCTTCAGCTCGTGCTCTTCCCGGTCAAGTCTGCGTACCTTGCCTCCGTTAGTTTAAGACATTATTTCACAAACTCTATATTATTTAAAATAGAATTACAATTACGCACTAGGGCATTAAAACTAACATTATTACCAATTAACATAGTGACAATAGTTATTGTCTTTATGTTGTTTGAACTGCGATTTGGTCTGCCAATCTAAAAGAAAAACCGAACGAGTTCGAATGTTTAACGTTCGAATCATCGCTCGGTTTTCGCGTTGGCCTCTATGCTTTGTGCCAATCCTTTATCTGACGCTTATGCTTGTTTTTCGGTTTCCTTGTTGCTGGATAAGAACCAGCCGGCTACAGCAATGGCAACAAGCACACCGTAGAAAATCAATTTCCAAACAGTAGAGTGCGCAAAGTCATGCGGCAGAATATGGATGGCATCATGCGCAAGCACGGTGATTAAAAGCTTGACACCTACCCAGCCGACAATGATAAAAGCGGCGATTTCCAAACCAGGACGATCATGCAGCAGTTTGACAAACAAATTTGCGGCAAACCGCATGATAATCAATCCTATCATCCCGCCAGCGAATACGACACCGAACTGAGCCCCGTCCAAGCTCCCTATATCCGGCAGATCCGTGGGAGGAAGCGCCACCGCCAATGCTACTGCAGCAAGAATCGAATCGACAGCAAAAGCCAAGTCGGCAATTTCCACTTTAAGGACCGTCGTCCAAAACCCACTTCCTTTTGCATCTGCTTCGACTTCCTCTTCTTCGTTTCCACGCTTGGAAAACTTATCATATAAATGCTTGATAGCTATGAATAATAAGTAGGCGGCACCAATTGCTTGTACTTGCCATACATCGACCAGAAACGAAATGATGAATAAGGAACCAAAACGAAGGACGAATGCACCAGCCAAACCGTAGAACAATGCTTTTTTTCGTTTATCTTCCGGTAGATGCTTGACCATGATTGCCAACACTAATGCGTTATCTGCAGCCAAAATACCTTCCAATCCTACCAAGACGATAAGTACCCAACCATATTCGATCAATAATTGAAGATCCAATGCTAAAACAACTCCTCCTGTTTTGCTTTTTTGGCCCAAATAAAAACGGCCTCCACCGTGACCCGGTAAAGACCATAAAAAGAGACCTTTACCCTGGTGGTAAAGGTCTCGCTAACAACGTCGGTTGCCAATTAAGCCGGAGATTGACTCTCGAAATGACGACTTAAATTGTACAGCTACTCCCCTTTAGATGGTTATATCATAACATCCCTATCATCAAAGTCAACTAATTTATCAAAAACTGGCCAACTTTGGCGGGAATGACCTCCAGGACACAATATTATCCTTGCCTGGAACTGTCTTCCTTATGCATTATATTATTCATGTATAACCGAGTTGATTCGTTCGTTCATTTGCTGTTTCAATTGCTCCAGAAGCCGCTCACTTTCTTGCCTGCTTGGACTGGAAACACCGAAATAGCACTTGATTTTCGGCTCTGTACCAGAAGGACGAAGGCATACCCAGCCGTCTTTAGCCAGCAGGTACTTCACGACGTTTTCCGCCGGGAGGTCGATCCGCTCTGTTTTTTCCGTTTGTACATAGCGGCGTTCCGATGTTTGATAGTCTTCCGTCGCAATGACTTCCAGACCTCCGATTTCTGTAAGAGGATTTTCCCTGATATCCTCCATAATCGCGGCGATTTGCTCGGCACCATCCTTCCCTTTCAATGTCAGGGATGACATATCCTCGAAGTAGAAACCGTGCTGCTCATACAGGCCTTCCAACGCTTCCAGCAATGTCTTGCCTTTCTGCTTCCAGTAGCTGGCCATTTCACAAGCAATCATCGTGGATTGAACCGCATCTTTATCACGGACAAAATCGCCGATCAAGTAACCATAACTTTCTTCATAACCAAACAAAAACGACTCCCCTGTCGACTCGAATTCTTTGATTTTTTCCCCAATGTATTTGAAGCCTGTCAATGTATCGATTGTTTCTACACCGTAGTGTCTGGCTACTGTCCTGCCGAGCTCCGTGGTGACAATCGTTTTGATCAGTTTGCCATTCTGTCTGTCGGACTCACTGGTATGAGATAGCAAATAATCGAGCATCAATGTGCCAAGCTGGTTACCAGTCAACACTTGGTAAGAACCGTTGCCATCTTTGACGGCAACACCTAGTCTGTCTGCATCAGGGTCGGTTCCGACAAGAATATCGGCATCCCGTTGCTTTCCTTGCTGAATGGCTAATGTGAACGCTTGATGTTCTTCCGGATTTGGTGAATCGACGGTTGAAAATTCCGGATCTGGCTTCGCTTGCTCTTCAACAACGTGGACGTGTTTAAAGCCCAGTTGCTGTAATCCATTCAGCACCATGTCATGGGCGGTGCCATGCAGGGGTGTGAACACAATTTGCAGCGAATTATCGTTAGCGTGTTTCTCCGGACTCATATGGGAGATGGTTTTCAGTTGCTCTAAGTAGGCAGCATCCACTTCCTTGCCGATCCAATTAAGCAGGCCTTGCTGCTCTATTTCCTGCTGGCTTGCGACCGGGATTTCTAGTTCATTGTCGACTTTCTGCACATTGGTGATCACTTCTGCCGCTTCTGCAGGAGGCATCTGACCGCCATCTTCATTGTATACCTTAAAGCCATTATATTCCGGTGGATTGTGGCTGGCCGTTATCATGATACCAGCTGCAGCTTGTAAATGCCGTACGGCAAAAGATAACACCGGCGTCGGACGAAGTGATTCGTACACATGTGCTTTAATGCCGTGAGCTCCTAGAACTCTGGCAGACTCGACAGCAAATTCCTGTGATTTATACCGTGAATCATAGGCAATAGCCACTCCTCGATCAGCATAGTCCTTAACATTTTCTTTCACATAGTTGGCGAGACCTTCCACCGCCTTGCGAATCGTATAAATATTCATCCGATTCGTACCTGGGCCCAGCATTCCGCGCATGCCTCCGGTACCAAATGTCAATTCTTTATAAAAAGCATCCTCTAGCTCTTTCTCTGATCCCTGCATTTCTTCGAGTTGTTTTTTTAAAGCTGGATCAAGCTCCGGAAAGGCTGACCATTTGTTGTATGTAGTTTTCCAAGACATATATATCCTCCTTCACGATAAATACCGATTACTAAAAAAAGCTTACCATAAAATATTGATTTCCTCTATTTATCCATGAAAAATACATACCCGGTTTTCAAAGGGTTTATGCATTCTTTCATCGAAAAGCACTGTAAAATAATGGATGATCCCCTCCGGTTGTGCTTAACAGTCATTCTGTTCAGGATAGAGAGAAGCCTTGAGAAAATTATTTTGTCGTTTCGATGAGCTGGACTTCAAAATAAATCTAGTAAAATTTTTTCCGTTCTCTCTTTTCTTTAACCAATTTATTATATAATAGGGAAAAACACTTTATAAGGTTGTGGTCGCACTTGTCAATCTTCCAGAAAAAATGGGTTCAGGGTTTGATTGTAGCTATCCTGATCTTCATGCTCGTCTACTTGATTTCGATTACCAAATTCATCTTTGCACCTGTAGGAGCCTACCTGCTTTCGATTGCTGTACCGATTATCGGAGCGGGACTGCTCTACTACATTACAATGCCGCTGGTACGCAGATTGGAGCAAATGCGGATCAATAGGATCCTGGCAATTATCATCGTATTCCTTCTCATCATCGGCGTCATTTACTTAACATCCAACTTTATTGCACCGATTGTGCAGGAGCAATTCACCAGACTTACTGATAACATACCGAAAATGGTTGAGAGCGGCGAAAAATTGATCGATAACTGGCGAGACAATCAGGATATGATTCCAAGTCAAATAGACACCACGATCGAAAATATCACCAACAATTTAAATGATTATGCCCAAAATTTTGTTGGATTCTTGATTGATTTTCTCGGACAGTTGTTCGGGTTCTTATTCGCCTTTGTACTGATCCCGTTCTTCCTGTTCTTTATGTTGAAAGATGGCCACAAGTTTGTGCCCTTCGTCTCCCAGTTCTTAAGCACAAATAGAGCAGAAAGCTTCAGGCGTTTAGCCGACAGTATCAACCATACACTGGCTTCTTTTATACAGGGACAGTTCATTGTCAGTGTTTGTGTCGGCTTCATGTTATATATCGGCTATTTAGTCATCCATCTGCCCTATTCGCTTACCTTGGCGTTGTTTGGGCTGATCATGAATTTTATTCCGTTCGTCGGTCCCTTTTTATCAGCCGTTCCCGCTGTACTGGTTGCCTTCTTCCAGGATCCGATGATGGCTGTGTGGGCGATACTGGTGATGGTGATAGCGCAGCAAATTGAAAGCAATTTGATTTCACCGAACGTGATGGGGAAAGTTTTGTCGCTTCATCCCTTGACGATTATTACATTGATTCTGGCTGCAGGCAGCATCGCAGGCTTTATTGGACTGTTGTTCATTATCCCTGCATACGCGGTAGTAAAAACGATCATCTCCCATTTCTATCATGAGTGGCAGAAAAAACAACCAGAGGAAGACCAAAAAATATTTTAAGTAAAAGACTTGTTCACACAAAGCTTTTTCGGACATTCCTTTTAGTTTTAAACACGATTATTAGAACAAATCGGCTTAAAACCCGTTTCGCCCGTAATTCAAGTAAGATGCTATAAAGATCGATAAAACAAAAAACGGCATGGTTCCGGTGCTTGATCGGAACCATGCCGTTTTTATCAGGAACGAAAACGACTGAGAAACGAATTCAATCGTTCGCTCTTCGAGTTTTCCAATACTTGCTCAGGCGTCCCCTGCTCAGCAATCCTGCCTTCGTCCAGGAATACGACCCGGTCGGCAATATCACGTGCAAAATCCATCTCATGCGTAACAAGCACCATTGCCATTTCGCCTTCTTTGGCGATATCACGAATGACTTCCAATACTTCACCGACCAGCTCCGGATCGAGAGCAGAGGTCACCTCGTCAAACAACATGATTTTCGGGCGCATTACCAATGCTCTTGCCATTGCGACCCGCTGTTTCTGACCACCTGAAAGCTGGCTCGGATAATCGTCGAGCTTGTCTCCCAGTCCTACCTTTTCCAACATTTCCGCGGATCGCTCCCTGGCTTCCTTTTTAGGCACCCCTTTTACATTTATCGGAGCAACCATGCAGTTTTCCAGGATGCTCATGTGCGGAAACAGATTAAAATGCTGAAATACCATGCCGATATCCCCGCGAACCTGCCGCAGATGCTTCTCATTGGCCGGGACAAGCTCCCCGTTCTTTTCCATATGCCATAAGTATTGGCCATCGACGACGATGGTGCCGGAAGTCGGCTGTTCCAAAGTCATCAGCATACGGATGATGGTGGTCTTCCCGGATCCACTCGGCCCAATTAGCGCTACTTTTTCTGCCGGAGCGATTTCCAGATCAATTCCTTTTAAAACTTCCACATCTCCAAATGATTTGTGGACATCATTATATACTGCAATTGGTTTTGCCATCACGTGACAACTCCTTTATCTATTTTGCCTGTCGGATTATTTTTGTCGAACCGGCGATTCATTCTCTGTTCAAGCTTGCGGAAAAGTACGGCTGTCGGATAACTCATCACCAGGAAGAACAACGCCACTAAGGTCAACGGCTCTAAATAAGCAAAGTTCTTCGAGCCAAAATTGTTTGCCGCATGAAGCATTCCGGCAACACCAATCGTGGAAGTCAACGGTACTTCCTTGAACATGATAATCAAATAGTTCCCGAGCATCGGGATTGTCGGCGGTATTGCCTGAGGCAAAATGATTTTCGTCCATTTATCCTTTAATGACAAGTTCAATGCAGTGGCCGCTTCCCATTGCCCTTTATCGATCGACTCAATACCTGAGCGATATATTTCAGCTATATAGGTACTAAAATGAACACCAAGACCAATGATAGCCACCGTGATCGGGTCCAATGTCAAACCGACATACGGAACCATCGGCCATGCATAATACAGAAAAAATAATTGGACCAACGGCGGTGTCGAACGGATGAATTCCATGATGAACGCAACGGCCATTTGCAATGGCCTCCAAGGAATCCGGCGTACAAAAGTCCAGACAAAACCAAACAACATGGCAAACAGATAACAGGCTATTGTAAGTCCCAGTGTAATCCACATACCCTGGAAGATAGCGGGTAACGATTCAACTACATAGTTCCAATTCCAAGTCATTCACTAGCCACTCCCTTCGATGATTGTTTTTCTGCCCAACGAGTCAGCCAAATCAACGGAAGCGCTAAAATGAAGTAAAAGATCAGAATCAGAATATACACAGTCGGCGCCAGTGACAGGTGCGTACTTCTGAATATGTCGCCATGATAAAGGATATCTGTCAATCCTACCAGGGAAACCAGAGACGTAGCCTTTAGCATCTGAATCAGATAGTTACCAAATTCAGGAAGCATCATCCGTACTGCTTGTGGTAAGATAACAAGCCGCATACGTTGAAATCTGGACATATTCAAAGCTGTAGCAGCTTCTCTCTGTCCTTTGGCAACGGAAAGAATCGAGCCGCGGACAATCTCAGACATATAGGCACCATAATTCATTGCGATAGCGATCACCGCTGCCCAAAAATCACTGGACAATTGAATATCAAAAAGTCCTGGAAGTGCATAGTAAAACCAGAATAACTGGACAATCAAGGATGTTCCCCGGAAGACCTCTACATAGAAACCGGTGAATTTCCTTATAAAAATATTATTCGACAACCTGCCGAACCCAGCGATAAAGGCGACTAAGTATGATAATATCGCCGAAGCGATCAGTACAGTTATCGTTATGTTGATCCCCTTCATTAATACGGAGAAGATTTCAGTAAGATCACTAATGCGGATTCACCCTTTCTTTACCGGGAAAAGCAGGCCCCCTGACATGAGGGGGCCTGCTTTACATTATTTTTTCTCCCCTATTATCCTTGACAAAGCTCTTCGGTCGTAATGTCTTCGGTAATGACATTACTTTCTTCAGAAAAACCGAATGGTTCAATCAAACCGGCAATTTCGCCGTTGTCTTTTAATTTTTGTAATTCTTCGTTGTAAGCTTCTCTCAAGTCATCATTATCAGGATGGAAAACTGCTGCACCATAGCTTGGCACGCCATCGATATCCGGCTGTTCAAAGCCTTCCACGAATTCCAGTGCATCTGTGTCGGCAGATTCCAGCGCCATTTTAATCGTCATTTCCGTACCAGTGGTTGCCTGGGCACGTCCAGATTCAACAGCAGAGAACGTTGCCGGAATATCCGGGGCTTCCGAAATCTGATCTTCGCTTACACCTTCCTGCTGCAGAAAGTCGATTTCCGTAGCACCTGACATAACAGAGACGGTAATGTCCTCATTGTCCGCTATGTCCTTATAACTGGTAATATTGTGAGGGTTGCCTTTTTCGACGATGAGGCCTTCCCCATATTTAATTTCCGGTTCTCCAAAGTCGGCATTTTCACATCGTTCAGGCGTGATAGCCATACCGGCAGTCGCTACATCGAACTTACCTGCCTGCAAGCCTGGAATCAACTGGCTGAAATCAGCAAGCTGTCCTTCTACTTCATCTATACCAAGATTTTTAAATACTTCTTTAGCGATGGCTACGGCTTCCCCTTTTAATTCTCCATCTTCCTCATAAGCGTAAGGCTTTTCATTGGCAAAACCGATGGTTACTTTACCTGCATCCTGAAGTTCGGCCAGCTTGCCGCCGTCTCCTTCATTACCACTGGCATCTCCGTCACTGCTGTCGTCAGAGCCACATGCTGCCAATGCAAAAATCAACACTAAACCTAGTACTAGACCCGATAAGTATTTTTTCATTAACTAATTAAACCTCCCTGAATTTCTTAAGTAAAAAAAGCATTTGCTGTGCACTTGAGCAGACGCTTATTAGTAAGTAAAAATTCTTGTTATCCGTATGGATTTCACCTTCAGCTGAATATCACGTGAGCAGAATCACCTCCACTGCGGATAAAAGAAATGAAGCACAATTTCGGAGAAATGCTTGGAGTGCCTATAGGCATATATATAACTTTATACCTAATATTTACATTCTTCAATCTATGAATATTCTGATTAAATCGAGTCATACACCATATAACCAGCTTATTCTTTTATATCTCTAAGATGTTTATATTTGCTTGGATAAGATAGTAAATGCTTTAAAATTCTAACTACACAGAAAATTGCATCCGATTGCAACACTAACCAAATCAGGCTTCAGATCAAGGCTTACCATTTTTCTAGGACTCTGGGCATATCAATCGAAAAAGGGACTTCCTATACCCATTCCACGCACAGAAAAAACAAGAAACGCCTCAGGATGCCGCTTAAATCAGAACTGGATGGGCGTCCTTTCTCCTATCCACCGGAGAGCGAGTGAAGATTTTTTGCCATATAGAATGCCACTTTTTGACCTTCATGCTATCTGCATTTGGTTTTTCGTTCACAAACCAGAACTAAAGCTTTTCGGTGAACAGTAGAAAGGACCCGCCCCATAAGCCGTTTTAAAACTTTTGGGCGGATCCTTTTAGGTGGGCGATTTGCTCCTGCTTCTGAAACCTCTATTCTATTGATCCTCTTTTTGCCCGCGCACATCAATTCCTACCTATGTTAACAACCTGTTTGGAATCAACACGACAGCGTGGACTTTTTAACGAAGCTATACATGATAGACTCGCCGACAACTTGGTAGCCGATCTTTTGATATATTCCATTGGAAGTTGGGTTCGCCTCATCCGTGTACAAACTGCAAAACAGATTTCCGTCATCGAGCAGTTTCTGGGAGAGGGCGGCAACAAGTGCCGTGGCATACCCATTCCGCTTATAAGCACCCGGTGTATAAACCGCATTGATGGTGACGCCGTTTTTCGTCTTTCTTGATTGATTAGCCATCGATACGGGGCGGCCATCCACCACCCATAGATAGACGGATCGAGATGCAATGAAATCCTTGGCCATTTCACCTGCCCGCACCTCGTCCATTGCTACTTTTGCTTCTTTCCCAAAGCCGACCAGCCAGGCTTTGATCAACGCCTCCTCCTTTTCATCTGCAAGGGTAAGACTGCCGCCTTCTGTTTCTAACGGATTCACCTCATCAAGCCGGTAAATAAGCTGTTTCATTTCCACTTCTGCTTTTTTTCCAGTTAGTTGCTCCCATTTGGCTCCAAAAGGCCGAACTGCTTCAACAGGGCCCACCACACCAGGAAAGTGAATGCCCTGGTGGTAAAGGTGTCGGGCAATAAGACTAAATATTTCCGGACGGCTCGTGTCGATATCGGGAAGAATCAGATTGTGCGGCGGTGTTTGAAGAAAAACATATACCGGTTTTCCTGCTTCTTTGACCAGCCCCAAATATGGCTGGGCTGAACCTTGTGCTGCACTTCCTTTTTCCATCATCCTGTTCAGAATCCCCAATCCAAGATTGTTGCAGGCTTCTTTTGCTACCAATAAGGATGCTGCCTGTTCAAAAAAATCACGAACATCTTCTGTCTGCAAGACTTCCATCCCTGTTCCCCCTCTCACTCTTTTTAGTAGTTTAACCTATCCCCGAGGTACTTTCTACTATTTATTTACAAAGCCTGCTGGTTGACGAAGACTACTTGCTGGCATACAGTTTTATTAAAGGGAGTGGTATACATGACAAAAAAAGAAATCGAAAACCGGATCAGTGAATTAAAATCTGATTATATGCGGATTCAAGCCGACTTGGAGAAACTTGACTCTGTCGGAGGAAATACTGCCAATGCGGAAAGACAACTGGCTGATATGGAACAAGAACTAGCCAGTCTGAACAAGCAACTGGATGAATTAGAAGCGTAAAAGGTTGATCGAACAAACATTAGCATACATGGTGCCATGAAAAGTAGCAGCCCTATTAGATGGCCAATTGGGCTGCTACTTGGTGTATCGTTACTGTTTTTTACTGAAAAAGATTGATTAGGGTACCCTTGCTTACTGATTGTTTTGCTCCTCGTGCTGTTGGTCGAGCTTGGCTTTTATTTTATTTACTTCCTTGCTGGGTGGCGTCAGACTGACTACTACATCTCCAGGTTCTGCTTTTAATTTTATTTCATTCGTATAATACTCCACGTTCCCAGAGACGCGCAGGACAAACAACAAAATGGTGCCATGGACACGGTCATCAAGATAGGCTGGGTATGTGTACTGCTCAGTAATGTTCGTCTTTCTCATCACATAGCCTTCATCTATCTTGCCGCATAACCCTTCCAATGAAATTCCTTCCGAAAACAAAACCCGTCCTGCTATTGTAGGGTCCAAGTCTTCCACATGATCTCCGCGTTCTGTTTGAATACTCAGTTTAAAGACATTATTGCGACCGAACGCCGGGACAAACGCCGTAGCAACCAAAGCATTATAAGAATCGAATTCGGTCGCCGAAATCAAATAATCGTATGGTGTCATATCAATCCGGTAATCCGTCTGCTCCGACAAAATTTCCCCGTGATGAAAGGTGACTCCGGCATTCCGCGCTTTTGAAAGCCGCTGCCAGGAGGAGTCAGACACAATCGCCGGGATGTCCATTTCCTTAAGAATTTTAGCCAAGGCAACGGTAAAGCTGTTGCTTCCAATTATCATTGTTCCAGGACGTCCTTCCGCAGAAAGATTCAGTTTCCCGGCCAGCCAGCCGATAGAAAACCCATGGGCGACAACTGTAAAAAATACTAATGCAAAGGTAATCGAGGTCACCAGCGCCGCATCCTGATAGCCTTCATCATATAAAATGGAGGCAAAGTAGCCTGAAACAGTGAGCGCTACAATCCCTCTCGGTGCAATCCAGCCAACAAGCAGCTTTTCTGACTTAGATAAATCTGTTCGAATCGTCGATAAGAAAATCGACAGCGGACGGACGATAAACAACATCAACAGGACGTATCCGATGATTTCCGGCCGAAATATCTGCAGAAGCGTTTCTCTCGTCAGTGAAGCTGTAAGCATAATGAAAATCGTTGAAATCAACAAAATCGAGATATTTTCTTTGAAGTGCCGCATATCCTGAATGGACGAGATGCGGATGTTAGCCAGTGTCATCCCCATGGCAGTTACTGCCAGCAGACCTGTCTCATGCGTAATTTCATCGGCTATCGTGAAACAGGCGATTACTGCTGCAAAAACGAGAGGAGATTTTAAATATTCCGGTACATGACCAGTTTCGAACATCCAGCCGATGCCTCTGCCGAACGCCCAGCCGAGAATGACAGCGAACAGTGATGCCAGAAGGAATAAAAACAAGGATAATAGACTGTAACCTGCATTGGTGAGAACCAGAATGACTTCCAGTGCAAAAATCGCAAGGAGTGGACCGATTGGATCGACGATGATTCCTTCCCATTTTAAAATTTTTGCGGGTCTCGGTTTCAGTTTCGACTGCCGCAGTAACGGCAGGATGACAGTGGGACCAGTTACGATGAATACTCCGCCGATTACAAACGACACAGCCCAGGATAAACCAGCAACATAGTGCGCTGTCAACGAGCCCAACATCCAAGCTAAAAAAGCACCAAAAGTGACAATTCGGAAAACAGGCCGTCCAAGTCCTCTAATATCTTGTAAACGAAGATTCAAACTTCCTTCGAACAGAATGATTGCTACGGCCACAGATACAATCGGCCGGTATAGATCTCCAAAATCCTCATTTGGATTTATTAAACCCAGCGTCGGTCCTACTAATAATCCTGCTACCGACATGACCACAATGGCGGGAAGACGGTAGTGCCAGGAAAACCATTGAGAACCGACGCCCAGCGCTCCAATCAACATTATCTCTAATAAAAGGGAATCGCTCATGTCACTTCTACCCCTTTCTGCATTAAAATCGTACGATGGAAAATGATATCTCATAGTGTAAAGTGGCTTGTTGTCCTTGTAAAACGGTTTGTTTGCCAGACGCCGATTTCCGCATGAAATGGAAGTGCTTCTGTTCTGTCGCCTTTATGTTTGTTATTCCATGTATCATTGACAAATGGCTATCCCGTTGGTAGTATAGTTCTGCTTTTTCATATTTCAAAAAAATGCAACGTTTTTATTGATGATACAGCTAGTTCATTTGGTAAGAGCCTGCTTACGGAGGAATGCAGCTTGGTAAAACAGACATTTTTAATCGGTTTTATGCTATTTGCCCTGTTTTTCGGGGCAGGAAACTTAATTTATCCTCCTACCTTAGGGTTGGAGGCAGGTACTTCCTTTTGGCCTGCCATGATTGGTTTTATCTTAACCGGGGTTGGGCTGCCTATCCTTGCAATCGTTGCAATCGCCCTTATCAGGGATCAAACATCCGAATTGGGAAGCAAGGTACACCCATTTTTCGGCCTGTTGTTTACCTCGGTCATTTATTTGGCCATCGGGCCGTTTTTCGGCATCCCAAGAGCTGCCAATGTAGCTTTTGAAATGGGTGTCCTTCCATCTGTACAGGCTTGCGCAAATCGCACCTTGATACTGGTCCTATTCACGGTTGTTTTTTTCGGATTGGTTTATTGGTTCAGTCTTAACCCTTCCAAACTAGTCGATCGAATCGGACAATGGTTGACACCTGCCTTATTGATTGCCGTAGCGGCGCTTTGCATCGGCAGCTTTTTTGTCCTGCAATCTCCATCCAGCACGCCGAGCGAGAAATACCATACAGCCCCATTTTTCAGCGGCTTTGTGGAAGGATATTTAACCATGGATGCGATTGCTGCACTGGCATTTGGCATCATTGTCGTAACCGCCTTTAAGGACAATGGTATCCAGAGCAAAAAAGCATTGGTGGGCTCCACTTTAAAAGCAGGTATGATATCCGGGGCTGCCCTGACACTTGTATATGGTTCGCTTGGATGGATTGGCGCCAAAATGGCAGCACAAGGCAATTTCGATAACGGCGGTCAGATATTATCCAGTGCTACCCAATTGGTATTTGGAAATTTTGGACTTCTACTACTTGGAATCATTGTAGCACTTGCTTGTTTCACGACATCCATCGGTTTGACCGTTGCCTGCGCTCAGTATTTCACCAAGACTACTCGATTTTCGTACAAGCAAATTGCAGCCATGGTAAGCATCGTTAGTTTTTTGATTGCCAACCTTGGGCTAAATCAAATTATTGCCATTTCTGTTCCTGTACTGGTCGCCATTTATCCGATTGCCATCGTTTTAGTGCTGCTTACCTTTCTGAACAAGTGGTTTGAAGGTTCGGTGCTCGTATATCGAGGTGCTATCCTGCTGACAGCTGTTGTCAGCGTCTACCAGGGTCTGACCGAGTTCGGACTGGAAATGAATGCCTTCCAACCGTGGATCGAACAGCTTCCTCTTTTCTCTGTCGGTCTTGGCTGGCTGCTACCTGCCGTTATCGGCGCATCGATTGGCGGATTTATCGATCACCGTTGAGAAACACTGTTTTGTAAAGGGTTGTTGCTTACATGTAACATTTAGCTTAAAAAGCGACAAAACATGCACAAAGTCTTGATAAATAATCAGATAACAAATAGGGCTGTCCGCCTGCAAGGACAGCCCTATTTTTTTATCAAGACCTTCTTGTGTTGCCAGCGAATTTTCCGTTAGTCATTCCCCAAAAAGTTCCTCTCCATTTATAAGCAGTATTTGTACGAAGACCCAGGGACCATCTTCCAGTTGTACTGATTTAGGTTGATGTTTTTAAAACTCATCTTTCTATGCTCTTTTTTTATAACCATGTTGACAACTTCTCCCCTTTTAATGGCAAATTTAAACATGATGGATACGGAAATATTTAAAGTTAGGCAATTCTCGTCCGTCCAGAATCGTGATAGGATAGTAGTATTGATTATTTCAATTTGGAACTTAAAGAAAAGGATGAACACCATGATAATGGAAAAAGCCCAACACATACTTGAAGAATACTTTGGTTTTCCAAGCTTCCGGCCTGGCCAGCAAGCTGTGATCGAGTACGTGACCAGTCAAAAAAACGCGCTCGCCATTATGCCGACAGGCGGTGGAAAATCACTTTGTTATCAAATTCCCGGGCTCGCCCTTGAGGGAACCGCCATTGTCGTTTCGCCATTGATCTCGCTGATGAAAGACCAAGTGGATGCCTTGTCCTCACTCGGTATCCCCGCCACCTATATTAACAGCACGTTAAGCTCTGAAGAATTCCAGGAACGTATGCAGCAGCTGCGGGCCGGCCGTTACAAATTCGTTTATGCAGCACCCGAGCGATTTGAATCACCTACGTTTATCGAATCAATCAAATCGATCAACCTGTCCTTGATTGCCTTCGATGAAGCTCACTGTATTTCTCAATGGGGACACGATTTCCGTCCCAGCTATCGATCAATCGTGCCCACTTTGGCCAAGCTGCCTAATCTTCCGGTAATTGTTGCCTTGACTGCCACTGCTACCGATGAGGTGAACTATGATATCCGCAGACTTCTGAACATCGAAGACGAACATGTTATCAATACGGGTTTTGCCAGAGATAATCTTTCTTTTCATATCGTCAAGGGCAGCAGTAAACGTGACTTTGTGCTTGATTACCTGAAGGAGCGTCCGGCAGAGTCAGGAATCATTTACACATCAACTAGAAAACAAACCGATACGGTCCATCAGCTGCTCGAAAGCAAAGGGTATGCGGCCGCCAAATATCATGCCGGTCTTTCCGAACAGGACCGGAAACAGGCGCAGAATGCTTTTATTCAAGATGAAAAAACGATCATTGTTGCCACTAATGCATTTGGCATGGGGATCGATAAATCGAACGTTCGCTATGTGATTCACTATGCACTGCCGATGAATATCGAGTCCTATTATCAGGAAGCAGGCAGAGCAGGCAGGGATGGAGAACCTAGCGATTGTATCCTGCTTTTCTCCGGCCAGGATATCCAGCTGCAAAAATTTCTCATCGAGCAATCCCTGATGGAAGAAGACAAGAAAACAAAAGAGTATAAAAAACTGCAGGCAATGGTCAATTATTGTCATACCCATAGTTGCCTGCAAACGTACATCCTGCATTATTTCAATGATTATTCCGCCGTGGACGACTGCGGCAAATGCAGCAATTGTCTCAACAGCGACAATCGGGAAGACATGACAAGAGAAGCCCAGATGGTCCTGTCCTGCATTAAGCGCATGGACGAAAGGTTCGGTGCCGGATTAACAGCCAAAGTGCTGAAAGGCTCGAGAGATAAAAAAGTAAAGGACTTTCAATTTGATCAGCTGTCGACTTATGGACTGATGTCCCAATATACCGAAAAGGAATTGACCAATTTCATTCACTTTCTTGTGGCAGAAAATATTCTTTCTACAGGGGACGACCGCTATCCAATTCTAAAGCTGACCAAACAAGCAAAAGAAGTACTGCAAGGCCGTAAGCAAGTATGGGTTCAAACCGGTTTTGCCAGAAGTACGGCTGCAGCCGATTACCACGAAGCCTTGTTCGAGGAGCTTCGGCAGTTGCGCAAGCAGATAGCGATAGAAGAGAAAGTACCACCCTATGTTCTGTTTTCTGATGCAACATTAAAGGAGATGGCCCGTCACTTCCCGCAAACAAAAGAAGAGATGCTCCGTGTAAAAGGAGTAGGGGAGAAAAAGTTCGAACAGTATGGCGTGCCTTTTCTTGAAGCAATTTTGCCGTGGGCCGATAAAGTGGAGAAAAAACAACCGGAGAAAACCTCTGTCGTTTCGAGCCAAGGGATTCTGGAAAAACGAGAGAAGGCAGATGACAGACCGAGTCACCTCGTAAGCTATCAGTTATTCATGGATGGCTCTACCCTGGCAGAGATTGCATCTTCCCGCGACATCACCGAGCAGACGGCCGCCAATCATTTATTCAAGGCCTATGCAGAGGCCAATCCGCTAGATTGGGACAGGCTGTTTACAAAATCGGAAGAAGAAGAAGTGCTTGCCGCCCGCAAGGAGCTGGATGAACCAAAACTGAAGCCTATCAAAGAAAGGATAGATCCTGCTATCAGCTATACGGCAATCAAAGCTGTTTTAGTCAAGCACGGCATTCTGCTTAATCGCTAGTCTTTTGGTGAAAAAAGGTCTCCGAAAAAGTTAAAAGCGAAGCGATAACGCGGTACATGGAGCTACCGCTGCGAGATACACTACGCTTTACATTGATAAGCACTCGTATTCAAACAGAAGAAAAGCAAATTGCCATCATTAAGATCACTTCGTCGTTTCTTTCAAAAGAAGCTTGTTCGATAATTATCCAAATGGAAAAAGCACGCGGAGAAGCAGAAACGCTTCCGCGTGCTTTTTCAATAGGAAATGAATTTTTTCAAATCCCGGTAGTTGTATCTTGGTTATGCCGTTCCTGACAATCTTTGCAAAGCTTGATTTTTTCCTCTTGTCTTGTCGACAAGAGCTTTCCGCAGCTCGAGCACTTATGGAACTCGTTAGCGTTCGACTGAAAGCCGATCATCTCGCCTTCATTGCGTCTTACCATGGTGAACTCTCCTTTCGGTCGTTATAGAAAAACACCGAATCTTAACAAGATAGTACCCCGGTAGGACGAATATCAAACCAGCATTGCTTAGGCGTCGAAGTCCAACGCCCAGCTCCCTTTACGGAATACTGGTTCTGTGCTGCCGTCTGCAGTCACGCCATCAATATCAAGTTCAGCCGAGCCGATCATGAAATCCACGTGAGTCAAGCTATCGTTGACACCATGCTTGTCAAGCTGTTCATCGTCCATTTGCGAACCACCCTCCAGGCTGGTCGGATAAGCTTTACCCAAAGCAATATGACAAGATGCGTTCTCGTCATAGAGCGTATTGTAAAAGATGAGACCGGACTGAGAAATCGGAGATTCGTGCGGAACAAGTGCAATTTCGCCGAGACGTCTTGCCCCTTCATCTGTATCCAGCAAATGCTTCAATGTTTCATAGCCTTGTTCAGCCTGAAAATCGACAACCTTTCCATTTTCAAAGGTCAAACTGAAACCGTCAATCAAGTTACCGCCATAGTTGAGTGGTTTGGTACTGGAGACCGTGCCGTTCACCCCATACTTGTCCGGCAATGTAAAGACTTCCTCTGTCGGCATATTCGGGTTGAAATCCGTGCCCTTTTCCGTTTTCGCTGAACCGCCTTTCCAAATGTGCCCTTCCGGAAGCTCCAGCTCAATATCTGTACCTGGTGCTTTATAAACCAATTTCTTATATTGTTTTCTATTCAAAAATTCGCGTGCTTTCCGCAAGGTCGCATTGTGCTCATCCCAAGCAGCTACAGGATCTTCTTTGTCGACGCGAACAATCTTGAAGATTTGCTGCCACAAGCTTTCCATTGCTTCCTCTTTCGATTGGTCCGGAAAGATTTTTTGCGCCCAATCGCCAGTAGGAATCGAAATAATCGACCACGGGATTCTATCGTTCATGGTGTATTGGCGAAACTCTTTCATCGCTTCTGCGTTGGCTTTGGAAGCCCTCGCCACTTTACCTGCGTCGATATCCTTTAATAAATCCGGGTTCGTGGAACGAATAGACAAGACTGCCGCCCCCTTTTCAGCGAAGGACACAAGCTTGTCCACATGCCACTGAGGGACATCAGTCAAAACTTCTTCCGGGGCATTCTCGTATTTAAGTAGTGATATTTCGTCATCCGTCCAATTGATATGTACATTCCTGGCTCCAAGCTCATAGGCTTTCCGGACGACGATCCGTGTAAAATCGGCACCCTCGATCGGCGCATTGATCATCAATGTTTGGTCTTTTTGCAGGTTGACACCGGTTTTCAGGGCCAACTCTGCATATTTTTCTAATTGTTTTAATTCTGCCATTGTTTTTCCCTCCAAAAAATCGACCTGTCAGTCTGTTTTCTTTACCTCTCTATTATTTCACAAAAAACGGAAACTAACAAAATTTTCTTATTATTATCGTTGCAATTCATTCAGCGAAAAAGCGTCGCGGTGGGATAGCGGTCTACATGACGCTTGGCGCGGTTGCAAGTGAACCTCCCTGAACTTCACCAGATTGCCCACGATATTCTCCTCCTGGAGTTAGTCTCCAAACGATTATTGGAGATATTATAGGCTGTTCTCATAATAATTACGGCTTTCGTGAAAAATATGAAACGCGACATAATTTGAATGCGCCTTCCTAACTTCTTGCATTTATTGAGTGGGTATTCTCCGCTGCGGAAATACCCTGCGCTTTCCGCGGGCGGCTGGTGAGCTTCCTCGAGCTAACGCTCTGCGGGATCTCACCGAGGCCTTTCCTCCCGCAGGAGTCTCCAGGTATTTCCTCCGCTAGGACCAGTTTCCTGTTTATAAACGAGTGTACTACAAGAAGAAAACCCAAAGAGAAGGAGAAAAGACAGAATCTCAACTGTTTTTTTAGGAGAAGCACATGTTTGCTGACAGATGTCTGGTTCCGTCTCAAGTCTACGCTTCCGATAATCAGCATGCCTCTTAGCGGAGGTAGCATACGCAGACTCCAGCGGGAACAGCGCGAGCTGAAGATCCATTTGGTAAAACGGTTTTCTTTACCAAATTAGCTGAAGCCGTGCCCGCGGAAAGCGAAGTATGCTACCGAAGCGGTAGTTAGCACTCTTTACAAATAGCCAATGGAACTCCCCGGTACAGTTAGTGCACAGTTTCTATCTAATGTGCCAAAACTTTAAAAACAACTATGTCTGAGGAAAGGGGCAAACCCTCTGGTTTTTTACTGATTTTCCATTTCCTCGACTAATAGCGAAAGTTCCTCCCAGCGTTCCATCGCTTGTTCCAAGTCAGCTTCCAGCTGCTCCTGCCGGGTATAGAGGTCCTGAACTTTCCCGAGGTCGCTTCCTGCCTGTTCAATTTCCAGTTTTACCGATTCCAGTTCTTCTTCCAACCCGGTAATTTTATCTTCTATCCCTTCCCATTCCTTTTGTTCATGGTAGGAAAGTTTTTTCTTCTTTTTGCCTGGGGAAGTGGTTTGTTTGGCGGCATTTACTTTCGGCTGCTGATAGGATTTTGTCTCCTCCAAGTAATCACTATAATTTCCATAAAAGAAATGGATATCATTCCGCCCTTCGAAAGCGATCAAACGATGAACAACTCTGTCCAGAAAGTACCGATCGTGTGATACGGTAATCACAACACCGGGAAATTGATCAAGATAGTCTTCGAGTACGCCGAGCGTCTCTGTATCCAGATCATTAGTCGGCTCATCGAGCAACAGGACATTCGGTTCCCCCATCAAAACACGGAGCAAATATAACCGCCGACGCTCCCCACCGGACAGCCTGCTGACATAGGTCCACTGCTGCGACCGGGGGAATAGGAAACGTTCCAGCATTTGCTCGGCGGTTATCACTTCTCCGTTGGCAGTGTGAACGACTTCAGCAGTCTCTTTTATATATTCGACGACGCGCAGTGACTCATCCATTTCCGTATGATCCTGCGTATAATAGCCGATTTTCACAGTAGGTCCAATTTCCATTACTCCGGAATCAGGTTCCATTCTTCCCGCCATGATATTCAAAAGCGTTGTTTTTCCACTACCATTTGGGCCGATAACCCCGATTCGGTCTCCCGGCACAACGAGATAATCCAAATCGGCAATATAGGACGTGCCTGCATAGGATTTGCTGATTTTTTCCAGCTCGATCACTTTTTTGCCCAGGCGCTGGGACCCGACCTGAAAGTCCAGTTCCTGACTGCCTGTATCAAATGTGACCTGCTTCATATCCTCGGCGCGCTGCTTTCTGGCTTTCTGCTTGGTAGAGCGTGCTTTTGCCCCCCGGCGCAGCCATTCCAGTTCACGGCGGAGGGTGTTTTTATGTTTTTGTTCATTCTGCTGCTCCAAGGCTTCCCGTTCTGCTTTCTTTTCCAAAAACGTTTCGTAATTGCCCTCGTACGTATATAACTTCCCTTTATCCAATTCGTAAATCCGGTTGGTGATCCTGTTGAGAAAGTAACGATCGTGCGTGACAAGGATGAGGGCACCTTCATATTGCGGCAAGTACCCTTCCAGCCATTCGATCGTTTCATTATCCAGATGGTTGGTCGGCTCATCGAGAATCAGCAAGTCTGCCGGCTGGATTAAAGCTCGGGCGATTGCCGTCCGCTTTTTTTGCCCGCCCGACAATTCGGCGGTTTTTTTCGCATAATCAGTAATCCCCAGTCTGGTCAGGATCGTTTTGGCGGCGGTATTGGCATCCCATGCCTCTTGTTCATCCATGGATTGCTGTGCTTTCAACAGCTTCTCTTGCAGTACCGTATTTTGCGGCTGTTCTGCTAGCTGTTGAAGTGTTTCCTCATATTGCCTCATCGTACGCATGATTGTCGATTCACCTTGGTAGACCTGTTCCAGAACGGTCAAGCCATCCTCTAAATCTGGCTCCTGATTCAAATATTCAATACGAAAGTCGTTGGCATGTTTAATTGTTCCGCCCTCATTAGGCTCGACTCCGGCTATCACTTTCAACAATGTCGATTTGCCGGTTCCATTCACACCGATCAAACCGATTCGTTCCTTTGGTTCGATGGTAAACCCGATATGGTCGAATAATACCTTGTCACCAAAAGATTTATATAACTGTTCTACAGATAGGATACTCATTCGTTTACTCATCCTTTTATGATTTAAACTATATCCTTTCAATTATAAAGGATAATCAAAAAAGTTAACAATAACTGCCGCTTTCTCCAATCAACTTGGTCTCAAATCTGGTGTAAGCGTCCAATAGCAAAAGGCTGTCGGAACCGTTTCCGACAGCCAAAGGTACTACCTTTTTTAATGCTTCCTATTCTTTTTCAGAAGTCTGGTTTTTCCCCCAGTATTCCATTCCCGTCACGCCATCAAGTGTTTCCCGGTAAAAGACCGGATCCTTGCCTTGCTTCTTTTGAATTAGGTAGTCCGCAAGTGTCCGGTAAGCAACCTGCGATAGCATGGCAATCGCGTACAAGTTGATCAATGCCATGATCGCCATCGACAAATCAGCCATGTTCCAAACAAGATCGAATTCCTGCAAGGCACCAAAGGTAACCATGAGCAGTACGGCCACTCGATAAACAGTTAGGGCCGATTTGCTCGACTTGATGAATTCAATGTTCGTTTCTCCATAATAATAGTTACCAAGAATGGAGGAATAAGCGAACAGAAAAATAGCGATAGCTACAAAAACTGCCGCCCAGGAACCCAGCTGTGATTCGAAGGCACTCTGGGTAATCTGGATACCCTGCAGGGTACTGCCGGCATAGCCTTCTGTTGTTAAAATGATCAATGCAGTCGCACTACAGATAACCAGGGTATCGAGAAACACACCTAGCGTTTGGATGAGACCCTGCTTAACTGGATGGGTAACCTCGGCTGTAGCGGCGGCATTCGGCGCACTACCCATACCTGCCTCATTAGAAAACAAGCCGCGCTTGATTCCCATCATGATGGCCGCTCCAAAGCCGCCTCCGGCGATCTCCCTGATTCCAAAGGCATTGGCGAAAATCAACCGGAACATTTCCGGGATGGCTGTTACATTCGCCAAAAGAATATAAATGGCAAGCAATACATACATGATAGCCATGAACGGGATGATGAACTGGGTTACCCTGGCGATGCTGCGTAAGCCGCCAAAAATAACCACCGCTGTCAGGACAACCAGGATGGCCGCCATCCATCCCGGACTGATTCCAAACGACTCCTCAAACGCCAAGCGGATTGTATTGGATTGAACAGAATTAAACACAAGACCATATGTAAACGTTATAATGATGGCAAATATGATTCCGAGCCAACGCTTATTCAGCCCTTTTTCCATATAATACGCCGGTCCGCCGCGGTATTGATTCTTATCAGGCACTTTGTACACTTGTGCCAGGGTACTTTCCACAAAACTGGTAGCCCCGCCGATCAGGGCAATGAGCCACATCCAAAATACAGCGCCAGGTCCGCCGGCAGCGATGGCAGAAGCAACTCCCGCCAGATTTCCGGTTCCGACGCGTGAAGCAGTACTGATAGTAAATGCCTGGAAGGCGGATGTTCCCTTCTTCCCTTGTGCACTTAATGTCCGCTTATCAAGTAATACCCGGAACATTTCCGGCAATAGTTTAAACTGCACAAACTTCGTGCGAATGGTAAAAAACAATCCCAGCCCGATCAGGACTGCAATTAATACATAGCCCCATAGAAAGTCATTCAGCCTGGATAATATATCAGCAAACATACCGTTCCTCCTACTCCTTCTCGTCATCTGCTATCCTATGTAAACAACCCGACAGCATCTATTTTTTACCCGTCCTGCCAACTGAGCAAACTAACAGGCGGACAGGATTAATTCTTTCATAACAAGCACGAGCGAGGATATCCCCGCTCGTGCAATTTGCCTCTATATTATCCTATCGGAGATAGGTTATTTTAGCAAATCGACGAATGCGTTGGCAGTCGACACACTCGATTGAGGATTTTGCCCTGTTACAAGATTGCCATCGGTCACCGTGTAATCGGAAAATGGCTGTCCTTGACTGAATTCTGCTCCCTCGTCTCTCAAGCTGCTCTCAAGTTTGAATGGAAGCTTATCCATCAACTTCATCTGTTGTTCCTCTTCATTCGTGAAAGCTGTCATTCGACGCCCGTCCGCCAATTTGCGCCCATTGTTAAGCGTTACGTTGACAAACCCAGCCGGCCCGTGACATACTGCTCCGATTGCTTTGTTTTTTTCAGCAAAGTCGCTTAATATATCCTGGAGCGCACCATTATTCGGAAAATCTTCCATGGTGCCATGGCCGCCGGGAAGAAAAATTCCGTCAAAGTCGTCTGGACTTTGTGCAGCAAGGTTTTCCGTATTCTCTAGTAATTTAACCGGCTTTTCCCATTCATCCGGCGCTTCATCTTCATAGCTGTTCGGATCAAGCGGGACATTGCCGCCGCTCGGGCTTGCTACCGTAATATCGAATCCGTTCTTTTCAAAAATGCTGTATGGCTCCCCATATTCGGACAACCATAGTCCTGTTTGGTGATCTCCCATCTTTTGCGAAGAAGTAACCACCATCAATACTTTTTTTCCCATGTGTGACGCCTCCTTCGATAAGGCTTGATTCACTTTTGCTATTCCATTTTCCATCCGTTGTTAAACATGGTGCACTCCTAAAAGGGAAGAATCCAGGGGGGATACATGCGGTTCACCTCCAACCAGCTATATGTGTGGTAAACGGGACAAAAGCGCAAGCGCCTGTTTAAAGGAGTACAGGCTAGAGCCGCCACGTCCTGTGGCAAAGCCTGCATCACCCACATCGTTTGGGCCTCCGACAAGCTTAAGAACAGCCTCGGCGTGGCGCTTATTGCCACACAGAGGGTCGGCTTAAGACCTCGAGGGGGGAGGCGCTGGAGCTGGACGTGGCTGTTTCAGCCAATAGTTATCCACAGACAGTTAAATTTATCATTTTCTATACAAGTACAAATAAAAAGCTGTCGTTTTTCAACTCTCGACAGCTTTGGGGATTATGAGTGGAAACGATAGATGACACCAAACGGATCGGTAACACTTCCGTCCGTCCCAATCGTTTCCTGACGGAGAAGCCGGTCAAAGTCATTCTGTCTCACTTCTGCCGTTACTGAGCGTAAACCGATCATTCCCGCTTCCGGAAGAGCCGCTCCTTCTCCATGCCAAGTATTTAAGCCAATGTGATGATGATAGCCTTCAGCAGCAACAAACAACACTTGCGTTCCGAGCGTGATGGTTGGAGAAAATCCCAATTGTTCCACATAAAACTGTCGCGCTTTTGGGATAGAGGAGACATGAAAGTGCAAATGGCCGATCGTGGTCCCTTCCGGAAATCCGCACCATTTTTCAGCTGACTGCAGCAGGTTCTCGATTTTTAGTGGATTAGCTGCTACGGGAAGTTCACCGTCCATCCCTTTCCATTCACTCCTGTCCCGATCAGCATACACTTCGATTCCGATTCCGTCTGGGTCCTCCAAATAAATGGCCTCACTAAACCCATGGTCTGAGGCACCGACAATTGGATAGCGCTTCTCCCCGATGTGCTGCAAAAAGGAGGCGAGGGTTCTCCGATCGGGGACAAGGATAGCAAAATGGTAGAGCCCCGCCATGTTTTTCAATGGCTTCACCGCCTTGCTGTCAGCATATAACCGCAACAAAACCGTATTGTCCGGCGTCCCGAGAACAGCGGTGTTTCCTTTTGATTCAAGAATGGTAAACCCTAGTATGTGCTGATAGAAATCGAGCGAGCGAGCCAAATTGCTTACCGTCAATTCGACATCTTGCCATTGAAAAGATTGCAAATTGTCCAGGTTCATATTTTACTATACCTTCTTTTTATGTTATTCTTTATATAGTTACTTTTAGTAAGTAAGTGTATATTAGTAATACATTTACGTCAACCTTTTCCAAACAAGGTTGTTGTCTGAAAGTTGCGCTCATAAAAGATGTAAATTGCGACACATTGATAGCCCTCTTTCCTGACCTTCTATTATGATGGAGGACTTGGATTAATTTCGGCAGCTTAACACCGCCTCGCACAATGGTAATCGATTTATGTTTTTGAGGCTGCGCTGGCAGAAACAATTTCTCCCTTTGTGCAGAAAGTCCAGCCCTCCTTTTTCTAACTGCTTTCCAGATCGTTATGGAGGGCAATTTAACTATAATCACAACATAAAAAACTGGCATATTTATTCGATATTTCGAGTTGAAAGCAGTATGAGACGCAGGGAGAGGGAGGCCTAGGTGAGACCCCGCGAGAAGGGTCGCCAATTGCCCTCGGAAAGTGCAGGACCAGGCATGTCTTAGCAACTGTGTGTACTGAGAGTTAACCTAAAAACAATAGTCCGTAGTTTTCAGACTTCTTATACTCCCTTTTCTACTGGTGAATAATAAGATATATTAGTAAGTAAGGCAGGGGTGATATTGATGCAAGAGTTATGTCCTCGTTTCGAAAAGGCCATGCAGCTGTTCGGCAAACGCTGGGTGGGACTCATCTTGTTTGAGCTTCTCGATGGGGAAAAACGCTTTTCCGAAATGGAAGCGGAACTGCCAATCAGCGGCAGACTGTTATCCGACCGATTAAAAATGCTGGAACAGGAACAAATCGTGGAACGCAATGTGTACTCGGAATTTCCTGTCAGGATTGAATATAGACTTACGGATAAAGGAAAAGCCATGGAGCCAGTCATAAAAGAAATAAAAACCTGGTCCGAAAACTGGGTGGCTGCAGAAGAAGTCAACGAAACCTTATAATAGATGCAATCCAGCCGCTTCCACAGGAGCGGCTTTTTCTCCGTATAAGCAAGCAAAAGATCATTGCGTGGTGCCGTTCAGCTCCGGCGCTCCTCTTGGATGTTTATCACGTTAAAGGTGTGTGCACAGTTTTGAATAATCACAGTCAGGAAATTACCAATCACTATTATCGGCAGGTAAATGCCGATGCCCGAAAAAAACTGGGTCAATATTTTACACCAAGTAGTATTTCGGAAGTAATGAAAGCCTGGATTCTTGGCAATCCGGACTGCAGACAAGTCGTAGACCCGGCTGTCGGTCTCGGAGAGCTTGTTACCGGTCTCCCTGAAGAGCTGGCTGTGACGGGCTATGATATCGACCAGCAGGTACTGACTTTTGCCCAACAGCGCCTGGAAGCAGATAGAGCGAATGTCCGTCTTGTCGAACAGGACTTTTTAAAACTGGACTGGGAGGAAACCTATCAAGGCATTATATGCAATCCGCCTTATATCCGTTTTAAACACTATGCCGAAAAACAGGACTATTTACAGTTATTCAAAGAGAAACTTGGCATAAAGTTGTCAGGTTTCACCAATATTTATGCATTGTTTTTGCTGAAAGCTATCCACCAGTTAGCCCGCGATGGCCGCGCTGCCTTCATTATTCCTTCTGACTTTTTAAACGCTGACTATGGCGCGCCGATTAAACAATACTTACTACAACAGCAAAACCTTCATGCTGTCGCGGTCACTAATTTTACGGAAAACTGGTTTGAGCAGGCGGCCACGACGTCCGCTCTCTTCTTTTTCGATAATAAACGGCAGAGCTCGACACTGGAATTCATTCAGCTCAACAACCAGGAAGAACTGGCTCAACTGAATGAATACATAAATGTTTTTGGACGGGTGGCGCCTATCGGCCGGATATATAACTATACAGATATGGATCCTCATTCAAAATGGCGACGGTACTACCAGCCGTCCAGTGAAAAAAACTACCCTCACGTGAAACCGATCGCTGAATTTGCCAGGGTCAACAGAGGGATCGCGACAGGGGACAATAAATTTTTTTGCATTTCGGAAACTACCCGGCAGGAATGGCGACTGGACAAGGATATTTTTCTTCCGTGCCTTTCCAAATCCAATCAAGTGACAGGGCACTTCTTTTTTGGCGACGACTATAAATCGCTTGTCGAATCAGGGGCACCGGTCTTATTGCTGAATATTCAGGAAAGCAATCCCTCCAGCGAGCAGGTACGGGCCTATTTAGCGCATGGAGAGGATTCCGGCAGCAATGCAAGGTATCTAACAAAACGAAGGCGTCCTTGGTACAAGAATGAAACAAGACTGCCGCCGGATATATTTATTTCCACCTTCAGCAGGAAAAAAGTGAAGTTTATCCGCAACGAAGCCGGGGTCAGGAGTTTGACCTGCTTTCATGGTTTGTATATGCTTCCGGAATACCGGGAAAAGCTGGAATTGTTGATGGCTTATTTTATGACGGGAATTTCCCAGGAGATACTGGAGGAATGCCAACGCCAGTATGGAAAAGGGCTGAAAAAGCTGGAACCAAACGATATTAAGCAGGCCATGGCCGTAGACCTTGATGTTATTACGGAAGCAGAAGCCGCGGCAATCAAATCGATTTACCACAAGATAAAAAGGGATCAACTGCATAACCCAAACAGAAGGGCTAAAAAGGAAATACATGAGCTGGAAGAGATTTTTGAACGGATTTTACAAAAGCCTTGAACGTCCACCAGTCTTTTTTCCCAGACTTATCCGCACAGACAGGATACGTACTCCAGTGAGACAGGACAAGTTTGAAGAGCACGGAGAAAGTGTTCATTGCTCATGCAAAGGCGCACAACTTTTCGAGAGATGCCTTCCTAACCAAATTGGCGAGTTCAGGCGATGACCGGAACGCCATGGATACACTTCATGGTGCAAAAACTTCTTATGGACATATAAAAAAGCAGCTGCCAAACTGAGTACAGGTTTGCAGCTGCTTTTCTCATCGATGCTTATTTTTCGTGTCTGGTATTTTCATTCCAAGGAAAACGAGTGCCAAATGTACGAGCCATCTCTTTGGAATTGCTTCTCCGCTGTTTACGGAGTTCTGCCCGTTTCGGGGCCTCTTCATGTAAAAATTTCTCTTCTTTCGATTCCGGATAGACCGGCGGCACTGTAACTGGACGGTTATCCGGCCCAATTGCAACCATGGTGACAAATGCTGTCGTGCACACTTTCCGCTCGCCGGTATTCAAGTCCTCTGTTACCGCTTTGATAAAAACTTCCATCGATGTTTTGTGCGTCCAGGTTACGAAGGCTTCCAAACAAATGGTGTCACCTTCTTTTACCGGCGCCAGAAAGTCGACCGAGTCGGTGGACGCCGTGACAACCGGCTTGCGGGCATGCCTCCTGGCAGCAATAGCTGCCACGTCATCGATATGCGCCATCAGCCTGCCTCCGAACAACGTACCATGGCTGTTTGTATCTGGTGGTAAAACATGCGAATTTTTCACTGTCAATGAAGCGACACAAGGTTTTGCTTCCATCGTGATTCCTCACTTTTCTGTTTAATTTATAGGATTGGCGAAAGTAGTCGGGCAATCGCCTCTTTGATTCGAATCCAAATGGACCGCTGTAAATAAAGCTTATAGGACAACTGACTGGAATGCAAAATATCCTCATTGAACTTTTCCGCTAACTCACCTGCAACTTGGCGGTCATAAAGGAACGCATTAACCTCAAAGTTTAATTTAAAGCTACGCACATCGATGTTGGCCGTCCCGATCGAGGCTATTTTTTCATCCACCACAATTGTTTTAGCATGAAGAAAGCCATTCTGATAAATGTAAACATCTGCACCTGCTTTTAACAAGTCACCGATATTGGAATAAGTAGCCCAATAGACAAACGGATGGTCCGGTTTATTCGGTATCATGATCCGCACATCGACGCCCGAAAGCACCGCAATTTTCAAGGCGTCTGCCAGGCTGTCGTCAGGAATGAAATAGGGAGTTTGGATATAGATATACTCCTTGGCAGACATAATCATTTTGATATAGCCGTTTTTAATTTGTTCCCATTCCGAATCCGGACCACTGGAAACAATTTGAATTCCCACTTCTCCGGTCGGTTCGGCCGCATAGTACCGTTCTTCATACATAATATCGTGCCTGGATGCTTGATTCCAGTCCAGAATGAAACGGGTCTGCATGTTCCTGACCGCGTCACCGACGATTTTGAGATGGGTGTCACGCCAATAGCCGAATTTTTTGTTGTACCCCAAATACTCGTCACCGATGTTGAACCCGCCAATATACCCGATTTTGCCGTCAATGATGGCGAGCTTCCGGTGGTTACGGTAGTTGATTTTTAAATTGACCTTGGGAATCAACGGTGGGAAAAAGGCCTCGACCTCTGCTCCCGCCGCTTGTATTTTTCGGATATATTTCCTGCTCAATTCCCTCGAACCCATATCATCATAAAGAATCCGTACCTGGACACCCTGTTTGGCCTTTTTGATCAAGGCATCGGCCAACAGTTTTCCCAGACGGTCCCCTCGGATGATATAATATAACAGGTGAATATGGTCTTCCGCTTCTTCAATGTCCTGAAGAAGGGAATGGAATTTTTTTTGGCCGTCCGTAAACACCTCGACACGGTTATCTTGGGTGAGGATGGCATCATCATTGCGTAAATGTAAGTAAAATAAGTCCTTATAAGGAAGAAGACTCTCATCCTTAAATTGAAAGCTCCCCTCTTCCAAAGCCCGCATTTGTGCCTGGACGGCAGTTTTGACGCCAAGTCTGCTTTTGGTATCCCACGTGAAGATTTTCTTGTTACTCAGTTTGCGGCCAAAGATTAAATAAAGAATGAATCCGGCGATCGGTATAAATAACAGCACCATCAGCCACGCCCAAGTAGAGGAGGCATCCCTTCTTTCTAAAAAGACAATAGCCAGTGCCAGCAATATGTTGAAAACCAAAATCGACCCTATTATATAAGGTAATATGATCATGATATCGATCATCATGTTTCTCCCCCCCCCTCCGCCATTATGTAGAAAACACGTTGTGAATGAAGCGATTTGCCAGTCGATAAGGGCGTTAGCAGTGTAATTATACTCTTCTCTCCGTATTTTTCCAAAAACTATTTCTTTGCAAAGCTGTGTTCCTCCCGAAAGAATGCTAACCAATCTTAAATAATTGATTTTTTGGCTCAGGGATTCTAAACTTACTCTATTCACTTTGCTTCTGTTTCTCTATACCTAAGTATATCGGAAAGAACCAATAGAAATTTAAAGAAAAAGAGGTTGACGCAATGGAAAATAACGAATTCAAAGCAGGTGTCCTTTATACGGCCGCTGCTTATATTTTATGGGGTTTTCTGCCGATTTATTGGAAACTCGTGCAAAATGTCCCTGCTGGCGAAATTCTTGCCCACCGGATTGTTTGGTCCTTTGTCTTCATGGCCTTGTTATTGTTCTTTTTAAAAAAATGGAAACCGTTCATCCGGGAATGCAGGCAAATTCTCCGTGATCGACAACGACTGATTGGAATTACACTTGCCTCGATTGTCATCAGCATCAATTGGCTGGTATTCATCTGGGCTGTCAACAGCGACCATGTTGTACAGGCAAGTCTCGGTTATTATATTAATCCGTTGATCAGCATTATTCTCGGAATGGCTGTTCTCAAAGAAAAACTGACGAAATGGCAGCTGGTTTCCTTTTTACTGGCGGCAGCTGGTGTCGTTAACTTAACCATCAGCTTCGGCGTTTTTCCATGGGTTTCGATTCTACTGGCCCTATCCTTCGGCTTATACGGCTTGTTGAAAAAAACGGTCGCTATCAGCGCGATGTTCGGACTGGCGATTGAAACAATGATTGTCATGCCGATTGCCTTGATTTACTTAGTCAGCCGGCAAACTGTTGCGGGGACGGCTCCCGAGGTTTTCACTTCCACCACCGCCCTGCTGGTTTTAAGCGGTATAGCGACAGCTGTTCCATTGTTGTTGTTTGCAAGCGGAGCACAGCGAATCCCTCTTTCGATGGTTGGGTTCCTGCAATACTTCGCCCCCACGCTGATGCTGTTTATCGGTGTATTTCTGTATGGTGAAACCTTTACTCATGCACACCTAGTCTCTTTCACATGCATTTGGGCAGCTCTTGCTATATATACTGTCTCCCGCACCAAATGGTTTCATCATTTAGAGTCGAGGTTCTCACGTAGTTATTAGGACTCCGTATCAGGATTTCCCTAAACCGGTTCCTTTTACCCTTCAAAACGCGGAAAGGGAACCCGTTTTTTCATAAATAATGGTTGCTTCGTCTGCCAAAAGTGGAATTGTCCAGAATAGTTTTCCTGCTATTCGCAAACTATATCCTTGCATGATTATACAGCAAGGAGTGAAAAAATGGGTATTTTAAGTGGAAATCCAAAAAACCAACCGATGCATTATGGTGAAGTATTCGGAATTTGGAGCAGTCTTGCCGGCAGCAAGGGCTTGATCGCCGGTTATCAAACCATGGCGAACCATACCGGCGACCGGGACTTGAAAAAGTTGATTGAAGACATGATCCGGACGATGAAACAGGAAAACGAAGAACTTGAAGAGCTGTTGAAAAATAACGGAATTGCTCTTCCTCCATCGCCACCGGAGCGGGCCAAAGCTGCTTTAGAACAAATTCCTTCCGGCGCAAGGTTCAATGATCCGGAAATCAGTGCGGCTATTTCCCGGGATATTGGGCAGGGACTGGTTGCTTGCAGTCAAATCATCGCCCAATGCATCAGGGAAGATATCGCCATGATGTATGGACAGATCCATATGAGCAAAGCACAATTCGGCGCCCGGCTTCTGCGGTTGAATAAAGAAAAAGGCTGGCTCATTCCGCCACCGATCCATAACCAAAACTTTGAATAAGCATCTCGGGGACAGTCCCTTCCATCGTTACACGATGATAGGGACTGTCCCCATTTTTTATCTCGCTTTGTTTACAAGGTAACAATATCTTTACAAGTGCAGGGCTATTTGTAATATAAACTGCCAATTTTGGAGGCTGTCAATGCGGTTTTCTATGTAAATTTAACCAATTTGACAGCTTTTTTACGTAGAAAACGTCGATTGCCCAATACAATTTTGCCTGACGACTGATCCGGCAAATTTGGTATGATCACAGGGACAGAAATCAGGATAACAGGAATTACATACAAAAGAACAAGCCTCGCCCGTTTGTAAATGGTAAATAGCTCCTCAAATATTACAAAAAAGCCATGCTATGATGGAACAGTAAAACAAAACGAAGAGGAGAGTGTAAGGAAATGTTCAAGAAAGTAACTATGGTAACAGGAATTTCAGCAGCATTACTCTTTGGAGGAGCTTTTTCTTCTTCAGTAGATGCGCATGCAAATAACGCAGACAACCAACAAGGAAAGTCCTACCAAGTCTATTACTCTGTAAATAGCTACAATGGCAAGCTTTCACAAGAAGATATTCAAAGTATGATAGATAAATATTTCAGCAATTACAAGTGGAACCAGAAGCAGCAGCAAGCTCCGGCAAAACAAGAACAAGCACAGCCACAAAAAGCTGAAGAGCCCAAACAGCAAGAGCAGACAAATGAACAGCCTGCAGAACAAAAAGAACAGGAATCTGCAGACCAAAAGCAGCAAGCAGAGGCTCCAAGTAACGAGCAAGCTGAACAAGCTCAAGCACCTCAACAAAACAACAACGAAGCTACAGCTGAAGAGTCCAAGCAAGAACAGACGCAAAATGCAGGACAAGAGCTTAGCCAATTTGAACAGGAAGTAGTAGAATTGACCAACCAGGAAAGAGCCAAGCAAGGTCTTGATCCTTTGGAAATCGATACGGAACTAAGCAAGGTTGCACGCGAAAAATCAGCAGATATGGCGCGTAATGGTTACTTCGACCATAACAGCCCAACTTACGGTTCTCCGTTCGATATGATGAAGCAATTCGGTATCTCTTACAACACTGCAGGGGAAAACATTGCCAAAGGACAGCGTACTCCGGAAGAAGTAGTAAACGCGTGGATGAACAGTGAAGGCCACCGTGAAAACATTCTTAACGGCAACTTCACGCATATCGGTGTCGGCTACGTCGAAAATGGCAATGTATGGACACAACAGTTCATCGGTAAATAATAGACAAGTAGATTTGGACAAGGGCTGCCCCATTCACCGGTGAATGGGGCAGCCCTTTTGAATTGGGGTCAGTCCCTCCCATCGTAATACGATGGGAGGGACTGACCCCAAAAATTTATTATTTTTTTGTAGGGGTTGGGCATGGTTGGTTCGTCTATAAAGTGAAATGGTCAGGAGAGGGGGAGCATCCATTCAAGATGAACTGCTTATCAAGAAAATTAAATCGGGCAATCAACAGGCGCTACGGCTGCTGATCGAGCGTTATAAGCACCATGTATTCAAAGTGACAATGAGCGTGTTGCATGATGAAAAAGCAGCTGAAGATGCCGCCCAAGAGACATTTATCAAGATGGTAGATGCTCTCCCCTCTTACCAGCATCAAGGTTTTAAAACCTGGCTTGGTCGGATAGCTTTCCATAAAGCGATCGACTCCCGTCGGAAACAGCAGCGCATGAAGGAAGATTTCAATGGCCCCTGTCAAGAATATCACCATGGCCAGGTTGACAGTGCGGAGGAACAGGTATTGCTGCGAGAAAGAAGACAACGTATCAGAGAGCAAATCGATCAGCTTCCGGAAAAACTGCAGTTTGCTGTCCGCTGCTATTATTTAGAAGGCATGTCCTATGCCGAAATCGCTAATCAGCTCGATTTGGCCGAAAAGACAATTGAAGTACGGCTGTATCGAGCGCGAAAATGGATGAAAGCCCATTGGAAGGAGGATGATTTTTAAATGATTCATGTTGAAGAGGAATTGTGGCACTACATAGACGAAACAATCGATGACCAGAAACAACAGCAAGTCGAAGCTCATTTGGAGACTTGCCAACACTGTTTTGACCATTACCTTGCATTACTTGAACAATGGGAAACACCAGGGCATCTAGCCGATTCGTTTACCGAAGCAACCATCGACAAAATAAACGTTCAACAAGTACTGCCCAAAAAGGACAGACAGAAAAAAGCATCCTCCACATCCAAGGAAGTAAAAACCATAAGCCATTATTTATTGGCAGCTGGACTAACTATTGTATTAATGGCAAGCGGCATCTTCCAGGGCGTTTTGCATATAACCGATCAAACGAGTCTAAATAGCCGGCCGTCCATGACAGACAGCCTCATGCAAAAAACGGACAGCTGGCTGACGCAACTAATGAAGGAGGAAAATCAATGAATAAATCATCTGTACTTGCTTTCTTTTTAGCGCTTATTCCCGGCTTTGGCCATATGTATCTTGGTCAAAAACGTAAAGGGGTGCTCTATCCGTTACTTTTCTTCGGCACAATAGGCTTTGGAACATTTGCTTATTTCATCTCTGCGTTTAATGGGTTCATTCCTTTGACACTCCTTGGCGCATTTTTGATTTGGGCAGTAAATGTCATCGACATGATTATTACCCTATTGATGCGCAGCAAAGTACAGACTTCCGGTCAGTCGGCCGACACTACTGTTCCGTCTCCGAGTGCGATTGTTTCCCAACCCGAGAATTACAATGAACGATTCACGACGATTTTACTGTCTTTCATTCCTGGGGTCGGCCATTTTCAGCTCGGCTTGAACCAGAGAGGACTAACGTTTTTGGCCGGGTTTTTCGGAGTAGCGTCTATGATTTTCTTTGTTGCCTTTGTCAGCCATCAGGGAGGCTTTTTAATTTTTCTGCTGGCCATGCCGATTATTTGGATATACAGCTTCTTTGACGCGATTCAGCTATTGAATAAGAAACAGAACGGAGAAACATTGGAAGACCGTACCATTATCGAAGATCTGGATCAGTATCGGGAAGAGGGTAAGAAAAGCAAAATGCTAGCCACTATTTTGGCGATTTTCCCAGGGGCAGGCCATATGTATTTAGGATTACAACGAAGAGGCCTGCAGTTAATGGCCGCATTCCTGCTGTCTATCTATGTGCTGGACGTTCTGCGTCTCTCCATCTTTTTATTTTTGATACCGATCATCTGGTTTTTCAGCTTTTTCGATGCCTTGCAGCATACAAACAAAGCGGAACAGGGAGACCTTCAGGACATACCGATTGTCAAGTATTTGGCCAACCATCAAAAATGGCTGGGCATTGCCCTTTTAGCGCTTGGTCTTTTCTACATTGCCGATTCAATCCTGCTGCCAGTCATCGCTGAACAGGTACGTAACGCCTTTCAAATCGACCTTTGGTACTACTACCACCAATATTTTCAAGTATCGGTCGTTTGCCTGTTGCTGATAGCCGGAGGAATCCGATTGATTATCGGGTCGAAACCGAAAAAGGGAGGAAATGAACAATGAAGAAATGGCGGGTAGGATCTATCTCGATGGGTGCAGCACTCGTTTTACTGGGAATGGTCATCATGCTCTCTCAATTTCTCGAATGGGATGCAACTACGGTTTTGCTGGCCTGGTTTCCACTTATCCTTGTTGTTTTAGGAGTGGAAATCATCCTTTACGTCTACTTGTCCCAACAGGAACAGCCAGTAGTAAAATATGATTTTTTATCGATTATTTTTATTACCTGTCTTGGCGGGATTGCCCTTATTCTATTTATTGGCGCCTCAACGGGAGTGCTGGACAAAATAAAAACTACTGTTCAGGCAGAAGATGTCGAAGCAACATTGCCGCCGATCGAAAAACAGATCGATGAAAAAGTGAAAAAAATCGTTTTGGAATCAGCCGAGGGAACGTCGCTGGAGACGAATAACACAGGGGATGTCCATATATTTGGCACCTTCCATTCAAACACGATGAACCAGAAGGATATCAAGCCGGAGGAAATCGCCTCTTTCCATCAGATTGGTGATACTTTATATATTGAAATGCTTGAGGCTCCAACCAGCCGATTCGGCTACGATGTAAGCCGGTTTACTGCGACTGTTTCCATTCCCGGCAACATGGAAACCGAAGTCCGGTCCTGGTTGGATGAAGCCCATCTGAACCTGGCTACAATCAAAAGTGACTGGTCACTAAAAGAGGTTGATCAGGTGTATCTGACTAATACGGATTCGGCCGATGTTCAACTACAGGCAGACAATATATGGCAAGAGAAAGACAGTGACCAAACAGATACATTCGGAAAAGGCACTCACCAGCTCGACATCGAAGCAGCCAACCAACTGCACACCAAATAAATTCTTTACCCTGGTAGAGCATTGGGGGGACAGTCCCTTCCATCGTAATGCGATGGAAGGGACTGTCCCCCATTTCAAAAAATTTTCTTAATGGGGTTGACTCGATCGATAGGGTGATTTATAATTCTTTAAAAGATTGAAATTTCCAACAAATTGAATAATGAGACTCTTATCCAGAGCGGCGGAGGGACTAGGCCCGATGATGCCCGGCAACCTTCAGGCAATGATGCTTGAAAAGGTGCCAATTCCTACAGGTCCATGATCTGACAGATAAGAGGAGGACTCCGGATATACGCCCTCTTCTTAGGAAGGGGGCTTTTCTATTCCCCTCTTTCCAACACAACATTTCATTACCTGCTTCCACGGCCTTAGGTACAATTTTTCCCTAGCATTATCACACTTAGGAGGAATTAAAATGACAAACCCATTTCATTTACAAGGTACCGAAACACAACTGCTTCACGGAGGACAGACACCAGATCCGGCTACAGGGTCCCGGGCTGTCCCGATTTATCAAACAACTTCTTATGTATTCCGCGATACCGAGCATGCGCAAAACCTTTTTGCCCTAGCCGAACCAGGCAACATTTATTCGAGAATCATGAACCCGACTGTCGATGCATTTGAACAACGAATCGCTCTTTTAGAAGACGGCGTCGCAGCGGTGGCCACTTCGTCCGGCATGGCTGCCATTACCCTGTCGATCCTGAACCTTGCCGGGAGCGGTGACGAAATTGTAGCCGACAGCAATTTGTACGGCGGCACCTATAACCTGTTCGTCAAAACGCTCCCTCGCTATGGAATCAATGTCACCTTTGTTGATGCATCTGATCCGGAAAAAGTCCGCGCAGCTATTACGGACAAAACCAAAGCTGTCTTCGGAGAAATCATTACCAATCCCAGCCTGAATGTACTCGATGTGGAAACAATCGCTGCAATTGCTCATGAGCAGGATATTCCATTCATTATCGATAATACCTTCGCCACTCCATACTTAACCAAACCAATCGCCTGGGGTGCGGACATCGTCGTCCACTCCGCGACCAAGTGGATCGGTGGACACGGTACAACAATCGGGGGTGTAGTCGTCGATGGCGGGCGTTTTAACTGGAACAACGAAAAATTCCCTGAGTTCATCAATCCCGATGAAAGCTATCATGGCATTCGTTATGCGATCGACACTGCACCGGCAGCCTTTGCTACGAAGTTACGTGTACAGCTGTTACGCGATATTGGTGCCTGCCTAAGCCCGCAAAATGCATTTTTGCTTTTGCAAGGCTTGGAAACGTTGCACCTCCGTATCGAAAAACATAACCAAAACGCTCAACAGGTCGCCGCTTACTTAAGCGATCATCCAGCTGTGGAATGGGTTGCGTACCCGGGATTGGAAAACCATCCTTCCCATCAGCTCGCAGAAAAATATTTAAACGGAAAAGCCGGCTCGATTATTACTTTCGGCATCAAAGGCGGTCGTGATGCCGGACGACAGCTAATCGACAACATTACCCTTTGGTCGCATGTTGCCAATGTCGGGGATGCCAAGTCGCTGATCATCCACCCTGCTTCTACAACCCACCAGCAACTGGATGCAGATGGACTGAAAGAAAGTGGTGTAACGGAAGAATTGATTCGTCTGTCGATCGGTATTGAAACGGCAGAGGACTTGATCCGGGATCTCGACCAGGCAATCGCCAAAGCTACCGGAACACAACCTACCGTAACGGTTACGAACGAAAAGGCAATCCAGTGGGCGCTTCACTCACCATTCGACCGGACAAACGGACTGCGGCAAAAGACCATTGCCGTACTTGGAATAGAACCCGACGCTGATCTGCCGGTGTATCAGACAGCAGCAAAGTTGCAAAATCTCGGCTATAAAATCATTCCGGTTCATAATGGAAGTGAGCCGATCCTTAGTGAGACACCAGTGGCTAGCCTGTCAGCGATCGAGGATGAAATCGATGTGCTTTATACACAGGACACGCTGGCGGCTGAGGCCATACTGGCAAACGAAAGCCCGATTGAAACAAAGATACTATGGCTCGATTCTCAGGAAACCAGCCTGGATGTCACCGACCAGGCGCGCGTGCAAGGGATTACCGTTGTCGAAAGTCTTTGCCCATATCAGGAAGCGGTAAGACTGAGAAGCGGAGATACGAGACAACAGCCTGTCCACGCTTGATATAGCATGTACCAGTACGAAAAATAAAAGGACTCCCCTCATTTAAAAGCCGCTTGGAATCATCCAAGCGGCTTTTGTATATTGGAATATTAGAGGTATCAGATATGGGGCAACCGGTTTATAATGAATTTATTATTTTTTACCTTTGTATTAAATAACAAATTAAGGTTTTACTAGAAAGCTTTATCTTAAAATAGATCTTTAGCAAAGATCTCATGCTTTAACTTTAATGAAGACATTTTCAAAGTAGAAGATCACTGTACTCGTCTTTTTTTGACAAGGTGAATTTACTCCTTCTAATATCCCCTTCAGGTATTTTTTTACGGTAGGACTTGATATCTTAAGTTCTCTAGGGATTTGATTAATTTGTAGCATCTTCATGAACCCTAATATGCAACATTAATTTTCCTCCATATAAAATAACCAACATATCATAGAAAGTTAGATTAATATAACAAAAGTGTAAAGACTCATTAGGTACTTACTGTACACTCTATTTCACCTTTTCAATACGAATTCCTCATGTTAACAATAAAAATATCGTCCAGCGTTCATTCATGCAACGCTGGACGATGTTTTTCACCTCAGAAAACAATAAGAAATTCTTCACTGCCTTCCTACACCATCCCATTTTCATCCCATGCTTCCAAGGTTATAGATTTATGTCTCGATTATCCATTGGTTAATAGAAACAATTACAGCTAATATTTGTTTTTCAGCTCCCGTACCTCTTCTTCCAGCTGTTCAACCCTTTGCTACAGTTCCTTTTTTGGTTCAGAAATTTTTCTGCCAATCATACCAAAAAAGCCGAACAGAGCTATGATTCCGCCGGCGATTGCCATGACAAACAATAAAACTATTTCTGCCAAGATTATCCCTCCCTCTTTCACTAGAAATTCCGCTTTTGTTACCTATTTTAACCCGGCATTCCAACACGTTTGTTCTGCTGAAGAATATCTTTTATCGTCTTATCAAGCGTATCGAATCTGAACTGAAAACCTTCCTGTTCCAAACGTTCTGGAATTACCCAGCGACTTTTTAACACGAGTTCCGTTTCCGTCCGGATCAATACCGCTCCCATTTCCAGCATCCATTTCGGTGCTGGCAAACCTATCGGGGCATTCATTTCCGTTCTTAATCGCTTCATCAGCTCCCGATTGCTGACGGGGTTGGGGGCTGCACAATTAAAGACACCGCTCAAGTCATCCCTTCCTTGCAAAAACAGGACAATTTGAAACAGATCTTCCACATGGATCCAGCTGAATTTTTGCTTTCCAGATCCCTGGACACCGCCGAGACCAAATTTCACCAGATTTAAATAAGGAGTCATCACCCCTCCCCCTGGCCCTAAAACGATAGCAGTTCGGAGAGCAGCTTGTCTTGTATTCGGTAAATCAAAAGAAAAGAATACTTCTTCCCATTTTTCCGCCACATCCACAGAAAAGCCCGTGCCTATTTCTCCGTTTGTTTCCGTCATCGGCCGATCTTCCGCATGCCGGTATATCGTAGCGGTACTGGCGTTAAGCCAAACCGGCGGCGGGTTATCACAAGCCTTGATGGCTTCGCCGAGAATGGTCGTCGTGTCGATTCTTGATTGCAGGATTTCCCGCTTGTTTTTATCATGATAACGACAGTTGACCGATTTACCAGCCAGATTGACGAGCAAATGCGCCTCTTCCAATGCTTCTTTGATGGCATCCCTGTCGTCCCATGATATGTAAGAGGGCTGTCTTGATATAATACCTACGTCATATCCCTTCTCTTCAAACCTACTTTTGAAATAATTACCGATAAAGCCTGTTCCCCCTGCGAGGATCACTTTTTTCATCATCAAAACCCCAATCTGCATTTTATCCGAATTGGTTGTCTCTTGGTGTTTTGCGTTTATTTTAACATAGATAACTATTGGTAACGGCGCCTATGCGTGATAAGATGAAGGGCTATGACTCCTGCCTGAATCCGTTTTTATCCATAAATGAAATCGGCGTGTTGGACAGTGTTGACCTCATCAATTGAAAAACGTCTTCTTGGGATAACAACTCCTCCCTTTCAGATATCATAGCTTGTACCCTCATACCATACCCCAGAATAGTGAAGAAGGCAGATATTTTTTCAGCATCCAATGTATCAGGTATCGGTCCTCTATTTTGCCCTGCATTAATCCACTTTACGGAATGCTGAAAAAATGCTTCCTGGAATTCCTCTAAGATTTCTTGATCTTCTGCTTTATTTTGGTGACTTATCAAATAAAAGAAAATTTGGTTGGAAACGCTGGACTTAGAATGAATAAAGGATTTTAACGTCTGGCGAAGTGGCTCGCCCAATTCTGCTTCTTTTTGTTCCTTGATACTAGTGTGAAACTGCTTATCAACTTGTTCTAATTGATGCTTCAACACTAAGACAAACAATTCATTTTTACTTTTAACATAATGATAGATTGCACCTTTCGAAAGACCGCTACGCTGTATGATTTCATTCAACGTTGTCTTCTGACACCCTTTTTCAGAGATAATCTCTTCTGTGACTTTGATTAGTTTCTGGAAGCTTTCATTCTCATACATGTTCTGTACACTCCTAGTGATCATATAACTTAACTATACAGAGGTGTAAAGTTTCTGTAAACCGCTTGCGTACCGACCGTCGGTATGTTACTTTTTTCTTAATTACTATCTTATTAAGGAGGTTGAAAGATGGTGAAAACAGCTCAAGGAAATCATCTTTTTTATCGCTCATGGCTTGTTCGAGAACGCTTGTTACTGTTCACTGGAGGAATCGGCCTTCTTCTTGGCGGTGTTTGTCTTTTCATTGTGCTTTTCAAGGGAGCTGCTATTCCTCCGGAAGGGGATTTGTTTAAAGCCGTATCTTTTAATGTCGCTATTGGAGTCTTTTTAATAACGACGGCCATACTACTACCTTTGGTCAAGATGCCTGACTCTAAACAAAGACTATTTCGATGGGGTCTCTTCATTTGTAGTCTATATAGTTACGGCGCAGAAACCATTCAGCACATTCGAGGAATAAACCCTCGTTTTTCAGTAGCCGGAAATCTGATTGACCAAGTTGCTGGCGGGGTTTTCGGACTTGTATCCCTGTGTATAGTCGGGATATACATTATGTTGGCCTTCTACATTTTCCAGCCTGTTATGCTGAAACAAAATCCAATTTGCACCCTCGGTTTAAGATACGGTATTCTTTCAACGCTGATTTCCTTTGCGGCTGGTGTCTGGATGATTGTATTACAGGGACGATTTGTCGGCATGGATGGAAACATTATCTTGTTCCATGGTTTGGGGTTTCACGGATTACAAGTTATGCCAATCCTTGCCTGGGCCTTCGTCCAATCCTATTCTGATAAGAGAAAACAACGGAAACTGATCCACTTGACTGGAGGGGTTTGGAACTTATCACTAGGAATGATCGGCATACAAACAGCACTAGGAAAAACACTTCTTCAGCTAACCATTACCTCTACCGCATTCTACCTACTGACAATAGCCTTTTTTACAATCTTTCTTTCAACAGCATTTCAATTTTTTAAAAATCCAAAAAGGATTGCTTCCATTGCTTCGGAAGACAAAGACTTAGCAAACTAAACATCATTTCTTCATGGTGGCTGAAACAATGTTTCTGCTCAGGGTGGACAAACGCCGGATACAGCTACTTCCCTGCCAACGATGATGATGTTCGGTATTATCGTTAGTGCCTTAGGATTACTGGTGCTTGCTTTAAGAAAACACATGGGGATACTGTTTCCTGTCACGTGAATCAAGTATAAAATGGAGAACATCTCTACGTCACTTTTGAAGGAGTGACTTATGATTATCAGGTCAACAAAACTTGGGTAACAGATAAAGATGATCATTCGGTAATTGCAAAAGAAGAACCGACATGGACACTTACAACCTGTTATCTTTTTGACTTTATTGGCTCTGCGCCAAAACGTTATATGATTCAGGCAGCATTGGTTGGAAAAGAAGTACCTGCGGCCTGATAGAAAAGTCAGTTCATCTAAGGATGAGCTGACTTTTGTTTTTGACAGACTCACAAAACGAGTTTTACTGCCTTGGTCGCGATAAACGTTTTGATATATTGATCCAAAACCCGTGTTCCTCCGAAATCATCTTCATAAAAACCCATTATTGCAAAGCCGGCGTCGATTTGCCCTTGTATTTGTTCCTCCATGGTATGCGCATATTCAATGGTTTGGTTGGAACGAATGTAATCCTCTACTTCTCCTTCAGGCAATTGATCTAAAGTCGAAGAGGGGATGGGATGCCTCACATCAAGAATCCCTTTTTGTTCCTGCTGATCATCAAAAATAAACAGCAGCGGATTCGTAAATCCGGCGATTAGAGTTCCATTGTTTTTTAATACCCTTGCCGCTTCTTTCCACACCGGATGGATGTTATCCACGAATAAATTGGAAACAGGGTGGATGATCATATCAAAATATTCGTCCTCAAAGACACTTAAGTCACGCATATCCCCTTGCACGGTGCATAACGACAATCCGTCCCGTTCTGCTACCAACCGGTCCTGTTCCAACTGCTTACTTGATATGTCGGTGACGATTACCTCCGCACCCGCAGCAGCAAGTACAGGGGCTTGTTGCCCTCCACCTGATGCAAGGCAAAGTATTTTCATTCCCACTAAGCGCTTCGGGAACCAGTTGCGAGGTACTGCTTTCTCCGTTGTTACAGTAATTTCCCACTCACCGGCCTTACTCTTTTCAATGATTTCGCTACTTACTGATTTTGTATAACGCGAGCCTTCCGCTACTTTCTGATCCCATGCATTGCTGTTTTGCCGTGTAGTGTCCATTGTTCGTTTCCTCCCCATTCCCAACAACTTTATAGTTTTTACCAGCGTACCATAGAAGAGGCCATTAAGGAGCAACATATTCAATAAAATGCACGAAATAAACTAGGCGGGGTAGGCGGGGTCAGGGTAGGCGGGGTCAGTCCCTCCTTCAGGAATATCCATCGCCTTTGCTCTTAGAGGGTCAGTCCCCATCAAGCCGAGTTCATCCTTTTTCAGGTTGTTTTTTCGCTTGAATCCTTGTCTGCCAAGGATTCTAACAATCAGGGGGACTGACCCTCCAAGGGGTAATTATTCTATCATGAGCTGGAGAGGGACTGACCCCTGACCCGCTCTAAAAAGGCCAGCTCATGGTGAGCTGGCTTTTTGCTGTTGAAGGGCTATTGTCTTAGTATTTCTTTTCTTCCACGATTTCGTGGTTTTCGTCTAAAATCATCAGTCGGCTTGGTGTATCGTTTGAAGCCAACTTTTCTGCTTCTGCAATTGCATCGTCTTTTTTGCTGTATAAATCAGTCGGAGCTACGTCTTCGATTTTTACATACCAGCCTTCAGCATTTTTGTTTGGTGTTACGCTGTATTCTTTCATGTCTATCGCTCCCTTTCAGAAATTGCTTTATCTTGTGTTACAAGACAATTCCCGAGAGCATAGCGCCCCAAACCTGTACTATTGTGTTCTGTGCAGTACTCTGCCTGCTTTATACCTTCTTGGTTTCTACTTTACCTACTCGTTGGTTAACCTGAACAACCGTCGCTGTTTCTGCCGCTTTCACGATACCCAGGATGACCTTTAATGAAACAAGTGCATCTTCTCCGGTAACAGGTGGTTCCTGGTTATGAAGGACACTCTCCACAAAAGAATCGATTACACCGCTATTCGTTTGCTTATCATTGGTCTGGATGGTTTCCAATTGATACTTGGCTACTGCACCATCTTTTTCCATGACAATTAGCGGGTACTCCTTGTCATGGTAGATTTTTATCATTCCACCCGTCAGATAAATAATCGTGCTGTTATCCTCTTCGCCATAGTAGGTCCAGGAAAAAGAAGCCGTCCCAATGCGCCCGCCGGCTGTTTTCAAGGTGCAGACAAGATTGTCGCACACCTCTATCGGTTCCCCTGTAATGCCTGTTTTATCTAAAGAACCTTGAAAGGCACTTACCTGATTTATTTCATCATTCAACAGATAATGCAGCAAATCGATTTTATGAATCCCTAAATCGCCGGCAACTCCCAAGCCGGAACGCTCCTTGGAAAAAAACCAGGTGGAATTCGTTTTATTAACCCCCCATCGTTCAGGTCCTGCATGGCCGAAGCTCGTTTTAAAAGTAAGGACTTCTCCAAGTTCTTTACGCTCTATTAACTGTCTGGCTTTTTGATGTGCCTTCGTAAAGCGCTGGTTATGATCGATCATCAATTTCTTCTTAGACGTTCTCTGCGCCTGGACAATTTGTTCTGCTCCTTCAAGGGTTAATGCGATCGGTTTTTCACAAAGAACATGCTTTCCGCCTAGTAACGCTTTAACGGTATTGTTAGGATGAAATTCGTTCGAGGAACAATCGCTAATAATGTCGATCGTCGAATCTGCTATCAAGTCGTCCAACGATTGAGCAACCGATCCTGCAAATTGATTGGCCAGGAGCTCTGCCCTTTCGGGATTTCGATCATAAAAGACAATTTCCTTAATAAATGGATTCGCTTTGTACTCGGGGGCATGGCGAAACCTGGTAATCGATCCGCAGCCAATAATGCCTGCCTTCAACTTCATAGACATCCTCCTATTCCCGCTTTTGGAAAACTACTGCGACGATGATGATCAAGCCCTTTACAAATCCCTGTAAATGTGGTGATACATTCATCAAGTTCATCATGTTGTTCAAAATACCGAGAATCAAAACGCCGAAAAACGTCCCAAGAACCTTCCCTCGCCCACCTGTCATCCTCGTCCCTCCGATAATGACCGCGGCGATTGCATCCAACTCATAAGCCTGACCGGAGCTGGAGGAAGATATGGAGTTCAGCCTCGACGTTTCAATGATTGCCGCAATACTTACGAGGAGACCTGCCAAACTGTAGACACCTATTTTGACACGGTCGACACGTATAGTGGATAACAGAGCCGCCTTCTCATTGCTCCCAATCGCATAAACATACCTGCCAAATCGCGTCTTTTGCATCAACACGTAAACAAGGCCTGTCATTACTAAAAAAATGATAATTGGATAATCGATGATCCATAATTCGCTGTTTGCTATCACCGTGAAGCTGGATACCTCTCCAGAGATACTGCCACCGTCAGCAATATAGAGCGCAATCGATCTCGCCCCCGCCATCATACCCAAAGTGGCAATAAACGAAGCAATCCTCCCCTTGGCGACCATCAGTCCATTCAACAGACCCGCAAATGATCCGACTATAAATGCTGTCACGATTGCTAACAAGATACTTCCTGTCGCATTCAGGGACAAAATCGAAACGACCCCGACAAGTGCCAGGACGGAGCCGACTGACAAGTCAATACCACCCGAAAGCATGACGATGGTCATCCCTAAGGCGACGATGCCGATAATCGAGACCTGCATCAGAATATTCAATTGATTATTCACGTCTAGAAATCGGGGATTTAACAAGGATGCCAGGACAAAAATGACCACAAAAGCAATGATTACACTATATTCGGACCAGAGCCAGGACAAGTGCCTGTTTTTGTTCGACATTTCTGTACTTTCCTGTTTGATTGCTGGACTAGCCAATGTGTTCTACCTCCCTTTTTGATCCGGTGGCATATTTCATGATTTCATCCTCGCTCGCTTGGTCCCGTTTCAATTTTGCCGTGATCTCCCCTTGGTACATCACATGAATAGTGTGACAGATTTTGAGAATTTCCGGCGCTTCGGATGATAGAATGATGATCGCTTTGCCCTGTTCAGCTAACCGGGCGATTAATTGATAGATTTCCCGTTTTGCTCCGATATCGATCCCCTGGGTCGGGTTGTCAAAGACGAGAATGGGAGTATCAACCTCCAGCCATTTTGCCAGGACAACTTTTTGCTGATTGCCTCCGGAAAGCTTATCGATGGTCACCCTGGGATCATGCACCTTTATATTCAATGATTCTTTGAATCGATGAAATCGGGACTTTTCCCGACTCGGTTGAAGGAAACCAAACCGCTCAAAGTGGGATAGAGAAGATATACTGATGTTGTGGTAGACACTTAAATCTTTTATAATAGCATTCTCTTTTCGGTCTTTTGGTACAAATCCAATTCCAGCCTGCAATGCCTGTTTAGGATGGTTAATTTGAACAGGATGCCCTTCTACCTCTATACTGCCGGAATATTTCTTTCTGAATCCAAAAATACTTTCAAACAACTCTGTACGTCCATCACCGGCCAGCCCGGTAAAACCAAGAATTTCTCCAGCACGCAGTGCAAAATGTATGCCACGGAAAAGACCAGGGCTTGTCAACCCTGTTACGTTGAGCATTTCCCTTCCTGGTTCATGCTGTTGAATTAAATGCTCTTCCGACACAGATCTGCCGACCATCAGCTTTGTAATGGCATCCAAGCTTTGGTCAGCCATCCGGCCTGAGCCGACTACTTTTCCATCCCGTAAAACCGTATAACGATCGCAAATTTCTTGGATTTCTTTCAACTTATGGGAAATATAAATAATCGAAACATTTGCTGCTTTTAAATTTTTCATTAATGCAAACAACCGATAGACTTCATGCTCCGTCAAAGCTGTAGTCGGCTCATCCATGATGATGATTTTGGAATCCTGAAGCAAAGCCCTGGCAATCTCGATCAATTGCTTGTAGGAAGCATCCAACTGGCGAACATAGGCCTTTGGGTCGATTTCCACACCTAGTTCGGCAAGGACCTCGTTCGTCTTCCGGCACATTTCTTCTACCTTCAGCAGCCCGAACCGGTTCCTTCTTTCCACCCCTAAAAACATGTTTTCATACACTTTCAAATCCGCTACTACATTTAATTCCTGGTGAATGAAACTAATGCCGAGCTGCTGTGAGATTCGCGGGTCGATTATCTCTACTTGCTCACCGTTCACCTTGATCGTGCCTTTGTCAGCAGGAAAAATGCCTCCCAAAATATTCATCAAGGTTGATTTACCGGCTCCATTTTCCCCTAGCAGAGCATGTATTTCTCCCTGTTCCAAACGGATACCGGCCTGTTTGAGAACAGAAACACGATTAAAGGATTTATCGATATTTTCCATTTCCAATACATAATTACCGCTCATTCAACACCTCTCCCTATCAGAAAGAGGGAATACAATGCTTGTCGATTGTATTCCCTTTTCCCGTGGCTCTCCTTTTACACGCTGTCAGCTTAATACTTGGAGTCTTCCTTATAGAATTGATCTACATTATCTTTGGTTACCTTGGTGGCTTCTTTCACTACCATTTTTTCTTCCGGCTCTTCTCCTTTCGCAAGATCTGCCGCAATGGTCACGGCATCCCGGACCATTGTCGGCGAATAGAGGAAGGTCGCCTTGATCAATCCATCTTCCTGCATATTCTCGAACACGGTTTTATTGCCGCCGGCTCCTGTAATAAATTGGATATCTTCCCGATCCGCCTCATTGATTGCCTGGAGGACGCCTAACGCCATTTCATCATCCTGGGTGAACACCGCATCTATTTGTGAATGCGCTTGCAAAATATTTTGCATAACTTCCAGTGATGCTTCTTTTGAAAAATCCCCATTTTGCGAAGCAATAACCTCTATGCCATCCTCCCCATCCATCGCTTCCTGGAATCCGCTCCCCCTCTGGTTCGTGACAGAACTCGGAGGGCCGGTAATCTCGACCACTTTTCCAGTTCCCTCCAACTGTTCAATAAAATATTTTCCTGCGTTGACTCCAATCCCTTTATTGTCCCCTTTAACCACAACAGTCGCCGCATCATTTTCAAGTTCCCGGTCAACGATTACTAACGGAATACCTGCTTCTTTTACTTTTTGCCCAACAGGAGACAAGGCTGCAGATTCGATCGGCAGCATCACAATGACATCCACCTCTTGGGAAATTAAATCTTCTACATCATTTGCTTGCTTGTTTGGATCCGCCGCATTGGTCATCACGTAGTCGATTCCTTCTGCTTCCTTTATTTCCTGTGCTTGTTTTTCCGCATTGTCGATTAATGCTCCCATCCAGCCGTGTGTTGCAGATGGCAAGGAAATACCGATTTTAAGTTCGCCGTCTGCTCCTGATGCTTCGCCACCGCTCTCCTCTCCGCTTCCACATGCTGCAAGTCCCCATAAAACCAACATAGACAAGAACAAAACAAGTAGTTTTCTCACTTCTCCACCCCTTTTTTGTTATTGGAAGCTCGCTTTAATGTAATCGTTTACATATAAGGCCAGCACTCTAGTATCAATATTCATTTGATACCACAATGCCAGTCTTAGTTGCTGATTAACCTAAAGTAGACTCCCGAATGACTAATTCATGATCCAGAATGAGACTTTCCACTTCTTCTCCTTGAATTTTCTTAACCAGCATATCTGCAGCAGCTTCCCCCATCTCATACATCGGCTGCGAGATCGTTGTCAAAGTAGGGTGCGTCATATTGGAAAAAGCGATCTTGTCAAATCCAATGATGGCAATGTCTTCCGGCACTTTCAGTCCTTGATTGTGAATTTCTTTCAGCGCACCAATCGCAAGCATGTCGGATACAGCAAAAACCGCCGTTGGACGTTCTTTCTGCATGAAAATCTTTTTCATTGCCTGCTGGCCATAAGAAAAATCCAACCCTTGCGTGTGGACAATCAAGCTGTCCTCTAATTCCATATTACTTTCTTCTAATGCCTTCTGGTAACCAAGCTGCCGCTGGCGCGCATACAGGTATTTTTTGTCGGAGTTGATCAAAGCGATTTGCTGATGCCCGATTTTTATCAGATACTTCACCGCGCGATAAGCTGCCTCAGCGTTGTCAATGGTCACGTATGGGATGCCACTGTCGACAGCATACTCGCTGCACTGGATGATCGCATGATTTTCGGCGAGTCGGATAAGGGTGTCGGTGTTCACAGCCGGGTCCATGGAAATGATACCATCGGCCATTTTTTTGCGGACCAAATCAAAATAGATGTTCTCTCGTTCAGCATTTGTGTCGGTTTCACACAAAAGGATATTATAGTCCAATTCGATAGCCGTGTTTTCAATGCCATTGATGATTTCCGAATAAAAAGGATTGGAGATATTCGGGATGAGGACAAGCAGCAATCTGCTTTCTGAGTTTCTCAAATTCCGACCAAGGAGGCTAGGTTCATAATTTAATTTTTTGATTGCATCTTCTACTTTTATTCTCGTTTTCGCCGTCACGGAGTTTTGCCCATTTAAAACTCTGGAAACCGTTGCAACCGAGACTCCTGCTTGTTTGGCCACTTGGTGGATTGTTGCCATCTTCCCCAGTCCTTCTTTCTGTATTGCGTAATTTTTTGTAATCGTTTACAATACAAATAGTACTGAAAGATTCTTTTGATGTCAACCGTTTTATCCCAATGTTTCTCTTAACTTTATTTATTTATGTAATGGATTACAAATCTACATTTTCTGATAATGATGGAGGAGGGAAAGATGATGAAGTTAGGTGTTTTTACTGTTTTATGCGCAGACAAACCGTTTGATGACATGCTCGATTATGTTTCTTCCAGAGGATTGGAAGCAATTGAGCTCGGAACCGGAGGGTACCCCGGAAACGAGCATTGCCCTATTGCGGAATTTCTCGATGAGCCAACCGCTCAGCAGGAAATGATGCAAAAACTGACCGATAAAGGACTCATGATCAGCGCTTTAAGTTGCCATTCCAACCCGCTCCATCCCCAGGAAAAAGTGGCTGTACCCGCGGACACATTACTCCGGAATACCATTAAATTAGCATCTCAGTTAGGTGTAAAGGTTGTGAACACATTTTCCGGCTGTCCCGGGGACCATGAAGGTGCTCTTTATCCAAATTGGCCGGTGGCAGCCTGGCCGCACGATTTTCAGGAAGTGTTAAAGTGGCAATGGGATGAAAAACTAATTCCATATTGGAAAGAAATAAACGACTATGCAGCTGCCAACGGCGTAAAAATCGGACTGGAATTGCATGGCGGGTTTTCCGTACATACGCCCGCAACCATGTTAAAGCTACGAAAGGCTTGCGGTTCCGCAATCGGAGCGAATTTAGATCCAAGTCATATGTGGTGGCAGGGGATTGATCCTGTGGAAGCCATCAAAATACTCGGAGATGCAGGTGCCCTACATCACTTTCATGCGAAAGATACCATCATTGATCAGCAGAATACGAACATGCATGGTTTAACCGATATGACACCTTATACAGAACTGCGCAGCAGAGCCTGGTATTTCCGTACGGTAGGGTATGGGCATGGACGTAAAACATGGGCCGATATAGTCAGTGCCTTGCGCCTGGTCGACTATGATTACGTGGTCAGCATTGAACATGAAGATGGACTGATGTCCATTGACGAAGGGTTCAGCAAAGCAGTCGAGAACCTTCAGCCCATCATGCTGAGAGAACCCGTGGGTGAAATGTGGTGGGCCTGACGAATACATGCCAGATCGCTTACTTTCATAAACCGGACGTCCTCTTGTGGTCCGGTTTATGACTCCCTCTCCACCTTCCCTTTTTCCAGTGATTCCCCATGAAAATAATTATCGCTGATAGCGCAAGACGTGTTATCATATTGTATACTATTACTAACGATACATCGGCCTGTGCCGATGCTTTTTCGATGTCAGGTGAAGATCGAAATCCTCCTTCCCACGTTTTTGAAAGTGGGGCGAAGGGAATATTCTTTTAGTGCGTGTTCTAAAGTAAATGAAAAGGACCAAGAAGTTCGAGGCTGTGTAGATTTGAGCAACAGAACGTGTACAATTAATGCGTGAGTAGCGGAAAAGCAAGCCAACGAAGAAATTCGAAGAAACTTTTTGAACAGTCTCTTTTAATACTGATTTTTTATCAATTCCTAATAGGTGTGATAACGTTGCGAAATAAATACTCCAAGACTATCATCGGTGCCATTTTGTTGATTTTGCTGCTGGCGATTGTCACTTTTCAGGCGATGCAGACGTCAGAAAGCGACAATGCCGAAAAAAATATCCGTCCGGAAACCCAGGAGAAAGATCTTGAAGTCACAGAAGAAATACCAGATGACACTGAACTTCAAAAAGCTGAAGAGACGGAAGAAGAAACACAACCGTTGGCAGAGGATATCAAAGATAAGGTCAGCCAGGTAATCGAGAGCGCCCTTGGGTTATTTGTCAAAAAGGATCTGGACATCGTCGCGATCGGTGATTCCCTGACCCAAGGAGTCGGTGATACCTCTCATAATGGCGGTTATGTGGGGATTCTCGGGAATACCTTGAACGATGATGGACAACAAAAAGTGGACATCGTCAACTATGGTAAACGGGGAAATCGTTCCGACCAGCTGTTAAAACGGCTGGACCAGACCGAGATAAAGGCCTCCATCGAAGAGGCCGACATCGTCCTCGTCACCATTGGGGCGAATGATATAATGAAAGTAGTAAAAAACAACTTCACCAATCTGGAGTACGAACCATTTGTGAAGGAACAGGCAAATTACATGGAACGGCTCCGAAAAATATTTGATAAGATGTTGGAATTAAATCCTGATGCCACCATCTATTTAATCGGCTTTTATAATCCATTTGAAAATTACTTCAGTGATGTCGAACAATTAGGGCAGATCATCGATGATTGGAACAGTACTGGGAGTACAGTGGCTTTAGAATATGAACAAGTCAACTATATTCCAACCAAAGATTTGTTTGCAAATACGAATCAGGACTTACTTTACGAAGATAATTTTCACCCAAATAACACCGGTTATAAATTAATGGCGGAACGGGTACTTGAATATATCCGGCCGGAAATAGAGCGTTCCGAATAAGCTTTAACAAGAGGGGAATAGAACAATGAGTGAAGAAAAATTGCAGAAACAGAGACACTGGAAACGTTGGTTTCTCGTACTTGCGGGAATAAATGCCGCGGTTATCCTCCTCCTTCTGTTTCTGATATTTATTCCTTCCTGGTCAAACCCGTCACTTGATTGGGAGGAGCTGGAGCAAACTCCGGGAGCTGAATTCACGGTCACTTCCAGCAAAGAAAACTTAAGTGAGCTGGTCAATGCTTATGTGGATCAAATGTCCAACGATACTATCGGAAAGTATGAGGTAACCATGGAGGATGATGTGGAGTTTACCGGTTCCCTCGAGGCCTTTAGCGCGGAGATTCCTTTTTCCATCCATTTGGAGCCGATTGTCCAGGAAAACGGTGACCTTGTCCTCAAACAAAAGGATATTTCCTTGGGATTGTTATACCTGCCAAAAAGAAAAGTGCTGGAATATCTGAATAAAAGCTATCCGACTCCTGACTGGGTGGTCGTTAACCCTGAAGAGGAAACGATTTATATTGCTATTACCCAAATGGAAATGAAGAGTAACTTCAAAGTAAAAGCAGAAAAATTCGACTTAGAAAATGATGATATTTCCTTCCGCATCAAGGTGCCTAATGAAACGTTGGGGCTTTGATGGCAACAGTGGCGGCAACCTTGTAAGGTTGACCGCTTTTTTATTGGGGAACAAGTCCCTGGCGATAGGCATACACCGCGGCCTGGGTGCGGTCCTGTACCTCGAGCTTGCTTAGAATGTTGCTGACGTGCACTTTTGCTGTTTTCAGAGCGATGAATAATTCGTCAGCAATTTCCTGATTGGTCTTTCCTTGTGCTACCAGTAACAGCACCTCCATTTCACGGGCCGTCAAGCTTTCATGCGGAAGAGTGGTCTGTCTGTTTCTCATCTTTGCCATCACCTTATTAGTAACTTCTGGTTCAAATACCGCTTCTCCTTGGTAAGTGGAACGGATCGCCTGTGCTATTTCACTGGCTTTCGATGTTTTTAATAAATAACTGGAAGCACCCGCTTCTAAAGCAGGGTACACTTTTTCATCGTCAATAAAACTGGTCACAACAATAATTTTTGCTTCCGGCCAGGCTTGGACAATCTTTTCGGTCGCTTCGATTCCGTCCATTTCCTCCATCACCAGATCCATCAATATAATATCTGGACGGAGCTCCAGCGCCAATTCGACCGCTTTTTTTCCATTGTCAGCTTCGGCAACCACTTCGATATCCGGTTGAGTAGTCAAATAAGCACTTACTCCGATTCGGACCATTTCATGATCGTCGACAAACAATACGCTAATCATGTTCATCACCCTCTGATTGTAATACCGGCACTCTGACTTCCAATTTTGTCCCTTTATCCGGTAAGCTAATGATTTTGATGGCAGCCCCTACTTCGGCCGCCCGTTCTTTTATATTCTGCAGTCCATAGGATCCAGACTGGCTTTTTTCCACATGGAAACCCACCCCGTCATCGATCACCCGTAAAATGACTTGTCCCTCGCTTTCAATCAGCAGGATATCCAGTGCGCGGGCTTTAGCATGGCGCAGCGTATTGGACACCGACTCCTGCAATATGCGGAAAAGATGATCTTCAATCCCTCTTTCAAGTTGGACCTCGTCCATTTTCCAGGAAATGGCTATCGGAACCTTTTGTTTCAGCTCTTCCAACAGCTGCTCGATGCCTTGTTGAAGAGACTTCCCTTTTAAGGCGGCAGGCCGCAAGTGCAAGAGCAGCGCGCGCATCTCCAGCTGGGACTGTTGAATCATCGCTTCAATTTGCTTCAACTGAACAGAGACTGCTTCATCACTGTTCAGCTCATTGAGCGCAGAAATCAACATGGACGCTGCAAACAACTCCTGACTGACAGAATCGTGCAGCTCTCTGGCCAATCGGTTCCTTTCCTCGGAGATGACCCGTTCGATTTCCTTCTCTTGGTCCTCCACCCGCTCTGTCGCCATCTTTTGAGCCAGTTTAGTTTGGTCGTAAATGTAGTGTTGAAGTTTTGCAGCTTTCTCATGTAAAGCCCGTATTTCTGCCAATGAAGCTGATTCTTCAGGAACCTGCTGGTTGTCCTGATTTCTGTCGAGTACGGTTTCCAATCCACTTAATTGTTTTTTCCAAAAGAGTCCTTCTGCAACCCCGAAGCTGCCCCCGGCTGCCAGCGTAATCAGGATGATAAAAACGACAAACGGCAATTCCCATATTTTCCGTTGCCAAAGCTCACCCCAGTCATCGAGCGGAAAGCCCAGAAAGAAAACGACAGAAAAAACCGCCAACAAAAGCAAAGCCGTCAACAAACCGACAATGAGTGAACGATGTACCACGTTTTTCATACACGCTTCACCTCTATCTTGCCGGCCAGTATCGAGGTGACGATTTTAACCTTCTGTTTAGCATGCTGATAGTTTTCGGTTTCCATATGGATGACCTTGTTCCACATCTGTTTTTCTTTATAGTCGAGGATCTCCGCAGATCCAAACAAGGCAGAATGACTGATGGTGATTTCGACTTCATAAGGAACTTGGATTTCGATATTGCCAAAGAGGTTGCGAATTAAAATGACCGACTCCCCTTTTGGAAGCACGGTGTTATTCATATCGATAATGGAATCCCCGATGCCTGTCTGGATATTGATATCCTGCCACTCGTATGCACCAGAACTGGTTTTTTGACGACCGAACCATTTATTGGTGAACATCGCCGGACGCTGGATAGTCCCTCTTGCCGACGCATCCTCTCCAAATTGCGGCTGATAATAGACCGGTTGTTTTTTGGAGTGGTACCATTTGAGCACAACATAGGCGACGATGGTCAACAAGAAGAATTTGAACGCAACGGTGTTGAGAATGATGATGATCAGTCCGAGCAAGCCTGCCCAAAACACAAGCCTTCCCCAAGACTTGTCGATTCGTTTCCGCCCATAGTATATAGCTGCACCGTACAGAAAGAGAAAGAAGAGAAGCCGTGACCCGTCAAAAAGCAATTCGAACACAAAAATGACGGTCGTAAGCAGTAAAATCATATCGATGAAGTCTGTATTTCTGCGATTAAACATAAAGCTACTCCTCTTTTTTATTATGGCGATTTTCGGTGCGGAAGTTCTCGTCGGTCAGCTTGCGATCTTTTCTACCCATAAATTCATAGACCTATTTCTCCACGACTGGAATGGTTTCTGATGAATCGACAACAGGAAATAAGACGTACGACAAGTACGCCTTATCCACCTTTCTCCGCTCGTACTTCTCCTTCTAGATTACCAGAACTCTCAGGCAAGGAGAAGCGCTATTTATTCCGCTCTTTTTTCTAACTCGGCAATGCGGGCATCCAGCGTATAGCTTCGGTATTCGGCATTCACCTGATTTTCCAGCCGCTCGATATAATCCTCCATTTCAGAAAAGGTTGCGCTGCTTTTTTCGGCATAGCGATCAGCATGCAGCACTTTATTCATCCCTTTGTGGGCTTGAGCAGCATTTTCCCGTCCTTTCAGATCCATTCGTTTCACATAAAGGTCCTTTAGCTTATGCTTCATTTCCACATATTTGCTTTCCAGCGATTCCAGCTCTTTAATGGCGTTTTGCCTGATGGAGTCCAGTTTGGCTGCCCGCTCCTCAAAGTATACCTGATCTTTCCGTGCTTGTTCATGGAGCTCTTCTTCATTTGCCTTCAAAGCGATTTCAGCCTGGCGTTTACGCTTGTCCGCCATAGCAGCAGCCTGATGGTATTCTCTGGTGAATTCCTGTTTAAGCGCGTATTGTTTTTCTACAAGTCCTCTGATTTTTTTCACTTCCTGCTCACAACGGCGTACATATTGATTTAACTGTGCGATTGGATTTTTTTGTTCCTTTTGATCGAGCATCTCATTAAAGTCGGCAGAAATCGTGTCCTTGATTCTTGTAAATAAATTACTCATTTCTCTACAACTCCTTTTCTATGTTTAATTAATCCAAGATTCTTTTCCAGTTTCATTAAAAAGATCATCATCCAAATAACTGGTTGCATGTTTATCTTTTTTCCACACTTTATAGGTATAGTACAAAACGACGAAGGCAGCTACACCAATCAATGCCGGCAAGTTCGCCAGGGAAATGGAAAGACCGAACAGAATAGCGATTGCCCATAGCACCTTCTGGCCTACCGTATCCGCAAGAACGAACTTTTTCACTGCATAATAAGAAACAACCAGACTGACAGCCAATAAAATCATCGGTCCGAGATTAGCCAGGATGAGGATGACTGCTGTCACACCTAGTAATAGCAACAGGAATGTTTTCATGTCGATATCCTCCTTTCATGTCTCTATCTTATCGGGAATGGAGGCAGAACATAACGACCTGGAGCTATAATTTCCACTAAGTCTGAAGGCTTATCACGCCCAAATGATTTAAAAAAATGGTGTACAAGGCGTTTCGTTTTCTCCAAACAGAGGCAATATAAAAGTGTACTTATTCCATGAATGATTACCTGTAAGCTATGGGAAGGAAGGAAAAAAGGATGAAAGAGTTATGGAACCTGCTCAAACAAGGGACAAAATCTTCGTTGTGGGCCGCGACAGTCAACATTGTCGTAGGAATCATCAAAACGATTGCGTATTTCATCACAGGGAATGTAGCCATGTTTGCGGAAATGATGCACAGTTATGCGGATGCAGCCAATCAATTTTTCGTTTTCATTGGCTCGGCTTTAAGTAAAAAAGCACCAACAGACCGGTTTCCAAACGGATTCGGCCGTCTCGTGAATCTTGTTCTTCTCGGCGCCGTTTTGATTGTCGGGATTCTCGCTTACGAGACAATAAAAGAAGGGATTTACCATATTATTCAACCGGAAGGTCATGAAGGGTGGTTCTGGTTGAATATAGGTGTACTAGGCGTATCCTTTCTTTTGGAAGGATTTGTCCTGACGAAGGCAATGAAAGAGATAACCGAACACATTTCCGACGAGGAAAAGAAAGGCCTGGGGCTAATTACGCAAAGCTTTAAACATGCCAAGGAAGCAAATCCAGCGACAAAACTTGTATTTTTAGAGGATTTGGTAGCGACGCTGGGTGCACTGATTGCCATGATTGCCATCGCCCTTTCCAGCTATACGCCTTTTCACAGTGCGACTGGTTATGCGTCCATCGTTATCGGCATGTTATTGTTTATCGTGGTCGGTAGGATTTTTCTCGATAACGCAGCAGGCGCCTTGGGAATCACCGTACCCGAAATGGAAAATGCGATTGGCAACCTGGCCATGAAGGAATCGATGGTCAAAGATATCAAACGCCTTCATGTCATAAAAGAGGGCGACCAGCGGCATGTCGAGTTAAAAATAGAAATCGACCCTAAAGTGACCATAGCGGCGGCTGATGACATGCGGGATCGTCTGGAGAAAAAAATTAAATCACAAAGAGGCGTGACAGATGTGATTATTGAATTTGATGAAGATGACCAAGTACCGAGCTGGTCCAAATCGTCTGAAAAAGAAAACTAAGAGACAGGGACGTACCATGAGTTTTTATATATGGTAAGCTCCTTAGCTAGACTTCCTTTTATTCTGTTATTTGAAGTACTTCGCATTGCACGGCAAGATTAGCTGAAATCGTGCCCGCGGAAAGCGAAGTACCTTGCCGGAGTGGAATCGTTGCCATCTTTCATTGCAAACAGAAAACCGAAGAATTCGAATGCACAGCATTCCGAATATCGTTCGGTTTTTACTTTGGCCACCATGCTTTTATTCGGCTTCGGTCATTCTTATTTTTTCTGCTGGTTGTAGTAAATTCTCGAAATAAACAACCCAATCACACCGAGCGAAATGAATAAGACTGCCCGCCAGACGATATCAATCGTCGTTAAGTCATACAGGATAATTTTTGCCAGGGTAATGAGTAAGAATGCTAAACCAAGGTACTGCCAGTGCTTTTCTTTAAAGAAGCTGTACGCGGCATACATCATGGCGACAAATACCATCCAGGAAATCGACAGAGCAATGTCGAAATCAAACGCCCTGCGATATGTCAGCACATCGACTACTTCACCAAAAAAGTAAAGCAGCAAACCAGCAATTATGTAAGGGGCTGCTATGGTTATCATCGATTGCTGTAACGCGATTGCTTTTTCTCTAAAGCAATAAATCGCCAGGAAGAAACCGATTAACGACAGCCAGCAAAGGACCTCGATTATCGACAGATCCCTGCCTGGGTAAAGCGACAATTGATTGAATACCATGATCAAAACCAAAAAACTCGCAATGGTCCCAAACAGGCTGTTCCGCTTTTGGGAAAGATAGTAGACGATCGCTGCCTGAAATATATAAACAAGCATCTGTACATAAACAGTCTCTTCCAGTAATTCCGTAATGATCAAAAACAGATAGAACATCGAAAAAACAAAAAACGTATTTTTCAATACTGTATGTGATTTGCTTTTTACAAGGCTCAGTCCTCCATATACGGCTGCCGTCGCAAAATAAAAACTGTATAGTTGATAATCATGTTGCCCGAATACACTCAAACCGATCAGATAAAGGAATAAGGCACCCGTCGAAATTGCCGGGATGTACATTTCCTTGCTTGCTGTGTGGTGTTTGAAGGCCAAGTAAATAATCAGCAGCTGCTGTATTGCCAAGGCGGAAAGGGTGACAAAAGTTGTTGTCCCTGCCCCGACAAAGGCAAAAAATACTACGGCGAAAATAAAAGCATAATTGGCAATGTTCCAGGTAACTTTATACCGTTTATACATCGATTCCAAAACCAATCCGGCAAAAATCAGCGTCTCATATAAGTAAAAAATCGTTTCTGTCCCTCTGTCCCCGGCAAATAAAAATGGATATAGATAAGCACCGAGGCCAATGATGGCAAGCAAACTTTGGGAAGCATATTTCCTCGACATCCAAACCCCGGCCACCATACCTGCAGCCAATAGAATCAAAGTGATCGAATAAGGAATAAGCTGATACAAAACGTTACCGGCAAATACAGAAGCAATATACACAACGATACTACCGCCGAGAAGGACAATACTGAGTGCGCTTGGGTTTTTGCGAAACTGCATGTGTCCTGATCCATACAGCAATCCCGACACCACAAATCCGGCCAGAACCCGGATCGGCGGGCTGAGGATCCCTCTATCCATAGCTGCAATAAAAGCCCAAATAATACCTAGAACGAATACCAAAATGAATACACGAGGCAGCCAATCACTGATGATTTGCTCCATATCCTTCGGCACTTTTTCCGCGGCGGGTGAGACCGGCTCCGAGATAGCAGGTCGGTGCTCATCAACTGAGCCTGCTTCCGGTTTGTCTTGTTTCAAATTTCTTAATTCTTTTTTCACTTCCACTAATTCCGCTTCGATATGACGGACTTTTTCTTCAAGTTGATAAGCACGATCAGTCATATTATTTCTCCTTTGCCATCCAATAAATGGGCTCCACTTTTATTATTCAGGATATGCAGCGAAATTCCTTCCTACCTTCTCAATGATGTTCTTCCTAACCAGAAGTATTGCTCCAGGACAAAGTGGCTGGGATATAACATGTTGATTCTTCACAAAAAAAACCGGAAGAGAGAGTTCGAATACCCCAAGAGTGGTTTCGAATCATCGCCCGGTTTTTGCATTTGCAACTTTATTTTTCGGACCAGCTTTTTCGTAAAAAGTAGCCTTATTTACGCTGTACTCTTTTCTGACTCCATTTGTTTCCGTTTTGTTTTCTCCACATAGAAGGGGTAATCGATCAACCTTCCGCTGTACATGAATTGAAGCTTATGCCAGGAACGAATATCCTGCGGTTTGGTCAGACAGGGTGGCTTTTCATGCTGATAGCAACCGCACTCACCAAGCAGTGTGGCGACAAACTGTGAACAAAAAAAGGCGTTTTTCCGCTGCATTTCCCGTTTCAACGGTACGAGAAACAACCCGATAAAATTATAACGGTAGCTGGCTTTGTCTGCTTCCATTGTTTTTATCCGTTCTTGCATTTGCCGGTATTCGTGGCTGCTGACGGATAAGCGGTAAACCGCACCTTTGCTGTTGTGAAAAAAAGCAGTTCGGATATCTTCTTTGATAAAGCCGCCAATAAACGGGTTGCGTGGATTCTTTCTGCCAAAACTATAGAGCTCTTTTAAATCATCGTCAAAGGCAATCGACACATGGTTCATGGTCGACTTCGTCCAAAGGTTGATGACCCTGCCCAAAATGGTACCAGTATCTGAAAAAACTAAAAAAACCTGCTTTGTTTGCATGTCCATTTCCCCCATCGACAACTACCGCGCTTCCTCTTTTTTAAAAGGACGTATTTCTTTTTAATATAGGGGATAGTCGATTTTTTAGCAATAGACCTGTCAGAAAATTTACATGATTAGCAGCAACTGTGTTTATTGCCATAGAAAAGACCTTCGGAAAATCGCGAAGGCCTTTCTGCGTCTTATTTGTTTTTTAATTTAGCCAAAGCTTCGGCAAGGGCCGGATTGGTGAATTCATCATCCTGCTTCTTCAAATACTTGTTCACATCTTTTTTCGAGACTTTATTCTGCTTCTCTTTTTTCTTCCTTTCATTGAACGTCGACAGTTTTTCACGGTGACCACAGCTGCAGGTGAACATCTGCCCTTCTCCTTCTCCGCGCAACTCCAATCGTTTGTGACAATTAGGGCATCTCGCATTGGTCTTTTTGGCAATGTTCTTTTTGTTCCCGCAAGAACGGTCCTGACAGACAAGCATTCTGCCTTTCTTGCCGTTGACCTCCAGCATCAGTTTGCCACACTCAGGACACTTGGTGCCGGTCATATTGTCATGCTTGAAGGTCGCATCACTGTTTTTGATTTCCTGGACGACTTGCTTGGCATAGCCTTTCATCTCTTTGATAAAGGCTGCCTTGCTGCGCTTGCCGTCCGCTATTTCACCAAGCTTCTGCTCCCACTCTGCAGTCAAAGCAGGGGATCTAAGGTCTTCTGGTACAAGGTCAAGCAGCTGTCGGCCTTTGGACGTAATGAAAATATGCTTGCCTTTCTTCTCCATATAAAAACTGTTGAACAGCTTTTCGATTATATCTGCGCGAGTGGCAACGGTACCTAATCCACCTGTTTGATTGATCGTTTTGGCCAGGTGTTTGTCATCCTTTTCCATATAACGGACCGGATTTTCCATGGCCTGCAGGAGGTTTCCCTCCGTAAACCGTTCCGGCGGCTTGGTTTTTCCGTTTGTTAAGGAAAGCTTCAAGTCAGTAAACGTATCGCCAACCTCGATATTCGGCAATTTCTGATCATCATCCTGATCGTTTTCATCTTCATAACGATTGTCATAGACTTCTTTCCATCCTTGTTTGATCATTCGCTTACCGCCAGCAGTAAAGGTATGGCCGTCTATTTCAACCGTGATTTTCGTCTGCTCATATTCATGCGGCGGATACAACACAGCAAGGAACCGTTTGACCACAAGGTCGTAAATCTTGCGTTCCTTGTCATTTAAATCGGCCAGTATAACCGGCTGTTCCGTCGGGATGATGGCATGGTGGTCGGAAACCCTGTTGTTGTCGACGACAGATTTTCCAAGCTTGATTTCCCGTTTGCTGATCTTGTTGGCGAGTTTGCCGTATTGGTCGACACCGCACGCTTTCACCCTATCTTTTATAGTAGGTACGATATCACTGGATAAATAGCGGGAATCAGTACGGGGATACGTCAGGACTTTGTGCTGTTCATACAACTTTTGCATGAGTGACAGCGTTTGTTTCCCGGAAAAACCGAAAATTCGGTTGGCGTCCCGCTGCAGCTCGGTCAAATCATACAACTGCGGTGCAAAGGTTTTTTTCTGCTTTTTATCAGCTTTCGTCACCTTTGCCGGCTTGCCTTTGACATTGTTTAGAATTTGCTCGGCTTTCTGCTTGGAAAAAGTCCTGCTGTTATGCTTCTCATCCTGCCACGTCAATGTAAACCCTTTGTTCGTTTTCGCTTGAACGCCGTAATATTCCTGTGGTTTGAAGTCCTTGATTTCCTGTTCGCGGGCGGCAATCATTGCCAGTGTCGGAGTCTGCACACGACCGCTCGACAGTTGGGCATTGAACTTGGTCGTCAAAGCTCTGGTGGCATTCAATCCGACATACCAGTCCGCCTCGGAACGCGCAACGGCCGCATCGTACAAATGCTCGAATTGCTTGCCCGGTCTCAACTGCTTAAAACCGTCTTTGATCGCTTTGTCGGTGACCGAGGAAATCCACAACCGCTTTACCGGCTTTTTAACCCTGGCCTTTTCAATGATCCAACGTGCTACCAGTTCCCCTTCACGCCCGGCATCCGTTGCGATGACGATTTGGTTTACATCATTGCGGTTCAACTGGGTTTTCACTGTATTGAACTGCTTGCCGGTCTTCTTGATAACAACAAGCTTCAGGCGATCCGGCAGCATCGGCAAATCTTCCATCCGCCATGTTTTATATTTTTCATCGTACAATTCCGGGTCTGCCAATGTCACCAGGTGACCGAGCGCCCACGTTACAATATATTGCGAACCTTCAAAGAAGCCGTTTCCCTGTTTATGACAGTTAAGTACTCTGGCAATATCTCTTCCTACCGAAGGTTTTTCTGCTAATACTACCGTTTTACTCATCAAAACAAATCCTTTCTGGATAATGCTCTTCTTTACTCTTTAACACATTTTAACTTTAGGCAGAATAGATGTTCCTTAATAGAGGCTGGGGGCGGCCAAAGCAAAACCGAACGAATTTGAATCGTTCGGTTTTTGTTTTCGTCACTATGCTTTTGTCCCAGCTTCTTTTAAGTCGATTCTTATTCTCCTGTTTCTGCAAAGCGTTGAATGCGTTCACCAATTTGATCACGTACACGTTGGAATACTTGCCACTTTTCTTCCTCTGTTCCTTCGGCTTTGGCTGGATCGTCGAAACCCCAGTGCTCTCTTTTTACCTGTGGCGGGGTCATCGGACATTTATCTGCCGCATCTCCGCATAACGTAACGACCAAATCCGCATTGTTGAGAATATCGGAATCAATGATATCCGATGTTTGATCGGAAATATCAATTCCGACCTCGTTCATTGCCTTCACGGCATTCGGATTCAGGCCGTGAGCCTCAATGCCAGCGCTTTTGACATTCCATTCGTCTCCAAGATATTTTTTCCCCCAACCTTCGGCCATTTGACTGCGGCAGGAATTACCCGTACATAAGAAATAAAGTGTTTTTTTATCCATGTTATCCATCTCCTTGGTTTATAGTAATAATAGCGTTAGAAACAGTCCTGTCAATGTAACGAACAAGATGGGAATCGTCAAAATGATCCCTGTCTTGAAATAAGTGCCCCAGCTGATTTTCACGCCTTTTTGCGAAAGGACATGGAGCCAAAGCAGCGTTGCCAGAGAACCGATAGGGGTGATTTTCGGACCCAAGTCAGATCCGATGACATTGGCATAAATGAGCGCTTCCCTCATGACCCCCGTTGTATTAGTTTCCGCGATTGCGAGCGCATCAATCATGACGGTCGGCATGTTATTCATAATCGAAGATAAAATGGCTGCAATGAAGCCCATCGCTACCGTTCCGACAAACAGCCCCTGCTCTGCACTCGCCTCAATAGCGCGGGCCAGAACCTCGGTCAGCCCGGCATTCCGCAGGCCGTACACGACAACGTACATACCGATCGAGAAAAAGACAATCTCCCAGGGTGCACCTTTTACCACAGCTGCCGTGTTCACAGCCTTGCTTCCGCGGGCCATAACCAGGAAGAATACCGCAACTATACCGGCAACGATTGAAACAGGAAGGGATATGAATTCACTGACAAAATAACCGATGAGCAGGACACCGAGTACATACCAGGATATCCGGAACAATTTCGGATCTCTTATCGCTTCCACCGGTTTTTTTAGCTGGGACAAGTCGTACTGTTTGGGAATGTTTTTCCTGAAATAAATAAATAACACCAAAACAGTTGCACCCAGGGAAAACAGGTTGGGGATAACCATCCTTGATGCATATTCCAGAAACCCGATGCCGAAGAAGTCGGCCGATACTATGTTTACCAGGTTGCTGACAACCAACGGCAGTGAGGTTGTATCAGCAATAAAGCCGCTCGCCATGATAAAGGGAAAAATCATTTTCTCCTGAAAATTCAAGTTGCGTACCATCGCCAGTACGATCGGCGTCAGGATCAAGGCAGCCCCGTCATTGGCAAACAGGGCTGCCACAACCGCTCCCAACAAGCTGACGTAAACAAACATTTTCACACCGTTTCCTTGGGCTGCTCTCGCCATGTGTAAAGCTGCCCATTCAAAGAAACCAATCTCATCCAATATAAGAGAAATAAGAATAATTGCGACAAAGGCAAGAGTGGCATTCCAGACGATTTCAGTGACTTCCCATACGTCACTAAGACCTACTACTCCTGCCAACAATGCAAGGACAGCACCGCCGCAGGCAGACCATCCAATCGACAATCCTTTCGGCTGCCAGATCACAAGGACAAGGGTAACCAAAAAGATCAATAATGCTAATATGATTGCTAAAGACAAGGTTTATTCCCTCCAATTAACAACACGTAATCCGTGTCCCTTTTGCTTCCAGTTCTTTTAGTTTATACTCCTGATCAGGCAATTGCAGGAGCACTTGCTGGACAAACGGAAAATATTCGCTGTTTTGATTGATCGAATAAAAAATCCATTGTCCTTTACGTTCTTCTTTAACTACTCCAACATCACGCAATTTACGGAGATGCTGACTGATCGCCGGTTGACTCGCCTGGAATATTTCTACGAATTCACAAACACAACAATCATGATTCTCAAGCAGCTTCATCATCGTCAGCCGAGTCTTATCTCCCAGTAATTTGAGAATCATGGCAGCTTTCTCCATTTCGATTTCCGTTTTTACCATACATGCAGCCCCTTCCTAATCCGTATATTAATATATAATGATTCGCTTATATATGCAAATAAAAAAACTTTATGAAAAACACATTCTGTATCCCCCTCCACCCTCAAGCAATCTCCGTAGTGGAAGAGGATCCCAGCAATTACTGGAATGCTATATTTTTTTCATTATCTTCCCTTGGCCATTACACACCGGACATTTATTATCCAGGCGAAAGAACAGGAATTTTTTTTGAATACTTCCCTTCCCACGACAGCTCCGGCATATCGTATATAATTTCACATGCCCAATCCTTTCTGTTTTTTAAACGTACACTTTATAATCCAACTCAATTATAACATGAATCCAAACAGGACATTCGATTATAACCATTCCATTCCTATTATAGCCGGTTATACATCAAAAAACGGAAATCATAAATGCCAAGAGATAATACTTAAAAAATCCTATTTCCAATAAAAAGGGGCTGCCCTATAAGTCTCTTTAAGACCTGTGTGACTGCCCCTTGGATTTGTATGTTTCATTTCAGCTGAAAATATGACTTACTTTGATGACAGACTGCCCGATCATGGCACAACCAGCCATACCACCGAAAAATCCAGTCACGACATTGGCAATGCCTTCCGCGGCTTTCTTTGTTTTTATCACTCTCTGTATCTGTCATATCATCCACGATATTGGCAGTGAGCTATACGATTCCATATAACAAAAAGTATAAAAAAGGCGAACTGAATATATTCTTTTATAATGGGGTATAATCAATTGGCTGTTTTTTTAAAAATCGGCAGGCATTGGCGCGTCAAAAAAGAGGATCTAAACGAATTTATCGAACGACTTAAAAATGGAGAAAGAATCTAAATAGATGCGGAAGAAACGTCAAGCGTGCAAACTATCTCACTTGGCGTTTTTCAAATGGAATCCCTAATTTGCGAATATTGAAGTGGACTTGATAGCATCGTCAATATAAAACGCTTACATAATAGAAGAAAATCGCTTCAGAACGGAAGAATAGAACAAAATCAAAAACGAGCGCAACTGCACCCGTCTTCTTTTCCTAAATGGTCACCTTCCAATTATGATTGCAAGTAGCTTTAATTGTTTTCCGTTTTAAAATGTAATCAGCAATCAGCTCGGTCATGTCGACCGGTATATCTTTGATCAGCGGCTTGTCTTGGTACATATCGAAGTCGCCGGCACCGCCAGCACGGTAGTTGTTCATCACTACATCATATTGCTTGGAAAGATCGATCGGTTTGCCATGATAGTCCAGCTTGACCACGCGCTCCCCGACCGGATTGGAAATTTGCAGCTGATAATCGATCCCTTCCCACATATCATAGTTATAATGCTGCGGTTTTGGCTCGATAAAAGCTGGATTGACGATGATTTCTCCATCCACGACTTGGAAGTATTTCGCGCTTTGCTCCAGAGCATCCTTGATATCCTGTCCACTGATGCGGATGACGTTCAACGTATTTGGATACACATAGTTCGAAACAATGTCCCGCATGGTTACATTTTCTCCAAACCCTGGTGAATCGTTATTGAATAGGGCGGTATTGGCAATATCCACGCCCGCCGCGTCCATTTGCACCTTATTGATAAATTCAATTAAAGGGTTGTCCTGGAGACGGGTTTCCATGGGGTCATCGATCGTCATGTCCCCTTCAATTTTCCCAATCGGGCTGTCCAGCCATTCCTGTGTAGCTTCCTCAAAATCAGCAATCAAATCCAGCACTTTCTCATCTGCTTTGATTTGTTCGTCTATTTCGATGACAGCAGGCGTTGCCTGTTTCAATTGCCAGCCTCCATTGGTCTTCTCCAATGACAATGTCACTTCTCCAAGCATTTGCCCATTATTGCTTGGCTGAACGACAGCTATATTGTTGACTGTTTCGGCAACCGTCCGATGCTGGTGACCAGTAACCAATACATCGACTCCTTCAAACTCCTGCAGCATTTGATAACCTTCATTTTCACCGGTCAGCCGCTCGGTCGGTTCTCCGGTTTTCAGGTCCCGTTCAAACCCGCCATGATAGGAAACAATCATCACGTCCGGCTCCTCTGTTTCCTGGATAAATGCCACCCATTTTTTTGCCGTCTCCAAGGCATCCGGAAACGCAAGACCTTGGATATTCCTCGCTTCCTCCCAATTAGGGATGAATTGAGTGGTTAAGCCAAGGACTGCGATTTTGACACCGGCAATCTCATTTAGAATGTATGGCTTGCCAAATGCCGGTTTTCCGTTAGCTTCATCGATAACCGTTGCGGAAAGCCATGGAAAATCAGCTTGTTCTACCACCTTTTTTAAATATTCCTGTCCATAATTGAATTCATGATTTCCAAAAACCGACGATTGATAGCCCATATGATTGGCCACTTTGATGATCGGGTTCGGTTCTTCCTGTTTATACTTCGCATGGTAATAAGTCAAAGGGCTCCCCTGGATCAAGTCTCCGTTATCGAGCAATAGCACATTGCTTTCTGCTCTCTTTTGATTTACCAGAGTGGAAATTTTCGCCAGTCCGAGGCCTTGGTCTGTATGGTCCCGGTAAGTAGTCGGATAGATATATCCATGTATATCACTGGTGACTAGTACGTGAATCTCTGTCTGCATGATTTCCCTCCTGTGTTTGGTTATCTCCTGTATCTCTAAATTTATCATAACAATTCCAAAATCTATTATAATCGAAATCGGGGAAATTTTTTTAAAATTTTACAAACTATTTACATCATATGACAAAAATTATGCTATAGTAACGGAGTAACACATTTTAAAAAATATTGGAGGTAGTTTTCCTATGTTGTTTAAGAAGCTTGCAACAGTTGGAGCGACTTTAGCTTTAACGGCTGGTATTATTAGTGGGTGCGGCGGTTCAGATGATGCAGAAGGCGCTAGCGGTGAAGGTTCAGAGGCTTATGTTCCAGAGAAATTGACGGTGCAATTCGTCCCTTCCCAGAATGCAGATACATTGGAAGCCAAAGCGAAACCATTGGAAGAATTGCTTAGTGAACGTCTGGACATTCCGGTTGAGGTTAGTGTATCCACAAACTACAACACAATCATAGAAGCTATGGATTCAAAGAAAGTTGACGTAGGATTCTTACCCCCTACTGCTTATGTGTTAGCAAAAGAAAAAGGTGCAGCAGAAGTAATCCTGCAAGCACAGCGTTACGGTGTGGAAGATGAAACCGGACAACCGACAGACGAGCTGGTGGACGGTTACAAATCTGAGTTTGTCGTAAAAGCAGACTCTGATATTGAGAGCATTGAAGACTTAGAAGGCAAAAAGATCGCCTTCCAGGACGTTACTTCTTCTGCAGGGTATGTATGGCCGGCAGCTGCTTTGATGGATGCTGGTATCGATCCACTTGAAGATGTACAAGGTGTTACTGTCAAAGGTCACGACCAAGGTGTTATCTCGGTTCTTAACGGGGACGTGGACGCAGCAGTTGTCTTCCAGGATGCACGTAACACTGTAGTAGGAGATTACCCGACTGTATTTGAAGATACAAAGATTATTGAGTTTACTGAAATGATCCCTAACGATACTATCGCTGTCCGTTCCGATATGGATTCCGAGTGGAGCGATAAAATCAAAGAAGCCTTCATCGATATCGGACAAGATGAAGAAGGCCATGAAATCGTTAAAGAAATCTATACACATGAAGGATATGTTGAATCAGAAGACAGCAAGTTTGATATCGTGAGAGAGTACTCTGACAAAGTTAAAACCGAATAGTTTCATCCGTTTTCGGGATCAAGCCTATCCAATAGTATGAACATACAGCCAGTCGATATTATCTCGTACTGGCTTTTCTTTTATGTAAACGAATAGATACATCCAGCAGCTCAGATTTGATTAAATTCTTGTAAAGGTTGGTATGAAGAGTGATAGAATTCAAGAACGTTTCGAAAGTTTATCCGAATGGTACACAAGGATTGAAAAACATCAATGTCAAAATTGAAAAAGGCGAATTTGTCGTTATTGTCGGCCTTTCCGGTGCAGGGAAATCTACTTTTCTCCGTTCGATTAACAGACTGCACGAAATCACTTCTGGCGAAATAGCCATCGACGGTAAGTCGATCACAAAAGCAAAAGGGAAAGATTTGCGTATCGCCCGCCGGGACATCGGGATGATTTTCCAAAACTTCAACCTGGTAAAAAGGTCGACGGTTATCCGGAATGTCCTGTCCGGCCGGGTTGGCTATCACTCCACCTTGCGGACAGTCCTTGGCCTGTTCCCTAAAGAAGATGTCAATCTTGCCCTCAACGCTTTGGAGCGGGTAAACATTGTCGAGAAAGCTTACACCCGATCTGATCAGCTTTCTGGCGGGCAGCAACAAAGGGTATCGATTGCCCGCGCACTTGCACAGGAAGCGAAAATCATCCTGGCAGACGAGCCTGTTGCCTCGCTTGACCCTCTGACTACGAAACAAGTAATGGATGACTTGCAAAAAATCAACCAGGATCTGGGTATCACGACCGTGGTAAACTTGCATTTCATCGATATCGCCAGACAGTATGCGACCAGAATTATCGGCCTGCAAGCTGGCGAAGTTGTATTTGACGGTCCTGTCGAAGAAGCAACCGATGAAAGGTTCTCTGAAATTTACGGCCGTCCTCTTGAAACAAGAGAAGATGAAGAAGTAGAAGTAGGAGAGTCTGCCCATGAATCAAGTAAATGAACAAAAGATTCCGAAAGCACCTAGCAAATGGAAGCATTATTTTACGTTCATCCTGATTTTGCTGATGCTTTGGGCCAGTGCCTACCAAACCGACAGCACGTTCCAGGAACTAATTGAAGGCTTTCCAAACATGTTCTCTGTTCTAGATCAAATGATTCCGCCCAATTGGGCCTACTTCGACAACATTATCGGAGCCATGCTCGACACAATTCGCATGGCTGTTTTGGGTACGACCATCGGTGCGATCATTGCCATTCCGTTTGCGATTTTCTCGGCTAGTAACATGATAAAGTCCACTTGGGTTTATTACCCTGTCCGGTTTCTTTTAAACCTGGTCCGTACCATTCCGGAATTATTACTGGCGGCAATATTCGTTGCCATTTTCGGTTTAGGGCCGCTTCCTGGTATCTTTGCCCTAGGAATTTTCTCGACAGGAATCATTGCCAAATTGACGTATGAAGCGATTGAAGGCATCGACAAAGGCCCGCTTGAGTCGATGACAGCGGTCGGGGCCAATAAAATCCAGTGGATCATGTTTTCCGTGGTGCCACAGGTTGCCGCTTACTACGTGTCTTATGTACTTTATTCTTTTGAAATCAATGTCCGTGCTGCTGCTATTTTAGGACTCGTTGGGGCGGGAGGTATCGGCGAATATTACGACCGGACCCTTGGCTTCCTTGAATATGACAAGGTCAGCACGATTATTATATTCACGTTGTTGGTTGTGTTAATTATTGATTATATCAGTACTAAATTACGGGAGAATTTACTATGAGCAGTGCAACTAGACCAATAAAACCAAAAAAGAATATCATCAGACGCTGGGTTATCTTTATAGCGCTTGCTTTATTGTATATCTGGGCTTTATCCGGTGTACCGGTAGAGGGATTCAAAGAGACAGCCGGCCAAATCTCGAAAGCGATTGTTTCGGGTATCTTTTCACCGGATTGGGATTATGTTTATTTACCTGAGGGAGAAGACTTGCTTCGCGGTCTCCTTGATACATTGGCCATTGCGATTTTGGGTACCTTTATTTCGGCCTTTCTCTGTATCCCATTCGCTTTTTGGGCGGCAAACAATATGAGCAAGATTAAAGCCAATGCAGGGATCGGAAAATTCTTTCTCAGCTTCGTCCGTACGTTTCCTGAATTGGTCATGGCCTTGTTGTTCATCAAAATGGTCGGACCAGGTTCGTTTGCCGGTGTTCTGGCATTGGGACTTCATTCCATCGGTATGCTTGGCAAATTATTTTCCGAGGAAGTGGAAAATATTGATTTCGGACCTTCCGAAGCGTTGAAGGCGACTGGCGCCCGTCCGCTTCAAACGTTGTGGTTTGCCGTATTTCCGCAGGTATTGCCCGGCTTTATCTCTTACACCTTATACCGGTTCGAAATCAATCTCCGGTCTGCCAGCGTGCTCGGTATTATCGGAGCCGGCGGGATCGGTACACCTTTGATTTTCGCCATGCAATCCCGGGACTGGAGCCGTGTCGGCATCATCCTTCTGGGAATTATCGTGATGGTGACCATCGTAGACATTATTTCCGGATATCTTCGTAAAAAAATTGTTTAATAGTACCGACATTGTCACCCAATAGACAGACACCCGCAGAAAACTACAATTGCCGTGAAATCCAGACCGGTAGATTGTAGTTTTTCTGTTAGATCTTTTCCTTATTATAAGGGCGTTGACTGATTAAAATGCGGCGTGGCATCTCGATTCCTTCTATATAGGGAAAGATTGATTGCTGTGATGCCCACATCATTCTCCTATTGCATTGATTTTTTGAACCCTACTTTATTGAGGGTTGGTGTTTGTGGCAGGCACCTGCCGCCCACGGTAGCTTAGTGTAACTTCACGCACGTTACACCTTCACTCTCCCGAAAAGTCAGATAGAATCCGCAGCTTGTCAGAAGCAGTCCTCGCAGTACATTGACTAAAAGCAGCAAAACCTTTATCCTTGATTGGATGGAATACTATTTGGAGGAATGTTATAACTTATGATAAATGTGAGCAATGTAAGTCTCCGTTATGGCGATAAAAAGTTGTTTGAAGACGTTAATATAAAATTCACTGCCGGTAATTGCTACGGCTTGATTGGTGCCAATGGCGCCGGAAAATCAACCTTCTTAAAGGTGCTTTCCGGAGAGGTCGAACCGCAAACCGGTCATGTGTCCCTTGGCCCCGATGAGCGGCTGGCTGTGTTGAAGCAAGACCACTTTGAGTATGAAGAATATGAAGTTCTGAAAACCGTCGTGATGGGCCATGAACGCTTGTACCAAATCATGCAGGAAAAAGACGCCATTTACATGAAGCCGGATTTTTCCGAGGAAGACGGCATGCGGGCTGCCGAGCTTGAAGGTGAATTCGCCGAATTGAACGGCTGGGAAGCTGAGTCCGATGCAGCCGTTCTATTGAAGGGGCTGGGAATCGGTGAAGACCTCCACACGAAGCAAATGGCCGACTTAACAGGTTCTGAAAAAGTAAAAGTACTTCTTGCACAAGCCTTGTTCGGCAATCCGGACATTCTTCTGTTGGATGAACCGACCAACCATCTGGATATCCATGCAATTCAGTGGCTGGAAGAGTTCTTGATCAACTTCGAGAACACCGTCATCGTTGTTTCCCATGACCGTCATTTCCTAAATAAGGTATGTACCCATATTGCGGATGTCGATTATGGAAAAATTGAAATCTATGTCGGAAACTATGACTTCTGGTATGAATCCAGCCAGCTCGCCTTAAAAATGGCACAGGAAGCGAACAAGAAAAAAGAAGAGAAAATCAAGGAGCTACAAAACTTCGTTGCCCGCTTTAGCGCAAATGCATCGAAATCAAAACAGGCCACTTCCCGTAAAAAAATGCTCGATAACATCACGTTGGACGATATTAAACCGTCCTCACGCCGCTATCCGTATGTCGCGTTTACACCGGGCCGTGAAATCGGGAATGACTTGCTTCGTGTAGAAGGACTTTCCAAAACGATTGATGGAGAAAAAGTGCTAGATAATGTCAGCTTTACCATGAATAAAGATGACAAAATAGCACTTGTCGGCAAAAATGAGATTGCCAAAACCACCTTGCTTCGGATATTGATGGGTGAAATCGAACCAGATGAAGGAACATACAAATGGGGAGTAACCACTTCTCAATCATATTTCCCGAAGGATAATACCGAGTATTTCAAAAATGGTGACTTAAACCTGGTCGACTGGCTGCGTCAATATTCACCTGAAGACCAAACGGAAACCTTCCTGCGCGGATTCCTGGGAAGAATGTTGTTCTCTGGTGAAGAAGCGTTAAAGAAATCCAATGTTCTTTCCGGGGGAGAAAAAGTGCGCTGCATGCTTTCCAAGATGATGCTCAGCAATGCCAATGTCTTATTGTTGGATGAACCTACCAACCACCTGGACTTGGAATCGATCACCTCTTTAAATAACGGTTTGGTCAATTTCAAGGGATCTGTTTTATTTACTTCCCATGACCAGCAGTTTGTCGACAGTATTGCCAACCGCTTGATTGAAATAACGCCAAAAGGTTTAATCGACAAAGAAATGAGCTACGATGAATATGTTGCAGACAAAAAATTGCAACAGCAAATAGAAGAAATGTACGCTGTTTAACTAAAAGGGCCTGGGACAAAAGCATCGTGAACCAAATAAAAACCGAACGATCCACCATTCGTTCGGTTTTTTTGATTAGCAAAAAGCAAACCGTTCTACCCTTCTCTTATGAATAGTGCAACTCTCCACTCCGGTAAGGTACTTCGCTTTCCGCGGCCCGGCTTCTAGACACTGGACATCATAGAGTCCCTTCCCTGTTTTCAGGACTATAGACCCGTTTTGTGAAATATATCACAAACTTGTTGATTTATCCTCCAGCTGGGGCTATACTTGGTATGTGATCAATTGTGATTAATTTCACATATATTTGTGAATTAATTCACATGAATGTATACTATCAATCCATTGGAGGATGATGTTCCATGAAAGTAGCAATTATCGGATGTACACACGCAGGAACGGCGGCAATCACCAATATCTTGAATATGTATCCTGAAGCAGAAATTGATGTGTTTGAAAAAAACGATAATGTTTCTTTTTTATCCTGTGGCATCGCATTATATGTAGGCGGAGTCGTAAAAGATCCTGATGGCTTGTTCTATGCCTCTGTAAAAGGCTTTGAAGAACAAGGGATCCGGATGCACATGCAGCACGTTGTAACCGACTGTGATACGAACAACAAGACCTTGGTAGCAAAAAACCTGAAAACGGACGAAACGAGAACATACCAATACGACAAACTGATTATTACATCCGGATCTTGGCCGGTAACACCGCCTATTCCAGGAAGTGACCTGGAAAATGTGCAGCTTTGCAAGAACTTCCACCATGCCAACGAAATCATCGAACGCTCTCAAACTGCCCAAAATATCGTTGTGGTCGGTGCTGGCTATATCGGTATTGAGCTAGTCGAAGCATTCGAGCAGGCTGGAAAGCAGGTGACATTGATCGATAGTGAAAGCCGCATCCTTAACCGTTATCTAGATGAGGAATTCACCAGTCCGATTGAAAAAACACTTACCGAAAAAGGAGTCACCTTGGCTCTTGGTCAAACAGTCAGCTCCTTCCAGGGCAAGGATGGGAAGGTCACCCAAGTGATTACTGGCGAAGCGAGTTATGATGCGGATTTAGTCATTATGTGCATCGGTTTCCGTCCGAACACCACTTTATTTACCGGGCAAGTAGACATGCTTGATACTGGAGCTATTATCGTGGATGAGTATATGCAGACAAGCAAAAAGGATGTTTTCGCTGCAGGTGACTGTTGTGCCGTCGCCTACAACCCTACGGAAAAACCGACTTATATTCCTTTGGCCACAAATGCTGTCCGGATGGGCACTTTGGCTGCGTATAATCTAGTAGGACCACGCCTTGCACATCAAGGGACGCAGGGTACTTCCGGTTTGAAAATTCATCAGCACAATCTAGCTGCGACTGGTTTGACGGAAACCGCGGCAGCTGCAGCAGGTATCCGAGCGGAAAGTGCCTTACTGGAAGATACCTACCGACCAGAGTTTATGCCGGAAAATACCATGCTCAGACTGAAGGTCGTGTACGAGATGGACAGCCACCGGATCATCGGTGCCCAAGTTATCTCTGAAGGAGATTTCACTCAAGCAATGAACACATTGAGTGTCGCCATTCAAAACAAGATGACGATTGAACAAATGGCGCTGACAGATTTCTTCTTCCAGCCACATTATAACAAGCCATGGAATTACCTCAATCAGGTATGCATCCAGGCAATGAAACAAATCGAGGAAAAACAGATTGGACAACAAAAGGCCGTCTCCTAAAAGAGACGGCTTTTTCACTTTCTAACTGCATTCAAATCCAAAGAATGCGCATTATGCATAGCTCGTTGTCTAGACAAGGATCCATTGCTAGTTATTCAGCAGTTGTCTGCTCCTTGCTGCTTGCTGCAGCTATCAATGTTTTAATTTCATCACGGTTGTTTTGATGAAGGGCATCGACGATTTTACTCCCCACGACGACACCGTCACAGTTGGCACTCAGTTCTTTGACATGTTCGGGAGTCGATACTCCAAACCCTGCAAGTACCGGTACCTGGCAAATATTTTTCAAGGAAGCCAAGTGTTCCTGTAAATTATCATGGAAGGCACCCCTCGCTCCGGTTGTGCCGGTCACGGTGACAGCATACAAAAACCCTTCGGTGCGTCTCGCCAATTCCTTCAAGCGCTCGGGAGGACTGGTCAAGGATGCTAAGCGGATCAAGGCAATATCATTTGCCTGCAGTTCCTTTGCAACCAGGTTTTCTTCTTCAAGCGGCAGGTCCGGAATAATCAAGCCGCTGACTCCGGCAGTCCTGCAAGCTTCAGCAAATGACTCTACTCCATAAACGTAAATCGGGTTCAAATAGGTCATAAGGACAATCGGAATCGAACGGTTTTCTTTAAATTGTCCAAGTTTTTCTAAAATCGCGCGAAGACTGACGCCCTGTTTAAGAGCCCGAATACCTGCCTCCTGTATGGTCGGACCATCTGCCACAGGGTCAGAAAACGGAACACCAAGCTCCAGAATGGTCGCACCGCTGTCCTGCAGAAATTGAACCTTTTCTTCTAAACTGTCCAAACCTCCATCCCCAGCCATAATATATGGAACAAACGACTTATTGCCTTGAGCAAGTACTTCCTGAAACGCCTGGTTTATTCGTTGTTTACTCATATGAACTCCCCCCAAACGCCGCTCTCACCGTATCTACATCCTTGTCACCACGACCGGATAAGCAGACGACAATCGTTTCCGACGCATCCATTTTTTTGGCCAGCTTCATACTGTAAGCAACCGCGTGGGCACTCTCCAATGCCGGCATGATTCCTTCCGTCTTCGTCAAAAGCTGCAATGCTTCCAATGCCTCTGCATCTGTAATAGAGTCATAGAGGACCCTTCCTGTTTCTTTTAAATGACTATGCTCCGGTCCGATTCCAGGGTAATCCAGTCCGGCCGAAATGGAATGTGCCTCGGTTACCTGGCCGTTTTCATCCTGCAGCAAATAACTCAGTGTGCCATGAAGGATGCCGGCTTTTCCGTCCGTCAGTGTAGCAGCATGCTTACCGGTATCAATGCCCGACCCGCCTGCTTCTACACCATGAAGCTCTACCTGCGCATCTTCAACAAATGGATAAAACATCCCCATCGAATTGCTCCCGCCGCCAATACAGGCAACGACTGCCTCCGGAAGCTTTCTTTCCTGCTCGACAATTTGCTTGCGTGTCTCAATCCCGATCACACTTTGAAAATCCCGGACAATTTTCGGAAATGGATGGGGGCCAACAACAGAACCGATGATATAGTGGGTATCTTCTACATTTGTCACCCAGTAACGCAACGCTTCATTGACGGCATCCTTCAGTGTTCCGCTCCCTTGGTCTACACTCTCGACTCGTGCACCAAGCAATTCCATCCGGAAAACATTCAGTTTTTGTCTTCGTATATCCTCTTTGCCCATAAAAATCACACAATCCAGCCCAAGCAGTGCACAGACAGTGGCGGTTGCGACGCCATGCTGGCCGGCCCCGGTTTCTGCAACTACTTTTTTCTTGCCCATCCGTTGGGTCAGAAGAGCCTGCCCGATGGCATTGTTGATTTTGTGGGCGCCAGTATGGTTGAGATCCTCTCGTTTCAAATAAATTTTGGGACCACCAAGCTGGTTGGAAAAGTTTTCGGCATAGTACAAAGGGGTTTCCCTGCCCACATATTGCTTAAAATAATAATCCACTTGATCAATAAATGCCGGATCCGCCATTGCTTCTTCATATGCTTTTTCCAGTTCCAGTACGGCCGGCATCAATGTTTCGGGGACGAACCTTCCGCCGAAACTGCCAAAATGGCCCTGAATATCGGGTTGTTGGTAGGTTTTCATCTTATCCTTCCTCTCCTGTACTTTTTGCTGCCTGAATAAATGTATAAATCTTTTTTTCATCCTTCCTTCCCGCTGTTTCCACACCGCTCGATACATCCACTGCGTTCGGGGTGACCTCTTCTATCGCTTCTCTGACATTGTCCGCATGCAATCCGCCTGCCAAGATCAACTTTCCGTTCAAAGCAGGAAGCTCCTTAGTCAGTGACCAGTCGAATACCTCTCCGTTTCCCCCGCGATATTTCCCAGCAGGGCTGTCGAGCAAAAAGTAGTCACATTGATATAAAGTCAGTTTTTTCAAGTCGGCTGTACTGGTGATTTGAAATGCCTTGATTACAGGAACTTCCAAACTTTTAACCAATTCCGGTGATTCGTCGCCGTGAAGCTGAACATAATCCAGGCCGACCTGTTCGGCAATTTCTCCGATTGTTTCCGCCTGCTCATTGACAAATACACCGACCTTCTTTACCTCGGCAGGTAGTTTCTCTGCAATCGAGCGTGCCTGCTCCACACTAACCCGACGCTTACTTGGGGCAAAAACAAAACCGATAAAGTCCGCACCTGCATTCACAGCAGCTTCTGCTGCCTCGATTGTCGTTATCCCGCAAATTTTCACTTGCATGCCTTCATCCTCCTACAACTGCGGCACCCGCAAATCTGTAAATGTCTGTGCCAAGTTTCCTGAACGCATCATGGTTTCTCCAACCAAAATACCTTTGACACCGTGCTGCCGAACCCTTTCTACATCTGCTCTGATCCGAAATCCACTTTCGCTGATGATCAGCGTTTCTGGATCCTTTATTTGCGATGCAAGACGTTCTGTAACACCGAGATCTACTTCAAATGTTTTTAAATCTCGGTTATTAATTCCGATGATTTCCGCCCCTATACCTTTAGCTGTGTTCAATTCCTCTTCGTTATGCACCTCGAGCAGGACATCGAGGTCTTTTGACTTTGCGTACTGGTACAATGCGGCCAGACGCTTTTTAGGCAGAGCCGCAGCAATCAGCAAGATAACATCTGCCCCGTAATCTTTTGCCCGGTCGATTTGAATTTCATCGATTATAAAGTCTTTGTTTAGGATTGGTACCTCAACCTTTCCACGGACAGCTTCCAAATCAAGCATGGTTCCTTGAAAAAATGGCTGATCGGTCAAAATCGAAATGGCACCCGCCCCATTGTCGGCATACTCTTGAGCCTGTTCAGGCGGGTTAACGGCAGTGTTGATCACTCCCTTGGACGGAGAAGCCCGCTTTATTTCGGCAATGATGCTGACCGTTCCAGCTTGGATAAACCGTTCATACAAGGAGCGTTTCGCTGTCACAGATGAATGGGGTGCCGGATGATAGCTATGTCTTAATTGGGCTACTTCTTTTGCCTTTTCCGCCAGGATTTTATCCAGAATAGTCATTAGCCGACCACCTCCTGTTTCACTTTGTTGCTGTATGCAATCAAATTCTCCAGTTTAGTCAATGCTGCTCCCGAATCTATACTTTCCTTAGCCAAAGCCACGCCTTCCTGGACGGTGTCCGCTTTGCCGTTAGCCAAAATAGCCAGTCCGGCATTGAAAACAACGGTATCCCGATATGCACCCGGTTCTCCCCTTAGCACGCGATATAAAATAGCTGCATTTGCTTTGGCATCTCCTCCGCGGATTTCGGCATTTGGATAAACGGGCAGCCCGACTTCTTCCGGATGTAACGTAAACGGAATCAGCTCCCCTTTTTCCATTAATACCAAATGATTTTCGCCAGCCAGTGAAGCTTCGTCCATATAACCGGCTCCGTTGACAACCAACGCCCGTTTTCTGCCCAGGCGATTCAGTGCAGAAGCCATCATTTCCAGCATCTCCCGGCTGTATATGCCGAGCAGCTGGGTTTCTAGCTTTACCGGATTTGTCAAAGGTCCAATCAGATTAAAAATGGTCGGAATCCGCAGGTTTTTCCGTACCTTCATGATTTTCTTTAGAGAAGGATGCACATGCGGGGCAAACAAAAAGGCAATTCCGTTATCCCTGAGTACTTCCTGCATTTGCTGCTTCGTCAAATCGAGCGAAACTCCGAGCTCTTCCAGAACATCGGCGCTTCCGGTTTTGCTGGAAACACTGCGGTTTCCATGTTTGGCAACAGGGATTCCCGCTCCGGCAATCACAAAAGCAGAAGTAGTACTGATGTTAAAGCTGTGAGAACCATCTCCTCCTGTTCCACAGTTATCCATCACCCCATCGATTCCGTCGGTAGCAGCAATCGATTTTTCCCGAATGACATTCACAAGTCCTGCGATTTCCCCTGCCTGTTCCCCTTTGATTTTCAAAGCGGTCAAAAATGCGCCAATTTCCGTCTCCGATGTTTTTTCCTGGAACATTTCCTGTGCTGCCTGCTCCATTTCCTGCTGGCTCAATGTTTCCTGTTGCATCAACTTATCGAGATACCGTTTCATATATATCCTCCTTACGTGTTATCGAAAAGAAATTCCGAAGTATCGCCTTTCCTGTTTCCGTACCGATCGATTCAGGATGGAACTGCAATCCGTAAACCGGAAATGTATGGTGCTGGAGGGCCATGATTTCCCCGTCGTCTTCGGCAGTCGCCGTAACCTTCAGGGACGCTGGAACGGAAGCCTTCTCCACGACCAGCGAATGGTATCGCATCACTTTCAGCTTGTCGGGAAAATCCGCAAAAAGCTGCGATCCTGTATGAGCTATTACCGACGTTTTGCCGTGCATGACCTTTTTGGCATGAACAATCGAACCACCGAAAGCTTCCCCTATTGCCTGATGCCCGAGACAAATGCCAAGTATCGGTATTTTCCCGGCAAACCGCTGTACCGTTTCCACACATATCCCGGCCTCTCCAGGGGTTCCGGGGCCCGGTGACAACACGATTGCTTCCGGTTTTATCTGTTGAATATCCGCTACTTCCAACGCATCGTTGCGGACAACCTGCACGGTTTCACCTAATTCGGAAATGTATTGAAACAGGTTATACGTAAAGGAATCATAGTTATCGATTAATAAAATCATGTTGGTTTACCTCCAATAATGATTTCGCCTTATTGAGTGTTTCCTGGTATTCAGCTGCCGGATCGGAATCATAGACGATTCCTGCTCCAGCCTGTACGTATGCCTTGTCGTTTTTGACGACCATCGTCCGGATAGCAAGGGCCAGATCGACATCTCCGTTCATATTCAAATAACCAACTGCTCCAGCATACACCCCGCGTCTTTCTTTCTCCAGATCATTGATGATTTGCATCGCACGAATTTTCGGGGCACCGGACACTGTACCTGCCGGGAGTGTCGCCGCCAGTGCATCCAGTCCGCTATAGCCTGACAGCAGGGTACCCTGTACTTCCGAAACAATATGCATGACATGCTGGTATCGTTCAATCGTCATGTATTTCGGAATGGTAATCGATCCGACCTGGCAAACTCTTCCCAAATCATTTCTGCTTAAATCCACCAGCATCTTATGCTCGGCAAGCTCCTTTTCATCCGTTAACAATTCTCCTGCCAGTTTGTCATCTTCTGCTGTTGTCCTTCCCCGCCTCCGTGTTCCGGCAATCGGGTTAGTGATGACTTGGTCACCTTTCGTTTTAATCAAGCTTTCCGGTGAAGCACCAAGGACAATGTACTCCTGAAAATCCAGATAAAACATATATGGAGAAGGATTTGCCCGGCGCAGGTGCCTGTAAAAAGTAAAAGGGTCGGCGTCAAAGCTTGCCTGCATACGCTGCGAAAGGACGACCTGGAAGATGTCTCCATCGACGATATGTTGTTTCGCCTGCTCGACTCTTTTCATGAACTCCTGCTTATCGAGGTCCGGCGTAAACTCGACCGGTTCCAAGAGGGGGGATGCTTCCTCCTTTTCCAACGAAATCATTTGGTGCAACTCGGATAGTCGCTGTTCAAGCTGCTGTTCGGATCGTTCTCCCGTCATGTCGATCGCAACGAGCGAAACGGTATGGTGGAGGTGGTCGAAAACAATAACGTCCTGATAAAACAGCAAGTGCATATCCGGCATCGCTATTTCATCGTTTGCTATATCTCCAATATCCTCGTATTGCCGAATTGCGTCATAACCGATGTAACCGACCGCACCTCCGTAAAAGGGAAACGGAAGCGGCAATTCTTCGTCCCCTAAGTGCTGTTTTGCCACCTCAAGCGGCCTGCCGGTTTCTATAGAAACCTCATCGGAGAGAGGATGTTTGATGAATGCTTGATCGCCGTTCCCTATGATTTCCTTGTACGGATTTGCGCCCAAAAAAGAGTACCGCCCTTTTTCCGATTCACTTGCCAAGCTTTCCAGTAAAAATTTGCGTTCTCCCTTCATCCGTTTGAACACGGAGATCGGAGTCAGTGTATCTCCATTCACTTGCATTTGTTTATATACCGGGGTATTCGTCTTCACCGTCATTTTCACACGCTCCTTCGGTTTGTCATAAATGTAGCTGATAAATAAAAAACCCCTATAAACACAACTAACTGTGTTTATAGGGGACGGTTTCTGCCGCGGTGCCACCACTATTGAAGGATTCTCCTTCCGCTTTTTCGAGTACGGGACGGATTCAAATTTCATCCGATACTCTATCCCTGTAACGTGGGAAGGACGTTTTTTCCTACTCTTATTTCAGAAAAACTCTCGTAAGGCCATTCGGTTTTTCTATTCTGCCAGGATCCCACCATCCCCGGCTCTCTTGAAGAAATCAAAAAACTTACTCTTCTTACTCGACGATTTAAGCGCATATAAAATTAAAAAACGGGCTTCCTCTCCATAAAGGACGAGGAAACCCGTGGTACCACCTTTTTAGCTATTTAAGAAAACAGCCACTTTGACGTACAGACCAAGTCTGCACTTGCCCTTTTAACGTTGGGTCATCCGCCAAAGCCTACTGTTCTGTAAAGTTCGGTTTGGGGCTCGGAAGTCCATTCACACAGCTGACGTACTGGTTTCCAGCTGCCACCAGCTCTCTATAACGTCCAGTATGTGTTACTCTTCTTCGTCTTCGCCAAAGCTCATTGAATTATTGTTTATAATCATAGTATGGTCTTTTTCATTTGTCAATAATAAAAACACATATTTTTGTTTGTTTTTTAGAAAATTCCTTCTTTTATAAAATCCTTTTCTTATCCTGTCTTCAACATTCAACCCTTTTTCCTGGCCCGTCCCAATCTTACAACCGCCACCTGTTCTAAATTAGCAGCTTGTTTAATCATCATCGGATAAATCCATGTCAGTTGTTTGTCGTGACGCTTTCTGCCGGTCATGTCGCCATACCCTGAATACCAAAACGCTTGCCATATGAATTTGGAACAATAATTAGTAGCTAACGTATTCAACCGAGGGTCAAAGATATATCGTTTTATCTGGGCGATATGATCACCCACCCATCGGGCAGCGTCTGCTGCCCCCCTCACTGGTCGATAAATCGTCAAAACGGTACCGAACTTATGCCGCGACAAATAGACCGGCAATCCTTCATAAAAACCGCCTTTGGGGTGGGAATGATAGACAAGCTGATCATGCCCCACCATCCCTACATGTCCGACCATAAAAGTGGACATGCCTTTGGCTGAATAAAGAATGTCTCCAGGTTCCATGGCAATCTTCGTTCCTGGATACATTTTGTCTCCAGCTGTATAAAGCGCGCTGAGCTCGGCATATTCGAGACTGATAGAACGGTTGGAATATGGTAACACTTCTTTCTTCCCCTTCTTGTTCTTATATTTCCTTCCGTTTGATTTTTCCTTTCAGATCGCTTTCGATTGCCTGTAAATATTTCCGGTCCTTTGGTGCGACAAAGGTAATTGCCAGCCCTTCACTGCCTGCACGGCCGGTCCGCCCGATGCGATGGATATAGCTCTCGGTATCTTCAGGAATATCGTAATTTATTACATGGGTGACTCCTTCTACATCCAGTCCCCTTGCAGCCACATCCGTCGCCACTAAAAATTGTGTTTTCATTTCCCGAAACCGTTTCATCGCCTTTTCCCGTTTCGCTTGAGAAAGGTCGCCATGCAGTTCATCCGACAAATAACCATGGCTTTGCAAAGCGGCGTTGAGCTTGGCCGCCCTCCGTTTTGTACGACAAAAGATCACAGCCAGAAAAGGTCGGAACTGGTCGAGAACTGTTCGCAGTTTATCCTGTTTTTCCCTATCTGTCGTTTCGATTACCATTTGCTTAATGCCTTCCAGGGTTGTATCACTTCCCCTTACCTTAATGTTTCGAGGATTGGTCATATACTTTTTTGCCAGTGCTCTCACTTCGTCAGGCATCGTGGCGGAAAACAGCATTGTCTGCCGCCGTTCTGGCAGTTGTCCGATGATCTCTTTTATCTCTGGCATAAAACCGAATTGCAGCATCTGATCCGCTTCATCCAAAACAAACAGGGAAACATCGGAAAGGGAAATGGTGCCCCGGCGGAGGTGATCCAGCAGCCTGCCAGGAGTTGCGACCACGATATTCACCTGTTTATTCAGCTTATTCAACTGTCCTTGAATATCCTGTCCGCCGTAAACGGCCAATGTATGTATTCCAGAAAGATGTTCCGCTAATTTATTCAGTTCACTCGTTATTTGCAGGGCCAGTTCCCGGGTCGGTGTTACAATCAATGCTTGCGGGTCCTCGGCATCCGGCTGTATTTGCTCCAGTATCGGCAGTACAAAAGCCAATGTTTTACCGGTTCCTGTCTGGGCCTGAGCAATGACATCCTTCCCTTCATGCAATAACGGAATTGCCTGTTCCTGTATGGGAGTCGGTTCATTAATACCATGATCCTTTAAAATATTTGTCAGCTCGGCTGAAACGCCAAGCGAAGAAAATGTCGACAACCTTTTCACCTCTTCAATCGGTTTACTTAAAAGTGTTCCCTGCAGCGCGATCGCTTAACCGCAGGGCATTTCTTTCCTATACTATAGCTATTTTAACCTGCTGGTACGAATAGATAAACTTTCTTACAATATTGTAAGAATTTTATCGAAGATTGTTAGAATTTACTATAGAAAAAGGATAGGTGTATGATTTACAATAATAGTAAGAATTCAACAGGGGGAGAATGGTAGTGAAGAAACTGTTAATCATCTTGTTTCTTATGTTGATTATTAGCTTTGGTGTAGTAGGTTATGTACAAACGGTCAGTCCGGATGGGGAAATAGAGATGGAAGCTGACAAAGGAACCCAATTACTCAATTAAGGCTATTTTATATAATAGATAAATTTTGCCTTGGCCACCATATTATATGGCGCAAGCTGCAGCGATAATATACTGGAATACAAAAAAGCAGAAGCGCTGCATCGCTTCTGCTTTTTGCTTATTACAGGGAATTAATCAAGAATCGTAACTTCTACGGTTCTTCTGCCCCAGTCATATGCTTCTGATTTTGTTGGTACGTGAAGATCCACGCGGTTTCCTTGGATTGCTCCGCCGGTATCTGCCGCAATCGCTTCACCGTAACCTTCTACATAAACTCTGGAACCTAACGGAATCACATTCGGATCAACTGCAATTACTTTAGCATTTGGATTTTCGTTTAAGTTGACGCCGGTCGCGGTGATTCCCGAGCATCCAGCACAATCAGCAGTATAGGCAGTAGACTCAACAGTTACCACTTTTCCGTCTGCTTCTTGTTTAGAATCTGGTGCTGGTTTCGATGCAACCGGTTCTGTTTTGTTTTCTGCCAGTTCGGCGGTTTGATCCGTATCGGTTTCTTTTGCTGTTTCCTTATCTACTGTCTCGTTTTCTACTTGTGGAATAACATCAAGATTATTGGTTTCTTCCACAAATAATTCTTGTGCTGGTAGAATGACGGAAGATGATAGATTGTTCCAACCTTTCAAATCCGAAACGCTCACGCCGAATTCGTCTGCGATGCCGAATAGCGTGTCCCCTTCTTTGACAGTGTAAGTTTCTGCTTTATCTATTTCTAAATCTTGTCCTGGATAGATAATATCTGTGTCCAACTCATTGAGCTCTCTTAACGTCTCAACAGATACTTCATAGTCATTGGCGATTCCCCAAAGCGTATCGCCTGACTCTACTTGATAGTCTTCGGCGGATGCAGATGTTGCAGCTGTCCCTGCAATAACAAGCCCTGTAGCTAGAGATACTACGAATTTCTTCATCTGTGTTTCCCTCCTCAAAATTTCTGACAAGCCTTATAGTAACACATACAAAACGGTGTTGTGGTTACAGCCTATTTAAGAGTAAATTACAAAAGTAACCCTTTATCATAGACTTGTCATATTTGTAATTGTGGGGCAATAATCCCGGTTTTTATACATGAAACTGTAAAAAAAAACAGGTTTAATAGTGAGAAGGGACCTTTTCGCTAGATAAATTCTATGTTAATACCATATTAAAATAGGAAAACAACCCTTGATTTTCCCAGAAAAAATGATAGGTTATCTTTTTTCTATAGAATTTTTACTTGAATCTACTATTGCATTAAAGAAAGCACCAGCATATAGGTGAAATGCCGATATTCTTCTCCTAACCTTATCCCTTTAGGGAATTTTTTTGTCTTTTTCTATATAAAATTACTTTTTATTAATATGGATTTCCTTTCCCCTTGTCATAACAAACAGTCCAGATCCCAGCATACGCCGAGAGCTGCCAGGTATATGCCTTGTACAGCCAAACATATCCCTCCTAAAAAATTGACAGTCGCGACGATTAACTCCGGAGGTAATTGGGCAATAGGAACGCAACTTTACAATTTCTTTATGGCAAGTTCATACTCCCTTAGCATAGACTGGTTAAACTAACAGTGAATACCCCTTTGTGATGGAAGACACCAGCTACCTCCCGCAGCTGGTCTTCCATTTTTTTATTCTGTTTTCTGTAATTGGCGGTGACAAACTACTCTTTAACCCTGCCTAGAGCCGACACGTCCTGTGGCAACGCCTGCATGACCCACATCGTTTGGGCCTTCGACAAGCTTAAGACCTCGAGGGGGTAGGCGCCGGAGCTGGACGTGGCTGGTTCAGCCAATAATGATCCACAGACAGTTAAATTTATCATTTCCTATATAAAAAAAAGAGCAGCATCTCTGCCGCTCTCCGACTCAATCTAATTCTGTAATTAGTTGTTGAACATCCGCTCTCGGTCTTGGTTTTGGTACTTTTGCGGGATAACCGATTTGCAGCATTCCTGCCACTCTTTCTCCAGGCTGTACACCGACTGCCTCCCGAAATTCATCCTCCATGGTAAGAGCACCTGTCTTCCAAATCATGCCGATTCCTTTTTCCCAGGCAAGCAGACTAAAGTTTTGAATCACACAGCTTGTGGCAGCATAATCTTCTTCACGGAATTTCGGATTGTGATTTTCTTTAATTGTGACGACCAACAACGCTGGTACATCGGCAATTTTTTGATAAGCTTTTTCTCCATTTGCTTTGCGCTCTTCAGGATCAGTGCCTTTTTCGCCCAGCTTGCGGTTGATTTCGGCGACCCTTTTAAGCGACTCGCCATGAACAAAAGTGAACCGCCACGGTTGGGTCATTTTATGATTCGGTACCCAAACGGCTGCTTCCAGCATTTGTTTCAATTCTTCCAATGGTACAGGACGGTCTTCATAAAGCTGAATGGAACGTCGGTCTTTCATCAATTCAGAAAGATTCATGATTCTCTCCCCTTTATCCTATATATATCACTATATGGAAGCTGTTAGCATTTATTAATAGTGATAATCATTATCACTAGCTGTCAAACTTATCTTACCAGATTTTAGAGATGTGTCAATTTTCCACCGCTGCTACGATGCAATTCGAACTTATGCTGTTATCAGCACTCGAAGTATTCTTCCGAAAAGAAGAATGCTTCCAAATTAGTTTCTGTGAGAAAAATTTATAAACACAATAAAGAACTTGTAAAAGCGTTGAAAGCATAGTAAGCTAAAACTAAGATAATTAATTAATTTAATTAAGTTATATTAATTTTCAAGAGAGAGGAGTATTGGATGGAGACACAACAACTCATTCGCACGTTCCAGAGGATTTTTCAGACTAGAAAGCAGCCTAGTACGTTCTTTGCACCTGGACGGATTAACTTAATCGGTGAACATACTGATTATAACGGCGGCCATGTCTTCCCCGCTTCCATTTCATTCGGCACTTATGCAGCGGCCACAAGGCGTGACGACCAGACCATCAGGCTCTATTCGGTCAATTTTTCTGAAACCGGTATTATTGAATGTGAGATGGATCAGCTTGATTATCAGGAGAAAGATCAATGGGCCAATTATCCAAAAGGCATGATAAACTATTTAATGAAGGAAGGGCTCACCATTTCCTCAGGAGCAGATATTTTATTTTGGGGTGATATTCCCAATGGAGCAGGTCTATCGTCGTCTGCCTCGATAGAAATGGTGACCGGCGTTGTGGCCGAGTCGCTGTACGACTTAGCTATCGACCGTATCCGCATGATTCAGCTCGGCCAGAAAGTCGAAAACGAATATATCGGTGTCAACAGCGGGATAATGGATCAGTTTGCCATCGGAATGGGCAAAAAAAATCATGCCATCCTGCTTGATTGTCAATCACTGGATTATTCCTATGCCCCTGTTCAGCTAAATGGGTATATCGTGATGATCATCAACACCAACAAGCGAAGAGAATTGGCAGGATCGAAATATAATGAACGGCGGATGGAATGTGAGCGGGCGCTCGCCGATTTACAGAAAGTGATCGGCATTAGTAGTTTGGGAGATTTAACAGAGGAACAATTTGAAGCAAACAAACATGCCATCCAACATGCGCCCGATCGCAAACGGGCCAAACATGCCGTGTATGAAAACCGCCGGACGTTAAAGGCGTTGCAAAGCTTGAAGGCGAATGATCTTGCGCATTTCGGAGAACTAATGAACCAGTCGCACATCTCCTTGCAGGAGGATTACGAGGTTACAGGCAAAGAACTCGATGCAATTGTCGAGGCAGCTTGGAGGCAGCCTGGCGTTTTGGGGGCTAGAATGACAGGAGCCGGGTTCGGCGGCTGTGCGATCGCCATCGTTCCCGAAAAAGAGGTTGAAAGCTTCAGAGAAAATGTCAACCACATATACCGGGAACAAGTAGGATACGATGCCACCTTTTACCCTGCAACGATCAGCGACGGAGCAAAACAATTAGAAAAGAACCCTGAAAAGGAGTGGGATAGATGAGTATTTTGGTATTAGGAGGAGCCGGATACATCGGTTCGCACGCAGTTTACCAATTAATCGATCAGAATCATCGTGTGGTGGTGGTGGATAGTTTGGAAACTGGACATCGCCAAGCTGTGCATCCCGATGCAGCTTACTATCAAGGAGATATCCGGGATAAACAGTTTTTAGATGATGTATTCACCAAGGAAGACATTGACGCAGTCTTGCATTTTTCTGCTAATTCGCTTGTCGGCGAATCGATGCAGCAGCCATTGAAATATTTCAGCAACAACGTCTACGGCACTCAAGTACTGCTGGAAACCATGAAAGAACATAACGTCAACAGGATTGTTTTTTCCTCCACAGCAGCAACTTACGGAGAGCCGGAGACTGTTCCGATTACCGAAGATATGCGGACGAATCCGGAAAGCACCTACGGGGAAACAAAACTGACAATGGAGAAAATGATGAAATGGTGTGCACTCGCTTATGGAATCAAATACGTTTCTCTTCGTTATTTCAATGTGGCCGGTGCCAGAAAAACTGGTGAAATCGGTGAAGACCATCAGCCGGAAACACATTTGATTCCCATTGTACTGCAGACCGCTTTAGAGCAACGTAAAGCCATTACTATCTTCGGGGAGGACTATGACACCGAAGATGGCACATGCATCCGGGACTACATCCATGTGGAAGACTTGATTGATGCTCACCTGCTTGCGCTGTCTTACTTGGAAAACGGTGGAGAAAGCGAGATTTTCAACCTTGGAAGCAATCAAGGCTTTTCTGTAAAACAAATCATCGATACTGCACGGAAAGTGACCGGCAAACAGATACCGGCTGTGTCCGGTGAGCGTCGCCCCGGCGATCCAAGCGTCCTGATTGCGTCGGCGGACAAAGCCAAGCGAATTTTGGGCTGGCAGCCATCCCGAACTTCGATTGAAACGATTATCGAGGACGCATGGAACTGGCATCACACACACCCACACGGCTATGATGGAGGAGCGGAGGCGTAATGTCTGTCTTTCAAACGATTGCCAGTTTAATAGACAAAGCCATTTCTGCCGGATTGATTGAACAGCGGGATACCGTATATGTACGCAATCAGCTGCTCGGTCTGTTGAAGTTGAGCGATTTTCAAGAGGAAGCCCCTGACGGAACTGCACAGAATTCCATCCCAGACTCGGTCGAGGAGCTTGTCGGCTATGCGGTAGAACGCCAAATCATCGAGGACGTACTGGATGAAAAGGAAATATTCGCTGCGAATGTGATGAATATCTTCCTGCCGAAACCTTCTGCCGTCCAGCAGACGTTTGAATCCAAATTTCAAGAAGCAGCGGAACAGGCGACCGATTACTTTTACGCATTAAGTAAAAACAGCAATTATATTCAGATGAAGCGAATCAGGAAAAATATCCATTTTAAAGCAGACACTGCTTACGGGAAAATGGATATTACCATCAACCTGTCCAAACCGGAAAAAGATCCGGAGCAAATCAGACGGGAAAAAGAAGAAAAGCAAGCGATCGGTTATCCTCCATGTGTGTTATGCAGGGAAAACGAAGGGTATGTCGGCAGGATTGGCCACCCGGCCCGGTCCAATCACCGGATTGTGAAAGTGCCTTTACAAGGAGAAAACTGGTACTTGCAATATTCGCCCTACGTTTATTACAACGAACACAGCATCGTACTGGCGGAGGAGCATCGCGAAATGAAAATCGACCGGCAAACTTTCCTGCGCCTGACCGCTTTTGTAGAGAAGTTTCCGCATTATTTTCTCGGCTCCAATGCAGACTTGCCGATTGTCGGCGGATCGATTCTCAGCCATGATCATTATCAAGGCGGCCGTTATCAATTTGCAATGGAAACTGCTGCTGAAACAGAAGCTTTTTCATTAAAGGATTTCCCAAACGTGCAGGCCGGGATAGTCGACTGGCCACTATCTGTTATTCGTGTTTCCTCCCGTGACCGAATGGAATTGGTGGATGCTGCAGACCATATCTTGCTAAAATGGCGAAATTACGAGGATGAGCAGGTGTCAATCAAAGCTTATAGCGGTGATACGCCGCATAACACGGTTACACCGATAGTCCGGATGCGGGACGACCGCTTGGAAATGGACATCGTCCTGCGCAACAATCGTACATCCGAACAGCATCCTTTGGGGATATTCCATCCGCACGCCGATGTGCACCATATCAAACGGGAAAACATCGGGCTGATCGAAGTAATGGGATTAGCGGTACTTCCAGCCAGACTGAAATCCGAACTAGAGGAAGTCAAACGCTTTTTACTCGAAGAAACGGAAGAGGTTCCCGCCCACCACCGCGAATGGGCAGAACTAATCAAACAGCAGAACGGGATTTGTGAGGAGAACGTGGAAGCGATCCTCCAAAACGAAGTTGGGAAAAAATTCACCAAAGTGTTGGAAGATGCAGGCGTCTTCAAACGAGATGAACAAGGCAACCAGGCTTTTCAGCGATTTATCGTAGCATTGAATCAAGACTAGCAAGGAGTGTATCGAATGCAAATCAAACAGGAAGAAATTTCCGTTTCAAACGGACAGAACTGGAAACGCTTCACTTTATCCAATGATCGCGGAATGGAGTTGAGCTGCCTCGATTTTGGCGGCATTATCACGGAGATTCTGGTGCCCGACAAGAACGGCCGCAAAGAAAATATCGTGGTCGGATATGAAAACTACGAAGATTATCTCGACAATCCAAATTTCTTTGGCGCTCTGATAGGTCGTGTCGCCGGTAGAATCGAAGGATCCTCTTTTTCCCTTAATGGAAAGACTTATCAACTCCCCCCGAATGAAGGGAAAAACCATTTACATGGCGGACCGGATGCCTTCCATAAAACGATATGGCAAACAGAAGCCTTTGAAAAAGAAAATATGGTGGGCGTTGTCTTTACCCATCACAGTGAGGACGGTGAAAACGGATATCCCGGCAACCTGAAAATGAAAATCACCTATACGTTGGATAACACCAATCAATTTTCGATCACCTATCAGGGTTCCGCAGACCAGGACACCGTGTTGACAACGACCAACCATTCTTACTTTAATTTAAGCGGCAATTTAAAATCGAATATCCGGAAACATGAAGTAACGCTTGACAGCAGCCAGTTCGTCGAGCTTGACGAAGCGTTGATTCCAACCGGCAACAAACTGGATGTCAGGGGAACGGTGTTTGATTTCCGCCAGGGTAGAAAAATAGAGGATGGAATCCAATCCGATAACCAGCAGAATATCTATGCCGGGCACGGCTACGACCATTACTTTATTTTTGACAAAAATCAGGAATCCCAGGTCACTGCTGTCGATCAAACTAGTGGAAGGAAAATGATGATCAAGACAGACCAGCCTGGAATGGTCATGTACACTTCCAATGGACTTGGAAAAGGATTGCAGCTGAAAGAGCGGGAATCTGCGCAATATCTGGGTATTTGCTTTGAGACACAGGCTTCTCCCGCCTCACTGCACCATCAAGGATTTCCTTCCTGTTTCCTGCCTGCCGGGGAAGACTATTATTCTCGGACGGTATTTCAATTTTTTTCTTAGAAAGAGCAAACACAATTCAATAACTATTTCTCGAGAAAGGGTGCTAATATTGATTAGCACCCTTTCTTTATGACGGGAGTGGGGCTCTCTTGTTCTAGGAAATAAATACTTTTTTGAAACTTTTCTATTCACTAATTGCTCTAACAGGTGAAAGGAGGGCAAAAACTTGAAACATTCACCCTTAGTCAAAAAGGCAATAAATGGAGACGAAGCTGCCTTTGAAACACTTATAAAAAAAGAAAGCGAGAAATTATATAAAACAGCATTTCTTTACGTTAAAAATAAAGAAGACGCTCTCGATGTGCTTCAGGAAACAATCTATAAAGCTTTTATCTCCATAAACCAAGTTAAAAAACCTGAATACTTTTATACATGGCTTACGAAAATTCTTATACGCACAGCCTATGAGTTATTGAGAAAACGAAAAAAGGTGATTTATGATGAAAACCTTATTCATCATAAACCTGAAACAGAGGGAAATCAGGATGTAGAAGCAAAGATGGATTTGCTGAACGCTATTTCTCAGTTAAGTGAACAATATCAGACAGTCATCATCTTATTTTATTACCAAGACTTACCCATTCATCAAATCGCTGAAACCATGGGAAAGCCGGAAAACACCGTCAAAACCTATTTGCGCAGAGCAAAAAAGGAATTAAAACATTATATAGAGGGAGTGCATCACTGTGGACAAAGAGCGTTATCATAAAGAAATCAGCGAAATCGATGTTCCCCAAAGCGAGATTTTTCATGCGATAGACAAAGGAATAACCAGAGGGCGAACAGAAAAAAAGGCACGGAGAAAATCCAGAATCAAGCTTTCCAGCACGATTGCAGCAGGGGCAGCCACCTTCTTCCTGGCAGCCGGATTCGTTTTCGCCCCCGTTTCCTATGCCTTGTCAACGGTTCCCTTGTTGGGCAGCGTCTATGAAAAAGCAGGCTTACAAATTGGTCATGAGTTAATGGAAAGTGATTTAGTGACCAAGCTAAACAAAAAGGCGACGAGTAACGGAATTGATATAACCATAACAAGCGCTTATTATGACGGGAATATCATCGGAGTCACGTTCCAAGCAAAAGGCGAGAAAATCTCTCTGGAAAACATGGGTGGCGATCGCGGACCAGAAGCCGGATATGCCTTTCACCTTTTTGATGGAAAAGAACAAAATCAATGGTCTTCGACGATGAAAGAATTGACAGAAACGGAAGATGGGTATATCGCTTCAATGGAGTTTTATAACGCAGAAGCTGATTTACCTGCAAGCTACTCGTTACCCTTAACCTTTACTTCGATTACCGGTGTAAAAGGAAAGTGGAATTTCGATATTCCTGTTGAGCAAATTCCTCCAGAGACAATTTACACCGATGCTAAGAGTCAATTGGAAAGCAAAGGTTACTCTCTTACAATGGAATCGGTCGTCAAGGGGGAAGCAACCACAACATTAAATTACAAAACCACTTTTCCATCAGCGGGGGAGAAAGATGAAATTAGAATCCATGTAATCGATAATAAAGGTAATCGATTATCAAAATTCCATCCAAATCTTTTAACAACCAAGTCAGATGGGTCTTCTGTTACAAAAGATTACCAAGAATTATTTAGCAGCAAAATCAGTGAGGATGCAAGCTCTCTAACGATTCAACCCGAAATAGTAAAAAATGATACGATGCAGGTTGGAACGATGGATCAACAAGCGCCTTTCACAGTGGAAAGCAACAGGTTTAACTATGCTGTTAAGGTAACCAACATGGAACAAAACGGAGATCAAATAATAGTGGATTACACGATACAACATACCGATACAAGTAAAATCAGAAAAGATATCATTCAAAACTTTGCTGATTTTATCCAACTAATTAAATCAGACAATGTTCGGAGGGATGAAAAAGGAGAACTGGACAGACAAAAGATGCTTGAACATGAGATTCGGAGTGATCAGGCAACTGTACTCGATGAAAACAGTTTGCACTTTCAATCCATTTATACCATAGAGAATCCGGCTGAGTTCGATTTTAAGAACTACTCCCTCCTTGTTCCGTTCGCTACCTTAAGCGCAAACGAAAAACCGATTAAAATGGAACCTATAAAAGTAGACTTAAAATAGGACATCAATGGAAAAGGAGCCGAAAAACCCGGCTCCTTTTTTATTACTTACTTCCAATGTTCTGGTATCTTTAGAGGGAGGATAGTAGCATGATCGCCATTTGTTCCCCTTCTTTAATCGTAAAAAAGATGAAATACATCATTTTTTATGCACCAGGCGCCATCGGATCAAACAACTCTGTCAACACCAGTGCCACCGCCCCTAAAACCGTCGCATTTTCTTTTAACGGCGAAATAGTGACTTCCGTCTGTTTCGCTTCCGCTGTCAGTGCCCTTGCTTTAATGGTTTGCTTAATAGGCTGTAAAATCATATCCCCGGCATTGGAAACACCCCCGCCGATGACGATTTTACTCGGGTTGATGACATGGATTAGATTGGCGAGTCCAATACCGATATAGGTTCCGGTTTCCTCCAGTATCGCCTTGGAGTCCTTGTCTCCCTGGATTGCCGCCTGATAAACGAGTTCGCCGGATACCTCTTCCGGATTTCCTCCGGCAAGAGAAGACAGACCTACAGCCTTTCCCTCTGCGAGCAACTGTTTTGCACGTTTTTCAATCGCCGGACCAGAAGCCACAGTTTGCAGGCAGCCATTGTTTCCGCATGTACACCTCTCCCCATTAATATCAAGCGTCATATGACCGATCTCTCCCGCCAAGTCATATTCCCCGTGGTAAAGTTTTCCGTCAATCATCAGTCCGGCACCGATACCGCTGCCGATATTCAATGCCAGCATGCTTTTTACTCCTGCACTATCCCCAAACCAGGCTTCTCCCAAAGCCATCGCCCGCGCATCGTTTTCGACTTTCACTTCATAATCGAACGCTTTTTCCAGTTCCTGTTTGATCGGAACATCGTGTAAATCCAAATTCGGTGCAAATTCGGATATGCCTTCTTCCACTTTCACTACGCCATGCATGGCAACGCCGATCCCGACTACCTTTTGGGCTAAAGATTGCCGGGCTAATAAAAGGTTTTTTATACCTGCGATCAGGATGTCAATAAATTGATGACTGGTTATCGTACTGTTTACGGCAGTGATTTTTTCTTCCTTCAAGTCACCCGACAAATCAGCCAGCACAAATTTGACGGTACGAGGTCCGGCATCGATTCCAATTATGTAGAATTCCGTACTGTTGATAATCAGCATCGTCGGTTTGCGGCCGCCCTGCGATGTTCCCTGGGTACTTTCCCGGACGATTCCCTGCTCGATCAGCTCTTTGACAATACTGCTTACCGTTGGGGGCGTCAATTTGGTGTCTTTGGCTATTTGGGCCCGCGATATAGGGCCGTCTGTCCTGATTTTGTTCAGGATAATAGACTTGTTCAACGTCTTCATCCACTGAAAGCTTCCACGCTGCATTGCTTTTCCCACCTGTTGTTTTTTGTACCTAGATTATACCACAGCTTAATTAAGTTAATTTAATATTCAACAGTCGAATAGCAAAGATAAAGGCAAAAAGGACTCCCAGGTCCGTGGAAGTCCTTCTTCTACCAGCTATTCATTCGGGAAACTTCGATGGCGTTTAATAAGCGCCGCGAATATGATCATGGACATCATGCTGGTAAAACTTTTGCAATTTGTCCATTTCTTCGGCACTGAAGCTTGGCACTTCTAATGACTTCAAGTTATCTTCAACCTGCTTGACCGTCTTGAAGCCAGGAATAGCACACGTGATTTCTTCATGGTCCAGAATCCAGCGTAGTGCCGCTTTCGACATGCTGTCCCTGTCGTTAGCGATCCATCTCAGCTGTTCGCTTAACTGGACACCTTTATTGAACTCCAGTCCTGCGAACGTTTCTCCCACATTGAATGCTTCCCCGTTTTGGTTGAAATTGCGGTGGTCATCCGCCTGGAAGCTGTGGTTTTCGCTAAACTTCCCGGTTAACAAACCACTCGCAAGGGGCACGCGTGCCAGTATCCCTACTCCTTTTTGGTAAGCCTGTGGAATCAATTCTTCCAATGGTTTCTGCCGGAAAATGTTGAAAATAATTTGCAAGGCAGAAACATCCGTATTTTCCAAACAATATAAACCTTCTTCCACGGTTTCTACACTGACACCATAGTGGCGGATTTTCCCTTCGCCTTTCAGTTTATCCAGCACCTCGAAGACCCTGCCGTCTTTCAAAATGGCGAGAGGTGGACAATGAATCTGATACAAATCGATTGTTTCCCTCTCCAGCCGTTTCAGGCTGTTCTCACAATACTCCCTTACCTGCCGTTCCGAGTACGTTTCAGGATCTTCGATATCGCCGGACCGGCAAAATTTCGTGGCAATATGAATGTCATCTTCTTTTCCTTTTGTCGCCTTGGCCAGCAGTTCTTCACTATGCCCATCTCCGTAAACATCTGCTGTATCGAAAAAATTAACCCCGGCATCCATAGCATGCTGGAGAGCCTTCAAGGATTCTTCATCATTTGTATTGCCCCAGGAGCCACCGATTGCCCAAGTACCAAAGCTCAACTCGCTTACCTTTAAATCCGTATTGCCTAATTGACGGTAATTCATCTGACCTGCTCCCTCCGATAAAATATTTCTGATTAATTCAATTATGGCATGTCCGCACAATTGCCACAAATGTAACGCTTACAACATAAGAGAAGCGAAACGTCTCGCATACAAGAATTGAAAATTCCACCCGAGCGTATTCTTGTATTATCTGTTATTCGATTGTTTAATAGATAGACAATAGTCTCAAAAACTTTCCTATCAAATAAATGGACCGAAATATCGACCAATAATTTACTCATCGTTTGTCCTCGTCCCACTTATATGGTGTCTTCGACCTTTCATGACACAGAATAAACAAGAACATGATAAAACAGACCATTATGTTATCCAGCCAATCAATCTCTTTATTGAAAATTAATTGCCAAACAGTTGATACAACAAAAAATGTTAAGGGAAATTGGAGGCTTTTCTTAACCATCGTGTCACCTCTTTTAATGAAGATCACTTTTCTTAAATCGGCTTTATTCAAGTAAACTGCCATTTAAGAAATTTTTTAAATTGGGAAGTTTTATAACAAAAATTGGATATACCAGCGTAAAAAAGCATACCAATCACTATGCGATTTGGTATGCTTTTTTCTTGTTAACTTAGATTTTCTCCATCAAAAGTGAACTACTCAGCCGGACTTGCTCCTCTTTCACTCAACAAATTTTTCAGATAAAAACCGGTATAACCCGTCTTCTTTGTGGCTGTGCGTCGTTACTTCATCCACTTGCTGTTTTACTATATCCGCCGCATTCTTCATCGCGACCGCATACCCGGCTATTTCCATCAGTGGCAGGTCGTTCTCACTGTCGCCGATCATCATGATCTCTTCATTGGTCAAACCATAATGCTCCAACAAATATTGAACACCAGTTGCTTTGGAAACATTTTTTTCCATCACTTCTACGTTATGGTCAGAAGAAGCGAACGCACTAAAGTCATGCTTTTGCTTTAGCTGGTCCAAGGTCTGTTTCCAGAAAGTCATCCGCTCCTTGTCTCTGCTGAAGAAATAGATCTTGGCGGCATTGTCCACCGGCAGATTATCCGTCCATTCAATATCTTCCTTGATGGCAGCTTTCCGGGACAGCCATTCATCCTCTTTGACTGAGGCCGGTTTCGGATCCTCAATCTCTGCAGTAAAATAGGTTTTATCCTTGATCAAAGCTGACCCGCTACCCTCTATCGGATGCACTTCATAATACATTTTTTCCTCTTGTGCCTTAGCCACTAACTCCTTGACCAAAATATCGTCCAAGGAATGTTTTACAATTTGCTTCCCGTTTATGTACACCACCATGCCATTGGCACAGACTATTCCATCCACCTCTAAGTCAGCAGGAAGGGGATCTTTCACTTCCTTTAAAGTCCTGCCTGTGGCAATGAATACCAGCCTGCCATTTTGACGGATTGTCTTGATGATGTTTGCCAATGTGTCGCTCACTTGGTTTGCTTGATCAAGCATGGTTCCATCCATGTCGAGAATTACCGCTTTTGCCTGAAATGCCATCTGTTTCCCTCCGTTATTTAGCTTAGTCCTATTCAAGAATACCGTTTTTTGGTTCATTAGCAAATCAAATGGTGTAAAATCTACACAATCAAGAAAGGACTAACGTTCGAGATTTACACATTTATTTGTTTATGTTGCACTAATAATAACCAGTTAGGAAAAGATGACTAAATGAAAAGGTACTCTTGGGTGAGTTTCGTTTCTTTAGCTTTTGGTATATTGGCATGCGTTTTCATTTATACATACAGGAATCCCGAAATGATGCAACTTGGTATCCTGATAAATGCTTCCTTTGGAATAGTATCTTCTTTCATCGCCTTTTTTAAAAAATCCGAGAAAAATAGCATTGCATTAATCGCGTTTCTGCTATGCCTAGCTGCTTTATTATTCTTTTTAACCGTAATCACTGTCGCTGGTATGGGGCAGACTTGAGTCAATGTAGTCCTTTTTTAACATGAAACGGAGGAACAGCAGGCCATGAAAAGGCTGAAAATACATAATCCCACATCCCTTTTTTTCTGAGGTTTTTTTGCTTTAAAAAGGATCAGCTGCATTGTATGTTTTACATAAGTGTTTTGGACGAATGAAACTTTAAGGAGTGAGTATATGCCAGACTTGAAAGATCACGTCATTCTGATTACAGGTGCCAATCGGGGCCAGGGAAAAGCTATTGCCCAACACCTTGCCGGACTGGGTGCCAGAGTGGGAATTGGTGCCCGCAACTATGCAGAGGCCGAAAAAGTCGCGGGATCAATCGGAGAGGACCATGCAATTCCTGTTCAGATAGATGTTACACAGGAGTCGGATTGGAAAGCGGCAGTCGATAAGATGGTCACTAAATTTAAAAGGATTGATGTGTTAGTAAATAATGCAGGCGTTCTCCAACGTAAACCTTTTATGGAAACAACGTTGGAGGACTATCAACAATTGATACATGTTAATCAACTTGGTGTGTTCATGGGAATGCAGGCAGTCATCCCACAGATGGAAAAGCAGCAAAGCGGTTCAATTGTTAACAATGTATCGATATCTGCTTTTGCGCCGATTCGTAAATCTTCTGCATATGCCGCTACAAAAGCATCGGTGGTGGCAATGTCCAAGGCTGCAGCTATCGAATTAGGGCCAAAGGGTATACGGGTGAATATGGTTCATCCTGGTGGAATTGAAACAGATATGGTCAAGCAAGGCGCGGATGTTCCTGCTTATTACGACTCGGTTCCTCTTGGACGAATTGGTAAACCAGTTGAGGTCGCCCAAGCGGTCGCGTTTCTTGCTTCTAGTGAAAGCTCTTACTGCACGGGTACAGAAATGGTGGTCGATGGGGGGATGACGCTAGGAACTGCGGATGAGTGAATAAAGCAGGGTTTCAAGACGCACACAAATGCTTCGCCAGCGTCTGAATACCCTTCCATACCGGAATGGCATCGATTCGCAGCCATTGATTCACTTTTAGGATAAAATCAAATTAGAAATAATGGTGGAAACTGGAGAAAATGAAAGGATATGAATAGTAGACCGCTTTCAGGTTTTGTAAAGTTTAAACTGTACAAACAATTCAAATAAAATCATTAAATTTGGCGTTTGAGCATGCTCCCCCAAAAAAGATATAGTATGTACAGACGTTAAATGAGGAATAGTAATGCTACATTAAAAACGAAACAGGTAGCATTAGGCAAAATTAAAGGAGTGTTTGACAGTATGTTTCATTTTAAGTGGAAAAAAATAGGGGCTATCGCTGGTCTATCTTTGGCTCTTATCGCAGCTGGATGCGGACAACAGGAAGATAATAGCGGCGACGGAGACGATCAATCTGATAGTTCTGCAAATATCAGTGAAGAGGTAGAGCATACCATCACTGGGATTGAGCCAGGTGCCGGCATTGCACAAGCAACGGATAACGCTGTAGAGGAGTATGAAAACCTCGCTGGATGGGAACACGAAAAATCCTCCACAGCTGCCATGTTGACAGCTTTAGGAGATGCAATAGACAAGGAGGAACCAATCGTCGTTACTGGATGGTCTCCTCACTATATGTTTGCCAAATGGGACCTGAAGTACTTAGAGGATCCAAACGGAGTTTATGGTGACGTAGAAAAGATCATCACTATAGCAAGACAAGGTTTAAAAGAAGATATGCCTGAGGCTTATACGATTTTGGACAACTTCCACTGGGAGCCGGAGGACATGGAATCAGTTATGCTTGATGCCCAGGAAATGGAATTTGAAGAAGCTGCCCAAAAGTGGGTAGATGACAACCAAGACGTGGTGGATGAATGGACGGAAGGAGTCGAGCCCGTCGATGGAAAGTCGATAGAATTGGTTCTTACCCCTTGGGATACCGAGCGTTCTTCAGCCAATGTGGCGAAAATTGTATTAGAACAACAAGGATACGATGTGACCCTTACACCGGTCGATCCATCTGTTGTATTTGAGGCAATTGCAGCAGGAGACGCAGATGCTTCCCTTGCCCCATGGATGCCGGCAACGCATGGTGCTTTCTACGAAAAGCATGAAGGGGAATTTGAAGATTTAGGAGAAAACCTATCAGGGGCCAAGATCGGCCTCGTTGTTCCATCATATATGGACATCGATTCGATTGAAGACCTTGAACCTGCAGAGTAAGATGGAACAAATACTTCCCTTTCGTTAGGGAAGTATTTGTTTTCTTGTTTCTGCCATTTTGCTTCCTCCAGCAAATTATAAATGACTTACAATATTAAGCACGTTCGTTAAGGAATTTATAAATACTTTTTCAAAAAGTGAGTATCAGGTTGTATTAATGTACGGGCCGTACACTAAATTACTAGGAGGAGATTCACAATGGCAGTAAGACCTTGTCCAGTATTAGGAGTTCATCGAATGTTGCCTGCAGCTATACCTGCTAAAGTGGTAATGGGAGTGGAATTGACATTCCAAACAAATATGGATTTTCTCAGCATTCGCAATGTAGTGGGTGCGGATTGCTCAGGACATCCTGCATGGCATCCACTTACAGCTATTGGCTACTATGCATCAGGGGTGAAAATTCTAGGGGGAATGGGAGGATCTACCGGAGGTGTTAAAGGTCAAGTTAATGAAGGTAGTATAAGATATACTAGCGCGTCCTCTTTGGAGGGTTACAATTTTCAAAACTACTAACAACAACCACTCCCTCCTTCTTGAGGGAGCAATCAGCTTTTCTAATGTATTAGTCGATATACTCCACATCTTCTGAAGGAAGGTTTTTCAGATCCTTGAAGTCTTCATTCATTTCTGAAAAGTGAATCCAGAATGCCACTTCTTTATTGTAATCATCAGCTAATTCAACTGTTTGTTTAATCAACTTGGCATTGTTCCCTTCCACTTTTACATTCTTGACATTAGGATTATCACTTTGTACTACCGTCAAGACTGGAGAGTTTACATCCGGGTCTCCCAACGAAACGGTCTCAATAGACTTCTCTTCCATTATCCACTCCAAAGATCCAGCATTCGTTTTTAAAACGGCAACACTAAGACCGGTCTGTCTTATGTACGAAAACACATAAACAAAATCATCTTTTATCTCATAGTCTATAATATTTTCCGCCAAATAATCGTGATCCTCCATCATGGTTTGTATGTCCTCTTCCAACTCAGATTGATTATTAGGACTTTGGTTTTCAGAATGATTGGCACTTTCTTCGGGGGGATTATTAGAACAACCAAACAAAACAAGTAAGATACTAAAAGTAAATAAGTATTTTTTCACCGGAAATCCTCCTTTTTTAATAAAATTCTGCTGTCTTCACATTCTATTTTATCACCTCTTATATCCACACTTTAACATAATAAATGCATTTCTTAACTAAGGGAAAGCACCTATTTTTTCCACAAAAACAGCAGGAGTTAACCCCCTGCTGTCTTTTACCGATTCCGAGTCGTATCCAATGGTTCCAGTTTTGCTTCGATTTCTGCCCGCTTGTTTTCCAAAAACGGCGGCAATGCGACCGTTTCACCAAGATGTTCGATATCCTCATCCGTTGCGAAACCAGGACCGTCAGTAGCCAATTCGAATAAAACCCCATTCGGCTCCCGGAAATAGAGCGACTTGAAGTAGTAACGATCAACCAGTCCGGAGTTAGGGAATCTTGCTTGTTTGATTTTTTCTGCCCATTGGGCAAGTTCTTGCTCATCCTCGACGCGAAAAGCGACATGATGTACACTGCCTCGTCCTGGGCGTTCTTTAGGCAGCCCTTCCCGTTCCTCGACGTGTATCTCCGCCCCTGTGCCGCCTTCTCCGGTAGCAAACACTTGAATATCACCGCCCCCTGGCGAGTCATAACTGCCCACCTTACGGAATCCAAGGATGTTTGTCAGCACTTGAACGGTACGTTCCGCCTGCGGAACTGTCAGCTTGGAAGGTCCAAGGCCAATAATGCCCTGCTCCTGCGGTACCGGACTTTGCTCCCAGGGAGTTCCCCCGGCTACACCTTGATTGGTCTCATCCGACACAAGTGCAAGCCGCTGATCTTCCGGGTCGCGGAAATACAATACATTTCTTCCGAATTGCTCGATAATCCCCTCATGTACAACCTCGTATTCGTTGAAGCGGTCTTCCCAATAAGCTAAAGCCTCGTCATCTTTCACCCGCAAAGAAGTAAGCGAAATACTGTTATTCCCAGGATACGTATGCCCTGCCCGCGGAATTTCAAAAAAGGTAAGGTCCGTACCCGGATTGCCCGCTTCATCTGCATAGAACAGGTGGTACATACTGGTGTCATCCTGGTTGACTGACTTTTTGACCAGCCTCATTCCCAAAACCTTTGTATAAAACTCATAATTGTTTTTCGCATTTGCCGTTATCGCTGAAACATGATGGAGTCCTTTTAGTTCCATATGCATCCCTCTTCTAATTTAATTTTAAAATATCTCGATTTCAAGATAAATGATAGAGGATGGAAGGTTCTTTGTCAAACAATGGATAGATGCTAACGAAGCAAGGATTCCGTCCCGTCGATATACAGCTCCGTTCCGGAAATATGGGAGGACTCATCAGAGGCAAGAAATCGGATTAAGTCAGCTACCTGTTCGGGTTTCCCTCCACCATGCTCCAACGGCTGGTTGCCTTCCGGGTATTCTATCGGGATTTTGACCTTTTTCAAATTTCCCTGGTCCTTATGGGTATTTTCACCGATATTAGTCTCGATTGCTCCCGGGCAAATGACATTGACCCGTATGCGATATTCCGCCAATTCCAATGCTGCCATTTTTCCGAATGCCATTTGACCTGCTTTGGATGAACTGTAAGCAGACATACCGATACCGGAAAATGTACGGTTTCCATTGATGGAACTCGTGATGACGATACTTCCGCCCTTATTTTTCATTGCCGGGATTGCATACTTGACGGTTAAGAAGGTGCTTTTTAGATTATTGGTCAACGTTTGGTCCCACTCTTCAACAGGCAAATCCTCAATCGGAGCCAAATGTCCATTGACGCCGGCATTGGCAAAAACAAAATCCAACTGTCCCCACGTGTCGAGCACCTTTTTGACACTTTGTTCTACCTGGATTGGTTCAGATACATCCGCTTCGATGATGATGGCTTCTCCACCGGCATCACCGATCGCCTGCTTAACTTCAGCAGCGTTTTCTTCCTTGATATCGACCAGTCCCACCTTGGCACCTGCTTGTGCCAGCCGCAATGCAGAAGCACGGCCGATTCCCGAACCTGCACCTGTCACAATGGCTGTTTTGCCTTGCAAGCTTTTGTTTTCCATTAAATAGCCTCCTTCTTCAGTTGTGACTAGTTACTTCCTATATATCCTTCCCCCAGCAACTTAAACACCGCCCGCTCCTCGTTTTAATCAACTGCCTGGTTTGAAGAAAGGCAAAAAAGGGGAAGGTCACACCAAAACAAATTTACAAACAATGGGAGCGAGTTGCCATGAATTATTCCAATCTGTGGTTTACATTATTATCGTGCCTCTTTTTTATGGGACTGGTAGCCTGGATTGCTTACCGGCAAACCAAAAATCAAGTAAACGATTCAGCTGGATACTTCCTTGCCGGGCGCGGGCTTTCCGGTGGATTTATAGCCGGCTCCTTGCTGCTGACCAATCTTTCCGCTGAACAGCTGGTAGGTTTGAACGGACAAGCCTATCGCGCCAATCTGTCCAATATGGCTTGGGAGGTCACCGCACCGATCGCAGTGGTCATTATGGCACTTTATTTACTGCCAAAATACTTAGGGGGATCCGTAACGACGCTCCCAGAATTTTTAAGCCGGCGTTTCGATAAGACGGTTCGACTATATATTGTTGTCTTATTTATGTTCGGCTATGTATTTGTGACAATTCCTTCGATGCTGTATTCTGGTGCTTTGGCAGTACTGCGCTTGTTTAATGTACCAGACTTACTGGGCGTTTCTTATGTACAATCTGTTTGGCTGGTCGTATGGATAGTCGGCCTGATCGGAGCGGCATATGCCATTTTCGGAGGGTTGAAAGCCGTTGCGGTTTCAGACACCTTGAACGGCATTGGCTTGTTGATTGTCGGTATCCTGGTCCCGGTGCTTGGTTTTTTCGCCTTGGGAGATGGGAATATGCTTAGCGGCATGAAGGAAATCACGGTAAATAACGCGGATAAATTAAACGCAATCGGTGGTCCGGACGACTCGGTTCCCTTTGGAAGTATTTTTACCGGTTTAATTATCGCCAATCTGTTTTACTGGGCATCCAATCAGTATGTCATCCAGCGGACTTTGGGAGCCAAAAGCTTGAAAGAGGGACAAAAAGGGGTACTGTATTCAGGCTTCTACAAGCTGCTGGTGCCATTGTTCATGATGATACCGGGTATCATCGCTTTTCATCTGTATGGTGAAAACTTGCGCAACGTCGACTTGGCTTATCCGACGCTGATCTCGAATGTACTTCCTACTTATTTATCGGGTTTTTTCCTTGCTGTTCTGTTAGGAGCCGTTCTTAGTTCTTATAATTCTTTGTTGAACAGTGCTGCGACCATGTTCGCATTTGATATTTACAAACCGCGGGCCAAAAAGAACGTCAGTGATGAAAAGCTGATCAAAATCAGTAAACTATTTGGAACGATCATTGCCTTTATTACGTTTTTCATTTCTCCCCTGCTCATGTATGCACCAAATGGACTGTGGGATTTGATCCGGCAGTTTACAGGGTTTTTCAACATTCCAATCGTGACGATCCTGTTGGCAGCGGTTCTGTCTAAATACACCCCAGCCATCGCACCGAAGGTTGTAATTGTTTTTCATGTCATTGCCTATTATTTGATGATCTGGGGAACCGATCACTTATTTGGTTTCTCACTGGACATTAACTATATTCACGTTTATGGCATCTTGTTCGTCATCGAGGTCGGCATCATCCTGGCTTTTCGTTTTACCAAGCCACGGAAAGAAGCTTATGTTTTCAAAAAGGATCCCAAAGTCAGCCTCGTACCATGGAAACATGCTTTACCCGTCACCATTTTACTGCTTGCCCTGATGTGTGCCGTATATGTCGTGTTTTCACCTATTGGGCTCGCTTACCCAGATGCCGTCGTATCAGGGAGCTTTTGGTACACAATCGGAGCCTTGGCAGTTTTGACGGCTGCTCTTTATTTCCTCGCACTTAAAAATTGGACGAAAAAATACGCCAACTATTTGGATAAAGAGGAGGAGCAAAAGCAGGCATTTTCCACATTCCAGCAGGTTAACCAATAAAAAGAATATTTAATGGAACCGGAAAAACTTCATGACCAAAATAAAGTGGCCGGGACAAAAGCACGGCACCAAAGCAAAAACCGAGCGAATTTGACATATCAATCAAATTCGTTCGGTTTTTAATGTTTGTGTTCCTTAAATAGACTTCTTTATTATCCTGTTGTTTGATGCGTGCTCGTAGTAGTTTGCAGTAGCATAGGAAGCACGCAACAGGATAAAAAAGAGAGCATACAAAGTGCTCGGCAGCCATGCTTTTGTTCCGGCCTCTTTTTCCAAAAGAGGAGTCAGTCAACGATCGGCCGCTGCTTACCGCTGGTATAATCATCAATAATCGGAACATGGCTTTCGAATAATTGGTCAGGCAGTTCATCAAGCGGAAAAAACCTGGCATCTAACGACTCTTCATTTTCCCGAATTAACTCGCCGCTGTATTCTCTGCAAATGAACCAAATCTGCACCATTGCGACCTGGTCGCCGTTGCCGAGCGTCTTTTCTTTCGTTTGTCCTGAATAGATGCTGAACAATTCCAATTCACCAAGACACAGGCCAGTTTCTTCAAAAGCTTCTCTTCTTGCCGTATCAGAAACCGTTTCCCCCATCTCCATATAGCCGCCAGGTAGCCCCCACGTGTCATTGTCGGAGCGTAAATGCAACAGTAGGCGGTCCTGTTCATCTAATACGAAAACCCCTGCCACCACCATGATCACTTTTTCATGACCGACCATCGAACGCAAATAAGTTATGTAGTCCATGTTACTCCTCCTTTTCCACGTGCAAAAAGGCAAGCTCTTCTTGGAAGAACCTGCCTTTAGGTGTGTATGTTATCGGTTGGCAAAAAACGCTTCCGCTCTCTCGAGATCGACTTCCTGTTCCGGTGTCAGATCATACTCTTCTTCGATTGCATTCACCGGGCATACCGCTTTACAGGCGCCGCAATCGATGCAAATATCCGGGTCGATAAAAAATTGATCCGGGCCTTCTTCTATACAATCAACCGGGCAGACAGTAAGACATTCTGCCGCCTTTTCGTCTTTACAAGGACTTGTGATAACAAAAGCCATCGCGATTCCTCCTTAATTAAGCAGAGAATAGATACATACTTCAATTATTATTTAATAACACTTGACCCATGGTTTGCAAGGATATGGATTGCTTTCCCTGTCATTAATCATGTGGAAATCAGAACACGATAACATAGCGAAGGCAAGATACGGAGACTCCTACGGGAACAGCACGAGCTGAAAATCCCGTAAGAAAGCGTCTTGTGCTTTCTGAGGAAGTTGAAGCCGTGCCCGTGGAAAGCGTAGTATCTTGCCGTAGCGATACAAAGCACCCATCAAACAACAGGATAAAAGGATCTAAGGAACTTACAAAACCAAAAAACAGGGCGAATGCTATTAGCTTTTAGCATTCACCCGGTTTTGCTTTGGTGGCCTTGCTTTTGTCCTGCCACCGAGACTATGCATTTACTTTTGTTACGAAGCAGTTTCCAAATTCATTGACGGTCCGAAAAATTCGAAATGGATGCGATTTTCAGGGACTTCCCATTCCAGCAGAAATTGATTGATTGCTGACATAAATGGAACAGGGCCGCAGAAATAAAAATCAGCTTGATTGGTGCCAAGAACTTCTTTCAGCCATGGCAATGTAACATAACCTTCTTTGTCAAAGTTTCCGGCTGCTTTGTCTGCTTCCGTCGGATCACTGTACACGACATAGCTGGTGATATCTCCATTCGTTCTTGCCAGCTCCTTCACTTGTTCGTCCAGAGCATGTACTTTTCCATTTTGGGCGGCATGAATGAAAGTGACTTTACGTCCGGGCTGTTGATCCACAATTGTCCGTAGCATACTCATCATTGGCGTCAATCCAACTCCCCCGCTCAAGAGCACGACCGGTCTGTTACTATCCAGGTCGAGCGTGAAATCGCCAGCGGGTGCACTAACCTCCATGGTGTCCTCTTCTTTCACATGACCATGAAGGTGGTTGGAGATTTTTCCATCGGGATTATTTTGTCCTTTTTCCCGTTTCACACTGATCCGGTAATACGGTTTTCCCGGCGCATCGGAAAGACTGTATTGGCGGATTTGCGTGTACGGTTCCCCCTCGATCTTCACTTTCACAGAAAGATACTGTCCTGGTAAGTAATCGGCCAGTTTGCCGCCATCTGCAGGAACGAGATAGAATGACGTAATAACATCACTTTCTTTCACCTTTTTGTCTACGATAAACGGACGGAAGTCTTTCCAGCCGCCCTCTTTTTCGGCTGCTTCCTGATACATTTCTTTTTCTACTTGAATGAACACATCAGCAATGACACCGTATGCCTCTCCCCAAGCCTCAATGATTTCATCTGTAGCCTGGTCTCCCAGCACTTCTTTTATAGCCAGGAGTAAATTCTCTCCTACAATAGGATAATGCTCCGGCTTGATACCGAGACTCCGGTGCTTGTGCGCTATTTGCTTCACAACCGGCAAAATCGTCTCAAGCTGGTCGATATGAGCCGCAGCAGCGTAAACAGCGTTGGCTAGCGCCTGTTGTTGTCTGCCCTTCTTTTGATTGGCATGGTTAAAAATATTCAATAGTTCCGGATGATTTTCAAATAAACGTTGATAGAAGCGGGTTGTAATCGTCGTACCATGTTCTTCTAAAACAGGCACTGTAGATTTTACAATTTCAATCGTTTTTTGAGTTAACATAGGATTACCTCCAGTTAAAGATGTATTATGTATACATCTTTTCACTATCCGACTATTAAAGCAATATTTGAAATACATGTTTTTGAATTTTGCCACATTCCATCCACAAATCGTTCAAATTACCGGTAAAGCAGGCGAAGGAAAAACGGCATGTTCTCTCCATCTAAAAAAATATGGTACACTTAACACATAATCAGAAAAGAGGAAGATTACTATGAAATTGACACGTTTTACTGATTATTCGTTGCGAGTACTGATGTTTTTGGCCACCCGTCCGGAAGGTCAACTGGTCCAAATCAAAACGATTTCAGCTGTTTATAATATTTCGCATAACCATTTGATGAAGGTCATTTATGAACTTGGCAAATTAGGATATATAGAGACAGTAAGAGGACGTAATGGAGGTCTGCGTCTTGCAAAAGACCCACACACCATTTCGATAGGAGAAGTAGTGCGTCAAACAGAGGAAGATTTCTTTGTCGTCGAATGTTTTGATCCCTCCAAGAAGGATACTTGCTTGATCAGCGACGCCTGCCGTTTGCAGGGTGTGCTCGGCAAAGCACTGCATGCATTCCTGGAAACACTTGACCAATATTCTCTCGGCGATTTGATCATCAACAAAGATCAGCTACAGGCTCTGATGAAGGAAGTTACGTAGAGAAAGCCCCGAATCGTTAAATAACGGTTTCCGGGGCTTTTTTTGTAAGCTCGTTTGCCTTACACTCCATTCCTGCGACTTATGGTTTCCTGTAAAAAAAATAACCGCCTTAGCAAAAGGCGGTCCATAAAATAAACATATTAATCTTCGACTAAATCCTTATCAGCTGTCTCTTCTTCCCGGACAGGCTGACTTGCTTTCGCAGGAAAGATTTGCTGTTCTTTCCCTAAAATGCGCGCCACTTTGATTGCATCCCACAATGTCGGAAGCATCAGCAAGGATACCGGCACCGCTGTCACGACAATAGAATTTTGGATAGCCGTGATACTTCCCGGATCAATTGCTAATAAAATGATCGATAGCACTCCGAATAGCAGCACCCAGAATACACGAATCCATTTTTGCGGGTGATCGTTACCGGTTAATGTGACCGCAACGGTATAGGAAATCGAATCGACCGTCGTTGCCACAAACACAAGGGTGACAATCAAGAAGCCTATTGCCAATAGTAATCCAAGCGGCATCTGATCCATGATTGCCATCACTGCGGCAGGCATGCCACCTTCGCTCAATGGATCGGAAATGACTCCCGGATTGGTTAATTCAGCATTGATTCCGCTACCACCGACAACGGTGAACCAAAAATTACTAATCAACGGCGCTACAATGGCGACTGCGATGATCAATTCCCTAATAGTCCTTCCCCGGGAAATTCTGCTGATAAAGATAGCCATCATCGGGCCATACCCCAAAAACCAGCCCCAGAAAAATACCGTCCAGGCACCAAGCCAGGCTTGATCTCCCTGATAGGTCGACATCGTCAGCATATTTTGCAAATGGAATCCTTCTGCCGAAATAAACTTATTGACAAGAAACATCGTAGGTCCTACAACCAGCATGAAAGCTGCAAGCACAACAGTCAAACTGACATTCATCCGGCTCAGGAATTGAATACCGCGATCAACACCTGTTGCAACTGAAATCGCTGCTATCACGACGAGAACGGAAATAACAATGATATTTGTTACCAAGTTATTCGGCACTCCGAACAAGGAATGCAAACCATAGGTCAGCTGCATACCGAGAAAACCGATTGGTCCCATGGTACCGGCTGCAACCGCCACAATCGAAACAATGTCGGCTACTGTGCCGACTACACTCTTTTGAAAGATTTTTTCACCAAACAGCGGGTAAAGCATCGCCCTCGGTTTCAACGGATAACCTTTATGATAATGAGCATACATGAGAACGATGGTTGCCAGAGTTCCCAAAATCGCCCAAGCCATAAAACCCCAATGCATGAAACTTTGTGCTAATGCAGGGTCGATACCTGCCATGGTCGAGGAGTTGTCTTCAAACAACGGGGGATTCGTAATAAAGTGATACATCGGTTCAGAAGCCGCCCAAAACACACCTCCACTGGCCATTAATGTACATAAAATCATGGCAATCCAGCGGAAATAACTATTTTCCGGCTTCGCTTTATTACCTAACCTTACCTTTCCATACTTGGAAACGGCCAAGCCTAAGCCAATAAGCAAATTCGCTAACAGCAGCAGCTGCCAGTAAGAACCGAAATATTTGGCAGAAACGTTGAAGGATGCTGTAATCCAGCCCCCAACCATATCTAAATTCATCAGTGATAAAAGGACAAATAAAAGTAGCAGTCCTCCACTTACGATAAAAACGGGATTGTCCGTTTTGTTATTCAAACTTGTTTTTTTATCTTGTCGCACTTTTTTCCTCCTGAAAGTTAAGGAGCAAGTGCCTACAATAACGCTTCCCTCTCTCTATCTGTCATCATTGCAGACCATTGGATGGGAAATTATTCTGCTATAGAATTTATGATCATACCATTTAAAAATCGAATAATTTTCAAGTCCGAAAACCATCGGCTTGCTCTCTGAATTTTTTGCTGTGTCTAAAGTGTCTTTTTCATTCGATTTTTACTGCTAAAGGAAAACGGTCCACGTCCTTTCTTAGTTTGCCAAAGATATTAAATATTATAGGGTTTCTTTCAAACATTCGTCAAATATAATAAACAGGACAAAGGCGCAAGCGCCTGTTTAAAGGAGTACAGGCTAGAGCCGCCACGTCCTGTGGCAACGCCTGCATGACCCACATCGTCGGGGCCTCCGACAAGCTTAAGAACAGCCTCGGCGTGGCGCTTTTTGCCACACAGAGGGTGGGCTTAAGACCTCGAGGGGGTAGGCGCTGGAGCTGGACGTGGCTGGTTCAGCCAATAATTTTCCACAGACAGTCAAATTTATCATTTCCTATACAGGACAAAAGGGGTTATCCGAGAAACGATGGATAACCCCTTTCAGATTCTAGAGAAACCGTGATCTTTCTTATCCCTCTAAGGCCCCGAGAATAAATTTGTGAAGCTAAATGTTCTTATGAAAATTGAAAGACAGGATTATTTTGGGTCTTTAAAGATTATTCATCCTGGCAAAATTTCTCAAATCAGAATGGATGAGCCGTAGCATTCAGCCAAAGCCTTCTCCCGCCTGTTTATAATCATAAAGATAGATGCAAGAAAACACCCCTGGGTGGAATATAACCAATTCATGCTGCTATTTAGATAGAAACAGCGTTTTTCTGTTGCACTGCTTCCAACTCCCGCTTCAAAAACCTTGCCATTTCCAGCATGCCATACTTGTCTGCTTTGGCTTCTGCTTCGGAATTATAATTGGTGTTTGTATTGACGTCATAAGTGAAAAGCTCTCCATCTTGATTGAAAATGAACTCAATCCCTGCCACCCGGATACCATTGTCCGCCAGGAATTGTTCATACTTTTCAATAATCGGCTCGTTGAAATTCTCCACAATGCGGAACTTTGATTGATCCTCCGGTTGTTCTCCCACTGGGCAGAACAAGTCATCGATTGTGCAGGCATCTGCAGGACATAATTCGAATCCTTCCGACGTATCGACCTGAACAGCGTATAGAAACTTTCCGTCGATGAATTCACAGCGGGTAATATATGGCTCGGGTGCCTGTATATATTCCTGAACAAGGGTGATGCCATCGACCGGCTCATCAAAATCGGGGCCATCCAAGTACTCCTTCAATCCGTCGATGGTATGGAACAACTGAACTCCCAACCCTTTTCCTGCCCTGTTGTGTTTCGTGATGAATGATGCTGCATTGAGTTTTTCAGCCGCATCCACAATCTGCTCCTTGCCGACAGCTGCCAGCGTTTTCGGAGTACGGATTCCCGCTTCATTCAACGCCATATACTGATTGACCTTGCTCAATTCAAGTCGAAGTGCACTGCTGCCATTGATCACCGTGCGCCCGTGTCGCTCCAGCCATGCTAAAACCGCCTCCGTCAATTCAGGGGCATATCGATGATCTCTTGTATGGGATGAAGCACTAATCCGGCTATAAAAGATCCCTTCGGGTGGTTCTTCTGTTAAATCGACCATCCCCTGGTCTAAAAACCATTCTTCATAAGGAACCTCCAGCTCCTCCAATCGTTTGGTCAGGTGTTCGGTCCACTCACTGTTTTCATGGATTACATATACTTTGCTCATTCTGCCGTCTCCTCTCCTTGGTGTGGTTTCGTTTCAAGTTATTTAAATAACTGGCGTCTTTTTATTTAAATAACTGGCGTCTTTTTTCCTCCACAAGCGGCATCACTTGTTCTGAAAAACGTTTCATCTCTTCAAGTTGCGGGGAAAACTGCAATAACAGTAAATCCAATCCTGCTTCTTCATATGCCGCGATCCGTTCCGCAATTTGTTCCGGTGTACCAATTAAATTTGGACGAAGACCCCGATTCGAAACCGAGTAATCGTTCCGTTTCACCTGCTGCTCCAGCTGTGACTTGCTGATAAAATCCTGGTAACCGGCATATCCAGCCGTATCCTTCACATCGGTAATTCGTCTCCATTCTTCCAGTGCTTCTTCCTCAGTGTCTCGGCAAATTACATAAGCCGCCATACCAAACGAGTGGAATGCTGGCTGGCCGGCTTCTTCCCGCCGAACCTTCATTTCCGCTATCTTGCTTGCAATTTCATCGACCGTGCCTCCGTGCATGACATAAGCGTCACAGGAATCGACAATCGCCTGTTTGCCACGGTCGCTTTCGCCTCCCGCATACACAGTCGGATAAGGTTTTTGAACCGGCTTGGGAGCCAGCTTGGCATTGTTCACTTCATAATAGTTGCCATGGTAAGAGAATGTCTCTTCCTGCCACATCCCTTTTAACACATCCAGAAATTCTTCTGTCCGGTCATACCGCTCATCGTGAGCGGTAAACGCTCCACCATATTGTTTCGCTTCTTCTTCCCACCACGCTGAGACAACGTTCAGTGTGAACCGGCCGTTACTGATATGATCAATGTTCGCTGCCATTTTTGCTGCTACAGCAGGATTGTGGAACCCGGGACGTACCGCGGTCATGATTTCAATTTTTTCCGTCACTGCTGCCAGTCCGGCTGCTGTCGACCATGCTTCCAGGGAATCGGCATCGATTCCTTTTATGTCGTTTAAATATAACTCAGCAATCAGCGTGGTATCATAGCCCCATTTTTCTGCTGACTGAATCACTTGTTTGGCATAATCAAAGGTTGGGGGCATCTGTTCATCCTCTACGTTTCGCAACCATCCGCCGAAAATCGGCAGCCAAAATCCATACTTCATGTTATCTCTCCCCTGCCTGAATACTAATGATTTTTTGTTTCCGAATAAGACCTTAGTCGAAACCGAGTGTTATAAAAAAGCCTTCTCCCGGAGAGGAAGAAGGCTTTTTTGTCAATCTGCTTCTTATCTCTCAGAGTACATTTACTCTGCAGGATTTGGCACCTTCCTGAATTATCAGTGGGTTGCCGGGCTTCATCGGGCCTTTCCCTCCGCCTCTCTTCATAAGAATCGTTATTCGGTTGAAGTAATCTTATCAAATAACTCGGGTTAATTGCAACTGGTTGATTTCCCTAATTACATTGATTTTGTTTTTCATAAAACCTATAAACTGTGAATTAACTTGAATGTGTCTTCCTGACATCCGGCCTTTATTTAGGTTGGAGAACAGCGCTGAGGAAATACCCTACGCTTTCCGCGGGCGGCTGGTGAGCTTCCTCGAGCTAACGCTCTGCGGGATCTCTCCGAGGCCTTTGCTCCCGCAGGAGTCTCCGGGTATTTCCTCAGCTAGGAATAGCTTCCTGTTTTTAAGCGAGTATACTAGACATATTTTTCTTCATTCAATAGCATGAAACATCTTATCAAAAGACATTTCTAGGAAAACAAGCAGAAAGACCGAGAGAAGAGGAAAAGACGTACATATCCTCACAAGCGTTTTATTAAGAGGTTTAATGCCTGCGATAATCAGCAAACTTCTTAGCGCAGGTAGCATACGAAGACTCCAGCGGGAACAGCGCGAGCTGAAGATCCACTTGGTAAAGCGGTTTTCTTTACCAAGTTAGCTGAAGCCGTGTCCGCGGAAAGCGAAGTATGCTACCGAAGCGGTGGGTAACACGCTTTTTGAATAGGCAACGGAGCTTCCCATTAAAGTTACTGCATAGTTTCTATCAACTCTCAAGACGAAACAATAAAGTCTAGGAAAAGTGTGCTTGTTTTGGCTGACGCCCAATTCGGACGGAAATGGTTAGATTTCTCTTGCCTAAGCCCTGTCATACAAGTCTTCCGGTAGCTGTTGCAAAAAGGCGGACACTGGACCGATCGAGAACACAGCCAGTTCATGCATCGCCCTCGTACATGCCGTGTAAAGCAAATTCCGCTCCAGTTCCCGGTAATATTGAGCAGCGGAAGCATTATAGATAATCGCCGCATCAAACTCAATTCCTTTTGCCAGATAAGCAGGTATCACAAGCAGCCCTTTTTGAAAGGTGTGCGTTTCTTCATCCATCAGCTTTGCTTCTGTTTCCTCGCGTAATAATTGATACGCCTCCCGGCTCTCCTCCATCGTTTTGCATATGACAGCGATCGTTTGGTGATTTGCAGCGGTATAGCCTTTTATTGTCTGCAGTAGTTGCTGTTTTAACTTTTGTTTATCAGGTACTTGGGTTAACAATGGCTTTGAACCTTCCCGGTTGAACGGCTCAATGACATCGCCGCCTGGCATAAAGGCTTTGGTAAACTCCACAATTTGCCTCGTGGAACGATAACTTCTTGTCAGGGTGATCCGTTCGTGCTTTGCTTCCAATTCAGAAGAAAGCAGGGTTTCTTCCGTGGAGGCATGCGCATAAATCGCTTGGTTGTAATCCCCTAAAAGCGTCATCCTGCTAAGAGGGAAAACCTCTTGGAAATAAGCAAACTGGAACGGGGAGTAATCCTGGGCTTCGTCGATGAATAAATGCCTGATGGACCGATTCACCTGAAAGCCGACCAGTCGATTATAAAAGTATAAGTATGGTGCAGCTTCTTCCCAGGTTAATTTTCTTTGCTCCAGTAACTCCAGTGATTGCCGGCAAATTGCCGGCCAATTTTCCGGAAGCTTTACTCCATCGACTACTAACTCAGCATCAAACAGCTTGTGAAAAGTTTTTTCCGCATGAAAGAAGCGCCGGCGCTTTATTTTTTGGCGCAACGGCTGGAAGTTATCGTCAATCACCTTTTGACGGAGCAGTTCCTCTTCGCGTACAAAGTCATAATAAGGGTCATCAGAGGATGCGTCCTCTTCCTGTAATTGCTGGTACACCGAAAGAAAGTCTTCTTTTTCTAAAAGCTGTCCTTCTTCCAATACCCAGTCCTCCTGCAGCTGTCCCTTTGCATACTTGTCCACTTGTTTCAATAACCATTTGGCAGTCGCCTCCATCCTATTCGGGAGATTCATCGCCGGATCAAGCCCATAAAAGTATTCCGCTATCAATTTTTTATCGACGATCACCGTTCCACGAAAAGTGACATTCCTGAATTCGATTCCGCCAGTATGCAATCCTTCGATAAACTGATCCATTAATTGTTTATACTGCATTCCCGCCTTGAACGTCATCGCGGATAGCCGCGTATTATAATCCGGTTCCTGGCTTGCAGCCAGGTAATATTCCATTTGGGCAAAAGGCGTTTCAATGTCAAAACGACCGCCTAGGCGCTGTTCCAAATATTCATGAAAGGTCGTCTGCTGCATGTTCTCTTCTCCCAGCTCAGGTAAAACCGTGGATACATAGCTGTTGAACAGCGGATTGGGAGAGAACAACACCATATTATCCGAAGATAATACTTCCCGGTAGCGATACAATAAATACGCGACACGCTGTAAAGCAGCGGACGTTTTCCCGCTCCCGGCAACCCCTTGGACAATCAACAAATCGTTTTTCTCATTGCGGATAATCTGGTTTTGCTCTTTTTGGATGGTGGCAACAATGCTCTTCATCTGGGTGCTGGCATTGTTGCCGAGCACGGACTGCAGCAAGTGGTCACCAATGGTTAGTCCAGTATCAAACATCCCCTTCAACTGACTGTTTCGGATAATATATTGTCTTTTCAGCTTTATTTCCCCGTTGATCGTTTCTTCCGTGGTTTGGTATGCCGCACGTCCGGGCGGATAGTCATAATAAAGGCTCGAAATCGGGGCCCGCCAATCGTAGACAAGAAACTCGTCTTCTTGTTCATCCATCAACGAAGCGATGCCCAGGTAGATTTTATCCGCTTCCTGTTCGCCATCCTCCCGAAAATCAATCCTGCCAAAGTAAGGGGATTCTTTTAATCTGGCCAGTGTCTTCAATTGCTCGCTCAGCTGTCCATGGCTTCTTTCCCGTTCCGATAACAGTTCGGCCTGCTGCTTCAGGCTCGCCTGCGTTTCAATGACGTCATCCGGTTCATCCAAGTTGACCGTGACATCTTCCCAAAAGTTTTTACGTAGGTCCAACACACGGTCCTTAATTCCGCTTTTCCTTCCCTGCAACTTTTCAGCGGTTGTGTCAATGATATTCAACACTTCGTTCAATCGTTCTCTTTCTTGCTTCCAGTCTTTTTCGTCCAAGCCGCCACACTCCTATCGGCATTCATAATGATATTGTCATACAATCGCTCCTGACCTGAAAACCTAGGAAAAGGCTTTAGCCAGAAGCTCATACCCTTTTTTCTTATCGGCAAAATAGTAGTTCATCGATGCCAACATGAACTCCTCTGTTCCGTATTCCTCACTTAGCTGCAACAGTTGGCTGCGAACTGTTTCTGGCGAGCCTACCAGCATCCGCTTTCGGTTTTCCCGGACCAGTTGTATTTCATAAGGTGCAAATTGGTATTCTGCTGCTTCTTCCGGAGGAAGGATCCCTTCTCCGGTCTCTCCTCTAGCCATTTTCAACATTTGCACATCCATGCTTTTGGCCTGCCACTCTGCTTTTTCATCCGTTTCTGCACATACGAGGAAAAATGCCGCTAACGCTTGCGGCTCTTTCTGCAATATCGATGGCTTAAAACGTCGTTGATAGCTTTTTACGACCGAACCTCCATGCTGTCCACTGATAAATTGAGCGAAAGCATAGGAAATTCCCTGACCTGACGCCAAGCCCGCACTGCCCCCGCTAGAGCCAAGCAGCCATAATTGCGGCACAGTATCGATCTCCGGCATTGCTTTCAATCCTCGAAAACGGTGGGTTTCATCGGAAGATCCCGATAAATAATGGACAAGGTCTTCGATTTGCTGGGGATAGCTATCCCCCCCCCCCGCTCCTTTATTTTCCTGCAAGGCTGCCGTGGCCAACGGGATTCCTCCCGGAGCACGCCCGACCCCAAGGTCGATTCTGCCAGGATGTAATGCTTCGAGCAATCGAAAGTTCTCCGCCACTTTATACGCGCTGTAATGGGGCAGCATCACACCGCCGGAACCGACACGGATGGTAGACGTGTGTGCTGCGATATGGGGCAGCAACACCTCCGGGCTGGAATGTGCCAACGTTTCCAAATGATGTTCCGATATCCAAAAACGGTGATAGCCGAGCTGTTCGGCTAGCTGGGCGAGTTTCACCGTATTCTGCAATGCTTCCCTGGCGGTTCCGCCCCGCGGAACCGGTGATTGATCCAATACACTATAACGTACCATGGTAACTTCCTCCTAAATAGAGAGTGCCTCTACAGGCACTGACAGGCGGCGTATCGACTCGTTTTATTTTACGACGCTTGATTATTCATTATTTTAATATGGTACATCCATAAATATGTATTTGCCAATTTCTTGCACACAACAGGTTATCCATTTTTCTGTATACTGTTGGATTGAAGCAGGGAAGCATAATAACCGTTCTCTTTAAGCAGCTCTTGATGCGTTCCCTGTTCAGTGATTCTACCAGACTGAATCACTACGATGATGTCCGCATTTTTTACCGTATTAAGCCGGTGGGCAATCACAAAACTCGTTTTCCCTTTCATCAGCTGCTGGAAGGCATTATTGATTTTCATTTCCGTAATTGTATCGACACTGCTGGTCGCTTCATCCAAAATCAACAGTGCAGGATCAGCAATCATCACTCTGGCAATGGACAGCAATTGGCGCTGGCCATGGCTGATGCCGGAACCATCGGCGTGCAGGACGGTGTCATACCCCTTCGGAAGCTTTCGGATAAAATCATCTGCATTCGCTGCTTTTGCAGCTTGCACGACCTCTTCATCCGTTGCATTCAGCCTGCCATAACGGATGTTTTCCCTGACAGTGGTTTCAAATAGATAAGAATCCTGAAGGACAATGCCCATATTCCTGCGCAGGCTTGCTTTCGTTATCTTGGAAGCATCCTCTCCATCCAGTAGGATTCGCCCTCCATCCGGTTGGTAAAACTGGGCCAGTAACGAAATCAGCGTCGTTTTACCAGCACCTGTCGGCCCAACGAGCGCTATGGTCTGCCCGGATTCTACCCGAAGGTCAATATTCGAGAGGGTCTGTTCCCCTTCCTGATAGGAGAAATCAACGGACCGGAACTCTACCGCACCATGCAATTGGTCAACACGCTTTGCTTGCGGGTCATCCTTTTCGGGTTCTTCATCTATTATTTCGAATACCCGTTCTGCCCCTGCCACTGCAGATAAGACCACATTGTACTGGTTGGCCAGATCGTTGAGCGGACGAGTAAACTGCCTTGCATACGTAGTGAAGGTGACAATGATACCGATGGAAACCAAGCCATTCACAGCAAGAATGGCACCGAATCCTACAATGATGGTGAAGCTGAGATTGTTCAGGGAGTTCATCAGTTTGGGAATAAAACCCGAGTATGTCTGCGCCCAATACCCTGATTCCCGGAGACGTTCATTCTTTTCGTGAAACGCTACTGTCACCCGTTCCTCCTGGGAGAACGCTTTGATGATATGGTGTCCAGACAAGGTTTCTTCCACATAACCGTTTACATCTCCCAAATCTCTTTGCTGTGCTTTAAAGTATCGTCCTGTCCTGTTAGTAATCCACCTCATACCCCAATACATCAGCGGTACGATTGTAAGGGTCAACAGCGTCAGTAGCGGGCTTAACCAAAGCATGATTGTAACAGTTCCCCCAAGCGTCAGCACACTCGTTGCCAGCTGGATCACGGAGGAATTTAGTGTCCTGCTTACATTTTCCATGTCATTTGTCAGACGGCTCATTACTTCACCGCTCTGTCGCTTTTGAAAAAAAGGTAAAGGCAAAAGCAGTATATGACTGAATAGCTCGTCTCGCATTGTCTGCACGGTTTCCTGAGCAATGGTGATCATCCAATAATTTTGCATCCAGACTGCACCGGACTGAGCAATAAAAATCACGCCGAGCAGGATGAGCATGAGGGTCAGTTGGCTGGTTTGGAAATCCGCAACCATGCGATCCACCGTTACACCAAGCAGATAGGGACCGAGCAGTGAAAGGGCAGAACTGAGAACTACCATGATAAGGACAAGGTAAAACAGCGTTTTTTTAGCATACATATAACGCCATATCCGTTTGAGCGTCTGCCTCATATTTTTGATGTTCGGTTTTTGCCTCGGAGCTCCGTGGTGGTGTCTGGAGGGCATTCTGGCAGGCTGCTGTCCAGATAAATTACGATTCGTTCCTTGCATGCTCGAATACCTCCACTTCTGATTGGGATTGATAGATCATGCGGTAATAAGCATTTTGTTCGATAAGCTGGCGGTGTGGACCGCTTGCCTCCAGCTCTCCATGTTTCAACAGCAATATTTTCTCGGCATTTTTAACGGAACTGATTTTGGAAGCGATAACAAAAACCGTACAGGACCGTCGACGAAGTGCCTGCAAAACCTGCGCCTCCGTATTGGCATCCAATGCGCTCGTACTGTCATCCAGAATCAGGATTTTCGGTTCGCGGATCAGTGCCCTGGCAAGGGAAAGGCGTTGTTTCTGCCCGCCCGAAAGGTTGATTCCCCGCTGGCCGATTACCGTATCATACCCCCGCGGCAGACTTTTGATGTAGTCATGGATACTGGCATCTTCAGCTGCCTGGATGACCTCCTTCTCAGACGCCTCTTCGTTACCCCATAGAAGATTCTCTCTGATGGTTCCGGAAAACAAGTGGGCCTGCTGCGGAACCATGCCGATTTGCCGCCGTAGTTGCTGCGATTCAAATGATTCAATCGGCTTCTCGTCTAAAAAAATACCGCCCCGGGTCACCGGAAACAGGCTAGGAATCAGTTGTGCCAAGGTCGATTTTCCGGAGCCGGTTTCCCCGATGACGCCCACCATTTCGCCTGCATCAGCTGAAAAAGAAACACCTTGTAGTGCCGGCTGCTTTGCTTCTGGATAACAGAAAGAGACATTTTCAAAGGTGATTTGACCCGATAGTCGTTGTTCCCTCTGATCACTTTTATCCAATTGTTCCTCAGGGTGTTCCAGCAGCACTTCGGTTATGCGTGCAGCAGATGCCTTTCCTCGTGAAAAATTCATCAATAAAAAAGAAAAGACACCGAATGAACCAAGGATTCGTGTTGCATAATTCAAAATAGCGACAACCTCGCCAGGTTGAGCATCCCCTATTTCCAGTTGGTTGGACCCTATCCATAGGATGGCGATGATTCCCGCATTCATCCCCAGCATCACGACCGGCATCACCGCCTCCATTAGCTGCAGCGCCCGTTGGTTGGTCTCCATTAGGGAATGATTAACCTTCCGGAACCTGTTCGTTTCGAAAGAGCTGCGCAAAAAAGCCTTTACCAGCCGAATACCGAGCAGGTTTTCCTGGATGATGGAATTCAGGCGGTCAATTTTCGCCTGGACCGAACCAAACAGCTTGACCCCCTTTGTCATCAGAAAAAGCATGACGAGTAGTAAAAAAGGCACGAATGCTGCCAAAATAAGCGCCAATTGTACGTTTATGGTAAAAGCCATGATGACTCCGCCTATGATAAATAAGGGCGCACGCAGCATGATTCGCATTGCCATAAAAATCAACGACTGAATTTGGGTGACGTCAGTGGTCAATCTCGTAATTAAGGAAGAAGCCGCGAATCGTTGAATTTGCATGACGGAAAACCGCTGAATCCGTTCGTACACATCCCTTCGCAAATCATACGCCGTTCCCTGGCTGACTTTTGAAGCAAAAAAGGAATTAAGGATGCCGGAAGCAAAGGCGAGGATAGAAATGCCGAGCAGGACTGCCCCCCAAAAGCCAATACTTCCTATATCGCGCTGCACTACCCCTTTATCGATAATCGATGCCATAATAACCGGCTGAATCAATTCGACGACTAGCTCGAATGCCATCAAAAACAAAGCAAAGCCAGCCGCTGTTTTATATTTGGCTACATATGTAATGATTTCCTTCATCTCTATTTCCCCCGTAATGTGCCGTTAAAAAAGATTGTTACTAATTATTATACGTCATTGACAGGAAGGTATGGCGGTTAGCGGTTTAATTTTCGAGGTTTCATTTCCGAGAATCGGAAAAAGCAGATTGCAAATTCCTTTTTATTTGAGAGGGTATCAGCTAAACTATTTAGTGTTACGAAATATTTTGAAAGAAGTGACCCATTATCACGACACAGGAGAAAATTGCTAAAAGAAACTTGTTCATCATGTGGTTTGCCAACTTTTTTATCGGCGGCAGTATGACCATGATCCTGCCGTTTATTTCGTTATACATCGAAACGCTTGGCGATTTTTCTGATACATTTGTACAAAACTGGTCGGGGTGGACGTTTGGAATAACCTTCGTTGCCGCCTTCACCTTTTCTCCGATTTGGGGAAAGATCGGAGACCGATACGGAAGAAAACCGATCCTTGTCATTTCGGCAGCAGGACTTTGTGTATCTGTTTTCGCGATGGGCTTTGTCACGACGGTTTGGCAGCTATTCCTGCTCCGGCTGTTCATGGGGGTTTTCACTGGATTTATTTCGATGTCGCAAGCACTGATTTCCACCCAGACTCCGAAGCATATTGCCGGAAAAGTATTAGGCACGTTACAGACCGGAAGCATCACCGACAGCTTGATGGGGCCGTTGATCGGCGGTGCGGTCGCCGATGCACTCGGGTTTGCCACAACATTCAAAAGCATATCGATCGCTTTGCTCATATCGGCCTTGCTCGTGCTATTCGGCATCAAAGAACAGCGAATGGAGGAAGAAGCCGGCAGACAAGCATCCTATACAAGTAAGGAAGTCGTCCTGCATATCATCCGCCATCCTGTCCTGTTGATCGTGATGCTTGTCTCGATGTTTGTCCAGATCGCTCACTTCAGCATTCAGCCGATTTTATCCTTGTATGTGGCAGAATTGCACGGTCCTGCCAATATCGCCTTTTTTTCCGGCATCGCGTTTTCGGCGGCAGGGCTTGGCAATTTGTTGATGGCAAGGAATTGGGGGAAAATCGGAGACCGGCTCGGCTATATAAAAATCCTGGTGTTTTTATTATTCATGGCCGGTATTGTCTATTTTCCCGGAGCCTTTGTCACGAACATTTGGCAGTTGGTTGTTTTGCGGTTCTTTCTTGGGGTTGCAATTGGCGGCATCATTCCCGTACGTATCGCTTATATCCGGCAGGAAGCTCCGATTGCCATGCAGGGAGAAGTGCTTGGCTACAATACCAGTATCCGCTTTTTCGGTAATATGATCGGACCCGCACTGGGAGGAATGTTGTCCGGCTTCTTCGGTTTCGCCTCCGTGTTTTTTGTCACAAGCAGCTTGCTTGTTCTGAGCGGAATTGTTTTACTCGGCACAATGTATCGCCATCCTGCCTTATCAGGGCAGCAGTCTCATTCCCATTGATGTTGAAATGATCGAAACATCAAAAGAAAGTTCCTTTATCAAAAAGTTATGGGACAAAAGCATAGTGGTCCAAGCAAAAACCGAGCAAATTCGAACATTTAGCCTGTCGAATTTCGTTCGGTTTTTTGATTTCCTATAACCTGAAAATTAACTTGGCAAGTAAGATACCTTTTTAACTTTTCAATGATCGCAAACACCCACTCCGGAAGGTACTTCGCTTGCCGTAGCGATGAGAACCACTCCATAAGTTTAGGTTTTGTTCCAATCTCAACTCTTTATCGATCATTCATCCATGTGAATTGTTGAAAAATGGTATCGCGCCGATTCGGATAGACTTCCCTGCCGGCGATCCGATTGATAATGTGCACATTTCGCTGAACAGCCAGGCCTAGGTTGGTCGCTCCCGCTCCATGGGAATGCTCCAAATTGGTCAAGGTAAAAAACTGGTTCGGCCGCCTCTGCTTGAAGGCAAGTTGATAATCTCTCGTCACCTTGAACCGTTTGTCGTCCTCCCACTCAATTTTAGCCGCAAACCGATCCTGGAACCAATCCGGAATGGCAGGTTGGTATCCTGTGGCAAGGACCACTTTATCGGTTTTAAAGGAGAATGTTTTGTCCTGCTGCCATTGATGACAGGTTAGCTGGTAGCCATCCTGATCTTTCGTAATATCTTTTATCTCTGTCAACGGCTGGATGGTCACCGGAATTTTCCGGCCGCCATGAGACTTCTGATAAAGCGTGTTGTAAATCTCCGTCAAGGTGTCCGGGTCGATTCCTTTTCGGAGCTTGTCCAACATTCCCAATGTATGGTTACGCTCCTCAAAACCGAGGCCATGAAAATAATCAATATAATCCGGGGAAAAGAACTCCTGTCCCAGCTTGGCCTGCTCCAATTGGAACAGACCAGGAGAACGAGTAAACAAAGCCAGATGGCAGCCGATCCTGTCCTGTTCTCTCAACAAATCGAGAAACACTTCGGCTGCACTCTGTCCAGAACCAACAATCGCAATACATTCTGCTTCGAGCAGATTCTCCTTTTCCTCCAGATAGCGGCTAGTATGAATCACGTCACTGGCCGGCATCCCTTCAAGCGAATTTGGTACGGATGGTGTACTTCCAGTACCCATCACGACATGGCGCGCATAGTGTCGGGTGCGCTTTTCGGTGTTAACAGCTTCTACAACCAACTCATAGTAGGGGTCGTTTGCATCCTGGTGATCCAGAATATCGACAACCCGTGATTGAAAATGAAGATTATCCAGCTTTCGGATCACCCACCTTAAATAGTCATTATATTCATTCCGGGGGACCTCAAACTTTTTAAAGAAATAGAATTGGTACATCCGGTTGCGCTCATGGAGGAAGTTCAAATAACTGAAGCGGCTTGTCGGATCTGCGAATGTCACCAAATCGGCCAAAAATGGAACTTGTAAATCCATTTCTTCGATTAACATGCCTGGATGCCAGGCAAACTCCTGCGATTCATCAAAAAAAGCGGCTTCCAGTTCCGGCACTTTATCGAGCAATGCAGCAAGTCCGAGGTTATAAGGACCGAGTCCTATTCCGATTACATCCTTTACATTGTCCATTGGCGAGCACACTCCATCCTTGAAAAATTGATTCGTAATAGGTATCCCCAAGGGTTGGTTATTTTACGCTGGACGACTTTTTCCTGTTTCTCTCCAGCACTGTTCCAGCACAATGACCAAAACGGTTCCAACCAGCAGGCCGTTGCTCGCCAAATTTTGAATCAGCACTGGAAGTTCCGCGAATACCTCCATCGGTAAAAACATACAGCCAATTCCGAATAGGTAGGAAACGCCGATGATGGTCAACCGTCTGGAATCCAACGGCTCGCTGGCGACATTGCTAAGACCAAGTCCCATCAGCTGTACGAAAGTCGCGAGGATAGCGGCATTGGCTATTGGTGCAGGAATGCCGGAGATCCAGGCCACGATCGGCGGAAAGAAGGCAACGATGATCAATAACCCGGATGCATACAAAAACGGCCGCTTCCTCGTTTGTCCGGTCATTTTGATAAATCCAGCCGACGTTGCAAGCGGCACGTTGGCAATCGCCGAAAACATTCCGACCAATCCATGGTTGACCCCGAGAACCGTGCTGCCTCTATTGATTTGACTGCTCGAATAGGAAGGTTTTCCATACACCGACTGGCTCGTTGCTACTACGGAAGCCACCACGTTCGACAGCAAGATGACCGCTGTAATGAAAGCGATCGGAACCACACCCCAATCCATGTTCGGGACTCCCCAGGCAAACCATTCCGGTACGGAAAAACCGGCCACATCCACTGTCTGGGAGGGTTCATTCCCAACAAATATGCTGTAGGAAATCCATCCGATCACAATTCCGATCAGTACGGCATAATTGCCAAGCCAACCTTTGCCGAAAATCGACAGGCCCAACACAATAAAGAAAGTAAGAAATGCCAGGATTGCTTCTGTACCGTGAATCGCTTCTACTTCCTGTTGGATACCGAGCATCCCCTCCAGAAACGTACCGCTCAATTGAATTGTCAGCAGGAACAAAAACGATCCCGTTACTAGTGGGGTAAACAACGGCAACAGCTTCTCAGCAAGACGGAATACCCCAAAGATGACCAGAAAACCACCGGTGAACAGCATCGCTGTCTCTACTGATCGCAGTGTCTCTCCTGTACTCATTCCTTGCTGAGCCCCAGTGACCGCCATCACGGAAAAAATACTGATCCACAATCCCGCAGGGCCTTCCATGATGGGCAATCGATGTCCGAGCAGGCCTTGCAATAGCGAGGCAGCCCCGACAATAAAAAAAGTGCGCTGCATTAAGCCGGCGACTTCGATAAAGTTCATTTCATATAAAGAACCAATGACAATTGGCAAAGCAACTGAGCTGGCCAACAAAAAAATGAACCATTGCAACGTCTCAAGCCCGGTTTTGGAAATCGATGTATTGGAAGAATTCATGCTAATCTACGCTCCTGTAGTCCAAAATATGGATAATTCTTTTCCTATCATAATAGGAAAAAGCCGCTATCGTCTATTATAGCGGCTTTGCAATAACAATTTTTAATTGAATAACCCTTTGATTCCTTCGAACAACCTGTTAAAGAAATCGGCCACTCCCTGCCAGAAGCCTTCATTGCCGGCAACTTCATCAAGTTTGGAACGAATATCACCGGCGATGTCATCCAGTTGGCTACGTACATTGTCAAAATCGATATTGATGTTACGCATTTTTTCAAAAAGATTCGTGAGCATTTGTCTGTCTTCTTCGCTCAACTCGATATTCATCTTATCCAGTTGTTCCTGGACGATTTGTTCTACTTCTTCCTTGGTTGCAGGATTTTGCTCTGCAATTTGCTGCTTGATTTGAGTGAGCAATTCACTGACTTTTTCTTGGTCCATCCCTTCCTCATCGGCAAGATCGGTCGCAACATCCAATTCTTCATTGGCTACTTCCATCCGATCTTTATCGAGCGATTCGCCTTCTACGTTAAACGCTTTGTAAATACCGGTGAGCGCCGAATGACCTGTCACTTTTACCGGGGAAGCGACATCTACTACCGCATTTTCCACTCCGGCAGTCAACAAAGCATTCGCATACATTTCATTGGTAACCTGTGTGATATTTTCGGAATTGACGACATTGATCACTAATCCACTACCTTCTTCTGTGCGGGTGATTTTTGCCGAGGAATACATCCGGGAATTCGGGTCACCATCAATGTAATTGACTAGATCCTCAGCCGTTACGATGTACTCGTCCACCGATTCCGGATTCTCGACATCCAGGAGCTTTCGTACTTGGTCTTTCTGGGCTTCTGTCAGTGTTTCTCCATAAACAACCCGGGGAACTCCTAACTTTTCATTGATCACTTCACCGCTTTCTTCCCCGTTACCGTCACTGGCGAATACCGTGGTGGCTGTACTGACAAATCCTATGACTAACATCAAAATGAACGATAATTTTAACCATCTTTTCATTGTGTTAACGTCTCCTTTTTTCAAAGCGAGTAATAATGGTTGTCCCATCATTATTATTATGCTGGTTTTTTCATAATATGGGAAGAATATTTTGAGAAGTTATTGGAACAAACATACTGCCAACTTTATCAGTATCTCCGGGGAAAGGAATCGGCCTAAAGGCGTATTTTTCTCGGAGGCATACTTCAGCAAATGAGGACTGAACACGAAGTGCCGGAAAATCATGAATGGTGAGAGAGTACAAGGAGGACAGCAAATTGCAGTCCTCCCTCCCTTTTACTCTTTTACTGCCAGTACGTCCATCTCGATGCAGACATCTTTCGGAAGCCTGCTGACTTCCACGGTCGCTCTCGCTGGATATGGCTTGCTCAAATAGCTGGCATATTCTTCATTCACTGTTGCAAAATCATCCATTGATGTGAGGTAAATCGTAAACTTTGCGACGTTGGCAAACGTCAGATCTGCCTCTTCCAGTACTGCTTGGAGATTTTTCATCACCTGGTTGGTTTGCTGTTCGATCCCTTCCACGACTTCACCTGTAGCTGGATCGATTGGAATCTGACCGGATACAAACACAAATCCTCCTACTTCGATGGCCTGAGAGTAAGGACCAATTGCCTGTGGGGCAGCTTTTGTTTGAATTTCTTTTCTGTTCATCAGCTTTCTCCTCCCATTCTCCTGAGTCTTTTTCTATTTCCAGTCTATCATATTCAAGTCCTCTCAATAAGCTTTATAGAGCCTGCATGTTACAATAGGGAAAACAAACGGAGCAGCGAGGAGGATATACTATGGATAAAATCAATGTCGGCCTTGTCGGTTATGGATTTTCAGGAGCAGTGTTTCACGCTCCGCTGCTAAAGGTTTCTGAACAGTTTGCTATCACCAAAGTGCTCACTTCCCGGCTTGACGATGTGGCTAAGGACCTTGGGACAGTAGAAGTTGTCGATGAATTAGACGACATTCTCCAGGATAGGACGATAGAGTTGGTTATCATCACCACTCCCAATCAATTTCATTTCGATATGGCCAAGCGCAGTTTAACAGCAGGTAAACATGTGGTACTGGAAAAACCGATGGTGCTCACCAGTAAAGAAGCAGAAGTGCTCATTGAATTGGCAAATCAGAACGACCTCATGCTCAGTGTTTACCAAAACAGGCGCTGGGACAGTGACTTTTTGACCCTCAAAGAATTGATTCAAAACGAGAATCTGGGATCTATCAACACGTACGTCGCTCATTTCGATCGATTTAATCCGCAACCGAACCAACAATGGCGGGAGCACCGTCAAAGAGGCTCCGGGATGCTCTATGATTTAGGTTCTCATCTAATCGATCAAGCCTTATATTTATTCGGTGAACCGCAGGAAGTATTTTGCGACCTTTGGAACCAGCGGGAAGCTTCGCTGGTAGATGACTATTTTCATATCATCCTGGGTTACCAGCGCATGCGCGTGATTCTGCATTGCGGATCGATCGTCAAGCACCAGGGACCGAAATTCATGGTGCACGGCAGCAAAGGGAGCTTTATCAAGTATGGGATCGATGGACAGGAAGCTGCCCTGAGTGCAGGAAAATTACCAGATCAAGAGGATTGGGGGGCCGATAAACCGGAATTCTACGGGAAGCTGTATGTAAACGAGGTTGGACAAGAGATGGAAAAAACGATTAATACCGTTCCCGGCAATTACCCAGCTTATTATCAGGCGATTTATGAGTGCATCCGGCATGGCGCTGAAAACCCGGTTCCAGCAGAAGATGGACTACGTACCATCAAGATTATCGAAACAGCAGTGAAAAGCAGCAAAGAAAAGGCAGTAATACGGCTTTACTAAAGCCATTAAGCAAATGATGGTGCGTGTCGCAGTATAGATTTCCTAATTTTCAGGAACTGCCTGGATGGAAGATGGAACAAGATGAAACCTCTTATATTTCCATTCCGATTGCCAGCAATAGCATATTGTCTGGGACAACCCAAGCAAAGCATGTTTTGGCGTTTCGCTGCGGGAATACACTACGCTTTCCGCGGGCGGCTGCTGAGCCTCCTCGAGCTACGCTCTGCGGGGTCTCACCGATGCCTTCCCTCCCGCTGGAGTCTCCGTGTATTTCCTCTGCTTACCGTGTGCTTCTTGTATCAAGACGGATATCGGGTAAAGCTTATTTCTTAACGAATGCTGTAATACATCTTTTTCTAAAACACCAAAAGGATGAAAGGAGACTCGTCATGAAGAAGATTTTTCAAGTAAAAACAAGCAATCACTCTCAGATGATCGACATTACCGATGAATTGGAAGCCTGGATTAGAGAAGAAAATGTCGATGAGGGGATACTCGTTGTTTCCTCTTTGCATACCACTGCAGGAATCACAGTGAACGAAAATGCAGATCCTGACGTGAAAACAGACTTTTTAATGCGCCTTGAGGAAGTATTTCCTTGGGAACACCCGAAGGACAAGCATGCAGAAGGCAACACCGCCTCTCACTTGAAAACGAGTACGGTCGGCCATGCCCAAACCCTGATTATATCCAACGGCAAGCTTGAGTTGGGCACATGGCAGGGTGTTTACTTTTGTGAATTCGACGGCCCGCGCAGCCGGAAATACATGGGGAAAATCATGAAGGGATAAATGTTAAAGAGGCCGGGACAAAAGCATGGCCACTAAAGAAAAAACCGAACGAATTCTAAATTCCGACCAGATTCATTCGGTTTTTATTTGTATATTCTCGTTTTATCCTGTTGTTTGATGTGTGCTTCGAATCGCTACGTTTTTGTGCTCTGATTTCCACATGATCAAGACAAAATGAACCGTATTCTTCTATTGGCTGATAGGTATCTAAACAGGGAAGAAGACGAAAGGCTTGGGGTTCCTTTTTTCATAGCATAAAAATGATAAAGAAGTACTCCTGGTTTCCATGCGGCTTCGCTTTCTATCCGTAACGGCAATAGGCAAAACACACCAGAAGAGAAGGTATCTCTATCTAACGGAGGCAAGGTACGCAGACTCCTGCGGGATGAGCGCGAGCTGAAGATCCACTTGGCAAAGCGGTATTCTTTGCCAAGCTAGCTGAAGCCGTGCCCGCGGAAAGCGAAGTACCTTGCCGGAGTGGGAAGTTGTACTTTTCATGAGAGAAGGATAGAACGGTTTGCTTTTTGCTAATCAAATAAAAACCAACGAAATGTGGAATCGCTCGGTTTTTATTTTGGTCACGATGACCTTTTGTCCCAGGCTCTTCTCTTATTCCTCTTGTTTCAACTCTTCGATTGTCTTGCCTAAATCGGCATGGATGACAAAATCAAACTGATCATCCATCGGTGTCGGTTCCCGATTGATCAATCCCGATAGTTTCCGGCCACTCCATGCGTAAACCGGCAACAGGTTAAATGGCGATACGAGCAAGGAAGTACCCATTACCAGTAATAGGTCTGCCTGTTGTAAAGCTGCTTCTGCTTCAGCATGCTTGGTGATCGGATCGCCAAATAAAACGATATCCGGTTTTAAAATATCGCCACAACCAGCCTGGATGCAGTGTGGCACTTGTTCGGTCATTACATGCTCTAATGGATACTGCGTTCCGCAGGCAGGACAAGTTGCTGTATTTAGATTACCGTGGTATTCAATCACATGTTGGTTTCCTGCAGCGGTATGCAAGCCGTCTACGTTTTGGGTGACTATAGAAACTTGCTTGCCCTTCTGTTCCATTTCACGCAAAAACAGGTGGACATGGTTCGGGGCGTAATTCTTCAGCAGCTTCAGTCGGAAGATTTCCTTGTATTTCATCCAGAAGTCTTCCGGATTACGTTGAAAGTACGCTCGCGACATATAGTATTCTCGTGATTGGTCTTCCCGCCATATTCCGTTGGCAGACCGAAAATCAGGAATGCCGCTTGCCGTGGACACACCTGCCCCCGTCAAGACTGCAATCGTATTGGCTTTATCTATTTCGACTGCCAGTTTTTTCACTTGTGACTCCAAGAGAATGACCCCTTTTCTTCGATGTTATGGCATTATCTTATAACTAGAGCCCGCTTTATGTAAATAATCAACCAAAGGAATAGGTGGGTTTACCAAGAATAAATAGGAGCCGGTTTAACGGAACAATGTCTAACTAAACCGGCTCCCATGGCTAACTTTTAACTACATTTGTTTGCTTCGTCGAATGCCTGAGAATTAGTTCCGGATCGTAAACGATAGAGGATATTTCCTTATCACTTGATTTCATCCGATTATTTTTACCTTTTATGATGGATAAAATAACTTCTGCCGCCTTTTTGCCCATTTCGCTTTTCGGATGTTCTATCGTTGTCAGCTTCACTTCTGACAATTGCGCTAAAATAGAATCATCATACCCTACAATGGAAATATCATCTGGTACCGACAACTTTCTTTTTCGCAAAACATCTAATATATTTAAGGCGAGCTCGTCATTGTAGCAAACCAAGGCAGTGGGCGAATTGTTGGAGGAAGCCAAAATAGCCTCCAACTCTTCCGAAGGCTTTTTTCTTTTCTCCTCGGTTTTATAAGTAATGATGTGTTGAGGATCGATTTGCAATTGATTGGCACGGTGGGCTTTAATAAAACCTTTCATCCGTTTTATCCCCTGAATATCATCTGTTTTAAAGAAGCCAGCTATATTTTTGTGCCCTTGATTGATTAAATGCTCCGTTTGTATATAACCGCCTTTTTCGTCGTCCATCACGATATACAAAGGTTCTAATTCCTCATAGAAGGCATTAATCATTAAATAAGGAACATTCAGTCTCTCCAGGTTCAAATAAAGGTTAATATTAGGATTACTGAAGGCACTGCGGGTAGGTTCGACGATGATTCCATCATAATGCTGAGTCAGTATTTTCTCTAAAATCTCTTTCTCCGTTTGATGATTATTATTCGTACTGAATAATGATACATTGTACCCTTGTTCACTCAAATAAGACTCCGCTCCGCGAATGATTGAAGGAAAGATGTAATCCGATATATATGTGGTTATTATCGCTATGTTTTTATTGTTTGTTTTATCGATACTATTTTCATTCAATCGGTCGGCACAAAAGGTGCCGGCACCCTGTTCCCTGTAAAGCCAGCCCTGATTGACCAAATCTCCTATTGCCAGGCGGACAGTATGCCGACTGACATTAAACTGCGCCATTAATTCGCTTTCAGAGCTAATCTTTTGATTCGGTTGAAATGTACCATCGAGTATCTTTGACTTTATCGCCTGTTTTACCATATTGTGTTTTGTCTGCATGTAAACACCTCTGTCTATTGTGTGGCCTGCATTAAAGTTATTCGTATAAGTTTCTCTGTCAGTATATCACCTCTCGACACAGAAGGCTATCCAGCCTGTTTAACTTTCTCAGAAAAACGTGTCTGAGGACAAAAGGATAGTGGCCAAAGTAAAAAAACCGAACGATGAGTCGAAATCCTAAGATTCGAACTCGTTCGGTTTTTTTCTTGCAGATCATGTTGTAACTGTTCAGCTCGATTCGCTCCATTATTTCCAAATGGCCTGATTCCATTTCAATTCATTGCGGAAAGGCCGTAGTTTTGTATCCTTATCGATGACGAGACATTCAATTTCTGCCATTTCCGCAAAGTCCTGCAATTGTTCCGTTGTTACCTTAAAGGATAAAACGGTATGGTGAGCTCCTCCCGCGTAAATCCAAGCTTCCGTTGCCTCTGCAAGAGATGGCTGGGGCTTCCAAAGAACTTTAGCAACCGGAAGATTAGGAGTATCTACTGCTGGTTTTTCTGCCACCACTTCATTGACCACCAACCGATACCGTCCTCCCAGCTCAATCAGAGAAGCGTTAACAGCACCTCCGCCTTTTCCATCAAATACTAAACGTGCCGGAGACTCTTTATTCCCCATCGTCAATGGATTGACAATAACTTCCGGTTTGGTAGCTGCCACGGACGGACATATTTCCAGCATATGGGAACCGAGGACCATTTCATTACCTGGTTCTAAATGGTATGTATAATCCTCCATGAAAGAAGTGTCCTCATTATTTGCAATAATCTTCATCATGCGCAATAAAGCCGCACTCCGCCAATCTCCTTCACCGGCAAATCCGTACCCATCTGCCATAAGCCGTTGTGCCGCAAGCCCAGGCAATTGTTTCATTCCATGTAAATCTTCAAAGTTGGTAGTGAAGGCTGTGTAATTGCCCTGTTTCAGGAACTGTTTAAGCCCAAGTTCTATCCTGGCTTGTTCTTTGATTGCTGCAACTGAAGTTTTTTGTTCATCTATCGTGTACAGCTGTTTATATTCTTCATATAGTTGATCTACCTGCTGAGGGCTGATTTCATTCATCACTTCTACCAAGTCACCAATGCCATAGTAATCGACCGACCAGCCGAATTTTATTTGCGCTTCCACCTTGTCTCCGTCCGTAACAGCTACATTACGCATATTATCGCCAAACCGAGCCACTTTGATATTTGTTCCCTCGACAAATGCCACAGCAGTCCTCATCCAACCGCTGATTTTTTCCAGTACCCGATTATCATTCCAGTATCCGACAACAACTTTACGTGGTATTTCCATTCTGGTGCCAATAAAACCGTACTCCCTATCACCATGGGCAGATTGATTGAGATTCATGAAATCCATATCAATATCCTGCCAAGGAATATCACGATTGTACTGCGTATGAAGATGGAGCAACGGCTTTTGCAAAGCTTTGAGACCAGCTATCCACATTTTTGCCGGGGAAAAGGTGTGCATCCAGGTAATAAGGCCGGCGCAATTTTCATCTGCGTCAGCTGCTTGTATAAGTCTGTGAATCTCATCAGCTGTCGTCACTACCGACTTGAAAATGATACGGAAGGGAAGGTTTCCTTGTTCATTCAACCCTGTCACCATACTTATAGAATGCTTTTCTACTTTCTGTAGTGCCTCATCTCCATATAAGTGCTGACTTCCAGTAACAAACCAAAATTCATAAGGCTTTAATTGCAACATTTGAGTTCCTCCTCTATTTTTAAGCGGTTTCATGAGAGCTAAATTGTCATCCCGGATTCTTCTCTTGCGGAAGCTTTTAACTTTTTCAAATGTTTCATTACATCGTTGTCTCCGCGGCCGTAGTAATCATGCAATCTACTATATTCCTTGTAAAGTTGTTCGTACATTTCCACATTTTCAGGTATTGGTTCGATGACAGTATCCTGAACCCTGCCCATTTTTTCTGCAGCCTCGACGATGGAATCATAGCCTCCTTGACGACTGCCAGCGGCTACAGCTCCGAACATTGCTGCCCCTAACGCTGGGGTTTGCTTGGAGTCCGCAATCCGGATGTTTCTATTGGTGACATCCGCATAGATTTGCATGAGTAGTTGATTTTTTTGTGGAAGACCGCCACAAGCATATAACTCATCTACCGGCACTCCATTGTGATGGAAGGCATCCACGATTTTCCGTGTTCCAAATGCAGTAGCTTCCAAAATTGTTCTGTAAATTTCTTCTGGTTTCGTTTGTAATGTGGCACCGACCAGTAAACCACTTAATTCTGTATCGACTAGTACAGAACGGTTCCCATTCCACCAATCAAGCGCCACCATACCTGTTTCACCAGGTACGTAAGCAGCCGCTTTCGTTTCCAGCCACTGATGGACATTGACCCCTTCCTTTTCCGCAGCTTCAAAGACGTAAGCTGGACAAGCTCTGTCGACATACCAGGCAAAAATGTCACCTACGGCAGACTGGCCGGCCTCATAGCCAAAATAACCAGGGATGATACCGTCTTCCACTACCCCGCACATTCCCTCTACATTCCGCTCTTCCGTACCTAGCAGCATGTGACAAATGGAAGTACCCATGGCCATCACTAGTTTTCCAGGCGTGACCACTCCCATTGCAGGAACTGCCGCATGCGCGTCGACATTCCCCACTGCCACTGCAATTCCCGGTTGCAAGCCCGTAAGCGCTGCTATTTCAGGGGATAATCCTCCAGCTTTCGTGCCAAGCGGCACTACTTCTCCCCGAAGCTTTGTCTCCGTCAGATTTTCCAAGCGCGGGTCCAATGCCTTGAAAAATTCTTTGCCAGGATAGGAATCCTGCTTATGCCAAATAGCTTTGTAACCGGCAGTACAACTATTGCGCAACAAATTATTTGTCAGTTTGGAAACAACCCAATCTGTTGCTTCTACAAATTGATCCGTCTTTTCATAAATATCCGGAGCTTCGTTAAGAATCTGCCAAATTTTCGCTATCATCCACTCCGATGAAATTTTTCCCCCGTATCTAGGTAAAAATTCTTCTCCGCGTTCTGCTGCAATTTGATTCAGTTTATTTGCTTCTTCCTGTGCTGCGTGGTGTTTCCAAAGCTTCACCCAACTATGCGGGTTGTTCGCCAATGACTTATCAAAACATAACGGAATCCCCTTCCGATCAACCGGAAGCATGGTGCAAGCAGTAAAATCGATACCCAGACCGATGACATCCGCTGGATCGACTCCTGCTATTTTCATGACCGTAGGGATCGAATTTCGAATCACTTCCAAATAATCGTCCGGATGCTGTAATGCCCATTCAAGTCCGAGACTTTCTCCAGTAGGAAGTTGTTCGGTCATTACGGCATGCGGATAAGCCGTTACATGGTCGGCTATTTCCCTTCCATCATGAAGGGAAACAAGTACCGCCCGCCCCGACTCAGAACCGAAATCTACTCCGATTGCATATTTTTCTGTCATGGTTTCTCCTCCTCGGTTATTTCTGTCCATAGTAAGCATTCACTCCATGTTTTCTAAGAAAATGTTTATCTAGTAATGCTTGATCCATGGCGGCCATGTCCGGACTTAATTGATAGGTTTGCAAAGCCATTTTTGCTACCTCCTCCAGAACTACCGCATTATGAACAGCCTGCTTTGCATCTTTGCCCCAGTTAAACGGAGCATGGCTGTGCACCAGTACACTTGGTACCTGAACCGGGTCGATATCTTGAAATGTTTCAACAATCACTTTCCCTGTTTCCCCTTCATAATGCTGCTGGATTTCCTTGTCCGTCATTCGCCTGGTACAGGGGATTTCACCATAAAAGTAATCCCCATGGGTCGTTCCTAGTGGTGGAATAGCTTTACCAGCCTGTGCCCAACTTGTCGCCCAGGGGGAGTGCGTATGAACAATACCACCAATAGTTGTGAAATGTTTATAAAGAACCAAATGAGTAGGAGTATCGGAGGATGGCTTCAAGCTGCCTTCTACTACATTTCCATCCAAATCGACCACTACCATATCGTCCGCTGTTAAGTCATCATAAGCTACACCACTCGGTTTAATGACTACAAGACCGCTATCCCTGTCTAATCCGCTTACATTTCCCCATGTAAACGTTACTAGTTTGTACTTCGGCAATGCCAGATTAGCGTCTAATACATCCTGCTTTAATTGTTCAAGCATCAACTTATCTCCTTTCTCCTCAAAAACCTTATACGTATAAGTTGCCGTTATTTATATAATAATTCAAAATGTACGTACAATCAATAAAAATAATTGATTAGAAAAATACAAGTTATACAACTTTCAAAAAGTAGACGGTACATAAAAAAGAGAGAAGAAAAACCGGGGGGTGATGAATATCTTGTTATAGGATTGTTTAAGGTAAAACAACCAAGTAAGGAGACAGCAGGAAAGAAAGACAAAGGAACCTTTTTAAAATTTATTACTTAGAAGGTAAAAAGGTGTTTAATGAGGATGAAAGAAATACAAGCATGTTTCCATTCAGCTATCATCTAATTATTTTCATTTCTGATGATAGCGTCATGCCTAACCAGCATATAGTACGCTGCTATTATAGTTTAAAAGCCCAACCATGACTGGTTGAGCTTTTGGCTAGTGGGGGACTTTATCATGATGCTTGGCCTTATGATGTTTGTGATCGATAACAAAACCGTTCTCTTCAAGCATTTGATAATGCTCGTCAAGATGCTTGATGATTTGGTCGGCTTTTTCTTTCTCTATCACACCGAACTCTACATATTTGCTGATAATCCCTTTGCGCTTATCAAACATGTCCTGATACATAATTGCCAGTTCTTTTTGTTGGCTTTCCGTTAGTTCCGGCATTTTTTCTGGAGACTCCTGATCCTCCGCCTGAAGACTGCCCGCACCTAAAAACAAAACGGCTACCAATAGCGAAATGGCAAAACAACTTCGACAAAAACGCTCCATCACTTTCCCTCCTATCTATGTATCGTTAACGTCATTTTTTGCATCTTTTGCTGAACTATACAAAAAACCTCCGCATACTGCTCAGTATACGGAGGTTTGCCGTTATTTTTGAAGGTTGACGACCATGCGTCCTTGCGCTTTTCCTTCTAAAATGGTATTCAAAGCGTCGGGTAAGTCGTCGAGACTGATTTCTTTTTCAATGTATTCGGTCAATCCAGCTGGCTTCAAGTCACTTGCCAGGCGTTCCCAAACTTTTTTACGAATGTCCATCGGGCAATTAACGGAGTCGACTCCCAACAACTGGATACTGCGGCTGATAAACGGAAATACCGCTGTAGGAACGGACGTACCCCCGGTAAGGCCGCTTACAGCTGCCGCTCCACCATATTCCAGCTTAGTCAACAAGGCTGCAAGCTGCTCGCCTCCGACAGGATCGACTGCTCCTGCCCATTCCTGTTTATCGAGCGGACGAATTTTTCCATCATAAACTGCTTCACGGGAAACTATTTCATCGGCTCCAATGTTGCGGAGATAATCATGGGCGCTTTCCTTGCCTGTACTTGCAACGACATGATAACCCCGTTTGGCCAGCATAGCAATTGCGGTGCTACCTACGCCGCCAGTGGCGCCGGTAACCAGTACTTTCCCTTTATCAGGACTTAATCCAGCTGCCTCCAATTGTTGGATAGAGAGAGCGGCAGTGAAACCCGCTGTTCCAAAGATCATTGATTCTCTTAGTGATAAACCATCTGGAAGGGAAACGACCCACTCGGCAGGAATTCTGGCATATTCACTGTAGCCGCCATAATGTCCTGTTCCGATTTGATAACTAGTCGCGATAACTTTATCGCCGGGCTTAAACTGGTCGTCTTCCGATTCGACTACTTCGCCGGAAAGATCGATTCCTGGCACCATTGGGTAGGTTTCTACAATTTTGTTATCGGGTGTGTTAGCTATTGCATCCTTAAAATTAACACTGGAATAATGCACTTTTATCAGTACTTCTCCCTTTGGCAGTTCCTCGCTTTGAAGGGTCTTAATTCCGGCTGAAAAACCCGATTCTGTCTGATTCACTCTGTATGCTCGAAATGATTGATTCATATCCATGCTCCTTTCCTGTCTATCCTTCTCCTATGTATTTCCACTTATGCTGGTAGAATAATCTTTCTTGCTGCTATTCAATTATTCTACCTAGGCAGGGCTACATTTGAAAATTGCTCCTTGGCACAATAAATAAAACTGCGACATAACCTTCACGTGACTTCCTCTCACCCTTTGCAAAATGATTGCTAACCCGTCGCTGCGGAAAAACACTCCCTTTCCGGAGGGAAGCACGTTTCCGAAGACTTCAGCGAATGGGTTCTTCTTTCGTCTTCCAGTTAATCTTCGCAGCAGACTATCCCGGCCAACATGTTTTCAGAAAGACGAGTAACCACAGTCCCTAGCGTAACACCAAGTGAACAAAAGAAATTCTAGGATAGGATACTCATTTAGAAATCTGCTTCATAAAAAAACGCAACCGGATAAGCGGCTACGTGTTGAGAATGAACTTCACATCAGGGTGCTGGTAAACTGTTGTAAAGTCATCGTTCTCCTTTAAATTATTATACAGGTCTTCCGGCGAGAACCAAAGAAAATCGTTTTCCAGCTTATAGTCAGCTCCGTAATAGTAGCTGAGCCAAATCAATTTCGAGCAGTATATATATTCCCAGGGATCGTCCAGAGAAGATGACAGGTTGAACGAAAAAACAGGTGCCTGTTGTCCTTTTTCCTTGAATTCATTTAGATATCCTTCAGCATATTTCGCTGCAGCTTTACCAGCCTCAGAAGCTTTTGGCCGAAAGTGTCCGTGGACAGGATGCTTCGTCAAAAACTGTTGAATAGAGGCTTTGCGAATGGCCGGATGCAATCCCGGTGATTCAATGACACTTTCTTTATCTACCACGAGCGCCGAATGCCCGACATATCCGGTTTTTATCTCATCGAGATTGTCACTGGCGACCAAAATATCACCTGGTTGAAAATCCCGGTCTCTGGTGTCCCGGTGCCCTATTTGAAAATTCCAAGCCGCGGAAGACACAGGTGTTCCCGTTGGAAGCTCAAAAGAGATAATTTGTAACTGATGGGTTCCTTCCCGAAGCAGTGTCGTATCGATTGAAAAACGCCCACCTTGCACTTGGACCATATACAGTATCTGATCAATATAAACACTATAGCCCACATTGGACCTGTTCAAGCTTGATTCGATCGTAATACGTTCCGATTCTTGATGCACTTGAAAATAACTAGTCAATTTCATCACCGCCCATAGCTAATCTATTCAGCGGCAATAAAAAATGTGTCTAACTTGCTTGTTTTTCTTTTTCCTTCCTTCTTTGCATGATTTTTTTGACGAACGGTGCGTGATAAATGTAATCAAAAGCAGTGCTTATTACCAGTCCATGCAGAATCACTCCAACTATTGTCAGCAACACCACCGTCACCTGGCCGATTGCTGTGGTCGGATCAAAATCTGCCTGTCCAAAAAAGGCGAGACTCATCAAACTGCCGAGCAGTGCTTCCCAATAACTCGACAATCCTGGCTCAAAATAATACAACGGGATGATCGAAACAAATACTAAAACCATGGTAACGGAAAAAATGGCACCAATATGCTGCCGGCGTAAAACCTTCAGGAACGGCTTGGTATAGTACTTGGTGATCGTTTTCAAGCGCAGCAAGTGCAGAATCCTGGCTAAGCGGGCAAATTGGAAGACTGCATCTAAAGGAATCGCGGCAATCAAAAGGAAGGGATTGCTTTTGATAAATTGCCACTTGTGTTTGCTGCGGAGAAAACGATAGACGAAGTCAACGAAAAATATTGCCCAAGTGACCCAGATAATGTAACTGTCATACTGAGTGCTTTGCCAGATCGTTGCAACTGAGCAGGCGGCCAGGATGATCATGAACATTTCATAAATAAGCTGTTTTTTGGATTTAGTTTGCAATATTGCCATCCGGTCACCTCCGCTCTCCGTTTCGATAAATGATGCTTTCAGTATACCGGAAAACAAGCATTTCATAAAAGGAAAGAAGATCTCCACCAGGATTATGAAAGCCTACCTTTTCCCTGAACCCGAAACTGTATCTTGGAGCATGCGAAGTACTCATCAAATCACAGCGTAAAAGGAATCTATCTTAGGAGCTTACCTAATATGAAAAATCAAAAAAAGCCTGGGACAAGAGCATTGTGACATTGGTTCTGTTTTTAAAGTTAGCCAAAAGCAAACCGATCTACCTTCTCTTATGATAAGTGCCACTTTCCACTCCGGCAAGGTACTTCGCTTTCCGCGGGCACGGCTTCAGCTAACTTGGCAAAGAATACCGCTTTGCCAAGTGGATCTTCAGCTCGCGCTCATGGAACGCGTAGTATCTTGCCGTAACGATTCAAAGCACGCATCAAACAACAGGAAAAAAGAGAATACACAAATAAAAACCGAACGAATTGATTGGCATTTAGAATTCGCTCAGTTTTTGCTTTGGTGGCCATGCTTTTGTCACGGTCTCTTTGCTTTGCCTGCCATACTCTTGTCCAACTTATTATTGTTTAAAATACAATCGTTTTATTTTGATGGACAATGATCCGGTCTTCCAGCTGCCACTTGACCGCCCGAGCAAGGACGCTCCGCTCGATCGATTGCCCGATTTTCTTCATCGCCTCACTGTTGTCGCGATGGTCCACACGGCTAATATCCTGTTCAATGATCGGGCCTTCATCCAGTTCGTCGGTAACAAAATGTGAGGTCGCCCCTATTAACTTCACCCCGCGCTGATAGGCACGCTCGTACGGATTGGCACCGACAAAAGCCGGCAGGAAAGAATGGTGAATGTTAATGATTTTATTTTTGTTAGCTGCCACGAAATCTGGTGTAAGGATTTGCATATAGCGCGCCAGGACGATTACATCAATATCAAATTCCTTTAACAGCTCCAACTGTTTCGCTTCAACCTGTTTACGAATGTCCTTGTTAGCGGGAATGTGATAAAACGGAATTCCCAGTGATTCAACAATCCCCCTTGCATCCTCGTGGTTACTGATAACAAGCGGGATATCTGCTATCAAATCACCGCTTTGCCACTCCCACAACAGTTCACGAAGGCAGTGCAGCTCTTTACTTACAAAGATGGCCATTCGTTTTATCTGATAGACATAACTGAATCGCCAATCCATTTGAAAGGAATGAGCGATTGCTTGAAATTTCTGTTCCAGCTCTTTCTGTATAGCTGGAAGCTGCTCTGCTTCGAATACCACTCGCATAAAAAATTCCCCGCCGGCAGGGTCGGTCGTGTACTGATTAGATTCAATAATGTTGGCACCCTGCTGATATAGAAATTCAGAAACAGCCGAGACGATCCCCGGCTGATCCGGACAATGAATTAACAATCTTGCTTTGTTTTTATGTTGTTCCTGGAAAGTACTCCATTTGGTTTGTAATGCATCTGTCATGAAAAAATCCCTCTTTTTCTAAGTATCTGCCTTTATATTGTACTCGATATGCACAATATATTTAAGAAAAGTGCAAGCATCTCGCCTATCACCAAAGAATTTCACAACAGACACCAGTCTTCATTATGGATTTTAGAAATCCGGATGAACTTCTTTTTTTGCTTTTCTTATCTCGAATTCAAGTTTCATGCAACCGATGAGCGTCTTTTTTCGCATTCCCGAGCCCAAATCGTTCTTCCTAAACCTAAGGACCATTTACCAATCATCTGCGAAAGTAAAGTGGCGGTGCTTACGAAGCAAATACCTTTTCCATCACAGAAATGAATTGATCCACCTCTGTTTCATTGGTCGTCAATGGGGGCAGTATGCGGATTACATTTGGTCCGGCCAGCAGCACTAACAGCTGGTATTGCTCCCTCGCTTTTGTCACATAATCAACGGCATTGTCATCGACGACGATTCCCTGCAGTAGCCCCCTGCCTCTGATTTCCTTGATTTGAGAAAACTGCTGTTTTAGTCCATGTAATTTCTCTTCTAAATAGCTGCCTAATTCTGCAGCACGAGCAGTCAATTCATTCTCGATGATGTGCGTTACCGTTGAGAGCCCGGCCGTTGCAGAAAACGGATTCCCACCGAACGTACTGCCGTGCGATCCAGGTGAAAACGCCCGGGCCGCTTTTTGATTGGCGACGATTGCGCCAATAGGAATGCCGCTCCCCAGTCCTTTGGCCAGACTGATAACATCCGGTTCAATTCCGTATTGTTGATAAGCGAACAAGGTTCCTGTTCTGCCGATACCAGTTTGTATCTCATCGATCATCAGCAAAATGTCGTTTTGCTTGCAAAGATCCGCCAGCTGTTTCACCCAATCTTCATCGGCCGGAACGACTCCTCCCTCTCCCTGTACGAGTTCGAGTAAAACGGCGCAGGTTTTGTCTGTAACCAACTTTTCCAGTGCCTGCTTGTCATTATAGGGCAAATAGCGAAATCCTTTAGCCAGAGGGGCAAAGCCTTGTTGAATTTTATCCTGTCCCGTAGCCGCCAGGGTAGCGAGCGTCCGCCCATGAAACGATTGACGGAAGGTGACGACCTCGTATGCCTCGATCCCTTTGACTTCCTGCGCATATCGTCTTGCCAGTTTGATGGCAGCTTCATTTGCTTCGGCTCCGCTGTTGCAGAAAAACACTTGGTCGCCAAAGCTGTTCTCCACCAGTTTCTTTGCCAATTGTTCCTGAACTGGTATATGGTATAAATTCGAACAGTGCCAAATTTTTTCCAGCTGGATTTCCAGCTGTTCTTTTACGCTGTCCGGTGCGTGTCCTAAGTTACAGGTGGCGATGCCTGACGTATAGTCGAGATATTTGCCGCCCTCGTCGTCCCATACCCAGCTTCCTTTTCCTTTGACCAATGTAAGAGGAAAGCGATTATAGGTGGGCATGAGCATATCCGTAGCCGTTGGTATAGTTTGTTTAGACATATCCTACCTCCGAAGTTAAACTGATTTTTGTTCCGACCGCTGCCCCCTCGTAAAAAGACAGCAGACTGTCCGGTTCCAAACCATTCAAAATCACGGTTTCCGGCACGCGGTTCTTCAGCGCCTGCAGGGCTGAACGAACCTTCGGAATCATCCCGCCGTTGATGGTGCCATCGGCGATAAGTTGTTCAATTTGGCTGCTGGTCGTTTCATGCAAAACCTTTGTTTCACCGTTCTTTTCTACTAAAATGCCAGGAATATCACTGATGTAACATAACCTCGCCTGCAGTTCCTGCGCAACGGCTGCTGCAGCCACATCGGCGTTAATATTCAACTTCTTTCCATTTTCATCGATGGCAATCGGAGAAATGACCGGTATGAATCCTTGGTCGATGAGATGGTGAAGAATCGATACTTGCACGTTTTTCACCGTTCCGACAAGACCAATTGCAGCATTGTCAGATTGGATTGCCCGCAGCAGTCCGCCATCCACGCCGCTTAGGCCGAATCCTTTCCCGCCTTGATGCTGCAGATTTTGGACAAGCTGTTTGTTCATGGATCCGCTTAATACCATTTCCGCTACTTCCAATACTTCTTCCGTGGTCACTCTCAATCCGTCGACAAACTGTGTTTCCACTTGAAGGCGGGACAGGGTCTGGGAAATCAGCGGACCACCGCCGTGGACAAGCACCGGCTGGACATCTCCCTTGTTATGCAGTTCTGCGATATTCCGGTAAAAAGCCGGCGGCAGCTGTGAAAAAATACTGCCGCCGCACTTGATTACTACATATTCCAATCTGACCCCTCCCTCAAGTCCGATACGATGCATTTATTCGTACATAATCATAAGACAAGTCGCAACCCCATGCGGTGGCTTTGCCGGTTCCGCTGCCTAAATCGGTGTGAATCGACACATTGTCCTGTAATAAATAGTCCTTTGCCGCTGCCTCATCGAACGAAACAGGCATTCCATTGTTAACCACCAACACAGGTCCGAGCGAGATGCTGACTTTGTCGGGATCTACAGGCTGCCCGCTGTAGCCGATCGCCGTAATGATCCGCCCCCAATTGGCGTCTGCTCCGTGAATAGCGGTTTTCACCAAATTGGAAGAAATAATGGCTTTGCTGACGGCACGTGCCGCCTGATCTGACTCCGCACCTTCCACCTGGACCTCGACTAATTTGGTGGCTCCTTCTCCATCCCGGGCGATTTCTTTAGCCAGCGCTTCACAGACTACCGCAAGCCCTTGTTTGAAGAGAGACCAGTCCGGATGTCCTTCATGCAGCTGCTGATTTCCCGCTTTTCCATTTGCCAGCATAAGTACCATGTCATTCGTACTGGTATCTCCATCCACCGTTATCATATTGAATGATGTATTGGTGATATCCTTCAAGGCCGATGACAGGGCACCTTCTTCAACTGCTGCATCGGTGGTTATAAAACTCAGCATCGTGGCCATATTCGGGTGGATCATTCCCGATCCTTTAGCTGCTCCTCCGATGGATATTTTTTGCCCATCGATTTCTATTTCAACCGCAATCGCTTTTTCGCGGGTGTCTGTTGTTAAAATCGCCTTTCCGAATCGGGTGGCGAGATTATTGGTTTGCAGCTGGATTTGATCGATTCCGTATTTGATTTTTTCCATCGGCAAGGGTTCTCCGATCAACCCTGTAGATGCAATGGCCGTGAACTGCTCAGGGACACGGAAGGCTGCTGCTCCCCATTTCCGCATTTGATAGGCATCAGCCAGACCTTGCTCGCCTGTGCAGGCATTGGCGATGCCGGAATTGACTAAGAGTGCCTGGATTTTCTGTCCGCTCTTAATGCTTTCCTGGGTGACCTTAAGCGGAGCCGCCTGGAATGTGTTGATTGTATAAACACCAGCTGTTGTAGCGGGAACTTCAGAGTAGACCCAGCCGAAATCCAGCTTGGTTTTTCGAATGCCGCAATGGACGCCGCCGGCGGTAAACCCCTGAGGAGTGGCTATGTTTCCTTCCGGCAGCAGGGTCACTTCCTGTTCGGCCACTTGTTTTACTTGTTCTGTCATTTTTTTGCACCCTCCTTAAGGATAAATAGGTAAATAGTTTAAACCGGTTGCAACGTCCCAGCCTTTCAATAGATTCATATTTTGAATGGCCTGGCCTGAAGCTCCCTTGACCAAGTTGTCGATGACCGAAATGATGGTCAATTTCCCCGTCCTTTGATCTGCGTGAATGCCGATGTCACAGTAGTTGCTTCCATATACCTCTCTTGTTGCCGGCAGTTCCCCATTCCTACGGATACGCACAAACGGCTGCTCTCGATAAAACGCTGTGTATGCTTCGATCATCTCATCAGTAGAAACCGGCTGTGTAAAGTCAGCATAAATCGTACTCATAATCCCCCTCGTCATCGGTACCAGGTGAGTGGAAAAAGTCACTTGCACCGGGTGACCGGCCATTTTTCCAAGCTCTTGTTCTATTTCCGGTATGTGTTTATGTTGTCCTAGTTTATAAGCTTTCAAGTTTTCATTCATTTCCGGATAATGTGCATTTAGCGATGTTCCGCGTCCAGCACCGGAAACACCCGATTTGGCATCGATGATAATCGATTTTTCTTCTATCCAGCCGTTTTGAACCGCTGGCAGCAGTCCGAGCAATGTGGCGGTCGGATAACAGCCCGGATTGGCTACCAGATTTGCACCTGCAACTTCCTCCTCATAAATTTCGCTTAATCCATAAACCGCTGTTTCCAAATAGTTTTCATCAGCAGCAGGGGAACCGTACCATTCTTGATAGTCCGTCGGGGACTTCAGGCGAAAATCTCCAGAGAGATCAATGCATTTTACGTTATGCTCCAGGAACTGCGGTGCCAAATCCTTGCTGACAGCCGGCGGCGTGGCAAAAAAGACCAACTCGACACGTTCAGCCAGCTCCTGTACCACCAGTTCTTCCAAAGGCTTTTCCACGACCCCGACCGTATGGGGATAAACTGCACCAAGCGCCTGGCCGCTTTGCGAATGGGAGATAATCGCTTCAATTTCTGCATATGGATGATTATATAAAAACCGTATCAGTTCGATGGCACCGTAACCGGTCCCACCAATAATCGCTACCTTCACCGTCTATTCTCACTCCTGACCATTCCATTGATTGATAAATAATTATACTTTATTATGTATTTTTATACAAGTGCATTTCACCAATTTTACGGCGGTTTTTACATTCATGCTTATCTTCAATTGGATACCATGAATCAAATGAGATGCCAGCAAAAACGGGGAATGTTACCATTAAATAAAACGAATCTTATTATGGAACGAAAGGGAGAGAAGCATGGCGGAAAATCAAGAAATCCAATTAGTGAAAAGACCAGAAGCAATGCCGACTGAAGAACATATTCGCATAGTGGATACGGAAATGCCGGAGCCCGCGAAAGAGGAGGCACTGCTAAAGACCGTTTACGTGTCGGTCGATCCGTATATGAGAGGCCGTATGAGTAGCGCTAAGTCTTATATAGAACCATTTGCCCTGAACAAAGCAATCAGCGGTGGAGTGATTGCGCAGGTAGTAGAATCTAATGCAGAAAGCCTTCAGCCTGGGGATGTTGTCACCGGAACATTGCCGTGGGCAAAATATTCCACAGCGTCCGCTGAAAAACTCAGAAAAATAAATCCGGAGCTAGGACCGGTCACTACTTCCTTAGGTGTTTTAGGTATGCCTGGATTAACTGCCTATTTCGGTCTTACCGATATCGGAAATCCGAAAGCAGGGGAAACGGTCGTCGTTTCAGCTGCAGCTGGAGCTGTTGGATCGATTGTCGTACAAATTGCGAAAATCTATGGAGCTCATGTAGTGGGAATCGCCGGGAGTGAAGAAAAAACCCGCTATCTGACTGAAGAATTAGGAGCAGACAAGGCCATTAATTATAAAACCGATAACCTGTCGGAAGCTTTGGCTGAATCTTGTCCAGACGGTGTCGATGTTTATTTTGACAATGTCGGTGGAGAAGTGTCGGATGCTGTATATCCCCTGCTGAATGATCACGCAAGAATCCCCCAATGCGGGTCCATTGCTACATACAATGACCCGAACGCCCATGGGCCGCGGTTGCAAATGCACATCGTCAAATCGCGGGCATTGATCAAAGGGTTTATTGTCGGTGATTACCAGCCCCGGTTTAAGGAAGGCTTTACAAAGCTTGCAGAGTGGGTCAACAACAGGGAATTGACGTATAAAGAAACGATCAAAACCGGCTTCGAACAAATCCCCGAAGCATTTTTCGGCCTGTTCACAGGAGAAAACATAGGCAAACAGCTAGTTAAAACTGCTGAAATAGAATAAACAAAAATGAATCAAGCCGATTTGTCGACAGAGCACGGACAGATCGGCTTTCCACTATCTATAACACACCGTAATTTTTATCCAAAAAGACAAGTCTCGACCAATCCAACGTAATTTAGAGCAGAAATGAGCAATCTTGGTGATTTTCTTTCTATGAAACTTGTACTATAATAAACACTAATTTAGTCAGACAGGAAGAAGTTGATCCGATTGAAAAAACTGCTTATTCTATTACCGTTTATATGCTTGGCATCGATCTTTTATTTATTCTATAAAACTACCGTTTTGCCCGCTAAAGTGGAAGTGAAAACTACAGCAGCGGATACATCCTTAAAACAGATCCCCACTCCCGTTGTCGAATCAGACGCAGAGCTGCAGATCGGAGAAAATCAAGTAAGCAATCCGATACTGCGTAAAGGGAATGAATACTACTTACCGGCCGACCCGCTTTTGGCTTATCAGCCATCCACAGAACTTGCTTACGATCCGATTTTGCAAGTGGCAACTGCCACTATAGAGGACGAACGGCTTTATTTTCCGCAAGCGCAGGAAAACAGCTACCAGGCAAGCCTGGAGGCTTTAGAAACACAATCACTTGATCAAAGACAAGTGATTGCCTATGGCAATAAACTTTATGCCACTGCAGACTTCCTGAGGCAGCTCGATATCCCAATAGCAAAACAGGAGCAAGCCGATGATCCTTTATTCGTTCTGGACATCCCGGAAGAAAAAGCGGAATTGCCACTGGATGTGCCGCTAATCGAACAGATGGCGGCACCCCGGCTGTACAATGGCTGCGAGGTAACGAGTCTTGCCATGATCTTGAATTATCATGGCATAGAAGTAACGAAAAATGAACTTGCTGAGAACGTCCATGTCGTCCCGCTTACTTATGAAAACGGGTTGAAGGGAGATCCGAATGAAGGTTTTGTCGGAAACATGGCGGACGGTCCGGGCCTCGGTGTTTATCATGGTCCAATACTGGATTTAGCCAAACAATATGTTGGTGACAGAGCAGTCGATTTAACTGGCAGCAGCCCTGATGCAATCTATCAATCATTGGATAAAGGGCTTCCTGTATGGATCATTACCACTACCTCCTTCGCTCCTGTCGGCGGTTTTGAAACCTGGCAGACTCCGAATGGAGAAATAGAAGTGACATTCAGCCTTCACAGCGTGGCTGTAACCGGCTATGAGGACGACTACGTATATATCAATGACCCTTATGGAGGCAAAAACAAACAGATAGACCGGGACAATTTTGAAAAAGCCTGGGAACAAATGGGCAGTCAGGCAATCGTTATTGAAGAATAATCATAGCAGCTGAAAAAAGCGGCTGGGGTATAACGTAATTCCTCATCCTGTTGTTTGAGTTGCTTTTCCAACCGCTGCGGCAAGGTACTGCAACTTTATTATTTGCTAGGTTTAAATCACCGCTTATATGAAATCAAAACCGAACGAGTTCGAATGGGCTTTCCTTTGCTCACGCTCTTTATGCATCTTGATCGATTACATAGTTTTCCATCATCCCGATGCCTTCGATTTCCATCGTGACCCGGTCTCCTGCTTTCAGGAATGTCGGCGGATCCATCGCAAAACCGACACCATGCGGGGTGCCTGTCAAAATAATATCACCTGGTTCCAGTGTCATTAGCTCCGATAGGAAGGAAACGAGATACGGTACATCGAAAATCAGCTCGCTGGTATTGGAGGATTGACGCTGCTCGCCATTGATATATGATTTCACTCCCAGTTTACCAGGATCCTGTATCTCATCGACTGTTACGATCCAGGGACCAATTGGTGTACTCCTGTCGAGTGTCTTTCCCTGTAGCCACTGCGGTGTCCGTTTTTGTAAATCACGAGCTGAGATGTCATTGGCGATTGTATAGCCCGCAATGTATTGATCCGCTTCCTTTCTGGCAACTTTCTTCGCGCGCTTGCCGATTACCACAGCAAGTTCTACTTCGTAGTCGAGTTTTTCCGTGGCCGATGATTTTTCGATACTGTCTTCCGGACCAATTAGAGCATTGGCAAATTTGGCAAACAACACCGGATGTTCGGGAATGGTACTCTTCATTTCTTTTACATGATCTGCATAATTAGTGCCGATACAAATGATTTTCCCCGGATTAGGAACCGGAAGCTCGAGCTTTACTCCAAATCGTTCCACTTCAGTGCTTGCCACTTGGTGCTCCACTGCATATGTGTATGCCGTTTGCGCGCGACGGATGCCCGTATGGCCGAGACGATAGAAAGCAGTAGGATTGGATGGCAGTAGGATTGCGTCCATTTCTTCATTACGCGACAGAAGGAATTGCCTGTGGGCTTCCTGGAGATCAATAATCCGATCACCGTGGATAGCACCAATACGTGTTTCTCCAAACTTGTGTTTATATGTATAACTGGCCAGCTTCATCTTCTTTCCCCGCTTTCGAAAAATTTATATAATGATAGTCTTATTATAACGGATTCGTTCAAAGAAAAAAGCATTCAAGCTTTCTGAATGCTTTTCCATTTATTTAGGGAGCACATCAATGAATGCTTCATAGTCCCGTGCTTTCAATAATTTTTGCACAATAGCAGGATCATCGATCACCCTGCCGAGCAAATCATACATCGACTGTAAATCGGCTGTGCTGTCCTTCTCCACACTGAGCAGGCAGACAAATTGCACGCGCTTCCCGCTCCAGTCAATTGCTCGCTTCAATGTGCAAAAAGCCAGAAACGTTTGATTCGATTGCGGCGTGATGGGATGGGGGACTGCCACCAGATTCCCGAATGCTGTAGGCGCCACAGCTTCCCTCTCTTCCACTGCCGCAAGGAACGTCTCGTCCACCAATTTTCTTTCAGTCAAAGTATCAGCGAAAAACTCCAGAACCTCCTGCTTGGAAGCGAAGTCCTTCTGTAAAAAAATCAGGTCCTGCTTAAAATAATCGGCGATACTTTGTTTCGGATCGGCTACATACGTCTCGATTTTCTTCAAATCGGTGTCACCGAGTATTGTGTTCACTTCGATGACAGGCACCGGAAGTTGCTCAGAAATCGGAATCGAGCTTACAATAAAATCGATATCTTGAAAAGACGCCTGATTCAACCTGTAGTACTCTGTCGTCCCGACGACGTCTAGCTTCTCCCCGAATTGGGACTTCAGCTTATAAAACAGTAATTGTGCACTACCCATCCCCGAGGCGCAAACAACCAGGCATCGCTTCGGTCCTGTTTTCAGCTTTTGCCTTTCGATGGCCGCTCCGATATGAAGCGCCAAGTAGCCAATTTCATTTTCATCAATTTTGGCATCGGTGTATTCTTCGAGCACAAGACCCGCGATAAGACCTGCTTCAAAAGCCAGCGGGTAATTGGTTTTGATATCCTCCAACATGGGGTTCCGAATATTCATTCCGTACTTATACCGATTGATGGCTGGCTTTAAATGAAGGCCAAGACTGATGATCAGCTCTTGATCCTGCCTGATGCCAAGTGCAAGTTTTTCTTCTATACGGTCGAGGATGCTCATCACCACTTGATAAATATCATCCTCCATCACCTGATCGACTTCCATACCGGTTTGGTATAACATTTTTGTCCCCAACAAGTGAATGGCTATATAGGCGATCTCTGTTTGCGGGAAAACGACTTGAAAGCTTTCCTCGACCCGCCCGACGATTTTTTCGGCAACCTGGTATTCTTTTTTGTCGAGAATGTCATCCAAATCTTTATGATATAGAGAAACATGGTATCCATTTTTGATCCGTTGATAAGCGATTGCCAAATGAATGAATAAATTATTGATGGCGATATCAGACAAGGTGAGCCCGTTTTCTTTGATTTGATTCATGATGATCTTCCAAATGACCGTCAAATCTTCCTTCGCTAGGGAAGTCAGCTGGTCATTCAACAGCCTTTGGCCAGCCTCTTCACTGCGATCGAAAATATACTCAGCCATGCAAAACCGAAGCTTTAATTCACTGCCGGTGACCTTCAGGCCATAATTAGGACGGCTTTCCAAGTGGATATCATAGTTAGCCAATATTTTTTTCGCATTTTTTAAATCATTTTGAATCGTCGATTTACTGATATGCATTTCTTCTGCCAAGTCATCCAGCTTCAAATAATTGTCTGTAAGCAGCAGCCGCCTGATCAGGTAAGCTGTCCGTTCCTCTGGAAGATCAGGAACGAGCGGGGCTTCATCTGTTTCCTCTTCTAAAACCTCTTGAAGGAATTTGCGGAACTTTTGATCATCCTTGATATGAAGCTTGTATCCAGTTCCGCGAATCGATTCGACTACTGCGCCGTTATGGGAGAGTGTGCCGTCGAGCTGCTTCACATCTTCCCTTGTCGTCCTGGATGTCACTTGATTGATACTGGCCAAATAGTCACTTGTCAGCGGCGATCGGGCTGCCATTAATTCACGCAGTATGGTAATGGTCCGGGAGTTCATCTAAACGCCTCCTTTCATCCATGCTTGATTCGTTCCTTCACGCGGAAAAAAGGTTCTGAATGCATCAGAACCTTTTCCAACTAATAGGATTTTTCACCAATACACGATTGGCTGCGAGGTACTGTCGTTTTATTATACTACTGTTTGAAAAAATTGTGGCAAGTGTGCTTTATGCGCTTCCAGCATTTCATCGAGAATCTGTTTGGCAACCGTGTCGGACGGTACTAACGGGTTAATGGTCATGGCAAGCAGCGCTGTATTGTAATCACCGGTCACAGCAGCTTCAGCAGCTGTCCGCTCGAACGATTTGATTTGCTGAACAAGCCCTTGTACTGGAACCGGCAATTCACCTACCTGAATCGGTTTCGGTCCGTCCTTGGTGATCACACAATTCACTTCTACTGCAGATTCTGCAGGGATGCCGGCAATTGCTCCGTTGTTTCTCGTATTGACTGGCTGGATATCCCCTCGATTGTTGTAAATCGAGTCAATCAGACTACAGGCGGCATCACTGTAATAAGCTCCTCCCCGCTCTTCCAGCTGTGGAGGCTTGATCGTCAGTTCTGGGTCGCTGTACAGTTCAAACAATTCCTTTTCCAGCTGCTGGACTACCTCTGCGCGCGAGCCCGCTTCGTTTGCTTCTTTTTTCTCCTGGTTCAGCATTTTATCGGTTTGATAATAATAACGATGATACGGACATGGAAGGACTTTCAATGCCTGGAGGAATTCCGGCTCCCAGCCGAGATCGACGATGTTTTTCATGGTCATGCTTTCTCCGCTAGTCAGTTTATCCAGTACCAGGCCGGTAACTTCCTCTCCATCAAGATAAACATGGAGTCCGAACACCATATGATTCAGGCCGGCAAAATCGATGTGTACCCGATCCGGCTCCACCTCCAGCATTTCTGCCACGCTCATCCGCATTCCGATCGGCACGTTGCAAAGCCCGACCGTTTTTGTGATGTTGCTGTAACGCAAGACCGCTTCTGTCACCATCCCGGCTGGATTAGAAAAGTTAATTAGCCAGGCATCGGGGCATAACGCCTCTATATCCTTGCATATGTCCAGTATCACCGGGATCGTTCGCAAGCCTTTAAACAAACCGCCGGGACCATTGGTCTCCTGTCCGATCACATCATACTTGAGTGGTATTTTTTCGTCTTTAGCACGAGCCTCCAGCAACCCCACCCGAATTTGGGTCGTGACAAAATCTGCTCCAGGCAGTGCCTCCTTTCGGTCATAGGAAAGCTTGATTTCCATCGGGACACCTGCCTTTTTCACCATCCGCTTGGCAAGTGCGCCTACTGTTTCGAGCTTTTCTTTTCCTTCTGGAATATCGACGAGACACAGTTCCCTGATCGGAAGCTCGTTGTACCGCTTGATAAATCCTTCTACCAACTCAGGTGTGTAGCTTGATCCTCCGCCGATCGTCACCACTTTGATACCAGTCATTATTTTCACGCCTCTCCACTGTTATCGTCATTGCTTTTAGTCAAATCCGCAAAAAAGGATGGAAAAAAAGACGCAGCGGGATGATTACAATCAATCGGTTCCCGCTGCGCCTCCCCTAATCAGTCGCAGCAAGGTTAAAAGCCATTATTTTCTGCAACTTGTTTGATCCACTCAGCACTTTTCTTCGGTGTTCTTTCTTTTGTTTCTATATCTACGGAAAAGAATCCATATCTATTCTTATAAGCATTCATCCAGGACCAATTATCCATGAATGACCATAAATGATAGCCTTTTGTATTGGCCCCTTCTTCGATTGCTTTATGAAGCCATTCTAGATGACCTTTAATAAATTCTATCCGATAATCATCCTGGATTTGACCGTTTTCGATAAAGCGATCCTCGTCCTGGACACCCATTCCGTTTTCAGATATGAAGGATTCGATGTTGCCATAGTTTTCTTTCAGATTCATCATGATATCGTAAATACCTTTTTCGTAAATCTCCCAGCCGCGATATTTGTTCATTTTCCGGCCCGGCATCTCGTAATGATCAAAGAACCATTCCGGCATAAACGGACTGTAAGGGTTAGGCAGTGTTTCTTTCGCTTTGACACGACGAGGCTGATAATAGTTAACACCAAGCAGATCCACTGTGTTGTTTTTGATCAATTGCTTATCGCCATGTTCTGTCACAGGCAACTGGCCATGTTCCTCAAGGATATCGATCAATTCTTGTGGATATTCCCCTAAAACAGATGGATCGAGGAAACTGCGGTTAAAGAACAAATCGGCAATCCGGGAGGCCCTTAAGTCAGCAGGATTCTGGCTCCTCGGGTAAGAAGGAGTCAAATTCAAGATGATACCGATTTTTCCTTCTTTGATAGCAAAGGTGCGGAACGTCTCTACCGCCTTGGCATGCGCCACCATCGTATGATAAGCAACCTGTGCTGCCCGCTTGGCATCGACTACGTTCGGATAATGAAAATCATACAGATAACCACCCTCAACCGGCACAATTGGTTCGTTAAACGTAAACCATTTGCTGACCCGGTCGCCAAACAAACGGAAAGCATGCTTGGCATATTCAGCATAAGCCTCGACGACCGCTCTGCTTTCCCAACCGCCCTCGTTTTGCAGTTCCAACGGCATGTCAAAATGATACAAATTGACAAACGGTTCAATGTCGTTGGCAATCAATTCATCGATTACATTGTTATAAAAGGTGACTGCCTCCTGATTCACTTCCCCGCGACCTCCGGGGATAAGACGGGACCAGGAAATCGATAGACGAAACGTATTGTGGCCGATTTGCTTCATCAGCTGGACGTCTTCTTTATAGCGATGATAGAAATCAGAAGTGGTCTGTGGTCCTACTCCTTCAAAAAAACGGTTCGACTCTTGATCATACCATTCGTCCCAAATATTTCGGCCTTTGCCGCCTTCCTTGGCAGCTCCTTCGATTTGCGTGGCAGAGGTAGCGCTTCCCCACCAGAATCCTTCCGGAAATTTGTATTGAACAGACATAGCTATTACCTCCAGTTACTTGTGTCGATAGATTTCGATGATTTCCACGGCTAAATCTCTCACGGTCATCGAGGTCATCAGGTGGTCCTGTGAATGCACGAGAATCACATTCACAGAAGCCCCCTCCCCGCTTGCTTCTTCTTGAAGCAATTTTGTTTGATAACCGTGCGCTTTGCCAAGCTCCTCGCCTGCTTCTTCGATGAGACGGTCGGCTTCAGTAAAATTTCCTTCTTTTGCCTCCTGGATTGCTTCCATGGCACTCGACTTGCCATTTCCAGCGTACAAGATGATTTGAAAAGCAATTTCTGTTAAGTTATCCATCGGTTATTCCACCTTCGAGTCTCAAGTTAGTTACATATTTACCGTTTCATTCCGCTGATCTTCCGCAGAATTTTCATTTTCATAATATTGTTTATCCATGATTTTCAGGAACGGCCACCAGATGACAAACACCACAGCGATGTTGACCAATTGCAAAGCCCCGCCCTGCCAGCTGTTGCCTGTCGCCAAGAATCCGCTCAGCACGGTTGGCGTTGTCCAAGGCACGATGACACCATTCGGATAAGGAACCATACCAGAAGCCATCGCAAAATAAGTGATGAACGTAACGATAACAGGCGCGATCAACCAAGGGATGATGACCAACGGATTCATGATGATCGGAAGACCGAATATCACCGGTTCGTTTACGTTAAATATTCCTGCCGGTGCTCCCAATTTACCCAATTCTTTCAATTGACGACTTCGCCCGATCAGGAAGATACCGATGATAACTGCCAACGTCATTCCGGAGCCACCGATACCGACAATGAAGGTATCGATGAACTGCTTGGTGACAATGTTGGGAAGTTCCTGTCCAGCATTGAAAGCTTCCAGGTTTTGGTTGTTCAAAGCGTACCAGATTGGATCAAACACAGAGTTGACGATAATCTGGCCGTGCAGCCCGAAGAACCAGAACAATTGAATCAACAAGACCGCAATCAGCGTGGCCGGCAGTCCGCTTCCAAGTGCTGTAAGCGGCTCTTGAATCAAGGTATAGATGAAGTTTTGTACGGTATCAAATGGTGTGTAGCTGAAAATAATTCGGACAATCAGAAATATAGATAATGTCAGGGTGATCGGAATCAATGCGCTGAATGAACGTGAAACAGCGTCCGGAACACCTGCCGGCATTTTGATTGTCCAATCTTTTTCTACAAAGAAACGGTACAGTTCAGCAGCAAAGAAAGCGGTAAAAATACCAAGGAACATCCCTTCTGCTCCCAAGCTTGCAGTCGGAATGACACCGCCTACCTGCTCAATGGTTTCATTTGCCGTTTCGAAATCGATCACCTGCGGCGTAAGAATTAAAAATGAAGCCAGAGCAACGGCACCGCCATAAATCGATTCGCCTCCATAATGTTCCGTCAACTTATAACCAATACCAATAATAACGAACAATCCCATAATACTCAGGGTGGAAGCAGATGCAGGTCCTAAGGCAGCCTGGTATGCTTCATAGGCGCTTTCACTGATCCACTGATCAAGGAAAGGAAAATTGGCAATAACGACAAAAATGGAACCAAAGATGATGAAAGGCAATGCAACCATAAAGCCGTTGCGCAATGCCGTCAAATAGCGGTTGTTATTTAGTTTATCCGCTATCGGCATTAGAATATTTTCTAAAACCTCCATGAATTTGTTCACGTTTATTCTCCCCTTTTCTCCAAAACGGCCCGCCGTCAACCAACGTACTGTGCCACTCGCTGATCGAACGGGCCTGTTTTATTCTGTTAAGCTATCATTCACCCATTAGTTCTAATGCTTTATTCAAAACGGCTTCTCCATCGACTCTGCCGTAAGACATCGGATCAATAACGTCCAGTGGGATACCTACCTCATCGGCTGTTTTGGAAAATTTCTTTTTCATAAAGCGCATTTGCGGTCCGATCAACAGTACATCGGCACGCTCCATTTCTTTCGGTGCTTTATCCTGTGCAACAGCCCAAATTTCAGCTTCAATGCCTTTTGCCTCTGCTGCCTCTTTCATCTTCGAAACTAATAAGCTAGTGGACATTCCTGCTGAACATGCGAGTAATATATGTTTCATCTATAATTCCTCCTAAGATGCTGTTATTTTGTATCTGCTTTCATTGTAGATTACAAACGCTTTCAAGAACACACATTGTTTTTCCGTTGCACAACGGAAATGATTATGCGCTTACATTTTGTTTTGTTGGCTTAGGGGGGGTGTAAACCGATAGATAAAGCTGAAAAGTAGTTAATATTTGAAACTTTCAGCATTAAATAATCGTATAGGAATAGATAAAAAATTTTTTAGGTTGCCTCATTCAAACAAATGGAGAGGAACAATAATATGGGAAAATCAAAGTTTCGTGGATTTGGAATTATCCTTGGCGTTGGGATTGGTACTAGCTTTGGAGTGGCCATTGATCAAGTAGCGATAAGTATAGCAATCGGCATTGTGTTAGGATTAACAATTGGTTCTATGGTAGACAAACGGAATCAACAGTAAAGGTAGGAATTGATATATTTTCGGGGAGAGTGAAGATGGGGCCTGCCAATGAACTGACAACACCGGAAGAATGTAAAGATGTATGGGAAAGTTCGATGAATTCACCAATATTAGTCTTTAAACATAGTACTTCTTGTATGATTAGTGCAAGAGCCTTCAAGCATGTAAAGGCCTTTTTTCAAACATCTGGTGAAGATAAACTAGATTGCTATATGGTAAAGGTTATCGAAAGCAGAAGATTATCACATCAGATTGCAAATGATACAAACATTCCTCATAAGTCACCTCAAATTTTTCTCATAGATAAACAACAAATTGTGGAACACCTCACATTGGAAAATAACAGAAGACCGTACCAGGGAAGCGGTTAGCGGGACCGTCTCCTCCCGCAAATGCTTGTTTAGATTGTACGAACTTCTGTACAAGTAAACAATTTCTAATTGAACATGAAGAGCCCTTAGACCGAACTAAAGAAATATTAAATAGGGCTAAACAGAACCAATGGCAGCGTCAGGTTGAAACTAACGAACGTGTTAAAGATAGATTAGAGCAAATTATTTATTCGTTAGAGGAGACAAATTAAGATGACTAGAAACTAGTAAACAACTGCCATAATTCAACTATCCAAAGAAAAGTCGGAAAAGACAAGAATTAGGGCTGAAAAGACAATTTCAGAGATAGCATTGAAAAAAGAGAAGATTAATTTTAATTCCGTTGCACAAAAAGCGAATGTTTCAAAGTCATGGCTTTACAAAAAAAAGATGTTAGAACTAGAGTGGAGACATTAAGAGGGATGCAAATAAGTGAGTTAAACCCTCGTAAAACTAGTAAAAGTGTCCGTTCAGAGGAAGTTAATAAGACCTTAAAAAAACCGTATAAAGGCACTAGAAGAAGAGAACAAACATTAAAAGATCAAGTACAAAAATTGCATAGCAAATTGTTTTAGCTTTTTCGGTTTTCTTACATTTGAAATAGAAATTCAATGAATAGGTAATGTTTTTAGTGTGAATTTAAAATAAAATCATTTCCATATAGAGGTGGATTCTGTGGCTAAAATTGACAATGTACTAGCAATTTTATGGATGCTTAGTTCAGGTGAAAAAATTACTGCAAAACAAATTTCAGAAAAGTTAGAGATGAATATAAGAACTGTATATCGTTATATTGATACACTTTCAATAAGTGGTGTACCTATAATTTCAGACGCAGGACATAACGGTGGATACAATTTATTGAACAATTTTATTGAAGCTCCTCTTTTTTTTGATTTTGAGGAGCAAACCTCGCTATTTCACGCTGCTATTTTTGCAGAAGAAGCCGGGTATTATGGAGGTGAAGCACTAAACAGGGCTATTTCAAAGCTAAAAAAATATTCGAATCAAGAGCAGGAAACAAAGATAAATCAACATTTAACTAGTCTTGAAGTAATAAGTCGATTAAGTTCCCTCGCTATTGAACCTTTTTTGAAGGAGTTGGAGCAGGCCGTAGCTGACGGATACTCTGTAAAAGTTCTATACCATAAAAATGCTGAAGGGGAATCAAAGTATAGATTGGTGGATCCGTACAGAATTATTTATTGGAATAATAAGTGGTATGTGATTGGATTTTGTCATCTTAGGAATGATATCCGTAGTTTTAGAGTAGATCGAATGGAAAGTCTAATGTTAACCGAAAATAAGTTTAACCGACCAGAAAATTTTTCAGCGCGTGACTTTTTTATGAAAAACCTTGTTCCAACTATAGAAGATAAGGAAGGGATTATTTCTTTGGTTATTAATGGAGATAAAGGGGCATTGAGTGATATTTGCCAACATTGGTTTTTAGGAAATTATTTACAAGAGTGGACTTCAAATCAAGCAGTATTTCTTCTTGAGAAAGATATGATACATACATTTGTGCCTTATTTACTTTTACCGTACGGTAAATCTATTCGAGTTATTGAGCCAATCAGTCTTAAGAAAAGAATGATTGAAGTTTTGTCGGAATTAATAAAATTTCATCAAATTTGATAACTTCCCTGACGCTAGGTGTCAGGGAAGTTATGTTATCTTTGGCTATATTAAATGTGATTGGAGTGTTATTGGATGACAAAAAAAGTTTTTCTTTATGTATTTAATACAATGTCGGACTGGGAATATGGATATTTAATTGCTGAACTAAACTCAGGAAGATATTTAAAAAAAGATTTAGCACCTTTAAAAGTAATTACAGTAGGAGCTAATAAAGAAATTATTACTACAATGGGAGGACTGAGCATAAAACCAGATATTTCCCTTGATGAGTGTACTCTTGAGAGTACGGATCTTATAATTTTACCTGGAGGGAATACTTGGAGAGAAGATATTCATCAACCTATTTTGAGAAAAATTGGCGAGGCTTTAAAGCTTGGCACTATTGTTGCTGCAATTTGTGGTGCAACTGAGGGACTAGCGAATGTTGGATACCTTGATTCTAGAAAGCATACAAGCAATGACTTAGAGTATATTAAAATGGTCTGTCCTAATTATAAAGGAGAAAAATTTTATGAGATGGAACCTGTAGTATCTGGCGAGAATTTGGTTACTGCATCAGGAGTAGCTCCTCTGGAATTTGCGATGGAAGTAATAAAAAAATTAGATGTATTTGCACCAGATACATTGCATTCATGGTATAACCTAAATAAGAATCATAAACCCGAATATTTTTTCCAGTTAATGGACTCAATAAGTAGATGAGCTAAAAAAATCAACTTAGCAGTTTAATATTAGTATTAGTTTAAATAATTTCCATGCTTTAGACGATGTCTAAAGCATGGTTTTTGTATATAACTTAAAATAAAGACCTTAAAAAGCAGTGTAGATGCAACTTGATCTTTCATTCTTTTTACCTGTTTTTCATAAAATAAGTAATTTAATTATGCCGACTTTGAAGTCAAAGCAAAGAGGTTGCTGTCATAATATTTTTTTCACTTTACTCTTGATATGATCCCACAACTGGTTAAGGGTAGGCGCATTTTTATTTTTTGTATCCGAAACATTTTCTTATTGAAGTAAAGGGTATAAAAACATATGGTGCTTCCTATTTTATGGAGTTCCGTTTTCCTGATATACCAACACTACACTTTAACAGATGCTAAAGCAAAAAGGCTGCCCCATTACGTTTTTCACTTGCGGACAGCCCTTTTCACTGCTGTTGCTTTATTTTTTTATGAATCCAAATGGCCGCCTGCATGCCGTCACCCATGGCGATGGTCACTTGTTCCGAGTGGGCGACGATATCTCCGGCAGCAAAGACGTTTTCGACATTCGTCATCTTGGTTCTGGGGTCTACAAGAATGTGCTTGTTTTTATATAATTCGACGCCCAGCTGCTCGGCGAGCTGGGATCGTACTTCATTTCCGCCCATTGCTACAAAGGCATGATTCGTTTCCAAATTGCTGCCGTCCTCAAGCTTCACGCCTCTGATTTGATCCCCATCGGCCTTCAATTCAACAATTGATTGGTCAATCGGTTTAATACCTTGGGAATCAAGTTTGCTTTGCATCTCCTCTTCAATCGGCTGTAGTCCATGGTTGATCAACTGGATTTGGCTGGTCCAATTGGTCAATGCAAGCGCCATTCCTGCCCCCGCATTACCGGAGCCAATGACAACCACCTTTTTATCCAGAACTTCATACCCGTCGCAATCAGGGCAAATATAAACGCTAATACCGAGACAAGGCGGCAATTGTTCAAGTTCCGGCAAATGATCCTTAATCCCCGTTGCAATCAAAATCGCCTTTGTTTCGTGATTACTGTTACTAGTAGCAACAGAAAATAACTTGTCCTGCTTGTTGACCTGCTCTACGGTTTCTTCAATAAAATTTACTCCGAGCTCTTCAGCCTGTCGCCGACCGGTACGGCGCAAGGTGGCCCCACTTATCCCTTCTGGCCAGCCAAGAATATTATGGTAGCAGCGGCAAAGACTTGACCTGCCGTCTGCGGCATCGATAACCAGAACATTGTCACGGTAACGGCCCAACTGAATAGCCGCCTGCAGTCCGGCGATTCCGCCGCCGATAATGATACAGTCGTAGACCAACCCTTCACCTCCATCATTACTAGTTGTTATCACTAGTATAAACAGAAGCTGTACTTTCACGACTGTAAGTTTTTAACAAAGGGAACCATTCCTATTTTGCAGTTAAAGAACAAGAAACATCAACAACGGAATCGTGATGATACTCAGTAATGTACTAAGCAACGTAGCGCTTGATACGAATCCCGGTTTTGTCTGAAATTGCAGGGCATATATCGTGGTATTTGCTGCTGTCGGAGTTGCTGCCGTCAATATCATAATCGCTTTGACCATATCGCCGACCGGCAAAAAGGAAGCAATTGCATACGCAATAACTGGAGCAAGAAGCAGTTTGATCGACAGTGAAGCCCCCAACTTTCCATATTCCAATTGTCTCAACGAAATACTGGCGAGCTGCATGCCCAAAACAATCATGACGGTAGGAATGGTCGCATCAGCCACCATGCTGACTGCAGACATCACTTGATCTCCGATTCCGATTTGCAGTCCATTCAACAGCAACCCCAATATCGCGCCATAGACGATTGGTACCTTGACCACTTCCTTCAAGGGAGAAAACGACTGCCCGCCCTGTTCACTGCCTTTGGCAGCATAATAAATACCCGCTGTACACATGATTAACTGTTGCAACACCATCAGGATTACCGCGTAATGAAAACCCTCCTCCCCGAAAATAAGCAGTATCAACGGTGCTCCGTAATTACCGTTATTCATAAATGCAGAAGCAAGGATAAAGCCGCTGGTCGTATTTTTATCCCAGCGATTAATCCAGGCAAGAAGATAGCAAACCACAATGGATACCGCACATAAGACGACTAAATAAATGCTCAAATAAACATAGTCCAACGTTATTTCATTCTGGTAAAACGTCCGGAAAGCCAAAAAGGGCGACATTAGATAAATCGCGATGGTCGAGATAGGCTTTAATTCGAATTTCCACACTTTCTGTCCGATAAAGCCAAGTGCAAATACTCCAAAAATCGGGATAAGGACTCCAAAGAATTCCACAAATCTCCCCCCCACATAAGAAAAGGGACCTTTTTCAGATCCCTTTACATGTCTGTTTTATTCCTTATTCAGTGTGCCACCATTTTCGGAAATCACCTGCTGGTACCAGAAAAAGCTGTTTTTCTTGATACGGCGCAAATCTTTTTCCCCTTCTTCGTCGCGGTTGACGTAGACAAATCCATATCGTTTCTGGTAACCGTTCAGCCAGCTCAGCAAGTCGGTGAACGACCAGACACAGTAACCGAGAAGTTCCACGCCATCCGTTATTGCCTGCTGACACTGCTGCAAATGACTTTTTATATAGTCAATCCGGTAGTCATCCTTGATAACTTCATCATTCTCTAGTTGATCGAACTCACCCAGTCCGTTTTCGCTTATCAAAATCGGAAGTCCGTAACGGCTTGTAATCCGGCGCATTCCGATCCGCAGGCCGATCGGATCGATCTCCCAATCCCAGTTGGTCGCTTCCAGGTTCGGGTTTTTCTTAGTTTTGTACAATCCAGGAATCCCTGTTTCCGGCGTCGTGCCCTTTTTTCCTGAAGTATTCATTCCACCGGAACCTACGCCTCCTTCCAGGGGATTGTGTTCATACGTGGTCGTTCGGTAATAATTCACCCCCATGAAGTCGGGTTTTCCTTGTGCCAGCAGGTCCATGTCGCCGTCTTCCAGTTCAGGTGCCAATCCGTTTCGTTCTAAATAATCCCATGCTGCCTTTGGGTATTTCCCCCAGGCGTACACATCCATCCACCAGTGGCTTAAGAACTCCTCAGCATTCTCGGCTGCCAGCACATCTTCCGGATTGGAAGAATAGGCATAGGCAGGGCTGTACGCGAAACTCGGGCCTATCTTGCCGTTCGGCACATATTTATGAAAGTCGGCAATCACCTTAGCATTGGCAAGACTGGCATGATGGTTTGCCTGATACATCCGCTTCCGGTCTTGGACACCAGGGGGATGCAAGGCAAGCTGATAGCCTAAACTGATGAAAATATTTTGCTCATTGAGACTGACCCAATATTTCACCCGATCACCGAGCCGTTTGAACAATGTGACACTGTACCGATAAAAGTCGTCAATCACCTGGCGTGATTCCCATCCGTCATACTGGTCCTGAAGTGCCTGGGGCAAATCCCAGTGATAAAGGGTCACGATCGGTTCAATGTCGTTTTGGATAAGCTCGTCGACCAACTGATCATAAAAGTCAAGACCCTGCTCGTTTACTTCCCCGTTTCCATCCTTTATGACGCGCGGCCAGGAAATTGAAAAACGGTAGGCTTTCAAGCCCATCTCAGCCATTAATCGGACATCTTCCCGCCAGCGATGGTAATGGTCCACTGCCACATCGCCATTGGTACCTTTATATGTCTTGCCTGGTATCCGGACAAACTCATCCCATATCGATCGCGATTTGCCGTCCTCGTTCCATGCCCCTTCAATTTGATAGGCTGCCGAAGCAGCTCCCCATAAAAATCCATCTGGAAATGCCTGTAACTGCTTATGTAACATTTCATTTCCTCCTCTGTGGAATTATATTTCCTTCTACTTTACGATCCGTTTCCGACCAGCTTTTTTAATCACCTGGTTGATTACTTCAGAAAACACGAGACCAATGGCAATCGCTCCTGAAATCAATCCCGCTTTTGCAGCCAGCTGGACCGCAGCGTTATAGTCATTCTCCACGAAATTGCGCATGGCGTCATAAGCCAGTCCGCCTGGTACCAATGGGATGATACCGGAAACATTGAAGATGATTACTGGTGTTTTATAGAATTTTGCACATACTTGGCTTAAACCACCGACTAAAAATGCACCCGCTAGCGTTGCCGGTACTGCATCGGTTCCCTCGGCTGCCAATCCATAATACAGCACCCAACCGAGCATCCCGACCAATCCACATTGAATCAATGCATTGCGCGGTGCATTGAAAAGCACTCCGAATCCGGCGGCTGCTATAAAGCTGGTGACCAGCTGTTCTCCCATACCATCCAAACCTTTCTATCAAACAAATGAAATTCCGACAGCGATCCCGGCGCCGATAGCACAGGCTGTTAGCAGCGCCTCTGCACCTTTGGATAAGCCTGCAACGAGATGCCCCGCCATCAAATCGCGGACAGCGTTGGTGATCAATAGACCCGGTACCAGCGGCATGACTGCCCCGATGATTATTTTATCCATTTCGGCGCCAAGCTGGAGATGAATAAACAAAAGGGACAACAGACCAATAATGACGGATGCCAAAAATTCAGCAAAAAAGCGGATTTCCACCCAGTCGTGGAATCTTTCCATTGCCAGATAGCCGGCAGCACCAGCAACCATCGCCGGGACAAAGTCAAGCCAACTGCCATCGAACATGATCGCAAAGCAGCCGCTTACCAGTGCCGCTGCAATCACTTGGAAGAAGAGCGAAAAACTATAACTGTCCAAATCGGTTTGTTTCAACTGATCATTGGCTTCGGTCATGGAAAGCTCGCCGTTTGTGACCTGCCGAGATATACTGTTGACAACGGCTATCTTATGCAAGTCCGTCGAGCGTTCGGATATTCGCATGAAATTGGTCGGGTCCGTTCCGTCTATGGAAAAAATAATTCCTGTCGGTGTTACATAGCTTTGAGAAGCAGTCTTTCCGAACGAAGCGGCAATCCGTTGCATGGTATCCTCGACGCGGTGTGTTTCTGCCCCGCTCTGCAGCATGATTTTCCCTGCCAGCAGGCAGACACTCGTAATACTTGGCGGTGTTGATTTTACATCCATATCCATCTTCTCCGTAATCAGCTTATATTGGTATTATAAGAGCAAACACCGACGAAAAACAATGACAACGGACTGCTTCTCCATAGTCGGGAACAAAGAATCTCATTTTTGGCGTCCTACTACCTATCACCAGTGACTCAAAGCACCACTGGAATAAATAGACTGTTTTTTAAAAGCTGTTGACCAGCGGAGGAATTAAACGGAGACTCCAGCGGGAGGAAAGGCCTAGGTGAGACCCCGGAGAGCGATAGCTCGAGGAGGCTCACCAGCCGCCCGCGGAAAGCGTAGTTTATTTCCGCAGTGTGAACATAGCGTCATGATTAAAAAGTGAAAAAAAACCGGTTGACTCTCACGTTACGTGATAGCTTATCGTTACAAAGGAAGGGAGGTTCCTTTAATGGGAATGACAGTTAAACAAGTCGCCGATCTAGTCGGAATCAGTGTGCGCACACTCCATCATTATGATGAAATCGGATTGCTGCCTCCAACTGACATATCGTCCGGAGGATACAGAATCTATTCGGACGAGGATTTGGAGCAGCTTCAACAAATTCTCTTTTACAAAGAACTCGGATTTCCATTAAAACGAATCAGTGAAATAATGAATGCACCTTCCTTCGATCGCCGGGAAGCCTTGGAACTGCAGCACAGCATGCTGCTGGAAAAAAGGCGCCGGCTCGATAACATGATTGCATTGGTGGAACAGACGATTCAATCAGCAAAAGGAGAGATCAAAATGACGAATGAAGAAAAGTTTGCCGGGTTTGATTTCAGCCGAAACCCTTATGAGCAAGAAGCACGGGAACGATGGGGAGATAAAGCTGTCGATGAATCGAACCAAAAGCTCGGAACCATGACGAATGAAGAGCAGCAGGCAATGGGGGAAGAAATGAATAATATTTACCGGTGCCTTGCCGGTATACGCCACCAAGATCCTGCATCGGAAGAAGCGCAGGCTGCTATTGGGGAATGGTTCCGTTTGTTGAACAAAATGGGCAGCTATTCGCCAGACGCCTTCAAGGGGCTTGGTCAAATGTATGTCGATGATGAGCGGTTCACGAAAAACATCGACCAATTCGGATCCGGCCTGGCGACTTTCATGCGGGATGCCATGGCAGTGTTTGCCGACAACCGTCAATAATAAGCGCTAAAAACCCAGGTGCCATAAGGCGGCCTGGGTTTCTTTTTTTCTGTAAGCCTCGTAGGTTTCAACTTCCTTCTCTTAACATTTCTGTTGAACCTCAAAAGAGAAAGTCCCCTTGTCCAATCCAGTAGAAACCCTTCTTGCAAAATATCTATTAAAACGGCATCGTTTCATTTTGTTTTTTGTGAATCACGAGAGGTTCCTTCCTGACCGGGAAGCCCAAAGAAATCATCGATGTGTGTATAATCACCTGCCATGCGGCCAATTACCTGTAAAGCTTCCGGGTCCACTTTATCTGTTTCCATATATACTTCGTCTTGGATATGGTAACAAACCAGTCTGCCGAGTACGAGACTGTTGCTGCCGATATCGATGATACGGTCAAGCTCACATTCCATTTGGACAGGAGCAGCCGCTACCCGCGGAGAGCTTATCCTCTCGCCCGGAACCGCTGTAAGGCCAGCTTGCGAGAATTCGTCCGTTTCAGGAGGGTAAGCTTTGCTTGTTTCGTACATTTGATTGGCAAGCTGTTCATTGACAATGTTGACGACAAACGCTTTTGTAGCCCGGACATTTTCGAGCGTGTCCTTTACTCTTCCTGATCCACCGACAGAAAAACAAAGGGTGATTGGCTCCATGGAAGCCACGGTAAAAAAGCTGAAAGGTGCCAGATTGGGGATACCTTCTTCATTGATGGTTGACACCCAGGCAATCGGACGCGGAACTACCGCGCCCTTGATCAGTTTACTCATGTCTCGTTCTGCAAATTGTGATGGCTCGATTTTCATTCGAATTCCCCCTTTTGACTGTCTGACTTATTCTGGAACAGTTTTTTCTCTCGCCATTTTCCATAGCGGTAATAAAGGAAAGCAAATAAGCTGCTAATAACAAAGCTGATACCCATTCCGACGGCGATTCCGGTTTCCCCCAGCAGTTGCGAGCATACGTAAGTCAGCGGGTAACGCAAAACCCAAAAAGAGATAATATTCAGGATAAGCACCTGATACATTGCCCCTGCCGCACGTACCGTTCCATTCAAGATAAAATTGATGCCTAAAAATGGGTAAAAGAAGGCGACAATGCGCAAATAATGACTGCCAAACTGGACTGGTTCTGGCTCCTGAATAAATAATTTGATCGCAACTTCGGCCAAAAGCACCAGCAACAGAGCCAATAGAAGCATGATCACCAGGTTATACAACAGGCCGTATTTTGTAATTCTGCTAACCCGGTCCCATTTGCGTACACCAATGTTTTGTCCGGCCATGCTGTTGACTGCCGTTCCCAATGCCTGGGCAGGAAGCATGATCACGCTGTCCAGCCGCTGTGCGGCACTGAAACCCGCGACTACTGCTTCTCCATGAGACGTCACCACACTCATGATTGCCGCCACTCCGGCAGAAATCACCGACATCTGCAAGCCGGATGGAACACCGAGGTTCAAAATCAACAGTACCTCTTCCCGTTTTGGCAGATTGGGGACAGAGAATGGCACGAGTTGATGCTTCAGCATATAATAAATGCCATATAAAAAAGCGATGCCTTGTGAAAGAATGGTTGCATAGGCGGCTCCGTCCACCCCTAATCCAATCCCGCTGATCAACAGTGGATCCAAAAAGATATTGAGAACGACCGCAATCATGACAAACCGAAGCGGTGTCCGACTGTCTCCGACTGCGCGCAGCACGGTACCAATGAAGTTATACCCCAATAGGAAAAGGATGCCCAGCGCATTTATCCGCAGGTATGTGACTGCTTCTCCCATCATGGCCTCCGGGGTTCCGAGCAATCCTAGAATCGTTTCGGCGAAAAGGAACCCGACAATTCCCAAAACAATCGCCATGGCAGTCAGCACCACGACAAAGGCATTGAGGTAACGTTTCAATCCCTCTTCGTTGTCTTTTCCTTTTTGCTGTGACAGAATCGTCAAGGTGGCATTATTTATTCCGATAATAAAAGATAAGATAGTAAAGATAACCGTACTGGAAACAGCTACCGCCCCGAGTGCATTTCCACCAAGCAGATTTCCCACCCACAGGCTGTCCGTGAACTGATACGAAACCTGCAGCAGATTGGTAAAAATAATCGGTGCCGAAAACACCAGCATCTGTTTTACTATGTTCCCTTCCGTAAAATCTTGTTGTCTCCTCAATGGTAAGACTCCCTTATCTCGTCTTTCTCCTCATCTTATCACGGAGATAACAGAAAATCATGAAGCATGGCTTGTACCTTTCTCAACACTAGAGGGAAAAGATCGTACAAACATGCCGAAAATCAGAAACCGTGTAAGATTTTCTCACCGAACTACTGTCAATTCGATAAGCATCTTTTAGAATAAGGATAAATTCACGACGAAGGAGCGCTGGAATGGCTTTTTTGAGAGAAGCGGTCGACAAGCAGAAGCAGGCAGTGATCCAACAGTTGATAGTTGAAGGGGTTATCAGTATCGACGACCGGGATATCTATCAAAAAACAATCAGTGAACTGGCGGATGAGTATGCGGACGTTGCAGCTGTTTCCCAAATAACCCGAAAAGCCTCAGAGAAAAATACTATGCGAAAAGGAGTATCGGCCCATGATTAATCAGGAGGCAGTGGACTTGGCAAAAAAAATCGTCGAACTTGACTTGAAAAGAGATGAAACATGGGAGAACCTGGCTGCGCTTGCCGGAGATAAGGCACATGAATTATTGCGCAGAGTCCAAAACAGCTAATAGTGAAAGTAGCCTGGACAAAAGCAAAGTGACCAAAGCAAAAACCGAACGATCATTCGAACCCTCCAGACATTCGAACTCGTTCGGTTTTTCTTTTTTGTCATTGGCTGTAACAATAAGCAAACCTTCCGTAGAGGAAATCCACGGAGACTTCTACGGGAAGGAAGACCTCGGTGAGAGCCCACAGAGCACAAGCTCGTAGATGCTCACCAGCCGCCCGTTAAAGGCGAAGTGTATTTTCGTAGCGAAGTAGGAATATTATCTGACTTTCATATCTGCCGTTGTAACAACCTGTGGGTTACAGCGGTGAGTAATGCGACACCATGCGGCAGCACCTCTTCATTCAACGTAAAGTGGGGACTGTGAAGCGGAAAGTTTTCCTTGTCCTTCCATCCGCATCCCAAGAACACCATTGCACCAGGCAGCTTTCTCGCAATATGGCTGAAATCTTCCCCTCCCATGCCATAAGGGGCTTCATAAATTTTTTGATCAGGAAAAAGGGTTCGAAAAGTTTCCTTCCATAATTCCACCAGCTTCCCATCATTGCACAAAGCAGGTTCTCCATTTTCGATATAGAGCTGATGGCGCCCCCCAAATAGCCGTGCAGTGGCGGCTACAGCTTCCAACTCCTCGATTAGCTGGCGTCTTACCTTCTCTGTGTACGCCCTGACTGTCCCTTTGATCGTCACCTGATCGGGAATAACATTAAAAGCCGCCCCTCCATTGATACTCCCTACACTTAACGCAGCAACGTCCAGCGGATCTACCCTTCTGCTGATCATGCCGTAAAGCCCTTGCAAAGTGTGAGCAGCACTCCATACCGGATCGATTGTCTGGTGAGGATAGCCGGCATGGCCGCCTTCTCCTTTTATCGTCAGTTCAAAGTTATCGATACTGGCCATGCTCGGTCCGGCATTCACCTGCAAGTCTCCTGATTGCTGCCAAGGGCACATATGCAACGCAAGGGCAGCCTCCACATCATCCAGTACACCAGCCTCCAAAAAATAAGGAGCCCCGGTCCGGCCATGAACATCGGTATCTTCTTCTGCAGGCTGGAATAAAAATTTTATCGTCCCGCATGGCAGTGAACCGGCCTGAAAATCCTCAGCCAGCAGTTCGGCAGCGCCCAACAAGATCGCCGTATGGGCGTCATGGCCGCACGCATGCATCACGCCATCTTGAGTCGAAGCGAAGGAAAGTCCGGTTGATTCCTGAATCGGCAAAGCGTCCATGTCAGCACGTAAAGCGATGACCGGACCGTCGCCATTCTTCAATACAGCTACAATCCCGTGACCGGCAATTCCCTTTTGAATCTTGATTCCTTGCAGATTTTCCAGACGAGCAGCCACAAATGCACTCGTCTTTTCTTCCTGAAAGCTGAGTTCAGGAAATTGGTGAAGGTAACGGCGCCAGTCGATGAGATCCTGCTTTATGGCTTCCGCTCGTTCTTTAAGTTTCTCCTCATAATCAGGCAATCCTGCCCACCTCTCCCTCAACTGTTCACCAATATCTCTTCGGGTAAAGAACGGAAAGCTTGCTCTAAGTCTTCCAATAAATCTTCTATATCCTCAATCCCGGCAGAATAGCGGATCAATCCTTCCGGAATCCCCATGGCCGCCCGTTCTTCCGGGGTGCACTCAACGTGGCTGGTCGTTCGGGAAGGACCTACAATCGTTTCCACTGAGCCCAGATTGGCCGCCCGATTGGCATACTTCAATTTTGGCAGTAAGTGCCGTACGGTTTCTACGCCGCCTTTTACGGCGAAACTAAGCATTCCCCCATATCGCTCCATCTGCCGTGAAGCAACCTCGTGTCCCGGATGGTCATCGAGACCAGGATAGTAAACAGACTCGACGATCTCTTTTGTTTGCAGATACTTGGCGACAGCCATGGCATTTTCACACTGCCGGTCGACACGCAGTTTTAACGTTTTCATCCCACGAAGCAGCAGGTAGGCTGCCATCGGGTCGAGCGTTGCTCCGTTGATTTCCCGGTAGTGGTACACTTGCTCGACAAGTTCTTTGCTGCCGCAGAGTGCACCACCGAGTGCATCGGCATGACCACCGAGAAATTTTGTCGCACTGTGGATGACCAAATCAGCTCCAAGCTCCAGCGGCTGCTGGTTGATCGGCGTGGCGAACGTATTATCAACGATGACCAGCGCTCCGGCGCGCTTTCCCGCCGCTGCCATTCTTTCAATATCGGTTATTTTCACCGTCGGATTGGTCGGCGTTTCCAAATAAAGTACCTTGCAGCCTTTCGCTATTTCCTTTTCAATGGCTTCGTGGTCTCCCGTTTCACAAAGGGTTACCTCTACTTGCTGGCGGGGAAGGAATTCGGTGAAAATTTTATTGGTGCCACCATACGTATCTTTGATAGAGACGACTCTGTCACCGGGGCTGAGAAAGGTTCCCAGCGTATTGCTGATTGCTGCCATGCCGGTAGAGAAACTAGTGGCAGCCTCAGCATTTTCCAAACACCGTATTTTTTCCTCGAAGGCCTGGACGGTCGGATTCGTGTTCCTGCCGTAAATATGTCCCGGCTTGTTGCCAACCGCCACCTCGTACCATTCATCCATATCATCGTAACCAAATGATACACTATGAACGACAGGTACTTGCGTTGCACCGAAGGCAAGCGAATCCTTTTCCCCTGCCCAGATTGCCTGCGTCCCTTTTCTGATTTCTGTCATCACGACTCCTCCTCTTTTGATTTAACGTTCTAACTGATTTTTCCATCTGAAGGATTGAGAAATGCGGAATCCCGGATGATCACTTCCCGAGGATAGTGGGTAAATGTCTCACAGCCGGTTTCGGTGACTCGGATCGTTTCACTTATTTCAATCCCATAATGCTTTAACCATAGAGCAGGTATCAGATGAAACGTCATATTAGGCTGTAAAACCGTCTTATCACCACTGCGAAGACTCGCAGTGTGCTCGCCCCAGTCTGGCGGGTAGTTCAATCCGACCGAATAACCGAGCCTTGCTTCTTTCATGATGCCATGCCGCTGAATCGATTGTTTCCAAGTATCGTTTACTTCTTCGCACGTCATGCCCGGAGCTATTTTTTGCAAAACTTCATTCAATCCTTCAGTCACATAGGATGCGGTGGTCAGGATTTGTTCGTCTGGCTTGCCGATAGATACCGTCCGGGCTAACGGAACGTGATACCGTTTGTAGCATCCGGCTATTTCCATGCTTACGGTTTCACCTTCTTGAAAAGAATCGTCTGACCAGGTCAGATGAGGGACAACCGTATTCTCACCTGTCGGAAGAAATGGCACGATTGCCGGATAATCACCGCCATATTGCTCGGTCCCGGATAACATATGGTAGTAGAGTTCGGCAGCGGTGTCGCACTGTCTGCCCCCGGGTTTGACAGTTGCGATTCCTTTGGTCATCGCCTGTTCGGCAATTTTTCCCGCCCGTCTCATATATTCGATTTCTACATCGGATTTAATTAACCGGACGTGGTTGACCAATAAATCTGCATCTTGAAAGACTGCATCCGGTAAATGTTTGACCAGCTGGGAAAACGCCTTGGCCGTGAAGTAATAGTTATCCATTTCCACGCCGATGCGACGGTTTCCCTGCCCGATTTGTTTCAATATATCCGCAATGAAGGCCATAGGATGATGTGTAGGGGAATGAACGTAATAATCCGGGTAATCAATGACATTTTCATCATATAGCCATGTCCCTGATTTGGCTCCGGCTGCATCCATATGTCTTCCGACCCATAACGGCTGGGGCTGGTCCAAAATGATCACAAGCATTTGGTGAACGTAAAATGACCAAGCATCGTAACCAGATAAGTAATTCATATTTGCCGGATCGGTGATGAGCAGTACCTCGATACCTTGCGCTTCCATTTGCTGCTTCGTCTCCGTCAATCGGTTCTGGTACTCCAAAATATCAAAGGGAAGCAATTCTACCCCTCCTTCGGATGTTTATTTTTCTTACTATTATGATAATTCAAAAGAGAGGTCGTTTGCGATATGCAGGATGTATGATGTTGAGAAGCACGTTATTATACAACATTTCAAGGAAGAGTGCGGGTCTTTAAAATCTGCCATAAGACTGGACCGGGAATCCCTATGAAGTGCTTTTTCCTCGCTTCTTCGGCTCCTTTTGTTCTTCATCACTGCGATGAAGTGCGTTTCCCTCCTTTCTCCGGCTCCTTTTGATTTTCATCACTCCGATGAAGTGCTTTTTCTTCGGCTCCTTTTGTTCTTCATCACCACGATGAAGTGCGTTTCCCTCCTTTCTCTGGCTTCTTTTGATCTTCATCACTCCGCGGCTGCGCTGATGCTTAAAAAGTACTCTTTTTTATCCACATAAAACAAAAAACCTTCCATTCCGGAAGGCAGCACGTCACTCTATTTTTTGCATCATCCAAAGCCGTACACTGAGTTCCAACAAAAACAAATCATCCGGATCGACAAGGGATAGCTGTGTCAAAGACTCGATCGTACGCAGTCGGTGCAGCAAGGATTGTCTGTGTAAGTTCAAGGAACGGGCGGTCTGACTGACATTGCCCTTATGTTGGTTGTAAGCGAGAAAAGTCCGAATTAAATCGGTCTTTCTTTTTTTATCATATGCGATTAACGGAGAGACAGTCTGACTGACTATTTGTACGATCGCCTCATCGCTTGCGAAATTCATTAACAAACGGTTGATTCTCGTATCTTCGAAAAAAGTCCTGCCACCTGCTCCGTGTTGCTTTCTACCGATTTCAAGCGCCGTTTTTGCCTCCTGGTAGCTCTCCTTAAAGCAATCAATCCCACCTTCATGTTTACCTGCTCCCCAGGAAATTTCGAGGATTGGCAAAAAAGCATACAATCGTCTTTCAACAATGTCGAGAAATTGGTTAGCCGCTTTGTAATACAGCTTTTCGCTGTCCTCTAGGAAAATAATCACTTCCCCATCCTCAAACGTGGCCATCGTTCTTCTGTTTAATACAGCACCCGCATTGGTGATTTCTTTTTGTAGGTTGAAGTTGAGGCTTTGCAGCGAGGAGTTGGCCGGATTGTCATTGCGGAAATCGACCTGATTTTTATAGGAGATTTTCCCAACCAGGCAAGTGTACGGAAGGGATAAGTCGTATCCAAGCAGACCCGCTTTTGCAGTCTGAGTCCCTGTTGGTTGATTGCTTTTGACCAAGTCCAGCACATAGGTATCTTTTAAACGGATCTCCGCCATTTCCACAGCATTTTCTTTGGCAAAATGCAGGGCAAAAGCAGTCAATGCATGCTCCAGGACATTCATCATGAACCAGGTCAACGGCTGGCCGATTTCAGGCTGGAATAAAAGATACCCTTGAATTTTATGGTTATTTTGAATGGGAAGCCGGTAACAGGGACGTTTCTGAAGAAACCCAGGCTCCATATGGTGGTATAGAGGATGGTCATCAACGATACCGATTGATGCAGGAAAATGGCTATTCTGATTGGAAGCACTGCTCTCAAACAAGGCAGCCTCCGCCTCCTCGAAACAGGAGTGACAGCGAATATCGCCAGCCTCATTTTGGACTGCAACCGGCATTTGAATGTGCTGATAAACAACATCCGTGATATCGGTCAGCCCTTTGTCGTGCAGGACACTACTGATCAGCTGCTTACGAACTTCTTCCGCCTGGTTTCTTTGTTCTTGTTTCTCTTTGTTGATTTCCTGCAATACACTTTGCAGTACATCTCCAAAGCGAACCTCCCACGGCATTTCCACAATAATAAATTGGTGTTGTGCAGCAAGGGAAATGATCCTGTCTGGAATATTGAACACATAACGGCCAGTAGCAATTCCTAATAGAGAAGCGCCGGATTTGATTATGTCGAGCACAAATTGTTCGAGCTTTTCTGGATGTTCTTCACACCCCATGCCCGTGCTTAAGACAAATTCATTTTTACGGACAAAATTTTCTACCGGCCCTTCGATCACCGAGACCCATTCGACTTGCTTCCCATCAAGCAACCCTTTCCCTGTTTTTACTGCCGAGGTTTCCAACACTGGCAATTGGATAATGTCATTCGCCGTCAATCCCATCGAATCACCCCGCCTTAAAGAATCAATTAACAAAAGTTTATTTTTATAATATTCTGTTAATAACGATTCTATTATGCCGGTTTGATTCTGGCAATTCCCTCAGCTATCTTTTTGGACGCCAAAACGGGCATTGATTTGACCGCGCATCAGTTCTTTACGGATTTTTTTGTCCTCTTCCTTCCGTTTTTCCTTTAACATCTCCTGTCTGATTTCAAAGGTTTGGACGCCTTCTTCCCGCTTGTTTGCAATATCGATCAATTGCTCCACATCAGCAAATGAATACTTACGATTTCCCCTATGGGAGCGTTCTGGAAATATCAGCTTACGTTCTTCATAATAGCGAATCTGCCTTTCAGACAAACCGGTCAATTCGCTGACAACGCCTATGGTGATTACTTTTCTTTCCTTGTAAGATGTATCCTGTTCCATTTACTCACCGCCGCTAATTAGATTCGTCAACATCTTATTCCTGATTATACATGGGTAGCAAAATCATTCCTATGTTTATGTAAGATAATCTGACAAAAGAAAACAGATATGTGAGTAATCTTAACATGAGAGCGGGCATGTTTTTCCTGGGTTAGGACATACTTTAGTTGGAAAACTGTCTTTCATTCTGTTGTTTAATAAATTTGATGCCAAAAAACTCGGACCTTTTGCAAGAAGAGGACCGAGTTTTTAGCAGTTCATATAAACGTATAGGTGATTTTCTATTTCATTAAAAACCATCTCATTAAAAGGAAAACAGCTAAGGCCACCCACATAATCGTTTGTTTCATGGTATAGCCTCTCTATATCTAAAGTTTTCCACCCATAGAACCTTTATTTTAACAAGCAGCATAATTCGAAGGTTATATTAAAAATTAAAGAAGGACAGCCAGACGACCATCAAATTTCCCACTGCAAAACAGATATACCCAGAATTTCCCTAGTTTTCCATTAATCTAGTTAACCATGCTTGTTCAGGCCGGCAAATACGCCGCCTTTTTCCATCAGCTCTTGATGGCTTCCTTCTTCTTCGATTCCATTTTCCGTGACGACGACAATCCGGTCGGCGTTGCGAATGGTGGCCAGACGGTGTGCAATGATCAGCGTTGTTCTATCTTCTGCAAGTTCATTCAATGCCTGCTGGATGATTAGCTCTGTTTCCGTATCTAAAGCTGATGTTGCCTCATCCAATATTAAGATCGGAGGATTTTTTAAAAACATCCTGGCTATCGCAATCCGCTGCTTCTGTCCGCCTGATAGCTTAAGCCCTCTTTCTCCCACAGGCGTTTCATAGCCCAACGGCAAAGATTTGATAAAATCCTGCAAATGGGCTTTTCGTGCCGCCTCTTCAATTTCCTCGTCGGTGGCATCCAACTTGCCGTAAGCGATATTTTCCTTTAAAGTGCCCGTGAACAAAAATACATCCTGTTGGACGATGCCTATTTGGTCACGCAGCGATTGTTTGCGCAGGTCCCGGATATCCATATCATCCACGGTGATCCGGCCTTCATCCACATCATAGAATCGAGGAATCAACGAACAGATCGTTGTTTTTCCTGCACCGGAAGGACCGACAAAAGCAACCGTTTCTCCGGCTGGTATTGACAGGTTGATATGACTCAATACTTGCTTGGAATGCTCATAGCTGAAAGAGACATCCTCAAATCGGATATTTCCTTTCAGTCCACTGATTTTTTTCGCATCCGGTTTGTCCTGCACTTCAGGTATCGTATCGATTAAATCGATAAACCGTTTAAAGCCGGCCATTCCTTTTGGATACAGTTCCATCAGCGCACTCACTTTATCTATCGGTTTGAACAATACATTGACATATAGGACGAACCCTACCAACTGACCATATGAGAGTTCTCCGGTAAAACTGAGCCAGGCGCCGACGACGAGAACAATCAGTGTAATGAATCTGGTCATCATATAAATCCCTGACGTACCGTAGGACATCACTTTATAGGAACGCAGCTTCGCTTTCCGGAAGTTTTGGTTATCCTTTTGAAAACGGCTGATTTCGTATTCTTCATTGGTGAAGGATTGGACGACCCTCACACCGGAAACACTGTCCTCGACCCTGGCATTGACCTCCGCAATTTCCCTGTACATCTTTCTCCAAGCCTCATTCATTTTAAGGTTGCAGTAGGTAATCAGCCAGACCAAAAATGGAACGATGATCAGAATGATGACGGCTAGCTTCATATTGACCGTAAACATGATGATAAAGGCACCCGCAAATGTCATAATCGAGATAAACAAATCCTCTGGGCCATGATGTGCCAGTTCCCCAATATCAAATAAATCGTTGGTGACACGACTCATGATATGGCCGGTTTTGGTATTGTCAAAAAAACGGAATGATTGTTTTTGCACATGCTGAAAAAGCTGGCGGCGCATATCGGTTTCGATATTGATGCCCAGCTTGTGTCCCCAGTAGTTGACAATATATTGTAAAAAGGTACTTAAAACATATAATCCAAACAACCCAATGCTGACCCAGGCGATGGCATTCCAATTATGAGTCGGCAGCAGTTTATCGACAAACCTTTGCACAGCCAGCGGAAAGGCAAGCTCCAGCAAAGCGACAATCACTGCGCAGGAAAAGTCGATAGTAAACAATTTTCGGTGCGGTAGATAATAAGCAAAAAAACGCGAAATCACGTATAGCACTTCCTTTAATTCGACAAGTCTATTCGGATTATATGCCTTTGCAGGTCATTAGGCAAGAAAGAATCGTAGCGAATGGAGCAAAATAACTCTTTTCATAGAAAAAAGGCAGGGATACGGCCCTTGCCTTCACCATTAGGGTAATACCGTCTGGTTATGATTGTCCCAAGCATTATGTTTTCTATCTAACTTATAGAAAATCGCATCTAATTTTTCCATTATTTCTTCTTTCACAGTTTCGTTATCGCTGTTTTTGTACTTATCCAATAGCTTAAAAGCTTTGGTAATGTCGTCTTCCGCATATCCAAAACCTCTTATAGTATGTGCGTACGTTTCTATAGTGGATGCCATTTTTTCTTCCGCTAAAGGATATTCCTTATTTGAATAATTTCCATTTCGAAGGGCGTCAACAAAAGTATGTGCTCGTTTTATCGCTATTCCTGGTTCATTATTGATAGAAACAGAGTTTTCATGAACCACCTTGTCGTCTGTGGTTTGACCAAAATGATTTTCCTTGGTGAGTTTATCTCTATCAACTTGGACCGGCAATGGGTAGTCTTCATCCGATTCAAAAGCTTCTGCTAAACCATTATTTGAGACATTGCGATCTGTAAGCTCGTTCATTGCTGCGTGTACCACATCTTTATCAGCAGATTGACTGTCGAAGTCTCCCACGTTGATTACTCCCAATACAATTAAGGATGCAATAACAAATCCAAAGCATGCCCATTTCATGATTCTGTTTTGCATAATATCCCCTTCCTATTTAAGTCTTTCTATCAAGCGTACCGGAATATCCCCAAGGTCTCAACCCATTTTTTGGCATTTGCTATTTATCTCCATAAAAGGATGCCGAATTTGCTTTTTGGAGAATTCCCTGAAGCGCAGATTCTAGGAAAACTTATATCTTTTAATAGATCACTCCCTACTATATACCCAATTTTCTAAGCGGCCGCCGGGCAAATCTTACCATTTTGTAGAAACTTATGTGTTATTTATAGTAATCTACTAGGATTTTATGGTATTTTATAGATTGTAAATATTCAGAAAATTACGAGGGGGAGTTTTTTTGAACAAACGAAAAATCGCTTCAACTGCTATGGCGATGGCTTTAGGTTTGAGTACCTTGACCGTTGGTGCTCTATCACCGGTCCAAAAAGCACAGGCAGAAACGTTGAGTCCAAAGGTTCCTACGGCTCAAGTCGGTTCACCGGTTGACCTGGGAATTGCCAATGACGAGAAGCTGATCGAGATGTTGAAAGAAGAGGGGAAAATTGCTGCGGATGCCACAGCTGAGGAGGCTCAAGAAGCATTAAACCGTTTTTTGAAGGCAAAGGCAAAAGGTGCTCCAAAAGAGGAAACGCCTGACTCAGAAGTAAACAAAAAAGATGTTCTAAATGATAACAAAAGCAATAATGCATTGACGAATGGGAAAGGAAACAAACTTGGCATAGCCAAGAAGAATAAAGTAGGCAGTGTCGAAGAAGAATCGTATGACGGCTCTGTCCGGGAAGACAAAGTGTTGGTACTTGCCATCGACTTCCCAGATTATGAGAAAAGTTCGATCACAGAAGATGAAACAGATATGTTCTATGAAGATTATACCCATGATCACTTCCAAGACATGATTTTTGGAGAAAATGGCTATGAAGGACCAAATGGAGAAAATCTTGTCTCGATGAAACAATACTATGAGCAGCAGTCCGGCGGAAGTTATACAGTGGACGGAACGGTAGCCGGCTGGTACACAGCCGATCACGAAGCGGCTTACTATGGCGGAAATTACCCGACACCTGATGGCAGTGACGCGCGTCCACGTGAATTGGTGTACGAAGCATTGAGCAAGGCAGCGCAAGACCCGAACGTCAATTTGTCAGAATACGACCAATGGGATCGCGATGACTATGACGGTGACGGCGTCTACCATGAGCCGGACGGAATTATCGACCATTTGATGGTCATCCATGCCGGTGTTGGGGAAGAAGCAGGCGGAGGTAACCTGGGAGCAGATGCTATCTGGTCACACCGCTGGAATCTTGGCAACCTGGTTGCTGTTCCTGGCGCAAGCTCAGACAGCCCTCGTTTCGGTGGACAGTTGGCAGCCTATGACTATACCATCGAGCCAGAAGATGGAGCTGCCGGCGTATTCGCACATGAATACGGCCATGACCTTGGCCTGCCGGATGAATATGATACCCAATATACCGGAGCGGGTGAGCCTGTTTCTTACTGGTCGATCATGTCAAGCGGCAGCTGGGCAGGAGACGTACCAGGTACAGAACCTAGTGGTTTCAGTCCTTATGCAAAAGAGTACTTACAAGCTGAACATGGCGGCAATTGGCTAAGCGGAACGAACTTGAACGCGGATGAAATCACCGGCAACGGTACGAGCATCCTGCTCGATGAAGGGGTAACAAAAGGCACGAACAACGATGCCGTAAGAATTGACCTTCCGGATAAAGAAACCGAAGTAAACCAGCCTGCCAGCGGTCAGTATGAATACTTTAGCGGCAGCGGAAACAATCTGGATAACTCCATGACGTTGAGTGTCGATTTAACCGGAGCATCCAGTGCTGAACTGAACTTTAAAGCATGGTATAACATTGAATCAGATTGGGATTATGCTTCCGTAAAAGTAAATGGTGAATCAATTGAAGGAAACATCACTACAACAGAAGATCCAAATGGACAGAATCCTGGATATGGGATCACTGGCAATTCTGATGGATGGGTGGATGCCAGCTTCGACTTGTCCAGCTATGCCGGGCAAGAGGTGGAAGTAGAATTGAACTACTGGACAGACGTCGCAGTGGCGCAGCCTGGTTTCTATGTGGATGACATTACGGTCACTGCAGACGGAACTGCAGTCGTGGAAGACGATGCCGAGGGTGACTCTCCGTTTGCATTGGATGGATTTGTAAAGGATGAAGGAAAGTTCTATTCAGAACATTATTACCTGCTTGAGTGGAGATCCCACAACGGGGTGGATGAAGGGCTAGCTCACATTCGCAGAGGTGCAAGCCTGATGAGTTTTGACGAAGGTCTCATGGTCTGGTATGTCGATAACTCCTATAGTGAAAACTGGACCGGTGTACACCCTGGTGAAGGATTCCTAGGCGTGGTTGATGCCGACCAGCATACGAATTACTGGAGTGACGGTTCGGTAGCAGATACCCGCTATCAGCTGAACGACGCCGCATTCAGCCTGCACAAGTCTAGTAAAATGTTCCTTGATTATACCGAAACACTCGGCGTAACATTGACAGATAACCATACCAAACGCCGTCCATTGTTCGATGACAGTGCCGATTACAGCAATCCAGGATTGCCAGATGCAGGACGCAATGTTCCTACAGAAGGATTGAAGTTCCGCATTATCGGAGAAAGCACTGATGGAACAGTAGGAAACGTATTGATTTATAAGTAATGAACAAAAAAAGCCGGCTCAGCAGCCGGCTTTTTTGTGTCTATTTTTTGTCGCTCCATTGCAGAAATAGTGAAGAGAGGGATTTTTTTGATATAGTAAAAGGGACAAGGAGGAACAAACATGATTTCCATAACTCAACCTGCAGCAAAATGGTACATAAAGGAACTGGATTTGTCGGAAGGAGATGCCGTCCGATTTTATGCGAGATACGGCGGTCATGGCGGCTTGCACAGGGGATTCTCTCTTGCCCTTGCAATCGAGCAGCCAAAGGAGCCGGTTTTTCGCACCGAGTCATTAGGCATTACTTTCTTTGTGGAAGAATCGGATGCCTGGTATTTTGAAGGGTATAACTTCCATATTAAATATAAACGGAAATACGAAGAAGTCGAATTTGCGTTTGAACCTATAGAAAACGTCAATGAGAACGATTAGACAGAGAGTGCAATTATAAACATTCTGCCGTGATAAGAAAAGCAGGGGCAAGATGCACGACTCCTCTGGGAAAAGCAACAACTGAGATCCCGCAGAAAAGCAGGCTTTGCTTTTCGAGGGGGCTGAAGTGTTACCAGCGGATAGCGAGTATCTTGCAGAAGCGGCGGGACATTACGCATTTTCAAAAGTGTGTTTTCCTGATCACCATTTTAAGCTTTCTTTTCTAGGACAAAAGCGCAAGCGCCTTGCTCACCCCCGACAAGCTTAAGAACAGCCTCGGCGTGGCGCTTTTTGCCACACAGAGGGTGGGCTTAAGACCTCGAGGGGGTAGGCGCTGGAGCTGGACGTGGCTGTTTCAGCCAATAATTATCCACAGACAGTTAAATTTATAATTTCCTATACAATTAAAAAACTGCCGAAAAAAATCCGGCAGCTAGCAAGCACCGCCGGATGGCGGTGCTTTTCTTTATTTATCGCACATTAATATCGGCCCGCATTGCGGCGGCTGTTTCTGAATTTACGGATGAGCGGATAAACCATCGGCCCCCACTTGATCAACCTTTTGATCCATTTTCCCATAGTACGGATCCTCCTTTGTTGTAGGTAATTTCCCTTTTTTCATTGGATCCTAAACAAAAATATCATTTCCGGTTAATTGCAGCTGCTTCGGTATCCAGCCAAAAATCCGTTTTCTCCAGTTGACCGGCTATCTGCAGTAATAGAACTTCCCATCCTTTTGGAGCAATGAACTGAACCCCCATCGGCAGACCGCTGTCAGACAAGTGTACAGGCACTGTCATCGCCGGCTGCCCGGTCAAATTGGCCAGCTGCGTATGTGGAGTATATGTCAAACTCGGTTCGAACATTTCATAAACCATCTCCTGCTGTCTGCGTTTGTTGACACTCTCCACCTTCAGCAATTGCTCGGTTTCTTCCACAGTATGAGTAAGTTCTCCATTCTCCGGTGCCGGGTGGGCATTGGCCGGAGTGATATAAAAATCGTATCGTTTATGAAAATCAGCCATAGCCGCAGCAGCGGTATCCCATTCAGCCAGGCTGCGGGAATATTCAGCCGCCGTCACGTTCTGACCGGCCCGGTACAACACCCAGGAGACAATCTCCATGTCATCAAATGTCATCTTTCTGTCCAACGCTTTCTCCATACCAGCCATCATAGCAGAAATTTCTCCACTATTCATGATATAGTAGTTCTCCATCAGTCTGATGCCATCGATGGGAGCTTCCATCTCCTCAACTTCATGACCTTGTTCCTCCAGCCACCGTGCCACTTTATGTACAGCAGTCTCGGCCTCTTTACTTACAGGAGTTCCCACCGGCGAAGCCGTCGTATAAGCAACCCGGTATTTTTTCCTTAAGGGTTTTTGCATATCCTTCAAGTAATTGCCTTCATACAGCGGGATATGGAATGCAGCTTCCTGTTGAAAGGTCTGGAGCAGATCCAGCATCGCTGCACTGTCCCGAACGGAACGGGACAACGCAAAGTCGATTGAAGCTCCTTGCCACTGTCGCCCATTCCCCGGACCGACCGGTGTCCTTCCTCTTGTCGGTTTTAAACCGAATAAACCAGTAAAAGAGGCTGGAATTCGGATAGATCCGCCACCGTCACTCGCACCGGCGACGGGCACGATGCCGGATGCAACAGCAGCTGCTGAGCCCCCGCTTGACCCGCCTGATGAATGGTTTCTGTTCCATGGATTTTTTGTCGCTCCATAAAGTTCCGGTTCGGATATATTTTTCAGTCCGAATTCTGGTGTATTGGTTTGTCCGATAAATAAAAATCCTGCTTTACGGAGACGCGCCACTAAATTGGAGTCCCTTTTTGCAATATTGTCACGTAATAAACGAGAGCCGGCGGTCAAAGGCTCCCCCTCCATTGCCTGGGAAATATCTTTCAATGCCATCGGTACACCGGCAAATGGTTGGGCGTCTACATCAAGCTGTTCCGCTTCTTTGAAGACCTTGTCTTTACGAGAACGAATCACGGCATTTAATGCGGGATTCACTTCTTCCAAACGTTGAAACGCATGCTCCAGCAATTCCTGTGGCTTCACTTGCCTTTGTTTTACCAATTCTGCCAACCCGACTGCATCATATTGGTTATATGTATCCATGCTTTCCCTCCTGCTTATTGACTGATTGTCCGATTATCTTTCTATTTTGCAATAACTGGCTTCATAGATAAAGCCAAAGCTCTCCACCACCTGCATAAATACAGCTAAACGAGCCAAATTAAATACAACCGGAGACAACTCTACAGAAAGGGTGTGAACGACCATATGGCCGATTTTTTCAAAGATTCCTTGCTCGTCCTGTTTCGGATAGCCACTATCCTGCCCTTTTTATTAATTATTACCTTATTCATGGGAAAACGGGCCATTGGAGAACTGCCCGTATTCGACTTTTTAATCGTGTTGACAATCGGAGCAGTCGTTGGCGCAGATATTGCCGATCCTGGCATCGAACATCTGCCAACCGTTATCGCCGTGCTGGGAATTGCCGTACTGCAGCGCCTTGTAGCCAAATGGAAGCTATCAAGCCGTAAATTCGGCAAACTAGTGACCTTTGAACCGACACTCGTCATCCAAAACGGGAAGCTGTTAAGGGGAAACTTAAAAAAAATCCATTATTCCATCGATAATGTCCTGCAGATGCTCCGGGAAAAAAATGTGTTTGATATTTCGGAGGTAGAGACAGCTGTCATCGAGGCAAACGGTTCCCTGAGTGTATTGAAAAAATCACAAAAAAACACGGTCACGCGGGAAGACATGGGTCTCTCCCAGCAAGCAGCCAGTATTGCTTATCCAGTCGTAATGGAAGGAAAGATATATCATTCCGTTCTGGAAAAATTCCAGGTCGATCAGGACTGGCTGTTGAACCAGCTAGCAGCCCAAAATATACCTGACCCGGAATCGGTCTTTCTTGCCACCATTAATCAGCAATTGGAACTGCACATTTCGTTGAAAGATGAGGCGACAATCGATTTGCCGCCGGTCATTCACTAGGTTTTACACACGGTTTGCTTTTCCATGCCGGTTTTCAAGTTGCTTCTCTCCCCCTGTTAACACAACCATCCCGCTCAGAAGAACCAGCATGCCAAACCAGGAAACAGCAGTTAGTGTTTCTCCGACCAAAAACACACCCAATACAGCTGCAGTAAGCGGCTCTGCCAAGGACAATGTGACCGCTGTGGAAGAATGTATCCCCCGTAGACCAAGTGAAAACAGAAGATAAGCCGCACTGGTTGCAGCGATTCCGAGGTGAAGACCAACGGCTATTCCCTGCCACTGTTCAATCCAGGTCATATCATACAAAAACAGCAGCGGAGCAAGCAGCAGCGCACTACCAGTAAAGATAACAGCTGTTACCGACAGCGCGGAACGGTTTTCCATTAGCTGCTTACTCGTCAAGGAGTAGACAGCAAAGGACAAACCGGCACCGAGTGCAAGCAGTACTCCTAGCGGCCGGACAGTCACTGTGCCGGTGTTCACAAACAGTAATAGACATCCAGTAACTGCCAGCAATGTAGCTATTCCCCACCGGATCGTCTGTTTTTTTCGATAAAAAACCACTTCCAAAATCCCTGCCAAAATAGGGGCACTTCCTATCGCCGTTACTGTTCCGACAGCCACGCCTGTCATCGTCACCGCGGAAAAGAACAGCGGCTGATAACAAGCCATACTGATCACCGCAGGTAGCGCCTGCTTCGACGAAAACCCTCGCAAGGAACTGCCCTTCCTATCAAATAACAACAATAACAGGAGAAGTGTAACACCCCCTACAGCAAGCCGGATAGTTCCCACAGCCACTGGGTGCGCCGTTTCCGGTGCAAATGTCTGTGCTGTCCCGGTCGTCCCCCAAAGCACGGCCCCGCATATGACAAGCAGGAATGGCATCCTCTCTCTCATGATCATCAAGCAACCCTTCTATACAAGAATCTATACATTTCTTTCTAATTAGTATAAATAATTACGAATATTTTGACGATGAAAAAGGTAGAACTGCTGCTTTGTACCTATGATAGAAGAAAGCATTTCCTTAAAAGCAGCTGACCTGACACAAACAACGATGGGGGTATTACCATGACCACGAACAGAAAAAAAGAAAAAAACACTGGTCGCTTTTTCTCTAAAACCTTACAGCGGCAAATCCTGATTCCGCTGATCACCTTGATATTGGCCGCCGGTGCCGCGATCGGGTATATCAGCTACACCTTCAGTGCATCCTTGACCACTGATGAACTGACCAACAGTATCGAGAGCCAGACAAACGTGTTAAATGAATCGTTTGAAACATTTTTCCGCGGCCAGGAACAACTCATCAATCATTATGCTGAACAAAACGAATTTACCCATTTTGACGAGCAACGCAGTAACATGATGGACGCTTTAACGAATATTTCTTCTTCTAATGAAGCGATTTCTACAGCGTACCTTGGTACCGAAAAAGAGGGGGAAATGCTGACCGCCCCAGCACTGGACTTGTCGGATGATTATGATCCCAGGACCCGCCCCTGGTACCAGGAAGCGACCGAGAATATCGGGAAGGTCATTTGGACAGAGCCATATATTGATGCCGATACCGGAGAGTTGATTGTCAGCGCGGCAAAAGCGGTGGAAGCTGGTACGGGGGCTGTCGGCGTTTTGTCAATCGATATCAATATGCAGTCAGTCCTTGACATGATAAGCACAGTGGAAATCGGCGAGTCCGGTTATGCAGCGATCATGGATAAATCCGGAAAATTCGTCGTTCATCCAAATGAAGCATATATCGGCGAAGATATGTCTGGAGAATCCTTCTATCAACAAATCATCGAGCAAAACAACAGTTCCGGTGCGGTTGACTTTTCATGGGACGGCGGGGATAAAACGGCAGGATATACCTTAAATGACCGGTTGAATTGGATCATTCTCGGCACAGTGGACAAGGCTGAATTAGCGAAGAAATCCCAGCCGATTCTCATACCAATCGCCATCAGCATACTTGTTGTCTTACTGCTCTCCGCACTTCTTACTTGGATAATCGCCGGTCGAATTACCCGTCCGATTAAAACCTTACGGGAAAAAATGAAGACCGTCGAGGAGGGCGACTTATCTGTAGAACTTACTCATGATAGCACCAATGAAATCGGACAGCTGTCCCAATCAATCAATGAGATGAAAGAGAGCCTCCGTTCGATTATCCGCAATGTAACTGAAGCCACCACTGCGGTTTCCGGTCAAAGCTCCCAGTTGACCAGATCAGCAGAAGAAGTCAAGGAAGGGAGCCAGCAGATCGCTTCCACGATGCAGGAATTAACCTCGGGAGCTGAAACACAGGCCAACAGTTCTACCGAGTTATCGGAAATGATGACGGATTTCATGGCCAAAATCAACCAGGCTCATGAAAATGGCGAGCAAATCGCCGGTACCTCTGATGATGTCTTGCAGATGACGCAAAACGGAAGCTCCATGATGGAAAAATCGGTCAGCCAGATGAAAAACATCGAAGGCATCGTCAAGGAGGCTGTAACAAAAGTGCAAGGACTGGACTCCCAGTCCCAGCAAATCTCCAAGCTGATCAATGTGATCAACGATATTGCAGAACAAACCAACTTGTTGTCCTTGAATGCTGCTATCGAAGCAGCGCGTGCCGGAGAGCACGGCAAAGGATTTGCCGTTGTTGCAAATGAAGTGCGCAAGCTGGCCGAACAAGTCTCTAACTCTGTAGGTGATATTACGGATATAGTCGGCAACATCCAGCATGAATCCAGCAGCGTGGCAGCCTCGTTGGAATCGGGATATAAGGAAGTCGAAGAAGGATCTCGTCAAATCGGGGCTACTGGAGAAACGTTTAGCGATATCGATCAATCTGTCAGAAATATGGTGGAAAGAATCCAGCATATTTCCACAAACCTTCGTGACATTGCCGAAAACAGCAACAGCATGAATGAATCGATTCAGGAAATCGCAGCAGTGTCAGAAGAATCGGCAGCAGGCATCGAACAGGCATCAGCTTCTGCCCAGCAATCAACCAGTGCGATGGAGGAAGTCTCCGAAAACGCCGGGGAACTTTCCCGTCTTGCAGAGGAATTGGAGGAGCAGACAGCGAAATATAAGGCGTGAATATGGGAAAAACGTGAAGATTTTTATACCTTCACGTTTTTTTCTTCACCTGACCCTTTATGGAAGGATAAGTATTGTGTCGTATAAAGAGAAAACCTAAAGCGGAATGGTAATACTGTGTTAATCTATAGAAGAAGGTACTGCTTTAAGATTAGCAGAACAAATCGTTTAAGCTAAACTGTTGGTAGAAAATATTCGGATTCGTTGGGGGGAGTATTATCACATGGAATTTAAAGAATTTGGATTGATACTGTTTGTGGAAGAGTACGAAAAATGCATCCACTTTTATAGGAATGTTATAAAATTACCCATAAGAAATAGAAAAGAAACACTGGTGACCTTTGATTTACCAAATGGTTACTTAATGGTAGAGCAAGGCGGGATTGGCTCCCTTCAAGAAAAGCAAAGAAAACAAAATCCTACTGTTATCCGTTTTGATGTAGAGTCATTAACTACTGCAGTAGAAAAGTTAGAGAACCGTGGCGCTGTATTCTTGAACAGGACTTTACAATTTGATTGGGGTACTATTGCCGTTTTATTGGACCCTGATGGAAACAGGATTGAATTAGGCGAAATAAATCATTCAAGTGGCTCATTTAAACCAAATAGTGATTAAAAGCATAAAGCCCTTATTGAAAAAACACGCTTGGATCTATTTCCAAGCGTGTTTTCGGTTGATTGCATGGTTACTTACGGCCCAGTAATAATATTGAATTTTGTAGGCATGCATACTATCTTATTGCACCTTTTGGAGCAACTTGTAAGCTTCTTCTTTCGTCTGTACTTGCAGCAGCTGCTCGCGATAGTTTTCATCCATCAGTTTGCGGGACAGCATCTGCAAGATTTTTAGATGGGCATTCCCTTCTGCTTGCTCCGGTACGGCAATCAGGAAAATCAGCTTGGCAGTCGTGCCATCCATGCTGTTCCAATCGACACCGTCCGGTTTCATCCCGAATACGACACTTGGTCGTTTAACGGCATTGGATTTCCCGTGCGGGATGGCGATGTTCATGCCGATTCCGGTTGTACTCTCTTGTTCCCGTTCGATGATTTTCTGCTTGAGTTCTTGTGCTGAAGTCAGTAAGCCATTGGCATCCAATTTCCCGATCAGCTCATCCATCACTTCATCCTGGGTATTTCCCTGTAAATCGATATCGATCAACTCGGGACTCGTGATATCGGTCAGCTTGTTGATCTCATCAAGTGATCTTGCACCAGGCTCTTCTGTGTCAGCCGTTTCTGTTGTTGTTTGCTGATTATCCATCGATAATTGCTCAGTTGCATCTTCTGCATAAACATCCTCTTCACCGCCAACCGGCGCCAGCTGGTCCGGCACGTCTTTTTTGATCAGCTTAATCATCAATGCTGTCACAATCGCCCCAACGATGATGGCGATGAAAAACATGATGACATTATCCACTGCGCCGAGGACCCCGACGATCGGCCCGCCATGGGCAACCCTATCCCCTACATTGCCAAGCATCGCAATGACGGAACCTGCCATCGAACCGACCATGATACTCGGGATGACACGCAGCGGATCTTGAGCGGCAAATGGTATCGCGCCCTCTGTTATGCCAAACAATCCCATCGTAAAGGAAGCCTTTCCTGTTTCAATTTCGGTTTTTTGGAACTTCTGCTTGAACAGGAAGGTAGCCAGGCCAAGCCCGATTGGCGGGATGGCGATCGCTGCGGCAATCGGCCCCATGATTTCATAGTTGCCTTCCCCGATCATGGCTGAACCGAATAAAAATGCCACTTTGTTTACAGGTCCACCCATATCGAATGAGATCATCGCACCTAAAATCAGTGCCAACAGAATGGAACTTGTTCCCTGCATGCCTGCCAGCCAAGAGGTCAGTGATTCAAATACTTGTGCTACCGGTCCGCCAATAATGAATACAAATGCCAGACCTACAATAAGTGCTGAAAAGACCGGTATGATGATAATCGGCATAATTGGCTGGACTGCTTTCGGCACTTTCAGTTTTTTAATCCATAGCGCTACATATCCTGCCAGGAAGCCGGCAATGATACCGCCGAGAAAACCGGCACCCGCTTCACTATTGTAAAAACTGCCATTAGCTGCAATATAACCACCGATGATACCAGGTGCCAGACCGGGACGATCCGCTATACTGAACGCAATGAAGCCGGCCAATATCGGTACCATGAATGTAAAGGAGGCGCCACCGATGCTTTCAATCGTTTTCCAGAACGATCCTTCCGGTATCTGGATGCCCTCCGGCGTCTGCTGTCCGCCCAACGACAGAGCAATTGCAATCAACAGACCACCGACGACGATAAACGGAATCATATAGGAAACACCGTTCATCAAATGGCGGTAAATCGGATTTTCTTTATCCTTTTTTTTCTGAGAATTTGCCCTTTTTGTATCGGCTTGTCCCTGATACACCGGCACATCTCCGCTCATGACCTTGTTGATCAACTGCTTCGGCTGGCGTATTCCTTCCTGCACGCCTACCACCAGCAATTTTTTTCCGGAGAACCGATCTTTTTCTACTGTCTTGTCTGCGGCGATGATGATGCCATCTGCCTCTGCTATGTCCTGTTCGCTAAATTCATTTTCCACCCCAATGGAACCTTGTGTTTCCACTTTGATGTCTACACCCAATTCATCGGCAGCTTTTTGCAGATTTTCTGCTGCCATGTACGTATGGGCTATGCCATTGGGGCACGAAGTAATCGCTAACAATTTCATCCTGATTCCTCCTAACTTCGTAATCGCTTACATACACTATACCCCTTCTGAACCAGGACAAAAGTTTTGTTTTTTTCCATTGCTCCGGAAAAATGGATATTTTTTTGCGTTTCACCACGCTAATAAGTTCCATTCTCCTCTTCAAAAACAATGGCATTTTTCCTTCATGAAACTCCAGGAGTAACGAGTAGCCGTACTCTTAAGATCAGCACGAACTTACGACAATAGACTCAGATAATCGGTGAAGAAAAGGCAGGAGAGTGCGCCCAAGAAGCATGACCAGCCGCCTCAGAAGCCACCGGGTGTGTTCGCAAAGCCGAACTACCATGCAACTTTCCAAAGGTTTGAAGTAAATTGGATAGCAGTATAAAAACCACAACGTTCAGAAAACTGCTTTTATATAAAGCTAATAAACTGCTGCACATCACTTTCTCCTAACAACCGTTCCACTCTGCCAGGCTGTTCAGTAAGATCAGACAACTCCTTAAAGACCTCGCGGACGGCTGGATGATCATTGGGCACTGCCAGCATGAACACGAGTGAAGCCCTGCTATCTCCCCACTCCAGCGGCTCTTTTAGCGTTGCAGCAGCAATCGCCGGGGTTTTGATCAAGTCAGGACTTCCATGCGGAATGGCAATGCCCGCCCCGATATTCGTATCAGAAAGCTGTTCCCGGTTGATCGCCCTGTGGGTATACTTCTTATCGACATAACCTTGTTCGAACAACCGATTGGCCAACAGCTCGATCACTTCATAGCGGTGTTCCCTTTCCACTTGCAGAAACACAAGAGATGGATCCATCAATTCCGCAAGATGAGAACCCGGTACAGTCACGGCCTGCTTGGTTCCCGATCCGGACTGCAGTTTCCCGATAAAGGAAGCAAGCTTGTCTATTTCATGCCCATCCATCAACGGGGAAATTTGGATCGCCGGGATACCGGTTTTCTCGACTGGTACAGTGGATACGATAAAGTCGACTGGATGGTCGGCAAGGTATTGTTTTACGTTGTATTTCGCGACACTATCAACAACTTCGATTTCCGGAAACTTTCCTTCCAGCTTCGTCCGCAACAACTGGGATACTCCCACCCCCATATGGCAGACTACGATTGCCTGAAGTTTTTCCACCCGCTGGTTACGGAGCCGTTCGATCGATGTTTGAAAGTGAATCGTCAAGTAGGCGGCTTCCTCTTCCGGTAAAGAAAAATCGAAGTAATCATGGATATCCTCCACGATATAAATCACCATATCAAACATGTATGGGTACATCTGTTTAATTTCCTGAAGCATCGGATTTTTGACAGGCAGTCCATACGTAATCCGGTTGACAGTAGAAGAGAGATGCAGAATAAGATCTTCTTTCAGTTGATCATCATCGGCAAAATCGATCATCGTCACTTCGGACATCCGTGCTGTCAGCTTTTCGACCAGCTCGTTCACCATCGGCACCTGGCTTGTCCATGTAGCATCTGCCTGACCTCCGGGTACTGTTTGATAACGGAGCTTGGCCCCGAGAATATGAAAAGCGAGATAATACATTTCGTCTTCCGGAAACCGGACGGCAAAAACACTTGCCATCTTTTCAAGAAATTCAGCTGCCCATTCAAGCTCTTCCTTATCATGCAGCATCTGTTTCTCTTTCGTTGAAACGGAAATCGGCTGTCTGGTTTTCACTCGTTTAATCATAATTAGCACGTGAATGGTCAGGCGGTCGAACGTCTCATCCGTGAAAGACAGCTTATGTCTTATTTGTAAGTCATCAAGTTCCTTTTTTACCAGCCGGATATCGGCACTGGCGAACATCGTTTCCATAAACGCCGCAATTGGCATCGCTCCCTGGCTGCCGAGCCGTGACAATTCTGAGAGGGCCAGCCGAATATTTTTCTCCTCCCCCTCGACGGAATGCCCCACTTTTTGCTTGGAGATGACGGAGACATTCATTTTCCTCAGCCAATCACGAATTTTATCCAGGTCTTTTCGAATGGTACCTTTATTCAAAAAATATTTATCGGCAAGCTCTCCGGTGGTCAGCGGCTTTGCTTTTACCAACAACTCGTACGCAATTTCCATCCTGCGGTCTCTATCCGTTTTCCGCTCTATTGGCTGCATCGATTGTAACTGGTCAAACAGACGTGACTTATCCGGCTCGTCAACCTTCACAAACACCCCTAAGCCAGGCTTTTTTTCTAAACGCCCCTCGGAATGTTCGAACAGAAATTGTTCCAAATGCTTTAAATCATTGCGAATCGTTTTCTCGGAGCAATGGAAGTGCTGGGCCAGTGTATCTACTTGAATATAATTATTTTCCCGGGTAAGCAGAAACCGCAACAGCCCGGTTTGTCGATCATTCATCTTGTTCACCCTATCACATATAATGACGTTTTTTCATGGCCGGTTTTATCTTTCCTCAATGAATTCGTCGATTTTCTTCCCGAGGTGCCTGCCTGGCTTATCCATCCTCCCGGCAATTCTGTCTCTTTTTTTCAAATCCAGAACAGAAACAGCACCTTTTTCCTCCTCCTGTACATATACGCTAGTAGAAGACTGTAAAGTAGCCGATACGATAATACCTTCATCACTTTGACAAGTGACGCGTATGAACGGACGTCTTTCTATTTTCACGCGTCCGATCGAGATCGACCGACTTCCCTGGGGACTACTCACGGTAAGGGATTCTCCTGATTTGATTTCCTGCAAGTATTGGCTTGCCTTTTCCTGGTACAAATATTGATGAAATCCCCCACAATTTATCCGGAATGGTCGTGGCGGGTACCCTTCCGATTGTCTGTTTTCTGACAAGACTTTGAGATAACCATGGCCAGTATTGCCGATATAAAGACCTTCCTCCTCTTGCAGGCTATCGATAAAGTCGACACAGACCCGCATCCCTTCCCCCACTTGTTTGATTTCCACGACTTCTACATAGGTTGTCTTAGCGCTTTCCTCCACTCTATCACCCTTTTCGCTTCTTCTTTTTTCAGTGTACCTAATTGGCTGGATAAAAGAAAACCCGCTGATTGGCGATGAAAGACTACTACTACTCCTGCAAAAATATTATCCAATTTTCCTCTTGAAAGAAAGTCACAGGAACTCCCCCATTCCGCTGGAAGTTGTAGTAAAATAGTTCGCATACCTGAAAATTTACTGGAGGTTAACTAGATGCGAGTGATTGTGGTCGGACTATTAGCGGCACTTTTTTTCTCTGTCACCTTTATCCTGAACCGGTCAATGGAGCTGGAAGGCGGAAGCTGGGTATGGAGCGCTTCTTTACGATTCTTCTTTATGCTCCCGATGTTATGGGCAATCGTCGGCTTCCAAGGAAAAATCAAGCCCGTATTGATCCATCTGAAAAACCATCCAACAGCCTGGATTGTCTGGAGCTCCGTTGGATTCGGATTATTCTATGCTCCGATTGCTTTTGCCACCGTATATGGTCCAGGGTGGCTGGTCGCAGCAACCTTTCAGCTGACGATCATTGCCGGTTCCCTGCTCGTCCCATTTCTTGATAAAGGGACGGAGATAAAGCAATCCATCCCGGTAAAAAGCGTCCTCATTTCCGCCATTATTCTGGGCGGTGTTATCCTGATGCAGCTTGAACACGCTTCAGCAGTGCCCCTGGCAAGTGTCTGGTTATGTACAATCCCGTTAATTCTTTCCGCTTTCAGTTATCCTTTAGGAAACCGGAAAATGATGCAGGTCGTCGGCAACGAGCTCAATACGTTTCAGCGGATACTCGGCATGACCATCGCCAGCATGCCGTTTTGGCTGGTCCTGTCCGTCTACGGTACTGTAGCGCACGGCGCACCTTCTTCCAGTCAGCTTGTCCAGACATTCATCGTCGCTGTTTCGTCCGGCATCATCGCTACTGGTCTATTTTTCTACGCTACCAATCTTGTTAAACACGACAATCAAAAATTGGCCGGCGTCGAGGCCACTCAATCTGGAGAGGTAGTGTTTGCCTTGATCGGGGAAATCATCTTTCTTCATGCAGCAATGCCAAGCCTGCTTTCTTTCGCCGGAGTTTTTCTCGTGATTGGCGGAATGGTGTTGCACAGCCTTAACAGCGGGATACAGGAGAAAGAAGAATTTCAAGAGATTTCCAACGCAAAATGATAACCCAGAGGGTGTGAAGCCCTCTGGGTTATATCCTTTTCATTCTATAAAACTTCTCTGTCCCAATGGCGATGCTCGGCAATGGCTTTGCTGAACTGCTCTGCGAAGCTTTTTGTGTCTTCACTTGAAACAACGCCGGGACTGTCTTCCATGCCGTCTGCCTCCAATAGCTTTCTGCCTTCATGTGTCGCGCCGATCGGTTTATAGTGCGAAAATGCTTCCATCACGAAATAGGCGGCCTGTTTATAAAATTCCTTGTTTTCCTCTCCGCCTGCTGCATATACCGCATCAAACAATACGGAATCAGCCGTCAGGAAGGTATGGTCGACGTCCAGCTCGGTACCGTCTTCTCCGGTCACCTTACCCTGGCTATCACTGATCACTTCTATTTGCAGTCCTTTTCCCTTCAGTTCATCGATAACCGGTTTTACTTCCTTGCCATTGAAGTTTTGGCCGAGGATCAAAGCAATCTTGCGGGTATCGGCTTTGAATTTCGTGTTTTCCTGGCTTAAGGCTGGAGAAGCTTTCGTTACGCCTGTATCTTTTCCTTGCGGCGGATTGGCTCCGATCGCTTTCGCAAATTCTGTCGCCAGTTCCATACTTACATTGCCGAACATATCGACAACCTGCTGCCGGACGGATTCACTTTCCACTTTCCCCAGCTCAAAGCTGAATGCCTGGATCATATGTTGTTTTTCCGCTTCGCTCATGCTGTTCCAGAATAACGTAGCTTGCGAGAAGTGGTCTTTAAAGCTATCGCTGCGAGCCTGGACTTTGTATCCATCCACTTTTTCCTGGTAATGCTTAAACCCGCCTTCTTCTTCACTCGCCGGTTCCGGCGTATTGGCAGCAAGCGAATTTTTATGGTAGCTGACACGTCCCTTGTTGATCGTTTGTCGTCCATAACCGTCCCGCTGGTTATTATGGAACGGGCAAACCGGGCGATTGATCGGCAGCTCATGGAAGTTCGGGCCGCCCAGTCGGATCAGCTGTGTATCCGTATAAGAAAACAGCCGTCCCTGTAACAAGGGATCATTCGTGAAATCGATGCCCGGCACGACATGACCCGGGTGGAAAGCAACCTGTTCTGTTTCCGCAAAATAATTATCTGTGTTGCGAGTCAGCGTCATTTTTCCGATCAACTTCACCGGAACATCTTCCTCCGGCCATATCTTGGTAGGATCCAATATATCAAAATCGAAACGGAATTCCTCTTCCTCTGGTATCATTTGCACGCCGAGTTCATATTCCGGATAGTCGCCATTTTCGATTGCTTCCCATAAATCGCGACGATGAAAATCAGGGTCCTTCCCGTTGATTTTCTGTGCCTCGTCCCATACCACTGAGTGGGTTCCCAACACTGGCTTCCAATGGAACTTAACGAAATGGGCCTTTCCTTCTGCATTGACGAAGCGGAAAGTATGGACGCCGAAGCCCTCCATCATCCGGAAACTTCGTGGAATGGCTCTGTCGGACATCGCCCACATGATCATATGAGCCGACTCCTGGTTATTGGCGACGAAATCCCAGAACGTGTCATGGGCAGTCGCTGCCTGCGGAATTTCATTGTGCGGCTCCGGTTTGACCGCATGAATCAAGTCCGGAAACTTCATGGCATCCTGAATGAAAAAGACCGGTATATTGTTTCCTACTAAATCGTAGTTCCCTTCATCTGTGTAAAATTTCGTGGCAAATCCGCGGGCATCCCTGGCCAGTTCACCGGAACCACGTGATCCGGCAACCGTGGAGAACCGAACGAATACGGGTGTTTTTTTCGAAGGATCCTGTAAAAAATCTGCTTTGGTGAATTCCTTCATCGATTCATAGACTTGGAACTCTCCGTGAGCGGCAAAGCCACGAGCGTGTACAATCCGTTCAGGAATGCGTTCATGGTCAAAATGCGTCATCTTCTCACGAAAATGGAAATCTTCCATCAAAGTCGGACCGCGTTTGCCTGCCTTCAGCGAAAATTCATCCTCTGATACTTTGACACCCTGATTGGTTGTCAGTTTTTCTCCTTTGTCATCCGTCTTGAACTGCTCCAATTGTTCCTGTTTGCGGTTTTTGTTTTCACTCATTGAATAAACTCCTCCCTTTATGTAATGATTGGACAATTATTTTCTTCCCGAGTAAACGAGTAAAAAAACGGGTAATTTAAAATTTTTATTATTTTTGAACAATTCTAATTAAATAGTCGCTTAAATTAGACTCCATTTATTCAAAATTACTTTGGTAATCTAATAAAAAAGGGTAAAATAATTTGAAAAATCTGTTAACCTATAAGAAAATGAAATAGTTTTCAGTTTCGAGGTGAAGGACATACAACATGAAATATCTATTCATCCTTTCGGCCATAAGCAGTACGGTGTTTACTGTGATTGGCCAGGGAGCTACCGGAATAAGCGTGGGATTATTGTTGTTAATGCTTGGAGCATACTTTAGTAAACGAAGGTTTACAAGGGATTGGAGGGATTAACCATTGAGGAGAAAAAATAAGCGAAGAAAAGCGGACAACAGGTTGGGAAAATGGGATATTCTTGAATTATTAACGTGGATCCCGGAAGTCTTGATGCTTCCTGTCCGTTTGGTTATTTGGTTGTTAAGAGGGATAGGCAGATTGATCGGCAGCATCTTTGACGCTATTTAACCTACTTAAGACTTACCGACTGGATGAAGTGCGTTTTGGTCGAGGCGTGGGTGCATTTTAAACTTCATCGACCGGATGAAGTGCGTTTTGGACGGGGCGTAGACGCATTTTAAACTTCATTGACCGGATGAAGTGCGTTTTGGACGGGGCGTAGACGCATTTTAAACTTCATTGACCGGATGAAGTGCATTTTTGACGGATTGCGGATCCATTTAAGCTTCATCGAACGAATGAATGGGCTTTTTGCCGTTCCGCTACCTCTATCACTCCTTATACCGCCTGGAAAAGGAAAACCCGCCAGAAATCGGCGGGTTTTCACTTTCATTTTCGTTAAACAGTCGCTTTCGCTCTGTCTTTCTTGATTTGTTTGCTTCGCAGTTGTCCGCAGGCAGCATCGATATCGGAACCTTGTTCAACGCGGACACCGCAATTGATTCCCTGGTCCATCAATGTTTCATAAAAATCGAGGATGGCCTGTTTCGTGCTGCGCTGATATTGATTGTGTTCATCAACCGGATTGTACGGGATCAGATTGACGTAGGACAAATGGCGTTTGTCCTTCAACAGCCTGGCAAGCTCCAGCGCCTCTTCTTTATGGTCGTTGACATCCCTTAACAGGATATACTCGAAGGTGATCCTGCGGTTTGTTTTTTCGAGATAATAATCAACAGCAGGCATCAGCTTTTCCAATGGGAATGCCTTGTTGATTTTCATGATTTTCGTGCGCAATTCGTTATTCGGCGCGTGCAGAGAAACAGCCAGGTTGATTTGAATGTCTTCGTCCGCAAAGTCATAGATCCGGTGGGCAAGCCCGCTTGTAGAAACGGTGATATGTCTCGCCCCGATGGAAAGCCCCTTCTGGTCATTGACCACCCGGAAGAAGTCCATCATATTCGTGTAGTTATCGAACGGTTCGCCGATACCCATGACGACAATGTGGCTGACCCTCTCATCCTTGCCCGCACCATCTAAATGATGTTGGACATTCATGATTTGTTCAACAATTTCGCCGCTGGAAAGGTCGCGATTTTTTCGCAGCAAGCCGCTGGCACAGAATGTACAGCCGATGTTACAGCCAACCTGCGTGGTCACACAGACCGAAAGTCCATAATTGAATCGCATCAATACCGTTTCGATCAGGTTTCCATCCTGAAGCTCGAACAGGAACTTGATTGTCCCATCTTTTGATTCCTGCTTGATCGCCTGTTTCAATGTCTGCACGACAAAGTGTTCCTCCAGCAATTCAATGCAGTCCTTATTCACGTTTTTCATATCTTTAAAAGCGGTAACCCGTTTTTTATATAACCAATCCCAAACCTGCTTGGCACGGAACTTTTTCTGACCATGCTCGGTAAGCCAAGACGTCAGTTGATCGAAAGTTAATCCATAAATGGATTGTTTGTTCATTTGTTACCCTCATTTCAGTAGGTTTCCTTAATTTTTTCCTATACCCATACTACTGAATGTATCGCCATGTAGCAAGTCCCGGTTGCGCGATTCCTTCGTTTTAAGCCATCCAGGCTCTGGTGGCCCATACCATTCGGATAAAAAATTGGATGATATTGCCGAATAGGAACAGGGCATGACCTCTCTATCATCCCTTCCTAAAAATCAGCGGCAAATGCCTTTACTTATCCTTTTCATCAACCAGCCGTGTTTCAGACTGCAAAGAAACGCCGCCATAAACAAGAGACCTTTCGTACTTACCCGGCAATCTAGGCATTTCCAATAGACCTCTGCTCCAACCCTTTACCGGCAAATCCAAGCAACTTCTTTTCCCGGGTCCGTTAAATTTTACGCTACATAGTTGATTGCAAAAAACTGGCCTTTTGGTGATTGGCTACGTGTTTCTTTCATCCAAATTTAAATACAAAGGAAATAGTGATAACTGGTAGAATCTCTATTTCTTTCGTCAAAGAAACGACATAGGGAACGGAAACAGGGCTTTTGACTCCACTCTAAATGTCTTGTATGTTATGAACGTAAATCCCTAGTAAACAACTATGAGTAATAATAGAATCCAAACATAAAGGAGTCATTCGATGAAAAAAGTATGGAGAGGCTACCTTGATACATCCTTGATTGTTAAAATAACCACCGCCCTTATACTCGGCGTCATAACCGGCCTTCTATTTGGCAGTGAGGCGTCCATATTAGAACCACTTGGCGATTTATTGATACGTCTGCTTAAATTCCTGATCATTCCTTTGGTATTGTTTACGCTGATGGTAGGCATCAATCAAACGAAAACCGGCAGTCTCGGAAGGACGGGCGGGAAAGTGTTCCTTTACTACATTGTTTCCTCTGCCTTTGCCATTATCATCGGCGTTACCATCGCCGGCGTTTTCCAACCGGGTACCGGGATGACCCTGGGAAACAGTGAAGCGGTCGAGGTTCCGGACAATCCAGGTATGGCAAGTGTCTTGCTCAATATCGTTCCGGACAATATTGCCACGGCTTTTACGGAGCTGAATCTGCTCGGAATCATTTTTACTGCTTTTGCATTCGGAATCGCCATTTCTTCTCTGCGTTCTTCAGAAAACTATGCGGAACTGGGGGAAAATGTCTATAACGTCATCAACGGATTGAATGAAGCAACACTGACCATCATGAAGGTGATCCTGCAATATGTCCCGATTGGGATTTTTGCGATTGTCGCAAACACAGTCGGCAGCCAGGGGTTCGATACGTTACTTGAACTTGGCAACATGGTTGCCGTTCTTTATATCGCCTTGATTGCCCAAGTTCTGCTATATGCCGTTTTCCTTCTTCTGGCCAAGTTCAGCCCGGGGCGCTTTTTCTCCCAGGCTCGAACTCCGATGCTGACCGCGTTCGCCACCCAAAGCAGTTCAGGGACATTACCGTTGACCTTGAACGCTGCTGATAATTTAGGACTGTCCCGCAGCCTCTACGGTTTCAACCTGCCGCTCGGAGCCACGATAAACATGGATGGTGCAGCCATCCGAATCGCCGTTTCTGCAGTTTTTGCGGCCAATATAATCGGTGACCCGCTTAGCTTTACGGATATGCTGCAGGTTGTATTAATCGGGACACTCGCCTCGATCGGCACGGCGGGTGTTCCCGGGGCCGGAATCATCATGATCGCCACGGTTTTCGCCCAGCTGAACCTGCCGATGGAAGCAGTCGGTCTTCTGACAGCTATCGATGCCCTTGTCGGGATGGGCTGTACCGCCCTCAATGTCACCGGCGACCTGGTCGGCACCTCGATTATTGACAAAACCGAAGCAAGAAAACCAAAAACAGCTGCCAATGGATGATCATTGTTATCCCAGCCTGTCTACGCTTGGTGTAGGCAGGCTTTTTGCTGTTAAATAATCTTTTTAATTGAAGGGATTCTCCTCCATATAGAGAAGTAATTAGATTAACAGTCTTAAAAACAGGAGGATAACAATGACACCATCATCCTTTTCTAAGCATCCGATCATACAAGCACCCATGGCCGGGGGAACAGCGAATCCAGCATTGGCAGCAGCGGTGTGCAATGCCGGGGGACTCGGCTTCCTTGCTGCCGGCTACAAGACCGCTCAGCAAATGCGGGAGGAAATCAAGCAAACTCGAAAACTAACGAGCGGCCCTTTTGGAGTCAATCTATTTGTCCCAAGCGAGGATACGGCAGAGTCTGCAACACTCCACGCCTATGCCGACAGACTAGAACACACAGCGAAGCGGTTAGCTGTGTCCCCAGGTGAACCCAGAAACGATGACGACGACTGGGAGAACAAGCTTGAAGTAATAATCGACGAGCACATCCCGATTGTCAGTTTTACCTTTGGCTGCCCCGCTCCCAACGTCCTGGACAGATTAAAACAAAGCGGCAGCTATGTCATCGTAACCGTCACTTCGCCTGAGGAAGCCGCTGAAGCTGCTCATGCAGGAGCAGATGCCTTGTGTCTGCAAGGAATAGAAGCCGGCGGCCACCGCAGTACGTTTCAAAACAACGACGAAACGGAAGATTTTTCGCTCCTTCCTTTACTGCGCCTGGTTAAGCAGCAGGTAGATCTCCCCTTGATTGCCGCCGGAGGCATCATGCATGGACAAGATATTGCTGCTTTGCTGACGGGGCGGGGGCGGAAGCTGTCCAATTGGGCACTGCCTTTTTGCGTTGTCCGGAGAGTGGGGCAAAACCCCTGCATAAACAGGCACTTGCAGGCAACCGTTTCTCGGGAACAATGGTAACCCGAGCGTTTACCGGAAGACGGGCCCGGGGGCTGAAAAATGCGTTTATCCAGCAAAATGAAGGAGCTGTCCCTGCAGCCTATCCTTTTGTCCACTACATGACCAAGCCGATTCGAAAAGCTGCGGCAGAAGCAGGGGACCTGGAAGCAATGGCGTTATAGGCTGGACAAAGCTATCGGATGGCCTTGGATTTACCGGCTGCGGAAATCGTTACAAGGCTAATGGAGCAGCAGCAGAGAGCATTTCAAGCGCAACAAAAGGCTGGACATAACAAAAAATCATGATGATAACAGGGATAGGAAAAAATCTTTTTATGGATTCGGTGATTGGACAATGTTAGTAAAAGCGAAGTAAGGTGGACTTTCCTTAAATGGACTTCCCTTCATTCTGTTGATTGAGTTGCGTTTGCAACCGCTGCGGCAAGATACTTCGCTTTCCACGGGCACGACTTCAACTTCCTCAGTAAGCACAAAACGCTGTCTTCCGGGATTTTCAGTTCGTGCTGTTCCCGCAGGAGTCTCCATAGGCAATTAAATATATAATTTCCTATACAAAGTAAAAACAGGCTTGATTTTGTCAGGCCTGTCCTCTTTAACTCCCTCCTTCGTTACAATAAACGGAAACACGATAAAATTGGCTGTGCATCAGGCACTCTCCTTCATGCATAAGGCATTTTCCATCGGGTTCGTTCATGAAAAAAATCCTTGTGGTGAAAATAATTGTTAACAGAATAGGTATTATGTAGTATATTAGAAAAAAATAGAGTATAGTTTGCCGAATTTATAGTTCTTTTTTCTTATTTGCTTTTTCTCATTCTTACTCTATTTTAAAAAAATTGAAAGGATGAGTGGAATGAAAGTTACACTGCAAAATGAAGCGGGTTTAACAAAAGTAGTGAAGGTAGGCTTTAGTTGGACTACTTTCTTTTTTGGATTTTTCCCTGCCTTGTTCCGCGGGGATTTAAAATGGGCGGCGATTATGTTCATAATTGAAGCCATTCTTGGTTCTTTTACATTAGGAATTGGGGCTTGGATAAGCGGGGTAGTTTTTTCCTTTGTCTATAACAAAATCTACATAAAAGAGCTTATCGAGAAAGGCTACAAACCTGCTGATGAAACAGCCAAAGCGCAATTAGAGCAAAAACAAATCCTTTCTCCAACAGCTTAACCTTTTCTATTAGCTTCAGTGGAGAACGCAAGATAAAACGCTTGGATGAATTCATTATCATTATCCAAGCGTTTATTTGTTATCCCCGGTGATAACCAGATTTTCCCTTCTTTATGAATGGACATGATCAGCACAAAATAATTAGGCCTCCCCGGTTTGATTCACCTTGCTTTGCTCCTGTTTGGCAATCAACGCATAGTACGTGACATTCCGCTTAAACTGACCTTGTTTTTTTAAAAACTCCTGCAACTCCTCTATCCCGATCCCTAGATCCTTCGCTTCTACCATCAAATCCACCCACTCCTGATCAAGCTTTTCATAAAAGTCCACGGTAATTCCCTCCTAAAATACATATGTATTTCAGGCGGCCCAGCCGTCATTATTGTTACCAATAGAAGACCTGTGGCTTTGCGTCCCTATCTTTCAACAGGTTTGCCTTTATCTGAGTTTTTCCGGCAAGAAGCATGAATGAGAACCCTGACATTCGATTTTTTCTTAACCCCATTTTACAAGATGACTCATTACACCTTCATTACATAACCCTTTAAAAAGGGTAATGGACCGAAAAAGATAAAGAAATTTTTTAAATGGTAACCAAAAAAACAGACATGATGGAAAACTCCTCCCATCAGGGACCAAAAAATACCCCTAGCGGCAGTTTTCGGTTTCCTTCATTTTAGTTTGTTTTTATATGAATTCCGAGGTTCCTTCAAATACAGCATCCGATCGTTCAGTTCCTCGTCTTCACCATAGTAGCTACCGTATAATTCCAGATAGAAAGCAGCTGATTTATAATCCCTTGCATCTTCAAACCAGTCGGCCAAAAACAAAGCCATGTCAGCCCATTGCTTCTCAATCCAGCTGCGCATTTCAAGAAACCAGTCTTCATATAATCCAGGCATCATGTTTTCACTCTGTTCAGACAGCAGCTGTTTAAATCTTGCCACCTTTTCTTCGTCGCCTTTCAAGCGATTTGCCAGACGGATTGCATCGATTAGACTCTGGAGATCCGATTTTACTTTTGCTTGGAGAAAAACATGTTCCCTGTCCGTTATCAATATTGGACTTTCATAGGCAAAATTATTTTTTTCCAACAACTGTTTCAAATGATGCAATGCTACACGCAGACGATTCCTGGCGTTGTCCAAGTCGGCTTCAGGCCAGAATAGGTCACAAAGCTCCTCTCTGGTTGCTGATTGTTGAATGCTCAAATAGATTAGGAGCTGTTTCGCCTTCCGTTTTCCCCATCCTTCAAATAATCGGTTACCATTCAAATAAACCGAAAAACCATGGATCGTATTTACCAGAAGAATATTGTCCTGTCCGGATGTTTCCATTTCCTGCTGCATCAACCCTCTTATTTCGGAGTACAATTCAGACGTCAGGTGTTTTTGGTAGTCATATTCCTGCAAACTGATGAAAGAAGTGGAATTCCGATGTTTCTTGATGAAACCGTCGATCCAGTCGGCAACCAATTTTGGCTGATCCATTTGAATCATGAATGCAGCCTCAGGCACGGTATAACACCTTGCATTCGGATTAAAATTCAGGATGGCACTGGAAAGTTCAGGTGGAAATATAATATCCTCTGAACCGGACAAAATCAGAATAGGAACCCTTATCCTGCGTAGGTTTTCGACCCCATCTGGGCCAAAACCGGTGTGGAACAATTCAAAGTAGACCGTCGTAGATACCTTTTTGTAAGCATTCAGCAGTGTAGAAGCCTTTGCTTCTGTGGGTATATAGCAAGCTTTATCGACGATTTCTTTTCCCATGGCCAGCATGTTGTCCTTCCCGTCAACCATATACTTCCTCTGACTGACAACCTTGTCCCCCATCTGTTTCGGATAATGGATGGGTACACTGAACAATACCACTGTCCTCAATTGGTCAGGCTGCTGCCCCGCTATCTTGATACCGATAAACCCACCCAGCCCCTGTCCGATTAAATGATATGCTTCTATTGATAATTCCTTCATCAAGAAGGTAAGATCCTCTGTCAGCAAATCGATGTTTCTTTTCTCCCTGCCTGCATCGCTGTCTCCATGACCTCGCAAATCATAGCGTAAAATATGATAATGTTTACGAAAATAAGGAATGACAAAATCCCATGAGTACATATCCAAGCCAACTCCATGGATAAGAATCAGCGTTTCGTTGGCAAACGGGTCTTGCGATTCAATCCACTGGTAATGAATCGTTAAATCACCACGTTTCATGCAGGACATTCGACCGCCTCCTGTTTGGTAGACTAAGTAAAAATGACTAAATTTTCTTACTACTATGGTTCGCTAAAAGTGTGGAAATTCCTTTATACTCGGTCGTTTGGGGTTCCAAACGACAGCTTGGTGGAGAGATGTTTCCTGAGCATGCAAGAAACTGCCAGTTTATGGTATGCTTGAAAGGATATCCTTAGAACCAGACACAAGTAGGTGAATCGATGGAGCAAAACGCATTGCAGGTGGCTAAAAACTATCAAAAGCAGCGCCAATGGGGGAAAGCGGCAGCACTTTTTCAGCAGTACATGAAAAACAACCAGGAAAACTGTGATGCTACCGTATTTGCTGCTTATGCGCGCAGTCTGCGTTTTACCGGAGAGACAGATAAGGCAGAAAAAGTCCTGCAAACAGGAAAACGACAGCATCCTGAAAGTGAACGGATTTTATTGGAATTCCATAACCTTTATGACTTTTTAGGGCAATGGGAGACTGCTGAAGAAATAGCAAAATCCCTGATCAAGAAAAACCCCAACAAACCAAACTACCATTTCCGATTGGGAAGGACCTATTCGTTTTTAGAGAAACCAAAGCAGGCAAAAAAAGCCTATCGGAAAGCATTGGAGCAGCAGCACGGCCTTTCCTTCAAACAGCTGACAACAAAAATCCAAGCCGGTTTCGCAACAAATCCCGAGGAGGTCTCTTCGACCTATGTATTCATGGACGGGAAGAACAATTTAGGTGCCTTCATCCACGACTATAAAGGAAAGAAATACTTTACAAAAATTGCTTCTTATAAAAACAACAAGGTGGGCGCCGGCCGGGAAGAAACCTTCTACAAGCAATTGTCCGCAGACTTTCCGCAACTGGAAGGCTTGGCACCGAAGTATATCGATGCACAAGTGATCGATAAAATCGCTTATTTAACGATTGAATGGATAGATGCTGTCCCGGCTGCACAAAAAGATATCAAAACGATTATCCCGGCAGTCCAGCGTTTATCCAGTATTGGTTTTCAGTCGCTTAACAACAGCTATCCAAATCCTGATTATGTTTTCCAATACAAAAAAGGCCGTGCCATTTCGGTCGTACATTTTTTCACCCAGATTCATCAGGCAATCTATAATGAGAAAATGTTTGAATCGATACAATTGATCATGAAGCAGCATCGTTACCTAAACGGTGTCAGGAAAATCATCGAGCGATTGAAGACGGTTGTGGTGGGATGCCGATTGTATGAATTTATCGAACCGGAAAAACATTATGCATTGTTGCACGGCGATTTTGCTTTTCAAAATGTGATGATCGACAAAAAAACCGGATCGCCGAAAGTCATCGACTGGACTTCTTTTACAACGGGACCACATTTTATCGATGTCGCCAGGCTGTTTACGAGCCTGCTGATTCCTTACCAGGAAGTGAAACGACTATATTTGGAGGATGATCAAACCGGAGGAAGACTCTCTCAAGTGGAACAAATCTTCTTTTTATACGCACTCATACTCTTTTATTTCCAGAAGCTTGGCCGAAAAGGGCTAGAGACCGAGTTGTCTATTTACTTGCTACCTGCTCTTAAAGACTTGGAAAGACTGGTAGTGGAATTTTCACAAACGGAAGAAGGGAAACATGTGGAGAAAAACCTATCCTTGCCAGAAGACGAAAATGCTTTAAAAATCAAGCAGCTGGAGCAAAAGCTGGACATCATCCAGGAGGAACGGGACCATTTGCAGGAGCGACTAGATGGGGTGTTGAATAGCAAGTCGTGGCGGATTACCATGCCGCTTCGCTTATTTACCGAACGGAAACAAAAAAAGCGTTAGATACATAAAACCGGGACAGCTGTTGGCTAGTTCCGGTTCTGTTTATTTAGCCGGAAGTTGATGGCTTCCTTTCCAGCTCGCTTTTTCGTAAAGCTCCCAGCAATTCTTTTACCATCCGCTTTTTATTCCTTATTGCCTGCTCTTCCTCTCCCAGTCTTTCCTGCATTACCATCAGAGTTTCCGAAACACCCTTTATTAAATGTTCGGAACCACAGCCATTCATCCGCCTCAACCTAACGATAGCCTGAATATCCTTTAATGAAAGTCCGAGTGATTTCATTTCCCGAATTGCCTCAAAATCGCGTTTTTGCTGCAATCCATATAACCGCTGGCCATTATTCCATGCGGGTTCAAGCAATTCAAGATCTTCATAATGACGAACAGTGTCCTTTGTCGTTTTCATTTCTTTTACAAATTCTCCGATTCTCATCATCGAGAAGCCTCCTATCCTTTCCACCAAAACTATTGACGTGGGGTCGACCCCACCGTTTAATCTACCTTTACATCAATAGTAAAAGGAGAGATTTATTTGATTAGCAGTATCTTGATTATTTTGTTCTCATTAATCAGTCTGTCCGGTGTCTTTGTTTTCCTAGGAGCCGGCAATGATCGTCTGGCTCCCCAGCTGCAGCCATTCCAAATCATCGCTTTGACCTTCGCCCATTTGAGCTTTCTCCTGTTGGGGATGTTCGCATTTATCATGCATGCTCCAATTAAATGGATGATATTCGGAATGGCAGCAGTAATCCTTTCGAGAGTGTGTAATGGCTACTTTCTTTATGGAAAGAACAACTGGCAGCATTACCTCGTTACGGGGGGATGGATGGCATGCAATCTCGTACTCCAAGTATCGGGCCTATAACCTTTCCATTCGACTTTAAAAAAAGCGTCTTCCAGGTAAATCTCCGGAAGACGCTTTTCCTTACGCGATGTTGTATTGGGCACTTTTCTGCTTGATACTGCGGTATTTGATGATTTGGCTGGCATACCACAGAATGACAACAAAGGTAAGCGTAAATCCGATAATGGCAGACAGCTGGTAATCAAGGTTCAAGCCTTCGGGCGCATAGAAGATGTACATACAGACAACACCGGTCATAAAAACAGCCGGAATGCCGCAAATCCAATGCAGCTTGAAATTCTTCAGCAAATACAAAGTTCCAGTCCAGAGCATTACTGTGGCCACGACCTGATTAGTCCAGCCTACATACCTCCATAGAAACGTGTAATCGATCGTGGCCAGGAAAAATGCCGGGATGGAAATCGGAACCGTGACAAGCAGTACTTTCCACTTGCTGTCCATCCGATAGAATTTAGACAAAACATCCGTAGCAATCATCCTGGATGAACGAAGTGCCGTATCACCGGTTGTTATCGGCAGAATGATAACTCCGAAAATGGCAAGAATCCCGCCAATCGTACCTAGTAACGAGGTAGAAATTTCATTCACCACTCCGGACGGACCGCCTGCAGCTAGTGCTTCCGAAAGACCAGTTGTTCCGTTAAAAAATGTCATTCCGGCAGCCGCCCAAATCAATGCAATTACCCCTTCCATAATCATTGCTCCATAAAAGATTTTACGTCCATCAGATTCCTTTTTCATCGTACAGGCCATAATTGGACTTTGGGTACAATGGAACCCGGAAATCGCCCCGCAAGAAATGGTGACCATTAGCAATGGCCATATTGGCAGATCCCCTGGATGGAGATTCGCCATCGTCAGGTTCGGCATCGGTTTGCCGGATACAATCGTACCAATCGCAACGGCCACCGCCATGATAAGCAAAATCGCTCCAAGCAACGGATAAATTTTGCCAATAATCCGATTGACAGGAAGAATAGTCGCTAAGAAGAAATACCCGAAGATAATGATCAAAGCAACCATAAAGCTAAGCGGTGTTATTTGCGAAATCAACTGGGCAGGTCCCGCTGTAAAAGCGGCTGCAACCAGCAGCATCAGCACGAGCGAAAGACCGTTAATAAACACCTTCGCCGGTTTTCCTAAGTAACGGCCTACCAGTGCCGGAAACTGTGCGCCATTATGGCGAAGCGACATCATGCCGGAAAAATAGTCGTGTACCGCCCCGGCAAAGATACTGCCGATTACGATCCATATAAATGCCACTGGCCCATAAAGGGCACCTGCTACCGCCCCATAAATCGGACCGAGACCGGCGATATTCAATAGCTGAATGAGGTTGCCCTTCCACCAGCTCATCGGTACAAAATCCAGATTGTCCCGCTTAGTATAGGCAGGAGTAAGTGTTTGATCATCGATTCCAAAAGTCCGTTCTACAAATTTCCCATAGAATACATAACCGAGAATAAGTAAGATGAGTGCCGCAAAAAATGTTACCATTGCCAATCCTCCTGTTGAAAATCTAGTAGAGTATGAACAATCTTAACATGTTTTCGGAGAAAGTAAATATAATTTTCAGAAAAAAGTTACTATTAAGTATATTAAAGGGCTTACACGGTCACCTAACGAAGGAACCTCCTAAGAGATCTTCTTTTTGTTTAGCTCGGCGTCCATATTACGTTATATTCATAAGCAGTCCCGGGAGAGGAAACGATGGAAAAGGTTCAATTTTCAGGCGGATTTGATCTTCTTTGGCCGGGGTTTGATCTTCTTCCGGGCGAATTTGCTCTTCTTCCAGCCGGAGTTGCTCTTCTTTGCCCGCCATTTGCTCTTCTTCCAGCCGGAGTTGCTCTTCTTTGACGACAATTTGATCTTCTTCCAGGCGGGATTGATTTACTGAAAATAGAACAGAAAAAGGTGCCAGCAACGGTTACACTGGCACCTTGTTTATTTACTCTAAATTGGCATGTCTTCCATACATTTTGTCTGATTGCATGTCCTTTTTTTCCATAAGTCGTAATATAATAGAATCAAACAACAGGAGCAGCGATTGTTCAAATAACGACCCCATCGGCTGGATGGATTTTCCGCTAGCGTTGTCTGCTTTTGCCTGCGCCGGGACTTCTAGGACGTTGTCAGCCATTTTTCCAATCGTGGAATCGGGGTTTATAGTAACAGCGGCAACCCTTGCACCAATTTTTTTTGCTTTCTCCGTCATGGCTGCCAAACTCTGTGTTTCGCCTGAACCGGAGCCGACAATAAACAAATCTCCCGGTAACAAACTTGGGGTAACCGTTTCTCCGACTACGTAAGGTTCAAATCCTATATGCATCAACCGCATCACAAAGGATTTCCCCATAAGTCCAGAACGTCCACCGCCTGCAACAAAGATTTTCTCAGCGCCAATAATAGCATTCACCAAACCCTCTACCTGCTGAGTATCCACCCTATTCAGGGTTTGTTTCAGCTCTCCTAAAATTTCGTCGGTATAGGCCATGGTCTGCATCTTATTGGTTCACGCCTTCATCAATCATTTGCTTGATTTTGGCTGCTTCCGTTTTTTTATCATCCTTACTAGTGATGCCACCGCCGACAATGATGAGGTCCGGTTGTGCTTTCATTACTTCAGGCAATGTTTCCCGTTTTATCCCCCCAGCGATCGCTGTCTTGGCGTTTTTGACAACCTGCTTGATGGTACGCAGATCTTCAAATGAATCCTTGCCTTCTGCTTGGAGGTCATATCCTGTATGCACACAAATATAATCTGCGCCAAGCTGGTCAAGCTCCTCTGCACGCGTCTTTATATCTTTTACCGCAATCATGTCGACAAGAATTTCTTTGCCTTGTTTTCTTGCTTCTTCCACAGCTCCCTTTATGGAACTATCCTCGGCAGCGCCCAGTATGGTGACAATGTCGGCGCCTGCAGCGGAAGCTTGGGCCACTTCATATCCTGCAGCATCCATAATTTTGACATCTGCAAGTACCGTCAAGTCAGGAAAAGCGTCTTTTACTTCACGAACTGCTCGATGCCCTTCACTATTTATAATCGGTGTCCCGATCTCCACAATATCAATATGCTCTTCTACTTCCTTTATCAATTCAATAGCTTGTGGGATATTCACTAAGTCTAAAGCTAACTGTAATTTCATGTATACTAACTCCCTTGCATTTTTTTAACTTCTCTACCAGTGTAATGTACTTTACCAAAAATCATAAGTACGCACTTTTCCCTCATATAGTGATCAAAACTATACTGTTTCATGCATGGATCTTGCCCTCCACCGCTCCGTATAGGTGCGTAAAAAAGGGATGAAACAACGTGTTTCATCCCTTGATTAGTTACTGCGATTTCTCCGTAGTTTCTTTAATATGGATTGAACCGGGGACTTCCTTGTCTAAATAGGTTTTGTATGTTTTGCCCCAATCATACATTCTTTCCAACACCGGCATAAGGGATTTACCTTGTTCGGTCAACGAATACTCTACCTTGGGAGGAACGACTGGATACACGTCTCTATGCACGATGAAATCTGACTCTAACTCACGAAGCTGTGTTATCAGCATTCTTTGTGTAATTCCTGGTATAAGCCTTTTAAGTTCGTTAAATCGTTTGGTCCCTTCCCTTCCCAGATGCCATAAGATAATCATTTTCCACTTCCCGCCAATTACCGAAAGTGTTAGTTCTTTTTCACAGTTATATTCTTTTTCGCACACGTGTCCCATGATGATTCCCTGCCTCCTAAAAAGTCTATATGGTATACTTTTTTACACTACTCACATAAAACCCACATACACCACATTATGTCATCACAGTATACAGGCTCCACCCGTTCATGTAAAAAGACCCGTTTCTCCGAAAATATAACCGACAAGCAACATATGGGCTGGCACATAATAAGACAAGCCCTAAACTGAAGGGAAGTAATCCGTCAAATCGCATATGAATTGGTCTCTTATTTTCCCATGTATATTAACGATTTTTGATATTTACACTTTGATTATCAAATCAAAACAGCAATCCAACTAGTATGTTGACCATAGCTGTTGTCAATGTACAAATTACTTGTCAGTTGGTCAGCCATTTTAAAATATTAACTTTTAGTAAAGCCAGTAGGAAAATGAAAATAAATGCAGAACGTGTAGAGGACTGTTCCTAAGCGAATGAAGCAGATAACCTAAGATCAGTTAATCAAGAGGGAAACATTGGTCTATTTATTCGTAATACTCGTATCTTATTAATGAATACAACAAATTTGAGGTGGATAGATGAAAGCAATCTCGTACCAAAAGTATGGTTCCCCCGAAGTTCTTCAACTGAAAGAGGTAGAAAAACCTGTTCCTAAGGAAAAGGAAATACTGGTGAAAGTAAAAGCGACAACTGTAACAGTAGCAGATATCCGTGCACGGAGTTTTACAGTTCCTCTCCCCGTTTGGCTGCTTGCCCGAATAGCATTGGGTGTTAGACACCCCAAAAAAGAAATATTGGGGATGGAGCTGGCTGGAGAAGTAGAGTCAGTAGGAAAAGAGGTCAAGCGATTTAAGGAAGGGGATCAAATTTTTGCAGCTTCCCTAGTGGATTTTGGGGCTTATGCAGAGTATAAGTGCCTGCCTGAAGACGGATCAGTATCTATTAAACCCAACAATTTAACCTTTGAGGAAGCCGCAGCTATCCCAATAGGGGCACGTACAGCACTATTTCATCTTAGAAAAGCTAACATTCAGAGTGGTCAAAAGGTGCTTGTTTATGGCGCATCGGGAAGTGTAGGAAGCTATGCCGTACAAATTGCCAAGTATCTTGGTGCAATCGTTACAGGTGTATGCAGTACCACGAATGTAGATATGGTAAAATCGCTAGGAGCCGATAAAGTAATTGATTACACTACCGAAGATTTCTCTAGTATGGGAGAGACTTATGATGTTATTTTTGAAGCGGTAGATAAGAGCTCGTTTTCAGCTTGTATGAAATCCCTCAAGAAGGAAGGAACCTATATAAATGTCGCTGTGTCGTTACCACGTGGTAGAATGCTATGGACTCAATTGACAAGCGGCAGGAAAATAATTTTGGGTAAAAATTCACCAGAAAATCCTGAAGCCTTAAGCTTCCTCAAAGAACTTGTTGAGGCGGGGGACTTAAAAGTGGTCATTGACAGGTACTATGCGTTGGAAGAGATTGTGGAAGCCCATAGATATGTAGAGAGAGGACACAAAAAGGGAAATGTCGTCATAAATATGGAACGTCCCAATACATCCAAACAAATGAACGCCACCTAAGTGAATAAAAAGTTTGCGTTTCGTAGAATAAATCACCATATTATGTTAATAGGTTTGTGAAGAAACAGACGTAAAGTATCAAGGGCTTTCGTTTAAACAAACAGAACGCTTGGATGTTAATATCCAAGCGTTCTGTTTGCTATTTGTCCGGTTATTCATGGCTCTAACCTTCTCCAGGTTATCGAAACTACTCAATCTGAAGGGGCTGTCTCTTTGGAAACTATCCTTTTTTCTATCGCTCTTCTCCATCTTCCTGCATCGCTTCGAAAGTCCATTCCAAGTTCAATCGCAATCCCTGCAGTTCATTTTGCGATTCGCCGCTATCTTTGAACCTGAATTTCACGTAAAGACTATCCTCTGCATTTTCTCCATTACCCGCTTCAATACCGTCTATTAAACCCATGAAATTACCAGATAATAATTCATGTTCCGTTGCCGCATTTTCCAATACCAAATCTTTTAATTCAAATAATGATGTGCTGTTAACGATGATTGGATAAGCAAAAACGTCGCCATCCCCGGTATTTTTAAGGAAATCAACCCTCAGTGCCTGTGCATACTGATTAGCCAGTTCCTCACTTACAGGATTTCCGTCTTGATCCGTTACCGTATAATCGGTATGGAGCAAAACCTTTTTAATATCCAAGCTTCCTTCATTCGTAAGGAAAAAGCTTTTTTCTGTCCAATCCCCCGGTTTTAAATTTTCCAACTCTACTATTGTGGACGGGTTGGCGCTAAGTTCCAGTGTTCCTGAAGAAAAAGTGCTTGCTGAAGTGGCCGTGTCACTGAAATAAGCAAACGTCCCCCCTCCTACTAAAGCGATCCCCAATACCGCTGCCATGATTGCTGTGCTGATTTTTTTATACACAATGATTCCTCCTCTGTTTTTGTTATATTTCAACCCATTTAAAAGAATGGGAGTGCTTGTTATTTCGTTGATTAATAAAAACGTTCTTTTTAAAGAACGATAAAACCATTTTAACTTCTGTGCAATAAAATTAAAACCGCCATATCCAGTTATTTATTCTTTATAAAGAACAATTTACTGTTACTTGCTCCTTCTTCCGCTTTTTTCCTTTTATTTTCTTATTTTTTTCACTCAAAAACAGATTCCTGTCCTTATTTGAAACCAGTAATCTGTTTTCGCAGTCCGATAGGGAAATTTTTTAATTAGTACCAGTTAGACACGACCTGTTTATCAACCGATTAAGATTCCTACAATTTAGTTCGGGCTAAAATCGGCTGGAAAGTAGAGAATAAAGCATAGATCTTTGCTATACTTTTGCTAGAAGATTAAAAAAGCGTGGTGAACGTTATTGTTTAAAATCCTGCTGATCGAAGATGACACAACCTTGTTTCAGGAGATCAAAGACCGGCTCGGGCAGTGGTCGTACGATGTATATGGAATCGAAGATTATGAACGGGTAATGGAAACATTCACAGCTGTTCAGCCTGAATTAGTCATTATCGATATCCAACTCCCAAAATTTGATGGATTTCATTGGTGTCGGATGATCCGAGAGCACTCCAATGTTCCAATCATTTTCCTGTCTTCCCGTGACCATCCGACAGATATGGTCATGTCGATGAATCTCGGGGCAGATGACTTTGTCCAAAAGCCCTTTCACTTTGATGTATTGATTGCCAAAATCCAGGCAATTCTGCGCAGGGTATATAATTACAGTAATGATGTGAACGAACTGAAGACCTGGGCCGGAGCGACCATCGACCTGGAACGGAACCGTGTCAGCAATGAAACGGGAATGATCGAACTGACCAAAAATGAAATGTACATTTTAAAACTGTTGATCGAACGAAAAAACAAAATTGTCACCCGCGAAGAGTTGATCAATCGATTATGGGACGATCAGCGATTTGTCAGCGACAATACGTTAACCGTTAACATCAACAGACTGCGGAAGCGGCTCGGCGAGCTGGGACTTGGCGACATGATCGAAACCAAATTCGGCCAGGGTTACGTAGCGAAAGAGCAGGGAAGCCAATGATCGGAAGCTTCTTACGAGAACGATTAAGCTGGATTATCCTGTACTTGTTGATACAGCTGCTGGCCCTGCTGATTGGATATTTGGATGAAGCCATCCGCTTTTCATCGATCATTTACTTTGTGTTTCTTTCCCTTGTCGTCTTTGTCATTTTTCTAATCGTCCGGTATCAACGGGAAGCAAAGTTCTTCCAGGAGCTTGCCGACCGCGAATATGACCTGGACGTGACCAGCCTGCCGGAACCAAAATCGCCCTTCCAGCGGCTGATTATCGAGAGCATCGTGATTCCAATCGAACAATTGAAGAAAGATGCTTCAGCCAATCAACAGCTGCTGGAACAAGAAAAAGACGATTTGCTTTCCTGGATTCACGAGGTAAAAACACCGATGACGACCTTGCATTTGATTATTGACCGGATAAATGATCAACAATTGAAGTCACAGTTGAAGAATGAATGGCTGCGTATCCACTTGCTGCTGGATCAACAACTCCATCAAAAACGGATTCCTTTTATTGAAAACGATCTGTATATGGAAACAATAGAACTGGAGCCGCTTTTGTTCGGTGAAATAAATTCCCTCCGTTCTTGGTGCATGCAAAAGCGGATCGGCATCGATGTCGACCTCTCTGTTTCCACTGTCCTAAGCGATGCAAAATGGCTTTCCTTTATTATCCGCCAACTCCTGACAAATGCAATTAAATACAGTGAAGTCTCTTCCGAAATCATGGTCAAAAGCAGACAGAAGGACGGCCGGGATCAACTGCAGATCATCGACAACGGCAGAGGAATCGAAGCCAAAGATCTTCCCCGGATTTTTGACAAAGGCTTCACTTCTACGACGGAGCACCAGGACAATGCAGCAACCGGAATGGGATTATACCTTTCAAAAATGGCAGCGGACATCTTGAAAATGGACATCCGTGTGCAGTCAGAACCCGGTGCAGGAGCCATTTTCACGTTGACTTTCCCGGATCCGGACGAATTCGTGAAAATCCGAGGCATGTGACAAAAGTGTCACATGCTTTTGTTATTTTGTTAGAAGAATGAAAGGACTCCTGGAATCAGACATTATAAAATAAGACTATCAACGCATTGGAGGGTTACAAATGAATGTATTGGAAGCATCAAAAATCCATAAAAGCTATGGAAATAAATTCACCAAACAAGAAGTCTTGACAGGGATAGATATTAGCATCGCAGCGGGAGAGTTCGTCACCATCATGGGTGCGTCTGGTTCGGGGAAAACCACGCTGCTAAACGTGCTCTCGTCCATCGACCGTGTCAGCCATGGGACGATCAAGGTCAACGGAGAGGAAATCACCGGCAGGAAAGACAAGCAGCTGGCGGAATTCAGAAAGCATCACCTGGGATTTATTTTTCAGGAATACAATTTACTCGACACCTTGACGGTTAAAGAAAATATTCTTTTACCGTTATCCATTGCAAAGGTGTCCAAACAAGAGGCTACCAAGCGATTTAAAGGTGTAGCCGATGAATTGGGCATCGCCGATATCCAGGCCAAGTATCCAAATGAAATTTCCGGCGGACAAAAGCAGCGTACGTCTGCAGCCCGAGCCTTCATTCATGAACCAAGCATCATTTTTGCCGACGAACCGACCGGCGCACTCGATTCCAAGTCGGCATCCGACTTACTTTCGAAAATGAGCGACCTGAACGAAAAACGCAAGGCCACCATCGTCATGGTTACCCACGATCCTGTTGCAGCAAGCTACAGCAGCCGGGTCATTTTCATCAAAGACGGCAGCATTTATACGCAATTGAACAAAGGGGATCAGACAAGGCAAACCTTCCTGAAGGATATCATGAAAACCCAAGGCGTACTGGGCGGGATTCAATATGAACATTAATCAACTGATTGTCCGCAACCTGAAAAAGAATTTAAAAAACTACTACTTGTATGTCTTTGCATTGGTTTTCAGTGTGGCTCTCTATTTTGCCTTTGTCACCATGCAGTATGATCCGGCAATGGACGAGGCGAAATCAGGAATAAAAGGTGCCGCAGGAGTACGTGCGGCGTCCGTCTTGCTGGTGGCAATCGTCTCCGTGTTTCTATTGTATGCCAACAACTTATTTATCAAGCGGCGCAGCCAGGAAATAGGACTCTTTCAGTTAATCGGGATGACGAAAAACCGGATTTTCCGGATTCTCAGTGCGGAAAATCTGATGATTTATTTTGGATCACTGGCAATCGGAATCGCAGTAGGGTTTTCGGTCTCCAAGCTGATTACAATGGCTTTCTTCAAAGTAACCGGGATCGAAGCCGTAGCGAATCTTTATTTTTCATCGCAGGCACTCGTTCAAACCCTTATCGTGTTCAGTGCGATTTATCTGTTAATCATGTTGATGAATTATCTGTTTATCAGACGGCAGAGCATTCTTTCCTTATTCCGTGTCACTTCGCGTACCGAAGAAAAAGTGAAAAAAATATCAATTTGGGAGATTTTGATGGGTATTTTAGGACTTGGCTTGATCCTGACGGGTTATTATGTTTCTTCCAAATTGTTTGATGGGGACTTCAACTCCATAACCCAGTTGTATATGTTAATGCTTTTCATCTTGGGGTCGGTTATCATCGGTACGTACTTCTTTTACAAAGGATCCGTCCGATTCGTAGCCAATCTAATCCGGAAAAACAAAGACGGTTATCTGAACATCAACGAAGTGCTGTCCTTATCGTCGATCATGTTCCGTATGAAATCGAATGCCTTGCTTCTGACCATCATCACCACCGTCTCAGCACTTGCGATTGCTTTATTATCCTTGACTTACATTTCCTATTATTCGGCGGAAAAAACAGCAGAAACCATGTCACCGGACGACTTTTCTTTGATAAGTCAAGAAGCTGCCAAAAACTTCGGAGATAAACTAACCGAACATGGCATTGCCTATCAAACAACCGAGATCGAGGTGTTGACGGCCAACGTCGATATTACAGAAATTACCGATGCAAACTTGGAAGAATTTAATACAGACGGCGGAAAAATGACCGTACCTGTTATAAGCGATGCAAGTGTCGAAGGGGTTGATGTGACTGAAAATGAGACACTGTTTACCGGCTATAGTGACGCTCTTCAAAAAATGATCAACCTGGACGGGGAGGGCAACGTAAAGATTTATGGAAAAAATGAAGAAATACTACAACGCTATGCCGGACTTTCCAAGGAAAAAATAATATCCAACTACTTTACCGTAGGCGGTCTTCCTACTGCCATCGTTGATCGTACGACTTATGACCAATTGAAGCGTGATGTAGATCCAGCGTTACAGCAGGAAGCATCGACCTATATCGGCATCACTCTGACAGATGAAGACCAGGTTAAGGTAGCAAATGACATCTTCCAAAGTATGGAGATGAGTGAGGAATTCGGTAACTATTCCCTTTACCAATCGACACTTAACCAAAAACAAATCATGGGATTAACCATGTTCATTGTCGGATTCTTGGGACTGACCTTCCTTGTTACTTCCGGCTGCATCCTTTACTTCAAGCAAATGGGAGAAAGCGAAGAAGAAAAACCCAGCTATACCATTCTGCGCAAATTAGGCTTTACCCGGAAAGACTTAGAAAAGGGGATCCGTGGAAAACAAATATTCAACTTCGGAATTCCGCTAGTTGTCGGGCTGCTTCACAGCTACTTTGCCGTTCGATCCGGCTGGTTCTTTTTCGGCACCGAACTTTGGACACCGATGCTTATCGTGATGGGACTGTATACAGCGCTCTATTCGATATTCGGGTTCCTTTCTTTCCTTTATTACAAAAAAATTATTCATGAGTCTTTGTGAATACAAGCCCTGATTCCGTTGGTATCAGGGCTTTTTTCTTTAGGCTCTTTTCGTCGGTTTTGTTGCTTTTCACTTTTTACACTTTTGATAGAAATTGCGCACTAATGAAAATAACCTTTTATAAGGATCTCACTCGACCTAATGAAGTTGAGTGCTAGTCCAGCGTTGCGGAAACACTCCCCTTCCGGGGGCAGCACAGCCAGTACATCCAGTCAGAAGTAAAGCTTGCGGCATGGCCAAATGCTTTCGTGGCATAGGTGCGGAAAGAACCTGGTGCCGTGTCGTTTATCGTCATTTCTGCCAGGGCGTTGAATACAAAAAATATCGTAAGACCGGCTATCAGATAACCAATAAAAATGGACGGGCCCGCCGTTTTGATGGAAAGTCCTGTACCGAGAAAAAAAACCGCTCCGATGATGGATCCGACTCCGATCAAGGACAGCTGCCACCAATGTAAATTGCCCTTACCTTTTTCTATTTGCTTCTGTTGGCGATGCTTTACAGCTTGTTTTACCAAGTGATGATGCTTCAATCCGATTTCCTTCCGCAACCTGACTTTACCCTTATTATGTTCCAGTTGCAGCTTAAGCTATTACCCCTGCCTGTCACCTATCTTCTTTACGTGACGATAGTGGATGGAATAATTGCAAAGAAAGTAGCAAGGAGTCCTCTTTACTCTCCCCAAATGGTGGCTTGAATATCTTTCAACGTTTTCACCGAATGATCAAACTGGTTTTGTTCTTTTTCATCAAGTGCCAGCTCAACGACCTTTTTCACCCCTGTCCGGTTGATCACGGCCGGAACACCGATATAGACATCCTTCTGACCGAATTCCCCATCCAGCATGGCGCCAACCGGAAGGACGACATTTTCATTTTTCAAGATGGCTCTCGTAATTTTCGCCAATCCCATAGCGATTCCGTAAAAAGTCGCCCCTTTGGATTCGATGATTTTATAAGCTGCCTCCCGCACCTGGGTCGAAATCTCCTGTTTTCTTTCTTCCGTCAACTTAGGGGCTATCGGTGTGCCGGAGATATTCGCAGAACTCCAAACCGGAAGCTGAGAATCTCCGTGTTCCCCGATAATATAGCCGTGAACGCTCGTAGGGGCAGTTTCAAATTCTTCCCCAAGTAAATAACGGAATCTTGCCGAGTCCAAAATCGTTCCCGAGCCAATCACTCGTTCTTTTGGCAGGCCGGAATACTTTCTTGTTGCATAGGTTAAAATGTCTGCCGGATTGGTAGCCACCAGAAAAATGCCATTGAATCCGGAGTCCATTACATTGGTGACAATCGATTCAAAGATTTTCACATTTTTCGTTACCAAATCCAGTCTTGTTTCTCCCGGTTTTTGTGCTGCACCGGCACATATCACGACAAGTGCTGCATCGTGACAATCCTGGTAACTGCCGAACCTTATTTGCATCGAACTCGGTGCATAGACTATTCCATGATCCAAATCCATGACATCGCCTCTCGCTTTTTCTTCATTCAAGTCAACCAACACAAGCTCATCACAAATTCCTTGGTTCATCAGTGTATAAGCATAGCTGGATCCAACCGCTCCTGTACCGACCAATACAACTTTGCTGCCAGGTGTCAAATTCATCATCATGGTTTCCTCCCATTTCCCATTTCATCAGGATAAATTGTGATTCAGTTCACAATGAGACACAAAAATTTTTCACCTTATTTATTTTATTTTGTGAAACACTTCACAATTAAATTATAATATAACCTTTTGTGATTTGCAATGCTTCTTGAAAAAGCAGCAAAGGAACGACTGCCTCTATAGACATTTATTGGTTTCCTTGAAGTATACTCCAAGGTATATACTGTTTCCTAAGTACCTTTCCCATTTTCAAAGATAATCACACAATCAGATAGGATGTTTCCCATGCCAAAAACAATCAAACAAGTCGCGGAGCAATTAAATATTTCACTGATACCATCCGTTACTATGATAAAGCCGGCTTACTCCCTGATTTAGAGCGAGAAAAAACGGCTACCGTCGATTTTCTGAAAGGAACACTTACGCGTTGAAAATGATTTAATGTTTTCGTGCTACCGATATGAGCATCAGGGATCTCCAAAAATTTTTTTCCTTGGTACCGGTGATTCCCGGATTTCATTAGAACAGCGGGGGAAATCATACGTACAACAGGAAAACCTGCTAGAACAGCGCAATGAAATCGATAAGCGTTGGAGCTCGTTGATTATAAGATTGATCGCTATGAACAGATGCAGAAGAAATAATCTTAATACTAAAGCCACCAAGTGAGATACAAATCGTGTACCTGCTTGATGGCTATCTTTTCCTTATAATGTTTTACGAAACGGTGAAAGGAACTCCGGTATTTTCCTCACTCAACTTCCATAAGCGGCGGGCCGCATCAGGATCAACCGCCCACGGTCGGACACCTGTGGCTTTCTCACTGTCTTCCGGAACGACTTCTGCGATATCGACGTCTTCGCAGTAAACTCCGCCAAGCCCATCAAGCTGCGGGCTCACAGCACACCAGACAACGGTGGCGGCTCCCTGCTCAATGGTATGGAATTGCGGCGTCTCCTCCTTGGATCCGGATCCGTTCTTGCTGTTTTTCATTTGCTTCGGTCCAAACTCTTCCTCGGTTAAGTCCCTACCCAAGTCAGTGCTCGGAATCAACCCAGGATGTACCGAAAAGGCACGGACATGGTGGGCCTTTCCTCGTTCGTCCAATTCCAGGGCGAATAAACTGTTCGCTGTTTTCGACTGTGCGTATGCTTTCCACTTATCGTACGCATGATGCTCATAATGAGGGTCCTCAAAGTCAATGTTTCCCAGCCGATGCCCACGCGATGAGACCGCCACAACTCTGGCGCCATCCGCTTGCTTTAAAGCTGGCCACAGACGGGCAGTCAGTTGAAAATGACCAAGATGGTTGGTTGCGAATTGGGATTCATAGCCCCGCTCATCTCGCCTTAATGGTGGCGCCATGATCCCTGCACTGTTGATGAGCATATCCAATGGACGTTTTGAGGCAAGGAAATCCTCTGCGAATTTGTCGATAGAGGCAGGATCAAGTAAATCCATGGTATTTAACTCCACATTGGGAAGACCTTTCAGCGCTTCCTCCCCTTTTTCCACATTCCGGACAGGGACAACCACAGTTGCTCCGGCGTTCGTCAACACCCTGGTAGTTTCCAGGCCGATGCCTGAATAACCGCCCGTTACAATGGCTGTTTTCCCTGATAAATCCATATCTCCTATCACTTCTGAAGCAGTTGCATAAGGATCGAAACCGGACCCAATCGGTTTTTGATCAGGATGTATATTCACTGCTGCAACACTCCTTTCGTTTAGTAGTGAATGCGTGGAACCAAAGTGGTCTTTCTACCAGCTTTTGTACCACATTTCACTATGTAACCTACTATAAACCTCGGAGTGGACTTCAAGGCAAGCATGATGCTCTGCCTATATGGAAAGATCCACAGTCGAAAAGGATAAATGATCGGACACCTTTACATCCTCCCGTTCATTTCCACCCGACAGACGCTCTACAAAACGGTTCCAATCACCGATATAATCGCTAGTGTTCCAAGTATTATGGTAAGGGTGATACCGGGAAAGGCTGTCGGTTTGATCATTCTGTGTCTTATCGGCATAGGATTGCATAGCGGTTTTCACAGCTTGCTTAAATGCAGCATTGAAGTCGTTTTCTCCTAAACTTCCCGCCATGCTGCTGACAATCTCGGAAACAAGTTGTTTATCCCACTCAACGGCATACGATTCCTTATCCCTTGTGAACGGATCATTTCTCCTGTTGATTATATAATCCTCCGCTTTTTGGTTTTGCTTTTCAATAAAGGCATCGAATGCCGTTCCCAGCTTTGCCTTTACGCTGTCACTGATATCGTAGGTATCGGTAAGCAGCGAAAACTTCATGGCAGTCAAACCAAGTTCGACGCCGAATTCTTCTTCCGATTTATGCTTGTTGTACCCAAGCTGCCGGGAGTTATACCCAACGTTCCGTGTCTCCTTAGCCAATATGCCGACCGCGGCTAAGTCCTCCATCACCATACCCTTTGTTTTCCTTATCTTTTCCCTCGACTTTTTCCTTTGTATATGCATGCTGCAGTTGTTCCGCCATAAATTGGTTATCGGCTAGCAGCCACTCATCCGCGGTTCCCCTGATCCCTGCAAAATCCTCATTCTGCTCCACAAATGTTTGATACTGCTCTTTTCTTTGCTGGAATTGTGATAAAACACTATCTTTTAACGCTGTTTGTTCACCACTGACTCCATTATTCTCGAGGAACCCCCCAACGATGGTGGAAAATGATTCTGCATATTCTTCGATTTGCGTACCAATGATAGCTTCAAGCTTTTGAAGCTGGTCTGCCTGCTTCTCACCCGAGTAGCTCTGTTTTATCTGTTGGGCAAACTGAACATATTGTGATGCCAGATAGTCAAGATCGTTCGCAATGTTATCGGTGGACGATACACTTGCATTCCGATTGGTGAGCTGTAACTCCAAAGATGCCCAGTTTATATCCATGCCTTCCAAATCACTTTCGCGCATTGCCAATACTTCCTCCCGGCTATATCCCTGCTTATCGAAAGAAATCGTGCCATCTCCCTTTTTAGATAGGTTCACCAGCACAGGAGACATCATCCGTCGGAGTGCCTCCTCCTTATGAGCATTTATAGAAGCAGGTTTCTCTGCTGCTGGTAATGTTTTATTCCAATCGCTTTTGTTTAGAAAACTCGTATTGAACGGTTGGAACTGGCTGCGCTCACCATAGTGTCCCTTTACACTTAAATCGACTTTCATGTAAAAGCACCCCTTTTGTCGGTTACGTTCTCTTTCTCTATATATCGGTAAGTTGTTGGAAATTTTTAATAATTATTGGAAAAAGGCATTCGAATGCGTTAATAAATCTTCACCTGATTTCGTCCTTCTCCTTTTGCGGCATAGAGCGCTTTATCCGCTTTATTCAAAACTAAGTTCAGGGTCTCTTCCGGTACTTTCTCCGCCTCCGCAACCCCGCAGCTTAAGGTGACAGAAACCATTCCCTCAGTTGTCTGGAGCGCATGAGTCTCCACACTCGTGCGCAGTTGTTCAGCCAGCTCCCAGCCCTCCCGTGCATTCTTTCCTGCCATCCCCAGCACAAATTCTTCCCCGCCGTAACGGGCAAAAAGAATGTTTTCCTGTAATTGGTCCTGGCAGATCTTTGCCACATGGATAAGCAATTGATCCCCGATATGGTGTCCATATGTATCGTTCACATTTTTGAAGAAATCTACATCCATCAAGATCACGGTAAGTGGCAAAGCGTTATTTTTTGCTTCACTGAATGCTTCCTCGCACTTTTGGAAAAACGCTCGTCGGTTATATAGTTGGGTAAGTTCATCATAGTAGGCTAAATTCTCTAACCGTAGCTGAAGCCTTTTTATTTCCGTGATGTCGGTAAAAATAATCAATAGACCCTTCGCTTGCTGGAGTGGAGCTGTCCGAACCTGATAGGTACGCCTTGCATCATCAACCGTTAATAGGACCTCTCTTTGGAAATCCACTGGTTCTATTTTGGAAGGAAGCGGTGCTCCTGAAAGAATCGGCCACACCTGTTTAAATTCCACTCCGAACAAATTTTTACTCAATTTCGGCAACATTTTCTTCACCGCCTGGTTAAACTCAATTAATCGGAAGGATTCATCCAAAACGATTACGCCGTCGTTGATACTATGAAAGATCGCATCCTTGGCAATCGGCATGAGGGTGAACAAACGGGACGAATTGATCGCCCACAAGTACAAAAGAGAAGAAAGCCATAACACCATCGGAACAGGATCAATACCCGAAGGCGTGAAGCCGGTTAAATAGACAAAAGCAGTAACCATGGGTACGAGTTGACCGCACATGACCGCAAATAGTTGTGATCGATAGACTCTCGACGTCTCCTTCCAACGGGATAGCACGAGTAAAAAAGCAACAAACATACAAGCGAAGGTGAAAATACCGTGAATCATATACCATACGCCGATTTCCTGGTGGACATAAGGTACTCCCAGCACGGGGTCGATTTCAAAAATTCGGTAATGGAGATGGTGGAAATCATTGGTGGCAACCATCAGGAAACTCATAAAGGGGAGAATCAGAAGCGCTACCAAACTCTTTTTCGTAATTTTCATCCCTAGGTATTTCATGACAAACAGCAATCCTAAAAGCGGAGAAAATGGCAGCCCAACGTATTGAACGGCTGTCCAAAATTTCATTTCCCAAAGGCTTGTTGCCATCAGGCCGAAAGCATATGCAAAGCAGTAAACGGTTATCGAGGCGGTATAAAGAATGAAATAGTTGGCAATATCCCGGTAATTGTGGCGCTTTTTAAACACATAGAAGCATAGATACAGATTAAGTACACCAGAGGTGCAAACTAGCGTTATAAAGGCAGTTAATGGAGAATGCACGATTTACCGAACCTCTTTTTAATAGGTATTTTTACTTTAATGTAGCATAAATCGTTTTCTTTTTGTGGGGTTTCTTAGGAGATTTCATGATGACCAAGTGAATGAAGAGCTTTTTTACCGGGGCTGAAATTGACTACTCAGATTTCATGGGATTTGCTACCCTCTTTCTGATGTTAAATGGTCTTATCAGTTCTATGGATACCAATAGGACGACCAGGAACATGACCGTTCCATGGAAATAGCTATGATCAAAGAGATTTAACCATGCTACGAGACTAGATATAAAAAGTGATAGGAAAAGCGATCGTTTCTTCAAAACTTATCCACGCCCCTTTCACTTTTTCAAAATGGATAGTTACACAGTTTGAAAAGGAAGTATAAATGAACCAATTAGCCATTTATACTTCCTAAAAATATTACTTGCTACGGGTATACGCAGCGTCTGCCAACCCAAGCGCCCGTCCCGTAGAAGTCTGTATCTCACGGATCAGCTCCGGTTTTTCCAAAAGGGCTTCGCCGTACGACGGAATCATTTCTTTAATTTTCGGTTCCCATTCCTTCAAATACTGCGGGAAGCATCTTTCAATGACCTCAAGCATGACGGATACAGCAGTTGAGGCACCTGGAGATGCACCTAGCAAGGCGGCGATGGATCCATCAGCAGCACTTACTACCTCCGTACCGAACTGCAGCGTTCCTTTGCCGCCATTTTCGGTGTCCTTGATAACTTGGACACGCTGGCCGGCCACAACCAAATCCCAATCCTTGCTGTCCGCATTCGGAATAAACTCCCGCAGTTCTTCCATCCGCTTTTCTTTGGATAATATCACTTGCTCGATTAAATACTTTGTCAACGAAGCATTTTTCACACCTGCTGCGACCATCGTAGCCAGATTATCCTGCTTAACGGATGTCACCAGATCAAGCAGCGAGCCGGTTTTCAAAAACTTGGGCGAGAATCCGGCAAACGGACCGAACAGCAACGATTTTTTGTTATCGATAAACCGTGTGTCAAGGTGCGGCACGGACATCGGCGGAGCACCCACCTTCGCTTTACCGTAAACCTTAGCGTGGTGCTGTTCGATGACTTCTGGATTATTACACACCATAAAGAGACCGCTGACCGGAAAACCACCGATATGCTTTGATTCCGGTATGCCCGTTTTTTGCAGGAGATGCAGGCTCCCGCCTCCACCGCCGATAAAGACAAAGTTTGCCGTGTGATATTCTATTTTTTCATTTTCCATATCTTGTACTTTTACTTCCCAATCGCCTTCGCTTGTTTGCTTAATGTCTTCTACACTATGCTTATAGTTTACTTCGAGTCCTTTGCTTTCCAGATGATTGAACATTTTCCGAGTCAAAGTGCCAAAATTGACATCTGTTCCCGTATCGATTTTCGTGGCAGCGATCGGCTCCTCCATCGTCCGCTCTTCCATAATAAGCGGAATCCATTTTTTGAGTTGTTCTGGATCATCTGAAAATTCCATGCCTTCAAACAAAGGATTATCCGCCATTGTTTTAAAACGCTTTCTTAAAAATTCTACGTTTCGTTCCCCCTGGACAAGACTCATATGAGGCAAAGACATGATGAATTCCTGAGGATTTTCAATGCGTTTGTTGTTGACAAGGTAAGACCAAAATTGTCTGGATACCTGAAATTGTTCATTCACTTTAATGGCTTTGGAAATGTCGATTGATCCGTCTGGTTTCTCGTGTGTGTAGTTCAGCTCACATAATGCAGAGTGTCCTGTTCCGGCATTGTTCCACACATTCGAGCTTTCCTCTCCTGCGCTATCAAGCTTTTCAAATACACGAATGTTCCATTCCGGCACTAATTCTTTCAGCAACGTTCCAAGCGTTGCACTCATGATTCCTGCACCAATTAAGATAACGTCTGCTTTCGTATATGATTTGCTCATTTTACCTTCAAACTCCCTAACGTTTGCTAAAGATGTAGGTACTTCTGCGAAGGCGTTTACAACAGCAAGGTTAGATTCGACAAAGTTCTACATCTTTTCCAAATATTTTTATCTCCTCTCTAGTTTATCACTATTATCAAAAGATTAAAATATCTATTGCCCATAGAAGGGATTTTGAGATGGGAAGAAAAAGTGATTAAGAGAAGTTGATAAAAAAAGGAAGGGACTGATATGGCGGCCCCTTCCTTCTTCCTATACTTTAGCTCTAGCGCGATGTCGGCAATGGAGCATTCGTTGAAATAAAGCCTTCTTGCTTCAATTCGTCCCAGAACTCCTTCGGGATGTCCCGCTGGATCATCTCGATGTCCTCTTGGATTCTTCCTGGATGAGTTGAGCCAGGAATCACAGCTTTGACTGCTGGATGGGCAGTCGAAAATTGAAGTGCCGCCGCTTTTAATGGGACATCGTATTTCTCGCCGATTTTATTTAACTGGTTTACGTGGTCCAAAATTTCAGGGCCTGCTTTTTCGTAGTTATAATGGTCACCGCCAAGCAATACTCCAGAATTGTACGGACTTCCGACCACAATATCGATGCCTTTCTTTTCAGCGGTCGGCATCATCCGCTGCAAGGCATGCTCGTGCTGCAGAAGAGTGTACTGTGTAGCCGAAAGACAAACATCCGGCTGGGTTTCCTCCAGCATCATCGCCAATTCGATCGGTTCAGTCGCATTGACGCCAAGCCCCCAAGACCGAATAACGCCTTCTTCCCGAAGCTGTGTCAGCACACGGAAGGCGCCTTTTCTGGCCTCTTCAAACTTCGCAGTCCACTCTTCCCCATGAAAGTCAGGCGAAACATCGTGAACAAATACCATATCCAACCGATCTGTATTTAACCGTTCCAGGCTCTGCTCGATCGACCGCTTCGTCGCATCCTCGGTATAGTCGGTGACGACTTTATTGTCACGGGCATACTGGAACAATCCTTCTTTGTCTTCTTTCTCATCAAGAACATAGCGCCCGACTTTAGTGCTTATCACATAATCATCCCGATTATAGTCGGACAATACTTCACCGACACGCATCTCCGCCAGGCCTGCACCATAGAAAGGAGCTGTATCAAAGTAACGTACTCCTTGATCCCAAGCTGTTTGAATCGTTGTTTGCGCTTCCTCTTCCGGAACCTCCCGGAACATATTGCCTAATGGAGCCGTACCCATCCCTATTTTATGATGTAATGCTTCTTCTAGAGATTTCATTTATGCTGTTCCTCCTTTGTTCAAATCATTTTATTTCATTGTATAACCATCGGAAGGAAGATTAAAACAATTGATATACACCATTACCGTTCTGTACAGTTAGTTTTTAATAGGGTTCACTTCACGTGTAATTCTACTTCTAAATAACACACCTAAACACATGGTGTTTAACACCAAAAATACCAAACAAATAGCAAACAAAAAACGCTTGGATTTTAATTTACCCAAGCGTTTTTTGTTGTCTTATTAAACTAAGCCTCCTTTTATTTAGTAACCTAGCTATACTTATGGGATATTTCAGTATGTTATCGTTGATTAAAAAACATAATCGCTCGAACCGTAGGGTAAATGACTAAGCTTATAGAAAAGCAGATAACAAGAGGTATATTTTTTAATTCCGCAAGCATTCCGGTTCCTTCAGTTATAAACAAGATTAATCCCAAACAGACCACTAAAATCAAGTAACTTAACCCTGATGCCTTTTTAGATAAATAAGCTTCCCTTTCATCCTGATCTTCTATTCCTGTTCTACCATTAGCTATATAATTAAACAAAAATGCAATAATTAAGGAAAAGAAGATTATTGTATCAAGTCTTAATTCACCTTTAATAAACCATTTATATAAACCAAAAGAAGTAATGGCAATTAGAGCCACAATACATATTGTGTAGACAATATTTCTATTTTTCATAATAACACCTCCAACCCTTTCGTTTTGTCTTTTCCTCATTCTCAAACATAAACAACTAATCAACCAATGTTCGAAGTTAGTGCTTAATTGCTAAAGATATGTTGAATTGTATTTTTTATTTTATAGCATTAATTGTTTTGGCGTGTAACTTTACACTGACTAGCAAGTTCCTCCTACGACCTTCATGGATTTTCTACTCTTTTTTGTATTATTCAATTTCTATTCACCTTTAACATTTAATAATGTATAAAACATTTCACATTTCCAATTATAAGGAAATTCACAAAATTATCAAATCCTCTTTCCATTCTATTGTTGGTTGAATAACCATCCATCAGAATATGTTCATTAACTTTTTGCACATAATTAAGACCATACTTATAAGATTGTAGGAAAGAAGGATACCTTTGGGAAAAAGGAACCGATAAGATAATAATTTTAGACTCCGGGACTTTCTTTAAGAATGCGGTGATATAGTGTCAATATGCCTTCTGCGCTAAAATTTCAACCAGCTGGTATTTGGAAAATACTTGTTTATATGGAGGAAAAGTATGTTGAAAGTATCGTAGTAAATGTGGAATTAGTTTTTTCCATGCAACAAGAAAATGTGGGGAAGAATCACCAATAAAAAAGATGAAAGCCAAGCCCGCTTGGCTTGGCTTCTTTTGCTATTCACTCTTAACCCTCTCAAAAAGGGGAATCATATTTATGTTTATTTCAAATACCGGTATTCCAATAAATCGTTCAGAATCGATACTTGCTGCAATAGTTCCTCGCCGACGTTTGTTTCCCGCACTTTTTTCCTTTCTAGTTCTTTATCAACCAGTCGTTTCACGGATAATACATCCATCCCGTTCTGCAGGATTTCTTCTTTTGAGTTAAAATGTTTGTGGGCGACGAGCTGCATCCCGTAGGAATTGTATAACAACGTATAGCCCGCAATTCCCGTTGTCGGTTGATAAGCCTTGGAGAAGCCTCCGTCTATCACGATCATCTTTCCATTGGCTTTGATGGGATTCTCCCCTTCAATTTCTTTTACCGGTGTATGGCCATTGATGATATGGCCCTGATCCGGGTCCATGTCGAACTCTTCGAGAATTTTCCGGCAAATGTCTTCCTGTTCGCGTAAGTAGTAATAAGGATTTTTCTGCTCTTTGTGCGTTTTCTTGTCCTTGATGAAGTACCTTTCAAAGGTGGTCATCGCTCTTTTTCCGAATAAAGAGGAAGATTCTCCGGTCCATAAATACCAGACCATATCCGTCGCCAAATCGTCTGTCTCTTCCGGATGGGCAAAGGCATGGCGCAAATGGCGCTCAAAAACATCAAATAGCTCCCGCCCTTTGTAGCTTTTGCCATCAACCTCCATGCTCTCCATATTTCCATCTTCATCCAAAGGAATACAGCCATGAATCAACAGGTTGCTGTTATATTTCAAGTAAAGACTGCCTTTTTTCATCAGGAACTTCATGTGTCTGGCCAGCTTTTCCGAGTGCTGAACAGAAAACAGCAGTCGATCGATCACTTCTGCTTCTTCCTCCAACAGTTCTTCCGGACGCTCTGGATTGACTGTGGCAAAGCATGGGTTTTCAATTGGGTACCTTTCTCCGTGAATCGTCACTTCGTTTTTATCGTAATCAACTTTGTCTAGCAGCAGCCGGTCGGACATATTGAAGTATGGACGCCGCTTGATGATCGGACTTTCGAGCTTGAATTGAATCATCGTGATTGCCTGATGAATTTTCGTAATTTGCCATTCTTCATAATCGGACAACTTTTCCTCCGGCTGTTTCTTCGGCCGGAAAGCCGGATTGTCAGCATAGTACTTTTCAGCAAGATTGAGAAGCGGCCGGAGATTGATGCCATAAGCATCTTCGATGATACCTAAATTGTTATAGCGAGCGCATATCCGAATGATGTTGGCGAGACAAACCTTGGACCCTGCAAAAGCACCCAGCCATAACACATCGTGGTTGCCCCATTGGATATCAACGGAATGATAATTGATCAGCGTTTCCATGATTTTGTCCGGTTCCGGTCCCCGATCATAAATATCGCCTACGACATGAAGGTGATCGACAACCAGTCTTTGGGTTGTATAAGCAAGCCCGATAATTAACTTGTCTGCTTGCCCGAGCGAGATAATCTCCTGGACGATTTTTGTATAATATTCTTTCTTGTTGGTGAATTCATCTGTTTTGTACAACAGTTCTTCGATAATATATACGAATTGCTCCGGCAATGCTTTCCTTAGTTTGGAGCGAGTATATTTGGAGGAAGCATAGGAAATCAGCTTGATCATCCGCTCGATCATTTCCGTGTACCATTCATTTAATTCTTGTGTATTGTTGAAATTGTTTTTAATCAACTGAAGTTTTTCTTCCGGGTAATATACCAATGTCGCAAATTCGGTGATTTCTTCCTCTGATAACTCCTTGGCGAACAGGTCGCTTATTTTCTCTTTCACTTTGCCTGAACCATTTCTTAAAACATGCTGAAAGGCTTTATATTCGCCGTGAAGGTCACTGACAAAATGTTCGGTACCCTTGGGCAGATTGAGAATCGCCTCCAGGTTAATAATCTCCGTTACCACTTTTTCTTCACTGTTGTATTTCTGGGCTAGCAAATCTAAGTATTTGGTGTTCAAAACGAATAAATCCCCTTTCGATGCTCCGCTTTCCGTTTGAAAATTTATAAGCAGCCATTGTACTTTTGCAATCAAGTCATGTCTTCCCTTTTCTCCATTTGCCACTGGATTTCCTGCAAGGCTTTGGTATGAAAAATATACCAGGGACCGCCGTATTCTGGATTAAAACATGCCAGTCACTTTCTGCCGATCGTCCTTTGTAAATACCCCATGTGCTTGATTATTAATCGAGCGTTTCATCCATCTTTTTCTTTCATCGACCAGGTCCTTTCGTGTTGATGCCTCTTCCCCCTTTCCCTTGCAACCAGATCATTTCGGGGTTGACTTTCCTTTGATTACATATGTAATATTGTCTTACACGTGTAATCAAAAGATTGTAGGAGGGATAAATGCATAATGTAACAATCAATCCGTCGGGAGAGTACTTTACTTTGACAGAAAGAAGGGATTATGATGAGGAAAACAAGCCCAGCCAAGTCCAGGCTGATGAAATTCACCCTATACATAGCGTTGCTGTGTCTGACAATGCTAACTGCTTGCTCAAATGCAGAAAATAAAACAGATGCATCATCCAATGAAAAAAGTGAAGCAGCGAAAACCATCGATTTAGATGAAGCGTTCACCGAAATCGAGGAAGCGTTTGACACACGACTGGGGGTCTATGCTATTGACACGGGCTCGAATCAAAGCGTCGAGTACAATCCGGATGAGCGTTTCGCTTATTCTTCCACGTACAAATTACTAGCCGCGGCATTCCTGTTGAAGCAAAACGACCTCCAAGATCTTGAGGAAGTCGTGACCTATAGCAAGGATGATCTGGTTACCTATTCTCCTGTAACGGAGAAACACGTGGATACTGGCATGACACTTTTAGAGATAAGCGAGGCGGCCATTCGAAAAAGCGATAACACCGCCGGCAATTTTTTGCTGGATGCTCTTGGAGGTCTTGCCCACTATAAGCAAGCCTTGCGTGAAATCGGCGATGACGTGACACAGCCCGAGAGGTATGAAACCGAATTGAATGCATTTTCACCAGGAAATGAACGTGATACCAGCACTCCAAGAGCTATGGCCAACAACCTGAGAAAAGTCGCACTTGGTGATTTTCTTCCAAAGGAGAAACAAGCATTACTTATCGATTGGATGAAAGGAAATGCAAATGGAGACGCATTGATACGTGCAGGAAAACCGGAAGGATGGACAGTCGGGGACAAAAGCGGAGCCGGAAGTTACGGCACAAGGAATGATATTGCCATTGTATGGCCTCCAGGGAGAGAACCAATCGTCATGGCGGTAATGTCCCGGCACAAAACAGAGGATGCAGAGTATGACGATGAGCTGGTTGCAAAAGCAGCCGAAGCCACACTTAACGCTTTTAAGTAAAAGGAGTACACATGTCGGAAGACCTGGCATGTGTCCCTTTTTTGTTCCACCTTCATTTCTGATTTATTCTCTCATTTCATCATCGTCTATAGTAGTATACTATTTATACGAAGTGCAGCGATTGCCTGCCTTGACTATCATTTTGACGACAACATGGACAAATGGGTTTACAATCGGTTCCCGAACAAGGAGATGAATAGAATGCCAGACTTCCACCTGGCCGTATGCATGTTTGTATCTTCTGTCGTGGTCATTGCCATCGTACTGATCCGGAAGATTTTTCAGAACCAGCTATCATCCAAATGGCAATACAATTTATGGTTTCTTTTGCTGACTGCGCTAACACTTCCCTTTCTCCCTGCACGTATAGTGCACGTTGGAGCTTCATTCGTGTGGCACCAGAACCAAACGAACAATCCATCGCCGACCAATTCTTCCCCAGAGAATCTCCTAACGGAAAACGGAAGAGCTTGGGCGCACGATTTTTCCATTTCCGTCAATCGGTTCGACGTGACATGGCTAAATCAAATCCTGACCATTGTCTGGGTTGCTGGCATCCTTGTGATGGTTGGCCTGAACCTGCATGCATGGCTGAAGCTGCGCCAAGTAAAAAAATCTGCCAGGGCCATGACGAATCAGCAAATACTCTCTATATTCGAGACATGCAAGCAACGTTTGCATGTCTCGCAAAAACCTGTGCTGGCGGATTCACCGCTTTTTAAGTCGCCGATGACGTTCGGCATTTTCAAAACCTATGTCATCCTGCCCCGTGGGGCAGAAGCATGGCTTTCCGAGGAAGAACTGACATACATTTTCCTTCATGAGTTACATCACGTGAAATATAAAGACATTGTCACGAATTACCTGGTCGTCCTGTTTCAAATGTTGTACTGGTATAATCCGCTGATTTGGATGGCATTCCGGAAAATGCGGTTAGACCGGGAAATTGCCTGTGACCATGCCGTCTTGAAAACACTCGCTCCAGACGACTATGCAGCCTACGGAAACACGATCATCAAGTTTGCGCGGAAATCCTCCTTTTCTGCAAGCCGGTTCGCCATGGTCAACCAACTAGCCAGTTCCAAGCAACACTTGAAAAAAAGGATTGAGCGGATCGCTGCCTTTTCAACAGAATCCAGACGATTAACATTAAAAAGCATGGCGATATTCAGCTTGCTTGCAGCCCTGGTCGTTTGTCAGATACCGGTTGTTTCGGCCATGTCTTATGGAGAGGATCGTATCCATTTCGAAAACAACCAGACAACATATGAGGATTTAAAGTTTTTTTTCAACGGGTATGAGGGCAGCTTCGTCCTGTACGATTTGCAGAAAGCACAATACCATATCTATAATAAAGAGAAAAGTGTGTTAAGGGTTTCGCCGAACTCCACCTACAAAATTTACGATGCGTTATTTGCATTAGACGCTGGTGTCATTACTCCCGGGCAGACTTCTTTGAAGTGGGACGGAACAACTTACCCATATAAAGCCTGGAACCAAAATCAAAATCTATATACTGCGATGGAAAACTCCGTGTCCTGGTATTTTCAGGAGCTGGACAAAAAGATTCAAAGGCGTCCTATTCAAGCCTACCTTCAAAAGATACAATACGGTAATCAAAATTTATCTGGTGGAATGGAATCATACTGGCTGGAATCTTCGTTAAAGATCTCACCAGTTGAACAAGTGCAAACGCTCAAAAACTTTTATACAAATCAATTGATGTTTAAGGAAAAGCATGTTCAACTCGTAAAAGAATCCATTAAGCTGGAGACAAAAGACCATGCAGCACTATATGGAAAAACCGGCACAGGCACGGTCAACGGAAAAGATGTGAACGGCTGGTTCATCGGATATGTAGAAACGAAGAACAACACCTATTTCTTTGCAACCAATATCGAAAGCAACAAGCATGCAAATGGCAGTACGGCTGCCGGGATTACAAAATCCATCTTAAAAGACAAAAATCTTTATTAAAAAGGCAAAGGCAGGGATTCACATGAGAAATGAGATACCCAGCATTTCAGAGTCGGAATGGGAAGTGTTGAAAGTGCTTTGGCATAAAGCGCCGCAAACAGCAAATGACATCATTTCCTCTTTGCAGGTCCAAACAACCTGGAAGCCGAAAACAGTGCGCACCCTGTTAGACCGACTAACCAAAAAAGAAGTCATCGGCGTTAACAAGGAACAGCGAGTTTATACGTTTTATCCACTTTATTCGCAAAACGAATGCCAACGCGCTAAAACAGCGTCTTTTGTGAAACGATTTTATGACGGGACGTTAAAATCGATGCTCGTTCAATTTATGGAGGACGAGGAATTGTCCGATGAAGATATTAAAGAACTGCAATCTATTTTAGATAGTAAGCAGGATAGACAATAAGACGCTGCACTGCGCAAAGTGAAGGTTCCACATCTTCATTTTTTTCATGGACTTTATTCCTGTTCAAGGGCTATCCAAGTCATTGATTTACAGAGTCATCTCCCATTCCCAATCGGATAAAACAGTTCTAAATACCTAAAATGACGTGCGTTTTTTTATTTTTCTGCTACTATTATAGTATAAAAGAACGAAGGAGAATGGGAATGTCAATCGAAGAACTAAACCTCAAAACCTTGAGAAAAAAAAATAACGTCATCTTGATGATGCTGATCCTATCGGTCATCTTGGGTACCGTCGTGGAGATGAGTTTAGGAAAACCACTGGAGCTTATTTTGACCATTGCTATCGGCGGCGGAGTACTATGTATCGTTGTCGCTTTCTTGAATATAACCAAGCGTCTGACAAAACAATTGGCTTATTTGTCGATAATCGGGTTGGGGATGCTTTTGGGAGCGATTATCATTGTCAGCCCCTCGGAAAACAACCTTTCTTTAATTTACTTTTTATTGATTTGTTCCGCCCTTTATATGAACCTGATCCTCTATGCCATCGGAACCATTTTCGGAGTCGGATTGCTCATTTTCGCTTTCACTTTAAACGGAGATGTCTATTCATCCGATATCGGCACCTATTTGCTGTTGTTTTCTTTAGCTGTCATAGTTCTGTTTTTCCAACAAAAAATCATGGGCAGCCTGGAAAAGAACCTCAGCTCCACCCAGATTGCAATGGCAGAAAAGCTGGAAAAGGAAGAAGCACAGCGTGTTACGTTAGCAGATAACTCGGAAGTCATTGCAGCCAATATGCATAAGATAGAAGGACAATCGGAAGAAGAGAAAGCAGTGACCCGGGAGCTCAACATGGCGCTTCAAGAGATGGCGTCTGGAACCCAGTCACAGGAAAATGCCATCGCCGATATTACAAATGCAATTGAAAGCACCGCAAATCAAGTGGACGTGATGAATGGCCGAGTGGACCAAATTATCGACTCGACGACTCACATGACGTCACAAATCGACGAAGGCCGCTCGCAGTCGCAAGTACTGAGTAACCAAATGGACGAATTCAAGCAGTTTATTCAATTAACGCAAAAGAATATGCAGCAGCTCAGCGGGAATATCGAATCCTCCCTTGGATCCATCCAGGCAATTCAGGAGATTACTTCACAAACGAATCTCCTTGCACTGAATGCATCCATCGAGGCGGCAAGGGCCGGGGAAGCTGGAAAAGGGTTCTCTGTAGTAGCCGAAGAAATCCGAAAACTTGCTGAAACAACAGATACAACAGCTGTCCAGATTTCTACCACCTTGAATGAAATTCATTCGAACAATCTCGATACACAAGATCAAATGAGTAATGTCGCCAGCAAAATGGATGAAAATATCGAAGGGACGATCAAGAACAAAGCTATCTTTGAATCGATTGAAAAATCGATCGCTAATTTGAAACAGGAAATCCATTCGTTTAGTACTGTCGCGAAAAATATTGATCAAGAAACCGGATCCATCGAAGGAGCAGTCAGCGAATTTGCTTCCATATTACAACAAGCCTCCGCTTCTTTGGAAGAAATCTCGGCAACTGTCCAATCCCAAACGGAAAATAAAGAACAGCTTGCCCAATTGATCCAAAACACAAATAAAGCCACGCAAAACCTTGCCAATCTTTTTTAAAGCAGAAATTTTTCACAGGAGAAACGGACCTGCCCCCGATACCAACAGGGGCAGGTCCGTCGATCTGATTTTAATCTTCTTTGTACTTCTCTTTCACCATACCGGAACCAATTCCTCCCCCGACCATGAGAATCAGCGGTCCGAAATTCCATAAAAAGGACCCGCCATATAAGGTTAAATCCCATCCCGCTACCTTATTTAAAAAGATAACGACTAACTTAATTACCAAAAGAACAACACCGATTAAAAATACGATGTCAAAAAACTCCTTCCATTTTGGATAGGCCAATTGTCTGCTATCGTTTATCACTTTTTCCTTCAGCTCCTCATCACTTCTCAATAATTCATCAATCGTGACTCCGAATAAATCACTTAACTTAATGATAATTTCAATGCTGGGAAAATTTTGGCCATTCTCCCATTTTGAAATCGACTGCCGGCTGACAAAAAGTTTCTCGGCCAATTCTTCCTGGGACCAGCCTTTATCTTTTCTTTCCTTTTTCAACTTCTCAGCAAAGTTCATGTCACCAATCACCTTTCTGTTGTCTATGCATCCATTATGGTTTTAACGTCAGCGAAAAGTAAAGATAACTGTGGTTGCAACACGCCGCACGCTTGGGTTGCCACAAACTAAAAAAGGGAGATAACGGGTTTTAATCATACTTACCTCTATTCACCTGAAGATATTTCCATCAAAAAATTGCAAAAAAAACATTGGCAAGACTGCCAATATTTTTAACGTAGCCATCTAACTGTATTTTTCTGTGGCTGTTTCTCTGATAAAGTGTCCGGATCCAAGCCAAGCGGACAGTGCAAAAATCAGATAAATAGCCTGTGTGGCTTGAGCACCCTGCAAGAGCACTTGTAGCCCCATTCCAAGTCCCAGGGCCGGTATCACCACAAGGAAGGTGCGAAAGATGCGTTCAAACCCTTTGTGAGAAGGCAGCGGCCAGATCCGCGAAAAGGCGATCCCGAGCAGGACACCCCAAACCGTCACCATAAAAAGCTGGATGAGAACCAATGGTGTTGGAAATGGCCAGCCTAACGCGTAAGAGCCTATCAGGTAAAACAGCTCCAAAAATAGCGTAATACCAATTGTCTTGCGAAAGGTTTGCAGCCCCATCCAAGGATGAAACCATACGAGCACTGTTGCCGAAATGGCGATGATGTTTATTAGATCCAACGTATCCGCCTCCTTCTCACCAATTGGCTAACTAGTTATCTTCTGTCGTCGCTGCAATCTCCAGCTCGCTGTCCACTTCAGGTGCCCGCACATTTTCTATCAGCTGCTGGATTTCCACTGGAGGTGCAGGCGTATTGCGGGAGACAATGAAACTTACGATGAAGTTTAATGCCATTCCGATCACACCGACGCCTTGCGCATTGATGCCAAAGAAGCTGTCCAAAATGGCTCCCTCTGTTCCAAAGATAGATTCCGAGAGAATCAGCCCGATCATCAAAAGCGTGAAAATCAAGCCTGTAAGAATACCGGCGATGGCCCCTTCTTTATTCATCCGCTTATCGAAAATTCCAAGCAGGATGACCGGAAAGAGGCTCGCTGCACCTAAACCGAATGCCAAGGCAACGACTTCCCCGGCAAACCCTGGCGGATTGATACCTACATAAGCGGCAATCAACAGAGCAACCAATAAGGTAATCCGTCCGACCCGCAACCGTTGTTTTTCAGAAGCTTCCTTATTAAAAATCCGGTAATAGATATCGTGTGAGACTGCACTCGACATGGTGATCAGCAATCCTGAAGCGGTCGACAGGGCAGCCGCCAAACCACCTGTTGCAACAAGCGCAATAATAAATGGAGCTAAATTGGCAACTTCAGGCGTGGAAAGAACAATAATGTCCCCGTCGATGACGACTTCATTAGCTTCCCCTTCTGAAAAATTGACGATTCCATCCCCGTTGAGGTCATTGAATTGCAGCAACCCGGTTGATTCCCATTTGTTTACCCAGTCGATATCTTGCACTTCCTCCAGCGGTTGGTCGGCAATGGTATTGATCAGGTTATACTTCGCAAATGCACCGACGGCGGGAGCAGTCAAATAAAGCAAAGCAATGAAAATGATTGCCCACACCGCTGACCAACGGGCGGCCCGGACATTTTTGACAGTATAGAAACGGACGATAACGTGTGGCAGCCCAGCTGTTCCTGCCATTAATGCCAACGTAATCATGAACACATTAAGCATGGATAAATCGGTGAAAGGCGCCATGTACTCTGTCATACCAAGGTCGATTTGAATGGAAGTCAACCGATCCACGATATCACTGCCGGTAAGAGCCAGCTGTGGAATTGGATTACCTGTCAATTGTAGTGAAATGGCGATTGCGGGGATTAAAAAGGCAATAATGATGACAAAATATTGGGTAGCTTGTGTCCAGGTGATCCCTTTCATCCCTCCAAGCAGGGCAAAGAAACCGACAATGGCCATTCCAATTAAAACACCAATGATTATGTCTACTTGTAAATAACGGCTAAAGACTATGCCGACACCGCGCATTTGTCCTGAAATATAGGTCAGTGAAATAAAGATTGTCGCTATCGCTGCAACCGTACGGGCAGAGCTGGAATAAAACCGGTCCCCGATAAAATCGGGCACAGTGAATTTTCCGAACTTCCTTAAGTATGGTGCCAATAATAAGGCTAAAAGAACATATCCGCCAGTCCAGCCCATCAAGTAGATGGTCCCGTCATATCCTAAAAACGCAACAAGTCCCGCCATGGAAATAAACGAGGCAGCGGACATCCAATCCGCAGCAATCGCGGCTCCGTTCGCGACCGTCGGAACATTTTGTCCAGCCACATAAAAGCTGGACGTATCCTTTACCCTCGACCACCAGCCAATCCCTGTATAGAGACCAAATGTTATCAGCACCATGATGATGGTAATTGCTTCTACACTCAATGCCATCCCTCCCTGCGAATTTATTCCTTTTTATTGATCCTTCTTTTCAGCATACTCTCGGTCCAATTTGTCCATTCTGATGGCATAGCTTAATATTAACAGGATAAAAACCAGGATAGCGCCCTGCTGTGCAATCCAGAATGACAACGTTACCCCGAAAAAGGGAACTTCATTTAAAGGAGCGGCAAAAAGCACACCTCCACCTAACCCAACAAGAAACCAAATTACTAGTAAAAACGAAATAAGCTTGATGTTTTTCTTCCAGTACCAACTCTGTTTGTCATCAAGTGTTTGTACTCTTTCTGGTTCTCCCATTGTCCAGCCTCCTTTGATTTTCATTAACCATCAAGCCAATGGCTTACTGTCCAATAGATTATGCCTCTTCTTTTTAAAGCGCTTTCATATTTATGAAATAAATCACCCCCTTGTCGGAAGCCATGATTCTTTGCAGCTTCTGTATATTTATATGAGACAATCCCGCTTTTATTTTAGATATTAAAAATTTTAGCCAATTGTGGTAGTAGGGACTTTCCGTAAACGGCGGAAGCAATACGGTGCACAAAAAGTTTTGCTGGCGCTATCCTACTTTTAGGCACTTTAGCTTGATCTAGAGGGACGGGAATCCGGGTTTAAACCCATTGATTCCAACCCGCGAATGTCGAAACGGAGAAGCAATGGACCTAACATTGATTGTTTCCAAATGTAAGATGGTCTGGGGTTATTGTGTGGGTATCTTTAAACTTTTTATTAAAGACTTCTTCCTGCCTAACTATTCAATGAAGATATCTAGACCTTATAACTAAGCACAAAAAAGATCTTGCGAGAGCGGTGGAAGCGGCATTCCAGATTGGGATTTCGGCTGGAACATTTAACATAGTGAGAACTAGGTTAATATTTCGACAGCCAAGCTAATTCTCCTCCCTTTCCTTAAAATTACCGCTTATATTTTTGCAATTTGTTCAGCAAGGTGATCGCTTCTTCATTCTTCTGGATGGATACAACGAATTAACCTGGGCGCAATTAAATATTTGAACAATTACCTTGCTTGGTTTTAAGGGAATTTAATACAGTATATGGAAACGTATGATACACTAAGGTTACTCAGATACACAACATAAACATTCCTTTTATCAGCTGATGAGCAAAAGACTTATAGAATAATTGATAGGGAGGGGTCCGATGGAAGTCTTGATTTTTGTACTTCCGATTATTTCAATTTTGATTGGACTGTACTTTATAACATTAGGACTATGGGAATTAAGAGAGGGCACAAATAGGAAACAATACGTAAAGTATATGTTCACCGGCTTATTTTTGCTGGTTATTTTAACTCCGATGATTTGGGTTTTTGGAAATAGTTTTTTATTTACCCTAATGAGTTAAGTATGAGGAAAATGGACTCAAAGCATTTAATCACCTTGGTTTAATACGATATCATTAAAAAATGTGGCCGTTACAAAAGCATGGTCATCAAAGCAAAAACCGAGCAAACTGGAAATGTCAAATCATATTCGTTCGATTTTTACTTGTCTGTTCAATAAACTTCCTTTTATCCTGTTGTTTGATGCGTGCTTCGTATCGCTACGGCAAGATACTACGCGTTCCACGGGCACGGCTTCAACTTCCTCAGAAAGCACCAACTGCTTTCTTGCGGGATTTTCAGCTCAGAGCTATTCCCGTAGGAGTCTCCGTATCTTGCTTTCGCTAGGTTTTCGTGGTCTGATTTCTACATGATCTAGACAAAATGAGTAGAACCGTATTCTTCTATCTGTGTTAGATTTTTAAACAGTGACGAAGAAGAAAAATAAGCAGGAACTCTTCAGAAATTGGAGGGTGCAGATCAACAGCATAGTAAGGAAAATACCATTAGTTCCCATGCAGTTCAGCTTTCTATCCGAAGCAGCAATAGACAAGGCGGAAATCACACCAGAAGAGAAACCATCTTCATTCCACGGAGGCAAGGTGCGCAGACTCCTGCGGGATGAGCGCGAGCTGAAGATCCACTTGGCAAAGCGGTATTCTTTGCCAAGTTAGCTGAAGCCGTGCCCGCGGAAAGCGAAGTACCTTGCCGGAGTGGAACACGATTCATAAAAGAAGGCTAATATACATCAGGAATGGGCGGATGTTCATAAAGGTGACTGATTCTTTCCCTCACGATCATATACTACCGTTAAGACAAAAAAATAGCCATAACCAATATACTTAATCGCCTTGGAGAATACGCTGGAGCGATGCAGGATAACAGCAACCGCGACTAATAAAGGAATTAAAAGATAATAGTCGCTTACCTCCACTTTTTTCACCTCTTCTTAAGTTGTTTGATATGAAGATATATTCCGAGTAACACAGTGGCTCCGATAGATACGGATACAGAAACTTGTAAGACCTCCACAATGTATTCAAATACTGTTTTTTCTTGAAAGGTCCGTGTATTACCGTTAACAAATACCTCCGTTTGTGAAACAAACAATATACTGTAATAAACTCCTCCAATAAAGCCATATATCAATGCTTTCACTAGTTTGACTTCGTTTTCCTTTAAAAAATTCATTTCTTTCTCTCTCCCCAAAAAAGCCCATAGTCCTCTTATGCTGATCAAGAAGTCTCCTGAACCTGGATTTCTCTATTAACCTTCAACAACAAACTAATCAACCAATAACTGGTGAACTAGTTATGAATTTTCATGATTCGAATCAGCCGTTTAACTTCTTCAGCATCCCCTGGTTCGACATATACTTCCTCAGCGTCTTCGATAATTCCCTCTGTGTATTCCTGCATGAAATTTTCATCAACTTCGGCGTTACCATCCCAGCGCAAAGGAACGTTATATACGTTGATTGTTCCGTCACCGTTGCTGCTATATGTAACAGAGCCATCCACTAACCGGGAACCTGCTAATTGGATGACATCCTCCGGATAAACAGCGCTCGTCTCATCGTCGGGATTGATCAATTCGCCGGCTGATATTCGATGAACGTTCAGTTCCTCTATTTCTTGATTTGGTCCAAGCTGAAGCCAAACCCGCGCGTATTCAATTTCTTCAGCAGAATACTCCGCCAATGGGTCGTTATTTTCTTCACTTTCTGATGTATTAGAGGAATTTCCATTGCTTGCTTCCTCCGAATTTGAAGAAGTGTCATTCGAATCCTCCGGCGTCGTTTCATCTGATTCTGTTGAGGAATCTAAAACATTCCCCTCTTCTTTCGGCTCGTCCGCTTTTTCTTCCGATTCACTAGCGGATTCATTTTCAGAAGTGTCTGTTTCTGATTGTTCATTTGAACTGCCACACCCAATGAGCAACAGAACAAGCCCTAGTAAGGCAAGACTGCAGCAAGTAATCTTTAATCGTTTTCTCATTCCATCAATCCTTTCCTGTACTAACAATCTAGTGTACCCGATTCGGTTGTCAACGGACGAAAGAAGCCTGCCCTAACACCCACACAAAAACTTTCCGGTTACTAAAAAATACGATTTACCTAGACTCTAACATTATATACCAATGTTTTTTTCAATCAAAGAACATTCAAGGTGGTTAATGGTTGTCGAATTTGGATATGCCACTTAAGGTGCTGTCGGGTCAGTTGTCACTACAATTCTCGGAATTCTTTCAGCACCCTCTTTGACCACCTTATCTGGCATGATTATGTGGGCACTAGGAATTAAATAAAAGAGACCCTTTAAGGATCTCTCTTAGTTTTTAGGCGAGGTGATACTTTTTCCATCTCTACCAGTATCCAAGTTCTAAAGGAGGATAACTAAATACTGGTTAAATATGCATACCTTGTCCTCTTTATTTTTAGTGGATTAGCTTATGTTAGTATATAAGTACTTGGAGGTTTTTCTATGGGAAAGTATGTACTCATAAAAAACAAAAAATCATTACACCTTAATTCTTGGTTTGGCTATGTGTTGATTGCAGCTAGCATAGCAGGTTATTTTGGATACTACCTTCCAAACGATGATGCGTTTATATGGCAGTGGATAATATTAGCATTAGCAGGTATTTTATTCTTAAGTTATAAAAATACCAAACTAGAAAAAAATAAACTTAGAACAGTGGTTTTAGACGTACTATACATGACAGTTTTGCCCTTCATAGCGAGCATACCTTGGCCAAGGGGTTTATCAATACTTTTGATGATTTTTGTGGCAGGTCTCTTAGTACCTGTATTAATGCACCTTGCATTTCAACCTTGGTCAAAAAATGAGGTGGTTTTAATTTCGGATTTGTTTCGCGATTGAACAACCCAACAATGAATCTCTTAGGAATACAGCAAAAAAATAAATCACTTCACTAATGCTATAGTCTGCTAAGAATCCACAACAAAAAATATCTTTTCCTTGTTTGTTTAATTATTTTTTCCTATGTTTATGTGGAAAGTCTTAATCGATTAGTAGTTAACGCTTATGAAAAAATACCTTTGTGGAATTCCAGCCGTTCTTTAAGAATCTAAAAACCAGCCCCCTCCTTCTCGAGAAAGGGACTGGCTTGATGGACCAAAACTATTTTAATACAAAACTTTTAATTCCTTGACGCCAAACTCTAGTGCATCATCCAGATCCTCCATATAAACATCCATCCGCCCTTTGGTGATGGCACTTCCCCTGTCTTCACAAGTGAATGTTTTATCAAAGTATGGAATGTAGACTTCTGTCCCAAAGGAGAAGGATGGTGGACAGGCGATCGTTTCTCCTTCTTGCACTTCGGTCCCTGATGCTGTAATGCCGTAGCCGGGGTCTCCTGGTTGTTTTCCAGTTGATTCATAGCCTGCCGTATAAGCAGATACTCTAAACGTTTCTCCCTTTGCATCCGGTATGGTGATCGTCTGGCCGGCAAAGATGACATCCGGGTTGGTGATGGAGGAGTTATACTCCAGCAAGGAATCGATACTTACGTTATGTTCCATTGAAATTTCCGATAGTACGTCGCCTGATTCAACCGTATACTTGCTGCTTGCAGCTACTTCGCCTGCAAAAACGATTAATCCTAAAATTAGTAATGTGATTAGTGTTAAGTATTTGATAGTGATTACCTCCTATGTTTTATCTGCTATAGATATCGAATAGGAGGCTGTCTCTTTTGGACGTTTTAATAGAATTGCAATATAGATGTAAAGAGAAACGCAATAAAAATTATTGCCTTCTTTCCCTTTTATAGTTAACTCTTGGAGTTATCTAATATGATAAAATAACCTTAAGAATAATATTTTTTCTTACGATTTTAAGGAGGAAAGGTATGTTCAAGAAAAAAATTAAAGCAGGTATAATCAACATCAATCTTTTGTACCTTGGTTATTGCAACATATCTAGAACTTAACAGTTATCCGGATGAGACTTTTCCTTTTTATTTTTGGCTATTCTTTATTGCAATGTTTATTTTTCCAGCTATATTGATATTTGGATTATTACTATCATCTATTTGGGATAAAATCTCTGACAAGTATAATGTTAATCACATAATTAGTTTGTTGTTTTACACTTTTTCCGCACTTATGATAGCCACCATTGCAGGTTTTTTTATAGATTCGGAACTCTTTTTGATTATCTTGAGTCCATTATTTTTCATTTTTACCATTCTTTGTGCTGTTACGTTTTGGTTTACTTTGCTTTGGTTGGTTGAGAAATCCCATTGAATACTTTATTAATATGAAACCAACTCCACCGTTATCTCCGTTCCCTCTCCGGGCTCACTAGCAACGTGAATCTGTCCGTTGTGCAATTCAATGATTTTTTTGACAATCGACAAACCAAGGCCGCTTCCTCCTGCATTACGGTTTCTCGCCTTATCGGCTTTATAGAATCGCTCGAACAGATGCATCAAGGTATCCTTCTCCATCCCGATTCCTGTGTCCGAAATCCTCACCTCTACTCTGTTATCAGAGATGTTGTTCGCCTGCACCTCGATGGTTCCGCCAGTAGGGGTGAATTTAATACTGTTATGCAGAAGATTTGTCCATACTTGGTCCATCAACTCCTCATCCGCCCTGAGCGTTACGTTATCAAGAGAAACGTCCATGGTGATTTCTTTTTCGACCCACTGTGGTTCATTAGCAAGAATAATACACCGCAGCTGATGATCCAGCCGGTATTCCTTTCGTTCAAGAGCTAAATGCTCGGACTCCAAAGAGGTGAGCTTCAATAAATTTTCACTCAGTTTGGACAGCCTATAGCTTTCCGTCTCAATAATTTGCAGGTAATGGTCGCGTTCTTCCTGGCTTAAGTTTTTATTTTTCAACGCATGGGCAAATCCACTTATGGACGTCAAAGGGGACTGGATTTCATGGGAGACATTGGAGATGAATTCCTGGCGCATTTCCTCCATTTCCCCGAGTTTATCTGCCATATGGCTGATGCTTTCGACGATTCTGGAGTATGGATGATCGCCCTTGTCCTGAAATTGTGTTTGGTAAAAGGAAAGGTCGATCTTGAAATTTCCTTCCGCCATCATCTTCATTGCCTGAATAATCGGATGCAAGAATTTCTCCTGGTTTTTCCGCATCCATTTCGTTCGACTGAAAATATGCATAGCAAACCCAAACAACAAAAAACCGAGGATCGAATTGATCAACTGCTTGGTAAGGCCATGTGGATGATACCCTATCATGTCATACAGTGGAGAGGTCAACCAATAGGCACAGGACCACCCGATCAACAAAGCAGCAGTGACAGCCAAAATTGGCAGAATCCTTCGTTTGATGAATTCTGATCGCTTCACTGCTTCACCTCCAATCGGTATCCGAGTCCGCGGACAGTCGCGATTTTAAACGGACAATCGTCTTGAGAAAATCGCTGCCGCAACCGTTTGATATGGACGTCCACCGTACGTTCATCACCTTCGTAATCAAATCCCCAAATGTCTTCGATCAATTGTTCCCTGGAGAACGTCTTTTGAGGCTGTGCCGCAAGCTTGAACAGCAATTCAAATTCTTTCGGGGGCAAGTATATTTCCTCTCTGTCGATAAACACTTTATAAGCAGCACGATCAATAAGGACATTGCCTATTTCCATTTGATTCGATATGGTCACCTGATAACGTTTAAGCAGTGCTTTCACCCGTGCCTCCAGTTCAGCAGGAGCGAATGGTTTTACCAAATAATCATCTGCGCCAAGGTCGAAGCCCTTCACTTTTTGGGCTGTTTCGCCTTTCGCCGTCAACATCAAAACCGGCAGCGTGGCGGAATAGTAGCTGCGCACTTCCCGGCAAAAAGCCCAACCATCCATATTCGGCATCATAATATCGAGGATGATCAAATCTATTTTTTCCTTTTCAAGTACGGAAAGGGCTGCTTCTCCGTCTGCCGCCTCTACAATCGTTAATCCTTCTTTGGATAAAATCAACCGAACCAATTCCCGGATGTTGGGATCATCATCTACAATCAATATTTTAGCCATGCAGTTCATTCCTTTTTATCAACTAAAGGGAACCGCTGGCCTGTATTGCGATTCCCAAGTTCTTTTCCCTATTTTATATCATCACGCACGTGATCACTATGCCTTGCGCATATAAGTCCGTACAGTCAATGGTGCAAAAATGGCCACAATGATAGCTGCCCCCACCAAGGAGAGCGTAAAGTCCCAGCCGATGGACCCCGCATTGATCAAATCTCTGACCGCTGTGACCAGATGGGAAATCGGGTTGATTTTTACAAACCACTGCAGCCAATCCGGCATCGTTTCAGCCGGCACAAACGCATTGGAAAGAAACGTCAGCGGAAACAATACAATCATCGAAATGCCTTGGACACTGGAAGCCGTCCGTGCAATCACGCCGAAAAAGGCAAAAATCCAGCTAATCGCCCAAGCACAGCCAATCACGAGGAGCGCTGCAATCAAGACATACCCTAATCCACCTTCAGGACGGAGTCCCATGACATATCCCATGGTAAAGGTGAGCACGGTGGCAATCGTGTAGCGGATACTGTCCGCCAACAGCGCCCCGGCCAAAGGGGCAATCCGGGCAATCGGCAGGGATTTAAAACGGTCGAACACCCCCTTGTCCATATCCTCCCGCAATTGTACTCCCGTGACAATCGAAGTAGTGATCACCGTCTGTACGAGAATGCCGGGAATGATGACGGGCAAATAACTTTGCACATCGCCAGAGATAGCACCGCCGAAAATATACGTGAACATCAAGGTGAAAATGATCGGCTGCAACGTCACATCGAACAATTGCTCCGGCGTGCGCCGTATCTTAATCAACCCTCTAATGGCCATGATGAATGAATTTCTCACCGATTGACGGAAGCTCGTTTTGTTGCGAAGCTTCCGTTCGTGAGCAGGTTTTATTTGTGTACTATCCATATTTATACCTCCACTGCTTTTTCTGATTTATTATTGATTTCATCGGAAGTTCCAGCACCTTGACCGGTAATCGTCAAAAACACTTCGTCCAGACTTGGTTTTTGTACGCTTAATTCAGCCAACTGAATATCCGACTCTCTCAAGGCGATCAACAAGTCCGTCATCCGGTCGACATCTGCCATCGGCGCGGTGATTTTGCCGCCTTCCGTAGAAACAGTCGACCGGACATTCAATACCCGTTCAACAATGAGCCGAGCAGCCTGCATCTGCCGGGCATGTTGAACTCCCAAGTGCAAGGAAGAGGTGCCGATCGATGCTTTCAACTCATTTACCGTACCTTCCGCAACAACCCGGCCATGGTCGATTACTGCAACCCGGTCAGCCAGCTCGTCTGCCTCTTGTAAATACTGTGTCGTCAACAGGACCGTCGAACCTGACCTGACCAAGCGACGGATGGTGTCCCACATTTGATTACGTGTTCGCGGGTCAAGTCCGGTAGTCGGCTCATCCAGGAAAATGAGCGGCGGCTGGGAAATCAGGCTGGCAGCCAAATCCAACCGCCTGCGCATGCCTCCCGAGAAATGTTTTAACGGCCGCTTTGCCGCGTCCGTCAAACCAAATTCCTCCAATAATTCAGTCGCCTTCTTGTTTGCCTCCGCTCTCCCCAGACCCAGCAGCCGGGAGAAAATAATGAGATTTTCGGTAGCGCTGAGTGACTCGTCAACAGAGGCATATTGCCCCGTCACTCCGATTAATTGCCGGACAATATGCGGCTCCTTGACCACGTCATGACCAAAGATACTTGCAGAACCGGCATCCGGCCGCAGCAATGTAGCCAGCATTCTGATGACGGTCGTTTTTCCCGCCCCGTTCGGTCCAAGCACTCCATAAATCGAGCCTGTGGGCACCTGTAAATCCACACCGTCCACCGCCCGGTTTTCTCCAAACGTTTTAGCGATCCCTTTCGCTTCGACAGCCCACTCGCCGCTGCCTTTCGCGGTATTTTTCCTATTATTATTTTGCATGCTAATCCTCCTGTTTCATGTTTCTTATAAAATCTACTGATAAAGCACTTTTTCGATAATCGTCCCTTGCCTTTCACTCCTTGTTTGCTCCATAAGTTTCCATCAATTGGTTAGCAGAAATGTTTACTACTTGTTGGATTATATACAAGGTTTATGAACGTAATATGAACAGCGGGATATGTCTTTGAAAAGAATAGCGAAAGGGATTTGTGCCAAGTATTGGCCAAGTGATAGAAGCCGTAGTCCAAGAAGCGTTCCAGCATCCGGGCCCGGATAAATGTAAGTGGGTATTCGTAAAAGAGGTGATGTTTCCGCAGGAGATAACTGGGAATAGTTTTGGAGAGGTGATACCAAATGAGCATACTGACTACAATAGCTTGGATCGCGATAGGAATCGGCTTGTTATCCTCCCTCATCATCCTTGTGGACATTATCAGACACCCGCAAATGATGTGGATCATGAAATCGTCTGGCCGATCAATGGCTGGTTTCTTGGTCCTTATGCGGTCTGGACCTATTTCAAATGGGGCCGGCTGAAAGCAAAAGATTCGGAAGCGGAGGACAACCGTGGTTTCCCTGCCAAAGTGTACTTTTCAACAAGTCACTGTTCATCAGGGTGTACACTTGGTGATGCGTTCGGCGTACCAATTGTCACGCTGACTGGTTTTACCATCCTGGGCACCACTTTATTCGTCCATTATGCGGTCCAGTTCACCCTGGCATACTTATTCGGAATTCTATTTCAATTTTTCGCTATTTATCAGATGAACAAAGACGCTGGCGTGTTGAAGAACCTCAAAAACTAAATCAAGGCGGATACGCTTTCCCTGATATTGTTTGAAGTAGGCATATTTGGCTGGATGGCTCTCGTGCATTATGTCATCTTCGCCGAACCTCCAAAGCCCCACGAGATGGACTATTGGTTCATGATGCAAATTGCCATGATTGTCGGATTCCTGACAAGCTATCCGGCAAACTGGTGGCTGGTCAAGAAAGGCATTAAAGAAGAAATGTAGACTTGAAAAGGATGCGGGACAGACCTGGACAGACCGGGATTAAAAACTTGATTCCTCCAGACTGATACCAAGAAGAGACCATGGATAATAGACTATCCATGGTCTTACATTAACCAAAACTTTGCTTATCTTGAGCCATTCCCCGGACCGCTGGAAGGGTGGGTAACGTCGCTTACTTGAAATCAAATACTGGCAATCCATGGGTGAAGTCAACTTCTACAGACAGATATTCCAAATCCACTCTATGTTTTATCTCTCGCTCAATTGCTTCTTGCCGGGGGCGTTCAAATTCTAGTGCAAAGGAAAAAAGCTCTAAAAAGTCAGCATTTAAACCATGGCCATTCGACTTATACTTGAAATTGTCCACATCGTCCTTTTTAACAAGTATAAAAGCTGAATTGCCGATTCCTTCAACAACCCGTTTCTTTTTTTGATAGTCAACGAGATTATCTTCGTCTCCTTGAAACGATAGAATTTGCGTCTTTCCATTAAAATTATTATAAAGCGTCTCTAAATTTAAATTTTGCTTGTTTTTGATCATTTTCTTCGCCAAATAATCAAATTCAATAGCAAGAGTGGACCTTCCTATTTTTTGATATAAGACCCTATTGCTTGATAAATATACTGGCTCTATCCACGCTGAGTTATCTACTAAGAAGGAAAACATATTTGGAACAAGCCTGTTGCTCAAGTGCAAAAGATAGGCCCCGTGTGAGTGCCCGTAACCTATGATCCTGTTAACATTAAATGTTAAATCATTCTCCCCCAATATAATTCTGACGGCCTCTATAGCACTAATGATATCGATTGCCTGCATGTAGCTCATATCATTGAACTCTTCTGCGTTTTCCTTTATATCAGCTAGGACAGGAAGCAAAATATTTTTTTCAGCCAAGATTTTTAATAATGCAGAAGAGTCTTTTGCTGTTATCTCTAATTCATCTTTTGTAAGAATTTTTTGTAGATCCTGTGGATTTTTCAATTTAAAATGATCCGCTGATTGCATAAAAGCATTGCCAAAGTAATTACACTGAATGGTTACCATATTGTACGTGTCGGCAAACACTTCTCTCATCTTTTTATAAACCTTTGAGTCTATATTGGCACCGAATCCAGGAACAAATATGAGTAACCCTGTATTATGGTTCACTCCGTTTTGCGGAGTAGAAAAATCTATTCGTAGTTCTCGATTTGAAATACCCGTATATATGTTATGGTGTGCCGCAATATTAATACTATGCTGTTCTGACAACTCATTTTACCCCCGATATTGTTTATCACTGTCTGTTTTTAAAAAAGCTCTCTAATTAAATTTAAACATAAAAAGGACGGAATGTAATAATATATCCTTCTTTTATTTGGTCCCCTTTTCGGTTTCTAATCTCCTTCTCCCTTTCCCACCAATAAACATTCTAAAAGTTTTCCGAATTCCACAGCATTACCTTTCACGCATGTTCATGCTAAAATATACCTATTTGCTATTAAACTATTGAATTTAGGGAATAGATATAGAATCATAGATGAAGGAAATCAATACATAAGGAAGTGAACAACATGAAAAAGCTAGTCCTGCTATTCGCTGGAGTTCTCCTGGTCTCTTTCCTGGTCGCTTGTTCGGAGAACACTTATACGAACGACAACAAGGAAGAAAACAAAGAAGACAAGCAGTCGGAAGAAAGCGCCTCAGAAGATAAGAAGCAAGAAAACAAAGAAACAGAAGAAAAACAGGAAGAACAAGAAAAAGAAGAAACGAAGCCCCCTCAACCATACAAACCGTTAGAGCCGGCAGAAGATGCCGAACCTCTCAAGGATAAGTTGTCTGAGGAAGAGCTGGAGAAGATGCCCAAGGCTGAAGCGCACGGAGATGATCGCACAAGGATGGTTCCAGTCGGAGAAACGTTGGTAAAAGGAGCCGAGGATCAAACGGACGGGCCTTTAAAGAATCATAGACTTGTAGCCTATTACGGTCATCCGAACTCTACCAATATGGGCATCCTTGGGGAAATGGAACCCGACGAACTCATGGAAAAGTTAAAAGAACAAGCGCAGGAATACTCGGATGCCAATCCGTCCCGCCCGGCCATTCCAACGATTGAGCTGATTTCGACGGTTGCGCAGCGGGATCCTGGTCCCGAAGGAAAGTATTTCCACAGGACATCACCGGAACAAATCGACGAGTATGCCGAGCTTGCCAAAGAAAACGATGCGTTATTGATGCTGGATGTCCAGCTCGGTACAGACTCTGTCCTGAATCAAGTGAAATTACTGGAGAAATGGCTGAAGCTGCCTTACGTCCACCTGGCCATCGATACCGAGTTCCATGTAAAAGAAGGGGAAACACCTGGCATTGATCTTGGACAAGTAAACGGAGAAGAAGTGCAAGAAGCAGTGAACTACCTCACGGAGATGGTGGAAGAAAACGACTTGCCGGACAAAATCGTCCTCGTCCACCAGTTCATGGACGAAGCACTGACGAACAAAGATGCCATCCAGCCGACTGAAAACGTAGAAGTCGCTCTGAACTATGATGGCTGGGGTGCTTCCTCTACGAAGATGTCGCTTTACCGCAAATTCGTGCGAAATGAAGCCGTCCAATATGGAGGATTCAAAGTCTTTTATCAAAAAGATGAACCTGTGTTGAGCGCGGAGGATGTATTGAAGCTTGATCCGAACCCGGCGATTGTTAATTATCAGTGAGTGAAATTGAAAACCTAAAACCACGAAGTGAAAGAAACTTGTCGTTACGCAGAGGAATCAAAGTAGCATTAATCGTTCGAACGGTTACTGATATACCTTTGTCTATCGTTTTCAAAGAATAGGTTTATAAGGGGGTACCAATTTGGGTGCCCCCTTATCTCCTTAGAATTCTAATACCCCTCTAACAAGATTGGTTGCTTCTATCGTTATTACTAAAAGGCTGGATGAAGGCCCCTACAAAATAAACCCATTAAGAAGTTTTTTTGCATTTCCTAATTACGCTAAATTAGTCCCGAACCAAAAGAAAAACAATATTACAATGACATTTACGAGTGTTAATACAAGGGCGGTCACTGGTATGACTTTCTTTTCCATATCATCACTAAAAGAAATAATAGCTAAAATAATCGAGACAACTGTACCTGAAAGTATGAACCAAACGAATATGGATCCAACTATCTCAGTGGTTAAGGTAGCAATAGGGTCTAAAAGGACCATGGAGAGAGAAACTAATACACTAAGTGTCAAAAATACATACCCTTTCCATGTGGACTTCTTTTCCTCCATATCCATCCCTCCTAAAATCTTAACTCGCACCAAATATAACATAAATTGACAATGGTTCCATGCTGCTTCTATCCTGATTATGACACCTAATTCCGTTTTCCTATAATAAATAGAAGGAAATGTCTTTCATGTTATGCTTACCTACTTCTCCCTAACTATGGAAAATGCGTTATAGGAGTTCTCCTCGTTAGATTTGAATGTCTTCCCAAACAAGTATTTTTTGCTCCATCGCACACTTTTCCTATCTTGGAATCGATGGACATGCTTATCTATCCTATGATCGAAGCCAATTGGTACAGCAAATTTCTTATTCACTATAGTAAAAAAATCACATTGGGTAGAATGCGATGGAATTTAGAAGGAAACATATGTAATAGACGATTAAAGTTAAGAAAATTTTAACTGTATGTACTTTTTGTACAAATTTAACTATTTTTACTGTTTGTTTTAATCAGAAGGAAAGATGTAATATTTAAGTTAGTCGTTTTTAAATCTCCTATTTACCTTACTAATAAAAAATAATATAAATCAATCTTTATGGAGATTATACGTAGAAAAATAGTAAGAATAACATACTAAGGAGTGTATTACATCATGTCATACTTTAACTGGAAGAAACTAGGGGTAATTGCTGGTTTATCCTTATCGCTTACAATAGCAGGTTGTGGTCAAGGCAATTCAAATGACGAATCCACGGCAAATGTTAGTGAAGAAATGGAATATACCATTACTGGGATTGAACCGGGCGCCGGACAAACAGAGACAAACGAGAAAGCTATAGCTGAATATGATAGTCTTGCTGGTTGGGAACAAAAAACCTCTTCATCAGCTGCCATGCTTACCGCGTTAGGTGAGGCAATGGAAAAAGAAGAACCGATTGTTGTTGCTGCGTGGTCCCCTCACTATATGTTTGCAAAATTTGATATTAAGTACTTAGAGGATCCTCAAGGTGTCTTTGGTGAGGAAGAACACATTGCCACGCTTGTAAGAGAAGGTTTAAAAGACGACATGCCCGGTGCATATACGATTCTGGATAGATTCCACTGGGAACTACCAGTATTGGAAGAAGCATTACTAAAAGCTCAAGAAATGGATTTTGATTTTGAAAAAGTAGCACAACAATGGGTGGATGAAAATCAGGAAACAGTTGAAGAATGGACAGAAGGAGTAGATCCTGTTGATGGTACCCCAATAGATTTAGTTTTAACTCCTTGGGATGCCGAAAGCTTTTCAACGAATGTGGCAAAAATTGTATTAGAACAAAAAGGTTTCAATGTTTCCCTTACACCAGTTGATCCTTCTGTCATGTTTGAGGCAGTTGCAACAGGTGATTCCGATGCTACTCTATCTCCATGGATGCCTGCAACTCACGGTGCTTTATACGAAGAGTATGAAGGTCAATTTGAAGATTTAGGACCAAATCTAGAAGGTGCCAAGATTGGCTTAGCTGTACCATCCTATATGGATATCGATTCCATTGAGGACCTTGAACCTGCAGAGTAAGTACTCAATACGACATTCAAAAGCCCTCCTTTATATAACAGAAGGGGAGCTTTTTTATTTTTGATAGAGATACACAGTATTCTATCTTCATTTCCAAGGAAACCCCCGCTTTTTTTCGCGGATTTTGCACAAATTATCTTATGTGCAAAAGTCGTCTTTAAAATGGAGTGTACTGCCGGAAAGAATATAAATGCAATCCCCCGGTTAGATTAATTGCATTCCCTTTATAAAAGTATTACGGTAAATAAAAAAGGAGAGTGAACCAATGAACTATATTAACTTAAACAACGGATTGAAAATGCCCCAGCTCGGATTCGGAGTATGGCAAGTAGAAAATGACGAGGCAACAAAAGCTGTATCTAAGGCTCTCGAGGTTGGTTATCGCTCTATCGATACCGCGATGATCTACAAAAATGAAGAAGGTGTAGGAAAGGCGATCAAAGAATCATCCGTTCCACGCGAAGATTTGTTTATCACGACAAAGGTTTGGAACAGCGATCAAGGCTATGAAAACACCTTGCGTGCTTTTGATGAAAGCCTGGAAAGACTCGGTCTGGACTATGTTGACCTATACTTAATCCACTGGCCGACACCGGAATATGATGACTATGTGGACACATACAAAGCGATGGAAAAGCTTTATAACGATGGTCGTGTCAAAGCAATCGGCGTTTGTAACTTTGAAATCGAACATCTGCAGCGCCTGCTGGACGAATGCGATGTAAAACCAGTTCTAAATCAAATCGAATGCCATCCACACCTTGCCCAAAACGACATCAAGGAGTTTGGTGCAAAGCATGATATCTTTGTGGAAGCATGGAGCCCATTAGAACAAGGTGGAGAAATCCTCAAAGACGATGCCGTCAAAAACATTGCAGCATCCCATGACAAAACACCAGCTCAAGTAGTGCTGCGCTGGCATCTGCAAAACAACACGATTGTTATACCAAAATCGGTGACACCTTCCCGAATCGAAGAAAACTTTGATGTTTTTGATTTCGAACTAACCAATGAGGAAATGGAAAGCATTAATAGCCTTAATTTGGATAGACGAAAAGGTCCGCATCCGAATGAGATGAATAAACGGTAATGGATTTCTGCCAATATCTGAGATTACTGGTTAATAATATAAGTACAGAAAGAAGAGACAGTTTTCCTTGCTTGCTGTCTCTTCTTTTTCATTTCGAATATTATTTTTTAAATTAAACGACTCTTTAAATTCCCAGAATCCCGGGGTATCGTCGATAAGTTTTTCTGTGACAGTCTCGATTATTTTTAATTTGATTTCTTGTTCTAGGTCCGCTCTTTCCTGTGGATTGGTTGAGTAACTGAGCTTTTGATTTTTGGTTCCATTTTTAAAATAAGTTCAGATAAAATAAGTTCGTCCTGATTCATATTTTTCTCCTCCCATTCATTTGTTTCTTAATTTTCTGAATTGCTTGATTATGAATTTGGGAGATGTTTTGCGGAGTTGTCCTTTTTATTAGTGCAATTTCTTTGTTTTTCAGTCGATGAAGATATACATACTCTAACACTTCTTTCTGGTTTGCACTAAGAGACAGGATAGCGTGGTATAAATCTTCATTTTGTATATGATCTTCCAGGTTATTGCTGTTTTCCAAGACTTTCTCTTCTAAGTTGGTTAAATCCCCCGCAAGTATATCAATTAATTCATCATTTGAGTTCTCCGAATCACCTTTAACTGGTTGATTCAGTATTGGCAGTTGTCTTTCCTTCTGCTTACGTATCTTTTTATCAAAATTTATCGAGTTATAGTAGACCAAACTCGAAAGGTACTTCATGAGCCTTGCTTTTTGATAAAAAATACGAAAAGCCTGGTCTAATTCATAGTAGCTCTCTTCCGACTTTTTGGATAATGCTTCTACCAATAGATTTTTGTTCTTTTTTTCAGCAAGAAAGGATTGAACAATTGGCTGATTCACAAATTCCTGGTTCTCTTCCATGAACTTCTTAATCAAGTCGTCTCTTTCCTTAGTTTGACATTGATATTCCATAGGTGAATCCCTCCTACTATTTAAAGAGAAATAAAAAAGGAAAAAATAAACTATTTTTTCAAAATATAACGAACATACGTTCCTTTTTTGTATAATTTTATTGTGATAATAATTCCTTTTTATTATTTAAATGTAACTAAATTCCACTAATTGATAAATGACCTTTTATTTACTCTCTATATACTGAAGCAGCAAGAGGGGAGGGGTATAATGGATGAAATCTCTATTGAATCTATGGTTTCCCTAATTAGTAATTTGGGGTTTCCTGTAGTTCTTGTAATATATCTTTTAGTCAGATTTGAGAAAAAGATAAGTGATTTGTCAGACACCATTAAAGAGCTCAATGAAGCTATAAGGAAACGCAAATAATCTTAAAACAAAAAAGACCAGGATGTTGGCGATGGCCATCATCCTGGTCTTTTCAGCATTACAACGCATTAATAAGTTTCTAATTTAAGGACCTATAACCTGTTAAATCAGGTTTATAATCAAACTCTTCTAAGCCCTCATCTATTTCCAAGCTTTCTGTATAAAGAGAATCCTTCACTTCTCCACTTGAAGAATATATTTCGTATTGTATTAATATCCCGGTTTCCTTATCCACCCAAAATCGAAAAGAATCTGCTGAATTTAGCTCCTTTCCATAATCACTAAGTTCCCCAGCAATAACAAAAATCTTTCTACCCACTAATTCCCCATTTTGCTCCTCAATCGACCACAAATCCATGCTTGCCAGGTAATCCCTGGCCATATGAGTGGGGAATAATGATTGTGTAACAGGTTTTAATTTAGGTTCCCTATCTTGATTTTCCGCCTTAAAATAAGTACCTTCCGACTCATCTACCTCCCAGATATAATCCTCACTATAGTAATATCTGCTTTCCTCGTCACCGTTAATACTATTCGAAGTGGCATAACCTCCAAATGGGTCCTCCATGCTTAACTTATAATTAACTTCCTCATTTAAGTCTATATTCTCAAGGTGATAGTTGAATTCTCCTTGTGCTGTCATAAAGTTTTCATCTGAATTCAGCATTAGATTCTTGATAGCCTTTTTAGTTAAGTTGTTCTTTTCCTCATTTGTGGACTCTTCGAAAGAATGATCACTCTCACCAATTGATGGATTATCTTCGGAAGAAGAGTTAAACTGACCATTATCCTTTATGGCACTATATCCAATATAGCTTATACCGAGCAATAAAATTGCCGTAAGAACGAAATTCATTGGTCCTCTCCAATGCCGCTTTTTGTACCTTTTCTCATTATTTGTACGATGTAATTTGTCCAAGACTTGCTCTTTACTTTTTTTTGTAAACTCCACTTTTTTTAATTCCGACGAGTTATCTATTCTTTGTTTTAGTAACTGAAAGAATTCTTCATCCATTCTTGGACACCTCTTTCTTTAATAAGTCTTTAGCCCTTCTTAATTGTGATTTAATCGTGTTTTCATTCTTTTCTAATGCGTAAGATATTTCCTTTATTGTTAGCTCTTTATAAAAATATAATATAATGATTTCTCTGTATTTAACGGGAAGATTCATAATAGATGCTGTTACTTCATCCTCTATGCTCTTCTCCAGAATCTTTGTTTCTACTGAAGGGGTTTTTAGTAGATTGATAAGATTTTCTCCTAATAAAGTCCGTTTTTTGTATGCACTCCGCAAATAATCTTTGGAGCGATTGATTGCTATTTGGATCAGCCAGTTCCTCAGCGAGTCCCCTCTAAATTGGTGGTAATGTGTGAAACACTTAATAAAGGTTTCCTGCGTAATATCGTCAGCTAATGAATAATCTCTAACATACATGTACACAATTCTCTTAATATCTGTACCATAGAGATTCATTATTTCTTCAAATTCTAATTCCTGATCATCCATTTTTTCACCTCAACAATATGACGGGATAGGTTTTAAAAAGGTTTAATTTATTTTATAAAAGCACTGCAAAAGATACAATAGTAAAAGAAAAAAGTGTATTCTTGGATATTTCCAAGAATACACTTTTTCTTTACGGCAGGTTAATATTATAGCTTGAAGGATAATATCCTTTTGTGGGCTCATCCAAATAAAGTTGGGTACTCTTATAGGTACCTCCTTCATAATAACCTGTAATACGGATTAAACTGTTTTTGGGATAACTACTGGATGGTGTGTAACCGTAACCACTTGCTACATGAATTTTGGTTCCAGCAGGCAACCGTTTTAGAGGTCCTCTAATACCATAATCCGATTGGCGGTACAGTCTGCCTTCGAATCTGAGTGTATAGTAAACCCCGCCATTTCCATCCGTCCACTTAGATCCCCAAATACCATTATGAATGCTTAATCGTCTTAATGTGTAATATTTATACAACCCATTTACGTAAAAGTTCCCTCCTGAATATTCATAGGTATCGGTGATCCAACGTCCTTTTGACTGATCCCAATGCTTAAGTTCTGCTACATAACCACCTTGATTACCAAACGCGCTACTCTTATAGTAGGGGTCATTTAATTGATAAAAAATAGTACCATCCCTAGGAAACGAAAAACCTCCATTACTTGTATCCATTCCAACAAAAACCCATGCCATTATAATTCCTCCCTTATATTTTAGCCTGTATACATAAGGCCACTTTGTTGTTACATCCTTTAAAGAGAGGTATTAAGTAAAAAAATCAATCATATTATTCAATTTCATTAAAAATATCCAATCGCTCATGTATAGAAATATTCTTGTTTTTAATAGTCCCATTTCAAATCTATGTATAATTCTTCAACTTCGTTTCATCTAAACTCTATCTCCGTTAGCAACAGGAGATAGATATCTCCTTTAATCTAGCTTTTTTAGGAAACTTAAATTATTTCAATTTCATTCTTTTAAGACAGAAAGGGGATGCAGGTTCGTAAAAAGTTTGCGAAAAATTCACTATAATCTAATTGAAAGTAAAATTATAAAATAATTTATAATAATGATTGATTTTCAAGCTTTATCTTTCTCTTTAGATATTGTAATAACTTAAACAGAAAGGAATGAGTTTAAATGGATGAAATGGTACTAGAAACACAGCACTGGTTAAACGATACGTATGGAGGAAGAAGTGGATTCAATTATGTGTATCCTAGTGGTCAAACCGGTTGGGAAACAATGTATGGATTAACTAGAGCGCTACAACTGGAACTCGGAATCATAAATACCGCTGACAGCTTTGGACCGACAACCTTAAACTATCTGGATGTTTATGGTCCAATCAGCCTTTCTTCAAATAATGACGCTAGTAATCAACAAAACGTCAATATTATTAAAATTATTCAGGGCGGTCTTTATTGTAAAGGGTATTCGCCAGGCGGTATAACGGGATACTTTGGACCTGGTACAGATTTAGCCATCAAGTCTATACAATCAAATATTGGGCTGAATGAACTTACTGGCGTGGTTACACCTAAACTATTTAAAGCAATCCTAACAATGGATGCTTATATAGTAGTTAATAACGGAAGTTCCGTTATTCGAGAAATTCAACAGTTTTTAAACAGAACATATAACCATAGGAAAAATTTTTTCTTCGGACCGTGCGATGGACATTTTTCCAGGGACACTCAAAAGGCTTTGGTCTATGCTATTCAATATGAAGAAGGACTCCCAGACTCTGTTGCAAATGGTAACTTTGGACCTACTACACGAAGTGAATTACCGGTTTTAGAGTTAGGAGACTCTGATTCTGATAAAAACTTTGTTCGCTTATATCAAGCATCATTAATATTTAACAATCAAGACTCCCCATTTGATGGAGTATTTTCTCAAGAAGTTGCAAATGCAACCCGGATTTTTCAAGAATTTGCCAAACTTCCCGTAACCGGTAAGGCAGATTATCAAACATGGGCTTCACTTTTAGTAAGTACAGGTGATCCAAATCGCAGAGGGGATGCTTGCGATACAAGTACAGAGGTCACTTTCAAAAGAGGATTGGCTATCAAAAATGCTGGATATGATATTGTTGGCAGGTATTTAACTAATGCACATATACCTGACCCTTTAAACAAGAAAATACAACCTGGAGAACTGGATCAGATTTTTGGCGCAGGACTCTCCGTATTTCCGATTTTTCAAACCTATGGAGGGGACGCCTCCTACTTCGGTAAAAATCAAGGTAGAGCTGATGCTATCGAAGCCTTTAATGCAGCCAAAGAGTATGGTTTTCCTGAAGGTACAACTATTTATTTCGCAGTAGATTTTGATGCAATGAACTACCAAATAACAGACAATGTTCTCCCATATTTCAAAGCAGTTAGTGAGAGACTAACAAATCTTGGAGGATTCTACAATGTTGGGGTTTACGGTCCTCGTAATGTATGCATAAGAGTCTCCCAGAAGGGTTATGCGACAAAGAGTTTTGTCAGTGGGATGTCAACAGGTTTTAGTGGAAATCTTGGTTTTCCTCTTCCTCAAAACTGGGCCTTTGACCAAATTTCTACAATTGGAGTTGGAGCCGGGGAGAGTTACATTGAAATAGACAATAACATTGTTTCTGGCAGAGATACAGGGGTGACGAATGTCAATCCTGAACAAACAGTTCCAGACGAAACGTGGATGGCTCTTTATAACGCTTGGTTAGACGTCGCATCCAATTTCCCTGTATTTAACGAAAAACCGTCATTATTCACAACAAACTTTAATTTTAATAGAAGATATAATGTGATTAGTACCTCTTTAGTAGACGTAGATGTAGAAACATCCACAACTTTTACTATGCCCGGATCTAATGACGTACATGCTATAGAAGTAAATAATGGTACGTTAGGTATGTCAAGTTCAGAAATACTAGGAGACGCTAAAACAAAACTTTCTACGTCGCAAATTGACCAATATGAAAATTTGCTTGAGAATGTGGCTCTATCTGTAGGAAATGGCTTTGTTGAATTTACTTTAACTCCGATTGGTGACAAGTTAGAAGTAAGAGTAACAGCTTATAAAGACGATGTTCAAGTTGGAGATAATGTACTGAAACTGAAAGTAGATGTTATTTATTCTATTTCAAACTTAGAGCCAGTTGATCCTGAGCCTGGGTTAGGAACTTTATTAGGCACTCTTGCAGTAGGAACAGTAGCTCTGGGTGTACTTATTTACTTTGCACCCGCGGTGCTTGGTATAGGTTTAGCCGGAGCCACAGCGGTAGGATTATTCTCATTTCTAACAGGTGACGCCGAAGATGACAATGAAGCGTAAATTATCTAACCGCCCGTAAAACGGGCGGTTTTAGTTTCGCCCTATAAGGCTCTTTAACTTTACCAACATGGCCACTGATGGGGTTTCGGAATTGACCGTCAACCGCTTATATTCCTACCTATAACTAAATGGTGACGCATTCACATTTATCATGTTGACTATTAGTCTATCCTCCTCCTGTTCTATAATATATCTTGCCATAGTTTTTTGATTGAGCCCACTATACTGAGATCATAACCTTTTGCCCAAAATGTGTGTTTCCCATGATTTTACTTTAAGCACATGTCTGTCAACGATCATTAAAGAGCTTTTACCTTTTAAGTAACTCGTAAATAAAAGTCCTGAATATTATAGGGTAAGATTCTTACTGGTTTGTCCTCTTATAGTTTTTAGATACTCAGCTTTCTCCTCTGTACTAAGATTTATTGTCTCCTTTTTCAATATGATAGCAAAGATGTCAGAAACATATAGAAAAAAATGCTCTGAATCCTCCCCGATTCTTTCCACATCCTCCCAAGAATAATGATCCTTAAAATTATCCGTTTCTCTCTCTATTCCCGATTTTGAAATAGTTACTTTATGTTGCCCTAACAATGGTGAAGGTTTACTTTTTTTATATATTCTTTTAATACTTAATAATGTCAGCCAATCGTAAAGAGGATTAAAAATTAAAAAAAAGACAACAGTAAGAATAATGGCTAAAATACCTTCACTTAAAAATGGAGGTCTACCTAATGATATGAGCATTAACACAAATATAGAAACAGTTGAAATTAAACGGCCGTACAATTTCCTTTTGATATGAATACTTGAGTTACAAAGTGATTCTTTTTGCAAAGCCATTAAATCATCTAAATTGACATCGTACAATAAAACCATAAGATTTATTCTCCTTAATAGTTATATAAATTTTGTTTAATCAGTATGTCCAAGTAAATTTTAATATCTAGAGGATTGTAATTAAGCACAAAAGCACATATTTATTCCTTTCCCATAGAATACATTATTTTTTACTTGTTCAACAGCCTCTTTTTATTCTTACTGATTTTTCTGATTACCTAACTTTAACCACTATTAAATAAGAATCTTCTTTACATTCGTGAGAAGGTTAATAGATTACTTAAGGTCTTGGAAACCTATAATATCATCATTAAGATACAACCCTTATCGAATATGGATGGTTATTCCTCTTGTACATTTTGATAAGCTGCATTCAAAAAATCCCAGTATGTCTAGCGCTTCTGCCGAGCAAAGAATAGATTCGAAATTTTCTTGCCGTTTTTTCAATTACAGATTATAAGAGGAATATTTTGTGAATTTGTATCAAATTTAAACGAGTAATAATAGAAAAAATCCCCCGAATGATGATTAAACGGATATTCTTATATAGATAAAGTGAATTTTTAAAACTATGCAAAAAATTGATTGGCATATGCTAATAGGTTGTCCTTTATGCCACTAAAATCTTGTTGTAAATCAAGAGATATAACTATAATTTGATTACCTTTAATGTGATAAATATGGTTAGGTTGACTTAATGAGGTTGTTTTCGCATAAAGTAAAATACCAGCAACCGTTTCATCCGGTTCTTTTTTCCAATTATTTATATATGTAAATATTTGATAAAGATTACCGGATTTTTGTTTTGCAGCTCCACCTTCAAATCTTGCCACCATATTATCAGAATAAAATTTCGCATCGACAATCAATGTTTTGTTATCTTTTTGAAGTACAAGGTCTGTTTGCATAATCGGTAATGCATCTGTGAATTCATCATCAACCATCCACTGAATTTGAGGATGGGATACTTTATATTTCGTTTCACGTTTAAAAAATGCATAGATGAACTTTTCATATAAAGACGATAATCTTTGTTCGTCTTGAACCTCTTTCATCATTTGAGATGTAGAGCTTTCATCAAATAATAACTGCTCATAAAGATATCTACACACGTCTACAATAAATTGATAACGAATGTTTTTGCGGTTATATCTAACGTTTTTCCATAGCTTCAAATCCAGCTCTACATCTGATACCTCTGTAAAATAAGGCAGCATACCGTAAAATAGTCTACGCATTTTTTGACTTATTTTATTTGAGCTCGACAGGTAAACAAGTGCCGCTTTAATAATTTGATTCAACAATACATTTTCAGAGAACTCATCATATACTACTGCAACTTTCTTATTTACCAATGCATCTTTCTTTATCGTAGAATTGATATCAATTTTCCCCTTAATAACATTGGAAGTCTCTTCAACACTTATATAACCTTTACTTAATCCTCCACGAATCAAAATAGGTATACCAATCGATAAAATTTTTGTGTAAAGCTCTTTGACGTTATCAAACTTTTCTGTTCCGATTTGTTTATACTCGGAAAGATTTAACGTTTGATATGCATAGGAAAGCATATAGTATATATTACGAATTGGAATATTATTATTTCTCTCCATCGTAACAACCTCTAAGTCGTTCAGCCCAATCGTTTGCTTTCTGTTCATCATCAAACCAATACTCGAATAGCTGTGGAATAATTTCATATTCGATTACTTCCTCTACACGATCTGTAGTATCTACTTTATAAGCATCACCTACAAAGTAGCTATGCCCAATTTGAAAGCCTGTCCCTAGCTCTTCAACAATTTGATTATTTAAGCTTTTAATTTCATCAATAATACGATTTAAAGCTTCTGGATTATTTAATTCGTTTACATACGACTTAAATGTCTCATTTTGGAACGCTGGTTTAATTTCAAAAAATGAAAACCTTCTTCTAAGTGCGTAATCTAATAAAGCTAAGCTTCTATCTGCCGTATTCATCATGCCAATGATGTATAAATTCGATGGCACAGAAAACTTATCATTAGAATAAAGGAGATTGATTTGCTCGCCTCGCTTATCCGCTTCGATAAGCATCATTAATTCCCCAAATATTTTACTCATATTCCCACGATTAATTTCATCAATAATAAAGAAGTAGTCTCGTTCTGGATCTCGTGCTGCTTTTCTAGCAAACTTCACAAACGGACCTTGTTTAAGCTCAAACCCATCTCCTTCAGCTTTTGGACGGAACCCTTCAATGAAGTCCTCATAACTATAGTTCTGGTGGAACTGAACCATATGGATACGCGTTTCATCTTTTTCTCCCATCATTACATATGCTAAACGTTTGGCAATATACGTTTTACCTACTCCCGGTGCGCCTTTCAAAATAAGGTTCTTCTTATTTTCAAGTAGAGAAATTAGACGTACAAGCTCCTTCTTCTCGATAAAAACCTCCGAAAGAAATTTATCCATTGTAAAGGATTCATTTTCTTGTACAGTAGGCTTAGATTCAATAAAACGAATGTAGTAGTCAATTGAACTTCCCGATACACCTTTATATTTTTTGTAGGATGCATCTGATACAACAGCTTCTTTCACCCGTCTTAGTTGCTCAATATCTGTCTCACCAAAAATTGGAGCATCAAACTGGTGCTCTTTATCCTTTAACGCATTTACTTTTGACGTAACAGTTTTATCATTCAAGCTACCTCCTGTATCAGTAACTTGGTTGGATAACCAAATTCTAAATTCATTTACTTCAGCAATCTTTGGATCAATAAAATCTTCATTCATAACTTGATCAATTTCTTGAATGAAATTAGGATAAGGATTTAGACATGTTAACGTTTTTTGAGCAAAAGACTGATGTAGTTCCCACTTTCCAACTTGAAGCCAATCTACTTTTCTTCTATGTTTATATTCTGATGCTTCATCATCAAAGTAGTAATCTCCCGTAACAACTCCACGTGCGAGGATTTTCTTAATTCCTTCTTTCACATATATAACGTCGCCTGTTTGAATTTCATGATAGAAATCCCAAACAGCCTTTGTATCATTGACAGGGCGCACTCCATCCGCTCTTTGCTCAGTTATTTTTCGTTCAACTGCTTCCTTTGAATCATAGTTTTTTAAATCCCCAAGATAGTCCCAACCAAGTGCAATCATATCTTCTGCGTGGAACTGCTCCCATAATCTCGAATATTCACCCGGTGAAATTACCCAATAATTAATACTGTTATCAATTTCATCTTCTTGATTCGCTATTTTCTTCTCTTTTTTAGGATAAGTTAAAGTAGGATTTTCATCATAATATAAAAATATTAAATATGACCGAATTAAAACACCCCAGTCAGGTATTCCACCTATATTATCAGACTTACTTCTACGGCCGAGATTATATTCATCTTCCGCATATTTTTTTCTAAATTGAATTCTTCTCGTACCAAACTTTTCTGGATAGCGAGGTGTACTTTTACCCGTTACTAATCTCTCAATATCTTCATCACTTTGTTCCGTCATTTGTTGATAGATATTTTTATATTCCGAATATGATTGATAATCAAAGAAATTTTCCTTATAGCCGCTAGCTAATCCAAACCTTTCTAACAAGTGTCCAAGTTTTTCAAGATATGGCGTGTACCACATTCCTGTTTTTTCACCTAAATTTTCCGTAACCCAAGCTTTATATTTTTCTTTTTGAGTATTCACAACATCTTTCATAGCGTACCTCCAAAAAAGAATTATTACCTTAAATTATAACACTGTACAGTTCTTATTTCTTTCTAGTCTTATATGGTGCAATGTTTTAAGATTTCCTTCACAACAAGACCGCCTACTCAATAATTTTCGATAAAAATTAAAAACCCAATTGCTAGAGTAACTGTCTAGCAATTGGGCGATATCACTTTCAATATTTATGCTGTGACGACCAGTGTTCCTTGCATTGTGTCATGTCCTGGGCCACAAGGAATGCTGCAATAGAATTCGAATTCTCCGGCTTCTGTAAGGACAACTTCAAAGGTTTCCCCTTCCTTAATATTCATGTAAAATTCGTCCAAAGCAACACCATGTAATCCAGAATCATTGCTTATTGTAAAACGAACAGTGTCACCGACTTTAGCTTGAACTTCATTAGGATTGAATTTAAAATTTTCAGCTGTCAGATTAATTTCTACAACATCACTAGTTGAACCGTCTGCCTGTTCTGACGTATCCGCTTGTAACTGCTAAACTAAATTGGCTCTTACGCAATTTTGGTGATTTTGATTCACTTCTTATAAGACGGGTACGGTTTTATAAGGAGGGTATCATCATGATTTTAGAAAAAGCATCCAACCATAAAATTGAATTATTACATCAAGAGGAAGAGGAAACGCAATTTTCATTCGTGATGAAAGTAACTTCCAAACAGACCACCTGTCCCCGTTGCGGTTCCCTATCTAATCAAAACATAGTCGGTATAGCCGAAAGCTACGAGATCTGCCATTAGATGATAAAGAGGTAAAAGTCCTGCTTTGTTCTAATAAGTGGTTTTGCACCGACCCCACGTGTCCTACTAAAATATTTACAGAGCGTTTTTCTTGGCTGGACTCTTATCGTAGGAAAACCAGACGTCTTGAAGATAAGCTGACAGCGATTGCTTTTTCCATGAGCTGTCTGCAGGCAGAAAAAGTCTGTCAGCATTGGAAGGTACCTGCCAGCCATGATGCTTTGTTATCCCTTATCTATCGGGAAGAGGTGGTAAAAACTAAGCCTACCTTCTGTGGGGATTGATGATTTCGCTTTTCGAAGGTCATGATTATGGGACACTTCTGTGCAATCTAGATACCCATGAGCCTGTTGATATATTGGAAAACAGAGAGGAAGAAACGGTACGGCAATGGTTTCGGGAAAGGCCTCGGCAAGTTATCCATCGTGCAAATCCATCGATTATACAAATCAGTGATCGCTTCCACCTTGTTCACAATCTAGGTTCTTTATTAGAGCGTATTCTGATGAAAGAGCTACCTGCAAAAATAAAGAAATATAATCCAAAGAGAATCCAAGAAAAAAGTGATAGCCCCTCAGTTTCTTCCACAATGGGATATGCAGAAAGAAAAAGAGAAGAAAATGCCTGGAAAAAATGGGAGGTGGCTCTGGAAGTCAAAAAAAAGCGTCGGGCAGGTATTCCTTATCAACGGATAGGACGGAAGTTAAACCTTCACCGTACAACGGTGAAAAAATATGAAGAAATGAAAGGGCCTCCTGATACCCGAAGAACTTCCCGTTCTACTGCTATCCAACGCTTTCTGTTGGAATTAGAGGATCAGGTGAAAAAAGGCTATAAGACAGCTGACATCGAAGCAGCCCTTCGGGCGGAAGGATATGAGGGCAGTTATTCTGCTGTACGTAATCATGTGGAAGCCATACGCCGTAAGGCGAAGAACAAAGCAAGAAAAGAAACAATCATCTCTCGCAAACAAGCGTGGGTGCTGTTCTGGCGGCCGCTTGAAGCATTGTCCGAAAAAGAAAGAGAAGCGCTGAACCATATATTGTCCCTTTATCCCAAGACAAAAGGATAATATGGATTTGTCCAGCTTTTCCGCGATATGATCCAGTCAAAAGATAAAAGTATTTTTCATTATTTTTTACGGTGTGATCAAGCTTTTCACCATCGAAATATTACTTCTTTTATCAACAAGTAAAGAGAAGAAAAAACTTCTATCGAGGCGGCTCTTACCTATTCATATAGTAATGGATTCCTAGAAGGAAACATCACCCGGTTAAAAATGATAAAGCGACAGCTATATGGACGAGCAAGTTTTGAACTTTTAAAAAACGAGTATTATTTCATCATTAAAAAATGACAAGGATAAGGAAAGTCGTTTTTTACCACCAAAATTGCGTAAGAGCCAGTTTATCTTGACGGTTACAACTTTTCGTTTTACGACTTATTATAATTGAGAAAATAATAATAAACAGCCCAATTATCATATAAATAGATACACTTTCGTTTAGAAACAAAGAGCCAAGAAACACACCAATTAATGGAATAAAATAGTTTGAAAAAGAGGCAAATACAGCTCCTTCCATATGAATTAAGAGATTATAAAACCAATAAACTAGTCCCGTTTGAAAAACACCTAAAATAAGCAAGTCAATGACATCTATCATACTTAATGTAGCAAGTGTAGGATCTTCAATAATAAAAGTGATGGGTATTAAAATAACAGAGGCTATACATAGGACATTTCGCATAGACGCAACTGTTGCTTCAGACGGCAAATATTCCATTAAAACTAAAGCACCTGCATAACTTGCTGTAGCAATTAAAAGCGCTATAAAACCTGCTAAACCATTTGAAAATAAACTCGTTCCCAAAGATGGAGAAAAAACGAATACAATGCCAAGAAACCCTAATACCACTCCTGTCGTTTGATAGAGGCTTAGTTTTTTTCGAAACACTGCCCCAATGATTAATATTGTCCATATAGGAGTAGTACCTATTAATATTGAAGCTATACTACTGCTCACCCTTTGCTGTCCCCAAGCAACCAAGAAAAACGGTATGACTGCCTCTAATAATGCAATCGAAACATACAGTAAATATAATTTAGGAGATCTAGCGACTTTTCTTTTTTTGTGACTTGGATTCTTAATTAAAGCGGCAACAATAGATAAGGCGATGGCACCTACAATTGATCGAATTGCAGCCAATGTTAAGGGGGCTACTTCATCTAAAACTTTTTCAGCAAAGTAAAACTGAGAACCCCAAATGAAACTTATAAGTATTAAAAATACATATTTTTTCATCGTCTATTCCCTTCTGATACTCAAGAATTCAGTAGTTTCATTATAATAAGAAAGTGTTATCATTAAAAATGTCAATTGTTGATATCAGTATCACTTTTTTTGATAAAGGAGGTTATTTAAATGGATGTAGAAAATATGAAGGCTTTCGTGAAGGTTGCAGAATTAAGAAGTATATCGGCCGCTGCAATAGACTTAAATCATCTTCAATCGAACATGACTGCTAAAATTAAAAAGATCGAAACACATTATAACCAAGTGCTTTTCAATAGAAACACAAAAGGAGTCACTTTAACGGAATCTGGCCAAGAATTATATGATCAATTCAAGAAAATACTTTTACTTTGGGAAGAAACAGAAATGAAAATGGGGAAAAGGAAGGAACAACTTCGTATTGGTACGATGATATCCCTTGGAGGAGCAATGTTTTCAGATGCCTTGGAAGAACTATATAAATCTTATCCTGATCTTTCTGTAACGTTCAAAACAGGTTCAACAGAGTACTTAGAGGAGCAGGTTGTCCTTGGTCATCTCGATATTGCTTACACCATTGGCACATTACATAATAAAAAAGTTCAATATCAAAAAGCCGGTTTAGATGAAATGGTGATTATTGGGAAAGACATCAATTCAAATACGAACTTTTATGATTATATATCCGGTAAGGACTTAATTACATTATCAAATCAATGTTTATATTTTTCTAAATTAGATCAAATATATACCGACCATACTATACAACAAGGGAAAATTATTGAAGTGGGCGACTTCGAAACATTAGTTCAATTTTCAACCATTGGCATGGGAATAGCCATTGTGTCCAAGCATGTAGCCAACCGTTTCAACGTTAAGCATTACTTAGAAGTTCCCTCTCCATATAAACACATCGATCTATATTTAATCAGTAGACTAAATCATGAATTTTCACCTTTAGAGGATAGACTCATTAAAACAATATTTTGACCTTGTTCTAACAATCAATCAAATAAACAGTTGGAATAGAATCTCTATTGCAACGGGGAATACAGCAACTAAAAAATAAATGCTCTCAACGAAAATCTATGATGCTCGTTTTTCCCCCTCTAATGTTGGACTCTGTTCATTATTTAAATAGTCCCAAAGTTTTGGTTGATTAATATTCGTTTCTTCAATCAATGTAGTAATATTAAAACCATTAATTTCAAGATTCAACTCCATGTGTGTATAGGGAATCTCTTGAAAAATGCCCTGAAAAAGAATTGCTATCCTACCCAGACTTCTATTTGTGCCTTCGACTTTTCATACTGTTACATCTATACCCGAAAAAGAATGTAAAAAATACACCTATTATTTTAGCTTTACTGTAAAAAACCGCCACTAAAAGAATAGATGTCAATTTTATTTAGCATGTTTGAAATAAGTCGTACATACCCACAAAAGTCCACAATATCTTCAACTCTCTGTAGATTATCTTTACCTTACATTTTGGCCCAGTGCATGTTGTTAAGTCATCTTGAGTTGGTTTTATCCCACAGGTCAAACCTGGTGTCCATCCAGACTGTTAATTATTAGGTTAATTACGTTGCGATCTGCTATATTGTATTATCAAACAAAAAAATTGTAATTTTATGTTAAAATGAACAAAGAGATTGTGAAAGACTTGTTCTTGAATAGCTGGTAGGATAGGGTAATTAGAAATGAATTTGTTAGGTAGAGGAGATACAAAAAATGAAAAAGCGAAAGGTCGGTATTTTACTGTTTGACTATGTAGATGTTTTAGATTTTACTGGTCCCGCTGAGGTGTTTTCCTTAACAACAAATAATAAAGCAGAAAAAACGTTAACCCTTTATAAAAAGCATTTATTACCAATGAGACCATTTGAAGTATGTACTATTTCAGAAACAGGAATGGAATTAAAAACTCACTCAGAGATAATAATAAATCCTGATTTTAGCATTGATAATAGTCCTGCGTTGGATATTTTAATAATTCCAGGTGGTCCCTTAAGAGCGGTACAATCTATGGCTAAAAATCAAAAGATACAAGATTGGATCATAAAGCATAAAAGTATCGAATATATAAGTTCTGTTTGTACTGGAGCATACATATTAGGGGGAACTGGATTATTAGATGGAAAGAAGGCAACTACCCATCATTTAGCACTAAAACTGTTTGAAGAAAAGTATCCGGAGATTCAAGTTTTATCCGATAGAAAAGTTGTACATGATGGCAATATCATAACCTACGGTGGGGTTTCTTCAGGAATAAACATGGCACTATATATTGTTAAACAAATTTTAGGCAAATCTACTGCTGAAAGAACTGCAAAAACTATTGAATTCACAATGTGAATTTTCGCTTACACGAGCCTTATTCAAAGGAAAGTATGTAAGCTGGATTTAATCTAATTACAAGATAAAGAAAAAGAAGATTAGATACCCTTCTAATCTTTTTTTCTTTTTGTTGAGATACTCCTATCAAATATGATTTCAACTCTTTACTTTACTACTATTTGGGGTATGGTTCTAAGAAATAATTAAATATTCAGGATTCGCTTTCTATCTTCTCTACGAAATAGGACAACCATGCCAATCCCATCCCAAGATAGGTTACTAAAGGTAGTAATACTTCCTTTAACGAAAGTCCAAATAATCCTGCTGTTATGGTTGTTATAATTGCTAAATATAATCTTAGTCTTGCTTTAACTACCTTTGTAGATATACCTTTCACTGAGTGAAAGAGTCGCATTTAAAATGGACAATATAGCCGGCTAAAAATACACAAAATCGTCGCCTTAAATTTCGACAAGCTTCATAATTAAATTGAATTCTTAAAGGGGAGGAGATTTAGTTTATGAAGCTGGAGGCAGAGCGACGAAAAGTGAAAGAATTCTTGGAACGGGGTATGTCTTATAGGTAATGCCCAACTATTGGACATGCATCGGCATACGGTGAAAGCCTTAAGTGATCGAGAAAGAAACCATGTTTAAAAACGGACAAAGAAAGGATCAAAGTTAGATCCCTACAAAGATTATTTGCTTAAGCGATTACGTTTCAATTGTGAGAAACTCTTTCAGAAAATTTAAGTGTGTTTGTTCACATTCACTCATCATAAACAAATTAAGTGTACCTACTTCTCACAAACAATAGAGAACATTCGGTGAGGTATTTCCAACATTTCTCCTGAAAAGTTACTTTTTAAAAGATTATCTAAATCCTTATCGAATAACAATACCTCTTCCTTGGATAAACTCCCGCCTATTTCTGTTGAAGTTCTCATTCGTCCTCTCCATTCATCGTGGGTAAATGTAGTTGTTATATCGAATGTAAAAGTTTCTATATTCGAAAAACCAACTTCGTAAATTTCTTCAATCCATTGTGGATAAAAGCCAAAATTATTTTGTCGATTACACTTAGAATTATACTTGGAAACAAGTTTCCTAGTTTCAGATACTATATTATCTCCCATAATAAGCTGGTCAAATTGGGCAACAATAAATTTCCCCCCATCTTTTAAGACTCGTAAGGCTTCACTACTTGCTTGTTCCGTAGGTAAGACCTTCCAACAATGAACTGCTGTAATGAAATCAAAAGTTTCATTATTAAAAGGTAATCTTGTAACATCACCAAGAACATAATCAATTTTTAATCTTGTACTATTCTTTTTTTCTGCTTCATCTAAAAGCTCTGGTGAATTATCTAGTCCAGTTACAGAGCACCCTTCGTTTGCTAAATCTGTCGCTGCCAAACCATTAGAAGTGGCAATATCTAATACCTTTTGATTTACAAGAGCTACCCCGTATTCTTCCTGTAATTTTCTATAAAATTTTTTTGGATATCCAACACGATACTTGCTAAAATCTTTAGCTACATTACCAAATAAATTACCCATAAAAACTCTTCCTTTATCCATTGTTTTGTTTTAATCAGCAAGTAATCCTTATTCGAATATTCTGTCTCATTAGTTCAAAATTTAAGTCTAGTTATTATTTTACATTATTTACAATAGTTTTTTACCCTCTCCTTAATTATCTGTCCTCAAATTCTTTATCCTTTTATACAACTATTTAATTGTTATTATGCTAAGTAAATAACATAGAATTGTAAACTACGTAGCTCATTTTTTTAAGGTGAACTTTTCCCATCAAACCTTCAGAAAACGAAAACTTGAGATGCGTTGTCTTTGATATTCCTTGCCTTGTGCAGGCTGTTTTTCTAAACATTTTCTGTAAAACGGCAGTGCCAATCGCATTTCCACTTTTTTCGCCAAATTATGCCAAATTGCGATGCCTTCTCTGTCGATATCCCCGAAATAAAAGAACTGGTGACTAGCAGCAACCGGATATTGCCGATCAAATTGCTCGATGCTCTGGATAATGGCCTTCCCCTTACCATAAATAAGGGTTGCAAAAGCAGTTTGTTTGATGGCCGGCAACAAACCTTGATAAGTTGTTTTATTCTCGACAATCAAATGCCGTTGGGTAGGGGTTTGAATTTGTCCCGGGTTAATCGCAAACTGTAATGGGTCCGACACAGGCATGACTTGCATTTTATCGAATACTCGAACCCGTTCTAATAGTTCTTTTCCTTTTTTCTCGGTAATCCACTTCTCATCTCCAGCAATCTCATAGCTTCGTTCTGGTGCTGGAATGGCCTCTTTTGGAAAGCCCTTCATTTTTATGTACTGATCGATTTTTTGTAAATAAGGCAAATCCTTTTGCCATTGTTTTGGATCCTGTTGGTAGTAGTAGTCTAGATTTATAGCAGAGTGGAATTGTACACGATATTGTTGGATGCTGTGATGGTGTCCTTTTTTTAGCTTCGCGCTGTTTATACGGTAATGAAGTGCGACCGATGGTTTTCTAGGCGAACGCCCCTTGCTTTTCACCATCGTCAGAATGCCCAAATTCTCTAGCGCGATCACCTCGTTCGCAAACGCTTCATAGCTATCAAAAAAAGGAGAGGATAGTTCTTGCAGGGTATTTATGTCGATCGTTTTCTTGGGATATAAAGCAAGCGCTTCTTTCATCTCTTTCATGGAACGTCCCACCCTATAGATATGTTAAATCTCATTTTATTTTAGCATAATGCACGGGGTGGTGTCTGTGAGGTGGAGGCTGTGTTGTTGAAGTACACATTGTCATATCTTCCCACCCTTCCTCGTCTTTTAGGATGAAATAACAATAGGATGTTATCTTATGACTCACACGTGGGATGTTGTCATTGTTGGTGGTGGACTAGCAGGTTCTGTTGCGGCAAATGCTTTAAAAAAACGATTTATCTATCCTACTTTTAGAAAGGCTCTGTTAACCTTTAAAGTTGAAAAATAAAATTCGGAAAACCCTTAATTAAAGGTTTCCCAATTCTTGTTATCCACCTGTTAATATATGCTCTAAATATATAATCCCCATAAAAAATAGCCAGACTGCTAATGGAATTGCTAAACTCTTGATGGCTTGTAATGGTTTATAATCTTTATTTTTCCTTTGTAGGACTCTATCGGTAATAAAGAACAAAATAGAAGCACCTAAACTATACAATAGTAATATAAGACCAAAAACAGCGTGCAAAATCCCAGAGAAAATTATTTCAGATTTTCCATTTTTCATTTTTGTTGAAATAAATTGACTAACTTTATCACTAATGATAGAGGTTAACACTCCATAAATTAAAATTGCCGGGAAACTATACATCAAATAAACAGGCGTGGCTAATACAACTGCAAATAAATAATTTGGTATTGATGAAATAGTTTCACCAAATGGATTTGGCACTATTAGACCTAACAAAATAGCAAACATAGAACCAGAGACAGATGCCGAAATAATTTTTCTTGATATCATTTTGTTCACCTCCATATTCAGTATATACATAGTTTAATGAAAGGCTAAATGTTGAACTTGAACTTAGCCAATCTCAAACTATCATATGTTTCAGTCATTTCAAATACAAACTGGGCTTCTCCTCATTCTATATTGTCAGAAGGAGCTATTAGAAACGGGAAACAGGCAGCTGAAGAAATTATTCAGAAAGAAAAGAGGTGAATATGGTGCAGATTAGTAACGAGGATTATAAACAATTTAAACCGTTGTTGTTTTCAATCGGTTATCGGATGTTAGGTTCTGTAGCAGAACAGAAGCAGAAGATATGGTACAAGAAACTTTTCTAAAAGCGTATCAAATTGATGACCAGAAGATAGATAATAAGAAAGCATATCTCTGCAAAATCATGACAAACCGCTGTCTTGATGCATTAAGATGGGCACGCTATAGACGGGAATATTACGTAGGACCATGGAATCCTTAACCCCTATTGCTAGAGAGTACACATGACATTGATCTCTCGGAAGTTGTTCTTCAAAAGGAAGGATTGAGTATTGCCTATTTAGGAATGATGGAACATTTAGCACCGGATTAACGGGCAGTCCTCCTTTTAAGAGAAGTATTTCATTTATCCTATTCGGAGATTAGTAACTTCATTGATAAGAAAGAAGAAAATTGCAGGAAAATTTTTAGCCGGGCCAAGCAAAAAATTTCGAGTATAGAGGGTGAAAGTTTAAACTATGAGAAGAATAAATCCCTTATCGATCGCTTTATCCAAGCGTTTCAAATGCAAAATATCGATTCCTTATTAGAACTCATATCTGAAGTAGTCACTCTCTATTCCGACGGCGGAGGAAAAGTCAACGCCGCTGTTCGTCCAATCGAATCCCGATCCAATGTTTTGGCCTTTTTATACGGGATATTCAATAAGGCTCCTGAAGACTTTTATTTTGAAGTCAAGAAGTTCAATGGTCAGCCAACCATTGTGACCTATGTAAATGGTAAGGTTCAAAGTATCATTAGTTTTTATATACGTAATGATAAATTTAACGAAATGTATATTACCATGAATCCTGATAAGCTTCCGACTTATTAAAAAAAGGGATAATAAGTTGGTCAAAATGAGACTGTCTCTAAAGTTTAGTTAATTACAACCTTTTGAAACAGCCTCTTCATTTTCTATCAAATAACTACAATATTAAGATAACCAGCCTTATCAATTAAAGGGCTGATTAACAAGCGTTAATCAGCTTTTTCGGTGGTTAAACGGTGGTTAAACGGTGGTTAAACAGGTTTAGGTTAAGAAATGGGAAGAGTACTGTCTTGTTAATAGTTATCAAGAATTTATATACTCATCCCAATTGGATTTCTAAATCCTCTAAAATACTAGTCTCTGCCTAAGGTTTCCTTACACCATTGGTTTAATGACCACTTCACTTACATCGGTATTTTCTGGCTGTTCAAGCGCATAGACAATAGCGCGAGCAATGGCCGTTGCTGGCAGAGCGGTACGCCGGTATTCCTTCATGAATTCCCTTGCATCGTTGTCGGTAATGCTATCAGCTAGTTCTGATTCCGTTACCCCTGGCGATAACAGGGTTACACGGATATCTTGCCCTACAGTCTCTTGACGCAATCCATCCGTTATTGCACGTACTGCATATTTGGTCGCGCAGTAGACAGCAGCTGTCGGGCTAACTTCGTAGGCACCGGTGGAAGCGATATTTATGAAATGACCGCAGCCTTGTTTTTTCATGACAGGAAGACCAGAGGCAATGCCATGGAGGACGCCGCGAATATTGACATCAATCATTCGGTTCCATTCTTCAATCTTCAATGCTTCCAAAGGAGAGAGCGGCATTACCCCTGCATTGTTGACTATAGCATCCACCCGTCCAAAACGACTTTGGGCTAATCTAATGATTGCCTGCATCTGTTCTAATTCTGTCACATCGAGCTGTTGAACGACTACAGAACCACCATCCGAAAGAATGTCAGATGCCAATGCCTCTAGTCTTTCCATACGTCTTGCCCCGATAACAAGATGAACGCCCATGCTTGCAAGCAGTCGGGCTGTTGCTTCACCAATTCCGCTGCTTGCCCCTGTAATCACAACAACTTTTTCATTAAGTGCAGACATCATTATTTGCTCCCTTCACTGAGTTCTTCTAGATATAACACCATACCTGCATGGTAAAGCACCCCGTTGATAAAATCACCATCGGCAGTAAAGCCTGTATCGTCAATATATTCGATATGATTGCCCTTGATGGTATAGTTGCCTTGGTAGGCACTTTTGCGGTCACCACGGGCTTCGTCGTATCGTCCGTTCGGAAGCAGCTCGTGACGAATATAGCCGTCCGCGGTCACCCAGGTGCCCAAATAGGGATGTAAATGATCATGTTCTTTTTTCATTTCATAACCCTCCTTTCATATTTAAACGATGGATGGCACTCCATTTTTTGCAGGATAAGATAACATAAATAAAGCGTACCAAAGAGCGAATAACAGAAACTTGATCAATTTCTTACCCTCCAATTAAGTGTCTCACCATAAATTCATTATGAACTTTTGAGCTAAGTAGGGGGTAGCCGAAAACTACACAATTATTGCCTAATACTCCAATAAAATATAGTATAGTGTAAGATATCTATAAATTTGCTGGAAAAGATGGGGGAGTTGTCTATGGAGCAAATGAAGGAATTAGCAGAGTTGATTGAGAGAAATGTAACGACGGATGGAACGCATGAGACGTCTATAGCAGGCTTAAGGTTTGTTCGCACCTCCCAGATTTCCGAACCGGTTTACTCTGTTTATGAACCGTCCCTATGTGTTGTAGCCCAAGGATCAAAATTGGTCTTGCTCGGGGAAGAAAGCTATAAGTATGATTCGGCCAGTTATTTGACTGCTTCTGTTCATTTACCGATCACTGGACAAATTGTAAAGGCTACACCTGAAAAACCTTATTTATGTGTTCATTTGCAGCTTGAAATGAGTCAGATCTTTGAAGTCGTTCAATCATCGAATCAAGAAATCCCTAGTAGCTCCCCAGGACGTGGACTGGTAATCAGCCGGATAAATGACTCGCTCCTCGAAGTGGTATTACGGCTTATTCGGCTATTGGAGAACCCAAAGGATATACCAGTCCTAGCTGAAAGTATCAAACGTGAAATTATTTACCGGGTACTACAGAATGAACAGAATGAGTCCTTGAAGCATTTTGCACTTGTAGGTAGTCAGGCCCACCGGATTGCAAAGGCGATTGGGGTGTTGAACCAAAAATTTGATCAGCCCTTGAAGGTTGCCGATTTGGCGAAAGAAGCTAGAATGAGCTCCTCATCCTTCTACAATCACTTCAAGGAAGTCACGGGCATGAGTCCAATCCAGTATCAGAAACAGCTCCGGCTGCAGGAAGCACGCCGATTGCTTTTAACGGAAAACATGGAAGCAGCTGAGGCAGCGTTTCAGGTAGGTTATGAAAGTCCATCGCATTTCAGTCGGGAATACAGCCGTAGGTTTGGCCTGTCCCCAATGAAAGATATACGACTTTTGCGGGAAATGTTTTAACCCATGATTATTTCACTCCGAAATATAGGTTTTGGAGTTCAACTCCATGTCGGTATGGGGACTCTCTTGATCTATTTCATCAAATGAAAGCGTAGTTAATAGTACAGAAGTGACCCATGATTTAAAATAGGACTCATACTCAAGATGGGGTTTGAGTACCTGATTTAAATTTTATTCACATACTTCGCTTTGACAAGATGCGATCTTTCTGAATCATTAACATTTTTATCTTTTTGAATAAACTCATCTGATCTTTCCATAGAAAGTAACATAAATTTTCAAACTATTAATTCGAGATCAGACCCCTTATCCGAAAAAAGGAACACTCAAAGTATATTGTTATTCAAGCATTGCTTTTGAGTAGAATTTTTGAACTTTTAAATTTATATAAGCCTATGTTCATTGGTTAACTAACAATTTTTACTTTATCATTGACTCGTAAGTATCTGATAAACATCTCATTATCGGGAGATATGCCTGAGACTTTGAAGATTCCAACAAACCTATACCTATTAAATCCAAGATTATCTTTGTATTTTGCAAATACTGCCCTTTCACGGCCAGATTCAACTTCTTCCATATAGCTTCCGCTTCTTTCTTTGGCAATTCCCCCATCTTGGTGGGATTCATCAATGTATGACCAATCTTCTGCTAATATATTTAGCCAACCTCCAGCTACTGACTTAGTATTCCCATTTTCTATAATTGAGAGTTTTGGACACCACAACCACAGTTTATCTTTCACCCTAAAATAACTCCGTTGGTATCTTTTAGCATTTTTCCCGAATACAGTATTGGCTATATCCTTTATATCCATAAATGATATATCATCGTAAATGGTTAGATATTCTTGTTGTTTCAACTGCTTTAATTCTTCTTCATATGTTTTCCACTTCAAAATAGTTTTTGAAGCCTTATCTTGGATAACTGATACAATCTCATTGATGCTATCATTTATCTCTTCTAGTGACTTAGTGGCATCAATTCTAAACCATTGAAAATCATGAATAGAATCTTCATTAACAGCAGAAATAATATCATCCATTCGGAGTTTATCTTCTTTTTGATTTTCTTGATGGTATGCTTCATCCACTTCCACCCCTAGGTGTAATTGAGGGAAATATAGATCCATCAAAGCATATGTGCCATTTTGTCGTTTTACATATTGCTGACTAACAGGTTTAAGATTCATGTTGTCCAACTTATGCCAGATAGCAGTTAAAATATAATTCTCGTAATCTTTCCTCTTGGTACGTGAAAAGGTCTTTACTAAGTAATCACGCTTGTTCATCACTACACACCCTCTTATTAAATTACTTCAATTTCTTAGTCGTTATCACCAAAGGTAAGTTTATAAATCACACTAGATTTCTAAAAGAGGCAGTTTCTTGCTTTTTCTTTTTGTTCTTTTCATCAATTATTTATGATACGGTTCTGCGTGTTTTAATAGATGGTAAAACATCTACAGAAGAAAACCAGAAGGTTATCTTCTTAATATCCTTCCGGTTCTCCTCAACGTGTATTTCTTTTATTAGCGACCTTATTAAAAGCTTTTTTTCTTTTCCATCCGCTTGGTCGAACAACTTATTAAAATTTTTCAAAGTATAAATAATCGATTCTTCATCAAGTTCTATATTATGGCTATCCAGTTTACTTTCTAATGACCGTAGATTATGTTCAACTTCATTTATTCTTTCTTGCAAGGCGTTCATTAACCGATTATAAGTGGTAGTTTCAATATCATCATTAAAGTAGTCATCATCAAGTTTGGTTCTCTTATCATATAATTTCTGCAACTGTTGCTTAAAAATTTTTATATCTTTAGCATATATACTGCTTTCGTTGTTCTGGTTGTCCCTTAACTCACTAATCAAATCGTTAATAAATTCTTTATTGTTAATCATTCGCTTAATAACCTCTAATACCTTTGGTTCTATCACTTCTTTTTAATCAAGTTGGAACTACAAACAGACTTTCCTTTTGTGTGGAAGGCTTGGCACATATAGTAGTATATGTAATCGCCTTTTCTCCCTTTAGCTTTACTCATTACAGTTCCCGCTCCACATTTAGGACACTTTAAAAGACCAGTTAATAACAAATTCCCATTAAAATTGCGATTAGTGGTAAATGATTTCTTTTGTGCTTCATTTACTGCTTGTACCTTATTCCACAACTCTTCAGATATAATAGGTTCATGATGCCCTTGCACAATTATTGGGTCGGTTTTACCCTTCCTTCTTTTAGTGCTCCATTCTGCATGTTTCCTCCAAACAAGTTTACCTCTATACACATGATTATGTAATACTGCCTTTACACCAGCTATGCTGAAATCTTTACCTTTTTTGGTTTTAAGTCCTTTTCCGTTCAGTATGTTGGTAATTACCTTGTATCCTTTACCGATTGACCTTAACTCAAATATCTCTTTCACGATTTTACTTTCTTCTTCATTCACCACCAATTTTTTATTTTTAGAATCATACCCTAAAATTATACCGCCATTCCAATACCCTTGTTCCGCTCGTTGCTTCATTCCTGAATTTACCCTATCAATTATTGTAGCTCTTTCATAACGAGCAAACGTACCTAATAAAGAAATAAACATGTAACCAGTTGGAGTAGATGAATCCATTTCTATTGAAGTAACTACCAGTTTCTTATTATTTGGTGTCAACTCATTATCTATTAGATTTACAACATCGGTATTATTACGAGATAACCTATCCACTTTCCAAATTAAAATGACATCTACTCTATCCTTATTTAAATCTTTGAACAACCTTTGAATTTCAGGGCGGTCAAAATTCTTACCCGAGTATCCACCATCCCTATAAACATCATATATCTCATATCCTTTATTTTTTGCGTATTCTTTTAATGTATTTTCTTGAGCATCTAATGAATAACCAGTTTTTTGTTCTTCTGTTGATACTCTTGTATAAATAGCTGCAACTTTACTCATTTGTACCTCTCCCTTTTTTCATAAAGCTAGAGGAGTTCTACCCCTAGCTTTTTTTGTTAGCATTTAAAGACATACTATATTTTCTAATCATTTCTGCTATTAACTTTATGGCTTCATTTTTTTTCACTTCTGTTTCTGTCGGTATTACAACTGTACTTTTTTTGTCTTCCAATTTTTTCACCTCTTGTTGTATCTAAAATAGAAACGTGCTGACCAGTCGATGTTACTTGTCCGTATTTGTAAAATCCTTTATAAAAATCTTTTTTATCTAGTATTCTTTTTACTTGTACTTTCGTGAATTTTTTATTTTGCCTAGTTGTGTACCCCTTATCATTTAAAGCCTCCGCTAAATCAGATAATGACCATCTAGGAAACTCTTTTCTTAATTTAAATAGTTCACGTACAACTTCTGCTTGCTTATTATTTACTTGCAATTGTTTACTACCTTTTTTATCGTCATATCCAAATGTTGCTCTTCCGCCAGCAAAACCACCGTTTTGAGCCTTACACCAGGCAGTATTTCTAACTAGTTTAAAACTTCTATCAAAAGTAAAGTAACAATGACATAAGTGTTTGACTAGCCGTCTGGGTAATTCCGTTTCTTAAATAGTCTATTTTTGGTAATATGTAATTATAGAATAAGTTATTTACAGAAGGGGATTACAAAAATGGCTTTTAATCCAAATGATTATCCAGAGTTATTTACAATTAAAGATGATAGAATTTATTACAATCAAACCAATAAAGGTGGTACACCAAAAAACTATAAATGGTCTGACCCAGAAGAAAAAGTACGAGCCAAGTTTTATTATGATCTAGTACATAAATATGACTATCCTGCTCATAGAATTGACTTGGAAGTTGAAGTTTATAGAAGAAAACCAGAAGACTTTGCAGATATTGTTATCTATGAAGATAATGAATTTAATAGTCCCTATTTGGTAGTAGAGTGCAAAGAAATGGAAGTTAGCGAACCTGACTTTGAACAAGCAATAAAGCAAGCTTGGGGTAACGCAAACAACCTCGCGGCAGAATACGCAGTTGCAGTTGCAGGTAAAAGGTTATTTGCTTTTGAACCTAAATCTTTCAACTATAAAAATAGAAATAAGTATGCCCTTAATATTCCTGAAAGATACGGTAAACCTATTAAGTATAGATTAATTAAAGGAGATCCTGAATGGGATGTAAAACCTTCTTCGCTTGAAGAATTAAGAAGCGCTTTTCAAAAATGTCATGACATTTTATGGGAAGGTGGAAAACGGAACCCTTCTGAAGCATTTGATGAGATGAGCAAGTTATTATTCTGTAAGCTTCAGGATGAGAGACATGAGACTGGCGATGGAGAAGCATACAAATTTCAAATTGGTACACATGAGCAACCAAACGAAGTTGCTACTAGAGTAAAAGACATATATGCTGATTCTCGCTCAAGAATGCCTCACGTTTTCCAAAGTTCGATAAAGATTTCAGAGGAATTAATCTATAAAGTAGTAGAAGAAATCCAAGAAGTTTCACTTTATAAAACTGACTTAGATGCCAAGGGTAGAGCCTTTGAAAAATTTCTCGGTACAGTTTTCAGAGAAAAAATGGGGCAATATTTTACACCAAGGCCAGTCGTTAATTTTATGGTAGACATGGTAAATCCTACCGTTAGAAATAGAATAATTGATCCTGCATGCGGTTCTGGTGGATTTTTATTATATGCTTTAGAAAAAATTCAACAAGAAGCAAATGATAAATTCAAAGATGTTATAAGTAGAAGAGATTATTGGAAAGACTGGTCATTAAGGTCTCTTCATGGTGTAGAAATAAACGATCAAATTAGTCGCGTTGCTATGATGGGTATGATTTTGCATGAAGATGGACATACCAATATCCAATGTGCTGATTCTCTTCAATCATTTTCGGATATGAAAAATATAACCACTGAGTTTCAACCAGAATCTTTTGATATCATTTTAACTAATCCACCTTTTGGGGCAAGTGTTAAAAGGGTAAACAAAAGACAATCCCATCCAGTCTTAGATGAGTATGAACTTGGTGGAAAGGAAAGAAATGGTCAAAAAACTGAAATTCTCTTCATAGAAAGATGTTTAGACCTACTAGTTCCAGGAGGAAAAATGGGGATAGTTTTACCTGAAGGAATATTTAATAATCCGTCACTTGAATATGTAAGAGATTTTGTTGAGGGCAGAGCATTTATAGATGGTGTAATATCATTGCCATTAGAAACTTTTATAGCTTCTGGTGCCTCAGTTAAAACAAGCATACTATTTATAAAAAAATTCACCAAAGAAGAAACTTTGACCTATAACCAAAAATATAACTCCATATTAACTAAAAAAATCAAAGAGTACAGTGATACACGTGACGAGATAAAAGAGCATTATCAATCTGCAATAGACTGTTATGATAGGTCTGATATTAAAGCTTTACAAGACGAAATTAGTCACCTAAATCAAGAACTTGAAACTGACCTCTCTTCAGAGGAAAAAAAGAAAACTAAGGCTAAAATTAAAGATTTAAAGAGTAATATAAAGAAAATAATTACTAAAGAAGATAGAGACAATGTAAAGAAACTTAAGAAAGAATATAATTCAAAAATGAAAGAATTAGAAGAAAAAATAATTATGGAAACTAAACAAAAATTAAAAGAAGAGTTGAACTACAAAGTGTTCATGGCAAATGTCGATAAAGCAGGAGTTACAGCAACAGGTGATAGTGCTGAAAATGAACTTCCTGAAATTTATAAAAGATATAAGGAATTCCGGAAAAAGAAACCTCTTAAATTTAATACAAGCAAGGATGAATAGTTATGGCTGAGGTTATTGAGGTAAATTGGAAAGATACTTTTCAATGGATTGTATCTGACGGTTTAACATTATTTGAAGACCTACCAGAAGGTTGGAAGAGAACAAAAGTTAAAGATATTTGTGTACAAAAAAAAGAGGTTGTTGAAGTATTAAACAACGAGGAATACAAAATGGTTGGAGTTAGATTGGAGGGTAAAGGGTCATTCCATAGAGAAACTCTTTCTGGAAGCGATATTGGGGCAAAGTACTTAACCAAATTAGAGAATGGTGCCTTTTTATATAGTAAGTTGTTTGCTTGGAGAGGTGCCTTTACAGTTGTACCTAATTCTCAAAATGGATGTTACGTATCAAGTGAATTCCCATTATTTTACGTTGATAAAACAAAGGCTAATCCCTATTATTTATATTTGTTCTTCACTCTCCCTGATACGTTAAAACTTGTAAAGAAGTTATCGGTTGGATCAGCAGCTGTTAGCAGAAATAGATTTAAAGAGGAAAGATTTTTAGAATTAGAAATACCATTACCTCCAATTGAAAAACAGAATGAGATAGTTAATATATGGCAAAAAAATAGAGGGGAAATAAATAAATTAGAAGTCCAATTGTCCCAGAAAAAAGATGACTTGTTTACAGATTTCACTGCTGAACTTTGGGAAGATAAGGGTATTAATCTTAAAGATGAAAAAGTATTTTCTATTGATTGGTCTTCATGCAATAAGTGGGGGGTTGAATTTGCGAAGGAAAAACTAAAAAATCGTAGAACCCCTAACTATAATGTAAAGAGAATTACTGAAATCTGTAATGTAAGCAGCGGGGGCACACCTTCTAGAAAGGAAAAGAAATACTTTAACGGCGATATACCATGGGTGAAAACTACTGAAGTCCGTAACAATATTATTACTGAAACTGAAGAAACAATAACTGAGCTTGGACTTAAAAATAGCAGTGCGAAACTGTATCCTAGCGGAAGCCTAATAGTAGCAATGTACGGTCAAGGTGCAACAAGAGGACGAACAGGAAAGCTAGGTATTGAAGCAAGTACTAACCAAGCATGTGCAGTATTAACTGAATTCAGCCCAAATGTTAATGTAGACTTTGTTTGGTATTATCTTATGAGTGAATATTCAAATCTGAGAAAACTTGCTAGCGGTAACAATCAACCCAATTTAAATGCAGACATGATTAAGAACTATGAAATTCCACTACCTCCGAGAACGAAACAAAATGAGTTATCCATCACTGTTCGTAATGCTTACAATAACATAAGTAACCTTGAGCAACAGTTAGAAGAAAAATATAATGAAATTAGTAATTTAATAAGAGACTTATTGACAGGTAAGACTGGCAAATAATACATGAAATTAGAGAGAAACCACCTTATTGGTGGTTTTTTTTCCTCTTTTAACACGCTTCAATATAAATGAAAAACTTAAATGGACGCTACTAAAATTTTTTATGTCATGAAATGTATTTAAAATCTTGAAGTAAAATTTATTAAGTATATCTGTTTATATAAAAACACCCAAACAAAATATGTCCAATCTTATACCATCTTCTACAATTGTTATTTCTGATGCTTAAATTCATTTTTAGCTCTTAGCTTATTCAACCAATATTTCCTATAGCTAGGTTAACTCTTTGTTTTACCAACACTTATAGTACGGCTCTTCTATTCTATTATTTGGAAACATCAACAGTAGAAAAACCATAAGGCTATCTTTTAAATAACCTTATGGTTCGCCTCAACCTGTATTTGTTTTTTAATTTAAATATTTAAAAATAATTCACAGTTATCTAATATTTAAAATCACAAGTTATTTTATTTATATGAAATTCCGGCAGCTTCTTCTATCCAATCTGAAAAATTTTCATAGCCATTATCCAAATCCCAGAAATAAGTTTTAAATACATTTGAGGCTTTTTTTGTTTTTCCATCCACTTCCACATAATAATTATCTAGTGGATTATCGCCTCTAGTATCTTTTTCACCTTTTTGGTTTTTTAGCCGATGTATATAGATCCCCAAAAGCTTATTCCCTTTTTCCAAACTTTCCTCAATCTCATATTTAACCCATTTTCTATTTGACGTCTCTTTGCCAATTAGAACTACAGTTACAGAGGTTCCTTTTAATTGTCCTGCTATCCAATCTTTTATTGATTTATCACCCTTTTTCTTAACCTCTTCCCACTCAGCAGCATCAAGGTAACCTTTGATTTCCTGTGTTACATTTGAATTCCTTACCTGTCCTGCTCTCCAAGCATCTCTTTCATAATGAAAGCTAAAAAACACTTTCCTTGCCATTACAAACTCCTCCTTATTTTTTCTATAATTCTATGTGTTTCTTCTATTACTTTCTTCTCATCTCTTTCGTTTTCTAGAGTCTCTAATGAGTCTTCTAAATACCAATATCTATCCATATCTTTTTTAACCTCATTAAAGATTCTTTTTGTAACATATCCTGTGGAACCAATAGGGATAATATATTTATTTTTGTTTTTTGCTATTTGAAACTCTTCCATCATACCGTCCGCTTCAATAGTTTTGCCATCCTTGTCTTTATTTCCAAACAAAAATATAGTAACACCAGCATCATTAATCATGTCTTTTCTATACTCGGTCCACAGTTCTTTTAGAGTTTTTCCACCAGATTCATTCTGTGGAAAGGGCCGAAGAGTTAAAAAGTCATTTGTTTTTTTATTCTTACTATTAAATATTTCTTCAAGAGCTCCATTTATTACATAGCTTCCAACCCCTAGTCCAAAGCCTGAAATTATATGGTGATTTTTTGATACTAAAGATTTAGAAAGATTATGTAAGAGATTTTTAGCTTCTTCCTCAGAATAGTTCCCATATTCTTTTGCACTACCAGAAATAAACACCTGATTTATTTTATGTTTTTTTTCTATATTATTAAGAATAGTTGTGATATCTGTGTAATTATCAATAAGTACTGCATTAATACCATATCTCTTTAAATCTTTGATTTTTAGCTCTTGTTTTACTTTATCGTAACTAAATTCTTCTTGATTAATTGAACCGTCTTGATTTCTATATCTTTCATCTTGTTCATTAACTTTCCTAAAAAAGCAATAGTGGTTTTTTGGACTTTTACCTAACAGTTCTACCCTTATTTTACTTAAGATTTGCTCTAAGTTAGGATCCTCAAAACTAAAACCAATAAACAAAAATGTCTTAGAAATCAGTTCTCCTTTTAATTGAGTAGTGAAAAGCCTTCTATCATTATCATATCTTTCGTAATCATCTCTGGTTATGACAGCATCATCTGGAAAGTCTTTATCTCCATGCATTTTGTAAACTACAACATCTCTATCTGGCTTATAGTTTTTCATCTGACTTTGACTTATTTTTATATCCGTAACTTTATTACCGCTTTGTAACGTATCCTCAATAATAGAATCATAGTTGGTTGTCCAATAAGTATTAATAGGCAATCTAGACAAGATATCCATATTATCATTCTTTTCAGCAGTTCGTTGAAATTCTTGAATAATTGCTTCATTAATAGTCTGTCTACCATTAGCATTAACATGGTATTGAGCAACAGATACTAAATCCAACTCTTTATCAATGTCCAATTCTAATTCATCAGCAATATCCCTTAACAATTCCTTCCAATCAACAAACCCTGAGCCTCTTGATAATCCTGCCCCTGCAAATATAGCTAAGTTATTATTTCTTAGTTCCTTTAACACAGCTCTCTCAAATAAAGCTAAGGAAGTACTAATAATTATTCACCCACATTTCTATGATTTTATTTATCATACTCTATAGGTAAAATATACCATAAACTAGGTAAAAATGCAATAATTCTGTTTTTTATAAAAATAATCGACATAAATTTCTACGACTTACACTTACTTTATATCTTTGTTTTACCATCACTTGTGATACGGTTCCCCCCGATTAATCCGAAACGCCCGATAAACCTGCTCCAGCAACACCAGTCTCATCAACTGATGAGGAAACGTCAGCTTCGAAAAACTAAGCGCATAATTACTCCGTTGCTGCACATCATTACTTAATCCTAATGATCCGCCAATCACAAACACGATTTTGCTGTTTCCATAGGTGGTCAGCTTATCGATCTTTGATGCTAATTGTTCAGATGTAATCATTTCTCCCTTTATTTCCAAAGAGATAACATAGTCATCGGCGCCAATCTTTGCGAGGATACGGTCGCCCTCTTTTTGCTTGACCATCTCCATGTCGGCAGCACTTAGATTTTCTGGTGCTTTTTCGTCTGGTACTTCGATTTCCTCGACTTTCGCGTAAGCACCTAGGCGTTTTACGTATTCCGCGATGCCCTGCTTTAAGTATTTTTCTTTTAGTTTTCCTACAGAAATTATTGTTATTTTCATGGTTTCTTCCTTTTCTATCGGTAAAATTATCTATTCTCTTTAGTATAACGAGAAAAAATGGAAAATGCATGGGTTTGCGGCAAACATTGCTTATAAGCAGCTATAATAGATGTGTTTGCTCATAAAAAATCCCGGCACGCATGAACGCTGCCGGGATTTTTCCTTTATTACAGATCGTCAAACCGGTTTAAGTCGCTTGTCTTGGTGTATTGTCGGGACTTCTGTTCGAAGAAATCGGATTTTGTGCCGTTGAAGTTATCGGCATAGGCACGAATCCATTTCATCGGGTTCTCTTGATAGCCTTCGTAAATCTCGCTTAGACCGAGCATGCGAAGCATTTTGTTGGCTCGATACCTGATATAGCCTTCCATTGCATCGAGCTGGATTCCGTCAATGCCATCGAGCACGTAGCGGCTCCATTTTATTTCCTGTTCGACCGAATGGCGGAATTGGTCGTAAACCCATTCGATAAACTGCTCATTATTGTACTCCGGATTTTCTGCCAGTGTGGCACGGAACAGTTCACTGATAAAGCGGCCGTGGTACAGCTCGTCCCGATTGATGTAAGAAATCATCGTGGAGGTACCTACCATTTTCTGATTGCGTGCCAGGTTGTAGAAAAAAGCAAACCCGCTATAGAAGAATAATCCTTCCAATAAAGAAGAATATACCATTGCTTTTAATACCGTTTCAATAGTCGGATTGGTCGCAAATTCGTTGTAAATCTCGACAATCCGTTCATTGCGCTCAAGCAGGACGGGATCTGTGCGTCCTTCATTAAAGGATGCAATTTGGTTATCGTAATTTGTCACCGAAGCCAAAACGTATGTATAGCTGTGGTTATGTTCGCTTTCCTGGTCGGCGATCGTTGCAAGCAATGATTTGACGCTTGGATCTGTAGAATAGGCAGAAATCTTGGATGCGATATCCGTTTGCGGACCGTCCAATGTCGCAAGCAGTCCGATGATTTTAAGGAAGGCGGTTCGCTCCCGCTCGGAGAGTTTGTTGAATTGCTTCGTATCCGTCACCATATTTACCTCATTGGCTGTCCAGAACAGCCCTCGAATCGTTTTCCGCATGTCGTAAAAATGCGGATACTCCACATTGTCCCAGTGGAGAATCCCGCTTGCTTCACCATTAAACAGTGCGGTAGCTTTATTTGGATTTGTCGGTTCCAGTACCTTTGCTCTTGTTAACTTAGCCATGTCAATACCCCTTTCATCCAATTCACGACTTCTTGTTCCTGTTCACCTCTCGGAGATTGCTCCACCTTCAGCGGCGGAAGCGGTGAATGATAGAATGTAGCCAGCTTTTCTGCTGCCAGGCAAAACGTATCATCCCCGCCAAACTGTGTATCGCCAGTGCCAAACACAAACACATTCTCCGGCTTGTAGCCTAAATCGGCCACAAAGTCCTTTACATCAAACGGTGTCTGGCCGTTATCCCAGGTGTAGCTGCCAATCAACATGGCATCGTAAGCCTGCACATCCGGGAATGGTTCATTTCCCAAAATGTTATAGAGCTTTACCCTCTCGACATGCCGCTCCAGTTCCTCGGCAAGCATTTGCGCCACCTCACGTGTGTTACCGCTGATCGATACATACACTATGATGACGGATAACGAAGAAAGCGCCCTGTCGTTCGAATGTTTTGTTTTTATGTTCAAGCCTGTCATGGATATCAAACCAATCTTTTTAGAGTGAACTGCTAGGCTGGCAAAATATCTATATATGTAACAAAAAAACATTCAATCTACTACATATAGTAACAATTCAACTACTCAAAGACAATGGCAAATATGTGTCGTTTTTTTGTTTGGAATGAATGGACGTTTTCTCTTACCGTAGGCGTCCTTTATGATGAGGGATTGTTCAAAGAATAACATGTCGGTCATTATTTCCGGGGAAATAAAACAGGATTCTGTCGAAATTTTGGAGAAAGGAACGCTCTTCTTGTTTGATTGATTCATGTATGTACCGTTTCAACTTGCGCGTAGATTTTCCCTCACTATACATCTTGTAAAATCTGTGTACCTATTTCGTCCCGCCTATCTGCAATCGCATGTTTGTCCCCCTATTTTGACGGGAAATGTACACCATAAGCTATTTGTACCTCTCGACTTTGGCAAGATCTCTATTCACTTGGAAGGAGAGATTTTCCCATGGATAAAATTCTTTTCGTACAGACCGGAACAGGTATAGACGTGCATGGCCAGAACATCACCAAGGCAGCCGTCCGGGCGGTGGAAGATGCGATACTTTCGAATTCGATGCCCGGCATTGAACAGAGCCTGCCGGATCAATCGTTGGAAAACATGAAAGTCAATGTGCGTCTCGCCGTACCGCTAGACAGGCAGCAGCTCGATAAGGAAGAAGTGAAAAAGGTGATCCCGTTTGGTTCCGCGACGGTCGAATTGACAGATGGCGGAATGGCTACCTCAAGCGGCATCATCCTGGAAGAAGAGAACGATGACAACGATTTGATGTATATCGTCAATGCCGCTGTCGAAGTCGGCTATTGATGAATGAAGCTCCCATCTATATGGGAGCTTTTTTCTGGTTGAAAAAGGGTTTTTCTCGTGAACAACGAATCAGTTTAGAAAGGAGGAATTTTTATATGGCATATACACCAGATGAAAATCGTTATGAATCGATTGCTTATAACCGCTGCGGCAACTCTGGACTGAAGCTTCCGGCCATCTCGCTTGGCCTTTGGAACAACTTCGGTGGAGAGGATGTTTTTGAAAACCAGCGAAAGATGATCCGCAAGGCGTTCGATCTTGGCATTACGCACTTTGACTTGGCTAACAATTACGGTCCGCCTCCAGGCTCTGCAGAAGAGAACTTCCGGCGCATTTTGGAAAAAGACTTTGCCGGTTACCGGGACGAAATGGTCATTTCCACGAAAGCAGGGTTCACCATGTGGCCAGGACCGTACGGGGATTGGGGTTCGAAAAAGTATTTGGTCGCAAGCCTCGACCAAAGCTTGCAGCGTATGGGACTCGATTATGTCGATATTTTTTACCATCACCGTCCAGATCCGGAAACACCGTTGGAAGAAACGATGGCTGCCCTCGACTTGATTGTCCGGCAGGGAAAGGCGTTGTATGTCGGAATCTCCAACTACAATGCCGAAGATACCGAAAAGGCGATTGACATTTTAGAACGACAGGGAACACCGTTTATCATTCACCAGGCGTCCTACTCGATGCTGAACCGCTGGGTCGAAGACGGATTGACCGATCTGCTGGCTAAACGCGGTGCGGGATGCATTGCCTTTGTGCCGCTTGCCCAAGGCTTGCTGACGGATAAATATTTGAACGGCATTCCAGCCGACTCACGTGCCGCCAAACAGTACATCCGCTCACTCAACGAAAAGGATGTTTCTCCAGACGTCATCGAAAAAGTCCAGCAGCTCAACGAGGTTGCTCGTGATAGGGGTCAGTCCCTTGCCCAGATGGCGCTTGTTTGGGTGTTACAGGAAAAGGCTGTCGTTTCTGCTTTGATCGGTGCCAGCAAGGTATCGCAAATCGAAGAGAATGTGAAAGCCTTGGAGAAGCCTGATTTCACCACGGCGGAAATGGATCGGATCGAGGAGATTCTGCGATAGAATAGTTACCCGGATTTTCCCAAGGCAGGATCAGTTACCGTTGCCACCTAGAAAACGCTCAGAGCTAATTACTTCTCTGGGCGTTGCGTTTGATTGTTCCTTTAATAGTTAAAGCCGACAAAACGGGGTACGATGATCTTCAAATCCTTTCTGACCATGATGCCGCAAAAAGCTGGTATCCGTGAAAGATAAATGGAAAGCTGCTGCATACAATACAGAGGGTCGTTTCAAGGGTGGCATTCCTCTTTAGGGCACCCGTGATTGTTTACTTTTGTAATGCATTTAAGGAGGGGATGGGATGTTTGCAATCCTTGCAGTCGGATTGTTTTTAGGCTTGTTGATTTTTGGCTTCTTTTTTATTCTTTCAAAATTTATAGGGAAGTATTACTTGGCCCCGCTGCTGACATTTATCACAGCTTTGGCGATTGTTTGTTATAGTTTTTTCTTTGTTAGAGGATTTGAAGGGATGGGTTATGCATTTCTTGCCGGGGGCATCCTGCTGGTCAGTATACTGGGAGCGATGGCACTCCCCGTATTGACTACATCGCCGAAACTCACAAAGGTTTCTGTTTGGGATAAAATCGGTCTAGTCATATTACCGGTGATCTTTTTCATCATCCTATTAGTCGGGAATATAACGGATGATGATTATTGGATTATCGATGAAGGCCATGCCGTTGTAAATGATGACACGTACAGCCATTATCGCGTCTCCACGATTTCTGAAGGAAACAAACAGATTTATGTAATTCTGGGCGAAGAGTATATCGGTACAAAAATGGAAGTTGAGGAAATTGATCATAACGAAAGTACAGAAGTTGTCTTGGGTGTAGTGGAAGACGAAAGCAATCCGAACAAGTCCCCGTTTATTTATATAGGACTCGATGAAATCAAAGAACCTTTAACCGTCCGCACGTCAGAAGGGGAAGAAATTCAATCGGCTCTTGAGACAAGTAATGACTAGAATAAGGCATCTTTGACCCATATGCAGGAGTTTTATGTTGGCAAGGCACGACTGTCTTTACTCGGGAACCAAGTCCTCGGAATCGGGGGTGAAATAGAAACATGTAGGCAGTCATCATACAACACATCCTTCAATTCGTTCTACACTGGCACATTCATGGACCTCTTTGAAAACCAAGTATGTTGTACCACTCCCGACGTATGTGATGACCCGGAGAACTGGATGATCCCCTCACGAATCGGCTCGGACTAACTGACGGACAACGATCTCTTTCAATTCCGAATGACGACATCTGCTTGCTCGAGTGGCGAAACGGTTTCCAAATAATAGTCTTCCGCTTTCCAATACCGCTTTTCAAACTTTTCTCTGTCGCTTCTTGCTGTATTGCTTTCACGATGGAATCTCTTTTCTCTGGGGCTATCCAGAAATCATAAAATCGTAATGATGTCTCCACTCTTTTCTTTGTAACAATACCCCTTCGATAATAATTAAACCGGTATTGGGTATTTTGATTGTCTGCAATGTTTGTGTATCAACGTGGTCGTCATAAGTCCGTAACTGTAGTTCATTTGATTCTTTGAGCCTTTTGAATAAATGCTTTTCCAGGTAATTTATGTCCCATTGTAAATAATAATACTCATACCATTCTTCATACCCTGTGTGATAGCGGTCTTTTCTCTCCACAATATAATCGTCTATATGAAAAATATAAAATGGAATTTTTTCATCTTGAATCTGACGCGCAATGGATTTAACTAAAGTTGTTTTTCCGGCACGACTTAATCCATCTATTCCAATTACAGCCTTTTGGTTTTTTTCCACTACCGGAATCATTTTTAATACATTTGATATGTTCTCTTCCAAGCCCATCCCGCCCTAATGGTTATTGTCGATTCTTCCCGTTTGATTCAGGATCATTCTTCCTTCATTTTACCATGAACTTGCCCCATCCTTATCAGATATCAAAAGGATACATAAAAGTAAAAACAGGCCAAGTCATTACGATTTAGCCTGTTTTTCTCCTAGTGCCTGTTCTTTATGGATGGGAAACGATAAATGAAGCTTTCCCCGATAAATGATAGTGCTCAACAGTGGATGGCACGATAAAGTGGTCGCCTTTTTTCAAGGTGAAAGTGGTTCCTTCCATGGTTATTTCCCCTTGGCCGTCCAGTACGCTCACCTGTAAGAAGTCTTCCGCCACAGCTTGGTCGACTTCTCCGTCCAGCTCCCAGTGGTAGACGGTGAAATACTCCTGCTGGACGAGACGATTGGAGGTCAGGCCGTCTTTGTTTGTCTGTTTTTGCTCGATCTCGACTGTTTCATGTGGAACGGTGGAAACGGCGATCGCAGAATCCAGGTGCAGCTCTCTTGTGTTGCCTTGATCGTCAGTCCGGTCGTAATCATAGACCCGGTAGGTGATATCGGAACTTTGCTGGGTTTCCAAAATCACGATACCTTTTCCGATGGCATGGATAGTGCCGCTCGGAACATAGATGAAATCGCCGGCCTTCACTTTCACCTTGCGCAGCAAATCATCCCACTGGCCGCTGTCGACCATTTGCTTGAATTCTTCACGGCTGCCGGCATGGTGGCCGAAGATGATTTCTGCATCTTCTTCCGCGTCGATGACATACCAGCACTCCGTTTTGCCGTAAGGTTCGCCTTCGACTTCTCTTGCATACGTGTCATCCGGGTGTACCTGGACGGATAAATCGTTGGCCGCATCGAGGATTTTTACCAGCAAGGGATAGTCTTCCCCGCCTTTGGCTGCTTCGCCGAACAATTCGCCGTGCTGTTCCCAGGCATCCTTCAACGTGCTGCCTTGCAAAGGGCCGTTGGCGATCCGGCTCGGTCCGTTCGGATGGGCGGAAATCACCCAGGCCTCTCCTGTATGATCATAGGGGATTTCATAGCCAAATTCCGTTTTCAATTTTTGGCCGCCCCAAATCCGCTCCTGAAAAACGGGTTCTAAAAAAATCGGTTCTTTGTACATGCTTTTCCTCCTTATGTACGCTTATTTCCATGGTGTTCATTAAGCTAAAATCAGTCCGGCTGCGCCGACGACCCCGGCATTTTGATCCAATTGAGCCGGTACGACTTCTGTTTCCCGGCCGGCAGGGTTCAAGGCGTAATGCCTGACATAATCCCGCACTTTCGCAAACAATGGTTCCCCAACCTTGGAGACTCCGCCGCCGATCACGATTTTCTCGGGATCGAAGGTGTTGATCAATGTCACACAGGCGACGCCGATCAAGCGGAATACGTCTTCGATGTAAGGAACGATGTTGGCATCGCCTTGGTCGTAGCGTTGGAACACTTCTTCGGTCGCGAGTGTTTCTCCCGCCAGCTCCGAACCGCGATTGGCGATGGCGGTTCCAGACACGATGTACTCCAGGCAGCCTTTCTGGCCGCACGGGCATTGTCCGTAAGACGGATCGACGACGGTGTGTCCGATATCGCCGGCATTGCCACGGGCTCCGCCCAATAACTTGCCGTCTGCGAACAACCCGGCTCCGACGCCGGTGCTGATGGTCATGTAGGCAAAATCCTGATTTTCCTGTGCGGCGCCTAACCATTTTTCTGCCATGGCCGCCGCGTTAGCATCGTTTTCCAGCACGACAGGTACCGGAAAATGTCCGCGAATCTGCTCCACAATCGGAACGTCCTTCCAGTTTTGCAGATTCGGTGGACAGGAAATGACCCCTGCCTTGCTGTTCAACGGCCCCGGCGAGCCGATGCCGATACCGGAAATCTGGTCGGCTTCGAGTCCTTCCTTATCCAGCAGCTGTTCAATCGCTTCCATAATCTGTTGTATCATCACTGCGGGTTCTACGGATTTATCTGTTTTCAGTTTGCACTGTCTGCTGATGTCGCCTTTTTCATTCACCAGTGCTAGGGCTACTTTTGTTCCCCCGATATCTACTCCTACTGCCACTCCCATAGTATCACCTTTTCCCTGTTTGTCATTTCAGTAATAGCTGCGGATTGGAAAACAAATGATCCAGAATCACTGCCGCAGCTCCGACAAGCTGTGCCTCTTCCTTGAATTGCGACCGCTTGATGATCATCGGATTGTTTCCGTTGTACAAAATCCGGTCGTTGACGAGATACGAAATGGTTTCCATTGCAGCTGGATAACCGTGGACGATCGCTCCGCCGATAATGATTTCCTCTGGATTAAGGATATTTGCCGCGTTGGCGATACCTACACCCAAGTAGTTCGCCGATTCTTCCAACAGCTGCATGGCAAGCGGCTCTTCAGCTGCTGCAGCTTGAAAAATTTTTTCCAGTGTGATCTGCTGCTTTTCTGAAGAAGGTGCTTCCCTCTGATTGTGCATCGTTTCTGCCTTTTTCGTCATCGCGATTCCGGATGCCAGTGCCTCCAGACACCCATAACTGCCGCAGCTGCACTTGGGTCCGTCCATGTCGATGGTATGATGGCCGAGTTCTCCCGCTCCGTTTAAAAAACCGCGATACACTTTCCCCTGAAAAATGATGCCGCCGCCAATTCCCTGGTCGGCCAGTACGTACAACATGCTGCTTTTATTCTCGGAGGAACCGAACCAGTATTCTCCCAAGGCAGCTGCATTTGCATCCCGTTCCAGTACCACCGGCAGCCTATAGCGTTCCCGTAACAATGCGGCGACTTGCCACTGTTCGATTGCTTTGATGTTGGGAGGATGTAACATCGTTCCGCTATCCACATCGACAGGACCGGGAGCGGAAACACCGATTCCCAACGGCCTGGCTTGGTCTTCCGTGTTTTCCAGTAACTGATCGATCAAGTCACAAACCAATGCGGCCCATTCGTTTTGCCGGAGTTGTCCACATATGGATTGTTTTTCGACTTGTACAATATTCCCCTGGGGATTGATTTTAGCTATTTGGATGTTATCCACATGGATGGCGACACTTATCACACAGTTTTGCTCGTGAAGCTGGTAGAGCGTCGGTTTCCTCCCACCCTGTGACTCCCCGCTGCCTGTGGTTTTCACTAAATCGCACGCTTGTAATTCTTTGATGATGTTCGAAATCGACATTACCGATAACCCGGTATGACGGGCCAGATCCGCATTGGATACAGGGCTTTCTTTTCGCAATACATGCAGAACCGACGACCTGTTTTGCCGTTTCATCTCCTCGGCACCGCCTGCGATGGGTACGGAATCCATATTCCGCCTCCCTTCCTGTTTAATTATTAAAATGGTTTTAATAAGTATAGGTTATAATAAATTTTCGTAAAAATCAATTTTATTTTCAAAAGCATGGTACACGGTTATTCACCGTAACACCAAGTTATACACAAGGTTGTCCACAATTATTATTGTCCCTTTTTATACACATGTTTTCCTTGTATATAAACAAGTTATCCACGATAGTTGTCCACAAGATTCTCATCTGTTCGCTTTATTTGGTGTAAGAATGGATGTTCGCTACCAGATATGGAGAGTTATCCTCAATTCCATCCACAGCCTGTGCATAACTGTGGGAATAACTGAAATTCCGCTGTCATCAACAACCTTAACAACTGGATCTTCAGCTTCTTTTCCTCTGGTGAGTGGTGAAAAGGCGGTTTATTAAAAGCAAAAAACCGAACGAACTCGAATGCTTAGCATTTCGAATATCGCTCGGTTTTTGCTTTGGTTCCATGCTTTTGTCCCAACCTGTTTCCTTTATCAATACTCCTGGGAAGCCAGGGTTACTGTTGTTTCTTGTCTTTCTCCATCTCGGTAATAGGTGACGGTCATTTCCTGACCGACCTGTTTTTCCTGATAGAGATGCTTGCGCAATCCAATCACATCCTGAATCGGCTCGCCATCCAGCTCGGTGATCACATCTAGTTCTTGCAGTCCAGCCTGGTCTGCAGGCGACATAGGTTCGATGCTCCGTAAGTAGATTCCACCTTCGACTTCTTCCGGAAGGTTCAGTCTCCGCTCCCATTCCACCTGGGCTACTTCCTCAAGGGAATATGCTTCAACACCTAAGTATGGCCTTGTGACCGTTCCTTCTGTCTCCAGCTGTTCGATGATCGGAGTCGCACTGTCAATCGGGATCGCAAAGCCGATTCCTTCCACAGAAGACTGGGCAATTTTCATCGAGTTGATTCCGATCAATTGCCCGCTCATATTGATGAGCGCGCCGCCGCTGTTCCCTGGATTAATGGCGGCATCCGTCTGGATAACTTCTGCCTGCCAGTCTGCCCGTCCGTCTCCGTCAAAGTCTTGCGGGATAGCCCGCTGCTTGCCGCTGATGATGCCTTGGGTCACCGACCCGGAAAACATCAACCCGAGGGGATTCCCGATAGCAATTGCCGGCTCGCCAACTTTGACACTGTCCGAGCTGCCGATTTCGATCGCTTTGTCGACCTGGTCCGCGCTCATCTTCAATACCGCTAAATCGGTGAACACGTCACTGCCGAGCAGCTCTGCGGAGACGTGCGTTTCGTCCGAGAGTACCACTTCGACTTCGTCAGCGCCTTCTATGACATGATGATTGGTCACCACATAGGCGCTGCCGTCTGCTGTTTTATAAATAACGCCGGATCCGGTGCCGGCTTGTCCGGATTCCTCCTGCTGCCAGAAGTTCGTAGAGGATTGAATGTTGACCACTCCGACTACTGCGGGAGTCACCTCGCCGACGATTTCGGTGATTTGCGTCGATACATCGACGTTGACACTGGATGTAGGACCGGCTTGTGAGTTGTCACCGTTTCCTTGCGTAATCTCATTGGAACCTTGTTCAGCCGATTGGAACGGCAGTAAATCTGCTTTCTGTAAGGCAGGAAGTGCCACAATCACAATCAGCGCTCCAATGACTGCTCCGATAAGCGAAGGCAGAAACCAGTTCCTCTTTTTCTTATTCGTTCTGCTTGTTTGATAATGATCATCATAATAGCCCATCGCACCCATCCTTTCTGACCTGGAAAAAACATAAAGCTTAACGTTTATAGTGTTTCCTTTCGCCAGTCCGGTTAAACTACTTCATAGAGAGGGGTCGGCGTCTTCGGGTCTGTATCATGCAGGTGCAGTTTGTCGCCGATGGTGAAACCATGGTCATTCAAATAGTTTTGCACGGACATTCTGGCCAATTCTTTCATGTTGTTATCTTTGCTTAAATGGGCCAAATAAATACGCTTTGTTTGATCTCCGATGATATCGCTCAAAGCCAGGGCGCAATCGTCATTGGAAACGTGGCCGCTATCGCCGAGAATGCGACGTTTGACATTCCACGGATATCTGCCCATTTGCAGCATGGAAACATCATGATTAGCTTCGAAAATATAGGCGTCCGCATTTTCTACGGTTTTTTTGATGCGTTCGGATACATAACCGAGATCGGTTACGAGAGCGACTTTTTTCCCCTCATGGTGGAAGGTGAAAAACATCGGCTCTGCCGCATCATGCGAGACACCGAACGATTCCACATCCAGGTCGCCGAAAGCCTTGGTTTCCTCCATGTTGAACACAAACTTCTGATCCAACTCAATTTTGCCAATTGAACCTTCCATCGCTTTCCACGTTTTTTCGTTGGCATAGATCGGCAGCTGGTAACGGCGGGCCATGATGCCCAACCCTTTGATATGGTCACTGTGTTCATGGGTGACCAGCAGCTTGGTAAGACTATATGGGTCGATGTTCACTTCGCTCATCAACCGTTCCATTTCCTTGCCGCTCAATCCCGCATCGACTAAGATTTTCTCTTTTTCTGTCGCTATATAAAAAGCATTTCCTGTACTTCCTGATGCTAGTACACTAAAGCTTAACGTCATTCCTCATCACTCACCCTTGTGGATTCCAATAATCCTTGGTACACATTTTGCAATTCTTCTATTTCCTCGTCAGACAATTTCGTATCTCTCATGCCATCCTGCGCTTTCCGGATCGTATTCCGAACAAACGTCGGATTGTCATGCTGCGAAAATTGTCCTTCACTACCCATTACCACATAATGCAAGTGGTCATTGATGGCAAAGTGCCAGGAAGGAGCAAAAACCTGCTGCCCTTCATCGAGATCGACGAATGAATAATAGCCCACTGTCGGGGTTTCCGATATTTCCGGGTCCTCCATTGGCAATGCATTGGCTTTAAACAGGCTGCTTATCGCAGCATACGCAGTAATCATGCTTTTTGGCTCCTGTCTGTCCACTTCATCAACCGCGGTCTGCAGGTAGCTGGTAATTTCATTATCGCTATTGACAAAGGCTACCACAAAGCCGCTCTGGCTGTAATAAATCGGCTTGCTATTGTTTGTCTGGAAAAAAATCAGAGCGCCGGAAACGTCATCTTGTCCCCAATAAACATATTCTCCACCAGAAAGGATGTGTTCGGATAGCTCCAGTTCCTTCTCAGCATTCGTGCTATCCGGATCAATCGGCACTGGTTCCTCGAACTCTGAATACAGCAGGTTGCCGCCGCTAAGCAGAGCCACTTCCTGCTCACTCATTGCCTTGAGGGTTTTCACGTCATCGGCAGTAAAGTTTCTCGCTTTTACCGTAATGAACGAATCCTTCACCTGCTCCTCTGGCAGCTTATCAAGCCCTTTCACATTTTCCCTCATATACTCTTCCAGTTTCGGTTCCGTAATATCTCCGGATGGTGATCTGGAATCCATCGTTTTCAAAAATTGCTGAAGAAGGAAGATATCCAGGATAAGGAAACATATGATGAATAGTGTTTTAATTTGTCCCCATTGCATGGCTTATTCCTCCCCCAAACCGGACATTTCACTTAAATCCAGCTCGCTCCAGCCAGTAGTGTCCTGTTTGAACCAGGCTGGCATCAGCCGGATCGATATGCCTTCGTCGATCAACTTATAACCGAGGGCGATATCCTTAATACTGCTGCTGCCTTTGGTATCTTCCAAATAGCCGGCGATTTCCTCACCACTCGGCAAATCAGGCGGTTCTCCGTAATCAAACGCTTCGCCCAATTTGAACAACGGACGGTCATATTTGTAAGGCTGGTTGCGCCAGGTTATTTGAATGGTCGCCTGCTTATCATTTTGGCCGAAAACCGGATACTCGTTATAGACAAGCCGGTACGTCACTTCATTCCGCTGCACATTCATATTGTAAAGCTGATACTCATCGTTGGCAGAGTTGGTCCAGCCTCTGTGGGCATTGAGAAAATTGATGGTTTGGTTGACCAGTTCCGAGCCTTCGATGGTGCGGTTTTCCGGGAGAGGATTGACGTATTCCATATACTTCTCGCTTTCATACGCCCGAAGCTCCCGGATACTGTCCGAGTAAGACTTGCCGCCACCTTCCATCCGATTCGATGTCATGATGTCCCGGTCTGTAAACAAGTTGTTGAGCAGCGGTTCCAGATCGGTGATCGTTGTAAACGTATCAACGGAAAAAGTCAGATCATTTATTTCCGGTTCCCCCTGCGGGATATAAATTGGTGCCCCGGCACTTTCCGCATACTCGATATAATCCATTTTTCCGTCCATATCGGTATATGAGTCCAGCACATCGGCAGCACCGGCGTTCTGTGCCTCTGCGTGCATACTCATCCTTGCTTCCGTATTGTAAAATACCAATTCGACGGTACCGCTGTTGTTTTCGTTCAGATAAATCCGGTCGAATGAACCCCGTTGTACTTGATTGATGGTGTTCTCTTCCATAGAAAACAAGTCTCTTATCGCTCCAGCCGGCACCTCCAAAGGAAATATCAGCTGAGCGGTGTACTCATCACTGTCAGGCAATTCCTGATCGGTCTGGATACCTTGGTCAAAGCCGGCAAGCAACCATTCTTGCATCTCCTGGTAAAATGCTTCCTGGTCGTTTCGGTTTTCAAAAGAAGAGAAAGTGCCATTTGTTTGAAAAATGATTTTCGACGGTTCTATGATGCTCTTTTTGGTTTCCTCCTGGCCGGCCTCCAGTGGTTCATCGGTATAATTGCTTTCCACGTTTTCTGTCTCATCGTAGTTCGGCTTGTAATTCCAAATCCCCAAAGTCAGCAGCAAGCTGGCTGCAATCAACGCCGACAAGCCCAATGTTTTTATCATTTCGAGCCTCATCGTTTGTCACCTCCGCTTCTTTTGATAAGCGGCAATGTAAAATGGACGGTCGTCCCCTTACCTTCTTTACTTTCTGCCCATATGTGGCCGTGATGGGCTTCAATGATTTCTTTGGCGATTGCCAGGCCGAGTCCTGTCCCGCCCAGGTTCCGGGAGCGGGCCTTGTCAGCCCGGTAGAACCGGTCGAAGATTTTGTCCACCTTTTCCTGGGCAATCCCCATGCCCTGGTCGGTGATCGACACCTTCAGTCTGTTGCGGTTATTGACCACCCGGAAGGTGATCCGGCCGCCATCCGGCGAATACTTAATCGCATTGGAGATGATATTATCGACTACCTGGGTCAGTTTGTCTTTATCCATCCACACAAAAAATTCTTTGTTTGGAAGCTTCCGGTCGAGAATGATTTCTTCGGCTTTATTCATTTCAAAACGGTCGATGATATGGTGGAAAAACGTGATGAAATCGACCCGTTCCATGTAAAGATCGGTTGCCTTGTTATCCATTTTGGAAAGCTGCAGCAAGTCATTGACCAGCCGGATCATCCGGTCTGTTTCGTTTTGCGTCACATCGAGAAACTTCGGAGCAATTTCTTTGTCCTCCCAAGCACCATCCGTCAGTGCTTCCAGGTAGCTCCGCATCGTCGTCAACGGTGTCCGCAGCTCGTGTGAGACATTGGAGACAAACTCTCTTCTTTCCTGCTCGACTTTTTCCTGTTCTGTTACATCACTGATGACGGTAATAAAGCCGCCAAAATTCCCCTCTTCATCCTGTATCACCGAGAAATTCGCCTTGATTAAAAAGAATTCTTCGTCATCACTGAAGTCGATGGTGACCGATCCAGTGTCAGCCTGCATGTCATCATCGATTTCGTCTTCTAAATGCAGCACCTCGATCAACGGCTGGCCCTTCACTTCTTCAAAATCTTTGCGAATCAGCTGGAGAGCCGGTTCGTTCATCAAGGATACTTTTCCTTCTTTGTCCGTCGCAATGACTCCGTCCGACATGTTGGACAAGACGGAGCTCAACTTACGGCGTTCTCCCTCGGTTGTGTTATGTGCCTGCTTCAATTTGTCATTCATATCATTGAAGGTCATTGCCAGCTGACCGATTTCATCGGTGCCATAGACGTTGACCGTTTGGGAAAAATCTCCGGTAGACATGATTTTGGCCTGTTTCCGCATTTCGGTGATCGGTTTGGTAATGGTGCGCGCGACCAAAATCCCCAAAACAATGGAAATGGCGATGGCAATTACGGTCCCTTTGGCAAAAATATCATTGATGTTGCCCATTTGGTCGTAAACATCTTCCATCGAGGCTTCCAAATATAGAATCCCGTCCGGGTCCTCCTCGCCTCCTATCGGCAACACGCGTACTTTCATCCGGTTGTTGGTCTCTGGATCGCGCATGGTAGTGTTTTCTTCCACACCGAAAATCAGTGCCCGGGTGATTCGCGGATCTCCTGTTTTACGGCTGCCGATAATATTGCTGTCAATTTCATTTTTAGCTCCGATTACCCGATACTGCCTGTCCAATACTTGAAGGGTAGAAAAAACACTGCTGTCGACCCGGTCGAGAATGTTCTGAACATCCTCCTGCAAGGTCGGACCTTCTTCGTCCTCGCTTCGTTCTTTCTGGAAAGCCTGTTCCAAATAATAACTTAACCCTTCAATCCGTTCTTCGACCGTATCGTTCAAATTCTTTTTTAAATTTTCTTCCAGCCGGATGGCAAAATAGGATCCAATCACTTGAATTGCCAATAACAGCAGCAAAATATAGATAAGGACAATTTTAAATCGGATCGACTGGAAAAAACCGACTTTCTTCATAAAGCATTACTCCTGTTCAGGGTTACGCAAGTAATAGCCGACACCTCTTCTGGTCACAATCCAAACCGGCGTGCTCGGGTTGTCTTCGATTTTTTCCCGTAGACGACGCACCGTCACATCGACCGTGCGGACATCCCCGTAATAATCATAACCCCATACCGTTTCCAGCAAATGTTCCCGGGTCATCACCTGGCCGATATGCCTGGCCAAATAGTGAAGCAGTTCAAATTCCCTGTGGGTCAATTCCACTTGGTCGCCGTTCCGGGTCACGGTATAAGCATCCGGATGGATCACCAGGCTGCCAATCACGATATCTTTATTAGCCCGGCTGTTATCTTCCGGCACCACTTGTTGTCTGCGCAAGTTCGCTTTGACTCTGGCAATCACTTCCCGGTTGCTGAAGGGTTTGGTTACATAGTCGTCCGCTCCCAGCTCGAGACCGAGTACTTTGTCAATTTCCGCATCCTTGGCGGTAATCATGATAATCGGCATCGTATGGTTCTTGCGGACTTCTCGGCATACTTCATTGCCATCCTTGTTCGGAAGCATAATATCAAGCAACAATAAGTCCGGTTTTTCTTTATTGGTCAGTTCGATTGCTTCGTCCCCATCGTAGGCACATACGACCTGATAACCTTCTTTTTCTAAGTTGAACTTCAATATATCTGCAATCGGTTTTTCGTCGTCTACCACTAGTATCTTTTGACTCATGACGCCACATCCTTTTCTCGTTCTTTGATAGGTTTATTTTAACGTACTTTGCGTTGTCTGTCCTTTTTCCCGATAAAAGCAGGACAATTTACCAGGCCACCTTCTATCCTGTACAAAAGCCCTTGTCATCATTTTGACAAGGGCTGCATTGTTTTGGTAAGTGGTGAATTATACTATTCTATTAAAAAAGATTTGCCGGGTTCTGTAGTGCCCCGTTCTTATATACTTCGAAATGTAAATGGACCCCGGTTGAATCACCAGTCGAACCCATTACTCCTATTTTACTACCTTTCGCTACGGTTTGTCCAGTTTTCACCCGGATTGAAGCCAGGTGCGCATACACTGTACGGTAGCCGTTTTGATGGTCGATGACAACTTTGTTTCCATAGCCGCCGCTGTTAAAGCCTGCCGAAACGACTACCCCATTATCAGCCGCCAGAATGGAACGGTTGCTGACACCGGCAATATCAATTCCTTTATGGTGCTTTCCCCAGCGTTGGCCCATTTGACTGGTAATCGTGCCGCCGACTGCTGGCCATTGCAGCGATCCGCTTCCATGAGAGGTTTCCACTTTGGTACCTTTCACGACGATTTCGTCGGTTGGTTCCTTTGTCGTTGTTTCTTCCAACATTTTCTGCTCGGAAACTTGTCCATTCACTTTTTTCACTGCATAGCGAACTTGTTTGCTGCCTTCTTCGCCTTCTTGTTCGACTTCCGTCTCGCCTTTATAAAGCGAGTCGGATTCTTTCACTTCTTTTTCATAAGGAATCGCTTCTTCCTTCTCTGTCTCTTCAGAAACAATTACCTGCAAGTAGGGCTCCCGCTTGGCAACATGGATTTCCTGGTCGATTTGCAGCACAGATTCTTCCGTTAAATCAGGATTCAAATCGAGCAGTTCGTCGATGTCCATACCGTATTTTCCGGCGATTTCCCCAAGCACTTCCCCTTCCTTTACAGAATGGACGGAATCTTTTAGCGTCCCTTTTTCCAACTGTTCCAGCCCTTGTTTTTCTGACAGCATATCATCGGGTTCTGCTTTTGCTTCCGATACCTTTACATCCTTGGACAGTTCTACTTCCGTAACGATCGTCTTGCCATCATCCGTGGGAACTTCGGATTCACCGTCCGCTAGCTTTTCCAGCACTTCTGCATCGACAAACTTCTCCTTATAAGAGGAAAGGACCTGCTTTGCTGCTTGTTCGCTTTTGAAAAATCCAAGCTTTTCATCGCCGATCACCAATTGATAGGCATCGATGTTGATGGTGAGTTCGTCCTCCAAGGTTTTGGCCACCTGTTTTTCTTCTGTCACAGGCTCAAACACCTTCTCGGGAATGAAAGAAATATCTTCGCCAGTGGTCAATGAATAGCCTTTGTATTCAGCCTCATGCTCCGCCAGCACCTTATCGACTACTTCATCCACCGTTTGCTTATCTGCTACCGTTCCGACACTTTCACCGTCCATGTAAACGTGATAAACGGTGTCTAAATCGTCCTCCGCTGCCTGCACCACTTGAAAAGACAGAGCAAATCCTGCCAGGGCGGCAGCTGCTGTGGTGAACCATTTATTGCGACGTCGTTTCGTTTCTTTATGTAAAGCTTGTATCTTCATTTGCAGGGTCCTCCTAAACGCGTTTCCTGATTCCGAATCTATTTTTCACTCTCTTAATCTACCATAGGAGCAAATGGGAAGATACCGTTTCAGCGGGATGTAACGAAACTGTATAAAAGCTGGTAATTTCAGCCTGCGTCGGAGTGTTTTAGTGGAATTTCGTGTAAAAAGTTACTTTTATCCTGCGCTAATTAGGTGATTTTTGGTACTTTTTTTGCGGTTTTATTACAAATGTGGAAAACATATCGGCAATTTATGGCACCATTGGTTTGATTTTTCATTGATTGGGGAATAAGAATGGTTATTTTGCATAAATCCGATCAACCTATCTATCACCAATCCCCCCTAGAAAGTGAAGTATGTTAGCGATCATCTCCTCGTTATGTTAAAAGCAAAAAAATCACCAGCGCTTTTTCACGCTGATGATTTAATAAAGGGAGACTCTCAGAGAAGTCCCGTTCATTTTGTATTGATGAACCGTTAGCTGTACACACTGCGGACAACGTTGGTCTGTGTCCGGTCAGGTCCTACCGAGAATACGGACAATGGTATGCCAGTCAACTGCGAAATACGTTCCAAATAATGCCGGGCATTTTCCGGCAGCTCGTGTAAGCTTCTCACACCGGTAATATCCTCTGTCCAGCCTGGAAGTTCTTCATAAACCGGTTCGCACTCTGCCAAATCCTTCAGGCTTGCCGGAAATTCATGAATGGTTTCGCCTTTGTATTGGTATGCTGTACAAATTTTAAGCGTTTCTATGCCTGTCAACACATCCAGTGAATTCAGGGATAAATCGGTAATACCGCTGACACGGCGGGCATGACGGACAACAACGCTGTCAAACCAGCCGACACGTCGCGGGCGGCCTGTCGTTGTGCCATACTCCCTTCCCGTTTCCCGAATTTGGTCGCCGATTTCATCGTGCAGTTCGGTCGGGAAAGGACCGTCACCGACACGGGTTGTATAGGCTTTGGAGACGCCGACCACATGATTGATTTTAGTCGGTCCGACACCGGAGCCGATTGTGACACCGCCTGCAATCGGATTAGATGAGGTGACGAATGGATAGGTACCCTGGTCGATATCGAGCATAACTCCTTGTGCTCCTTCAAATAGCACGCGACGTCCGTCATCCAATGCCTCATTCAGCACAACCGATGTATCGCAAACATATTTTTTAACCTGCTGGCCGTATTCGTAATATTCGTCCAGAATGTCTTCCACAGCGATGGAATCTGTTTCATACACCTTTTCGAACAAACGGTTCTTGTCCTTCAGGTTTTGTTCCAATTTATCCTTAAACGCTTCTTTATCGAGTAAGTCGGCGATTCGGATACCGACACGGGCAGCTTTGTCCATGTAAGCAGGTCCGATGCCTTTTTTGGTCGTGCCGATTTTGTTGGCGCCCTTTTCTTCTTCCTGCAGGGCATCCAATTTCAAGTGATACGGCAGGATGACATGCGCCCGGTTGCTGATGCGGAGATTATCGGTAGATACCCCTTTATCATGCAAGTATTGCAGCTCTTCAACGAGCGCTTTCGGATCGATGACCATTCCGTTGCCAAGTACGCAAATCTTATCATCAAAGAAAATCCCGGAAGGAATCAAATGCAATTTATACGTAATTTCGTCAAACTTGATTGTATGTCCAGCATTGTTGCCGCCTTGGTATCTGGCCACAACCTCTGCATTTTGTGATAGAAAATCTGTAATTTTACCCTTACCCTCATCGCCCCATTGGGTTCCGACTACAACTACTGAGGACATATAGGCACCTCCGCCAACTAAATTATATTTACTATGTGCATAACATAGTAAGTTTATCAATCACCATTTACAATGTCAATGAAAAATACGAACATTATAAACGAAAACACCATTTTCGTTCGTAAAAATGGGGTCAGTCCCCTTCATTCATCTAAAACGGGGACTGACCCCTTGCTTTTTCGAGGAGGTTGAAGTGTTTCCCGCGGAAAGCGAGTGTCTTTTGCCACAGCGGTGGGGTAATAGTCCTTAGCAGACCAAATTGCAACCCTAATCGCATAATGCCAACAGCTGTTGTCAATGTGTTACTTCCTATGTGAATTTGAGCGTTATTTGCGATGCTGTTTTTTAAAACCAAAAGGATTTTTTTATTTTATGTTAAAATAACAAAAATGGAAATATTGTGAAGGAACGTACTTAAACTATATGGAAATAGAATTGAAGAAGAGCAGCTAACCCCAAAGTGTTACAATTTAAGTATCCTGATTAGTCAAATAGAAAGTAGGTTGATATATATGAGTAATGATTCAATTATTCAAATGTGGGAGGACTATCGAAAAATTAATCCAGATGCACCAAAGGATTATGAGGCATGGGCATTTGGTGATTAAAAAGAAATGGCTAATGAGCTTTCAAATTTAGTTTTAGAAGGAATAAAAACAGCAACAGCATCAAACTATACGTTATATGAATTGGAAAACGAGACATTACCGTTTGTTGGTCTTCATAATATTATTCTCGACGGGGATGGAGAAGCTGTTGGAATAGTAGAAACTACATCAGTAAAGGTTGTTCCGTTTGATGAAGTTACCGCAGAACACGCATATTTGGAAGGTGAAGGTGACCGCACATTAAGGTATTGGCGTGACGTTCACGAAACCTTCTTTAAAAAAGAGTTTAAGAATATAAATCAAGAGTTCAATTACAAAATCCCTGTTGTTTGTGAAAGGTTTAAGCTAATTTATAAGAAAAGTGCGTTGTCCCTATAAATTTTTTCTTCAACTATCGGGGGCGTTAGGTCAACAAGAAAATATAAAATAAAACGCTTGGAAATTAAAGATCCCAAGCGTTTTTGTTTGCTATTAGTATTGTTACTTACGGTGCTAAACATAGTGCGTTTAGTGTATCGATTTAACCTGTTAATTTAGATTTTCTCCATAGTATTGGAAAACTACTTAAGATTCGTCTCTTTTCCGTTCTTAGCCGCCGGCTGCGCCGACTGGCGGTATGTCGCTTTCCTGGTAACGATGGTCTAGGTCAACGAATTTGTTATACTCTTTCACAAACGCGAGCTCTACGGTTCCCACGGGGCCGTTACGCTGCTTGGCCAGGATGATTTCAATGATGTTTTGTTTTTCCGATTCCTGATCATAATAGTCATCACGATATAGGAATCCGACAATATCAGCATCCTGCTCGATACTTCCAGATTCCCGCAGGTCGGACATCATCGGTCGCTTATCCTGGCGGGATTCTACGCCACGGGAAAGCTGGGACAAGGCAATCAGCGGTACGTTCAATTCCCGTGCCAATCCTTTTAAGGAACGGGAAATTTCCGATACTTCCTGTTGTCTGTTTTCCTTAGAATTGGCGTTTCCTTGGATCAGCTGCAGGTAATCGATCAGAATCATGCCGAGACCGTGTTCCTGCTTCAACCTTCTGCATTTACTGCGGATTTCACTGACACGGATACCAGGTGTATCATCGATATAGATACCGGCATTGGACAGGCTGCCCATTGCCATGGTCAGTTTGCTCCAATCCTCTGTCTCCATCTTTCCCGTCCTGAGTCGTTGGGCATCGATGTTTCCTTCTGCGCAAAGCATACGAGAAACCAGTTGATCCGCCCCCATCTCCAAACTAAAAATGGCGACATTCTCGCTTGCATGAATGGCGACGTTTTGGGCAATGTTCAAAGCGAATGCCGTTTTACCCACCGAAGGACGTGCTGCGATGATGATTAAATCATTCCGCTGAAATCCTGAAGTGATCTGGTCCAAATCCCGGTACCCGGTAGGTATTCCGGTAACAGATCCATCATTCTGCTGAAGCTGTTCAATATTGTCATAGACATCAATAAGAACATCCTTGATATTTTTAAAGGCACCTGAATTGTTTCGCTGGGAAACTTCCAAAATGCTCTTTTCCGCGTCATTCAAGACGTCGGCGACTTCGTCTTCCTTGGAAAAACTATCGGTGACAATGTCTGTCGCAGTCCGGATCAGTCTCCGTAATAGTGCCTTTTCTTCTACGATTCTACTATAATACTCGATATTAGCGGCAGTAGGTACAGAGTTTGCTAGATCACTTAAATACGAGACCCCGCCTACCTCATCCAAAATTTTCGCGTTGGACAAAGCCGTCGTGACCGTGACCAAATCAATTGGTTCTCCTTTATCAGACAGATTCGTCATCACTCCGAATATTCGCTGGTGACCCGCACGGTAAAAGTCATCCGGGAGCAATATTTCCGCAGCCCTTGATAACGCCTCAGGCTCTAAAAAAACCGCCCCAAGAACGGCTTGTTCAGCTTCGATATTGTGCGGCGGCGTCCGATCGGTCCATTGTTCATTCATACAGCATCTTTTCCTCCTTTAAATGGAAAAGGAAGCGAGCTGCCGCCTTACCCGGCAGACAGCCCCTTCTTTGATGACTACCCATGGTGTAGTTGATTCGATGCGGCATCCGATTTTCAGGCTTCTTTTACGTGTACTTTAACGGTTCCGGATACTTCCGGATGCACTTTTACCGGTACGTTGGTATAGCCAAGTGCCCGAATCGGTTCATCCAGTTCAATTTTACGCTTATCTATTTTGATTTGATGGCTTTTTTTCAGTTCTTCCGCAATCTGTTTACTGGTGATCGAGCCGAATAGACGACCACCTTCTCCTGATTTTGCCGTCAATTCAACGGTCAGATTCTCCAACTTTTCTTTCAGCTGTTTTGCTTCTTCTACTTCATTTTGCTCTTTTTGTTTCTCTTTGTTCTTTTTCGCTTCCAAGGCTTTCATATTACCTGAAGTCGCTTCGACAGCTAGATTATTTTTCAAAAGATAGTTGCGGGCATATCCATCCGAAACATTCTTGACTTCGCCTTCTTTTCCTTTTCCTTTTACATCTTTCAAGAAAATTACTTTCATTCTTCAGCTCCCCCTTCAAAATATTCATCTATAATTGCTTTCAGCTGTTCTGTTGCATCCTCTACAGAGGAATCATCCAGCTGGGTAGCAGCGTTGGTGAGATGGCCACCGCCATCCATTCTTTCCATGATCACCTGGACATTGACATCGCCAAGCGATCTGGCACTGATGCCGATCCGTTTATCTTCCCGTTCGGAAATGACGAACGAGGCGACAATTCCGCTCATCGTCAGTAACGTATCAGCAGCCTGGGCAATTACGACCGGCCCGTAGGTTTCACCCGGATCTCCTGTCGAAATGGCTATGCCATCGCGATATATTCGCGTATGTTCAATTAAACGACTGCGCTTGACGTAAATATCCAGGTCTTCTTTCATAAACTTCTGGACCAATACGGTGTCAGCTCCCTTTGATCGCAAGTAGGAAGCAGCATCAAATGTACGGGATCCCGTCCTCAAGGTAAAGCTTTTCGTATCGACAATGATGCCTGCCAGCAACGCCGTGGATTCCAACATACTCAGCTTCAGATTTTTCGGCTGGTATTCCAGTAATTCCGTCACCAGCTCTGCGGTAGAGGAAGCATATGGCTCCATATAGACGAGCGTCGGATGATTGATAAATTCCTCCGCCCGGCGATGGTGATCGATAACGACCACATGCTCCGTTTTACTGAGCAGTTTTTCTTCCGCCACCATTGATGGTTTGTGCGTATCGACGATGACAAGCAGTGTATTTTTCGTCACCGTATCCAACGCCGTATCCGGATCCATGAAATAGGACCGGAGTTCTTCGTTTCCGTTGATTTCCTCGACCATCCGTTGGACGCCCGTACTGACATCCTCTGGGTCCATAACGATGCGGCCTTCCACATCACTTGCCTGGGCAATTTTCAGAATACCGATCGCTGCCCCGATCGAGTCCATATCCGGCGCTTTGTGTCCCATAATCAGTACTTTGTCACTTTCCCGTACGAGTTCGGTCATCGCATGGGAAATCACCCGCGCACGGACTCTGGTCCGTTTCTCCATCGGGTTGGTTTTTCCGCCGTAAAAGCGAACCTTCCCATTTTCATCTTTAATCGTAACCTGGTCTCCGCCGCGTCCAAGGGCCAAATCAAGACTCGACTGAGCCAGCTCACCAAGTGCCGGTAAGGACACACCGCCGAGCCCGACGCCGATACTCAACGTCAGCGGAACGTTCTTATCGGAGATCAATTCCCGTACCTCATCCAGTATTTCAAACTTGTTTTTTTCCAGCTGGTTGAGAATCTGCTGATTCATTACAGCCAGGAAACGTTCTTGCGAAATTCTTTTTAAATAGATGCCGTAATCATTCGACCATTCGTTTAAAATCGAAGTTACTTTTGAGTTGATTTGGCTTTTGGCCGTATCATCCATTGCCTGTGTGATTTCTTCGTAATTATCCAGAAAGATAATACCCAGGACGGTTTGTTCATTATGGTAAAGGTTTTGAATTTCGGTCTGTCGCGTACGGTCAAAAAAGTACAGCAGCCGCTCTTCTTTTTTGATCATTACCTGAAACTTGTAGTCCTCCATCGACAACCAGATTTCGTTGTTGTCTTCTTTTACTTTTAACACGAGGTCATCAGAAAGTTCATTCAGCGACTTCCCGACTAGGGAGTCTTCCTCCTTCAGCCTGTTCATGTAAGGGTTGGTCCACTCGATGGTGAAATCTTCACTATATAGCACAATACCGATCGGCATCTCGAGAAGGGCTTCTTCCCCTACCTTCTTGACTCGGTAGGAAAGCGTCGAGATATATTCTTCTGTTTCGTTGATCAACAGCTGTTCCTGCCTGTAACTGTAGTACAGCGAAGCAGCCAGGAATACTGTCATAATCAAGCCGAGCATCCATTGGTAATACCAAAGCATCCCCAAAAAAACCAGGGACAAAATGTATATGAACCATAAATGACTGCCTATTGTCGGCTTTTTAAATAATTCTGGCATGAAATTCAGCTCCTAAACCCTTTTCTGAGCTTATTTTTTATCAAAATTGATCCGGTCTCTTAACGAGAATCCTAAATCAATTATACCTAAGATTCGCAGAAGATACAGTCCTATAAAAGGAAAAAGAACGGTTAAGACGATAACAATAATTGGCACCGCCACCGACATTCCCTTCTGGTTAACGTAAAAGAAAACAAAGGACAGTCCCTGCAAAGCGACCAGCAGTCCGGCAAGGTTGGTGACATTGACAGCTCCTATATGCCAGATACTGTCCGGGTCACCGCTCACCCATGTGACGACCAGGGCGGCAAAATAGATCCACACCAGGCCGACTGGCAGCCGAAACTGCCTGAATGGCGGAAAACGCAGCGTTGTTTTATCCTTATCCAGCCATCCGATTACTCTATAGCCGATCCACTGACTGATTAATCCTAGTACTAGCGCCATCACCACTAAAATCACCGGCAGCAAATTGACAATTTGACGCATTTGCTCAAGCAATGTATCGACATTTTCCTGGTTGAAAGTCATGCCTAAATCTTTCAGCATTTCCTGACTTTGGGCAATTGAATCATTGATGGCCTGGTTCATTTCCTGGACGATATTGATTTGGAATAAACCTTGTACCGCTAAAAAAGTCAGCAAGAGACCGATCACAAATCCGACGGTTCCCCTTGCCCATGTTTCATAAGCTGTAAGCCGCTGATGGATTGCAATCCCGGTCATCAATCCTCCGATTCCTGTCAGTAGGACAAGCGGAAGCGAATAGTGGGTTAAAAACAAAGACGAGGCTAGTGCGAGAAGTACAAATAAACCCGCAGCCCGTTTGCCCCCAAATCTTGCCGCAAATACGATGACGGGAACGGGGAGTATAAACAAGGTCAAAATTTCGATGATTGGAATGAACAGTGTAAGAAACATTAACAGTAAATAAAGGACAGCTGTGATAGCTCCCTCTATTATGACGTTTTGCGATGTCATGGTGGCACCTCTAATCCTAATTCGGTTATTCTTCCATGATAACACGGATGTACAGGAGCATTGAATTCAGCTTCTGCTCACCTTTTGTAAGAAAAAGCACAGCTCAAGCGCTGTGCTTTTCTGTCTTATCAGGAACGGACTCCTTTTCCGCTTTTGGACCGGAAAACCCGTTTAGCTCATTATTCTACTAACTGATTATAAACGAAAAAAGGGTGTTTTTACAAATTAAACTACCTCTTCGCCATGTCTGATAACAAGTGGCGCTTACTTTTTTCTTTTTCCAACTACTAGTTTACTTCCGGCAATATTCGCTGTAAGCTGTTTTTAATAAAAGCTGTTTTCTTAAAGGATTGTTTTACTTGAAGCATAAGAACTGCGACATAACTTTTGCGTGACCTTCTGCCATCCCATTCACAATGAGTGCTTACCCAGCGCTGTGGGAAAATACTCGCTTTCCGTGGGGAACGCTTCAGCCAGAGTGCTGCATGAATCGGCCTCTTCGTTCCCTTTGGTCGAGGAAGCCCGCTGCGGAGCTTAACAGGGACGCAGACCCAACCGAGCGGGTCTTCAGACTGTTCCTTTCCAACAGGACATGGAGAATCTTCCTTGAATTTTCACCGCACGAAGAAAATGTGGGCTTCATTTTTGAGGATCTCGCATTTTCCCACAGCTTGAAATAGCTTTCTTTTCAGGTGAGAAGAAGGTACAAATCAATACTAAAAGTCATTTAAATCAAAATACCAAAAACCTCACCATGCCCGCGGAAAGCGAAGTGTTCTGCCGCAGCGAGGCTATGTACCCGACGAATATCAGAGTGTGAGAACTCGTCATAAAGTAGAATTTTTACTATGTCGGACTTACCACCAAAAGAATGAAAACCTGAAACACAACGAAGCCTGTGTAAAGAGGCTTAATAAAATATTACAGGGGGATGAACGGACGTTGAAAGCGATTATGTTTGATTTGGACGATACTCTGCTTTGGGATAAAAGAAGTGTGGAGGAAGCATTTAAAGCAACCTGTCTCACCGCCGCAAAAAAATATGGAATCGATCCCGATCTTCTGGAGGAGAAAGTGCGCGAGCAGGCACGCGAACTTTATGCAGGCTATGAAACCTATTCCTTTACTAAAGCCATCGGTATCAACCCATTTGAAGGGCTATGGGGCGAGTTTACCGAGGATGAAGACAACTTCCGGAAGATGAATGAACTGATGCCGACATACCGGAAACAAGCATGGACAAAAGGGCTGAAAGCAGTCGGAATCGACGATCCCTGGTTAGGTGCTCAATTGGCCGAGCAGTTCCCGCAGGAAAGAAAAAAATACCCCTTTACGTACGAAGAAACATTTCGAGTTCTTGATCAATTAAAGGGAAAGTACCGGTTATTGCTGCTGACCAATGGCTCACCCGATTTACAACAGTCCAAACTGGATTTGACGCCGGAAATCGCCCCGTATTTTGACCATATCGTCATTTCTGGCCAATTTGGCAGCGGGAAACCCAATCCGGCAATTTTTGAGCATGCGCTGAAGCTACTCTCACTGGATAAAGACGAAGTCATCATGGTAGGCGATAATCTATGGACCGACATTCTCGGAGCTTCCCGTGCCGGAATTAAATCAGTTTGGATCAACCGGCTTGGGAAAGAGACCGATGAGGTTGTACCAGACTATGAAATTTCCAGCCTGGACGAGCTCAACAATATTTTGGCCGAACACCGTATCAACTAAAAGAAACTTGAGCAAGACGAGCCTCAAGATGGCTGTTTTTGCGACAAAAAGAATAGACGTAGGACCTCGAGGGGGTAGGCGCTGGAGCTGGACGTGGTTGTTGCAGCCAATAATTATCCACAGTCAGTTAAATTTATCATTTCCTATACTACAAAGAAAACCGGGCAAACAGTGCCCGGTCCTTCATGGTTTGAAAGTTTATTTAGCAGTTATTAACCCCTGGTTATGGGCCGTTTCCGTACCATTATGATTGTTGTTGCTTAAAGAAAGGATAGAAGCGGTCTTCTTCCTGTACACTAATCCATTTCACCGTCGTAAATTTCTCAATGGCCCAGTCACCGCCAAATCTGCCGACTCCGGAGCCTTTTTCCCCTCCAAAAGCGACATGGGCTTCTTCGTTAACAGATTGATCATTCACATGAATCATACCTGTTTCAATTTGTTTCGCCACTTGAACCCCGTGGTGAATATCACCACTGAATACAGCACCGCTAAGACCATAAGGGGAGTCATTCGCAATGCGAATAATATCTTGTTCATCCTTTGCTTTAATAACAGAGGATACCGGACCAAACATTTCACGTTGCGCTACTGGCATGTCATTCGTCACATCACTTATAATGGTCGGATAAAGCACATTGCCTTCTGCTTGTCCACCTATGACCACATTTGCACCTTTCGCTTTGCTGTTTTCAATCTCTGTTTGAATTCTTTGTACTTCCTTATTATTGATTAGTGGACCAACTGCTGTCTCCGGATTAGAAGGATCTCCCGCTTTTAACTGGCTAACCTTTCCCTTAAAGGTCTGCACAAATGCATCATAGACACTCGCATCCACCACTATTCGGTTCAAGGACATGCAAATTTGACCCTGGTGCAAATAAGCGCCGAACGCAGCAGCTTCTGCGGCACGGTCGATATCTGCATCGTTCAACACAAGCAACACGTTATTTCCACCTAATTCAAGAGCTACATCCTTCAAAGTCCTGCCTGCTATTTCACCAATTCGACGCCCAACTTCCGTGGAACCGGTAAAGGAAACGAGCTTTGGAATCGGATGTTCAACAATATCATCCCCGATTTCAGATCCTTTCCCTACAATCACACTAAGCACACCTTTTGGCAAACCTGCCTGCTCAAAGATGTCGGCTAATAAAAATCCCGAAGTTATTGGTGTCGAGGAAGCAGGCTTCAACACCACACTATTACCTGTCGCAAGGGCGGGGGCAACCGACCGCATGGTCAGTACCAAAGGAAAATTCCACGGACAAATCACTGTCACTACTCCTTTAGCCGACCGGTATATTCGGTTTTCCTTTCCCGGCACATCAGAAGGCAATATAGTGCCTGTCATTCGATAAGGAAAGGAGGCAGCTTCTTTCAACGTACCAACCGTCGCTCCCCACTCGATTTCCGCTTTTATTCTTGTGCTCCCTGATTCCTTGACTAACCAGTTGATTACATCTTCCTTGTATTCCGTAAATAACTGAGCAGCTTTTTCCATTACCTCCCGTTTTTCCCCAGGAAGTTTGTTTTCCCACTCCCTTTGGGCATCCCTTGCCGTTTCATATGCACGATTAAGGTCCTCTTTCGAAGCCCCTCTAATCTCATTGATCACATCGTCCGTGTATGGGTTTGTATTGGTAATAAAACTGTTGCTTGTACCTTCGACCCATTCACCTGCTATATACTGTTTTGTGTATTTTTCCATGGTGATTCGCTTCCTTTCTTCTCATCGTTTGGAAACTTATTTGACAATTCCCATATTTAAACAAAATCAAGTGAATATCAAGTTATCTGCCTCCTATTATTAGCCAATTATTCAATTTCATGTTGTTTGCTAATTTTCTCTAAATATTTTTTTAATAAAAGGAGCAGCCCATTCTATCTGAGCTGCTCCTTTCTTATTATAAATCGATGGCTGTTACATCATAGATATCGGTAAGCCTCGTTAACTGATTCAATCCTTCTGTATCCAAGTGTTTGTCAATGGTAAGCATCATGATGGCATCCCCGCCGACATTGGACCTCCCCACCTGCATGGTAGCGATATTGATATTCTGCTCTGCCAACAGGCTGCCGACTCTTCCGATTGCGCCTGGCTGGTCTTTATGATGGATGACGACCATGTGTCCTTGCGGGATGACATCGACGCTGTAATTGTCGACCTTAACTATCCTGGCACCAAGACCGTTCAGCAATGTCCCGGACACTTGGCGGGTTCCCGACTTGGTCTTCACTTCGACCGTTAACAGATTGGTAAATCCTTTTGTCGAGGACGTTTTATGTTCATTTACAGCAATTCCCTTGCGCTCCGCAAAGTATGTTGCGTTGACATCATTGACATGGTCGCCCAAGTGTCGTTTCAATAACCCTTTCACCGTATTTCTCGTCAACGGTGCCACTTCGACTTCGGTCAAATCGCCAGAATAATAGATATGCACTTCTTCCGTCACTTCCTGTGTCAAATCGGTTAAAAATGCACCGAGCTTTTCCGACAGTTGAAAGTACGGAGCGATTTTATTCATGATCTCTTTTGGCACCGATGGCAAATTGACCGGATTCCTGGCCAAACCTCCATTCAGAAATTGGACAACGTCGTGACTGACGTCGATTGCCACGTTCTCCTGCGCTTCCACGGTGCTGGCACCAAGATGGGGAGTAGCAATGACTTGCGGAAGCTCTAGCAGCTTGTGGTCGGTGGCCGGCTCCTCTTCAAAAACATCCAACGCAGCCCCTGCTACTTTTCCTTCCTTGATTGCTTCATATAAAGCTTCCTCGTCGATGATGCCGCCCCGCGCGCAATTGATGATTTGCACACCGGTTTTCATTTTCTGGAATGCTTCCCGATTGATCAAGTGCCTTGTTTCCTTGAGCAGCGGAGTATGAACGGTAATAAAATCGGCCGCTTGCAGCACTTCAGGTAGCGTTCCATATCCGATGCCCATTTTTTCAGCCTTTTCCTCTGTCAGAAACGGGTCATAAGCCATGATATTCATCCGCTGGCCTTTCGCTCGAGCCGCTACCTCCGCTCCGATTCTTCCAAGCCCGACGATACCGAGTGTTTTGTTTTTCAGTTCGACGCCTACATACTTTTTGCGGTCCCACTGCTTCTGTTTTAACGAAAAATACGCCTGCGGAATATTGCGGGCCAATGCCATCAACATCGCGATGGTATGTTCCGCTGCCGAGTTGGTGTTGCCATCGGGCGCATTGACCACGATAATGCCGTGTTCCGTTGCAGCATCCAAATCGATATTGTCGACTCCGACGCCGGCCCGGCCGATTATTTTCAGGTTTTCCGCTTTTGTGATAATTTCCCTTGTCACCTGTGTCTGGCTTCTGACCAAAAGGGCATCGTATCCACCGATTTTGTCAGCCAACGTCTCGGCGGAAAGGTCGGTGTCGACGGTCACCTCGACGTTTTCTGCCTCTCTCAATGGCTTGATACCTTCTTCACTTAATGGATCACTGATTAAAACATGAAATGCCATCCTTGAACCCCCTGTTCTTTTTTGCTGCATCCATTCGTAACACTACTTGCGTTCCTCCAAGTACACCTGTTGTGCCGCCTTTGTCCCCGCACCTAATTCGATATCTTTGCCGATCTGCTGCAGACCAATTTCCATCGCGCTGACGATTTGAAGCACATCAGCCGGGGAGCAGTAGCCCATATGGCCGATTCGGAAAATCTTTCCTTGCAGATGCTGCTGTCCACCTGCCACCGAAAGATTGAAGCTCTGTTTTACAGCTTTCCGCAAATCCTCGGCCGCAAAATCCCCCGGTTTTACAGCTGTCACGGTCGGCGAAGCTGCTTCATCGCTTGTCAACAACGGAATGTCCAATGCCCGAAACGCTTCCCTGGTCATTTTCATCATCAGTCGGTGTCTGGCATAGACATTTTCCAACCCTTCCTCTTCGAAAAGGTTCAGTACCTGATCCAACCCAAATAAAAGCGAAAGTCCAGGGGTAAACGGAGTCGCATTTTTCTCCAGATTATCCCGGTATTTGCGCAAATCGAGGTAAAAGCGCGGCTGTTTGTTGGATTCGATTACCTGCCAGGCTCGTTCACTAGCCGCAATGAAAGTCAATCCTGCCGGCAGCATCATAGCTTTCTGGGAACCGGTGACCAATACATCGATTCCCCAGTCATCCATCCTGGTTTGCACTCCCCCGACACAGGAAACGCCATCGACAATCACGAGTGCATCAGACGAAGTATGAACCGCCCTGGCTATGTCCCTTATCGGGTTGAGTACACCGGTGGATGTCTCACAATAAGTAGCAAACACCGCTTTTATTCCAGAATGAGTTTCGAGAAACTGTTTCACGTCCTCAGGATTGGCCGCGCTCCCCCACTCAACCTCCATGCGATGGGTTCTCATTTGATAGGCTTCACAAATTTTAGCAAACCGGTCTCCAAAAGCACCGGTGACCACTACCAAGACTTCATCTCCCGGTTCGACGGTGTTCACTACAGCAGTTTCCAAGCCCGACGTGCCGCTGCCGGTAATGACCATGACGTCCTGTTCCGTTCCAAACACCGGCTTCAGCCTTGGGCGGATTGTCGCGAGCAATTCCTTGGTTTCCTGTCCCCGATGTCCAATCATCGGCTGGGCCATCGCCCTCTCTACACTCGGCGGTATGGGACTCGGACCGGGGATTCTCAATAAATGCTGATCTGGTAACATGCTACGTCTCCTCTCTTTTCTTCTCGTTAGCAGGAAATTTTCCCATTAAAAAAACTTCCCGCCCCCTACGATTTTGGTAAGGGGCGAAAAGTTATCACTCACGCGGTACCACCCTTTTTCACTGTCTTCCAACAGTCTTCATTGGCGCCATGCGTAACGGGCATGAAGCGGGCAACCCTACTGAGATTCAGCTTGCCTATTCCGAAGTGCTATTCCATAACAGCAGCACTGGTTCCCACCAACCACCAGCTCTCTGAAGTCTGCCGATTACCGAACTTGTCTTCATCACCATATTTATGTAACAACTTGAATTTTTATTTATCATAGCAAATTTGTCGTTATTGTCAATATATTTCGTCAATTTAGTTTTACGGCACCTATATTCCAAGCTTTTATTGTAAACGCTTTACCCCCTGTTATTGTTGAACGCTTTCCTGAAAGATTTTCTTACAAAAAAGTTGCATAAATAACCATGTTGCTTTTTCAAAAAAGCACTTCAAATCGAATTATACAACTTGAAGTGCTTCCATCCTGCCTAGTCAATGTCGATTTGGTTGCTCGTCTTGGCCTCTTTTGGTCCTCTGATGGTGAGCACGCCATTTCGGTAAGCAGCCTTTGTTCTATTTTTCTTGATTGTGTACGGCAGCTGAACAATCCGTTCGACGCCTTCAATCATCCGCTCCCTGCGGTAATAATTGTGGACATCGTTCGTTTCTTCTGTCTTCCGGTCATCGATCACCGCTATCTTCAAACGGTCCCCCATCGGTTCGATTTTGATATTTTCCTTGCTGACTCCCGGGATTTCCGCCTCTACCACCCATTCATTCGGGGTTTCATAAAGATCCACCGCGATTGACGTTTTTTTGAACATCGGCTGTTGGAAAAGCGAATCGATGGAGCTTAACAATCCATTATAGGGAGCATTTTTGAAATACTCTTCCATTTGGCTGAGCGGACTGTTTTTCTTTGGCTGCCGTCGATTTTCTTCCTCCATACCAACTCCCCCTTCCAATACTGGTTTCTTTATGGATAGGATATGGAAAAGGGCTCGTGTTGGTATGGACGAATGTCACGGGTATAACAGCCTTTGCAAACTTCCTAACGGATTATTTTTGCTGCCGAACTCTGAAGGAGAATCCATCCTATCGCATTCTTGCTCAAGGATTATTCATCCACCAAGTGCTCTTCATCAAGGTTTCCACTGAATAAAAAGGTGAGGACATCACCGTCTTCCAAAGTAATCGCCAGTTGTGTTTTAAAGGAGTCCAGGTATATTTCATTGAAATGGATTCCCGCTTTTAGTGCATTTGTATCTGCTGGTATCTTAATAAAGCCAGGATCTTTAGGATTCTTCTGTACTTCCCCGTCCTCTGTATCATCCACCGTCTTCGGTCCTTCATAGCCGCTTATCGGATATACATTTCCTTCTCCGTCTTCCAAATAGGTCGAATTTGAAGCATCCTCATTCTCTTGTATATCTGTCTCAATGATCACATCTTCGTCTGTATGGTTGCTGATTTCATAATAGAAAGTGGTCAGTTCATATTTCTGTCCTTGAAATTCTTCGACACGATCAAGTGTTACTTCTATCCCTTGTTTTTCTTTTGTCACCGAATAAGCAAACGTACCTGGAGAATCAGAATCACAAGCGCTGAGCATGCTAACCATAAGGAGTATGAATACCATTGATTTCCGAATAAAAATCACCTCCTATTATGTTCTTATATAAAGCGAGCATGTTGTTAGCGACAAGAGCTGAACAGGTTTCAGAGTCGTTATGTTTCATTCGCCTTTTCTGATTTATCAAGATGATTCGAGGGTGCGGTGGGAGTACATGTTTTCACGATTTTAATACTTCATTAGGGCTTTTCGTGGAGATTAACTAGTAAGGGACTCAGAAAAAAACTTTTTCTGTCTTTCCCTCCTATCTAATATATTTAAAGAATAACATAAAATTAACTTTCGGATTTTTCATGCAAGGACAAAAGCGCAAGCGCCTGTTTAAAGGAGTACAGGCTAGAGCCGCCACGTCTTGTGGCAACGCCTGCATACCCACATCGTGTGGGCCTCCGACAAGCTTAAGCCCACCCTCGGCGTGGCGCTTTTTGCCACACAGAGGGGGCTTAAGACCTCGAGGGGGTAGGCGGCTGGAGCTGAACGTGGCTGTTTCAGACAATAATTATCCACAGTCAATTAAAGTTATCATTTCCTATAAAGCAAAAAAAGCCCTATGGATTCCTCCATAGGACTCTTTCGCATTACTCCGTCACGTATGGCAATAGAGCCATTTGACGAGCACGCTTGATAGCTTTAGTCAATTTACGTTGATATTTTGCAGAAGTTCCTGTTACACGACGAGGAAGAATTTTTCCACGCTCAGAAACGAAACGTCTTAGCAAATCAACATCTTTATAGTCAATGTGTGTAATGCCGTTAGCTGTGAAGTAACACACCTTACGACGCTTTGCACGACCACGACGAGCTGCCATAGGTATTACCTCCTTTTATCTTGAGATGAAAAGTATCGCACTTTCAAGCTCATTAGAATGGTAAATCATCATCTGATATATCGATTGGTTCCCCATTATTGCTGAATGGGTCCTCTTCATTTTGTCTGGAAAAATCGTTGTTGTTCGATTGGTTCTGATTCTGTTGATATCCTGGTGAGCCTTGTCCTCCACCTTGGGAAGATCCTTTTGTTTCCAGGAATTGTACAGTATCGGCCACTACTTCGGTGACGAATACCCTTTTTCCATCCTGACCTTCAAAATTGCGTGTTTGTACACGTCCGTCTACACCGACCAAGCTTCCTTTACTCATAAAGTTGGCGAGGTTCTCAGCGGCACGTCTCCATACTACACAGTTGATAAAATCAGCTTCCCTGTTTCCTTGCTGGTTAGAAAAAGGTCGATTGACAGCTAATGTGAAATTAGCCACTGCTACTCCATTTGGTGTATAGCGTAAGTCCGGATCCTTCGTCAACCTGCCGACAAGTACGACACGATTTAACATCAGAACCACTCCTTATTGGTCGTCTTCGCGAACTGCAATATGACGAATAATGTCATCAGAGTATTTCGCTTGACGGTCGAATTCATTAATGGCGGTTTCATCGCCTTTAAAGTTGATTAGCACGTAGTATCCATCGCGATAATTGTTGATTTCATAAGCAAGGCGTTTCTTGCCTTTTTCATCAACTTTATCGATTTCCGCACCGTTATCAGTAAGAATTTTGTTGAAACGCTCGATCAAAGCTGTTTGCGCTTCCTCTTCGATATCTGGGCGGACGATGTACATGATTTCATAATTTCTCATCCGTTTGCACCTCCTTTTGGACTTAACGGCCCCTTTTGTTGCAAAGGAGCAAGGAGTAATCATTAATTACTCACAATGTTGAATTATACCAAAGTCCTTAGCATTGTGCAAGTACCCTACTACAGGCTTGCACTACATCCCAAAGAAAGACGAATTCCCCTGCTTACACATTGAAACGGAAATGGATGATATCTCCGTCCTTCACCAAATAGTCTTTACCTTCCAATCGAACCTTCCCTTTTTCTTTTGCTCCATTCATGGAACCAGCTTCCATTAAGTCATCATACGAAACAGTTTCAGCCCTGATAAACCCTCTTTCAAAGTCGGTATGGATGATTCCTGCTGCCTGTGGTGCTTTGATTCCTTCTGTGAAGGTCCAGGCACGGACTTCCTGCTCACCTGCTGTGAAATAAGTAGCCAGTCCAAGCAGATTATAAGTGGCCTTGATCAGTTGATCCAAACCGGATTCTTCAATGCCCAGCTCTTCAAGGAACATTTCCTTTTCCTCGCCTTCCAGCTCGGCAATTTCAGATTCTACTTTTGCGCTGATGACAATGACTTCCGCATTTTCAGTAGCTGCAAATTCGCGGACGAGTTTCACGTTTTCATTATCGTCAGCATCCAGCAGTTCATCTTCTCCGACATTTGCTACATAAAGAATCGGCTTACTGGTCAACAGATGCAGCCCTTTCACCAGTTTTTGCTGTTCGTCGGAAAACTCCACTGCACGCGCTGGCTTTTCTTCCTCCAGTGCATCTTTCAGCTTGCTTAATACGTCAAACTCGGCAACTGCTTCCTTGTCTTTTTGTCTTGCCATTTTTTCGACACGCTGCAAACGCTTTGTCACCGTCTCCAAATCTGCAAGAATCAGTTCCAGATTGATCGTTTCGATATCCGAAATCGGATCTACCGTTCCAGAAACATGGGTGATGTTTTCGTCTTGGAAGCAGCGTACCACATGACAAATGGCGTCCACCTGCCGAATGTGCGACAAGAATTGGTTTCCAAGTCCTTCCCCTTTACTTGCCCCTTTAACGATGCCGGCAATATCGGTGAATTCAAAAGCCGTCGGTATCGTCTTTTTCGGCTTCACTAACTCTGTCAGTTTCGTCAACCGATAATCGGGGACTTCTACTATACCTACGTTTGGATCTATTGTGCAAAATGGGTAATTTGCCGATTCTGCCCCTGCCTGCGTAATTGCATTAAACAACGTAGACTTTCCTACATTGGGCAAACCGACAATTCCTGCTGTCAATGCCATAAAAACTTCCACTCCTTAAGGATACCGCTCATATGAACGTTTCAGTCATACCAATTATAGATAGACTTGACCGAAATGACAAGTTATCAAAATGACAAAACAAGGGAAATATCTCCCCTTGTTTTTCCAACTTAGGTACGTGATATTCAGTTTTGTCATCGTGCAGATAAGTATTTTCAGAAATCATGCTTTTTGGAAGCTCTTTTACACGTTATCACTCTATAACTGGACAGTTGATAGAAACTGCGAACTAGTTTGAAATAAGTCGCCCTAACCTCCTACCTTTGTTGAGTTGGAGTACGGTGCTGCGGAAATACCCTGCGCTTTCCGCGGGCGGCTATGAGAACTTGGCTGGAAAACGCAGTGCCAGCCGTCAAAGATAGGTGCTTTTTACCTTCCTTAGGATTTTATGTGTTCCATCTCTGTCAAAAAACATCCTCAGAAAATGGTAAGCATATCTCTTCTTCTATCAAGAAAATATTGATACCAAGCTGCGGAAAAATGCGAGACTCCAGTGGGAAAGGAACAGTCTGAAGACCCCGCAGCTGGTGTTTTTCCAGTAAGGATACTGAAGCGTTCCCCACGGAAAGCGAGTGTTTTTCCGCAGCGCTGGATTAGCACTCATTCTGAAAAGAATAGGAGGAAGCAGCGACAGAGTTAGTTCGCTGTTTATATTTTTATACAAACAACGACCATCGTTTATAATGTCAATTTTTGATTTGTTTCACGTGAAACAAATTATTCTATTTCTTCCTGTCTTTCCAGTACCTTTTTCATTTTGCTATTGAACTTCTTTCGGGGAATCATTACGCTGTGGCCACAGCCTTCGCACTTAATCCGGATATCCATACCCATTCTGATGATTTTCCAGCGGTTTTCCCCACAAGGATGGGGCTTTTTCATTTGTACAACGTCATGTAATTGATAATCTTTTTCCTGCATCGTTTACTCCCCTCTTTCTCCTTGATTTTGATTGGACGATTCCTGGTCCCGGCTGTACATAACCATCCGCGGCAATGGAATGTCGATTCCGTGTCGTTCCAGTCTCCCTTTGATTTCTCTTCTCATCACTCTTGCAATCATCCAGTGTTCCATTGGTACCACTTCCGCAATCACCCTTATCACGACATGGGAGGTTTCCATTGTCTGTACTCCTAACAACTCCGGCACCGTAACCATTTCCGGATACTGTTTCGGAAGTTCCGGAAGCAGCTGTTCTATGATTCTTTCCGCAGTCGGAATGTCTGCTTCGTAAGGGATATTCACATCCACGACGGCGATACTGTTATGGATAGAATAGTTGGTCACTTGGTCGACGCTTCCATTAGGAACAATATGCAATTCTCCTGTCCAGCTTAAAATTTTTGTCGTTCTTAAGCCGATTTCTTCAACTGTCCCTTCTATCCCAGCGGTTTGTATATAATCGCCGACTGAAAACTGGTCCTCGAATATGATAAAAAATCCGGTAATCACGTCACGAACCAAGTTTTGCGTTCCAAACCCGATTGCCAATCCGGCGACTCCTGCACCGGCCAACAGTGCCCCGATTGGAATGGTCATCGCGTCCAGAATCATGATGAAGGCTGTGAAATAAACAACATAAGTCAACGTATTTTGCACCAGCTTTTTCAAGGTGTTTTCTCTTCGCTCGCTGATTCGGAACGGTCCGCGCTCCCTTTTTCGGAAAATCCGGTTGATCAAAGAGGTTCCAATCCGGATGATGAGTGCAGAGATAATGAGAATCATGATGATTTGCAGGATCACATAACCCACTTGCATCCAAAATTCCGGCCCCAACAGCCTTTTCACCCATTCAGCCCACTCTTGTTGTATTTCTTCCACTTTTTGTCCTCCAAAATTGATGGTAGTAATCATTTTACCATTTTTCATTCGATTTTGTACCTATTAACAATTGGATAGACAATAATACACGACAATACGTAGAGATTGAGAACGCCATATAGTGGGTATAAGTATTCTATCAAGGTTGAGAAGCCTATTCTGGTCAGCGGCACCATAAGAAGGACAAGAATGGTGGCGAGCACCCAAAGCGGATAATGCAGTTTATCTCTCACTCTGGTTACCAGACCGAGTGTCCCGGAAACGGCAGTCGTAAAGATTGCCAGCCAGAGGAGTACCGAAATAAACAAGAACATGATGTAGGGGTAACTTTTAAGGATGGCGAACAAAGGTATTTCATAGAGTAATACTTCTTCGGATATTTGGACGAGACTGTTGTTATAAACATAAGAAATCACCCCAAGTACAACACCGCTGCCGACACTGGCGATCCATATTTCTCCCCTGCCCTTCATTTCGTTGCCAATCGCTCCGAGTACAGCGATTAGCGGCAGAATATTAAGGGCGGTGAATGGAAAAGCTGCTGTCCAGTTTCTTTGTTTCGATATGTCAGGTATGAAGGACAGTTGCTGATGAAAAGAAAAGATGAGCAACGTTGCTAATAGACCGGTAATCAATAATGGCAGAATGAAACTATTCAAGGATAATACGCCTTTTATATCCCAGATAAAAACGGCAATCAATGGCAAAACGATTGCTGTTATTCCCCACCAGTCCGGAAAACTGAAGGCATGCCAGGTAGCACCGCTTCCTGCCAGCATGATCACGGTGGTCGTAAACAAATAGACAATGATCATGCCGTCATATAAGAAAGATAGTTTTTTTCCGACGATCATTTGCAGGACCGGTAAATAATGGGTCGACTGGCTTTTATAACTGATCTGCAACACAACATAACAACTAACTGAAAAAAGGATCGTGAACAAGAGGATGGCTAGTCCACTTTCATGGCCGAAAAATTGCCAAAGCTCTCGTCCCGATGCATAACCGGCTCCGATCATGGTGCCTACTATTAAAAACATCCATTTAAAACCTGCTTTCCACATACTGATCTGCCACCTTTTCACCCGGTCATTGTTTGCCAGGTTTTTTACTGGACCTTTATGTAACGCATTTACAGAGGTATAAAAGTATAAAAAATTCGTATACTAATACCAATATGTTTCTGGAGGAACAGCTATGAATCTAAAAAAGAGAATTTCCGGCAAAAAAGAAGGACGTTTCCATTATGAAGACGTGTTATTCTCCCAGAATATGCGGCAAGGTCTTGCAGAATTACTGCCGTTTTATGCAAAGGAAATTGTTGTTGTTTGTATTGGCACGGATCGATCAACTGGAGACTCGTTGGGACCTTTGACGGGTACTTTGCTAAACGAAAAAGCAAATAAAAGATTATCTGTGTACGGCACCCTATCAGATCCGATTCATGCCGTGAATCTGGAAGAGAAAATGGAAATGATTGAGGAACAGCATCCAGAAGCTTTTATTATCGCGATAGATGCCTGTCTGGGACGGATTGACTCTATTGGCTCGGTAATCCTATCCCCCGGACCGTTAAAGCCGGGAGCGGCATTGAAAAAGCCCCTGCCGGATGTAGGAGATATCCACCTGACAGGAGTAGTCAATATCAGCGGTTATATGGAGTTTTTAGTTTTACAAAACACGAGGCTAAACATTGTGATGCAGATGGCAAGAAAAATAACCGAATCGCTTCACCTTTTAGATTTGGAACTGACAAAGAAACAAGCTGTGCCTTTTCGGGTTAAGTAAGAACGATACCTAACATAGGAAAAAACAAAGAAACCCGTCCTTCATAACCGTGGACGGGTTTCTTCGCAATTCAACTGTCATTTTTAAAAAACAATCTCACAATCGCTGCCTTGACTGCCTCGCGTGCGTCCATTCATCCTGCAATCAATCCATATATGTAGTAAACAACGCCTACAGTCACCAGGGCAGGCAGCAGGTTAGCGACACGGATTTTAGTCAATTTAAGCAGGTTCAAACCGATAGCAACAATCATCAGTCCCCCTACAGCCGTCATTTCAACAATAAATCCATCGAAAAATGCTTGAGGAAACCAACTGTCAATCTGTGTTGCCAAAAGCGCGATTCCTCCTTCATAGAACAAAACAGGCAAAACAGAGAAGATCACGCCCAACCCCATCGTAGTAGTCAATACTAAAGCGACAAATCCATCGATGAATGCCTTCGTAATCAAAACACCATGGTCACCCCGTATCCCACTGTCCAATGCTCCGATGACAGACATGGCTCCGATGACAAATATCAAGGATGCAGTGATAAAGCCCTGTGCCACGCTCGCCTTTCCTGCACCTTTTTTAGCAAGCCTCCTTTCAATCCAGTAGCCAGCATTGTTCAATTTTGTTTCAAGGTGCAGTGCTTCCCCTGCAATAGCCCCTGTAAGAAGCCCCAACAGAACCACGACAATATTTTCGGAAGTTAAAGCCATTTGCAGCCCAATCAATAGGACTGCCAGGCCAATTCCATGCATGACGGTTTCTTTATACCTTTCGGGTATTTTCGTAAAAAACAAACCAATAAGTGATCCTATGAGGATACAGATTACGTTTACCATCGTTCCAAGCAAAACCATATGTTCATCTCCACTCTTTTCACTTGCGTTACGTTGCTTCGTTTACCTTTGTTTCACGTGAAACAGGAAAAAAATAAGCCCGGCCGTTAGGATACATATCCTACTGGCCCAGGCCTTAGTGGCAGTTATTGAAACTTGCCAAGAATTCGATCTAAATCCTCATTCGAGAAAAATTCTATTTCAATTTTCCCTTTTCGCTTGCCACGGTGTATGGTGACGCCGGTCCCCAAGTGGTCACGCAATTGGCTTTCCCGCTCCGAAATAAATATATCTTTCTTCGGTTTTTCTTTTTTCTTCTGGGGTGTCTTTTCGTTCAACTGGATAATCAGTTGTTCCACTTGTCGGACATTTAAGCCTTCTTTGCGGATTTTATCAACCAGTGGATTCAGTTTTTGCTTATCCTTTAAGCCGAGCAAGGCCCGTCCATGTCCCATTGTCAGCTCTCCATTGTTGATCAATGCGCTGATTTGATCTGGCAGGCTTAACAGCCGGACTAAATTCGCGATGTGAGGTCTGCTTTTCCCCAGCCTGCGAGCCAATTCTTCTTGCGTGATATTTAATTCTTTCATTAAGTTCGCATAAGCCGAGGCCTCTTCAATCGGGGACAAATCTTCCCGCTGCAGGTTTTCCAAAAGGGCAAGCTCCATCATCTTATCATCTGTCAGATCTTTAATGATGACAGGAATTGTTTTTAAGCCTGCTTCTTTGGCTGCCCGGAAACGTCTTTCCCCGACCACAATTTCATAGCCTTTGATGCTTTTTCTTACAATTAACGGCTGGAGAATACCATACTCAAGGATAGAATCCTTTAACTCTTCAATCGCATCTGCGTGGAATGTTTTCCTTGGCTGATATGGATTCGGCCTGCATTCTTTCACTGATATTTCCTGAACGGATTCCTCTTCCTTTGTTTCCAACTCAGGAAAAAAAGCATTAATACCTTTCCCCAACCCTCTCGCCATTAGCGATCACTTCCTTTGCTAAGTCTAGATAAACATCTGCGCCTCTAGATTTTGGATCATAAATGATAATTGGTTGTCCATGGCTGGGCGCTTCTCCAAGCCTGATATTTCTTGGAATGATGGATTGATAAACTTTATCCTGAAAATACTTTTTGACCTCTTCAATAACCTGGATGCCCAAATTGGTTCTGGCATCAAGCATTGTCAGTAACACACCTTCAATCATCAGTTCTTTATTCAAATGCTTTTGCACAAGTCTGATGGTGTTCAACAGCTGACTTAAACCTTCCAATGCATAATACTCACACTGGACAGGAATAAGGACTGTATCTGCGGCTGTCAGTGAGTTAATCGTCAATAATCCAAGGGATGGTGGGCAATCAATAATCACATAATCATATTCATCCTTGACACTGTCGATTGCTTTTTTCAATCTGACTTCCCTGGATATAGTCGGCACCAGCTCTATTTCAGCGCCGGCTAGTTGTATGGTTGCGGGTATGATATCTAAATTTTCTACGGTTGTAGGAACACATACTTTTTCAGCTTCTAAATCTTCCACCAGCACATTGTAGATGCACTGCTCCATATCTGCTTTGTTTATTCCTACGCCGCTCGTTGCGTTTCCTTGCGGGTCTATATCGACAAGCAGGACTTTATGGTTTAAGTATGCGAGACATGCACTAAGATTCACTGCTGATGTAGTTTTTCCTACGCCACCCTTTTGATTAGCAATGGCGATTACTTTTCCCATGGTGTCACCTACCTACTCTAAAACTTCTAACTCTTTTATTTTATCACTTATTTTACTCTATGAATGCGAAAAAAAGATAGTTTTTTAAAATGTTAGCATTTTGTAATCATCATCCTACATTCTCGATTCAACTGTTCAGCCCTTTGCGATGTTTCACATGAAACGAAAGAGTGCTAAAAAACACCCATCTTTTTAAAAAAGATGGGACTAACCTTGGTTATTCTTTTTCGGGATTTTTATCGTAATTTGATAATAATTTTCATGGTCCTCTTCATCAGTTTCTAAATCGATGCCGGTATCTGAAACCATGGTCAGCGATTGGCGAATCGTATTCATCGCTATTCGCATATCTTTGTTTACGCCTTTGAGTTTTGCCTTCTTTTGTTTCGGCTTGTCAGCAGAGAGTTTGGCAATTCGCTCTTCTGTTTGCTTGACGTTTAAATCCTTTTCCAGAATTTCAGCCAGGATTTTTTCCTGTTTCTCTGGATCTTTTAAAACGATTAAGGCACGGGCATGCCTTTCGGTAATATGTTTTTCAAGCAAAGCCTGTTGAACAGATTCAGGCAGTTTCAACAGACGCATTTTGTTGGCTACCGTCGATTGGCTTTTTCCCAAACGCTGCGCCAGCGCCTCCTGGGTAAGTCCATGCAGCTCCAATAAGCGCTGATAAGCCATCGCTTCTTCAATGACTGTCAGCTCTTCTCTTTGTAAATTTTCTATTAAAGCAACAGAGGCTGTTTCTGTATCGTTCATTTCTCTTATGATGGCAGGAACATTATCCCATTGTAAGTATTGTACCGCCCGCCATCTTCTTTCACCCGCGATTAGCTCGTACCCTTCTTCTTCCTTGTCCAGTTTACGGACGACAATTGGTTGAATCATCCCATGGGTATGTATCGTTTGGGCTAATTCTTCAATCTTTTCTTGAGTGAAGATGGATCTCGGCTGATAGCGGTTCGGTTCTATTTGGTTGACAGGAATCTGGATTACTTCATCCGGATGATATTCCTCTTGGACTTCTGAGTCTGATTTATCACCTAAGCCAAATATACGACTGAACGGGTGTAACATAGTCAGACACACCACCTTTACTAAACGGTCATTGGCTATATTGTATCTCTCCTATTTCCGATGTTCCACGTGAAACATAGAAAAATAGAAAACAGAAAATGCGCTGCAGTGAGAAGCTGCTGCGCATTAATAGCCATTTCAGTTTCCAATTATTATTTTATCATAGATTAGAGAAGAAAAGTATCGTTCTGAATTGTTTATTTTATAAAAATTGTCTGGTTTTCGGTAACTCCACCCTTGCTGAACTTATTACAAGATAGATAAGAAAACCCGGACTGTTTCCCAGCCCGGGTTTTCCTAATTCATTTAATCCGTCTTCTGATGCAATTTTCCTTCATTTATTCTGGTAACCAAGTCATAACGGGCAAGCTCCACATCAGGAGTCGATGTCAGCCATTCAAAGTCAACCGGCTTTCCTGCTACCAATGCTATAAACGCTGCCGGGATATCGGCTCCCGCTGCGTGTGAAAAAGCATAACCTCCGCCGAACCGCGGGTTGATGTCAATAATATAATAATCCTTTCCGTCATAAAACACATCGGTGTTCAAATAACCATTATGCTTAAAGTGGTCGCCGATCTTTTTACCGATTTCCACTAAGGGCTTCTCCTGGCTGGTAATCGTGCGGTCTACATCTCCCCCACGCATGGCCAGCTGTTTTCTTGCCAGTGAAGTAAGGTATTTCCCTTCCAAATCATTGACGATGTCGAGGCTGTATTTTTCTCCTTCAATAACTTCCTGAATGATGACATTGTCTTCCGGATCCTTTTCTGTATCAAAACGAAGCGGAGACTGCTCTATTTTATGGACTGCCAGTTGATAAGCAGATTTTAACTCTTCCATATTGTTGACGACTTCTATCCCAATGGAAGCAGAGCCATTACGTGGTTTTACAATAAATGGAAAATCATTATCTCCGTTATTAATACACGTTTGTACCTCTTCAATGGTAAAATACGTAGCCGGCGCCTTTAAGCCGATTTTGCCTAGCAATTCTTGATAACTCCCTTTATCCCTTACCTTTGTCACTACCTCGTAATCAGGAATAAATAACTTTACCCTTAGCTCATCAAAAGCAGCCTTGTTCTCTGCTAATTTCGGAACCTCCCAGTCATTCAAAGGAATCAGCATTTCAATTTCATCTTCCTTACAAATTTCCAGGATTTTTTCAGCATATTTATCATCAGTCTGATGTGGAATAATATAAGAACGGTCAGCTACTTGCAGCGATGGTGCGTTATAATCCGGGTCTGCCACAATCACATTCCCCAGGATCCCTGCTTCTTTTAGTGCTTCTTGAAAAAAACCGATAAAATCTATTCTTCTCGCGCCGGATGTCAGTAAAATATTCATATTTGCTCCTCCAAGTCGCTCTATTTTTCTGCTTTCAGTGAGTAGTTCTTATATGCCCCGATCAGTCGCTGGACAAACCTATGTAACGAAATAGTTAACAAATTGTATTACTTTTGATTTGAACCGTTTTCAAATAAATTTGAATCCCTTATTATGGAAGACAATACACTATATAATGTTTGGACAGTCTTCCTGCAATATTGATGATTGCAAACTTACTTTTAGCGTAGTTTAAAGATGGAGTTTTCACATTTGTTACCGCTTAATAGGATAATACAGTTTTTGCTCGATAATGCGACAAACGGTTAGACACTCGAAATTCACTTTATAGGTTTATGCTGAAAAGGTTCGTGTGGATCAATCTATATAGTGTTTATGTAGCATAACGATCACAATGATGTGTAATTTTTCATGTGGATATCTCTTACTCAAGTAACGGGCAGTATTGTTGAAGAAGCAAATAACGATATGAGGGGATAAATAAAAATTGAAAAGGTACATAATTAATGACGGAGAAATCAATGTACACGTAACAGAATGGGGCAGTAAAAATAAACCTGTAATTTTTTGCTTACACGGATTAGGAAGTACAAGCCTAAGTTTTATTGAAATCGCAGAAGAACTAAAGAATGATTATAGAATTTTTAGTATAGATGCTCCTGGTCACGGTAAAACAGACGTGTTTCATCGTGTAGAAAGTTATGAAATGCCGGCATTAGCAAAATGGTTGGATAATATTATCGGAATTCTAAAAATTAAAAAGTTTTATTTTTTATCCCATTCTTGGGGAAGTTTTGTTTCTTTATTCTATATACTTAATTATTCTGAGAAAGTGTTGGGGACAATTCTAATTGACGGTGGCTACCAGACCAAAAGAAGAAATTCTACTTCAATACAAGAAGAGATTGAGTATTACGAAAAGGATTTTGAAGAGTATGTAGAGACTTGGGAAAAGTTTTTGGATGTGGCTGTCTTTGGTGACTCCATAAGAACACCACTATTAATGACTGCGGCGAAGGATTTAGCCCTTGTTAAGGATGGAAGGTATTATTGGCACGCAAGGGGAAAAACGGCTGGTAACATTATTAGAGGTATGCACAAAGATGAAACGGAGGATATTTATGAAAACCTCCCTAATAACTTAAATATCTTATTACTCCGTGCAACCCTTCCTAAGTCACAAGATGCGTATAGGGATTTAACTTCAGGCATATTAGAACAAAAAACAGGAGCAACTGTAAAGTTAGTTCCTAATGTTTCTCATATGTTACATTGGGATAATCCAGAAGTTGTAATAAAAGAAATAAAAGAAAGATGGTAGTTGGGTTATTCAACTAACGGGTGCTTATCTGTGACAAGGAGAACAAGACCCTTTTGCGTTAAAGAGGCAGATTTGTTCAATAAGAAATCACAAAAGGAATGAGCTTTTACTGTGAAATAGGATTAGACGTATCTTAACGGCTAATAGAAACAATAATGCAAAAATTTGAGATGAAGCACATTAGTATTATTACTGGACATAAATAAAAAATATATGGAGGTATAGTATGTGGGTAATATTAGGCATTATTGCTATAGTAGCAACTTTTATAAATCTTTATATGTATAAAGCAGGAAAGGATTATAAGCTTGCTATGGCGATGGGATTATCATTTACAGCATTAACAATTTGTGCAGATTACAGTTATCTAACTCGATGGGTAAAAGTGGAAGATTGGGCGGCTTTATCGGATGTAATACCTGGTATGGCTAGGGCATTATGGTTTTTGACAATTGTTTCTATCTTACTAAATATAGCACCTATACTTTTAGAACTAAAAAGCAAGAAATAATTACTTATTGTCACTTCATTTATATCATATGCAATTATTGTGTAGGTCTTGATGTATAACTAACGTGTGCGTTAGTTGAAGACCAATTTATTTATCGGAGCCAAAATAAGCGTTATTTTATTCATTTTAATAGACGATCACAACATTTCTCACTGTTACTTTTAGTTTAGATATATGCCACGTTCATCATTCTACTATTTAGCTAAAGACGCTTACAGGATAGCATTCGTCCAAATAAAAAAGCAGCAGGCATTGAAGCAGAAAAAGGCACTATTACATTGCTTTATAAACAAAAAAACTGTCCGCAGCAAGCGGACAGTTTTTTCAAGAAATAGGGGTTCTGTTCGGAACCCCTGGTTTTCTCGGGTATTTGTTCGGCGTTTTTCTTTTCTTTTTGATAATAGCGATATTACGTTCACCATTTTCACCAGGTAATGCAAACGTATGGGTATCAATTGGTTCCCCGCCAAGCACCGTGATGGCCGTTCCCGCATCCGACATTTCCTCAGTTAATTGGGGACCCTTCATGGCGAGGAACGTTCCGCCTGTTTTGCAAAGCGGCAGGCACAATTCTGCCAATACCGACATGCGGGCCACTGCCCTGGCCGTAACGACATCATACTTGCCGCGAAACTTATCGTTTTTCCCGAAGGTTTCCGCCCGGTCATGATAAAATGCAACATCGCTTACATCGAGTTGATCTGCCAGATGGTTCAAAAAGGTAATCCGCTTTTTCAACGAGTCGACGATGGTCACTTTCAATTCCGGGAAACATATTTTTAACGGCAGGCTTGGAAAACCTGCGCCTGCCCCAACGTCACAAACGTGGAGCGGACCAGTAAAGTCATGGTAAAAAGCAGCGGAAATCGAATCAAAAAAGTGCTTCGCATAAACCTCTTCCCGGTCAGTAATAGCAGTCAGATTCATTTTTTCATTCCATTCCACTAACGTTTGAAAATACGTGTCAAACTGATCGATTTGACGATTGCTTAACGTTATTCCATGTTTTTTTAATTCTGTTAGAAAGGTTTCCTGATTCATCGATAAATCCTTTCTGTTCCTATATTTTATTGATTTGCCACACGGGAAACATTTCCTTGCTCGATATAGACAAGCAAGATGGAAACGTCTGCTGGATTGACTCCGGAAATCCGGGATGCCTGGCCGACAGACAAGGGTTTGACGCGCTTCAGTTTTTCCCTGGCTTCCGTCGCGATACCGCTGACTGCATCGTAATCTATATCTTCCGGTATTTTCTTGTTTTCCATTTTTCTCATCCGCTCAACTTGTTGATTGGATTTTTCAATATAACCTTGATACTTCGTTTGAATTTCGACTTGTTCTTTTACATCAGCCGGAAGTTCTTTATCTGCAGGCGTGACTTTCTCCAACAGTTCGTACTTCATTTCCGGACGCTTCAACAGATCAGCAGCCTTGACCGCCTCTTTTAGGGCTGTACCGCCCGCTTCCTCGATTATTGCCTGTATCTCTGCTTCCGGTTTTAAGATAACTTTGGACAATCGTTTTCTTTCCTGTTCGATCAATTGCTTTTTCTCTGTGAACCGGTCATAGCGTTCCTGCTTGATGGTTCCCAGCTTATAGCCGATTTCAGTCAATCGCATATCAGCGTTATCATGGCGCAGCAACAGTCGATATTCAGCCCGGGAAGTCAACAGTCGGTATGGCTCGTTTGTGCCTTTTGTCACCAAGTCATCGATCATGACACCGATATAAGCCTGTGAACGGTCGAGAATCAAGGACTCGATATCAAGCGCTTTTGCTGCCGCATTGATACCAGCCATAATTCCCTGGCCGGAAGCTTCCTCATAACCAGACGTACCATTGATTTGGCCGGCGGTGAACAATCCTGGGATGGACTTCAGTTCCAGGGTCGGCCACAACTGAGTTGGCACGACTGCATCATACTCAATTGCATAACCGGCCCGCATAATTTCCGCATTTTCCAAACCGGGAATGGTTTGCAGCATTTCTTTTTGCACATACTCTGGAAGGGAAGTGGAAAGCCCTTGGACGTACACTTCTTCGGTGTTTCTTCCTTCCGGCTCCAGGAAAATCTGATGGCGCGGCTTATCGTGGAAACGCACGACTTTGTCTTCAATGGACGGACAGTAACGTGGTCCTGTGCCTTTGATCATTCCCGAATACATGGCCGACAGACTTAAATTATCATCGATCACTTTATGAGTGAATTCATTTGTATAAGTGAGCCAGCATGGGATTTGATCGGTAATCACTTCCGTCGTTTCGTATGAAAAACTCTGCGGGTTTTCATCCCCTGGCTGAATTTCCGTTTTCGAGTAATCGATCGAATGGCTGTTCACCCGTGGAGGAGTACCGGTTTTGAATCGTACCAGCTCGATCCCGAGTTCTTCTAAGTGCTCAGACAACGATACCGAAGCACGTTGGTTATTCGGTCCGCTTTCATAGGATAAATCTCCGATAATCACTCTTCCGCGCATAAACGTACCTGTCGTGATCACGACGGACTTCGCATAATACGCTGCTTTGGTTTCAGTGATAACCCCTTTGCATTCGCCGCCTTCGACGATCACTTTTTCGACCATTCCCTGTCTCATTGTAAGGTTTGCTTCATTTTCCAACATCTGTTTCATTTCCTGGATATACAGCGGTTTATCCGCTTGAGCACGGAGCGCACGTACAGCCGGTCCTTTTCCAGTATTCAACATACGCATTTGAATGTACGTCTTATCAATAACCTGACCCATTACACCACCCAAAGCATCGACTTCCCTCACTACTACGCCCTTAGCAGGACCGCCGACCGAAGGATTGCAGGGCATAAAAGCGACCATGTCCAGATTCATCGAAAGCATCAACGTCTTTGCTCCGCGTCTCGCCGAAGCTATTGCAGCTTCACAACCCGCATGGCCTGCCCCTACAACGATTACATCATAATGTCCAGCATCATATGTCATTTGCTGTCTCTCCTTTATAAAAAGCTGTTCGTTCCAGCTATCCTTTTCATTATTTACCTAAGCAGAATTGGGAAAACAATTGGTCGATCAAGCTGTCATGGACAGTGTCCCCGATTATCTCGCCAAGAATCTCCCACGTCCTCGTAACATCTATCTGGACTAAGTCTATCGGCATTTGATTTTCCATGCCTTCCATAGCATCTGACAATGCTTGTAATGCTTGTTTCAGCAGCTGAATGTGTCTTACATTTGATACATAAGTGAGATCACCTGCGTCTAAATCACCCTCGAAAAACGTCTCCGAAATTGCTTTTTCCAGATCATCGATGCCTTTTTCTTCTATCAAGGCTGTCGTAATCACAGAATGATCCTTCGCCAATTCTTTTACTTTTTCTAAATTGATCTTTTGCGGCAAATCCGTTTTATTGACAATCACGACAACTTCCAGACCTTCTACAGCCTTAAATAAATTGAGATCCTCCTGAGTGAGTTCCTCTCCATGGTTGAGTACCAGCAGAATCAAATCAGATTCTTTCAGCACCTGGCGTGATTTTTCTACCCCAATTCGTTCGACGATATCTTCTGTCTCCCGAATTCCTGCTGTATCGACCAGACGCAAAGGCACACCGCGTACATTGACATATTCCTCGATGACATCTCTGGTCGTCCCGGGGACCTCCGTAACGATCGCTTTATTTTCGTGGACGAGCGCATTCATTAAAGAGGATTTGCCGACGTTCGGCCGGCCGATGATAGCAGTCGACAAGCCCTCACGCAAAATTTTGCCCTGCTTGGCAACTTCCAGCAGGCGCTCGATTTCACGATATACCTCTCTCGTTTTGCTGATCATCATTTGATGTGACATTTCTTCCACATCATCATATTCGGGATAATCGATATTCACTTCTACATGGGCGACCGTTTCCAGCAGTTCTTGGCGCAATTTTTGAATCAGCTGGGACAGACGACCATCCATTTGTTTGAGCGCTACGTTCATCGCCCTGTCGGTTTTCGCTCTGATCAAGTCCATCACCGCTTCTGCCTGGGACAAATCGATCCGCCCATTTAGAAAGGCACGTTTCGTAAATTCCCCTGGCTCGGCAAGACGTGCACCTTGGGCAAGGACGATTTCGAGCAAGCGATTAACCGATACCAAACCACCATGGCAATTAATCTCTACGACATCTTCCCTGGTAAACGTTTTTGGTCCTTTCATAACCGTTACCATTACTTCTTCCGCTACTTGTTTGGTAGACGGATCGATGATTTTTCCGTAATGGATGGTATGGGAGTCAACGTCAGTGAGGGATTTTCCATCGAACAATTGGTTCGCAATCTCTATCGCTTCCGGCCCGCTCAACCGGACGATAGCGATGGCGCCTTCTCCGATTGGCGTCGATATCGCAGTAATCGTATCTGTTTCCATTCGTTTCACCTCCAATAATGCCAAAATGTATCTATATATAGTATCCATTAAAATTTCATCAACAAGTAGTGACCATTGATTATACAGTCACTAACTTATTAGCATATCATAATTCGGGTTATTTGAAAATATCCACAAGTAGTTTTTGTCATTTTGGTTATCCACATGTGTATAAGTTTAACTTATTCGCATCTGTTTTTTCTATCCACAGCAAGTGCCGAAAGCTTATTTTAACACTTTCTGTGGATAATACCTAGAAGAACAACTAATTTTTTGCAGGAAAACATTCAAAGGATAGATTGGATTGCTATCGTATCCATTTACCACCCGGAAATGCTTCTTGGAGAACGTACTAGTTGAATGGAAAAAGGGAAGAATGGGGCATCGATCAACGGAGAGAACAAGCTTAGAAACCTCCCCAATCCATGGAGGGTCACTGTCTCACGGGATTTCAATCGAAGGCCCTCACAGGTTTACCACCATCCCGCTAATAACCTTGAATCTGCAGCAATGGATTGGCAAAAGACTTCGAGGCGGTCTGCGCAGGAATCACTAGAAAGACGTAAAAACCTTTTTCTTACCTAGTAAAAAAGTCCGACTGTCATTTAATCGACAGCCGGACTTTTATTAAGAATAGGATGGTTTGATGACTACGTGCCGGTTAGGTTCCACGCCGGCGGAAGTAGTGATTACCTTTTTATGTTGCTGTAATGCTGTATGAATGATTTTTCTTTCATAAGAAGGCATCGGTTCCAGTGTGACTTCTTTATGGGTGTTAACGGCTTTGTCTGCCATTCTTTTAGCGAGATTGATCAGCGTTTCTTTTCGTCGGCCGCGATACCCTTCTGCATCCACTACTACGGTATAACGTCTTTCTGCGTAACGATTTAGTACGAGTTGGACCAAATATTGCAATGCGTTCAACGTTTGTCCACGTTTCCCGATTAGTATGGCAATTTTATCGCCGGAAAGATCGAAGGTTACTTGTTTGTCAGTGACAATCGTTTCGACATCCACCGTTGCCCCTAATGCTGCGATAATCTCCTTTAAATAGGCTTCCGTTTTTTGTATCGGGTTTTGTGCCACGGATACTTTGACAATTGCCGGTTTAGAACCGAAAATTCCCAGGATTCCTTTTTTGCCTTCATCAATAATATTCAGGTCAACTTGGTCCCTTGAGGTGTTTAACTGCTTCAATGCTGATTGGACCGCATCTTCAACTGTTTGTCCAGTAGCAGTTACTTGTCTCACTATTTCGTTCCTCCTGTTTGAGCATCCTTATCCTTCATCATCGGCTTTCTGATGAAAACTGTCTGGGCTACCATGAAGATGTTACCGACTACCCAGTACAAAGCCAGTGCCGACGGGAAGAAAATAGCTACGACACCAATCATGATCGGCATCATGTAAAGCATCATCGTCATTTGCGGCATCATCGCATTTTGACTTGTATTCGTACCTGACATCATCAGTTTTTGCTGCAGGAAGGTCGCTCCGGCAGCCACGATCGGCAGGATATAGAAAGGATCCGGTTCGCCTAACTGAAACCAGAGAAAGCTATGCTCTTTGATTTCCGCAGTTCTCATGATCGCCTGGTAGAAGGCAATCAAGATCGGCATTTGCACGATTAACGGCAAACAGCCTGCAAGCGGATTGACGCCGTTTTTCTGAAACAATTCCATTGTCTCCTGCTGGAGCTTCTGCTGTGTATTGGCATCTTTCGAACTATATTTTTCCCGTACTTTTTGCAATTCCGGCTGAATATCCTGCATCGCTTTCGAGCTTTTCAGCTGCTTGATATTCAACGGCAGTAAAACCAATCGGATTAAGATGGTAACTAGAACGATCGAAAGACCGTAATTTTCATTAAACATATTCGCTACATAGGTGATTAGCTGAGACAAAGGCCATACAAACCAGTTATTCCAAAAGCCATCGCTTTCTGCTGTGATATCCTGGTTAACCTGTGTACACCCGGAAAGCAAGCCTAGTACTAGTGTCAAGGCCATTAGCAATAAGACCTTTTTACGCAATATACTTCCTCCTTACTTCTCTATCATCATCGATGTTAGTTATCTAATAGTATTCTATCATGTATCTTACAGGTCTTCTATATAAAATAGAGCAACCTACCTGACAAGCAGCCTTGACTTAGACAAAACATGCGTCAGGCTCTTTTTAACCTGGTGAAAATCCATGTCCTTCGCAGGCTTGCGGGCGATGACAATAATATCGTATGAAACCGCCACCTGCTCGTCCAACTCGAGAATGGCCTGCCTCAGATAGCGCTTTATCCGATTGCGAACCACTGCATTACCGATTTTCTTGCTTACGGATAAACCAACGCGGTAATGCTCCTGTCCTGGTTTGGCAAGATAATAAATAACCAGCTGCCGGTTGGCAAATGATTTTCCTTTTTTAAATACAAGTTGAAATTCTTCGTTTTTCTTCAAACGGTACGCTTTTTTCATGTAAAATCTCCTCCAACTGAAGGTAGCACTGGGCAGACTTCAGAGGATCAGTGAAATAATCGGTGATCTGCAGGCAAAGAAAAACCGCCGCCTTATTAGGGAAAAGCAGCCGATCCTGCCTTCTATCGTTTCCGGAATGACGGCAGAAAAAACGTGCTCTACAGCATTATCCAGAAAAAGGGCCATGTTTATGTAAAGTTAAAATACATCAGAAACAGGTGGTAAAGCCTTTTTTCTGTCTATACTGTAGATAAAGCATTCGAATTTTTCTGCCTAAAGTGGAAAAAAGACCACTGAAAATCTCAGTGGCCTATGCAGATAATACTTTTCTTCCTTTACGGCGACGACGAGCTAGGACTTTACGACCGTTTTTCGTGCTCATGCGTGTACGAAAGCCGTGAACTTTTTTACGTTTACGATTATTTGGTTGAAATGTACGTTTCATCTATAACACACCTCCCTGAGGATGAAAAAAATTCTTCTAATCAAGACAGTCCCATTCATTATACGGAATAGAGGTTTCATCTGTCAACTTGTTTCAGACAATCCGCCCTCCCAACCTTTTCCAGGATCCCCTGCCTTCCTCTGGTGGTTTGACCATCTACACATTTAACATAAACTGCGCAGTAACTGGAATGGCAAGTTCCATTGTTTATTCAAAAAAAGCGTCAAGCAACACTTCGGTAGCATCCTTCGCTTTCCGCGGGCAGGGCTTCAGCTAACTTGGTAAAGAAAAACCCTTTACCAAGTGGATCTTCAGCTCGCGCTTTTCCCGTTGGAGTCTGCGCATGCTACCTGCGCTAAGAAGCATGCAGATTAGCGTAAGCGCAGAAACCTTTTCCCTCGAGTTCCAACAAGACATCTTAGGAAGCATGTAGTTCTCTTTATAAAAATAGTTGAGGGTTCCGTCTTTTCTCGGTTCTCTTGGACTTTCTTTTTGTTTTCCTAGCTATGTCTTTTGATAAGACATTTCTTGTAATACCAAGTGAATCAAGAAAAAAACGTCTAATACACTCGTTTATAAACAGGAAACTGTTCTAGCTGTGGAAATACCCGAAGACTCCTGCGGGAGGAAAGGCCTCGGCGAGATCCCGCAGAGCTTTAGCTCGAGGAAGCTCACCAGCCGCCCGCGGAAAGCGCAGGGTATTTCCGCAGCGCCGTAATCCAACTCAATAAAATAAATGTAAGTAGTTAGGAAGATGAATTCAAACTATGTCGCAGTTTATATCCACACCAAAGGATACACTCACATTATAAAAACTCAAACGCCTTCGGTTCGGTCATCGCTTTACCACTGTTATATTACAAACTGTTATGACACAGCTATTTCCGACCAACTGCCTTCCTCTATCTCCCTATCCCGATTCCACTTTTGACAGTTATCCACATAGCTTGTACACTCTTTTTTCATGAACAAATATTTTTCCACATCGGTTATCGACAAATTAATCACAAAATATAGTGCTGTGGATAGTTTTTGTCTACAACCTGTAGTTTTTGTGGATAACTGTCGAAAAACCATTGCGCCATCCCGATTTATTTGGTATTATATTTGTGTTTTAACAGTTGAAAACTAACCAGCTGAAATATTTTTATCCACAGATTGTGGATAGTGTGTGGACATTTACACACATGCTTGTTTTTAAAGTTATCAACAACGTTGTGGAGTACTTCGATAATCGGATCTATCCCCTGTAACGACCGTATCTTTTTATCCACATTTACTTCGTTATAATTCTCATACCTTTCGATCTTTCTCCCGATAATCGATTCAAGAAAGATTGCGAGAGGTTTTTTATTTCTCTTAACTTAATGAAAGGGGTGACGACGGGTTGGAGAACATCCAAGAGTTATGGACAAACACGCTGAAATCCATCGAACAAAAAATTAGCAAACCCAGCTATGATACATGGTTGAAAAATACCAAAGCAGACCAATTGGACGATGATACATTAGTCATTTCGGCTCCAAACGAGTTCGCTCGGGACTGGCTGGAAAGCCGTTATACCAATTTGATTTCCGATGCTTTATTTGAAGTTACCGGTGCCGAATTAAAAACCAAGTTCATCATTCCTGAAACAGTTCACGAGCCGGACGACGTCAAACCGCCTGTTAAAAAGGTTCCTGATATCAAAAACAACGATAATGATGGGGAATCACCAAAATCAATGCTAAATTCGAAGTACACATTCGATACATTTGTAATCGGATCTGGAAACCGGTTCGCCCATGCTGCTTCCCTTGCTGTGGCAGAAGCCCCGGCCAAGGCATACAACCCGTTGTTTATATACGGCGGTGTTGGATTAGGAAAAACCCACTTGATGCATGCGATCGGCCATTATGTATTGGACCATAATCCAGCTGCCAAAGTGGTCTATTTGTCTTCTGAAAAATTCACGAACGAATTTATCAATTCCATTCGTGACAATAAGGCAGTGAACTTCCGGAACAAGTACCGTAACGTCGATGTGCTACTAATCGATGATATTCAGTTTCTTGCCGGAAAAGAACAAACCCAGGAAGAGTTTTTCCATACCTTTAATACCTTGCATGAAGAAAGCAAGCAAATTGTGATTTCCAGCGACCGTCCGCCGAAAGAAATTCCGACATTGGAGGACCGTCTTCGTTCCCGGTTTGAGTGGGGATTGATTACAGACATCACCCCGCCGGACCTGGAAACCAGAATTGCCATTTTGCGCAAAAAAGCCAAAGCGGAAGGTTTAGATATTCCGAACGAAGTCATGCTTTATATCGCCAACCAAATTGACACCAATATCCGTGAACTGGAAGGTGCACTAATCAGAGTGGTTGCCTATTCTTCTTTGATCAACCAGGATATCGATGCTTCATTAGCTGCTGAAGCCCTGAAAGACATCATTCCGAGCTCCAAGCCAAAGGTAATTACTATTGACGGCATTCAGGAAATTGTCGGGGAACGTTATAACGTAAAACTGGAGGATTTTGCGGCAAAAAAGCGGACAAAATCTATTGCTTTTCCCAGACAAATTGCGATGTATTTAACAAGGGAATTGACTGACTACTCTTTGCCTAAAATCGGGGAGGAATTTGGAGGACGAGATCACACAACGGTTATCCATGCCCATGAAAAAATTTCAAAAATGATCAGCCAGGATAACCAATTGCAAAAAGAAATCGAGGAAATAAAAGAACAGCTTAAATCTCTATAAAACAGCACTTTTTTCTTCTTAATTTTAATAATGGGAGCTGTCCTTCTGTTTTCCACATGTGAATAACGTGAATAACCATACAAACTTACTAACAGTCTATCCACAACCGGATAGGCTTCGTTTCCGGAGAAGATTTCGAGTTATCCACATAATCACATGCCCTATTACTATTACTACGATTTTTTTATTAATAAAATATATATAATATACTTCCCCTAGGAGGATTATTGATGAAATTTGTAATTCAGCGTGATGAATTGATGAATAGTGTACAACATGTCATGAAAGCTGTATCTTCCAGAACGACCATTCCAATATTGACGGGGATCAAAGTCGAAGCAGGAGAAGAAGGCATTAAATTGACGGGAAGTGATTCTGATATATCAATCGAATCCTTCATTCCACGAGAAGAAGACGGAATTGTTTACGTAGAGCAAATAGAACAAGGCAGTGTTGTATTGCAGGCTAAGTATTTTCCCGATATTGTCCGTAAACTTCCGGAGAAAACAGTGGAGATCGAAGCAGATGAACATTTGAAAGTCACTATCCGTTCTGGAGGATCAGAATTCCACTTGAACGGACAGGATGCGCAAGAATATCCACAGCTGCCCCAGCTTCATACAGAAGACAGCTTTGAGTTACCCACAGATTTATTGAAAAATCTGATCAAACAAACCGTTTTCGCAGTATCGACTGTGGAAACGCGTCCGATTCTGACTGGCGTGAATATGAAGGTGGAAGAAGGTCACTTAAACTTTATCGCTACAGATAGTCATCGCCTGGCATCGAGAAGAATTCCATTGGATGAAGCTAATTCCCAAGTTCGATTTTCAAGTGTCGTCATCCCCGGTAAAAGTTTGATTGAATTGAACAAAATACTGGAAGGCAGCGAGGACTCGATTCAAATCAGTGTAACGGAAAATCAGGTATTATTCCGGACAAGGCATTTGTATTTCCTTTCCCGTCTGTTGGACGGAAACTATCCAGAAACGTCCCGGCTGATTCCAGAGCAAAGCAAAACAATTGTCCACAGTGCCACAAAAGAGCTGCTTCAATCGATCGACCGTGCTTCTCTTTTGGCGAAAGAAAGCAAAAACAATGTGGTTCGGCTGATGACAAAAGAAAACAATCAAGTCGAAATAAGCAGTAACTCCCCTGAGGTAGGAAATGTGACAGAGGATGTTGCCGCCCAATCTATCGACGGGGAAGAGTTAAAAATCTCCTTTAGTGCCAAATATATGATGGATGCATTAAAAGCAATCGACAATGATCAGGTAAGAATTGAATTTACCGGTGCTATGCGGCCCTTCATTATCCGACCGATCGAAGATGATCAAATTCTGCAATTGATTTTGCCTGTAAGAACATACTAACTTTAGAAAAACACATTTTTTAAACTCTTGCCGGAGTATTCTGGCAAGAGTTTTCCCTTTTATAATTGATTTTTGGCAGGATATTCTCTGCAATGAGAAGGAAAACTAACGGATACCGCACTAGCTTTTGGATGGCGCTTTTCATATTCCGAAATGTTTAGTAAAATAAAAAGAAGGCATAAAAGTCAGGTGATAACATGAACGAAGAAATTGAAATCAATACAGCGTATATTCAACTAGGTCAGTTTTTGAAACTGGCCAATATTTTGGAAACCGGCGGTATGGTAAAATTGTTCCTAGCCGATTATCAAGTTTTGGTGAACGGTGAGCCGGAAAATCGCAGGGGAAGAAAATTATATCCCGGCGATTTGGTTGAAATAGAGGAAGTTGGTTCTTTTACTGTGGCTAAGCAAAAGTGACGGTTTTTCCTCATGAACCAGGAGAAGAAAGGGAATTCGGATGCATATTAACCAACTAGCCCTTAAGAATTACCGGAATTATGAGCAAATGCAATTAACCTTTGATGATAAAATCAACGTCATAATCGGCGAAAACGCCCAGGGCAAAACGAACTTGATGGAGGCTATCTATGTATTGGCCTTCGCGAAATCGCATCGGACGCCGAGAGACAAAGAACTTGTCCAATGGGAGAAAGAATATGCTAAAATAGAGGGGAGTGTCACAAAAAGAAACAGAAGCTTCCCCCTGGAAATCATCATCTCTTCCAAAGGCAAGAAAGCCAAGCTGAATCATCTTGAGCAGCGGCGCTTGAGTGACTATATCGGAGCGATGAATGTGGTCATGTTCGCACCGGAAGACTTGAACCTTGTGAAAGGCAGTCCACAGGTCCGCAGGCGCTTTATCGATATGGAAATCGGACAAATTCAGCCCACCTATATCTATCACTTAGTTCAATACCAAAAAATCGTTAAACAACGCAATCATTTGTTAAAAAGTTTACAAAGAAAGCAGCAGACCGACAGAACGATGCTGCAAGTGTTGACAGAGCAGCTGATTGAGCATGCAGCCTTTATCATAGAAAAACGATTTACCTTCCTGGAACTGTTAAGGAAATGGGCCGATCCCATCCACCAGGGAATCAGTCGCGGGATTGAACGACTCGAAATTAACTACCAGGGCACGATTGAGGTATCAGAAGACAGTAATAGGGAAAAAATAACAAGTATGTACCAGCAGCGTTTTGTGGAAGTGGAAGACAAAGAAATTGAACGAGGGACAACGCTTGTTGGACCTCACCGCGACGACCTGCTGTTTCTTGTCAATGGCAAAGATGTGCAAACATACGGCTCACAGGGACAGCAGCGCACCACTGCTCTTTCATTGAAACTGGCTGAAATAGAGCTGATTTACAATGAAGTCGGTGAATATCCTATCCTGCTGCTTGATGATGTACTTAGTGAACTGGATGATTACCGTCAATCTCACTTGCTGAACACGATACAGGGAAAAGTACAAACTTTTGTATCGACCACCAGTGTGGACGGCATTAAACACGAAACATTGGAAAAGGCAGAACTATTCCACATTGAAAATGGAAAACTCGTCACGTAGAAATGGGGGAAAACGTTGTTTATTCATATTGGAGATGATAATGTCATTCGTTCGGAGGAGGTGGTCGCTATTATTGACCACCAGATTGTTGCTTCCTCAACGATTAATGAGCAAATGCTTTTCAATCAGCGCAAAAACAAAAACGTGCTGGACCCCTCGGAAGAAGGGACGAAATCAATTGTTATCACAACAAATCATATTTATTATAGTCCCTTATCCGTGCTTACTTTGAAAAAGCGGGCGAGCATGATTTCAACGATTAGTAAATTAGAAGACTACTCGGAGTCTTTTGAAGAATAGAAACCAAAGGATCAAACCCTTGAGAAGTGTAGGTGAAAGAGTTGGCAGATAATATAGTAAATGAGCAAACGTATGATGAAAGCCAAATTCAGGTGTTGGAAGGTTTAGAGGCTGTCAGGAAAAGACCGGGTATGTATATTGGATCCACGAATGAACGCGGCTTGCACCACCTGGTGTGGGAAATCGTCGATAACAGTATTGACGAGGCACTTGCCGGTTACTGTGATACGATTCAAGTCTTCATTGAAAAAGACAATAGTATTACAGTCACTGATAATGGACGCGGAATTCCAGTCGGTATTCAGGAAAAAACGGGTCGTCCGGCAGTTGAAGTAATCATGACCGTCTTGCACGCAGGAGGAAAATTTGGGGGCGGCGGTTACAAAGTATCGGGCGGTCTCCACGGTGTAGGGGCATCGGTCGTAAATGCTTTGTCGACTGAATTGAACGTGTATGTGCACAGAGACGGTAAAATCCACCATCAAAGCTTCCGACGTGGCATACCGCATGGTGAATTGGAAGTAGTTGGTGAAACGGAGACGACCGGCACACGCACACACTTCCAGCCTGACCCGGAAATTTTTGATACGGTACGGTATAACTATGATACGCTGGCCCAGCGTCTTCGTGAGTTAGCATTCTTGAATAAAGGACTTACCATCACCATCCAGGATAAGCGCGAGGATAGAGAACCGGAAACCTTTTACTACGAGGGCGGGATAAAATCCTATGTGGAGCATTTGAACAGGTCAAGAGAAGTGCTGCACGAACCTTTCTTTGCGGAAAAAGAAGAAGAAGAAATTACGGTGGAAGTGGCACTGCAATACAACGATGGTTTTGCCAGCAATATCTATTCTTATGCCAATAATATTCACACCTATGAGGGAGGAACCCACGAATCCGGGTTTAAAACCGGGCTGACGCGCGTGATAAATGACTATGCCCGTAAAAACAACATGTTCAAAGAAAGTGATCCGAATTTATCGGGAGATGATGTCAGGGAAGGACTGACTGCCATTATTTCCATCAAGCATCCCGATCCTCAATTTGAAGGTCAGACGAAAACAAAATTGGGTAATGGAGAGGCAAGGGCGATCACTGACCAGGCCTTTAGCGAAATGTTCTCTAAATTTTTGTTTGAAAATCCTGATTCTGCCAAGACGATTGTCGAGAAAGGCCTGATGGCTTCCCGTGCCAGAATAGCAGCAAAAAAAGCGAGAGAGCTTACCAGACGTAAAGGGGCACTGGAAATTTCCAATTTGCCCGGAAAGCTGGCTGACTGTTCTTCAAAGGATGCCACGATCAGCGAATTGTATATCGTTGAGGGGGACTCTGCCGGAGGATCTGCAAAACAAGGGAGAGATCGGCACTTCCAGGCGATTCTTCCTTTGAGGGGAAAGATTCTCAACGTAGAGAAAGCGCGTCTGGATAAAATATTATCGAATAATGAGATCCGCACAATTATCACAGCACTTGGAACGGGAATCGGCGAAGACTTTGACATTTCTAAAGCACGTTACCACAAGATTGTAATCATGACGGATGCGGATGTCGACGGTGCCCATATCCGTACGTTATTATTGACGTTCTTTTATCGTTATATGCGTCCATTAATCGAGAATGGATATGTTTATATTGCCCAGCCGCCTTTATATAAAATCCAGCAAGGCAAAGCAGCTTATTATGCTTACAACGATAAAGAAATGGAGCGCATCCTCAGCGAAATTCCAAAGGCTCCGAAACCTGGATTGCAGCGTTACAAAGGATTGGGTGAAATGAATGCAACCCAGCTGTGGGAAACAACCATGGATCCTTCTTCAAGAACTTTGCTTCAGGTAGGTTTGGAAGATGCGATGGATGCCGATCAGATTTTTGATGTATTGATGGGTGACAAAGTGGAACCGAGACGGAATTTCATCCAAGATAACGCTCAATACGTCAAGAATCTTGATGTATGATGTAAGAGTTTTTCAGGAAACGAGATAGAGTAACATATGCAGAGACGGATATACATGGAATCCTGTACCCCAACAATTTTGGATTTCCATAGCCCAGTCTCTCTTCCTCATTTTGATAGGAGGTAATCCCATGGTGGACCAACAACGTCCGCAAGTTCAAGAAGTAAATATTAGCCAGGAGATGAGAACCTCATTTTTGGATTATGCTATGAGTGTTATTGTCTCACGAGCCCTACCCGATGTCCGGGACGGTTTGAAACCAGTACACAGACGTATACTATATGCGATGAATGACTTAGGCATGCATGCTGATAAAGCATACAAAAAGTCGGCAAGAATCGTCGGTGAAGTTATCGGTAAGTACCATCCACATGGTGACTCTGCTGTATACGAAGCGATGGTCAGAATGGCACAGGATTTCAGTTACCGGTACATGCTCGTTGACGGGCACGGCAACTTCGGATCCGTCGATGGCGACTCCGCAGCTGCCATGCGTTACACGGAAGCAAGAATGTCAAAAATATCGATGGAACTGCTTCGGGATATCAACAAGGATACCATTGACTATAACGATAACTATGATGGATCTGAAAGAGAGCCGGCCGTCTTTCCAGCCCGTTTTCCTAATCTGCTTGTCAACGGTGCTTCGGGAATTGCAGTCGGGATGGCAACGAATATTCCTCCCCATCATCTAGGTGAAACGATCGATGCAGTACTGGCTGTCAGTCAGGATCCCGACATTACGATCGAAGAACTGATGGAAAACCATATATATGGTCCGGACTTTCCAACTGCCGGCCAAATTTTAGGCCGAAGCGGAATCAGAAAAGCGTTTGAAACCGGTAAGGGATCGATTACCATCCGGGCAAAAGCGACGATTGAAGAACATGCAAATGGCAAGTCCGATATTATTGTGACGGAGCTCCCATATCAGGTGAACAAAGCCAAACTAGTCGAAAAAATTGCTGATTTAGTACGGGACAAGCGGTTGGAAGGCATTACCGACTTGCGTGACGAATCCGACCGGACGGGCATGAGAGTTGTTATCGAACTGCGCAGAGACGCCAATCCAAACGTCATTTTAAACAACCTTTATAAACAAACGGCGCTGCAAACTTCATTCGGCATCAACATGCTGGCGTTGGTGGATGGCCATCCGAAAGTTTTGAACTTAAAACAAACCCTCCAGCATTACCTTGAGCATCAAAAAGTAGTAATCAAACGCCGGACGGCATATGAACTGAAAAAGGCCGAAGCGAGAGCGCACATTTTGGAAGGTTTGCGGATAGCACTTGATCATCTTGATGAAGTTATTACCCTGATTCGCCAATCTAAAACGACTGATATTGCCAGAGAAGGTTTGATGAATCAGTTCGAACTTTCCGAAAAACAGGCACAAGCAATCTTGGATATGAGACTTCAGCGTTTAACCGGTCTGGAAAGAGAAAAAATCGAAGAAGAATACCAGGAACTGGTCAAGCTGATTGAAGAGCTGCGGGCTATCCTGGCTGATGATGAGAAAGTACTGGAAATCATCCGGGAAGAGCTCACGGAAATTAAAGAGCGCTTCAGTGATGAAAGAAGGACCGAGATTGTTATAGGCGGAACGGATTTCATCGAGGATGAGGATTTAATTCCAGAAGAAAATATTGTCATCACTTTGACGCACCAAGGCTATGTCAAACGGCTGCCATCTTCCACCTACCGTGCACAAAAACGCGGAGGACGAGGCATCCAGGGCATGGGGACAAACGATGATGACTTCGTGGAGCATTTAGTTTCTGCTTCCACCCATAGCCGTATTCTCTTTTTCACGAACAAAGGGAAGGTTTACCGTTCCAAAGGCTATGAAGTCCCTGAATTTGGACGAACTGCCAAAGGAATACCGATCATCAACCTTTTGGAAATCGAGAAAGATGAATGGGTCAATGCGGTTATTACGGTGGATGAGTTCAATGATGATCATTACTTGTTCTTTACAACGAAACAAGGAATATCGAAACGGACCCAGCTGTCCCAGTTCGCCAATATCCGCAAAGGCGGATTGATCGCACTCAATTTACGCGAGGACGACGAACTGATCTCTGTGCGACTGACGGATGGGACGAAGCATATTATGATCGGAACACAAAATGGATACTTGATTCGTTTTCCGGAAGATCAAATCCGTTCAATGGGTCGTACTGCTTCGGGAGTAAAAGGAATCTCCTTAAGAGGGGATGATAAGGTAGTCTCAATGGAAATCATCGAAGATGGCCTGCATGTCATGAATGTTACCAGCAAGGGGTATGGAAAGCGGACTCCTGCAGCTGAGTACCGGATAACCAATCGTGGAGGAAAAGGAATATTCACGTCCAATCTCACCGATAAAACCGGCAAGATTGTAGCAGTTAAAGCGGTGACAGGTGAGGAAGATATCATGATTATCACCGAAGCAGGTGTATTGATCAGGATGCCGGTCGAAGGAATTTCGATTACGGGACGTAATACACAAGGTGTCCGCTTAATCAGAGTACAGGATGGCGAAGAAGTGGCAACAGTGGCCCGAATCGAAACAGAGGAAGAAATCGAGGAAGAATTACCGCCAGAAGTCGTCAATGAAAACGAGCAAGTTCCGGTCGAACCCGGAGAAATAGAAGAGGTTCTCGAAGAAGAAGCGGAAGAAGACGAATAACGCAAAATAAATTCCAGGTGGAAACGGGCTGACTGATACAAACAGATCAGCCCGTTCTACCAAATTAAGAAGTTTATTACATACGGATAAAGGGATAAAGGGGTGGAAAAAGGTGAAGGTGCATCCGTCTCAGTTAATTCCAGGCTGTGTGGTTGTCAAAGATCTCATCGGAAAAACCGGACGCCCGATCATGCATGGAAAAACTGTTTTAACTGATGATTTGATCGATATTTTACATCGTTTTCTTGTCGATGAAGTGGAAGTGTTTTCCCGCTTGGAAGACGGAAAACCATACATTCCCGGCCAAAAAGTGGTCGAGGAAGAACCGGCTGAAGAAAAAAACGTTCCTTCTGACCTGCCTTTTACCGAATTTTATATGGGGACGGTCCAGCAATACAAACGGATGTTTACTGACTGGAGGAACGGCAAAACTCTGCAGATCAACCAAGTCAGAAAGCTTATCGTTCCTCTACTGGAAAGAGTCGATGAAATCGGTTTGAAGCTTTATAATTTGCACAAGCTTTCAACTGCGAAGGACTATCTTTACCATCATGCTGTCATGGTCGGATTGCTGTCTGCTTTCTTGGCAAAGAAAAGCAACTACAAGCATGAATGGATTCAAGTAGGTATAGCGGGCTTTTTAGCCGACTGCGGCATGGCGAAAATCGATGATCGTATCCTTTTTAAAGCAGGGCCGCTTAATGCGGCTGAATACGAAGAAATCAAAAAGCATCCGGTTTATTCCTACCGCTTTGTAGAGCCGGTTCCTTCCCTTTCGCAAGGAACGAAATTGGCCATATTGCAGCATCAAGAAAGGCTGGACGGCAGTGGGTACCCACTAGGAGTGGCAGGCGAAAAAATCCATCCATATGCCCGGTTTATCGCCATCAGTGATATTTACCATGCAATGACCGCTGAACGTGTTTACCAGAAACCACAGTCCCCGTTCAAGGTTATTGAAGAAATGGTGTATGAACAATTTGGTAAACTGGACCATCCTCTTGTGGAGAACTTTGTCAGCAGTTTGACGAACTTCGGAACGGGCACCAAGGTGATTTTGTCCAATAAGCAACAGGCAGAAATCGTATTTATCGAAGCAAAACATCCGACAAGGCCAATGGTCAGGCTCCAGTCCGGCCAGCAGGTCATCTCCTTGAAGGATGACCGGTCGCTCTACATAGAAGAAATCCTGACCTGAACTAACGCTCAGAGGTTTGAAGGGCTTTCCAAGCTTTTCAAACCTTTTTTCCCTGTATAGGAAATGATAAATTTAACTGTCTGTGGATAATTATTGGCTGAACCAGCCACGTCCAGCTCCAGCGCCTACCCCCTCGAGGTCTTAAGCCCACCCTCTGTGTGGCAAAAAGCGCCACGCCGAGGCTGTTCTTAAGCTTGTCGGGGGTGAGCAAGGCGCTTGCGCTTTTGGCCCTGCTTTGTAGATTGGAATATTAGATAAACAGTGGCTTCTTCAGTGTTGGTCATACAAATACCAGCCAATCAGAAAAGGCACTTTATCGGTAGTGATTTTTAGAAAGTGAACGATAAATGGATGGTCTTCATTTGGGAGTGAATGCAGTAAATCTCCCCACCACTCTGTTTCATAACGACAAATCATGCTTAAATTGTAAAGAAGCAAATAATGCGCCATTATTTCATGCCATTCAGTGAATTGATCTCTGCCAGAAGGAAAGTAAATTGCTTCCTCCTCCAAGTTAAAAAAAACAGGTCCTTGGGAATGCGGCGAAACAGGCCCTGGTAAATCGACGACCAGATGATTTTTGGTCGTCTTTTGTTCGAGAAAAGGAGGAAAGAAAGCGGCCATTTTTGTTAGGAAACTCGTTTCAGTCATATGATACGTATCCAGACAAGAAAGCGGAAAGCGTAGCTGCTGTTCTGCATAATTGCCAATATTGATCAGCGGTGTGTTTCCATGATGGAACCGGATCAGCCTGCTTACTTCCGGAATATGGGCGAATAGACGTTTCATGGCAATTTTTCCCGACTTGAGAGCGTCGATATCAAATAAAACATGAGAAAAGTAAGGAAATAACCCGTTATGCTGGATTTTTACCTCGTCCTTCCAAAAAGAATACTGTTGCTTTTTTCTTTTTCTCGTTGATACACCGTGGGCAAGCAGCGTTGTATTTTCCGGGTAGTCCGGCCGTCTGGTTAGCAGACAGGCTTTTAAAAGATGAACCATACCATAAAAAAGCAGAATCGGCTTCACCATGAGAGGAGCATTCTTGCTAGTCTCATAAAACGTGCGCCCGTGTTCTAAGTAATAAAGAAAACGATAGCAGTTCTGGTAGCTTTTTGCTTCTGCCTGTTCGAGTTGAATGGTTTGATAACAACGGTATAAATAGGTTTGAGAAGTTTCTGCTGATTTCAGGTACGTAAGAAAGTCATTTACTTCTTTTTTCCACATGAGAAAGACCCTTTCTGACTGCTTTAAAAAGACTGATTATTTAAACTTTTTAACTTGAAAACCCTTCCTTCTCCTTGTTTGTGCTGTTAAGATTTTCTGCTGCCGGATTTTGTTTATAAATGCTTGAAAAAGCAAAAGGGTTGTCGTATTGTAAATAACAATAAGTTTTTGCTGTACGCTTAGTTAGGATAACCAAATTTTCATAAACCATAAGATGATATCAAAGGGAGGATCCAGCAATGAGGGAGGACAAGTTTGCCAAGGAAGGACTAACGTTCGACGATGTATTGTTAGTGCCTGCAAAATCTGAAGTGCTGCCAAGGGACGTGTCATTGGATACAGTGTTATCATCCAATATCAACTTGAAAATGCCATTGATAAGTGCAGGAATGGATACAGTAACAGAAGCGGCCATGGCCATTTCGATGGCACGACAGGGCGGTTTGGGAGTCATTCATAAAAATATGTCGATAGAGGAACAAGCTGAAAATGTCGATATGGTAAAGCGCTCGGAAAGCGGTGTAATTACCAATCCGTTTTTCCTCCTGCCCGAGAACCAGGTATTCGATGCAGAACACTTAATGGGCAAGTTCCGCATCTCCGGCGTTCCGATCGTCAACAACAAAGAGGAGCAAGTACTTGTCGGAATCATTACGAACAGGGATCTTCGTTTTATTCAGGACTATTCCATCAAGATATCGGAAGTAATGACGAGCGAGCATCTTGTAACAGCTCCTGTGGGTACGACCCTGACTGAAGCAGAAGAAATCTTGCAAAAGTACAAGATAGAGAAACTGCCGCTCGTCGATGATCACGGTGTGCTGAAAGGATTGATCACCATCAAAGATATTGAAAAGGTGATCGAATTCCCTAATGCAGCCAAGGACAGCCAAGGCAGACTGCTGGCAGGAGCGGCTGTAGGTGTGACAGCAGATGCCATGACCAGAATAGCCAAGCTCGTTGAAGCAGGCGTCGATGTCCTTGTCATCGACACGGCGCACGGCCATTCCAAAGGTGTGATCGAGCAGGTGCGCAAGGTGAGGGAAAAATACCCGGCCATTGATATCATCGCCGGTAATGTAGCAACACCCGAGGCTACAAAAGAACTGATTGAAGCGGGAGCCAATATTATTAAAGTCGGTATCGGACCAGGTTCTATCTGTACGACCCGTGTCGTGGCCGGTGTAGGCGTTCCGCAAATCACCGCAATCAATGATTGTGCCAAGGAAGCCCACAAGCACGGTGTTCCGATCATCGCGGATGGCGGAATCAAGTATTCAGGCGATATTGCCAAGGCAATGGCAGCCGGAGCGCATGCTGTCATGATCGGCAGTCTGTTTGCCGGCGTATCGGAAAGCCCGGGTGAAACGGAAATTTTCCAGGGCAGAAGGTATAAAGTATACCGCGGCATGGGATCTGTTTCGGCAATGAAGTCAGGTTCCAAGGATCGTTACTTCCAGGATAGCGAGGAAACCAAGAAGTTGGTACCTGAAGGAATCGAAGGGCGGGTTGCCTACAAGGGACCGCTGGCTGATACGGTTCACCAGCTGCTCGGCGGCTTGCGATCCGGCATGGGCTATTGCGGTGCTGGAGACTTGGAAGTATTCAGGAACGAAGCCAGGTTCATTCGCATGACAGGTGCAGGGCTTCGGGAAAGCCACCCGCATGACGTTCAGATCACCAAAGAATCCCCAAATTATTCCGTATAATCAATAGAAAGCTGGACCGGCAACGGTTCAGCTTTTTTTGGTAAAAAAATAAGAAAGTATAATATTAAGTGCCTGTGAATCATTATTGGCAGGGACAGTCTCATCAAGCTCCAGCGCCTACCCCCTCGAGGTCTTCAGCCCATCCTCTGTGTGGCAAAAAGCGGCACGACAAGGCTTGTCTTAAGCTTGTCGGAGGCCCTCGCGATGTGGGTCATGCAGGCGTTGCCACAGGACGTGGCGGATTTAGCCTGAAAGGAAGCAAGAATAACTTCGAAGTTTGTCGAGGAAACAAATAACATTTGAATTTAAAATAATGGGTTTGCTATAATGAAGTATATTTTAAAAGGGGGAAGAGTATGGAAAAGAAAAAATGGTTACTTATATTGGTTTTGACGTTTGCTTTATCCATGCTGCTAGCTGCTTGTGGCGGTGGGGAAGCCGATCCGGATTCCGGTGGCGATAGTGGGGAAGGTGACAGCGCTGACAGTGGTGAAACTCAATTTCTTAGCGTTTTGACAGGTGGAACAGAAGGTACATATTACCCGCTTGGTGGTACTTTTGCCCAAATTATCAACGATAACCTTGATAATGCTGAGGCAAACGCACAATCAACGGGTGCTTCTGTAGAGAACATGAAGACAATGAGAGACGGAGATGCTGAACTTGCCTTCACTCAAACCGATATTGCTGCTTACGCGGCAGAAGGTTCTGTCATGTTCGAGGGAGATCAGATTGATAATATCCAGGCAATTGGAACCCTTTATCCAGAAACGATTCAAATTGTAACAACAGCCGACTCCGGGATTGAAACCGTTGCCGACCTGGAAGGAAAAGTTGTTTCCGTTGGTGCTCCCGGATCCGGAACAAATGCAAGTGCCACCGATATTTTGGAAGTGTACGGTCTTTCCATGGATGATATCGAAGCACGCGATTTAGACTTCGGCGATTCCACTTCCGGTATTCAGGACGGCACCATTGATGCTGCATTCATCACTTCCGGCACTCCGACTGGCGCAGTCGAGAGCCTGGCTGCTACGACGGATGTCAACATCGTACGTTTTGATGAGGAAAAGATCCAGGAATTGATCGATGCACATCCTTATTATGCAGAGGATACAATCAAGGAGGGTACTTACGACCTTGAAGAAGATGTAAAAACCGTTGCCGTACAGGCTATGCTGGTCACCTCTGCCGACTTAAGCGAAGATCTTGTTTATGATGTAACCAAAGCGATTTTTGAAAACACCGATCAAATCAGTCATCCGAAAGGAGAATTTATCTCTGCGGATACTGCTCTTGATGGAGTAGGTATTGATTTGCATCCAGGTGCCAAAAAGTATTTTGATGAAAAAGGAATTGAACAGTAAAACAAGACGAGAAGAGTACTGATGAGGATGTCCGTTCCACAGATCTGTTTTTTATTCCTGCGGCGGCAGCGCCGGCTTTTATGTCCGGTCTTGCTGCCCGCAGGTGTTAGAAAGCCGGGCTGCGTGGACTCCCTCATCTTTTTATGTTAGAAGGGATAATTTATGCCACTGAAAAAAGTTTGGCTGTTCGCGGTGATTATTTTTCTGCTTGCTGTAGCAGCCGCACTATTGTTTTATCCTTATCGTTATGTACTGGCTTTGCAAGATCCATTTACCAATGAAATATTAGCCTACTTGCCTGTCAACGACACCGATCATTTTCAAATAAAGTTCACCCACTCCGTCCATCTTTCGGATGTCATCGAAGAGTATGAAATCAACCAAGAAACGATTTATCCTTATCAATTGGTTTATGAAGACACTGCCATTGGCATGCCCTCCAATGCAGGTGAAGGGGAAACATTCGAGATGAAGGATGGAAAATACTACATTTCCAATTTGCAGGGTTCTTTTTCGGAAATCAACCTTGCAGTCGGTCAGGTAAGGGCAAATCATATGATCATCTATCAAAATCAAAGCTATTTACTTAAAGACTATGTAGGGGCAGGTACTTCCATTACCATAACCCCCACTCATGAAAGTAACTGGCATCTTTTAAAAGGGGTGAATATTCATGAGCGCCAACAATGAAACGCTTACAGAACAACAACAACAAGAATTGCTGCAACAATATGACCAGGAATCATCATACCGGTTCTTAACCGGTATGATGGCCAAGGTGGTCTTTTTCGGTCTGTTGGCCTTTTCTTTATATCAAATCTTTGCCACTACTATTTATCCTCTACCTGCGCAAATGCATCGTTCCATCCATATCGGATTCGGACTAGTGCTTATATTCCTATTGTTCCCGGCTACGAAAAAAGGGAGAACAAGCGGAAAAATCGCCTGGTACGATTACATCCTGGCCCTGCTTGGCTTTGGAGTAGGAGCTTACTGGCCATTGATGTACGAGGAGATCGTCAGAAGAGCAGGCGATATCAACCAAATGGATATGATTGTCGGAGCGATTGCCGTAATCCTTGTTTTGGAAGCAACCCGGCGTTCCGTCGGTCTTCCGATTACGATTATCGCTATAGCTTTTTTAGCTTATGCCTACTGGGGACGGCAAATGCCCGGGTTTCTCATCCACCGCGGTGTCAACTTAGATAATCTGGTTCAATCGATGTTTTTCACAACAGAAGGCATTCTTGGCACACCGATCGCTGTTTCTTCCACATTTATTTTCCTGTTCCTGTTATTTGGTTCCTTTCTGGTAAAAACGGGTGTCGGCCAATATTTCAATGATCTGGCCGTATCCCTGGCTGGAAAAAGGACCGGCGGACCTGCCAAGGTTGCGATTTTTTCCAGTGCCTTACAAGGTACCATCAGTGGAAGTTCGGTAGCTAATGTGGTGACCTCGGGTTCCTTTACCATTCCCATGATGAAACGACTTGGTTATCGAAAAGAGTTCGCTGGCGGTGTGGAAGCAGCGGCTTCTACCGGCGGTCAGCTGATGCCCCCAATCATGGGTGCTGCTGCCTTTTTGATGATTGAATTTATTGGAATAGATTACTGGACGATTGCAAAAGCTGCCGCTATCCCGGCCTTGCTCTATTTTACTGGTGTTTGGATTATGACGCATTTTGAAGCGAAGCGGACTGGACTGAAAGGTTTATCTGATGAAGAAATCCCTGATCGTAAGGAAGTGCTGAAGAAAATTTATCTTCTGCTTCCCATTGTGGCGATTGTCTTTTTCTTAAGCAGTGGGTTAAGTGTCATGCGCGCAGCCATTTATGGAATTTTGACGACAATTTTGGTCGGTGTACTGCGCGAAGACCGCTTCCGTAAAATTTATCCGATCGTTTTCGGAGCTGTTTTCGTGCTATATCTGGCATATGGTTTCATCACTGCCGGACCGTCTGTTGTCCAAAGTCTGATAGTCGCTGCTATCGCCACCATCATCGTCAGCTATTTCTTTGACGGTAATTTTAAAGAATCAGTGGATGCGTTGGTTGACGGAGCGAGAACGGCATTAGCTGTAGTGGCGGCAACAGCAGCTGCCGGTATTATTGTCGGTGTCGTAACCAAGACTGGCTTAGGACTGAAGCTTGCCAACAGTCTTGTTTCCTTGGCCAATGAACAAATTTTGCTGACCCTTTTCTTCACGATGATTGCGGCAATCATTCTGGGGATGGGATCGCCTACTACTGCCAACTATGTCATCACTTCTACGATCGCTGCACCTGCGATTATTTTGTTAGGGGTTGCAGATTTGCCGGCTCACCTGTTTGTTTTTTACTTCGGGATCGTAGCGGACATTACGCCACCCGTGGCACTGGCAGCCTTTGCCGCGGCGGGGATTGCTTCAGGAGAACCGATACGGACGGGACTCAACGCCGCCAAAATTGCGATTGCTGCCTTCATCATCCCCTATATGTTTGTCTTGCAGCCGGAGCTGTTGATGATCGATACAAACATCCTGGAGCTTATTTGGATTCTGTTTACTGCTGTGGCAGGAATGATTGCCATAGGTGCCGGATTGATCGGATACTGGTACCGGAAAGTTTATTGGCCTGAGCGCTTGTTTGCTGTAGCAGGCGGGCTGACATTGATTTATCCGGGCACCTATTCTGATGTCATCGGTTTGTCTGCTTTTGCTATCCTGCTGGCTTTGCAATTCTTCATGAAGCGAAACGAGGTCGGTGTACCGGAAACAAAAGCAAGAGCTTAGAGCAGAAAACTGTCCCGTATAAAAGCGGGGCAGTTTTTTATTGCCCGGGGAATTATTCCATTTTGGTAGATGGCTGCTCCATTGATTCATGAACATTAAGGGAGCAGCAGGGACGTGGGAATAGCACTTCATCCGAGCGATAAAGACTGAATGAAGTGGAAGAAACGGTTAAAAAGCACTTCATCCGACGCAAGAATTCCAATAACGGTAGGCCAAATAAATGAAAAAATATTTGGATTTCCCTCCTATGTTCTTTATTCCGTTCCAGAGCCTGGCCCCTTTCTAGAGTTTACGATTCACTTAGGCTTTTCTTTGTTACACTGAAATAGAAAATACTAACGGTACAATCAACGTTTTCAACAGTTGGTTTGCGGTAAAACGTATCAGTAAAACTTAGAGGAGGAGAAAAAATGGCTAAACAATTACTGAAAAATGATTGGAATGAAAAGCTCCAGGAGGAATTTGAACAAGATTATTACCAGGAGCTTCGTGAATTTTTGAAGCAGGAATATGAGCAAAAAACGGTATATCCAGCTATGGATCATATTTACGAAGCACTCCATTTAACTTCTTATGCCAACACAAAAGTAGTTATCCTCGGACAAGACCCTTATCATGGGCCGAACCAGGCCCATGGATTGAGTTTTTCTGTACAGCCGGGCGTGACACCTCCGCCTTCTTTGAAAAATATCTTCAAAGAGCTGAATGATGACATGGGCTGTCCCATCCCCGAGCATGGTTACTTGAAAAAATGGGCGGAGCAGGGAGTACTAATGCTAAACACGGTATTGACCGTACGGAAAGGACAGGCAGCTTCCCATCGGGGGAAAGGCTGGGAACATTTCACCAATAGAGTGATCGAAGTGTTGAATGAGCGGGAAAGACCCGTCGTTTTCCTCTTATGGGGACGTCATGCCCAGGAGAAACAAGCTCTACTGGATACGAATAAACACCGGGTAATCACCTCCCCCCATCCGAGCCCGTTTTCCGCAAATAAAGGATTTTTTGGCAGTAAGCCGTTTTCACGGGCCAATTCCTACTTAGAAGAATTGGGAGAAGCGCCAATAGACTGGTGCCTGCTAGAGTAGGAATGAACACCATCTATCAATCATGGAAGGGATAGGTAGATATCAATAGAAGTTATACAGGGTAATCAGTCATGTTAATAGGTCCATTTGCGCATCTGTTTCATCATTGCTAATAGGCTTCGGAAAAGCAGTTTCGCTTTCCTTCTACCTGTGATAGAATATGAAAGATGCATACTATTTTCGTGGAGGTAGAGAAAGTTGAAACATAATTTAAAAGCATCCTTTTTTCTATTAATGGCGGTGCTAATCGCATGTACTTCGCTAATAGCCAAGCCTGGAAAGGCAAATGCCGCTGAGTCGCTTGATTTGAACGCAGAGTCTGCGATTCTGGTAGATGCGGAGACGGGGAAGATTTTATATGCGAAACAGCCTGATATAAAATTACCTCCAGCTAGTATGACCAAAATGATGACAGAATATCTTGTATTGGAAGCCATCAACGAAGGTCAAATCAGCTGGGACACGACAACACAGATTAGTGATTACCCTTATGAAATTTCTGCAAGTAGTATATCTTCAGGGGTGGGCCTGACGCAAGATAAAGATTATACAGTACGAGAGCTATACGAAGCGATGGCAATCATATCCGATAACGGGACGACCATCGCACTCGCAGAATTGATTGCCGGGTCAGAAGGCGAATTTGTAAAAATGATGAATGAAAAAGCAGAGGAAATGGGATTGCCGGATTATCAGTTTGTGAATGCTACTGGTCTTTCCAACTCCGACTTGGGTGAGAATCATCCGGAAGGTACGGAGCCTGACGCCAATGACCTGCTCTCGGCAGAGTCTGCTGCCCTGCTTGCTTACCACTTAGTGAATGACTATCCAGAAGCATTGGATGTATCGAGCAAAATGACTACGGAATTTGAAGGAAAGACGTTGGAAAACTTGAACTGGATGCTGCCTTGGGATAATGTCAACTTCAAACAATTTGGCTTTGAAGGCGTTGATGGGTTGAAGACAGGCTGGACAGACGATGCTGGCTATTGTTTCACCGGTACAGCAGAACGTGACGGCAGAAGGCTGATTTCTGTGGTCATGAAAACAGAAAGCAAGGAAGCCCGCTTTGAAGAAACGGCGAAATTGCTTGATTATGGATTCTCTCAATTTGAAAACAAAGAAGTTTTTCCGGAAGGATATCAGAAGGAAGACCAAACAAGCTTGCCGGTAACGAAAGGAAAGCAAGATGAGGTGGAAATCGCTTCAAGTGCAGCTATTCAAGCCCCGATAAAAAACGGGGAAGAAGATAGTTATGATGTTACCTTGAATGTTGATGAAGAAAAGCTGAATGAGGATGGCGAACTGGTCGCTCCGCTTGAAAAAGGGGAAAAAGTCGGGACCATGGAACTCACTTATAAAGGGGAAGCAGATTATGGTTATATCACCGGCGAAAAACAAGCACAAACGGTTGATGTAGTTACAACTGCTGCTGTCGAAAAGGCCAATTGGTTCTCCTTATCCATGAGTGCTGTAGGCAATTTTTTCAGTAATATTTTCTCTTCTGTATCAGATACTGTGAAGGGTTGGTTCTAATTCACGCCGATACATTCTGGTTGGGGTTTTCAGAAAAATAAGGTAAAATATTGGATAACCAATGAAAGAAGATTATAAATGAGTGATTATATATGGGAGGAATACTGAATGTCTAATTTGGGTACTGATCGCGTTAAACGTGGAATGGCAGAAATGCAAAAGGGCGGCGTCATCATGGATGTTGTCAATGCAGAGCAGGCAAAACTTGCAGAAGAAGCCGGTGCTGTTGCGGTTATGGCATTGGAAAGAGTGCCATCTGACATCCGTGCAGCCGGCGGTGTAGCAAGAATGGCAGACCCTACAATCGTGGAAGAAGTGATGAATGCCGTATCCATCCCGGTAATGGCAAAAGCAAGAATCGGCCACATTGTGGAAGCACGGGTACTGGAAGCCATGGGTGTTGACTACATCGATGAGAGTGAAGTGTTGACTCCCGCAGATGAAGTGTTCCACATCAATAAATCAGATTACACAGTGCCTTTCGTTTGTGGCTGTCGTGATTTGGGAGAAGCTACCCGCCGTATCGGAGAAGGTGCTTCCATGCTGCGTACCAAGGGAGAGCCTGGTACTGGCAATATCGTCGAAGCAGTTCGCCATATGCGCGAAGTTCAGTCTCAAATCCGTAAACTGATTGGCATGTCGGATGATGAAGTCATGACTTTTGCCAAAGAGCTTGGTGCTCCTTACAATGTCTTGCTTGAAATCAAAGAAAAAGGCCGTTTGCCGGTCGTCAACTTTGCAGCAGGCGGTGTCGCGACTCCAGCTGATGCTGCATTAATGATGCAATTGGGAGCAGATGGCGTATTTGTCGGATCTGGTATTTTCAAGTCTGATAATCCAGAAAAATATGCCCGCGCAATAGTAGAAGCTACAACCCATTATCAGGATTACGAAATGATCGGAAAAATTTCCAAAGGTCTTGGCACTGCCATGAAAGGTATCGAAATTGGAACACTTGCTCCGGAAAACCGTATGCAGGAGCGCGGTTGGTAAGCAGCAAGACTTAAATTAATTCGCATGAAATAATGCGGAGGAGCCAGCCTACGTATAGCTGGATTTTTCAGGAATGAAACCTAGCGTTCCTACTCCTCTATCACGCTTGAAAGACATGGCCAATCGTCACGTTTTCTTTAGACAATAAACCTCTAAAAGGAGATATGCACCATGATAAAAATAGGGGTACTAGGCCTACAAGGTGCTGTAAGGGAGCATGTAGATTCCATTCAAGCATCTGGAGCCGAAGGCATCATCATCAAGAAAAAAGAACAGCTGGAAGAAATCGACGGCCTGATTCTTCCGGGCGGCGAGAGTACGACGATACGTCGTTTGATTGATAAATATGACTTTTTTGACGCATTAGTCGCCTTTGGAAAACAAGGTAAGCCTATTTTTGGGACGTGTGCTGGATTGATTTTATTGGCCGGGGAAGTTGTCGGCCAGGAAAAGGCTCATTTACAGCTGATGGATATGAAGGTAGAACGGAATGCATTCGGTCGTCAGAAGGAAAGCTTCGAGGCTGAACTACCGATAAAAGGGGTAGCAGATGATTTCAATGCGGTCTTCATCCGTGCGCCGTTTATCCGTGAAGTAGGCGAAGATGTCGAAGTGCTGGCTGTCTATGATGAAGCGATTGTAGCGGCTAGACAGGGACATTTCCTTTGCAGTGCTTTCCATCCTGAATTGACCGATGACCATCGCATGACCGCTTATTTTGTCACCATGGTGGAAGAATCGATGAAAGAACTTGCATCTTAACGAGTTTTTCGCTATTCTAAACTATAAATAATGCAATGTAATGACAGGAAATAGTAACAAGAAGCCTTTCATCAGAGAGCCGGTGGTTGGTGAAAACCGGTGTGGGGTCCTTGTGAATCCATCCTTGAACAGGTATGCCGCAATGCATACCCGGTAAACGCCGTTATCGTAAGTGAGCCGGAAGAATTTTATATTTCTTCAATAAGGGTGGTATCGCGGGATCAAACTCCCGTCCCTGTAACAATACAGGGGCGGGAGTTTTTTAATGTTTCGGCTGTCCTTATAAAAGAACAACTTATTTAGCATAAGTTGGCAGGAGCACCACCTTGTAAGTGAATGAGAACTATACTAATCCGGCGCTGCGTAAATACCCTGCGCTAAAAATGTGCTTACTTTACTGAAAAAGTACATTTGTCTCCTACTTTAATTAGGTTGTTAAAAGAACCCAAGCAATAGACTCTGTGGGAACAGCAATAGTGTTAAGCGGCTGGTTGATATTCAAGTAGAGAGGAAGAAAAAGATCTGCTAAAGTAAGTTCACAATGTATATTTCTTTGGACAAAAGCAAATTTAACCAAACCCCTATCAAATGACTATATGAAGGAGGACTAATTTATGTTGGACATGAAATACTTACGTAACAATTTTGCAGAGGTGAAGGATAAACTAAAGCACCGGGGAGAGGATTTATCAGAGTTAGATAAATTCGGTGATTTGGATGCCAGGAGAAGAGAATTGATTGCTGGCACAGAGGATCTGAAGGCAAAGCGAAACGATGTCTCGAAGCAAATAGCCGAACTAAAAAAACAAAAGCAGGATGCAGATTCTTACATTGAAGAAATGCGGGAAGTAGGCGACAAAATCAAAGCCTACGATACAGAACTGAAAGAAGTGGAAGAGAAGTTACAATCCTTGCTGCTGTCGATTCCAAACATTCCGCATGAAAGTGTGCCTGTCGGGGAAGACGAAGAAGACAATGTGGAAGACAGGAAGTGGGGCGAGGTGCCTTCCTTTGCATTTGATGCCAAGGCCCACTGGGACATTGCAACTGACTTGGATATCCTTGACTTCGAACGGGCGGCGAAGGTGACGGGAAGCCGCTTTGTATTCTATAAAGGTCTTGGTGCCCGTCTAGAACGTGCATTGATTAACTTCATGATGGACTTGCATGCAGAAGAACATGGCTACGAGGAAATGCTTCCTCCATACATGGCCAATCGTACTAGCATGACAGGTACTGGCCAGCTGCCAAAATTCGAAGAAGATGCTTTTAAAGTTGCTGATACCGACTACTTTTTAATTCCGACAGCTGAAGTGCCAGTGACGAATTATCATCGGGACGATATTCTGTCGGTGGAAGACTTGCCAAGAAAATATGTGGCTTACAGTGCATCTTTCCGTTCCGAGGCTGGGTCTGCCGGAAGAGATACAAGAGGGCTGATCCGACAACACCAGTTCAACAAGGTGGAATTGGTCCAGTTCGTAAAACCGGAGGATTCTTATCAAGTATTGGAAGAACTAACCGGAAATGCTGAAAAAGTGTTGCAATTGTTGAAGCTGCCATACCGGGTGATGAGCATGTGTACAGGTGATCTTGGTTTTACGGCTGCCAAAAAGTATGACATCGAAGTATGGTTGCCTAGCTATGATGATTACAAAGAAATTTCTTCTTGTTCTAACTTTGAAGATTTTCAAGCGCGTAGAGCCGGCATCCGCTTTAGAAGAGAGGAAAAAGCAAAACCAGAGTTTGTCCATACGTTGAATGGATCAGGTCTTGCAATCGGCAGAACCGTTTCAGCCATCCTGGAAAATTACCAGCAGGAAGATGGAACGGTAGTGATTCCTGAAGTATTGCGGCCATATATGGGCGGCAAAGAGATAATCCAATAACCATTTACTAATAACCGGAAAGTCACTTGGCAGTAAAGACTTCCCGGTTGTAAGTAAAATCTTGATTTGATGGTTGACATCAATTTTGCCAGATGGTATATTAATTGATGTCGACACGGAGGATTACCCAAGTCTGGCTGAAGGGAGCGGTCTTGAAAACCGCCAGGGGCTTCATCGCCCGCGGGGGTTCGAATCCCTCATCCTCCTCCATAATACACACGCAAACAAATTGGAGATTATACAGAAAAAATCGTTACCTGCGTAACGGTTTTTTTATTTTGATTATTTAGCAGAAGCAGCGATTTAGCGGTTTTTCGATGGGGTTTTGTTCTATTCTGTGGTAAATACCCACTCAGAATAAGTCGAATCCCTTGGCATTCCAATATTTTCATCTGATTAGTTGTTATATACCTTGACAGAAAACATTTTTCCAAGCATAATACATAAAAATAAACCATTGCGAAGAACAGGCCAGTAAATAATGACAGGCGTCAGAGAGTGGAATCCACCGGCTGAAAGATTCCATCGCTAAAGCATTATGGAAACCTACCTGGGAGCTGTCAGGCAAGAAAACACTGACCGTAGCCGGCGTTAACGGTCCGAGCGGGCACTCTGTTTCACATGGAACAATGCCAACCAAGGTGGTACCGCGGATGACGACCCTCATTCCGTCCTTATGATATTAAGGACGGGGTGGGGGTTTTAAGTTTTGGTTAAAATAATAAGGCATCTATTCAAGGAGGAGATAGGCATGTTTAATAAAATTGCGTTTATCGGGGCAGGTTCGATGGCCGAGGCAATCATGACCGGTATATTGGCTAAAGGATTTTTACAAGCGGATCAAATCTGGGTGACCAATAAAGAAAACAAGGAGCGTTTGGAACGGCTGAAAAACGTCTATCATGTTCGCTGTTCCATTGATAAGGAGCAGGTTATCCAGGGAGCGGATGTCATCATTCTGTCTATGAAACCGAAGGATATTACGGAAGCGCTAGAAGGAATCAAAAAGTATGTAACGGATGAACAGATTGTTGTATCTGTGTTGGCAGGTGTTTCAACGGGGTATATCTCGGAACAATTAGAAAAAAATTGTCCGGTCTTACGGGCGATGCCGAATACATCTGCTACCATCGGCTATTCGGCAACAGCCATAGCAGGGGGAAAGCAGGCAGAACAGGAGCACATTCGTTTAGTGGAAACCTTGTTCCAAACGATTGGTACAACGACCGTTGTCGAGGAAGAAGATGACCTCCATACGATAACCGGTTTATCCGGAAGCGGACCGGCATATATTTATTATTTTGTCGAGGCAATGGAGGAAGCAGCAGCTGAAGCAGGGTTGAAGCCTGAGATTGCGAAGGAATTGATTATTCAAACCCTTGTCGGCGCTGCAGAAATGCTGAAGAACTCAGATGAACAGCCATCCGCCCTTCGCGAAAAAATCACCAGTCCAGGCGGAACGACACAAGCCGGGTTGGAAACATTGGAAAAGTATAAATATCAAGAAGCGTTGATGGCATGTATCAAGCAGGCAGCAGCACGTTCGATTGAGTTGGGGAGTCCGTATCAGGCAAAAGCTGATACGAACAAGATAAAATAAATGGGGCTGCCCTAAAACAAAATGGATAATAAGAAAAGAGTCGGACAATTGTTTGTCCGACTCTTTTACAGTTAGGTCAATTGCCCGGATTTCCACTTTCGGGACTGCTGGATGAAGTGGCCGATTTTTTCCAGTACTGGTTCGATCGAGCTTTCGTCATTCATCAAGTCGTAATCCGCAATGTTGATCCGCAGGATTGGGCAGGAATTGAAATTGTTGATCCAATTTTCATACCGCTTGAACATTTCTTCCCAATAAGCGATTGGAGTTTGCTGTTCCATCGGGCGACCGCGCTCTTTGATTCTTCCGAGTATATCGTCAAAGGAACCCTCTAAATAAATCAATAAATCAGGATGCGGGAAGTAAGGAGTCATAACCATTGCGTCAAACAAACTTTTATAGGTCTCATAGTCTACTTGCGACATGGTTCCTTTATCGTAATGCATCTTCGCAAAAATGCCGGTATCTTCATAAATGGAACGGTCTTGGATAAAGCCGCCTCCGTATTCAAATATCCGTTTCTGCTCCTTGAACCGTTCAGCCAGAAAATAAATTTGTAAATGGAAGCTCCAGCGTTCAAAATCGGCATAAAACTTATCCAGGTATGGGTTGGTATCTACTTTTTCCAGAGACGTCCGAAAGTTCAGAGCGTCCGCTAAAGCGTTGGTCATCGTCGATTTCCCCACTCCAACCGTTCCGGCTATCGTAATGACACTGTCATTCGGAATGTTATAACGTTCTCTTAAGTTCATTTGACTACTTCCCCTTTTCTCAAGTGCTCTTCAACTGTATAAATAATCTGATCCAAATCATCCTGGTGTTTAACAAAGTCCAGATGATCGCCATTCAAACGGATGACCGGAATGGACGGATTCATTCGTTCAAACTGATCCATGAAGTCATTGTAATCCTGTGAAAGCTGCTCCAGATATGCCGGCTGAATATTCTGCTCTACTTCCCGTCCGCGCATTCTTATCCGATCTAACAAGGTTTCCAGGCTGGCATCCAGGTAAATCATCATATTTGGCTGCGGCATATCAGCCGTCAAAATATCATAAATCTTTGCATACTTATCAAATTGCTTTTCTTTCAACGTCCGCTTGGCAAAAATCATATTCTTGGAAATATGATAATCAGCAATCACGGGCTTATCCTGGTTTAAGTATTTGGTTTCAATATCCTCCAGCTGTTTGTACCGATTGCATAAGAAAAACATTTCTGTCTGGAAGCTCCATTCTTCTATGTCATCATAAAATTTACCAAGGAATGGATTTTCTTCGACTATTTCTTTCAGTAAATGCAATTCAAAATGCGCAGCAAGTTTTTTAGCAAGCGATGTTTTGCCTACCCCGATGGGTCCTTCTACAGCAATAAAAGGAAGTTGTCCCATTTCTCCTCCTCCAATCATCAAGCAAGGTGCTATCTCTATATTCAGTCTAAGAAAGTACGTTTTTCGTTATTATTCGACAGACAGATACCATTTTATCATATCAGCAGCAGTCTGGAATAGTCTTCAGTAAAATTGTCATGTTTTTCCCTTTTCAAGTGGAGAAGTATTTTGTATAATAAGTAGTGCTTCCCTTTTTGGTGAAGCTAAATTGGATAGTGGCTCCATAGCTCAGGGGATAGAGCAATGGTTTCCTAAACCATGTGTCGCAGGTTCGAATCCTGCTGGGGCCATAACGCAAAGGGGGCTGTTCTTCTCGTAGAACAGCCCCTCTTTCACAAATCATATTTCGTTATGTTTGTTATAGTTTAAAAAATAAATAGGGGCAAGCAAGTGAAAAAATAGCTAAAAAACCGACCCCTACAGCCCCAGTTTTATTTCCTTCCTTATAAATCGTTCGTGAGAAGGAGCCACAGTAAAAAGCGATATACAAAGAGAAAATCGCTATAATGATTGTTCCCATCTCTAATCCCTCACTTCACCGATATTTGAATCATCGATCATTTTTCCGAAATATAACTGTTTTAATTTAAAGTTGACATTGATTTCTGCATTTGGGTAAATGGTGTGATTCCAGTCTGCTTTTTCGTACTCCTCAATCGTGGAAAAATATTTTCTTATATATAAGGACCAGTAAAAGGCGTCCGTTTTGTATTCTTCCTGTGTCTTTTTGATTAGGTTATTGGCTTCCTCTTCTACAACCTTGGGAATATATGCTTCAAGGAGTGCCCGGTTTTTTTCATTTTGAGAATAATCGATGAGACTAGGGACCCCGATGACCTCAATGGTGAACGGAACCGTTACATTGATTTTTGTTGGTTGATTTTTCCGGTAATCAATCTTCACGTCAATGGACCGGTCTTTTGAAAAGTTGGCTGCGATCCGGTACTTTTTATTTTTCGGGTCTGGATACGTACTATATAATGCTTCCATTTCCATGGTGTCATCGAGGATGTTGGCTATTCTTGTTTCCTGACCACTGAGAACATCAATCATTTTTCCTTCTTTAAATACAGCTGAGCCCATAAATTGTGTCGGGTTTCCGCCCTCAAGCGGGATTTGACCGGCAATGTATTGATCTTCATTGCCTTGTGGCTTTTCTTCTGATTGTTGGGTAGTAGCATAAATAGCGAGGAAAGCATCCGCATCCCCTTCTGTTATTTGAAAGAATCGATGGATATCTGCTTCTGGGATGATCCCTGTTTCTGTCGCTCGATTAATCATGTACTGATAATATTTGTGCGGGCGGGTTTCCAATAGTGGCTGGTTATTTTTTAAAAAATCACTTGCGTTCTCCTTTGAAACGATTATTTGCACTGATCTCCTTAGTTCAGTTGTCCTTGCAGCAGCCTGGATGAGCCGCAGGAATTCGCCAGATCTGGCTAGTTCTTCCGACACAACCACCACTTTGGTGTGGTCTAAAGCAATTTGTTTGGTCATCACTGAATTAGCGGTGTCTTTTGTGGCAATTAAATCGGTTCCTTCCAAGGTGACGGTCTCTCTAGGTTCCTCTTGTGATCCGCCACTGGAAATGGTACTACCTACCTCTGGATTTGCCGCTTGAAAGGTAATCCGAAATCTGCCTTCCTCGTCTGCTTTATCAATACCAATGGCTATCACATAGGACTGCTGCTCCACTTCTAGTTGATCATAGCAGCCGGTTAACGGAACGAGAAATAGTATCAGAAAGCATATCTTTTTTCCCATCATCGTAAATCTCCTTTGACTTTAGCTACTAACCACAACAAAAGAGGAAAACCAACAAAGAAGGGAGTGATCATGTTCATGAAAGATGACTTAAATACAAGTTCATTGATCACCGCATTTTCTGGAACCATTCCAGCAATTATCCCGAAAAAAGCAAACGGCAGAATCAAAGGTTCAAATTCCTTTATATTGAAGACTGCTCCAAAAATCCATGAAATAAAATACAAGTAAATCATGTACTTGATAAATGCTGCAAACAGCCAAAAGATCATAAAGAAGGTCTCGATATTGGTAAAGAAATTTCCCATATCGACATATTGAGTCAATTCATGAAAGGGAAAAGCCACTTTATCAATCGAATTGTAATCAAAGGTGGTGCAGTAAAGAAAGAAAAAAAACGTCATTTCAAGAAAAACGAAGGCGAACCCGCTCAATACACCTAATCTGAACTTTTTTGAGCTATCAAAGGCGGTATAAGCCATAGCCAACAGAAACAAATCAGAGAATAACGACGCTTTTTTTGCTCCTTCGACCACTAACTGCTTCAGACCATTACCGAAAAGAGGAAATATTCGCTCGATAATTGTCTCCCTGAAAATCAGTACTGCGAGCAACAATACCGATGCCTTAATGTAGAAGAAGAATATCCAGGAAGCAGAACCCATTGTTTCAAGTCCTCTTTTTGCCCCGTAAAAGGCGATTGCAAACAAAATAAAAAAAACAAAGGGAGTGGGGGAATCCGGGAAATAGAGCAGTTTCAACTGCTCCGTATAGCTTCTGCCTTCAATCGCCAACAAAAGAAAGAAAATCAGAAACAAGAGGAAAGCGATGACTTTGCCTATATGTTTTCCTAATACTTCTTCAAGAAGCTCTACCAAGTTTTTGTCTTCATATTTCTTTAACAGGTAATACAACAAAAGAACAGAAGGCAGGATGACAGCGAATGATATAGAAGGCATCAACCACATAGCGTTTGCTCCTGTTTGCGCAAACAGAGAAGGGGTAGTGTTGGATATTTTCACCCCTATCATCAAAATAATCATGGCAAATGCTTCTCTGGCCCTTAGCCTGGATTCTTTTTTAAACAATGTCATCCCTCCTGTTCTTTGTTATCCTTTTTTTCTTGAGTCTTTCGGTTTTATTTGTCCAGGCCTGAAGTATTCATTTTTGATGATCTTCCTGAACACTGTATCGTTAGTGGATTTGTAGTTTGGAGACAAGGGTGATAAAAAAGGTACGCCAAACGACCGAAGAGATGCCAAGTACATCACCCATAATAAAAATGCTCCTGTTAGGCTCAACATCCCGAAAAAGGAAGCGGCAAAAATAAAAAGGAACCGAGATATCCGGATGGTGAAGTTCATGCTGATATTGGCTACAGCGAATGAGGAAAGTCCAGACAGAGCAACAACGATGACAACAATCGGACTGACGATGTTTGCTTCTACGGCTGCTTGTCCGATGATTAAAGCTCCAACGATTCCGATAGTCGGTCCCAAAGGGTTCGGGATACGAAGTCCTGCTTCTCTAATTAATTCAAAGGATACTTCCATGAGCATAATTTCAAATACAACCGGGAACGGCACTCTTTCTCTTGCACTGACAATTGCCAAAAGCAGGTCAGGAGGAATCATTTCACTATGATAGTTGGTTATCGCTACATAAACAGCTGAGACTAATAAAGAAATCAAGAAAGCTACCAGGCGAATAAGCCTGGAGAAGTTCCCGAATAAAAATCGTAAGTAACGATCTTCTTCAGAGTGAAAAAAAGACCAGAAGGTAACTGGCAGAACCAAACAGGCGGACGAGTTTTCCATCAGCAGGACGATATACCCGTCTTCTAGATAAGAGGACGCGCGATCGGGACGTTCTGTATACAATAAACTCGATACAATCGAATAAGGGCGTTCTTCAATATACTGCTCGAGGGATTCAATGTTTCTGACATTATCCACGGATAACTGATCAAGCCGTTCCCTGACATTTTCCAGTACCTCATTGTTTACCACGTCCTTGATATACATGATGGTGACATCGAGCTTTGAGCGATTGCCCACTGGTTTAGCTTCGGCAATCAATTGTTTGTCATGAAATCTTTTACGTACTAATGAAATATTGACATTTAAAGACTCTGTGAAGGCCTCTTTTGGTGCTTTTACAGCATTCTCATTCTCTGGTTTTTCAATTCCCCGGTGTTGAAAGTCTGCTACGTTTACAGAATAAGCCGTTTTACAGTCTTCTAGTAATAAGACGACGTTCCCGCTGTTTATATCATCGACAATGCTGTCAAAGTCGGTTAGTTCCTTGATTGCTTCAAGGGTAATAATCGAATTTAAGTTTTCTCCTTTTGCTTCGAGTAGTGGGCGGATAATACCCTCGTGAATCTTTGTGCTATTGACAATCGAAGAGTAAAAAAACAGTTTTATCTTTTTATTTGAGTACCTTGCAGTTATTTCACGAGTTGAAAAGTCCTTGTTAAGCCCAAAGGAAAATAGTTGCTTGAGATGGGCTGTGTTTTTCTCTAAGTTTCTACTCAAAGGTACCTGTTTGTTGTCTTCGGCGGTTTTTTTACCCTTAAAGAACACAAGATCACCTCTATTCGTTATACTGCTCCCTATTGTTTGTAGAAATTGATAATTTATAAATATATTTTTCATTTATCATTACGAAAGAGGGAAGGAATTTAAGTGGAACTGAAACTGCAGAAAGAAAAAGAAGCGGTCAGTTGGATCGAAGTACTGGTTTAAACAAAAAAACATTCACCAAGTAAAATGGTGAATGCTTTTCAATCTGTATTATGCTTGAGTAGTTGCTTCCAATTCGATAGAAACTTTGATATCGTCTCCGATAAGAACGCCGCCGGTTTCAAGAGCTGCATTGTAAGTCAGACCATAATTACTGCGGTTGATTTTTCCTTCGCCGCTGAAACCATATACTTGGTTGCCCCATGGGTCTTTACCGCTTCCTTCAAAATCAACTTTAAAGGTTTCCTGGCGAGTCGTACCACGGATTGTCATATCGCCAGTAACTTCATACTCGTCATCTCCGACTTTTTTCACGTCTGTCGATTTAAAAGTGATTTTTGGATTGTTTTCAATATCGAAGAAGTCTCCTGAACGCAAGTGTGTATCACGCTGATCATTGCGGGTATCGACGCTGTTTGCATCAATAACAAAGTCGATTTCAGCAGAAGTCAAGTCCTCCGGATCAGCAGTAATCGTTGCTTCAAAGTCGTGAAAAGTACCTTTCACTTTTGATACCATCATATGTTTTACCGAAAAATCAATACTTGTGTGGGTTGGATCCACATTAAATGTTTGTTTTGCCATTTTCTCTTATTCCCTCCATTTTTAAAAATAAAAAAGCTATGAGTGTTATTTTTAATGATTAGCTTACTTTATGTAAGTAAGTATATATTAGTAAATCCTAAACGTCAACCCATTTTATTTCGAAACTAGGATAATTTTGATTTTATCAGAGATAAACTCTAATTACTCGATAACAGTAGATTATTGGAAACAGGTTGGGGGTTTTCTCTTTAAATTATTCACTAAATCGTCTAAAATAGGTAGTAATTAAAGGAATTTTTCAAAAATTTAATAAACAAAACCAAGAGGACATAAGGTGTAGAGGTAGTAGAAAAGAAGTATTTTTGAAATCGCTTGCAAAAAATTTTCGGATGAGGTGATCTAATGGATATGCAACCTATTGCAGCTCGTGAAGGGAACCATAATTTAAAGGATTACGAGAAAGCAAGACAGTCGTTTGACTGGGAAGACGTAAAAAAGGAATTTAGCTGGTACGAAACCGGCAAAGTGAATGCAGCCTACGAAACGATCGACCGACATGCTGAAAACCCTGCTAAGAAGGATCAAACAGCTTTGATATACTCCTCACCTGACAGGGAAGAGACATTGACCTTCCATGAATTAAAAACAATGAGCAACAAATTCGCCAATGTACTTAAAAAGCATCACGTTCAAAAAGGAGACAGAGTCTTCTTGTTTATGCCGCGAAGTCCAGAATTCTATGCGAGTTTCTTCGGTATTCTGAAGGTTGGGGCCATTGCCGGTCCGTTATTTGAAGCGTTTATGGAACAAGCGGTCCGCGACAGGCTGGATGACAGCGGGGCTTCGATGCTGATTACGACTCCTGAACTGCTCGAACGGGTGCCTCAGGAGGAGTTACCGGAGCTCAAGAAAATTGTGCTTGTCGGTTTTAATGAGGAATCGGACGAAAGGTACATCGATTATTTCCATGAAATGGAGCAGGCTTCCGAGGAGTTTGAAATAGAATGGGTAGACCTCGAAGATGGCATGCTGCTGCACTATACTTCCGGTTCAACTGGGAAACCGAAGGGAGTATATCACGTTCATAATGCGATGATTCAGCATTACGCAACAGGAAATTGGGTGCTTGATCTGAAGGAAGATGACATTTACTGGTGTACGGCAGATCCTGGCTGGGTTACCGGAACAAGCTACGGGATTTTTGCACCATGGTTGAATGGAGTGACGAATGTGATAAGGGGCGGTCGTTTCACTGCAGATTCTTGGTATGAAACGATTGCTAAAAACAATGTTACCGTTTGGTACACGGCTCCGACTGCGCTGCGGAAGCTGGTGAGTGCTGGAGAGCAGACGGCGAAAAAATATGACCTTTCTTCGCTGCGACATGTCTTGAGTGTTGGCGAACCATTGAATCCGGAAGTAATCACCTGGGGCGTCAAGGCGTTTGATTTAAGAATCCATGATACCTGGTGGATGACCGAGACAGGAGCGATGTTGATTGTCAACCTGCCGGATATGGATATTCGTCCTGGATCAATGGGGAAACCGATCCCTGGAGTTGAAGCGGCAATTATCGATAACGAAGGAAATGAACTTCCGCCTAATCAAATGGGAAATCTGGCAATCAAGCAAGGGTGGCCATCGATGATGCGGGCGATATGGCAAAACCCTGGAAAATATGAAAGTTATTTTATCAATGGCTGGTATGTGTCAGGAGACAGCGCCTATAAAGATGAAGACGGATACTTCTGGTTCCAGGGAAGATTGGACGATGTCATCAATACATCCGGGGAACGGGTTGGGCCGTTCGAAGTGGAAAGTAAATTGATTGAACATCCAGCTGTTTCGGAAGCTGGTGTCATTGGGAAACCAGATCCGGAACGAGGAGAAATCATTAAAGCTTTCATCACATTGAATGAGGGCTACGAGGCAAGTGATGAACTGGTTGAAGACATCCGGAAGTTTGTCAAAACCGGACTAAGCGCACACGCTGCGCCAAGGGAGATCGAAGTCAAGGACACGATTCCAAAGACAAGGAGCGGGAAAATCATGCGCCGGCTTTTGAAATCCTGGGAATTGGGTCTGCCGACAGGGGATACTTCTACATTAGAAGAATAGGCTAAGGAAGCTAGAATAAAAGCATAGCGAACAATATAAAAACCTGCGGATTAACTTAGCAAAGAGTAAATGGACCTAACCTTCTCTTATGAATAGTGCAAATCTCCACTCCGGCAAGATACAGTATTTTGCCGGAGCGATGTGAAACACTCATCAAACAACAGCTTAAAAGGAAGTTTTTTGTAGGATTACCGTATATGGAAAATAAAAAAACGAGCGAATCCGATTATATTAAAATCTTCCATATTATGTTTAATCTCCATAAGCGAGGGTACATTATCGGTGTAACCGTAAAATCCTATTGTTTTTAAAGGAGTGTTGTTACGATGAGTAAAATCGCTTGTGTACTGACAGATATGTTTGAAGATGTGGAATATACGGATCCTGCCAATGCATTTAAGGATGAAGGGCATGAAGTGGTAACCATTGAAAAGGAAGCTGGCAAGCAAGTCACCGGCAAACAAGGAGAAGCAAAGGTGACGATTGATAAAAGCATCGATGATGTCAATCCTTCTGACTTCGATGCACTGTTTATCCCTGGCGGATTTTCACCCGACCAATTGCGCGCAGATGAACGGTTTGTTTCTTTTGCAAAGCACTTTATGGACGAGAAAAAACCCGTAATGGCCATTTGCCATGGTCCGCAGCTTTTAATTACGGCTAAAGAACTGGAAGGACGCCAGGCAACTGGGTTCAAATCCATTCAAGTAGATATGGAGTATGCAGGTGCCGACTTAAAAGACCAAGAAGTCGTCGTTTGCCAAAATCAGCTGGTAACCAGCCGTCAACCAGATGATATCCCGGCTTTCAACCGTGAATCACTAAAAGTATTGGCATAAACGGATGGAAAAGAGGTTGTCCAAAAGGACAGCCTCTTCTTTAGCTTATACATAACTGGAAAAAGGAGCAGAAGAATAATGATTGTAAGAAGAGAAGGTGACCAGTGGGAAATCATTAAACAGCATGATCATGCATATTTATCCTTTCAGATTGCAAGCCATTGGAAACGTGATGCTTTTCCGCATCCAGATTTAAAGCAGGACGTTCTTTATGCAATCCGTCATCATGATCGGGCCTGGATTCCGCTTGATCAACAGGTTGTTTGGAATGCTGCTGATCAGAAGCCATATGATTTCACCAATTATCCTTTGGAAGAAAAGCTTCTTGCATACAGTCGTGGTATTGACCAAGTTGCTGAACAGACCACTTATGGAGCTATACTTTGCAGTATTCATTATGCTTCTTTTTTTGCTACCAACAAAGAGAATAATCCAACCATTTCTTCATTTTTGTATCACGAACAGGAGCGAAGACGTCGCCTAACCTCTTCTTTAACAGTAGATTCGCTCGAGGATGTAATTCACAGTCATTATCGCATCCTGCAATTTTGTGATGATTTATCCTTATATGCGACATTGAATCCCCCAGGAGCGAGTAAGTCGGAGGAAATCGAATGGTTTAAGGAAGGATTTCGTCAGGAATTCTGCTTTGCGCCACAAGGAATGACGGCGAAGTGGCTGACAGACACGGACATACAGGTTAAGCCGTATCCTTTCTCTTCGGAATTTGAAGTAGAGGTACCGACCGTGCGTGTTTCTCGTGATCCCTCACAAGCAGTGGTTGAATGGAAAAACGGCTACAATGATCAACGGGTCTTCCGTTTCTCTGCCGGCTAAGTTACTTGAGTTTTTTCGAATGATCTGTTTGATGGTTGGCAGTGATTTCCTCAAAAAGGTTCTGCTGCTGTTGAGACGACTGTTTTGATTGCTGTGTATCATTCATCACTGCCGGGTTCAGCATGCTGGGATGAATCATTTTTTTAAATTCTCCCACGGTGAGTGGCCGGGCATCCTCCGTCAATTCATATCCAAGTTGTCCATTCGGTTCAATCGTTGCCGTTTTGATGTCGGAAAGCTTAGAAATCCCTTGCTGCCGAAGAAACATTTCGAGTTGGTCGACTGTAAGCCGGTTCTTGTTAAAATTTTTCGTTTCTAGTTGTCCGTTTTGAATGACGATTTTTGATTTGCCGGTAATAAACTTTTCCACAACGTTGAATTTTAGTTGAAGCCACTCGATAACAATCAGCGTGAAAACAAATATGGCAGCCACGATAATCGTACGGATTACGCTTCTTTCCACGATTGGTTGAATGATAACGGAACCAATTGAGATCATCACCACAGTCTGTGCCAATGTCATTTGAGAAATTGATTTTCTTCCGGAAATACGCAGCAATAATATTCCTGATAGCACCAAAATCACCGATTTGAATGCAAATTGCAAGTCAAGGTTCATATAATCACCTTCCCTGTCTATTTTTCCTTTAGTGTGAGCGTCATTGGCTAATTTAATAATGGAATCAAAAGGTAACGAAAACGTAGTTTCAACCACAAAAAAACCAGGATTCCGTACTATCCTGGTTTCACAATCGTAAAGTTCGCATCGAGCAGCTGCCAGTTCTGGGGAAAAGCCAACCCCAGCTTCCAATAGCTGATCCCGCGAAGTCCCAGCTCTTTGATTAAATCGAATTTGGCTTGAATGGACCGAGCGTCTTCAAACCATACTTCGTGTCGGTTTCCTTCACCATCTGTATAATTGAAAAATGGAGCTTGGTCGGTTTCATCATATTCAATGGCGACATTTTCGTTTCGGGCCAGTGTGATTGCCTGCTGGGGACTTAGCGCTTCTGCATAATCGCCGCCTGGTTCGAATGGCAATGTCCAATCGTATCCGTAAAGGTTTTGACCAAGCATGATTTTTTCTGCAGGCATTTCGGTCAATGCATATTCTACCACTTCGCGTACCGGACCAATCGGTGACACAGCCATAGGCGGACCACCGCTGTATCCCCATTCATAAGTCATCAGGACAACAAAATCGACAATTTCTCCATGGGCGGCATAGTCATGGGCTTCATACCAAGCGCCGGTTTGTTCAGCACTTGTCTTCGGAGCGAGAGCGGTAGACATCATTAGTCCTGCTTCGCTCAAACGTCGCTTTGTTCTTCTTAGAAAATTGTTGTAATCCTCACGGGTATCCGGCGGCAGAAATTCAAAATCAAAATGGACGTCGCGATACCCACCAGCTTCCGCAGTACTGATTATTTCATTCAACAGCGTGTTCTCCACTTGCTGTTTTGTCAGGATCTCCCTCCCTAATTCTGCACTAAATGCTCCCTCTTCCAAATTGGTAACTACCAATACCAGGCCGGCGTTGTTATTTGCAGCAATCTGCCGGAAGTTATCTAGCGGTGGAGGAGTCAAGGTACCGTCCCGGTTTATCTGATAACTGAACGGGGACAGGTAAGTAAGATACTGTGTATTTTTCTCTGCAGCATTGATCAGGGTCTCCGAGACTGTTTCACCGTAAGGTTCGATATAGGCATTTACTTCAGTCCTGGTTTTAGGCTGCTGGGGAATATATAGCGGAAATCCTACTTGAAGTTCAAGATTGGCAGAAATATTATTAGCATTGGCAAGTTGCTGTACAGACAACCCAAACCGCTGACCGATCGAATACAAACTGTCACCGGGCTGAACATGATAAATATTTCCTTGAAGCGGTACCACCAATGCTTGCCCGACCACTAAATTGCCGGGAGCATCCAGCTCATTTGCTGCCTGCAATGATGCTACCGTGGTACCGTACATCATGGCGATTGCATATAAGGACTCTCCCGGCGCAACCACATGGATTTGCACATTCCATCCTCCTCTGTAAATACGTTTTTCTCCGTTATCATCCTATGTGGAGAGGAATGAACATATTCTTTTAAACAGGATCAATATCGGCGCTAAGTTTTTCAGCCATCAGTGTGAGTGCCCGATCGTTCTGTTGATCCTCATTGGAGGCAATACAGTTTTTTGGTACACTGATACTATATTCACGCATATGAGCATCATTGGCCGTGAACAGAACACAAAAGTCGCCAGCGATACCGGCGATGATAATATGGTTTACGTTTAATTCTTTCAAAAGGGATTCGAGTGCTGTACCGTAGAACCCGGAATGCTTAGGCTTTATTAGGAAATAATCATCGGATGACGGCTCCATTTGGTCGATGATTTGTTTGTTTTGTTCATTCCGGCAGTAATCGCTGACTTTCTGAAAGTCCGATTGCCAAATGCCATAGTGATCATTTACATAAATAATAGGGATAGACTGCTGATAAGCATATTCTCTCAATTTTTTAAGATTGGGGAGAATCTTCTTGGTATTTTCCAATAGCTGTGGGCCCTCCGGAAAGTCAAAATCATTGATGATGTCTACTATGACTACTGCGGCGTCGTTTTTGTTTACATCCATGTTTTCACTCCTCTCTTCCTTATTATTTATCTTTTTCTTGCTGTTTGAAACCTTCGAATGAAAAGTGGGATGATTAATGGACGATCAATATTATATGGAACTGGCCATCATGGAGGCCAAAAAAGCAGAACAGTTGGGAGAGGTACCGATAGGTGCGGTCATCGTCCATGAAGAGCAAGTAATCGCAACATCCTTCAATTTGCGGGAGTCCCTACAAACAACCGCCTCTCATGCTGAGCTGATTGCGATTGATAAAGCAAATGAAGTAATAGGAAGCTGGCGGCTTGAAGATTGTACCCTTTATGTTACATTAGAGCCTTGCCCAATGTGTGCGGGAGCAATCATTCAATCAAGAATCCCCCGGGTTGTATTTGGTGCATATGATCCCAAGGCCGGTTGTGCGGGGACTTTGATGAATCTCCTGGAAGACGACCGGTTTAATCATGTGGCGGATGTTCGAGGAGGAGTCTTGGAAGAGGCATGTGGCCGGTTACTGACCGATTTTTTCCGTAATCTCAGGCAGCAAAGGAAGCAAAATCGCGGCAGTTGAGGAAGGCTTCCAGTCTCTACCTATTGCAATTTTCGATAAAAGTCGTTATACTATGAATTGCGCTATTAAAGCGCACCAATAATGTTAGCAAATTTGTCGTGCTAGGTGGGGAGGTAGCGGTGCCCTGTACTCGCAATCCGCTATAGCGAGGCTGAATCCCCGTCCGAGGTAGTATGTCTTTAGGGTCTGCCTCAAGGGATTGGTGCTGACACCCGGGTCCTGCGCAACGGGAACCCGTGAACCCTGTCAGGTCCGGAAGGAAGCAGCAGTAAGCGGTACTTCCTGTGTGCCGCGGGGAAGCCCGGGTCGAGCCATGAACTTGAGTAACGCTTAGGGTCGTACTATCGAAGATGGGTGCACGGCTTTACTTATGATAATGAATAAATGAAAGTGAACCTCTTGTCTTATGACAAGAGGTTTTTCGTATAGAAGGTTTCCAACCGAAACATAATTCAGTTATAATAAAGAGAGCAATAAAAAAGGGGCAAGTATTGAATGAGCTATCAGGCACTGTATCGAGTTTGGCGTCCAAAAAGCTTTTCTGATGTCGTCGGACAAACCCATATTACCCGTACATTGCAAAATGCCATCGTTCAGCAGAAGTTTTCGCATGCCTATTTATTTTCCGGGCCGCGTGGCACAGGTAAAACCAGTGCTGCCAAAATATTTGCGAAAACGGTAAACTGTGAACATGCACCAGTTAAAGAACCTTGTAATGAATGTGCGGCATGTCTGGGAATCCAGGATGGCTCCATTTCCGATGTGATCGAAATCGATGCTGCATCGAATAACGGAGTGGAGCAAATCCGCGATATCAGGGATAAAGTAAAGTATGCGCCGAGTGCGGTCGCTTACAAAGTCTATATTATCGATGAAGTCCACATGCTGTCGATGGGTGCTTTTAATGCCTTGTTGAAAACATTGGAGGAGCCGCCCAAGCATGTCATTTTTATTCTGGCAACCACGGAACCGCATAAGATACCGTTAACAATCATCTCCCGCTGTCAGCGATTTGACTTTAAACGGATCACCCCCTCATCGATTGTCGAGCGTATGCAGACGATCATTGAAGCAGAAGGTATCAAGGCAACCCAGGAAGCTTTGGAAGCTGTGGCGCTCTCTGCTGAAGGGGGAATGCGGGATGCACTCAGTTTATTGGACCAGGCGGTATCTTACAGTGAAGATGAGGTAAGTCTAGAGGATGTCCTGGCAGTGACCGGTTCGGTCTCACAAGAAAAACTGACGCTAGTTACTGAGGCTATGTACCGGCAGGATATTCAACAGGCACTGCGCTATGTGGATGATTTAATCCAGGAAGGGAAAGACCCGGGGCGTTTTGTATTTGATTTGATTTACTATTTACGCGATTTACTGCTATATCAAAGTGCTCCAGACCTGGAGAATATTTTGGAACGTGCTTTATTGACTGACAGCTTCAAACAGCTTGCCGGGGAAATCAATGCTGACTGGATCCAGGAAGCGATCAGGCAATTGAATGAATGCCAACAGGAAATAAAGTGGACGAATAGCCCCAAGGTATTCATTGAAATAGCTGTACTAAATATTTCTGATCAGCAAAAAGCTTCCACCAACCAGTCTTCTGAAGCAGTCGACAAATTGACACGTAAGTTGGCTCAGTTGGAAAAAGAAATACAAGAAGTTAAGAAAAACGGGGTGGCAGTACAGCAAGCCGATACTTCTTCGCCATCGCAACCGCGTCCCCAACCAAGGGCAACAAAAAACAGCTACAAAATCCCCTTTGAGCGAATACGTCAAGTATTGGCGGAAGCCTCTAAGGCAGAGTTGAAGAATGTCCAGTCGCAGTGGGCGAATTTCATGAATATGCTGAAGAAACAAAGTGCGCCTGCCCATGCGACAATTCAGAACAGCAAGCCCCGGGCCGCCTCTAACCAGGCCCTGGTTGTAGCGTTTAAGTACGAAATCCACTGTTCACTTGCTTTGGACCATAAACAAGCGATAGAATCATTATTAGCGGAGGTCATCGGTAAGTCATTGACAGTGATTCCGATACCGGAAGCGAATTGGCAGGAATTGAGAGAAGAATACGTCAGCAAGCAAAAACAGCAGGAAACGGAAGAACAGGGAGAAGCCTCTCAGGAGGAAGATCCGCTGGTCGCCGAAGCAAGAAAGCTTGCCGGAGACGATTTATTAGAAATACACGATTAATAAGGAGGGATTTCCATGCGTGGTGGTGGAAATATGAACAAAATGATGAAACAAATGCAGAAAATGCAGAAAGATATGATGAAAGCTCAGGAAGAACTTCAAGAGATGAGTTTTGAAGGTACTGCCGGCGGGGGAATGGTAAAAGTAACAGCCAACGGTAAAAAAGAAATTACAGATATTCAACTAAACGAAGAAGTGGTGGATCCGGATGATTTGGAAATGCTCCAGGACCTAATCTTGGCTGCTACCAATGATGTATTGAAACAGGTTGAAGACAAAACGAATGATACAATGGGACAATTCACGAAAGGGTTAAATATGCCTGGAGGAATGTTCTAGGAGGCATGCTTCATGTATTACCCAGAACCAATTTCAAAGCTGATTGACAGCTTTACAAAATTGCCGGGAATTGGACCGAAAACGGCTGTCCGCCTGGCCTTTTTTGTATTGAATATGAAAGAAGACGATGTTTTAGATTTTGCAAAAGCATTGGTCAATGCAAAGAGGGAGTTGACCCATTGCTCGATTTGCGGACATATTACCGATCAGGACCCTTGTTCGATTTGTCAGGACGAGACGAGGGATAATTCGGTGATTTGTGTCGTGCAGGATCCTAAGGATGTCATTGCCATGGAGAAAATGAAGGAATTTGGCGGTAAATATCATGTCCTGCATGGAGCTATCTCTCCGATGGATGGTATTGGGCCGGAGGATATCAATGTTCCGAGTTTGCTGAACCGTCTAAAAGATGAACAAGTAAAGGAACTGATTCTTGCCACCAACCCGAATATCGAAGGAGAAGCCACTGCGATGTATATCTCCCGCCTGGTGAAACCTTCCGGAATAAGAATTACCAGAATCGCCCACGGACTCCCAATGGGTGGAGACCTGGAATATGCGGACGAAGTAACTTTATCTAAAGCGATGGAAGGGCGGAGAGAATTATAAATTCTGTCCCTTTAGTACGTGTTTTAGTTTGATGGAGAAAAAGAGGATAGGTGATCAGAATGATTGGCGGCAAAAAGATTAAAAAGAGCCAGGTGGATGAGCAGTTGCTGGATGACATTTTTAAGTCAAAGGAAGAATGGAAAAGTATAAAGTCAATCATTGAACGGAGTGTCGAACCAAGTGAGCATGGCATATATGAACTGACGGTTGCGGAAGCGAAATACTTTTACTTGCTTCGCGAAGCGAGGGTACGTAAGGTGAGTGCGATGAGATAAATTTTGTTCTTTTTCCTTTTGTCTGTTCATACTTATATGTAGAAAGGGACAAGCAAAAGGAGTGGGGAAAATGAATCCAGCGGTCATTATAACAAGTATGGTGGTGTTAATTGCCTTACTGCTAGTTCTCGGAGCGCCGATCAAGCCCTTACGCTTTTTAGCTCAGGGGTCTGTAAAATTAGTGATTGGTGTATTGTTTTTGTTTTTCTTCAATGTATTTGGTGCTTCTATAGGTCTTCATTTGCCGATAAACATATACACCGCTCTAATAACCGGCTTTTTAGGAATACCTGGCTTGGCTTCATTGGCAGCTATTCATCTATTTATCTTCTAATAAACAGTTTCCGACAATTGGAAACTGTTTTTCTATTGCATACGGATCTGTGACATGTTATATTATGAAAGTTGCATCAGAAAGACAACAACAAACGAAAAAATATATTGACTTCATTTAGAACAATATGTTATATTAATTAAGTTGCTGTTTTGAAAGAAACAACAATCAATTAAAAAAGTTGTTGACTTCATCCTAGTAAACTGATATAATTATTAAGCTGTCATTGAGGCGGCGTCATCAATTTGATCTTTGAAAACTGAACAAAACAACCAGTATGTCAAGCAAGATATACAAGCTAGTTTTTGAACGAGCAAGCAAGCTCATCATTTATGGAGAGTTTGATCTTGGCTCAGGACGAACGCTGGCGGCGTGCCTAATACATGCAAGTCGAGCGCGGGAAGCAGGCAGATCCCTTCGGGGTGAAGCCTGTGGAACGAGCGGCGGACGGGTGAGTAACACGTGGGCAACCTGCCTGTGAGATCGGGATAACTCCGGGAAACCGGGGCTAATACCGGGTAATCCCTTCCTCCGCATGGAGAAAGGTTGAAAGGCGGCCTTTTGGCTGTCACTTACAGATGGGCCCGCGGCGCATTAGCTAGTTGGTAGGGTAATGGCCTACCAAGGCAACGATGCGTAGCCGACCTGAGAGGGTGATCGGCCACACTGGGACTGAGACACGGCCCAGACTCCTACGGGAGGCAGCAGTAGGGAATCTTCCGCAATGGACGAAAGTCTGACGGAGCAACGCCGCGTGAACGATGAAGGTCTTCGGATCGTAAAGTTCTGTTGTCAGGGAAGAACAAGTACCGTTTGAACAAGGCGGTACCTTGACGGTACCTGACGAGGAAGCCCCGGCTAACTACGTGCCAGCAGCCGCGGTAATACGTAGGGGGCAAGCGTTGTCCGGAATTATTGGGCGTAAAGCGCGCGCAGGCGGTTCCTTAAGTCTGATGTGAAAGCCCACGGCTTAACCGTGGAGGGTCATTGGAAACTGGGGAACTTGAGTACAGAAGAGGAGAGCGGAATTCCACGTGTAGCGGTGAAATGCGTAGATATGTGGAGGAACACCAGTGGCGAAGGCGGCTCTCTGGTCTGTAACTGACGCTGAGGCGCGAAAGCGTGGGGAGCGAACAGGATTAGATACCCTGGTAGTCCACGCCGTAAACGATGAGTGCTAGGTGTTAGGGGGTTTCCGCCCCTTAGTGCTGAAGTTAACGCATTAAGCACTCCGCCTGGGGAGTACGGCCGCAAGGCTGAAACTCAAAAGAATTGACGGGGGCCCGCACAAGCGGTGGAGCATGTGGTTTAATTCGAAGCAACGCGAAGAACCTTACCAGGTCTTGACATCCTCTGACCCCTCTAGAGATAGAGGTTTCCCTTCGGGGACAGAGTGACAGGTGGTGCATGGTTGTCGTCAGCTCGTGTCGTGAGATGTTGGGTTAAGTCCCGCAACGAGCGCAACCCTTGACCTTAGTTGCCAGCATTCAGTTGGGCACTCTAGGGTGACTGCCGGTGACAAACCGGAGGAAGGTGGGGATGACGTCAAATCATCATGCCCCTTATGACCTGGGCTACACACGTGCTACAATGGATGGTACAAAGGGAAGCGAAACCGCGAGGTGAAGCAAATCCCATAAAACCATTCTCAGTTCGGATTGCAGGCTGCAACTCGCCTGCATGAAGCCGGAATCGCTAGTAATCGCGGATCAGCATGCCGCGGTGAATACGTTCCCGGGCCTTGTACACACCGCCCGTCACACCACGAGAGTTGGCAACACCCGAAGTCGGTGAGGTAACCTTTTGGAGCCAGCCGCCGAAGGTGGGGCCAATGATTGGGGTGAAGTCGTAACAAGGTAGCCGTATCGGAAGGTGCGGCTGGATCACCTCCTTTCTAAGGATAAATTAGCTCTTACGAGCTAAACACAGGACATACTTGGTTGTTTGGTTCAGTTTTGAGGGATCAATTCCCTTAATTACTACTTGTACCTTGAAAACTAGATAAGATAAATAGGAAGTGAAGGCGACTGCTCAGCAGGAGCTGGAACTAGACTATGCAAGACATTCAACGACATTGAAGTAACACGTCATTCACGAACGATAAGTTAAGTGAAGAAGGGCGCACGGTGGATGCCTTGGCACTAGGAGCCGATGAAGGACGGGACAAACACCGATATGTCTCGGGGAGCCGTACGTAGGCATTGATCCGGGAATTTCCGAATGGGGGAACCCCCTGCCCGTAATGGGGCAGGACGCTTATCTGAATTCATAGGATAAGTGAGGCAGACCCGGGGAACTGAAACATCTCAGTACCCGGAGGAAGAGAAAGCAAATGCGATTTCCCAAGTAGCGGCGAGCGAAACGGAAACAGCCTAAACCAGAGAGCTTGCTCTCTGGGGTTGTAGGACACTCCATCGGAGTTACCAAGAAACAGTTTAAGCGAATCGATCTGGAACGATCAGCCAAAGAAGGTAAGAGCCCTGTAGTTGAAAGATTGTTTCCTCCGGAGTGGATCCTGAGTACGGCGGAACACGAGGAATTCCGTCGGAATCCGGGAGGACCATCTCCCAAGGCTAAATACTCCCTAGTGACCGATAGTGAACCAGTACCGTGAGGGAAAGGTGAAAAGCACCCCGGAAGGGGAGTGAAAGAGAACCTGAAACCGTGTGCCTACAAGTAGTCGAAGCCCGTTAATGGGTGACGGCGTGCCTTTTGTAGAATGAACCGGCGAGTTACGATCTCCTGCAAGGTTAAGTCGGATAGACGGAGCCGCAGCGAAAGCGAGTCTGAACAGGGCGAATCGAGTAGGGGGTCGTAGACCCGAAACCGTGTGATCTACCCATGTCCAGGGTGAAGGTCAGGTAACACTGACTGGAGGCCCGAACCCACGCGTGTTGAAAAACGCGGGGATGAGGTGTGGGTAGGGGTGAAATGCCAATCGAACACGGAGATAGCTGGTTCTCTCCGAAATAGCTTTAGGGCTAGCCTCAAGAGTTGAGTACTGGAGGTAGAGCACTGATTGGACTAGGGGCCCTCATCGGGTTACCGAATTCAGTCAAACTCCGAATGCCAGCCACTCGATCTTGGGAGTCAGACTATGGGTGATAAGGTTCATAGTCGAAAGGGAAACAGCCCAGACCGCCAGCTAAGGTCCCAAAGTATACGTTAAGTGGAAAAGGATGTGGAGTTGCTTAGACAACCAGGATGTTGGCTTAGAAGCAGCCATCATTTAAAGAGTGCGTAATAGCTCACTGGTCGAGTGACTCTGCGCCGAAAATATACCGGGGCTAAACGTATCACCGAAGCTGCGGATTGTTCTTGCGAACAATGGTAGGAGAGCGTTCTAAGTGCAGCGAAGTCAGACCGTGAGGACTGGTGGAGCGCTTAGAAGTGAGAATGCCGGTATGAGTAGCGAAAAAAGAGTGAGAATCTCTTTCACCGAAAGCCTAAGGTTTCCTGAGGAAGGCTCGTCCGCTCAGGGTTAGTCGGGACCTAAGCCGAGGCCGAAAGGCGTAGGCGATGGACAACAGGTGGATATTCCTGTACCACCTCCTTTCCGTTTGAACGACGGGGGGACGCAGAAGGATAAGGAAAGCGCACTGCTGGTCATGTGCGCCCAAGCAGTAAGAGAGTCGGATAGGCAAATCCGTCCGGCAATCTCAAGCTGTGATGGGGAGGGAAATAAAGTACCGAAGTTCCTGATTTCACACTGCCAAGAAAAGCCTCTAGTGAGGAAAGAGGTGCCCGTACCGCAAACCGACACAGGTAGGCGAGGAGAGAATCCTAAGGTGATCGGGAGAACTCTCGTTAAGGAACTCGGCAAAATGACCCCGTAACTTCGGGAGAAGGGGTGCTTCTTTTGCGAGAAGCCGCAGTGAATAGGCCCAAGCGACTGTTTAGCAAAAACACAGGTCTCTGCGAAGCCGTAAGGCGAAGTATAGGGGCTGACACCTGCCCGGTGCTGGAAGGTTAAGGGGACGCGTTAGCCGCAAGGCGAAGCGTTGAACCGAAGCCCCAGTAAACGGCGGCCGTAACTATAACGGTCCTAAGGTAGCGAAATTCCTTGTCGGGTAAGTTCCGACCCGCACGAAAGGTGCAACGACTTGGGCACTGTCTCAACGAGAGACCCGGTGAAATTATACTATGCGTGAAGATGCGCATTACCCGCGACAGGACGGAAAGACCCCGTGGAGCTTTACTGTAGCCTGATATTGAATGTTGGTACAGCTTGTACAGGATAGGTGGGAGCCTTAGAAACCGGAGCGCTAGCTTCGGTGGAGGCGCCGGTGGGATACCACCCTGGCTGTACGGACCTTCTAACCCAGGACCGTGATCCGGTCCGGAGACAGTGTCAGGTGGGCAGTTTGACTGGGGCGGTCGCCTCCCAAAGAGTAACGGAGGCGCCCAAAGGTTCCCTCAGAATGGTTGGAAATCATTCGCAGAGTGTAAAGGCAGAAGGGAGCTTGACTGCGAGACCTACAAGTCGAGCAGGGACGAAAGTCGGGCTTAGTGATCCGGCGGTGCCGTATGGAAGGGCCGTCGCTCAACGGATAAAAGCTACCCCGGGGATAACAGGCTTATCTCCCCCAAGAGTCCACATCGACGGGGAGGTTTGGCACCTCGATGTCGGCTCATCGCATCCTGGGGCTGTAGTCGGTCCCAAGGGTTGGGCTGTTCGCCCATTAAAGCGGTACGCGAGCTGGGTTCAGAACGTCGTGAGACAGTTCGGTCCCTATCCGTCGTGGGCGTTGGAAGTTTGAGAGGAGCTGTCCTTAGTACGAGAGGACCGGGATGGACACACCGCTGGTGTACCAGTTGTTCCGCCAGGAGCATAGCTGGGTAGCTACGTGTGGAAGGGATAAGTGCTGAAAGCATCTAAGCATGAAGCCCACCTCTAGATGAGACTTCCCATCATTTTAAATGAGTAAGATCCCTCAGAGACGATGAGGTTGATAGGTCCGAGGTGGAAGCGTGGTGACACGTGCAGCTGACGGATACTAATCGATCGAGGACTTAACTTAAGTATAAAGCGTCGCGGGCTTGGTCAGATGCGACACGCATAAGCCAGTCACCGAAAAGCCCTGCTTTATGGGCTTGTAGGGGAATGACTTATGACGCGAGCATCTAGCCCGCAGAGCTGGATTCAAACGTGTGAAGTTCGTTGATGTCTTCCTTCTTATCTAGTTTTGAAGGAACAAGTGTTAAATACATTTAAAAAAGGCTTGCTTTTTAGTCTTAATGTTTATATAATATATCTTGTCCTTAAAATTACATATTGTCTGGTGACAATAGCGGAGAGGCCACACCTGTTCCCATGCCGAACACAGCAGTTAAGCTCTCCAGCGCCCATGGTAGTTGGGGCTTTGCCCCTGCGAGAGTAGGACGCCGCCAGGCAAACAAAGACATCCTTGAATGAGTCAGTCTCGTTCAAGGGTGTTTTTTTGTTTCCAACCACGATTTATTGTTACTTGAGTTTTTAGCAGTTGATACAAAATGCGCATTAGATGGTTAAAATCTGTCTTTGACAAAATGTGTATTCCAGTGCTGCGGAAATACCCTTCGCTTTCCGCGGGCGTCTGGTGAGCTTCCTCGAGCTAACGCTCTGCGGGAACTCACCGAGACTTTTCTCCCACAGAACAGGTGTTTTCAGTATGAGGAGTAACCGCAGTCCCAAGGAAAGCTACGGCAGCGATACATCGCAAGAAGGAAATCGGTTTATATTCTCGATGATTCTACATGTTCTATCTCTACTGTTAAGGGCTTTTCAAACAGTACTATTCTCGGACAGAATTGGTTAATTAGTCTCCTTCTTTACAGAAATCGATACTAAGCCGTGGGAATATGCGAGACTCCTGTGGGAAAGGAACAGTCTGAAGATCCCGCAGGTACGGTCTTTGTACCGAGGAAGCTGAAGCGTTCCCCACGGAAAGCGAGTATTTTCCCACAGCGCCGGATAATCACTCATTCTGTATAGGATGGCAGAAAGTCATGAAAGAGTATACCGCAGTCTTAAACCAATGTTAGGCAAAAAAAAGCACCCTATGCTGCGTCTAAGGGTGTAAGGGGGATTGAGCAAAAGTTGCTCTGGGCTATTTTTTGAATTCTTCATTTGTGTGCAGTCCAAATCGTCCAGCGATCTTTTTCATGAATACTGTCAGCGAAATAGGCAAGTTGTTTCTTTATGTAACCAACTAAAATATCCATTTCTTTATCTGTGAGTTCGTGAAGAATGGCACGCCCGGTTCTGGCCTTTAAGTCCTCTTCCAAACAATGGACTGAATTATAGTGTTTGCGGGTCTCCCAAAAAACAGTAGAGTGGACTTCAGTAAAGCCAGCATCCTGTAAAAATTGATGTACATCATTGGCCAGTGGTCTTCTATCACGTTCAAAAGAGATCAAGTTGGGAAAAGCTTCAAAAAAATAACCACGGACATGGTTCTTATTGCCTGGCAGCAAACAATCCTCCAATGTCCGATCCTGTATAAAGGCAATTCCGTCCGGCTTCAATAAGCGGTGCATTTCTTCAAACAACAAAGGAAGATCGCTAAGATGATGAATGACTGCCCGATTCAGAATTAGGTCAAATTGTTCATTTTCCAGCCCGGTATCAGCAGCATCGCCCCAAACAAAGGAAGTATTTCCTTCGTTTTCGCAATATTTGCGGGCGGTAGTGAGCATTTCTTTCGAAAAGTCTAAACCAACTATTTCCCTGGCACCCATTTGGGCAAGCGCCTTTGTATAAATGCCTCCCCCGCACCCTAAGTCCAATACCCTTTTGCCTTCAACATCTACATGCGACAGTAAAAGATTTTCCCAAAGTGGATCCACATCACGATTAGTATAGGAAAGCCTTATTGCTTTTGAATGAAAATCGACGGCCATAGAGCCACCTCCAGTAAACACAAACTTTTGATTATTATATAATTCGTTGGTAATAAAATCCATCCTACTTTGTGATTAAAAATGATCTGGTACAAACAACTCCAGCTATAATTTTCATAGAATACAATATAACGAATTTTAGAGTTTGATGTATAGGTTTCGTTAGATTAGGAAAGACTAAGCTAACGGAGGTGGAGAATATGGGAAGCAAGAGCATTTATGAAACATGCGGGGTTTGCGGAGTAGAAAAGCAGAAAGGGATTCATTTATACACACTATATATTTGTTGTGAATGTGAACAGAAAATCATTCATACGGAACCATCCGATGCAGCTTATCAGTATTACTTGGATAAATTAAAAAATATGAAACAAACAAAATTATATTCATAGATAAACAAGCCCTTATACCTTCGGGATAAGGGCTTTATCTATTTGATGGAGTAATAAAAATTCCAAGATGTTATACTGAAAACAAATAAGCTGCAGTTCCTGTTTGCGGCTTTTTTCCGATAATACAAAAGGGTGACGACAATGAACCAAGATTTAACTCCTTTATTTGGAGCCTTACAAACTTTTTCGCAACAAAACCCTATTTCTTTTCATGTACCGGGCCATAAAAACGGTGAGATTTTCGCTGAAAATGGATTAGAGATCTTTGAGCATATACTTCGAACAGATGTAACAGAATTGACCGGGCTGGACGACTTGCATGCAGCAACAGGCGCCATTAAACAGGCGCAGGATCTTGCAGCAAAGTGGTTTGGTGCTGACGAAACGTTTTTTCTGGTAGGCGGTAGTACCGCTGGTAACTTGGCAATGATGCTGACGGCGGCAAGGCTTGGTAGAAAAGTACTCGTCCAGCGTAATTGTCACAAGTCCATACTTAACGGTCTGGAGTTAAGCGGGTTGGAGCCGGTCTTCGTGGCCCCTGCTTACGATGAAAGGGTTGGCCGTTATACTGCTCCCGCCTTGGACACGATCAGGCAGGCAATTGATCAGTATCCTGAAGTTGGCGCCATTGTCCTGACCTACCCGGATTATTTTGGTACGGCGTTTGATCTTCCATCCGTGGTGGAGATGGCCCATCAGCGAAATATCGCCGTACTGGTGGATGAGGCTCATGGCGTCCATTTTTCTCTTTCGGAAACGTTTCCTGCTTCTGCACTAGCGTCAGGAGCAGACCTTGTCGTCCAATCAGCTCATAAGATGGCTCCGGCCCTGACAATGGCGTCTTTTCTGCATATCAAGTCACATATAATCGACAGGGAAGATGTTGCTCATTACTTGCAAATGCTTCAATCGAGCAGCCCATCCTACCCATTAATGGCAAGTCTTGACTTGGCGCGTTACTATTTAGCCGGGATCAAAGAAAATACGTTACAATCCATTCTTGAAAGTATCACCCGTCTGCGCCGGGTACTTTCTGCCGCAGAGGGGTGGGAAGTGCTGCCAAATGAAGCTGGGGCAGATGACCCGCTGAAAATCACGTTGGAGGTAGACAAGCGTTGGTCTGGCATCCAAGTTGCTAAACTGTTTGAAGAACAGGACATCTATCCCGAGCTTTCTACGGAAAATCAGGTTCTTTTCATTCATGGCCTTGCTCCTTTTCAAGAATGGGAAAGGCTGCAAACAGCAGTAGAAAAGACTTCTCGGCGATTAAAATTCCTTCCCAACCGTGATACAATAGGAATAGGAAGTGTACAGATCGAACAACAGCAAATCCACTCATTGGAAGTTTCTTATCAAACGATGAACCGGATGAGGAAAGAGTTCATTGGGTGGGCCAGTGTAGAAGGAAAAGTAGCAGCACAGGCTGTCATTCCATATCCGCCAGGTATTCCATTGCTGTTAAAAGGAGAAAAAGTAACATCAGTCCATATAAAGATGATAAACTATTTAATAAAGCAAGGAATAAACTTTCAAAATCATAACATTGAACAAGGCATGTATTGTCTGAGATAGGTACAGCTCTAAAGGAGAATGAATGTGCAAGGACACTTTATAACGTTTGAAGGCGGAGAGGGAGCCGGAAAAACCTCGGTATTAAAAGAAATAGAGAAAAAACTGACGGAGGAAGGCTATTCAGTAACAGCTACGCGGGAACCTGGTGGAATTGAAATAGCCGAAAAAATCAGGCAGATTATTTTGGAGCCTTCCCATACAGCCATGGACGGAAAGACAGAGGTGTTGCTTTATGCGGCAGCCAGGCGTCAGCATTTAGTGGAAAAGGTACTTCCAGCTCTCAAACAAGGACGAATCGTTTTATGCGATCGTTTTGTTGACAGCAGCCTGGCCTATCAAGGATATGCTCGCGGTCTGGGAATGGAGGAAGTATATCAAATAAACCAGTTCGCCATCCGTGATTGCATGCCGGATTTGACACTATTTTTTGATATACGGCCGGAAGTTGGTTTAAAGCGGATTGCAGAAAATGTTTCACGTGAAAAAAACCGGTTGGATTTAGAAAAACAACAGTTCCATGATAGCGTTTATCAGGCTTATCGAATGCTATTGGAAAAGTTTCCAAACAGAATTTCTCCAATCAATGCAGAAAACGACTTAGCCACCGTAACAGAAGAAGCTTACCAGAAAATTGTTTCTTTTTTGCATTAAAGAGGAATGATATTACTCTACAAGCAAAGGGTTGACGGTGTTCCATTAGCATTCCAGGTCGCTCTGCGAACAGGTTTGTTTGCTTAAAAAATAGAATATGGATAAACGAAAAAGGAGAGAAAAGAAATGAAGCTGATTTTGGCAGTGGTACAGGATAAGGACACGAATCGCCTGACAGATGCTTTGAGAGAAGGGAATTATAAAACGACGAAGTTATCCTCTACCGGTGGTTTCCTAAAGGAAGGGAATACCACATTGATGATTGGTTGTGACGATAAAGACGTCGACGGAGCCCTCGATATTATCCGCAATAATTGCAGCCAGCGTGAACAAATGGTAGCGCCGATTTCTCCGATGGGTGGAAACGCGGATTCTTACATCCCACGTCCCATCGAAGTGGAAGTTGGCGGTGCGACTGTCTTTGTATTACCGGTGGAATCTTTCTTTCAATTTTAGATAAAAAGAGGAGAAGTAATGAAAATATCACAAGAGATGCGTTCAAAAGTGGAGGCATCACCGAAAAATATCCCTCAAGTAGACAGAGGAAACAAGCGTTTTGGAACCTTGGTAGAATCACAAAGCCAAAAGCTAAAAGAGATGGAATTGCAAAAATTAATGTCTGATCTTACCGCTCAAGGGGAAAGACTGGCGCGTGCCCGGTCTTTCCGGGATTTGGCCAAGTATAAACGTATGGTGAAAAACTTTGTCAAGGAAGCTGTGCAATATGGGATGGAATTAAAACATTCTCACAGCTGGAACATGGATGGAAACAACCGAAAACTCACGACAGTGGAAAATATCGACGAAAAGCTGGTGGAGTTGACGGAAGGTGTACTGGAACAGGAAAAAAAGCCGATTGATATACTAGGCCTGATTGGAGAAATTAAAGGGCTGCTGGTTAATTTATATACTTAAGGTCAGCGAGTAAGGATGAAAGTAAATGAAAACATGGTCTGATATAGCATCCATACAACCATTAGTAGCCAGGATGCTGACGAATAGTCTGGCGAAACAGCGGGTTTCCCATGCTTATTTATTTCAGGGAAACCGGGGGACAGGAAAAAAAGCCATCAGCATGGTGTTGGCAAAAAGCATCTTTTGCCGCCATAAAAACGGTCAGGAGCCCTGTCAGCAGTGCAAGGATTGTCAGCGGATAGAATCCGGCAACCACCCGGATGTACACTGGATCATACCGGATGGCCATTCTATCAAGAAAGAACAAATCCTCCACTTACAAAAGGAGTTTACGTACACAGGGTTGGAATCGAATCAGAAGGTCTATATCATAGAAGACGCAGAAAAAATGACAGCCAATGCATCCAATCGGCTGTTAAAATTTTTAGAAGAGCCAAGTAAACAGACAACGGCGATGCTTCTCACTTCTAACAGTCAGGCCATCCTGCAGACGATTCGGTCTAGATGCCAAATCATGGCTCTCAAGCCTTTGAACGCAGCCAATTTACAGCGGCAGCTGCAGGAGGAAGGATTATCTTCCTCCAATGCAAGATTGATCTCCGCGCTTACCAACAATATCACCGAAGCACTAGAAATAGGCCATGATGACTGGTTTGCTAATGCCAGAAAGATAGTGGTACAATTAACAGAAGTACTCCAGTCGAAACCGGAGGAAGCCATGTTGTTCATCAATAATCAATGGATGCCTCATTTTAAAGAGAGACAACAGATGCAAAGAGGCTTGGACTTGTTATTGTTATGGTTCAAAGACATTGTCTATAGCTTTGTAGACAACGAGGAAGCGATCATTTTCATCAATGAAAAAGATAAGCTTTCTCAAGCCTCCCTGCATTGGTCGAAACAGGAAACGACCGATGCTTTGCAGCGGATTCTGGAGGCTAAAAGAAAATTGGAACAAAATGTGCATCCGGCTTTGGCAATGGAGCAGCTTACACTTCATTTGAAGAGGTGAATGACAGATGGTAGAAGTGATTGGCGTCCGTTTTAAAAAAGCGGGTAAAATATATTATTTCGACCCAGCCGGGAATATCATTTCCAAAGACGATTATGTTATTGTAGAAACGGTCCGAGGAATTGAATTCGGCAAAGTGGTCATTTCCAATAAACGGGTGGATGAGGAAGATGTTGTACTCCCATTGAAAAAAGTCATCCGTTTGGCAACCGAGAAGGATAAATTATCGGTGGTGGAAAATCAGGAAAGTTCGCATGAGGCACATCGGATTTGCGAACAAAAGATCCGGGAACATAACCTGGATATGAACTTAGTCGAGGTCGAGTACACCTTTGACCGTAATAAAGTTATTTTTTATTTCACTGCAGACGGAAGGGTCGATTTCCGGAACCTGGTCAAGGATTTAGCTTCTGTATTCAAAACAAGAATTGAATTACGGCAAATCGGGGTTCGGGATGAGGCGAAGTTGCTTGGTGGTGTCGGACCGTGTGGACGGATGCTCTGCTGTTCCACCTTCCTGGGCGACTTTGAACCTGTATCGATCAAAATGGCAAAGGATCAGAATTTGTCTTTGAATCCAGCTAAAATATCTGGACTATGCGGACGTTTGATGTGCTGTTTGAAATATGAAAATGATGAGTATGAAACAGCGAAAAAAATCCTGCCTGACTTAGGGGAGAAAATCACAACCGGCTACGGAGCAGGAAAAGTTGTTGGATTGAATATTCTGGAACGACTCGTCCAAATCGAAATTCCCGAAAAGGAAAGAGTAATTGAATATACAATCGATGAACTTATCGATGAAGGAGTCATATCTACGCAAGCCACGGAATGATGGGGTGGAAAGACGCGTGAATAAAAAAGAAGTTTTTGAACAAGTCACAGATATGGAAGAGAAAATCGGTCAGTTATACCAGCAATTGGGAGATTTGAAAAATTACTTAGCCGAACTGCTAGAAGAAAATCATCGTCTCGCAGTCGAGAATCATCATTTGCGCAACCGATTGGAAAGCAGTACCGAACAAGAAGAACAAAAAGAAACAGGCAAGAGCAGCAGCTCTGAAGTACCGGTTGGCGAAGGCTATGATAATTTAGCGCGTTTGTATGAAGAAGGGTTTCATATTTGTAACGTTCATTTTGGCAGTCCGCGCCAGGATGAAGACTGCTTGTTTTGCTTGTTATTTCTAAATAAAAGCAAATAGAGGGACGGGCGTTCTAGCGCACGAACCATTGGGAACAGGACTGAATTCAAGGATTTCTTTGATTCAGTCCTTCTTTTCATACAGACTGATTTTTTAAAAAGCGGGTAGGTGAATGGCTATCACGCTAAAGGAAGAAAGGATTTGGAATCGTGGAAGAAGTTGTATTGAAGAACGGGGAGAGGCTTGACTACTTACTGGCAGAAGAAAACATGAAAATCATCCAGAGCCCGGAAGTGTTCGCTTTTTCTTTGGACGCTGTGCTGCTGGCTGATTTCACGTATGTACCGGTAAAGCAGGGGAACATCCTCGACTTGTGTACCGGAAATGGGGTAATCCCCTTACTGTTGAGCAGGCGGTCCCGTGCCCATATCACCGGAGTGGAAATACAGAGCAGGCTGTACGATATGGCAAAGAGAAACGTTACCATCAATGACTTGAACGGTCAAATCGCCATGGTACACGGAGATTTAAAGGACATGCCTTCACAATTCGGAAATGGTCCTTTTGACTTGGTCACCTGTAATCCCCCTTATTTTCAAACACCGCAGAAAAATGAGCAAAACAGTAATGCGTACTTAACGATTGCCAGACATGAAATTTATTGCACGTTAGAAGATGTCGTGGCAGCATGCAGTAAATTGGTCCGACCTGGTGGAAAAGTGGCGATGGTGCACAGGCCGGGACGTCTGGTAGATTTGCTGACACTGTACCGTAAGTATAAAATCGAGCCGAAAAAACTTCGATTCGTGTATCCAAAGGCTGGAAAGGAAGCCAACATTCTTTTGATTGAAGGGACGCGCGATGGAAAACCCGACTTGAAGATGCTTCCGCCTCTTTATACTTTTGATGAGCAAGGAAACTATACGAAAGAACTTGAGGAAATCTTGTATGGAAAACGATAAAACCCACATGGTTTACATGTTGCAATGTAACGATGGGACGTTATATACCGGTTATACAAACAATTTAAAAAAACGTATTACCATGCATGAGAATGGTAAAGGGGCTAAATATACAAGGGGCAGGGGGCCGTTTCAGCTGGTGTTCTGTCAGTCTTTTTCGTCGAAAGAAGAAGCAATGCATGAAGAATACCAAATAAAGCAGCTTTCACGAAAACAGAAGGATAAACTGATTAAATCTTTTACAGAAGGGCATGATGGGAGATGAACATCCAAAGCAGTTTTCAAGGGACTTTTTCCGGAGGAACTCTTTATTTGGTTCCGACACCGATTGGCAATCTTGATGATATTACGCTGCGAGCCTTACATACATTGAAGACGGTCGATTTTATTGCAGCAGAGGATACAAGGAATACCAAAAAATTGATGAATCACTTCTCGATCGAAAAACCGTTAATCAGTTACCATGAACACAATAAACAGGCGAGAGAAGCAGGTTTGTTGGAAAAACTTCAAGAGGGAAAAGACATCGCCTTGGTTAGTGACGCCGGAATGCCGGCCATTTCCGATCCTGGATATGAAATGGTAAATGCAGCATTGGAATGCAATTTACCGGTGGTCACACTTCCCGGCGCCAATGCAGCCTTGTGTGCATTGGTGGGTTCTGGTCTTTCACCGCGTGAATTCTATTTTTATGGATTCTTGCCCCGAAAGAAAAAAGACAGAGAAGCAGAGCTTGATTTGTTGAAGCATGTTCGGGCTACCTTGTTGTTTTATGAGTCCCCCCATCGGTTGAAAGAAACGTTGAAGTCGATTGGCGAACAATTGGGAAACCGCAGGGTTTCGCTGGCAAGAGAATTGACGAAACGATATGAAGAATATATTCGCGGGACAGCTCAGGAAGTGCTTCGGTGGGCAGAAGAAAAACAAATAAAGGGAGAATTTTGTATTGTGGTCGAAGGTGGCACAGAAACTGCCCAGGCAGACACTGATTGGTGGGAGGACTGGACACTTAAGGAGCATGTGGCTTATTACATGGAGCAAGGGGAAAGCAGCAAGGATGCAATCAAACAAACAGCGGTCGATAGGAAAATGCCGAAACGGGACGTGTATCAGGCTTTTCATGTTGAATAAAAAAAGGCCTCTATGCAAAGATAGGGGCCTTTTACTATTACTTATCCAAACGAGATTGTATCTCTTTCAATAACTCCTGTGCGCCTTCAGGGCTCAGCACTAACTTGCCGTTGGCTAATGAAAGATTATCATCAGAGATTTCTCCAGTGATATGGCATGTCATGTTTGGCTTGTACTTCTTCAGGATAATGCGATCATCATCCACATAAATCTCCAAAGCATCTTTTTCATTGATACCAAGGGTACGACGAAGCTCAATTGGAATAACAACTCGACCTAACTCATCCACCTTACGGACGATTCCAGTAGATTTCATAAAATTTTCTCCCCTCATTTCGTCAGAATTCGACAACTATTTAGCAATAGCGTACCAGTGTTTTACATAAGTGTCAATTAATTTTTTCTAGAAAATGACTATTTTGTCCAATTACTAATATATTCCCCTTTTTAGAGGGATAGATATAGGTGGTTGGACCGATAAAAAAACCATAATTTTCATACGGGATTCACCAGATATCTTTATTTTTTCGACTATTTTCGACATTAATTGTTCGTCGATTCGACAAAGTGGTGTGCGGATTTTTACTGGATAGAATAATGACCGCAGGATACTACTTGCCAGAACGATGTTCAGAATGGAAAAAATCCTGTAAAATAGTCTACAATGTAAACATATTGGTTTTTATTCATCAATTCGGTAAAACCTCGAGCGTTATGTAGGTTCGAAGGGAATACCGGTGAAAATAATGAAGAAAGTTTGAAAGAGGAGGTTCCCCGGATGACAAGGGAAAAGAAGACTTTTTATATCACAACGCCGATCTACTACCCAAGCGGAAACTTACACATAGGGCATGCTTATACGACAGTGGCAGGAGATGCGATGGCCCGCTATAAGCGGTTGCGTGGTTATGATGTCATGTATTTGACAGGAACGGATGAACACGGCCAGAAAATCCAGAAGAAAGCCGATGAAAAAGGGGTTTCCCCTCAAGTTTATGTCGATGAAATTGTCAGTGGCATTAAAGATTTATGGAAACGGCTTGATATCTCGTATGTCGACTTTATTCGGACCACCGAAGAACGGCACAAACAGACAGTGGAGAAGATTTTTGCTCGTCTGCTGGAGCAGGGAGACATTTACTTAGATGAATACGAAGGATGGTATTGTACTTCCTGCGAGTCATTCTTTACGGAACGGCAATTGGAAGACGGACATTGTCCGGATTGTGGCGGACCGGTGGAAAAAGTAAAAGAAGAATCCTATTTCTTCAAAATGAGTAAATATGTTGACCGGCTGTTGGCATACTATGAAGAAAATCCTGACTTTATCCAGCCTGCGAGCCGTAAAAATGAAATGATCAACAATTTTATTAAACCAGGCTTGGAAGACTTGGCTGTATCCAGGACTACTTTCGACTGGGGGATCAAAGTACCGGGAGATCCGAAGCACGTCATTTACGTTTGGATCGACGCCTTATCGAATTATATAACAGCTCTCGGATACGGAACAGATGAGGACGAGCGGTACCAGAAATACTGGCCGGCAGATGTTCACCTGATGAGTAAGGAGATTGTCCGTTTTCATACGATTTATTGGCCGATTATGCTGATGGCACTCGATTTGCCTCTTCCGAAAAAGGTATTTGCGCACGGCTGGATCCTCATGAAGGATGGAAAGATGTCGAAGTCCAAAGGCAATGTCGTGGATCCTATTCAATTAACGGAACGTTACGGCTTGGATGCTCTGCGCTATTATCTGCTGCGTGAAGTTCCATTTGGTTCTGACGGAGTATTTACACCTGAAGGATTTGTCGAAAGAACGAACTATGATTTAGCAAATGATTTAGGTAATTTGCTAAACCGGACAGTAGCGATGATTGATAAATACTTTGACGGGGTACTTCCTGCTTATAAAGCTGGTGAGGACCAGTTCGATGTCCAGCTGGAGAATTTGGCTGTGGAAACAGTCGAAAGAGTAGAAGAAGCCATGGAAAACATGGAGTTTTCGGTAGCATTGTCGACTATCTGGCAGTTTATCAGCCGTACCAACAAATATATCGATGAAACACAGCCATGGATTTTGGCAAAAGATGAAGCGAAAAAGCAGCGGCTTGGAAATGTCATGGCCCATCTGGCAGAATCATTGCGCAAAGCTTCCGTGCTGTTAAGGCCTTTCCTGACAGAGACGCCGGATCGCATTTTCAGCCAGCTGGGGATTAAAGAACAGGCGCTAAAAGAATGGGATAGCTTAAAACAGGATGGACTGATCCCAGCAGGGACGAAAGTGCAGAAACAAGATCCGATTTTCCCTCGTCTCGATGCTGAAAAAGAAGTGCAAGTTATCAAGGATATGATGAAAAAGCCGGAAGCTAAGCAAGAGAAAAAGGAAGTCCAAAAAACAGAAGCAGAGGAAATCACGTATGATGACTTCATGAAGCTTGACTTGCGTGTGGCCGAGGTGGTCCGTGCCGAGAAAATGGAAAAAGCGGACAAACTGTTGAAGCTGCAACTTGATCTCGGTACGGAACGTCGTCAGGTTGTTTCGGGTATTGCCGAGCATTACCGCCCAGAGGATCTGGTTGGCCGGAAAGTGATTTGTGTGACGAATCTCAAACCGGTCAAGTTGAGAGGCGAGCTGTCACAGGGAATGATTTTGTCAGGTGAAGACGAAAGCGGGAAGCTTTCCCTCACCACTGTGGCAGATGATCTTCCGAATGGCTCAAAGGTGAAGTAGTGCTGAATCTTTTTCATAACGGAAAAAAACGCTTATCATGAAATATGGATAGGCGTTTTTCTGTGATGAAGAAGAAAAAGTCGGAGAAAGTATTACCAGGAGGTTAGGTTAACATGCTGTTTGATACACATGTACATTTAAACATTAATCAATTTGATGAAGACCGGGAAGAAGTATTGCAGCGCGCCAAAGAAACGGGCGTCGAGTATATGGTGGTTGTGGGTTTTGACAGGGAAACCATTCCGAAAGCATTGGAATTGGCCGAAAACAATCCTTCTATGTATGCAGCAGTTGGTTGGCATCCAGTAGATGCCATCGATATGGAAGATAAAGATTTAGAGTGGATAGAAGAACTAGCGAGCCATCCAAAAGTCGTCGCTATCGGGGAAATGGGCTTGGATTATCATTGGGATAAGTCGCCAAAGGAAACCCAAAAAGAAGTGCTTCGCAAACAAATTCAGCTGGCGAAGCGTGTCGGATTACCGATTATAATCCATAACCGGGAAGCGACCGAGGATATTATTGAAATATTGAGGGAAGAGAATGCCGCGGAGGTTGGCGGAATCATGCACTGTTATAATGATTCGGCTGATTTTGTCCAGGAATGTCTGGATATGAATTTTTACATTTCTCTAGGTGGACCTGTTACCTTCAAAAATGCCACGGATCCTAAGGAAGTTGCCAAGGTTGTCCCTCTTGACCGGCTGCTGGTGGAAACAGACTGTCCGTTTTTAGCGCCACACCCAAACCGTGGAAAGCGAAACGAGCCTGCTTATGTCAAATTAGTCGCAGAAAAAATTGCCGAACTCAAAGAAATTTCGTTCGAGGAAGTTAGCGATGCAACTACAAATAATGCCTTTAAATTATTTAAAATAAATCCGTAGTGGAAGATGCTTACCGGAGGATTGACGCTCAGTGCCATTGTTTGTATGGATATGTCGCAATTTTTGAGTTTAAATTTGGATAAGCAGCGTTCATAATGAGAGAGCCAGTATGAGTCTGGTTCTCTTTTTTTTGCTCCGTGACGAACACAGCAAATAGTGAACGCTGTATCAGGAGCAGGGCTGACCTACACCTGCGCAGGTTCTAACAAGCCAGAACAAAGAAGGAGAAAAGCCAAGTTTTCCGGAAAATGGGACATGGCATAATCAATTAAGGAATGGACCGCATTATCATACATTACAATTTGATTAAATGCTGTCTATCTCTGTTACTTACTTTTAATATATTTGAAACATTGACTGAATATGCATCTTTCGTTGTTGTAATAGCGGGGATTAGGGGACTTTTGTACCTTGACTGAACGGATTGACAGGGAAAAACGTTGTTTATATAATACAACGGGTATAAAGGAGGCAAGCGAGCATGAAATTATTTTCACAGCTATTGTCCGCTTTTAGAACGAAGCCAGTCATTTATGCAGCCAGCATTGCAGTACTGTTTCTAGCGGGTATTTTTACATTTCAAGTAACGAAAGCCCAAGTCACTGTGAGTGCAGACGGCGAAACAACAACCGTTCGCACACATGCTGATACTGTTGGCGACGTTTTAGAAGAACTAAACATCGAATTGGGAGAACATGATAAGATCTCCCACGACCCAGAAGATAAACTTACATCGGGAATGGAAATCAACTACACAAAGGCTATCGAAGTTGTAGTGACTACTGATGGAGACGATAAAACATATTACACAACTGTTGACACCGTCGGAGAAGTTTTGGAAGAAAACAACATCGACATCAGCGAACATGATCAAGTAGCTCCCGCCCCATCTGAATCGGTATCAGAAGGATTGCAGGTGAACATTGATAAAGCTTTTCAAGTAACGGTCAATGACGGCGGCGAGAAAGAAAAGTATTGGACAGTCGGTTCCACCGTGGAAGATTTATTGAAGCAGGAAGACATCGAATTAGGCAAGCTGGACCGAGTCAACTTGAAAATGAAGGATGAAGTCAGCAAGGATGCACCGATTGAAATCACTCGTGTGGAGAAGGTAACCGACATCGTTAAAGAGAAAACTGATTATTCTGTTGTGACCAAACAGGATGACAACCTTGAAAAAGGAAAGGAAGAGGTCGTTTCTCCTGGCGAAGAGGGGATTGTTGCCAAACATTTCGAAGTCACCCTTGAAAACGGAGAAGAAGTTGATCGGAAATTGGTAAAAGAAGAAGTGGAGAAAGAAAGCGAGAAGCGAATTGTGGCAGTTGGTACAAAAGTCGAAAAGCAGGAGCCAAAACCGGCCGTGACGACTACCGCTGCAAATTCTTCCTCTGAAATGGTCTCCCGTGGCGGTGACGGAAAAGAATCCTCCCAAACGTATTACATGCATGCTACGGCGTATTCGGCCAGCTGCAGTGGCTGTTCAGGCGTCACAGCGACCGGGATCAATTTAAAGGATAATCCGAATGCCAAAGTGATCGCTGTCGATCCGAATGTCATTCCATTGGGAAGCAAAGTATGGGTGGAAGGCTATGGAACGGCAATTGCTGGGGATACCGGCGGGAATGTATCCGGCAACCGAATCGACGTTCATGTATCTTCGCCAAGTGAAGCACACCGATTTGGCAGTAAAAAAGTAAAAGTCAAAGTACTCGATTAATCAAAAAACAGGGCTTGTCTCCCTATTTAGAGGCAGGTTCTGTTTTTTTAGTTTTTTCCAAAAGTCGCAGCCCGAATACACTTCGCTTTCCGCGGGCGGCTGGCGAGCCTCCTCAAGCTATCGCTTTGCGGGGTCTCCCCTAGGCCTTCCATCCCGCAGGAGTCTACGTGTATTCGAGTGCTCGGTGCTCAAATCGTAAATTCTTTGTTGCCGTAAGCTAAGCTGCTAAATAGGAGATTCTATCGGAGCTGCGCTTCTAATAAATTTAATGTTTACAGAAAGCAGGGATGAACAGGCTTGGCTTTATTCGGGAAACAAATTAAGATAGAGTAGTTATAGACATAAACCGTTCAGGTAAGCGGAGGATGAAGATGAAAAAGTTAAAAGTTAAGGAAATCATTGTGGTGGAAGGAAAAGATGACACAGCAAAAATAAAACAATCGGTAGATGCAGATACCATTGAAACGAATGGATCAGCAGTCAACCAGTCGATCATTGAACAAGTCAGACATGCCCAGTCAAAGCGGGGCGTTATTATATTTACGGATCCAGACTATCCCGGGGAAAGAATCAGACACATCGTATCGAAGGCCGTACCAGGCTGCAAGCATGCATTTTTGACACGGGCCGAAGCAAAAGCCAAGCACGATAAAGGGTTGGGAATAGAACATGCTTCAAAAGATGCGATACGTCAGGCCTTGGCAAATGTGTATGAAATAGAAGAAGTCAGCGAGAGTGATATTAATAAATCCGACTTATTCCAATATGGACTTCTCGGTGGCAGCAGAGCGAAAGAGCATCGGGAAAAGTTAGGAGCAGTCCTGAAAATTGGTTATGCTAATGGGAAACAACTATTAAAACGACTGCACATGTTCCAAATATCCAGGCAAACGTTCGTTGATAGCATGGAAAAAATCTTGAAGGAGGAAGAAGATGAATAACCATAAGGCAATCGCAACTCCTCTGAAAACAAAAGAAATCCTGGCAAAGCATGGTTTTTCTTTTAAAAAAAGCCTGGGACAAAATTTCCTAATCGATGTGAATATATTGGAGCGGATTATCGATTATGCAGGTATCGATAAACAGACTGGTACGATAGAAATAGGCCCGGGGATGGGTGCACTGACCGAGCAACTGGCCATCCATTCGAACCAGGTGGTAGCTTTTGAAATCGATCAGCGGCTCGTGCCGATATTAAAAGAAACGCTCGGCAATTATGATAATGTTACCATCATCAATCAAGACATTTTACAGGCGGACATTATCCGAGTGATTGAAGAAAACTTTCAACAAGGACAAAAAATCAAAGTAGCAGCTAATCTCCCTTATTATATTACGACGCCCATTCTAATGAAACTGCTGATGGAGAAGTTGCCTGTTGAAAGCTTTACCGTCATGATTCAGAAAGAGGTAGCCGACCGTATGGCAGCCAAGCCGAATACCAAAAGCTATGGCTCGTTGACGATAGCCGTCCAGTACTATACAGAAGCAACGATTGCGATGACAGTACCTAAAACCGTATTCATGCCGCAGCCAAATGTAGATTCCGCTGTTCTTCATTTGACAGTCAGGGATGAACCGCCTGTTGAAGTGCAAAACGAAGCATTTTTCTTCGATTTGGTACAGGCCTCTTTTGGTCAGAGACGAAAGACGTTAAGAAACAATCTAGCCCGACATTTTGCCGCCGATTTGACAAAAGAGACGATTGAAACGCTCTTGGGACAGGCGGAAATAGACGGAACAAGGCGCGGTGAATCGCTGACAATGGAGGAATTTGCCCGTTTGGCTAATACGTTTTATCCGGAAGTTGGACAGGAGGAATAGCTTCTGGAGGGCGTTAGACACATCTTTTAGTTCCTCACATAGGCTAGTTAGTAACGAATGGTTACCTATCCGGCTATGATGAGGTGAAAGCATGAATGTTTCTAAAGGAGAGTTAGTTACTCGTAATTCCTATCATAATGATATACTGTTTCGGGTCATCCATACCACCGAGGACCATGTTCTTCTTCATGGAGAAGATGTACGATTAGCGGCAGATGCCGATCCAGAGGACTTGCAAATCGTAGAAAAAAGAGACCTGGAACGCTATAGAAAAAAAGAAAAGGAAAAAGAGGATTATTCCTATCGGCTATTTCGTCAGGACTATCAGTTGATGAAAGAAAAGAGAGAATATGAATCGACGGAAGGATACCATCAGGATTCCAGTTATTTTCAAATTCCTGCTCGTGTCTTGCATTTGGACGGAGACCGTCTCTATTTAAAAAAATGCATCGATGTGTACCAACGAATCGGTCTTCAAGTGCACGGTGTCCATCTAAGCGAGAAAGACATGCCATTGGAAATTGCCGGTCTGGTAAGAAAAATTCAGCCGGATATCATCATTATTACCGGACATGATGCTTATTCAAGGAATAAAGGGATGAAAAGCGATATTTCCGCATACCGGCATTCTAAGTTTTTTGCGGAAACGGTGCGGGAAGCCAGACAGGTAGTTCCCCATTTGGACCAACTGGTTATATTCGCAGGGGCTTGTCAATCGCATTTTGAGTCCCTGATCAGAGCCGGGGCCAATTTTGCGAGCTCTCCTTCCCGAATCAATATCCACGCTCTGGATCCTGTCTATATTGCCGCTAAAATTGCTTATACACCGTTCATGGAAAAGGTCAGCGTCTGGGAAGCACTTCGAAATACCATGACAGGCGCTAAGGGACTCGGAGGTGTAGAGACCCGGGGATTGTTACGAACAGGAATGCCTTACTTAAAGGAAGAAGAAACAGAAGAGTATTGAACTTGTATTAAACACTTCAACACATATGTGGTAAGAAGTGTTTTTTATTTACATAATTTATCGGTAACTAGATAAAATAAACAGTAATTAAGGAAAAAGCGATTTTTCTTATTGACAGTAATTTTAGTATGCTGTTATAATATAAGATTTTATTTGACTTAAGAACAAGCTTATGGTATAGTAAAAACAGTGAGGTGGAGTGCATTGGCTAAAACATTGGTGGAAATTAAACAAGGTTTAGACGGGCAAATTGGTAAACGCCTGAAGCTGAAAGCAAATGGCGGAAGGAGAAAAACCATTGAACGGTTTGGTACTCTGGCTGAAACGTATCCCTCGGTATTTATTGTCGAGCTGGATCAAGACGAGAATGCGTTTGAGCGAGTGTCTTACAGCTACGCAGATGTATTAACAGAAACTGTAGAATTGAATTTCATCGATGATATGAGCAAAATGGTCGTTGGGGAGCAGTAAACATTCGTTTACTGCTTTTTTTACTGTATAGGAAATGATAAATTTAACTGTCTGTGGATTATTATTGGCTGAAACAGCCACGTCCAGATCCTACCCCTTCGAGGTCTCCAGCTTGTACTCCTTTAAACAGGCGCTTGCGCTTTTGTTCTGTCCACTTTTGTTGATGCTATATTGAAAGCAGCAACTCGTTCCGTTATCAAGTTTTTCCATTTTTGTGTACAAAAAAATGGGGTAGGCTGTTGCCATAAGGTTACACTATAACTGTCGTAAAAAGCTTACTTTGAAAGGGGCTGTTCTTTCATGGGCAGGCGCAGAGGAATCATGTCCGACCAGTTGAAAGAGGAAATTGCAAAGGAATTAGGTTTTTACGACACGGTGCAACAAGAAGGCTGGGGAGGAATCAAGGCGCGTGATGCCGGAAATATGGTTAAACGCGCAGTTGAGATGGCCGAACAGCAGCTTCAAAGGGACAAATCCTGAAACAAAGGGGTTTGTCCCCTTTTTATCATAAACCTTAACCAAACGTCGGTATCTTGGTGGTAAAGTACTATGGTATGATACTATTTATAAAATAAATATCAACAAAAGCAGGTGGTACGATGCAATTACTTGAAAAAGCACCGGCGAAAATTAACTTGAGCCTGGATGTTCTTTATAAACGGCCAGATAATTACCATGAAATCGAAATGGTGATGACCACGATCGATTTAGCGGACCGGATAGGACTGACGGAACTTCCATCCGATAAAATAATCATCGACTCAGAAAACCAGTTTGTCCCGAATGATGAACGGAATCTCGCTTATCGGGCAGCAAAACTGGTAATAGATACATACAATGTAAAGAAAGGGATTAACATTTTTATCGAAAAGAACATTCCGGTCGCCGCTGGACTAGCAGGAGGAAGCAGTGATGCCGCAGCAGTGATCCGCGGCTTGAACAGACTATGGCAGCTGGGTATGTCCGTAAAGGAAATGGCGGAATTAGGAGCAAAGATAGGTTCTGATGTATCATTTTGTGTCTATAATACAACTGCTTTGGCTAAAGGGAGAGGGGAGTTAATCGAAGAACTGCCTGCACCGCCATCCTGCTGGGTCGTATTGGCAAAACCAGCGATCGGTGTTTCGACTCAAACCATTTACCAAAACTTCTCGCCGGATGGCGTAGAACATCCAGACACACAGGGAATGATCAGGGCGCTTGAAGCCGAAGATTTTGATGCAATGTGCGGGAAAGTGGGGAACGTTCTAGAATCCGTCACACTGCCGATGTATCCGGAGGTAAGACAAATAAAGCAACAGATGGAACTAGCAGGGGCAGATGCTGTATTAATGAGTGGAAGTGGTCCGACTGTCTTTTCCCTGGCCCATCAGGAATCACGTGCATATCGCATCTATAACAGTCTTAGAGGCTTTTGCGACGAAGTTTATGTAGTAAGGATGCTCGGCTATCACCAGTTACTTGATTGAATACGTACATAAGTGTTATATTTAATGAAAATATTCGGCTTTTGAGGTGCAAACATGAAAAGAAGTGACCGTTTGGTGGCAATGACAAATTATTTGGTTGAACATCCGTCCCAGCTCGTCTCCCTCCCGTTTTTTTCTGCGGAGTTTGATGCTGCTAAATCTTCCATCAGTGAGGATTTAACAATTATAAACCTCAACCTACAAAACTTGGGGATTGGTTACTTGGAATCCGTTTCTGGTGCAGCGGGAGGGGTAAAGTACATTCCGGAGTATTCCCAGGAAAACAGTGAAAGGTTCATCGATCAATTGTGTGAGGAGCTGGAAGACCCGAACCGACTGCTTCCTGGTGGTTATTTATACATGAGTGATATCCTGGGAGAGCCTTCCAAGGTAAGAAATATTGGTAGGTTGTTTGCCAGTGCATTTGCCAGTGCAGAAATCGATGTAGTCGTCACTGTGGCCACCAAAGGAATTCCGCTTGCCTATGCAGTTGCCTCATTTTTGAATGTTCCGGTAGTAATCGTCCGCCGTGACCCTAAAGTGACAGAAGGGTCAACTGTGAGCATCAATTATGTTTCTGGTTCTTCAAGGAAGATCCAAACAATGGTGCTTTCTAAGCGAAGTCTTCAGGAGGGTTCCAAAGTTTGTATTATCGATGACTTTATGAAAGCTGGCGGAACGGTCAATGGTATGAAAAACTTAATGGAGGAATTCCGGGCTGAAGTGGCAGCTATCGGTGTTCTGGCCGAGGCGGAAGACGAGGATGAGGAAAGAGTCATTACAGAATATACATCGCTTATCCAAATCACCAATGTCGACGTGAAAAACAGACAGATTGAGGTTCATCGCGGTAACTTGTTTTCTTCAAGAATGAAATGAGGCCGACTACGCCTCTTTATCACCTGAAAAGGATCGTCATTCGGCGGTATTTTCAAAAATTAAGTTTTGACGGAATGATGTGTTGTTGTCTGGCTCAAGTGCCTACCCCCCTTCGAGGTCTTAAGCTAGTCGGGGGTGAACGAGACGTTCTGTGCTCTTCTTTGCCTTTTTCCCTAATTTATTTTTTCAAAAAAATAAACATCTTTTTTGAAAAAATTTTTAAAACAGGCAGGATTTATTCTTATTTTGTTGAATTTATGGTAATAAGTTCTATAGGGAAAAGGTGGTGAAACATAATGGAAGTAACAGACGTCAGATTACGCCGCGTTAATACCGAGGGAAGAATGCGAGCAATTGCTTCTATTACGTTGGATCAGGAGTTTGTTGTCCATGACATTCGCGTCATTGACGGCAACAACGGGTTATTCGTAGCAATGCCTTCTAAACGTACTCCTGATGGGGAATTTCGCGATATCGCGCATCCGATTAATTCTAATACCAGAGGTAAAATTCAAGACGCTGTATTAGAAGAGTATCACCGTGCCGGAGAAGTGGAAGTAGAATATGAAGAAGCGGGTGCTTCTTAAAGCTTGGAAGCAGCAGGGGGTCTAATCTTCTTAGATTAGGCTTCTTTTTATGCTCGAAATAATTGATTTCGATCGTTTAAGAAAGGTTCTCCCTTGGAACGACCGGGAAAACTTTCCTTAAACCGATTGATGCAGGACAATGAAATTTCCTGAACAGGTTTGACTCTGGATACAGCAGCGTGAATGCAGGGGCTCTCTATTGAAATGCCTAGTGTTTTAAGATATATTCATAACTGGATAAATGATATGAGAAGAGAAGTGAATCGATAGCCGTCAGGAAGTATATTCTTGGATTTACGGCCGTTTTTTTTCGCACCTGCAGATAAAAAAACAGGGATGAAAATGGAGGTTTCTACATGACCAAAAGGTATGCCGTTGTGCTGGCAGCTGGGCAGGGAACAAGGATGAAGTCGAAGCTTTACAAAGTATTGCATCCTGTGATGGGACGCCCGATGGTACAACATGTTGTCGATCAATTAAATAAGCTGGATTTGGAAAAATTAATAACAGTAGTAGGATTCGGAGCTGAAAAAGTACAAGAACAGCTTGGCGAAGCAGTAGAGTTTGTTATCCAGGAAGAACAGTTGGGAACTGGACATGCAGTTCTTCAAGCGGAAGATCTGCTTCAAGACAAAAAAGGTACGACAATCGTTGTCAGTGGTGACACACCGTTACTGACCAACCGTACTTTGGAAGCTTTGATGAACCATCATGACAGCGAGGGTGCGAAGGCCACCATTTTAACCGCAGAAGCCCCTGATCCGACGGGATATGGTCGTGTGATCCGCAATGAAAATAACACGGTGGAAAAAGTGGTGGAACATAAAGATGCTTCAACAAAGGAGCTTGCGATCAGTGAAATAAATACCGGCACCTACTGTTTTGATAATCAGGCCTTGTTCACCGCCTTAAAACAGGTTTCGAACGAGAATGCTCAAGGTGAGTATTATTTACCGGATGTACTGGAAATCTTGAAGAATAGCGGAGAGAAAGTCGGTGCATTTCAAACCGGTACGTTTGATGAAACAATCGGCGTTAATGACAGAGTGGCACTATCGCAGGCAGAGAAACTGATGAAAAAACGGATTAATGAGCAGCATATGAGAAATGGGGTTACCATTACGGATCCGGAAAACACGTATATTGCTCCAGAGGTAGTGATTGAACAGGATGTGGTGATTTATCCTGGAACCATTTTGAATGGAAAAACAGTGATCAAAAGCGATGCAGTAATCGGACCAAATTCCGAGATTGAAAACTGTACGGTAGGGGCAGAAACGGTAATCCGTCAAAGTGTCGCAAAGGACAGCGAAATCGGGGAACGCGTGCAAGTTGGCCCTTTTGCCCATATTCGCCCGCAAAGTTCGCTCGGTGACCAGGTGAAAATCGGCAATTTTGTAGAAGTGAAAAAAGCGGCCGTAGAAGAAAACAGCAAGGTTTCCCACTTAAGCTATATTGGCGATGCGGAAATCGGTAAGGGCGTAAATATTGGTTGCGGTACGATTACGGTCAATTATGACGGGGAGAACAAGTATTTGACCAAGATAGAGGATGATGCGTTTATCGGATGTAATTCCAATCTCATTGCGCCGGTTACTGTCGGCAAGGGTGCTTATGTTGCCGCTGGTTCTACCATCAACCAAAATGTTCCGGAAGAAGCACTCTCCATCGCCCGGGCGAGACAGACAAATAAAGAAGACTATGCCAAGAAAATAAAAAAACCGAAAAAAGATTAATGGAGGGCTTATCAGATGGCAACTGGATATAAAGACTCATCACTACGGGTATTCACATTAAATTCCAATCCGCATCTGGCGGAACAAATAGCTGCCCATATTGGAACTGAATTGGGTAAATGTTCGGTCTCGACCTTTAGTGATGGCGAGGTGCAAATCAATATTGAGGAAAGTATTCGCGGATGCGATGTCTATGTCGTTCAATCAACAAGTGAACCGGTCAACCAACACCTAATGGAATTGTTGATTATGATCGATGCATTAAAACGGGCTTCTGCGAAGTCCATTAATATTGTCATTCCATACTATGGATATGCAAGACAAGATCGTAAAGCACGGGCAAGAGAACCGATCACCGCCAAGCTCGTTGCCGATTTATTGCAAACTGCAGGCGCTTCCCGGGTTATCACGTTAGATTTGCATGCTCCGCAAATCCAAGGATTTTTCAATATTCCGGTCGATCAACTGCTTGGTGTGCCAATCCTGTCCGATTATTTCCAGGAAATGAACTTGGATGACTTAGTTATCGTATCTCCAGACCACGGAGGGGTAACGAGAGCACGTCAAATGGCTGATCGTTTGAAAGCGCCAATTGCCATTATCGATAAGCGGCGACCTCGACCCAATGTTTCGGAAGTAATGAATATTGTCGGTAATATTGAAGGAAAGACCGCCATTTTGATTGATGATATTATCGACACAGCCGGGACCATTACGCTTGCCGCCAATGCTTTAATTGAAAATGGTGCAAAAGAAGTGTATGCTTGTTGTACACACCCAGTTCTTTCTGGCCCCGCTATAGAAAGAATTGATCAATCGAAAATCAAAGAACTAATCGTAACCAATACCATTCCACTAAAAGAAGAAAAACAAATCGAAAAAATATCGCAGCTATCCGTTGCTCCATTAATCAGTGAAGCAATCATTCGCGTACATGAACTACAGTCTGTAAGTATCTTGTTCGATTGATAGTATTGCTTAACTAGTCCTGCCTGTTTATGAGGCAAAAGAAATTATTGAGGACACCGGTCTTCTTCCATAGAGCAAGCAGCGAGAATAGAGCCCCAGGATGTAATCAACTTGTTTGCCAACGTTTATAATGTTTAAGTATGCCGGTTAGCGGGAAATAATGACAATTAGATTGTTTTTAATTTCAATGGAGGGTGATTAACTTGGCAGTAACTCTTAAGGCGGAAAAACGGGAAGATTTAAAAAAATCACATACAAGATTGATTAGACAGCAAGGATTGGTTCCTGCTGTGGTATATGGGAAAGGAAAAGAGCCAAAAACAGTGGCTGTAAATAGTATAGAACTACTTAAAACGGTCCGAGACGAAGGACGTAACGCGATTATTTCCTTAACGGTGGACGGCGACTCAGTGGATGTTATGTTGCATGACTATCAAGTCGAACCACTAAGGGACGAGTTGATCCATGCGGACTTCTATGCGGTTAATATGTCTCAGGAAATAGATGTGGAAGTACCAATCCATTTGGACGGCGAAGCTCAAGGCTCTAAAGATGGAGGAGTGTTGCAACAACCTCTTTACAATTTGGCCGTCCGCGCAAAGCCAGGTAATATTCCTGAAGAAATCGTCGTAGATGTCGCAAATCTTCAGGTTGGCGAAAGCATCACCGTTGCAGACTTACCTAAGAGTGGGGATTATGAAATCACCGAGGATGAGGGTACTACCATCGTCTCGATCTTGACTCCTGATTCTGGTACGGTTGAGGAAGAATCCGATGAAGAGCAAACAGAGCCGGAATTAGTCGATGCAGAAAAAAATGAAAATGAATAAGGCTAATAGAATGAAAGGTACAGTCATTGGACTGTACCTTTTTGCTGTAGAAATATAGTCAAGTATGAATGAGGATATCCGCTTTCTCCAGTGCTGTACAGGCGGCATCCAATTTTTCCTCTGTGTCTGCTTCTAACGTATGCAGATGGGTTCCATCTGTAAGCTGAGAGAGATAGGCAGCATTTGTTGAATGGATTTTGTCCAGGAACTGATCTACTTCATGTCGGCTGCTTACCATGATGGAAGCAGTCAAATCGCCGTAGACCGGATGTTCAATTCGAACATCTTTTACCGTCACCCCATGGTCGACCAGCAGATACAACTCTTCTTTTGTTTGATCCGGCCGATGCGTGCAGGCAATCACCCGTTTATGCAAGAACTCCTCAGGCGTTTCGCGAATATATAAATAGCCTTGGCTTGTTGCCATAATCGGCTCATTTTTTGCTTTTAACAAGGAGATATCCTGGACAATAACTTGTCTGCTGACGTTTGTTTTTTCAGCGAGTTCACCACCGGTAATCGGATTTTTAGCGTCTTTCAGCCACTGCAAAATCGTCCCCCGTCTTTTTTCTCCTGTCAGCTTTTGATTATTTCCCATCGTACACACTCCTTCTTGATACGCTACTGTTTGTCTTTATTGTGTTATAAAGAATTTAGCCAGTAAAGTATTAAGTATTCTTGCTGCCTCGGTAATTTCTGCTTTTGTTGTTTCCCGGCCAAATGAAAAACGGATAAACTCCAGTGCCTGTTCATCGGTTCTTCCGATAGCTTTGATTGTTTTTGAGGGGTCCTGCTGTCCACTGCTGCAGGCAGAGCCAGTGGAGATAGCCAGACCGTTCCGATTGCATTCCAGCATGACGTATTGTCCCTGGATTCCTGGAAAGCGGACTCCGAGAATATGAGGAAGATGTTCCCTAGCACCACCTTCTATTACTACATTGCTGGACTTATCCGAAAGTAACTCGATAAACGCAGAGCGAAGCTGTTTATACCGCTCTTGATTGGCTGTCATTTCTTCATGTAGAAGTTCTGCTGCCGTAACAAATGCCGCAATACCAGGTACATTAACAGTTCCCGGGCGAAACCCCTTCTCATGCGTGGTGTCTGGCAGTAAAGCTCTAAAAGGTACAGACGGATTGATATAAACGGCGCCAACTCCCTTGGGTCCGTACACCTTATGACTCGAGACGGAGATACTATCGATTGGAAGATCTGCGAGAGCTAAAGGCTGTTTACAAAAAGTCTGGACACAATCGCTATGGAACAATACGCCTTGAGCATGGAGCAGGCTGCCGATTGCTTTTATTGGTTGTATGGTGCCTATTTCCCCATTTCCATGCTGGATGGATGCTAGGATGGTTTCTTCGCGGATTGCCTCCTTCAGTTCTTCCAGGTCGATCAATCCATTAGAATCTACTGGCAAATAGGTCACCTCATAGCCGAACGTTTCCATCCGGGCAAAAAAATGGAGAATGGAGGAATGTTCGATACGCGTAGTAATTAAGTGATTTCCTTTATGGTTGTTTGCTTCTATCAGGGATTGGAGAGCGAGTACATTCGATTCACTTCCTCCACTTGTAAAATAGATGCCATCCTTCTCAGCGTGTAGAAGGTTTCCCAGTTGGTTTCGGCAATTTTCTAACAACTGGTTTGCTTGTGTGCCCATATCATGTAAACTGCTTGAATTGCCAAAAAAATTTTTTGATACTTCTACATACATTTGCAATGCTTCTTCACGTGGCGGGGTGGTGGCGGCGTGGTCCATGTAGATCATTTTTTTCTCCTTTCTTTTTTAAGGAAGTTCTAAAATCGGACAAAAATGACACGTCGAATCTCTGCGTTAGCTCTCTTTTCCGGTACTCACGTATTAAAAGCATACGCTCCGTTCCTCAAAGCATCGCTGCCTTGACCTTCTAGGTCCTTTTTGTCCTCTTTTAGAACACCAATTGTAAAGGAAGTTCTAAAATGCGGGGAAAATGACACGTCGAATCTCTTCGTTAGCTCCCTTTTCCGGTACTCACGTATAAAAACATACGCTCCGTTCCTCAAAGTATCGCTGCCTTGACTTTCTAGGTCCTTTTTAGATTACAGTTTAATGCAATTAAATAATAGATAATCGATACACTGCGAACCAATGAGGTTATTAAGGTTGAGTGCTCGTGACGAGTTTAGGCAGATACTTCACTTTCCGTGGACACGACTTCAGCTTCCTCAGAATCAAAATGCAGCTTCTCTTCCAGGGTCTTCAGCCTCGTGCTGTCTCCCCTGAAGTCTATGTATTATGTCTACGCTGGTAGGAGTGTTCTCACAGTCACTCAATATAAATCTTTCTTTAGATAGAACGTAGACTGCTCCATCTGAAAAAGACCGAAGCGTACACCAATACTTTTTCTGGATGCAATAGCTGGCCCGCAGGCAAACAAGAAGGCATAGTTAAATAAGCAGTAAGATACTTTTAGCGTAGTGTATTTCCGAAGCGTTGGGGCCCGCTCGCTTCTGTCCAGGAAAGAAGATGAGAAAATCCCCAATTAAATCTTATGCCCTTTCGTACAAAATCGATAGTCCTTTTAAAAACTATTTAATAAAATAAACAAAGCTCTTGTCATTCATTAAATAATATGTAAATATAGGTGTCAAGACACATAGATATACATTTTTTTCATAGCAGTTATCGGAAGACTTTAAATAGGGGAGGCGCGACGATGCCTTGCACGGATGTAATAATCATCGGCGGCGGCTTGTCTGCATTAGTGGCTGCCAAGAAGTTAAGTAAGCATAAAAATGTGATTATTTTCACAAAATCCACAAAAACTTCAAGTAACTCATACATGGCCCAAGGCGGAGTAGCGGCAGCAATTGGCAAGGGGGATGACTGGTCTAGTCACTTCGAGGATACAATGGCTGCAGGTTGTCATTATAATCAAAGCGACCAAGTTCGAACGCTCGTACAACAAGGCCCGGCTCATATTAAGCAGCTGATGAAAGAAGGATTGGAATTTGATCGGGAGACAGGTGGCCGGATCGCTTTAGGGAAAGAGGGGGCCCATTCCCAGCGTCGTATCCTTCATGCTGGCGGCGATGCTACTGGAAAAGCGATGACCACGTTTTTACTCGATCAAATTCAAGACAATGTCGCGATTATTGAAAAGGAGATGGCTGTTGACTTGATTACGGAGCGAGGACGGTGCCGAGGAATAAAGTCAATCAATAAAAATGGCTCGGTTCATTACCATTTTGCAGAACATACCATCATCGCAACTGGAGGGGTCGGCAGCCTCTACAAATATACATCCAACCATGCCTCTGTGATAGGTGATGGAATCGCGATGGCTTACCGCGCTGGTGTTGAACTGGTCGATCTGGAATTTATTCAGTTCCATCCAACCATGCTCTATCGAGATGGAGAAGTGCTCGGCCTTATTTCCGAAGCTGTAAGAGGTGAAGGAGCCTTTTTGGTAGATGAACGCGGTAGAAAGATTATGGACGGTGTCCATCCAATGGGAGATTTAGCGCCGCGCGATGTGGTTGCCAGGGAGATTTTCAACCAAATACAACAAGGAATCGATGTTTTTCTGGATATTTCGCCAGTGAGTAATTTTTCAAAGCGGTTTCCTACGATTCACCGGCTTTGTCAGAAGCACCACTTGGATAGGTCCCGCTTACTCCCTGTCATTCCCGGTTCCCATTTTTTAATGGGCGGGATCAAAACAGGAAGAGGAGGGGAAACATCGCTGCCAGGATTGTATGCTGTCGGAGAAGCAGCCTGGACCGGTGTTCATGGAGCAAACCGCATTGCCAGCAATTCGTTATTGGAAGGAATTGTATTTGGGGATTTAACAGCAGAAAACATCTTGTCGAAAGCGCCGTCATTATTCGTAAACCATCCTGCTGCCTTTACAAATAATCAAGCATTCAAAGGGACACTTCCTCAGAAAGATGCTATTCGCTCGATGATGACGGAGTACGCAGGAGTAGTGCGGGACCAGCGAGGGCTTACAAAATTGAAAAAGTGGCTGGAAGAATCCTTCGATCCTCATGGGCCGATTACGATCGATAAGAGGGAGACAGCAGAGAAAGTGAATATGCTGACTGTAGCCTGGCTGATTACAACTTCTGCCTTAGCCAGAAGAGAAAGCCGGGGAGGTCATTACCGAACCGATTTTCCCGTTTCCAGCACAGAATGGGAAAACAAGAGGATAATCCGCCGATTGCAAAAGCAAGCAGCGGTGATATAGGAGGAACCCAAAACGTGAACACTATCAAATTAAAAGAATTGCTCCGGCGATTTTATTTGGAGGATATCGGCGATCAGGACTTGACGAGTACAGCCATTTTTCCCAACCATCAAACAGGTACGGGATCATTTATTGCAAAGCAACAGGGAGTACTGGCAGGCCTATCGATCATTGCAGAAGCATACCGGTTGTTTGATCCATCAATCCGTGTCCAATTGCTGAAACGAGATGGCCAATCTGTTCGGCCCGGAGAGAAAATCGCAGAGGTGGAAGGACCTGTTCGCCATCTTCTCACTGGAGAAAGAGTCATTTTGAATTTACTGCAGCGAATGAGCGGTATTGCGACGAAAACGAGGCAAAGTGTCGATGCATTAGGCAGCAGGCATACAAAAATTTGTGATACTAGGAAAACGACTCCAGGCTTACGGATGCTGGAGAAGTATGCTGTAAGCTGTGGAGGAGGAAAAAATCACCGGTTTGGTTTATACGATGGAATCATGATCAAAGATAACCACATTGCATTTTGTGGATCGATTACCAAGGCGGTGCAGGCGGCTAGAAGCCATACAGGACACATGGTGAAAGTGGAAGTAGAGACAGAAAACAAAGAACAGGTGATAGAAGCTGTTGAGGCGGGAGCAGATGTGATTATGTTTGATAATCGCTCACCTCAGGAAGTGGCAGCGTTTGTTCAATACGTGCCAAAAGGAATCATTACCGAGGCCTCTGGTGGAATTACGGAAGATCGGCTCGCTGCATACCGGGACACAGGAGTTGATTACATTTCGCTCGGTTATTTAACCCATTCATTCCATGCTTTGGATATCAGTATGCTAGTAGAAAATCAATCGATAGGGGGAAGCATCGATGAAAATGATGGATGTACTTCAGCACACCAAAAAGCAAGTGTTGCCCGAAATATATAAAGACTTGTCAGAGATGGAAATGATCGAAAGGGTAAATACAATAAAAGCAAAGTTTGGTGACCGGTTATTTATCCCCGGTCATCATTATCAAAAGGACGAGGTAATGCAATTTGCAGATGCAGCAGGCGATTCTTTACAGCTTGCTCAGTTGTCTGCTGCAAACGCAGCCGAATACATCGTTTTTTGCGGTGTGCACTTCATGGCGGAGACAGCAGATATTCTCACAGAGGATTATCAGCAAGTAATTCTCCCCGATATGCGGGCAGGTTGTTCGATGGCCGATATGGCTGATATCCATCAAACCGAAAGAGGCTGGAAGATACTGCAAGATACATTCGGTGATAGCATCATTCCCTTGACCTACGTTAACTCAACCGCAGCAATAAAAGCGTTTGTCGGCGAAAATGGAGGGGCAACCGTTACCTCCTCCAATGCCAAACACATGCTCGAGTGGGCTTTTACGCAAAAGGAACGGATCCTGTTTTTGCCTGATCAGCATTTGGGGAGGAATACAGCATACGATCTTGGTATTCCATTGGAAAACATGGCTGTGTGGAATCCGATCCTAGATCGGTTAGAATATGACGGGGACGCCGAAAATATACAAGTGATTTTGTGGAAAGGGCATTGTTCCGTCCATGAAAATTTTCGGGTTTCAAACGTGGAGTATATACGAGAAACACGGCCCGATATGAAGGTGATCGTCCATCCTGAATGCAGTCGCGAGGTCGTCGAGCGTTCTGATTATGCAGGTTCCACTAAATATATCATTGATACCATTTCCGGAGCCCCGGCAGGTAGTAAATGGGCAATCGGAACGGAAATGAACCTTGTCAAACGATTGATGCAACAGCATCCTGATAAAGATATTATTTCCTTGAATCCACACATGTGTCCGTGTTTGACAATGAATCGAATCGATCTTCCCCACCTCTTGTGGGTGCTTGAATCCTTGGATGACGGAACGGTCGAAAATCAAATAAAAGTGGAAGCCCCGATTGCAGATGGGGCAAAGCTTGCCCTAGACCGAATGCTGGCTAGAGCATGAAGAGAGAGCTGTTGATTGGGCGCCAAAAGGATAACGGTCTTTTTGGCGCCTTTTTTTGTATAACAGAAAATACTGTGGGTATTTCTCCTTAACTGGAGGGAGCAAGGCGCTTGCGCTTTTCTTTATTGTATTGGAAATTATAAATTAACTGTCTGTGGATCATTATTGGCTGAAACAGCCACGTCCAGCTCCAGCGCCTACCCCATCGAGGTCTTAAGCCCAGCCTCGGTGTGGCAAAAAGCGCCACGCCGAGGCTGTTCTTAAGCTTGTCGGGGGTGAGCAAGGCGCTTGCGCTTTTCTTTATTGCTTTATTTTTATGGGTAAACTAAGTACAATAAGAGGGTATCGACGTTTATCATGGATAGAAAGACGTGAATGCAATGAAATGTATAGTAGGACTGGGGAACCCAGGAAAAAAATTCGAGCAAACACGCCACAATATAGGATTTATGATTATTGATGAAATTGCCAGAAGGCATCAAATTAAGTTGAAGAAGAAAAAGTTCAATGGCCTTTATGCACTGGAATCGATTAATGGTGAGAAGGTCGTGCTGCTCAAGCCGCAGACTTATATGAATTTATCCGGCGAGTCGATCAGGCCGCTTGCTGATTACTATGAAATGGATTTAAGCGAAATCGTTGTTATTTACGATGAACTGGACTTGCCCCAGGGAAAAATCCGTTTGCGTGAAAAAGGCGGCCATGGAGGGCATAACGGCATCCGTTCGATTATCGATCACTTAGGGACGAAGGAATTCAAGCGAATCCGCGTAGGGATCGGGCGTCCTTCCACCCCGATGCCGGTTCCGGACTACGTGCTTGGAACCTTCAGCAAACAGGAGCAGCAAACCATGGATGAAGTTGTGGAAAAAGCAGCTGATGCTTGTGAAACTTGGCTGGAGAAGCCTTTCTTGGAAGTAATGAATGAATTTAACCGCTAATTCATAGACTGAATTAACATAGGTATAGAAACCTTCCCTACGGAAAAACTGAAAGTGTATGTATAAAACACTTTTTTTCCAGAGGAGGTTTTTCGTATGTCGCTTGTTTACCAGTGCAAGCATTGCGGAAATGAAGTTGGCAAGCTGAATCAGCAAGTGCTTGATGAGCAGCAATTAGGTTTTCATACGCTTAGCCAGGATGAGAAAAGGGAAATGATTCATTATCAGGCTAATGGAGATGTCCATATCCAAACGATATGTGAAAATTGCCAGTCATCCTTGGAGCAGCATCCTCATTACCATGAATTGGATTATTTTTTGCAGTAATGAGAGTTTGTTGGTTTTATATAAAATGTGCAGGTTTCCCTCGGTTTATCAGAGGGGAAGCTGTTCTCTTCATAAAAAATTGCCATATTTGTTAAAAGTAATAAGCTTTGGTTTTCGCCAAGGCATTTTTGTACTTATTTGTAAAATTTTCATAACTGGTTAATGAATAGTAGGGGGAGGCACCATGCAAGGATTAAAACAATATTTAAAGACACAAGACGATATACATTCGGTCTTGTCCGGTGTCGAGGCGGGGCTAAAGGAGCAGCTGGTTTCCGGCTTGACGGGATCGGCAAGAGGTATGCTGGCCTCATTGATCAATGAATCTGCCAAAAAGCCGATTCTACTAGTGACGCACCAATTGATGCAGGCTCAACAGCTTTATGAGGATCTGCTGGAAATGTCGGACAGGGAGTCTGTCCATCTTTATCCGGTCAATGAATTGATCGCTTCGGAGATTGCTATCGCCAGTCCCGAACTGAAAAGTCAGCGAATCGAAGCATTGAATCAGTGGATGAACAGGGATTCTGGTATTTTAATTGCACCGGTAGCCGCCTTAAAAAGGATTTTGCCTCCGGCATCATACTGGAAAGACTACCAGTTGCATTTTCAGCTAGAAACAGAAATTGATATCGAGATCTATTTGTCTTCCCTGGTCGAAATGGGATATGAACGTGTCGATATGGTCTCCACTCCAGGAGAGTTCAGTTTGCGTGGTGGAATTATCGATATCTATCCAATTACTGAGGCAAACCCCATTCGTGTGGAATTATTCGATGAGGAAGTCGATTCCATCCGCTTTTTTGACGCGGAGACCCAACGTTCGTTGGAAAAAGCAGAACAAGTGGTGGTAGGACCTGCCACAGAGATGCTGTTGCGGCCGGAAGATATTGCTACAGGGGCAGACAAGCTCGAAGAGGAACTGGCCATATCGTTGAAAAAGTTAAAAAAAGCAGAGGATAAGGAAAAATTAGCGGAAGCGGTTAATCATGATTTGGACCGGTTAAGGCAGCAGGAACGTTTTCAGGAAATGTATAAATATATTGGTTATTTTTATCAGGAGCCTGGTAGTTTATTAGATTATCTCCCTGAGAATGGATTGATTATTTTGGATGAAATGAGCAGGATCCAAGAGACGGCCAACCGGCTGGATGAAGAGGAAGCGGAATGGCATCAGAGCTTGTTGGAACACCATCAAATGGTGCATAACCTGTCCATTTCCTTTGATTGGCACGACACGTGGGCGAAAATGAAACAACCTCGCCTCTATATGTCTGTATTTCTGCGCCATATTCCTAATACCAACCCGCAAAATTTGGTGAACGTATCCTGTCGTGCCATGCAGCAGTTCCACGGTCAAATGAACTTATTGAAAAATGAATTTACCCGCTGGCAAAATAATGACTTTTCCATTATCATCTTTGCTCCGAATGAACAGCGCGCAGAAAAAATCGAAGCGGTTCTTTTCGATTATGATATGGAGGCTGTCCGAGTTTCAGGAGATATCCAGCTGCCGCAATCCAAGCCGCTGATCATGGTTGATAATATCAGCAGCGGATTTGAACTGCCGATGCATAAAGTAGCTATTTTGACAGAGAGTGAATTATTCAAGAAGCGAACCAGCAGACCGAAAAGAAAGCAGAAGATATCAAATGCCGAGCGTATCAAAAACTACCAGGAGCTGAAAGTGGGAGATTACGTTGTGCATGCCAATCATGGGATCGGCCGGTACCTCGGTATTGAAACACTTGAAGTAAACGGGCTTCACAAAGACTTTATGCTGCTTAAGTATATGGGAGATGACAAGCTTTTCGTCCCAATTGATCAAATCGACCTGGTTCAAAAATATGTTGGTTCGGAAGGCAAAGAACCGAAGCTGTACAAACTTGGTGGAAGTGAATGGAAAAAAGTAAAAAGCAAAGTCCAGTCCTCCGTTGAAGATATCGCTGACGATTTAATAAAGCTGTATGCCGAAAGAGAGGCAACCAAGGGCTATGCTTTTTCCGAAGATTCCTTAATGCAACGGGAATTTGAAGATGCATTTCCATATCAGGAAACAGAGGACCAACTCCGTTGTATTGAAGAAATCAAAAAAGACATGGAAAGACCGCGACCGATGGATCGTTTGCTTTGCGGAGATGTGGGTTATGGGAAAACCGAAGTTGCCATAAGAGCGGCTTTCAAAGCAATTGCCGATGGAAAACAGGTGGCCATCCTGGTACCGACGACCATTCTCGCACAGCAGCATTATGAAACAATCAGGGAGCGTTTTCAAGGACATGCTGTTAACATCGGACTGTTGAGCAGATTCAGAACGAGGAAACAGCAGAAGGAAACGTTAGATGGATTGAGAAAAGGGTTAGTCGATATTGTGATCGGTACCCACCGATTGCTTTCAAAAGATGTGGAATATAAAAGTATCGGTTTGCTGATTGTGGACGAAGAGCAGCGATTCGGCGTAAAGCATAAGGAAAAGATCAAACGGTTGAAAACCAACGTCGATGTCCTGACGCTTACGGCAACGCCTATTCCGCGCACGCTTCATATGTCGATGCTTGGAGTGCGGGATTTATCAGTAATCGAAACGCCGCCAGAGAACCGTTTTCCAATACAGACCTACGTAATGGAGTATAACCCTGTCTTTATCAGAGAAGCGATTGAAAGGGAAATGTCCCGCGGTGGACAAGTGTTCTTTTTATACAACCGCGTCGATAATATTGAACGAATGGCGGAAGAGATCTCAACCCTGGTGGATGATGCCCGGGTTGCATTTGCGCATGGCCAAATGAATGAAGCAGAATTGGAAAATGTCATGTTCTCCTTCCTGGAAGGAGAGTCGGATGTCCTCGTCAGCACGACAATTATCGAGACAGGCGTGGATATTCCCAATGTAAATACACTGATTGTATATGATGCGGACAAAATGGGGCTTAGTCAGCTTTATCAGCTGCGCGGCAGAGTAGGAAGGTCCAATCGGGTTGCCTATTCTTACTTTACTTACCAGCAGGATAAGGTGCTGACAGAAGTGGCCGAAAAAAGGCTGCAGGCGATCAAAGAATTTACAGAACTAGGTTCCGGATTCAAGATTGCCATGCGCGATTTATCGATTCGCGGAGCAGGAAATCTGCTTGGCGCTCAGCAGCATGGTTTCATCGATTCAGTCGGGTTCGACATGTATTCCCAAATGCTGAAAGAAGCAGTCGATGCCAGAAAAGCAGGGAAAACCGTGGAAGAAGCAAAGCCGTTCGAAGTGGAACTCGATTTGGACTTGGACGCTTATATTCCTGACAGCTATATTGATGATGAGAAACAAAAAATCGATATGTATAAACGATTCCAGGCCATTGATTCCCAGGAAGCTATTTTTGACTTGCGAGAAGAACTGTTGGATCGGTTTGGTGATTATCCCGAAGAAGTTTCCAATCTTTTTCACGTTGCATCGATAAAAAGTAGTGCCAAGCAGCAGCGCGTTCAATCAGTCAGTGAAAAGAAAGGCAAAATCGAATTGTTGGTAGAGGAAGATACCAGTCAGCAGATTGATGGAGCAAAGCTATTTGAATTTGCCAACAACTATGGCCGGATGGTTCAACTCGGTACCGAAAACCGTAACCTGAAGATAGTAGTACGACCAGATCGGGAAACCCAACACAGACGCTATGACATCGTCCAGGAACTAATCACCGGCCTGAAAAACACAAAAAGAGAATAGAGAGGCAGAAACGGCGTTTAAAGGCAAAATGTAGATTATTTATGTATAGTTATTATTCGGTGAATCATACTAAAGCCACAACTGGTTATTTCTGCTTAATGTTACCGATGGTGGAAAGAGAACCAGAAAGATCATCAAAGAAAGTGAGGCTACACAGCAGATGAAAGCAACAGGAATTGTGCGTCGAATTGATGATTTAGGCAGAGTAGTGATTCCAAAAGAAATAAGAAGAACGTTAAGAATTCGAGAAGGGGATCCGTTAGAGATATTCGTTGACCGGGATGGAGAGGTTATTTTGAAAAAGTACTCCCCGATCAGTGAGTTAGGCGACTTCGCAAAAGAATATGCGGATGCACTGTTTGATTCTCTAGGATCTCCCGTACTTATATGTGATCGTGATGAATTCATAGCTGTTGCCGGTGAATCCAAAAAAGAGTATTTAAGTAAAAACATCGGTTCGCAAATGGAGAAAGCAATGGATGAGCGTAACCTGGTGACGGAAACAGATGCGTCTGTCGAATTCGTAGAGGGAAGAGAGGAAAACATTGCTTCCTATGTGCTAAGTCCGATTATCGCAAATGGCGATCCAATTGGATGTGTCATGGTCATGTCGAAAACAAAAGGTGATTTAGGCCCTGTAGAACAAAAGGCTATCGAAACTGCTGCCGGATTTCTGGCAAGGCAAATGGAATAGCGGAGTGCTCATTGGGTATTGCGTGTAAGGCGGATTGGCATAAGGGAATATTCCTTGTGTCAGTCCTTTTTTGCTGTATAGGAAATGATAAATTTAACTGTCTGTGGATCATTATTGGCTGAAACAGCCACGTCCAGCTCCAGCGCCTACCCCCTCGAGGTCTTAAGCCCACCCTCGGTGTGGCAAAAAGCGCCACGCCGAGGCTGTTCTTAAGCTTGTCGGAGGCCCCAACGATGTGGGTCATGCAGGCGTTGCCACAGGACGTGGCGGCTCTAGCCTGTACGCCTTTAAACAGCCGCTTGCGCTTTTGTCCTGAGGGGAAGGATTTGTATAAATAAATTCACTTGTAAAAAGATTTGCATAGCATTACGATAGACAAAGGTTAAGGGAATTGCAGGAAAACAGGGAGAGAAAAGCATGGAACAGCTATTGATCGATAAAGTCTTGAATAACAATGTGGTCATCGCAGAGCACGAAGCCTACAAAGAGGTTGTGTTGATCGGAAAAGGAATCGGTTTCAACCGAAAACCAGGGGATCGTATTTCGGTTGATAAGGCGGATAAAACTTTCCTATTGAAGGATGAAAAGGAAAAGGAACAATACGTTAATCTGCTCCCTTATATTGATAAAGCGTTACTTGATTTTATGAATGATGTCATGTTGTTTATCGAAGAGAGAATGGGGAAACAACTTAATGAGCACATTCACGTAGCGCTAACAGACCATATTGCTTTTGCAGTCAACCGGGCAAAAAAAGATATGAACTTTTCTAATCCATTTTTATTTGAAATCGAGGCCCTCTATCCAAAAGAGTATCAGGTAGCAGTGGAAGTAGTGGAGAAATTGAAGAGGCAGACAAACGTCGATTTTCCGGAAGGGGAAATAGGTTTTGTCGCTTTGCATATCCATAGTGCTGTGACGGATAAGTCATTACGGGATATTAATCAGTATCACCAGTTGATCACCACCATGATTGAATTGATTGAAGACAATTTGGATATCAAGCTTCAGAAGCAGGACGTCAATTACTTTCGTCTGATTCAACATCTTCACCGGGCTATTGACCGTGTCCATAAAGGAGAGGCGTTGGGAAGGGAAAAGAAGTTGGCGGATATGTTGAAAAAAGAATATCCCGTATGCTATAATCTTGCTTGGAAGTTAGTCAAGGTCATGCAAAAACAATTACATCGATCCGTGGATGAATCGGAAGTACTTTATTTAACGATTCATTTACAGCGCTTAACCAATAAATCCTAATCATTACGTGTAACTGATTCGATCAGGCATGAGTATGAAGAGATTTTCAGGTTATCTTAAGGGATAAGTATATCCTTTTAACCTGAATCTTGAATACTCATGCCTTTTTTATTTGTCTTCCTGAAAACGTTTTAGGATAGATTGGTTAGCAAAAATCAAAATACTTAGGAGGGTATTATTATGTTCAAAAATGCTTTTGGCACGTTGCAAAAAGTCGGTAAAGCACTAATGCTGCCGGTAGCACTGCTCCCAGCGGCAGGTATTTTGCTTGCATTTGGTACAAGCTTTGCCCAGGATACCTTTGTGGAGAAGGTTCCTTTCTTCGGGACCCCTTGGGTACAGGAAATTTTGGCTGTAATGGCTGAAGCAGGTGGTGTCGTTTTTGATAACCTGCCGTTGCTATTTGCGGTTGGTGTAGCCATCGGACTTGCCGGCGGGGATGGAGTAGCCGGACTAGCGGCGATCATTGGTTACTTAATCATGAATGTCACCATGGGGGTTTTCGGGGACGTAACACAGCAAATGGCAGAGGATAACCCTGCTTATGCCATGGTGCTCGGTACGCCGACTCTTCAAACCGGTGTGTTTGGAGGGATAATAGTAGGGTTATTAGCCTCCTATATGTATAAGAAGTTTTTCAATATTCAACTCCCACAGTTTTTGGGCTTTTTTGCTGGAAAACGGTTTGTGCCTATTGTCACTGCGTTTTCAGCCTTGATTCTAGGAATTATCATGTTATTCATATGGCCATATGCTCAGACAGGTTTGAATGCTTTATCCCATTTCATGCTGGAAACAAACAGGACACTGTCGACATTTGTTTTTGGTGTTATTGAAAGAGCATTGATTCCATTCGGTCTGCATCATATTTTTTATTCGCCATTCTGGTTCGAATTCGGTTCCTATACGAACGCGGCTGGCGAGATTGTCCGCGGTGACCAGACTATCTTCTTCGAGCAATTAAAAGATGGTGTCGATGAATTTACAGCTGGAACATTCATGGTTGGTAAATTCCCGTTCATGATGTTCGGTCTTCCGGCAGCTGCTCTGGCCATTTATCATACTGCTAAGCCGGAACGTAAAAAAGTAGTAGCAGGTATAATGGGATCTGCAGCTTTGACGTCTTTCCTGACGGGTATTACGGAACCTTTAGAGTTCTCTTTCTTATTCGTAGCACCCGTTTTATTCGGAATCCATACAATATTTGCTGGACTATCATTTATGACGATGCAATTACTGAATGTGAAAATAGGGATGACCTTTTCCGGTGGATTGATCGACTTCATTTTATTCGGGGTCATGCAAAATAAAACCCCATGGTGGTGGGTCATCATCGTCGGTCTGGTTCTTGCGGTCATCTATTACTTTGGATTCCGCTGGGCAATTCTTAAGTTTAACCTTGCGACACCAGGACGGGAAGATGAGGCCGCGGACGAGGACGATGGAGAAGAAATCGGAGACTTGCCATATGAAATCCTTTCTGCAATGGGTGGAAAAGAAAACATCACCCACCTTGATGCTTGTATTACTCGTTTGCGGGTCAGTGTCGATGATAAAAATGAAGTAGATAAAAACAGGTTGAAGAAGCTTGGTGCTTCTGGCGTGATGGAAGTAGGTAATAACATCCAGGCAATCTTCGGACCCGTTTCCGACAGTTTGCGCGGTCAGATGCAGGATATTATAGATGGAAAAACACCGAGATCAAAAGAAGACGTTTCGCAAATCATCGATAAAGCAAAAGATGCGGAAGAAGCACCTGTCGATTTGAGCAATCTGGAATTTGCCAGCCCGTTAAGCGGGGAAATTCTTTCCATCACCGAGGTGCCTGATCAAGTATTCTCCGGTAAAATGATGGGGGATGGCTTTGCAATCAAGCCTGACCAGGGAACGATTGTGTCACCGGTAAACGGGAAAGTACTGAATGTCTTTCCGACGAAGCATGCAATTGGCTTGCAGGCAGATAACGGAACAGAAATCCTGATTCATATCGGAATAGACACCGTGAAGTTAAAAGGAGAAGGATTTGAGGCCAAAGTCCAAGAAGGTGACTTTGTTGAACAAGGCCAGCCGTTGATGGAAGTCGATTTGGACTATATTGCAGAACATGCAGCTTCCACTGTTACACCAGTCGTATTTACGAATTTGGAAGAAGGTCAGGAAGTTACGTTGAAGGCTTCAGGTCAAGTGAACGCAAAAGACAAAGATATCGTGACGATACAGTAAGGAATATAACGAAAGGCTCCACCATGGTTATCGGGGTGGAGCCTTTTTTTTCCAATTACGTCCTTTACAAAAGCCGAAGGGTGAACGTAATCCTTTTCCATCTGTATGGATATGGGAAAGGATACCGCTATGCTATAATAGCAGAAGAATTTCTAATATGGGCATTAGCCATACTATATGATGCAAAGGACGAAATAATGGAAGAAATACAACCTACCAAGCAAATGTTCAAAGGAGCTCTCCTGCTTACTGCTGCAGGATTGATCAGTAAAATTTTGAGTGCAGGTTACCGTATCCCCTTACAAAATATAACGGGAGATGTCGGTTTTTATATTTATCAACAGATTTATCCTTTTTTAGGAATGGCTTTCATGTTGTCTTTATATGGCTTCCCGGCAGCTATCTCCAAATTGGTGGCGGAAGAACGAGAGCGTGGTTTCCCGCTTTCCTTCCGTTCTTTTTATGGCCCAATCATAAGTTTATTAGTCACCATCAACCTGCTGCTGTTTGGAGCGCTGTTTGCTTTAGCCCCTCAAATTGCAATGGCCATGGGAGACAGCCGGTTAACAGACCCGCTGCGGATCGCAGCCGTGCCGTTTTTATTTATTCCGTTTTCCTCTATTGGCAGAGGAGTTTTCCAAGGGCTGAATGATATGAAACCAACAGCTGTCTCACAGGTAGTAGAACAGGTAGTAAGAGTGACTGTCATTTTAGTAGTAGCGATCGTCCTGGTAAATCAAGGACGTAATTTGTATGAAATTGGTTCCGGAACAGCTGCGGGTTCATTGATGGGTGCTTGTGCAGCTGTTCTGGTATTGTCTTTTCTATTCATCCGAGAACGCCCTTGGCAGATGCCACAATCCGATGCTTCCGTTCCGTGGCGGAAATATATCCGGACGATTCTCCTCTATGGGATGTTTATCTGTTTAAACTATATGATGTTTTTGTTGATCCAATTCGCAGATGCTTTCACCCTTGTTCCGAATTTACTCGATTACGGGATGACGCGTCAGCAGGCGATGGAATGGAAAGGCGTTTTTGACCGGGGCCAGCCGTTAGTTCAATTGGGAACAGTGCTGGGTTCGTCGCTGGCACTGGCACTGGTGCCAACAGTAACAAAACAACAACTCCAGGAACGGCCAGGTGAATTATCCGATCATGTAAAAAGTGCCTGGAACTTCAGTTTACTCATAGCAGCTGGAGCGGCTGTGGGATTGATTACGATATTTCCTTACGCGAATATACTATTGTTTGAAGATACTGCCGGGACGGGCAGTCTGCAAATCTTAGCACTATCTATCTTGTTTACTTCACTGGCTTTGACCCTGTCCTCTATTCTGCAGGGACTGGGGGATATCCGACTGACAGCTGGTATCGTCTTGCTCGGTGTGGCTTGCAAATGGTTGTTGAATGAGCTGTTGGTGCCGATGTGGGGAATTGGCGGAAGTGCTGTTGCAACTGTATTGGCTGTGAGCATCATCCTGCTTCTGAATTTCTTTCAGTTAAAGCGTAGACTTCCGTGTGTGCGCCTACTGCACTTCAGGTGGTCCGCACTTGGCATCTCGCTTGTCGGAATGGTCTTATTTCTTTATGGATTGGACAGAAGTCTGGGGAAGATCATTCTGGGAGGTCCCCGAATTGATTATGTAGCGTATACGCTTATAGCCTGCTTAGGAGGGGCCGCTATCTATATCTTTTTGCTGATCAGGCTGCATGCATTTAACGAAAAAGAACTGGAAGCACTACCTTTGGGCAGGTATTTAATCGGCCTAAATAAAGGAGGAAATAAACATGGCAAACAACGTTGAAATCATTGGTCTGGGTGCAGGCGACATTAATCAGCTCCCCTTAGGGATTTATCGAAAACTGATAGACCATAAGGAGCAAATCTATGTGCGGACGCTTGATCACCCGGTGATCGAACACTTGAAACAAGAGGGTGTCACGTTTGCTTCTTTTGATGAAATATATGAGAAGAATCAGGAATTTTCTTCCGTGTATGAGGAAATTGCAGCTCTTCTTGCTGACGCGGCTGTCAAACACGATGTCATCTATGCGGTTCCCGGTCATCCGATGCTGGCGGAAAAGACAGTCCAATTGCTGTTGGAAAACGACAAGCTCCATGTAAGTGTCACTGGTGGGCAAAGCTACTTGGATGCACTTTTTACTACATTACGTATTGATCCCATTGATGGGTTTCAGTTTGTTGATGCAAACTCCTTTAAACGTAATGAATTGGAATATCGTCACCACATTGTTTTTTGCCAGGTGTACGATGCGTTTATTGCATCTGAAGTAAAATTGACCTTGTTGGAGGATCTTTCTCCGGAACATCCTGTTACAATCGTGGAGGCTGCCGGCAGCAGCCAGGAAAAAGTAGTGACCATCCCGTTGGTAGAGCTGGATCAGTCTGCCCGTTTGAGCAACCTGACCAGTGTTTATGTAGCACCAGTGGCGGATACAGCATTAAACCATCACTTTTTCCGATTAAGAGAAGTAATTGCGCAACTAAGAGGGCCAAACGGATGCCCGTGGGATAAGAAACAAACCCATGAATCATTACGGCAGTATTTATTGGAAGAAGCCTATGAGTTCATTGAAGCGGTGAATGCTAAAGATGATGAGGCGATGATCGAGGAAATCGGGGATGTCCTGTTGCAAGTAATGCTGCACAGTCAAATTGGAGAAGATGAAGGATTTTTTACCATTGATGACGTAATTAGTACATTGACCAATAAAATGATTCGCCGTCATCCTCATGTATTTGGAGAAGCTATTGCCGACACAGCTGAAGAAGTGGTGGATAACTGGCAGAAAATCAAAGCGGAAGAGAAACAGGCTGCACCATCCCTGTTGAGTGGAATTCCAATAGAATTACCGCAGTTGACCGCTGCCGAGGAACTGCAAAAGAAAGCAGCAAAGGTGGGATTCGATTGGGGAAATGCCGAGCCGATTTGGGAGAAGCTCCATGAAGAGCTCGAGGAATGGCGCGAGGCGATCAAAGAGAAAAAACACGAGGAAATCGAAAAGGAATTCGGAGATTTCTTATTTGCTATTGTGAATCTAGCCCGCTATTATAAAATCAACCCGGAACTTTCTTTAAACCGGACGAATACCAAGTTTCGCGACAGGTTTGCCTATATAGAAGAACAAACGGCTTTAAGCGGTAAGAATATGGGCGATATGACCCTCGAGGAATTGGATCATTATTGGAATGAAGCAAAGAAAATGGAATAACAATATATAAAAGGAAGTGACGAAGCTAGATGCGATTAGATAAGTTTCTTAAAATATCAAGGTTGATCAAGCGCCGGACATTAGCCAAGGAGGTCGCCGATCAAGGACGAATCACGATAAACGGCAATCAGGCTAAGGCAGCTTCGAATGTGGCAGTAGGAGATGAATTGACGATTCAATTCGGCCAGAAGCTATTGACCATCCAGATTGATTCCTTACGAGAGGTCGTGAGGAAAGATGAAGCTGCTTCTCTGTATACCGTAAAAAAAGAAGAAGCAGTAAACTAAAAAACAGCAGCCCTCCGGAAAAACCGGGGCTGCTGTTTTTTTGGACTTTCATTAGTCTTCCAATGCTTCAACCACTTTTTCGGCGGTGCTTTTGCTTGATTGAGGGTTTTGACCTGTCACTAAATTACCATCACGGACAGAGTGATCCGTCCAGTTTTCTGCTGCTTCAAATAGTGCCCCTTTTTCACGCAGTTTCGACTCGAGCAAGAAAGGCATGTGTTGGTCCAACTGCATTTCTTTTTCTTCGGCGTCGGTAAATGCGGAAACCCTTTTGCCTTTTACAAGAGGTGTGCCATCTTTGTAGGTGGCATTCACGAGTCCGGCTGGACCGTGGCATACAGACCCGATGATATTACCTTGTTCTGCGAATTGCTGTAGAACATACAAGAGGGTTTCGTTGTCCGGAAAGTCGAACATCGTTCCATGGCCACCCGGAAGGAAAATTGCGTCGAAACCTTCGGCGTCTTCCTTGCTGAGCTTGGCGGTATCCTTTAACACCTCTTCGGCCTCTGCCCAATCAGGGCTTTTTTCGTCAATACTGTTTGGGTCCAGGGCTACTTCCCCGCCAGAAATACTGGTGACTTTCACTTCATATCCCTTTTCTTTAAATACTAAGTAAGGGACAGCAAATTCCTCCAACCATAATCCGGTTTTATGATCATCTGTTATGGTTGTGTGATTTGTTACCACCATTAGAACCTTTTTCGTCATCATGCCAACCTCCTAATACACTTACTTTTTCTAAAACAGGTTTATCTTATACGATGGAATCCTTTTCACCCAAATTTTTTGCTTTCTCGATTTTTCGGGCTGGGGACGGAGGTTTCTTCCTCTTTTTTGTGGTAGACTATCGACAACTAACAAAAGGAGCGTGATGTTTTATGAGCATGGTATCTCTAATGACCAAAACAAGCAGCCAAACAATCAAGGAGGATGCAGCTGGCTAGCAGGCAGTCCTCCCAATAACAGGAGGAAATTATTTGTACAATTTACAAGCACTTGGATACAGGGAGTTTTATGCAGAAGAGCATGGCAGCAAGGAAGGAAAGGTTGGCCGGATTGCGACGGCTTCCAATGGTATTTATAAACTGTTTGCCGAAGATGGAGAGCTTAGGGCGCATTTGAGCGGCAGGTTTCATCATCTCGCAGAGCATACAAGGGACTATCCTTGTGTCGGAGATTGGGTATTATTCCAGGAGATCGAAGAGGAAGACAAGGGAATTATCCATGAAGTGTTACAAAGGAGCAGTTTGCTATCAAGGCGTGCTGCCGGACCAAAACAAGAAGAGCAGTTGATGGCGGCAAATGTCGATACCGTTTTCCAGGTCAATGCGCTGAATCAGGACTTCAATTTGCGCAGAATGGAACGTTATCTCATGCAAGTTTATGAAAGTGGCGCCTCCCCTGTATTTGTCTTGACAAAAAAGGATTTGTGCGGGGATAAGGAAACGGATGAAAAGGTCCAGGCTGTAGAAGAGATCGCGTTCGGCGCGCCTGTCCTAGCAATTGATGCATTACATGAAGAAAGCCTGACGTCCTTAAATGAATACCTTCATGAGGGGAAGACCGTTTCTCTGCTCGGTTCATCAGGTGTCGGAAAATCAACCTTGATCAATCGACTGCTCGGCCGGGAGGTGCAGAAAACCCAAATGATCAGGGAAGAGGATGCGAAGGGGCGCCATACCACGACCCATCGGGAACTATTTCTCCTTCCAGGAGGCGGCGTGATTATCGACACGCCTGGTATGAGGGAGCTGCAGCTTTGGTCCGGAGAAGATGCTGCCGGTGAAACCTTCCAGGATGTCGAAAGGCTGGCTGGACAATGCAAGTTTCGGGACTGCCGGCATGAACAGGAACCCGGTTGTGCCATCCAAAACGCGATTGAATCCGGCGAGCTTTCAGCTGATCGCTATAAAAGTTATGTAAAATTGCAGCGTGAAGCCAAATTCCTGGATTTGAAAGAAAAATACGGAGCACATCGTGCAGCCAGAATGCAGGTGGAAGGTTTGAAAAAAGGGACATGGTAAGCAATATTTATGGAAAAATTCTGTAATAGCATTCATGCAAGTACTGCAACTAGAGAGAATATAATAGAGGGCGGAACATCCCGAATTTAATGTAAGGCTGGCTGTAATAGTCTTAGATGTGGAAGTCCCGATTCGACATAATGTCTTCTTCAGCTTACTTACCTTTCAGTTGAAGAAGACATTTTTTCATACAACCTCTACAACGATTTTTTCATATAATTCCCCGTCCATATACATGAGGATTTTCCATATCCCTGCTGATGGAAAGGTTAAAGTAGAGGGCATATTCACACTATCAGGGCTTACCGCCGCATCTTCAAAAAAGGTACTTGGGCCAGAAAGGATATTAACAGGCTTCTTCGTCCCCTTTTTTATGGCTTTTACTTCGACTGGTTTATTGTAGATGTTTTCTTTTCCGAAATAAAACCAAAAATATTTCTGGCTATCTTTGGCTATAATGGGAAATGGTCCGGTAAAGCCGACCGTGTCTTTGTTTCCCACAATCTCGTAAGAACCTTCTTCACCACTTTCATATTCAACCGAATAATGAAAAGTTGAAGACAAGTCCCAGTCATCTTCAGCCGTTGTCTTCTCATCCTCATTAGTGCTTTCTCGGACTTCATTTTCTTCCTTTGATTCTTTCCATTCATTCGAGGTCTTATCATTTGGGTTAGAAGTACAAGCGTTCAATGTCCCTACTGTCAGAAACAGAGATAAAAACAGCATATGTTTTTTCAAACGGAACACTTCCTTTCACAAGTTAGGTGATGAGTACACTACGGATTTCATTTCTTATTGCTATTTTCAACAATCCAACTTCATTAATCCAATAAAACAAACTTTTTCCATTACTAATCACCCTTTTAGATGAAAAGGGCGATAGTAAAGAAACCCTCCTTAAAGCGAGAATAATATTCGCATATTTTATTACTTTCTTTAATCAAAGTGGATGTCCTTCTTTTAAATGACTAATTAAGCTCGGTAAAGCATGTACTTGTTTATTAGTAGGTAATTTATTGAACATGTTCTATGCCTGTCCCTCTCTTCATACACATATAACGATAAAGGGAGGGCTGTACAATGAATTATTATGAAAAGGATCCTTCAGTTCGTGCTCCTCAGGCGGAACACCATATCAAAATGAATAATAGAAGGAATTTGGAAATAACGGGTGTCAAGGAAGTCGACAGCTTCGACAACGAAGAATTTCTTTTACAGACAGTCATGGGCTACTTGATCGTCCGCGGAGAAAATCTGCAGATGAAAAACCTGGATGTCGGAGAAGGGAATGTATCGATCAAAGGCAAAATATTCGAGCTTTCTTATTTGGACGAACACCATGGAGAGAAGGCTAAAGGGTTCTTTAGCAAGCTGTTCAAATGACTCTATCTGTTCAATTTGCAGCGATCTTACTCATGATGGCGGGAGGAGTGTACGTCGGTGCTGCCATCGACACCTTCCGCCGATTTGAAAGAAGCTGGAAGCACCGTGTTTTATTTTCTTATGGAATGGAAATCAGTTTTTGGCTGCTCCAGACATTGATCCTATTTTATTTATTATACAAAGTAAACCAGGGAGAATTGCGTTTTTATATATTTTTAGCGCTTTTGTGTGGTTTTGCAACCTACAAGGCACTATTCGAACACCTGTACCAACGTTTGCTGGAAAAACTGATCGGCTTCCTCATTGCGCTTTATCGTTTTTTTGCCCGTTTATTTAATGGGTTGATCATCCAGCCGATTATTTGGCTTTTCCGTTTGCTTCTTATGCTCTTGACCGGAATCGGGACAGTTTTAATATGGCTGCTAACGGTAATAGGGAAAGTGTGTGTGTTTCCTTTCCGGCTCCTTTTACAATTGATATGGATGCTGCTTCCGAAGGCTATAAAAAAATACTTACACACACTTGCAGGATTTTATAGTAAAATAAAGAATATGTTAAGAAAATGGCGGCAGTTTATGCACAAAAAAAGGAGGTAGCTGAGTAAGTGGCAAGAAGAGCAAAATCCGTGGCAAAAATTGATTCTCCTTATATGAAGCAATATGATGCCCAAGTAGAAAGACAAAAGAAAAAAAAGAAGCGGCTTTTCCGCCGATTGCTGCTATTCTCTATCGTGGTAGTTGTCGTTGTAGGCGGATTGGTAGCCTATCAGGTTAAACAACGGACGTTACATGCAGAAAAGCAGGAGCAGTTTCAGAAGCTGGAAAGGAAAATGACTTCTCTTAAAGAAGATGAAAAAGACCTCCAGGAGGAAATCCGGTTACTTCAAGATGAAGATTACGTGTTGGAAATCGCCAGGACAAACTATTTTTTCTCAAATAAAGGAGAAATTATTTTTGAACTCCCGGAGGAGGAGCCATCTTATTGACACGCATTTTACAGCTTATATATAATATATAAGTAGGATACTTTTAAAATTCTAAGGAGGAGCATTTTTTTTATGTCAATCGAAGTAGGCAGCAAGTTGCAGGGTAAGGTAACAGGGATCACTAATTTTGGGGCTTTCGTTGAACTGCCTGGTGGTTCAACCGGCTTGGTTCATATTAGTGAAGTTGCCGATAACTATGTTAAAGATATTAATGAACATTTGACGGTTGGAGATGAAGTAACGGTTAAAGTCATTAATGTCGAAAAGGATGGCAAAATTGGATTGTCGATCAAGAAAGCAAAAGATAATCCGAATGCCGGGCGCCGCAGAAATAATCACAAAAGTAATAATAACCGCGACCGCACGGAAAATTTTGAATCCAAAATGAACCGTTTCTTGAAAGATTCAGAAGACCGGTTGGCTTCTATCAGGAAGAATACCGAGTCTAAACGCGGAGGTCGAGGTGCAAAAAGATAAAACTTGCTGTCTATCGAGAGAGCTGTTAAATGAACTCTGTTACTAATATATAAAACGGATGCCATGCTTGAATGTATGGCATCCGTTTTTATTATGATTAGGTTTCTTGTCTCATATCTTGTTGCTTGTTAGTCGTCGCGACAAACCTGGAGTGTGATTCTTAACACCTTAAACAGAATAAGGAGGACTACGGCGCTGCGGAAATACCCTGCGCTTTCCGCGGGCGGCTGGTGAGCTTCCTCGAGCTGACGCTCTGCGGGATCTCACCGAGGCCTTTCCTCCCGCAGGAGTCTCCGGGTTTTTCCTTCGCTGGGACCAGTTTGCTATTTTTAAAGGAGAGTACTACCCTTTCCCGGTTGGAACGTCGACTCTTCATTTTACCAACAAATATTAGGTGAGGCTGTCTCCTGCAATGGCTTGAATGGAAATTTTCCTCTAGGGGCAACGCGTTCTCTCTCTACCGAAAAAATTCTCGAATTAAAAATGTTAAGCATTTCTTCATTGATCAAGGGAGCAATCGATACCAAGCTGCGGAAAAATGCGGGACTCCTGTGAAAAACACGTGCTTTTAGAAGCCTTATTATACATAAAAAAGGCGGCCCAAGGGCCACCTTTTTTGTGTGATAGCGGCGGAGGGGATCGAACCCCCGACCTCACGGGTATGAACCGTACGCTCTAGCCAGCTGAGCTACACCGCCATAAAAATAGAAAAAAACAATTTGTCCTCTATTGTTGAGGCACAAGTGATATAATACAATAGCATTACGAGACTGTCAATAAAAAAATCACAAATGTGTTTTTAAAAGAATAATTGAACAAAAAAAGGCTGCACATAAAAGGAACGGGGGAACCGATGGATGATTTGCTTAGTAAGACATGGGGAAACAGATTGGAACTTACAAGGGAGGTTACAAGGAGAAACGAATATCCCGTTAAATGAAACAGGGATCCAGCAGGCAAAGGAATGCAGAGACTATTTTAAGGACATGCACATGGACAGGATTATTACAACTCCTTTGATAAGAGCGCAAAAGACTGCAGAAATCATCAATGAAAACTGGCAGAAACCGATAGAGATCATGGAAGCTTTTAAAGAAAGGTCATTTGGAGAGGCAGAGGGAATGCCTATGGAAGAACGGAACAAGCGATATCCTCACCGCAACTATCCTGGGCAAGAGCCTTTTGATGCATTTCGAGAACGGGTCATGCAGGGAATCGAAGAAATCTCTAACAAGTATATGGATGAAGAATTATTACTGGTAGCACATGGTGGAGTGATCAATGTGATTTTATCTACGGTTTCCGATGGAAAAATCGGTACAGGGAAAACAAAATTGATCAATGCGTGCATTAGTAATATTCAGTTATGGAAGGAAGGATGGAAGATACACAACTATAACCAAATCGACCATCTCTCCAAGTATACAAGTAAATAATTGATCGCACTATTTAAGAGAAGGGTAGAACGGTTTGCTTTTTGCTCATCAAAAACACCGAACGAATTGTGGAATCGTTCGGTGTTTGTTTTGGTCACGATGCTTTTGTCCCGATATCTTATTTTTGCGGAGCCGGAGCTTGATCAGCCGTGATGGCTGACTGGATGGACTCCTTGTTCGTATTCTGTTCTGCTTCCATTTCGTCTGCAGGACGTACTTGCTTTAAGAAAAAGGACAAAGCAAAGCCGATTACAGCAAATACTGTTGCCACCATGAAGGAATCATTGATCCCTTCGATTGTAGCGTGTTGGAATGCATACATTTGCTGATCCGCCGCATCGTTTGGCAGGAAATCGGCCATGTGTGCTGTACGCTGATTACTCATAACCGTTACAAGGAATGCTGTACCGATTGCCCCGGAAACTTGCCGCAACGTGTTCGCCATAGCAGTTCCGTGGGAGTAATAACGTCTTGGCAGCTGGTTCAAACCTGCAGTCATGATCGGCATCATGATCATGGAAATTCCGATCATCCGGGCACTGTAGATAATCATCATGTGCATATAGGATGTAGAATCCGTTAAATCGGTGAAAAAGAATGTCATGACTGCTGTGATAGCCAAACCGACCAATGCTAGCGGACGGGCGCCGATTTTATCGAAGAGCTTCCCGGTGATCGGTGACATGATCCCTGAGATAATCGCTCCCGGAAGTAAAAGCAGACCGGATTCCAGCGGTGTAAAGCCGCGGACGATTTGTAAATATAAAGGAACTAGAATCATGGAAGCAAACATTGCCATGGTCACGACTACATTGATAATCGTGGTGAGCGTGAACATGTTGTATTTAAATACCCGGAATTCAAGCATTGGATTGCTCAACCGAAGCTGACGAATCACGAAGATTATCATCGCCACACCGCCCACTGCAAGGGAAGCAATCACTTCTGTTTCTCCCCAGCCGTTGTTTCCGGCCGTACTAAATCCATATAATAAACCGCCAAAGGCGAAAGTAGACAGGATAATCGATGAAATATCCACTTTGGGATTGCTTAGCTTCGTAACATTACGCAACAGGAAGAAAGCCAAAATAACATCGATCACTGCGATAGGCAATACAATAAAGAATAGTAATCGCCAAGAATAGTTTTGCACAATCCAACCGGATAAAGTTGGTCCAATCGCCGGTGCGAACATCATTGCCAGACCGATTAGACCCATGGCGCTTCCTCGTTTTTCCAACGGGAAAAGGCTCAGGATGACATTTGTCAGAAGCGGCATCATAATGCCGGCGCCGGCCGCCTGGACGACCCGTCCAATCAAAATTAAAAAGAAACTAGGTGATATACCGCAAATCAAGGTACCCAGCGCAAACAAACTCATCGCCGTCAGGAATAACTTACGTGTACTGAATTTTTCCATTAAAAAAGCCGTAATCGGAATAAGAATACCGTTGACCAGCATGAACACAGTAGTTAACCATTGAGCTGTGTTCTCCGTAATATCTAAGTCTACCATCATGACAGGCAGGGCAATGTTCATTAATGTCTGGTTAAGAATAGCCACGAATGCTCCGAGCACCATAATAAAGATAATCGGTCCTTTCGCAACCTGTGACGCTTCAATAAAAGCTGTTCTATCTCGCACTTTCATTCATCTCCGTTATCTGAAATTTTATCTAAAATGAGGCTGTGCAGCTCCACGAGTTTTTGGACGTCTTGGTCGCTTACATCTTTTAAACCCTGCATCCTTTCCAGGTAGCTCTTGTAAGCTGCCTTTTTCTTTTTTGTCCCTGCATCGGTAAGGGTCAAAACAATGGCACGCCGATCATGTTCTGATCTTGTCCGTTCCACGTAACCAGCTTTTACCAATCGTTCGACAGTGCCGCTGATCGTGCTTTTGCTGTTGTTCAATTTATTCGCTATTTCGACAAGTCCGAGTTCAGGCTGTTCCTCTAACAACTTCAAAATTTGCAGCTGGAGAGTGGTAACTCCTAGATCATTGGCATTATGCCACATTTGTTTATAGAAAGCTTTACTGACTTCACGGAAAGAAGTAATGATGCTTTCTATTTTTTTATTATCTTGCAAAACAACCTCTCCTTTATGTTCCTCAGCTAGTAATGCATGGACATCTATAAAAATAGTTCCTATGCGAACAATTAGCACAAGAACTATTATAATCTTTTTGAAGAAAAAAGCAAGATAAAAATCACTAAAAATAAAAGTAAACGCCTACATAACGGCGTTTACGAGATGGTGAAAAAGGGATTCCCCTTGTGTATGTGCTTGTCCATACCTGCAGTGCATGAAAATCAGTTTCCTCTGGGGGGCAACCAGCATACGGATAAATCGACAGCATGGTGAGAGCTTGTTTTGGTTTTATGTTGAAAATCGCTCTCATCACTGGAATAGCGTCGAAGACTTTTTTGTATTTGACCCGTTGTTTTGACAAAAAAAGGAGACGGGATGTGTTTAAATAAACAACACGAAGGAGTGGTGTTTAATGATGGAGACGGCTGAAAGACAGCAAACGAAGCCAATATCATATAAGAAGGCTTTGGAAAACGCAAAGCGTAAGATGGGAGATAAGACGAAATTACTGCTATTGGAAAAAGGATGGCTGCTTTTGTTTGTCGGTTTCTTGCTAGGACGAGCTATTGTGTTATCTACTATGTCACCCTTTGCCCTTTCTTTCCTTGCTTCCGTATGGTTTGTCAGAAAGGACAAGTCCTTTCCTGTCATGCTGGCAGTCCTGGCTGGAGCGTTCAGTTTAGAGTGGCAGCATGGATTATTCACCCTCATGGCAATGGCAATGTTCATTTTCACAGCAGCAGTTTTTAAAAACATCAAGCATCAACAAAAGCTGCTGCCGCTGCTCGTGTTTGTATCCAGTATGTTGCCCCGGGTATTCAGCTTTTCCTTGTTAGATCAACTGACTGCCTATGAATGGATGCTTGCCGTGGTGGAAGGGATCCTTGCCGCTGTACTTGTTCTTATATTTATGCAAAGTGTGCCTTTGTTATCACCAAAAAGGTACAAACCTGCTTTAAAAAACGAAGAAATTGTCTGCATGATCATTTTACTCGCTTCGATTTTGACCGGTACCATCGGATGGGAGATTCAAGGGGCATCCATCGAACAAATCACTTCCCGCTACTTGGTGCTCTTGCTTGCTTTTGTCGGAGGTGCTGCAATCGGTTCGACAGTGGGGGTGGTCGCAGGATTGATTTTAAGCCTGGCCAACGTTGCGAGCCTTTACCAGATGAGTTTACTTGCTTTTTCAGGTCTGCTTGGAGGATTGCTGAAGGATGGGAAAAAGGTAGGTGTCAGTATTGGGTTGATTGTCGGCACATTGCTCATCGGAATTTATGGAAAGGGGATCGAGGCGCTGCTTCCGTCCTTATTGGAGACGCTCATCGCCGTCCTTCTGTTTATCTGTACACCTCAAAGTTGGGTGAAAAGACTTTCCCGCTACATACCCGGAACAATGGAACATTCGAAAGAGCAAGAGCAGTATATGCAAAAAGTACGAGATGTGACGGCCAATCGAGTGGAACAATTTTCCAATGTTTTTCAGGCTTTGTCGCGAAGTTTTGTCCAACAGCAGCAGACACCGCCAGAAGAAGAACACTTAAAAGAAACAGACTATTTTTTGAGCAACGTTACCGAAAAGACTTGCCAATCCTGCTTTAAAAAGGACCGCTGCTGGGCGGCAAACTTTGATAAAACCTATGGGCTGCTAACGGAAGTGAAAAATGATATGGAGGCAGGTGGAGGACCAAATAAAATACTGCAACGAAATCTGGAAGATCATTGTGTCAAATCGCAAAAAGTAATGGAAACAATGCGTCATGAGCTTTCCTTTTATGAGGCAAACCAAAAACTTAAAAAACAAGTGAGCGAAAGCAGACGGTTTGTAGCTGATCAATTGTTGGGTGTGTCGGAGGTAATGGATGATTTTGCCAAGGAAATCATGAAAGAGCGGGAGAACCATGAGCAGCAGGAAATGGAGATAGCTGCATCTCTTAAACAAATAGGCATGGAAATTGAAAAACTCGATATTTTTAGCGTAGAAAAAGGCAATATCGATATCGAAATGCATCTTACTTTCTCTCAATACCATGGCGAAGGACCGAAATTGATAGCTCCGATGCTGTCTGATATTTTACAGGAAACTGTGGTAGTGAAAGAAGAAGACATCTCCCCATTTCCTAATGGAGAATGCTTCCTGGCTTTCGGATCTGCTAGAAAATATGCAGTGGAAACAGGAGTGGCCCATGCTGCCAAAGGAGGCGGATTGGTATCAGGGGACAGTTACTCCACAATTGAGCTTGGAGCAGGAAAGTACGCGATGGCGATTAGCGACGGTATGGGAAATGGAGAACGGGCCCATGAGGAAAGCACCGAAACACTGCGCTTGCTTCAACAGATACTGCAATCCGGAATACAAGAACAAATTGCAATCAAATCCATTAATTCGATTCTTTCACTGCGGACGAGCGAAGAAATATTCTCTACATTGGATTTGGCAGTCATCGATTTGCACGATGCAGCGGTACGGTTTTTGAAAATCGGGTCGACCCCCAGCTTTATAAAACGGGGCCATACGATGCACAAAATCGAAGCGAGTAATCTGCCGATAGGCATCATTCGCGAGTTTGATGTAGAGGTCGTCACAGAACAGTTAAAGCCGGGTGATGTGTTGATTATGATGAGTGACGGGATATTTGAAGGGCCAAAGCATGTGGAAAACGTTGATGTTTGGCTAAAAAGAAAAATCAAAGAAATGGAGACGGATAACCCGCAGGAAATTGCTGATTTGTTGTTGGAGGAGGTTGTTCGCAACCGTGCTGGAGAAATAGAGGATGATATGACGGTTTTAGTGACAAAGGTCGATATCAATAAGCCAAAGTGGGCGGCATTTCCTGCTTACCGGCAGCATGCGTGAAAGGTTTTGTTCTTTTTCACAGGTATAATTTCCTCCGAAACGTCGAAAATGGTGATAATGAACGCAATGAATCCGATCCACATCAGAACTAAACATATACTAGTAGAATGGATATTCGAGGAGGAGTAGTCTATGAAAAAAGGAACGTTAAAGCAAATCTTGCTGATCACTGATGGTTGTTCCAACAAAGGAGAGAATCCATCGGCTGTGGCGGCATTGGCTTACGAGCAGGGTATCACGGTGAATGTGATCGGCGTACTGGAAGACAATCAGACAGAAAACGACGGAGGGCTGCAAGAAGTGGAGGAAATCGCGCTGTCCGGTGGGGGTGTCAGCCAAATCGTCTACCAACAAGTATTGTCAAAAACAGTACAGGCCGTTACCAAACAAGCCATGACACAGACACTTCAGGGAGTGGTTAATCAGGAGCTGAAACAAATACTCGGACCCAATCAAAGTCTGGAAGATTTACCGCCGGAACAAAGGGGAGAAGTAATGGAGGTTGTCGAGGATCTTGGCGAGACATGTGATCTGGAAGTGCTTGTCCTAGTGGATACGAGTGCAAGCATGACGGACAAGCTTCCGACGGTTCAGGAAGCGTTATTCGATTTATCAGTCAGCCTGAATGCAAGGATTGGCAGGAATCGATTCTCGATTTATGCTTTTCCTGGCAAAAAAGCTGCGATAAACAAAGTTTTGGACTGGTCACCGCGTCTTGATTCTATTTCCTCTGTTTTCCCTAAGCTTACTAGTGGTGGAATCACACCGACAGGACCTGCTTTGAAAGAGGCAATGTATCAGTTTGGCAAGAAGAGCTTGCTAAGGAGCTTTAGAAATGAAAATCGATCCGACATCGAAGAAGCGTGAGCATCATCTTCTTCCAGGAACGATTATTTCTGGAAAGTGGCATAAAAACCAGTACAAAATTGTTAAAAAGCTGGGAAACGGAGCGGTAGGAACCGTTTATCTTTGCGATCATCAAGGAATTCGGGCTGCATTAAAAATAAGTTCCAGTGGTTCTTCCATCACTACTGAAGTGAATGTTTTGAAAACCTTAAAAAAGGTCCAGGGAAACGGCAGCCTTGGGCCTTCTTTGTTGGATGTCGATGATTGGCTCCATCCTTCCGGTACCAGATACTCTTTTTATGTAATGGAATATGTAAATGGCCAGGGGCTAAGCAGCTTTATTCGTTCGAATGGAGATGAATGGCTGGGCACTTTCATGATTCAGCTGTTAGGAGATTTAGAACAATTGCACCGGTCAGGGTGGGTGTTCGGCGACTTAAAGACGGAGAACCTGCTGGTTGCATCTTCTCCGCCGAGAGTCAGGTGGATCGATGTGGGCGGAACAACACAAGTCGGTAGATCAATCAAGGAATATACCGAGTTTTATGATCGAGGTTATTGGAATATGGGCAGCCGAAAGGCAGAACCTTCTTATGATTTATTTGCTTTGGCCATGGTGATGCTGCACGTTTATCACCCGGGGAGATTTGATAAAGGGAGTCATCCCGAAAAAACATTAATGAATAAACTAGGCTCAACCAGGCAATTGAAAAAATTTCAGATTCCTCTTAAAAAAGCGCTTAAAGGTTCTTATACCTCCAGCAGCCAAATGAAACAAGAGATTGCCTCCCTGCTTATGTACCGGCCGCAAACTGCCTCAAAACAGACAAGGACAGCTGCCAGAAAAGCGACAACAGGCAATCGGGATCGTTCCCTGTTAGAAAGCATCAGTATTTTAATAGCTGCTGGTTTGTTTTACTTTTTTCATATTTTGTTAATCTAACCCTACCGCTACTTTTGCAGTAGAAAAACGGAAGTGATAGGATTAAAGTGGTTTGGGTGAACAAAAGCGGAAGCGACCGGTTAACGGTAGAGAAATTAAAGGTTAGCCGGTAATGGAGTGGGGAATATGAAAACCAAAGTTAAAGACTTTATTAAAAGAGAGAAGCTGCTTCACGGCGGGGCTACTGTGCTGATAGGTGTTTCAGGCGGCCCGGATTCTCTTGCGTTGCTTCACATTTTAGCTTCAATGGAAGAGGAATGGAACCTTCGGCTGATCGCATTGACTGTTGATCACGGATTAAGAGGTGATGAATCAAAACAGGATGTCGAGTATGTAAGAAGGATATGTAGTTTGTGGAATATCGAAATCGTTGAAACCTTTTTGGATGTGCCGGCGTATAAGAGACAGGAAGGTACAGGCACCCAGCTTTCCGCGAGAAATCTGCGGTATCAGTTTTTTGCTGAACAGATGGAAAAGTTCGGGGCTGCATATCTTGCATTAGGCCATCATGCCGACGACCAGGCAGAATCTGTTCTGATGGGTTTAACCCGGGGGGCAACTATTTCGGCGTTGCAGGGGATTCCATGTAAAAGACCTTTCGCCGGCGGAATGATCATACGTCCGTTCATGAGCTCATCCAGGGAGGAAATCGAGGACTATTGCAAGAAGCATGGGATTGTACCGAGAAGGGATCCTTCCAATGAAGAGGACAATTATACAAGGAATTATTTTCGATTACACGTCCTCCCGCTTCTTAAGGCAAAAAATCCAAACTTCTTACACACTATTCGCAGGTTGAGTGATGCTGCAAGGAGCGATGAAACTTATTTGACGGAGCAGGCCGAAAAACTGGTTCTTGCCCATGTAGAGTTTACTGACGACAATAAGCGGGCGGCATTTCAGATAGAAAGCTTTGCCAAGTTCCCCATTGCTTTACAAAGACGGGCCTTTCATCTAATATTGAATTATCTATATGATTCGACTTCACCTGACCTTTCATATGCCCATGAGGATCGATTCTTCAGCCTGATTTCAAGCAGTAGAGCAAACGCGTCGGTAGATTTGCCATTAGGATTGAAGATCATCAAGGAATACCACTCGATCACGTTTTCTTTTGCGGCCGAGTTCGGCGGCAGCTATTACATAGTTTTGCAAGGCCCTGGCAGTGTCGAACTGCCTGATGGATCCATCCTGTCTGCTTCGGTTGTCTGTGAACCCCTGGAAGATTCCCGCTTTGCTATTACATATGATTTAGCCGGAATAAACTGGCCGTTGTCCATCCGTTCTCGAAAACCTGGTGATAAAATGAGGGTTAAAGGAATGAAAGGGACAAAAAAGATCAAAGATATCTTTATTGATGAGAAAATACCGATTGGTTTAAGAGAGGGTTGGCCGATAGTCGAAGATGGAAAAGGCAACATTTTATGGCTGGCCGGACTAAGAAAGGCGGTTTTTCATTCCGGTGGTCATGATGGCAAATTTCTACGCTTGCATTACGACAAGAACAGTAACATCTAGGAGGATCAGGAATGAATAACGATATCGAAAAAGTTCTAATTTCTGAAGAAGAAATCAAACAAAAATGCCAGGAATTAGGGGAACGTTTAACAAAAGAATATGAAGGGAAATTTCCATTGGCAGTCGGTGTTTTAAAGGGCGCAATGCCGTTTATGTCAGATATACTCCGGGCAATGGACACGCACTTGGAGATGGATTTTATGGACGTTTCCAGTTACGGTGGGGAAACCAGGTCATCCGGAGAAGTAAAAATCGTCAAGGATTTAGATACAAAGGTAGAGGGAAGAGATTTACTGATCATAGAGGATATCATCGACAGTGGTTTGACGCTCAGCTACCTGGTTGATTTGTTCAAATACCGGAAAGCCAACTCCATTAAAATTGTTACACTGTTGGACAAACCCGAAGGCAGGAAGGTCGATATCAAGGCCGATGTTGTCGGGTTCCATGTGCCGAATGAATTTGTGGTAGGCTATGGTTTGGACTACAAGGAAAGGTATCGCAATCTTCCTTATGTAGGAGTATTGAAGCCGAAGATTTACGGCGGTGAATAATCTTGTTTGATTGACAGGTATGACTGTCGAAATATTGACATATCTTAAAAGGGTAATTAGTTGTATTGGTCCTTTTTCATATGGTACTATTTACTATAGTTTTCTCGCTTGGGAGGAGGTAGGCAATGAACCGAATTTTTCGTAATGTCATTTTTTATTTCCTGATATTCCTGGTGGTAATCGGAATTGTCGGAGTATTTAATGGACAAAACAATCAAGAAACAGAATATAATGTAAACGAGTTTATGCAGGCATTGAATAATGGTGAAATTTCAGATATGACCATGCAGCCATCTAATGGTGTTTATCGGATAACTGGAGAATTAACTGGCGAAGAAAACGAAACATTCATCACGAATGTTCCGGATAACCCTGACATCGTTGCCAGCATTACCGATACAGCGACCGACCAGGGCATACTGATTGTTGAAGAAGAGGAACAACCAAGCGGATGGGTAACATTTCTTACCACGATGATTCCGTTTGTTATTATATTTATCTTATTCTTCTTCCTGTTAAACCAGGCGCAGGGCGGCGGCAGCCGAGTGATGAACTTCGGGAAAAGCAAAGCCAAGCTGTATAGCGAAGAGAAGAAGAAGGTCAGATTTAAAGATGTAGCCGGTGCTGATGAAGAGAAGCAGGAACTGGTAGAGGTCGTGGACTTCTTAAAAGATCCCCGCAAGTTTGCCAATATCGGGGCAAGAATTCCGAAAGGGGTTCTATTAGTCGGCCCTCCAGGTACAGGTAAAACCTTGCTTGCACAGGCTGTTGCCGGAGAAGCTGGTGTACCTTTCTTTTCCATCAGTGGTTCCGACTTTGTGGAAATGTTCGTAGGTGTCGGTGCTTCCCGTGTTCGTGATTTGTTTGAGAACGCTAAAAAGAATGCACCGTGTATTATTTTTATTGATGAAATAGATGCAGTCGGCAGACAGCGTGGAGCTGGAGTCGGCGGCGGTCATGATGAACGTGAACAAACATTGAACCAACTTCTTGTCGAGATGGATGGTTTCGGTGAAAACGAAGGCATCATCATAATCGCTGCTACAAACCGACCGGACATTCTTGATCCAGCTCTATTGCGTCCGGGGCGTTTTGACCGGCAAATCACTGTCGACCGACCGGATCTTAAAGGGAGAGAAGAAGTCCTTAAGGTTCATGCCAGAAACAAACCGTTGGATGATTCCGTTGACCTTAAAACGATTGCCATGCGGACACCTGGATTTTCCGGTGCCGATTTAGAAAATCTGCTCAACGAGGCTGCGCTTGTGGCTGCGAGAAGTGACAAACAGAAAATTGATATGCTTTCCGTAGATGAAGCGATTGACCGTGTTATTGCAGGACCTGCCAAGAAGAGCAGAGTCATTTCCGAGAAGGAACGAAACATTGTTGCCTACCATGAGAGTGGTCATACGATTATCGGAATGGTCCTCGATGACGCCGACATGGTCCATAAAGTAACAATCGTGCCACGCGGCCAGGCTGGTGGATATGCAGTCATGCTGCCGAGAGAAGATCGTTACTTCATGACCAAACCGGAATTGTTGGACAAAATCACCGGACTGCTTGGTGGCCGGGTTTCGGAAGAAATTATCTTCGGCGAGGTCAGTACCGGAGCGCATAACGACTTCCAACGTGCTACTAGTATAGCCCGTAAGATGGTTACCGAATATGGCATGAGCGATAAAATCGGCCCACTGCAATTCGGCAGCTCGGGCGGACAGGTATTCCTGGGAAGAGATATGCAGAACGAACCAACTTACAGTGATGCAATCGCTTATGAAATCGACCAGGAAGTACAGAATTTCATCAACCAGTGCTATGCACGGGCAAAAGAGATTCTAACCGAAAACAAATCCAAGCTTGAATTGGTAGCTAAAACCTTGCTGGAAGTGGAAACACTTGATGCGAGCGAGATAAAATCGTTGTTTGAGGATGGGAAAATGCCTGATAAAGTAGTTTCCGAGCAAGATGGAAATGCACAAGACCAGGGAGAGAATTCCGACACGAAGGATATGAAAGTGAATATCCAAACAAAATCAGAAGAAGAAGCTTCTCATGATGATGCAGAAGACAATGCTTCTGACCAAAACAAAAATAACGATTAATAGTCACGCCCTCTTTAAAGTCAGACAAAGAGGGCGTTTTTCTATACAAAATGTAAAAGGCTCGTTTGATTCCTGACAAAAATCAAATGATGTGAATATGGCTGCAAAATCGATTATAGTAAGTAAGATGCGTGAGAATCCCAGGAGAAGTTTGCTGAATCCTGATTTTTGTTTTAAATGTGGGGAATACAAATAACGTATTGCTTTTAGGATAATGAAGCTTACTTATCAACGGTGTAATAAATAAAACAGACAGGCATATTTTCAGGTACACTTTCGTCCAGTTGTCTGGTGAATGAGTACGAGGCCGAGTTCCGTCTGCGAAATGGAGTCAGTGGTGACTGGCTATTTCAATACGATCAATTAATCGAACGCAAATAATTTATGCTTTAAAGGAGAATGATGCAACATGGGTGACTATTTAATCAAAGCAACAGCTTTTAACGGGACAGTGAGGGCATATGCTATTCAATCCACAGAAACGGTTGAAGAGGCAAGAAGGCGTCATGACACATGGGCAACAGCTTCAGCGGCGTTGGGAAGAACCATTACCGTTACCTCGATGATGGGAGCGATGATGAAAGGAAATGACAAACTGACAGTCAAACTCGAAGGCGACGGACCTGTGGGCCCGATTATCGCTGATGGTAATGGACAAGGAGAAGTCCGGGGGTACATTACCAATCCGCATGTCGACTTCGATTTAAATGAAAAAGGAAAACTGGATGTGGCGAGAGCTGTCGGAACGCAAGGAAGCTTGAGCGTAGTCAAAGATCTTGGGATGAAGGAGCACTTCACAGGCCAAGTCCCGATTATTTCCGGAGAAGTGAGTGAAGATTTCACTTATTACTTTGTAAATTCAGAGCAAATACCATCCGCTGTAGGAGCGGGTGTTTTAGTTAACCCGGACCATACAATCCTTGCCTCCGGCGGGTTTATCCTTCAGGTAATGCCGGGCGCCGATGACGGCACAATCGATCAATTAGAACAGCGAATCAATAGTATCCCGCCTATTTCCAGTCTTGTCAGGGACGGAAATACACCGGAAGAAATCTTAGAGAAATTGATCGGGGCAGAAAACCTTAAAATTCATGAAAGTCTGCCAGTCCAGTTTAAATGTGAATGCTCAAAAGAAAGAGTGGAGAACGCGCTGAAAAGCTTAGGAGAGGAAGAAATCGATCAAATGATCAAGGAAGACGGCGGGGCAGAAGCTACGTGCCACTTCTGTAACGAACAGTATCATTTTTCAGCAGATGATTTAGAGGCATTAAAAGCAGAAGAACAATGAAGAAAAGGGAGGGGCAGGAAGACTGCTTCTTCCTTTTTACAGTGGTTCGTTATTGCCAGGCATGACAATTGCTTTTTAGAAAATATATTTTAGCTATCCATACAGAATTATTACCTTTGTTGTTCCTGCAGAGGAGAAAGACACTGTCCGGTTTCCGGGTGCTTTTATGGGAGGCTGGTATATGACTTGCTTTCCATGAATAGTGTTAATTATCTGTCTATTGATGGCGGATTAGTTGACTTTTACCAGTGGATTCATTACATTGAGTATAAATCCAACAAATATAGTGGGAATTGGGAGTGGTAAAGAATGAAGGTAGCACAATCAATAGCAGAATTAATCGGCAATACCCCGATTGTAAAATTGAATCGGACAGCAGATGAAGATAGTGCAGAAGTATATGCCAAGTTGGAATTCATGAATCCCGGAAGCTCTGTTAAGGACAGAATTGCCCTTGCGATGGTCGAAGCGGCAGAGGAAGAAGGCCATTTAAAAGAGGGAGATACAATTATTGAGCCTACAAGCGGCAACACAGGAATTGGATTGGCACTCGTGGCTGCAATCAAGGGTTACAAAGCCATCTTGGTAATGCCGGATACGATGAGTATGGAGCGGCGCAATCTTTTGCGTGCTTACGGAGCGGAATTAGTACTTACACCTGGTGCAGACGGAATGAAAGGTGCTATCAAAAAGGCGGAAGAACTTCAAAAAGCGAACGGTTACTTCATGCCGCAACAATTTAACAATGTGGCAAATCCTGCCGTTCACGCCCGTACTACCGGAAAAGAAATTGTTCAGCAAATGGGTGATCAGCTAGATGCCTTTATTTCCGGTATAGGAACAGGCGGTACGATTACCGGTGCAGGGAAAGTATTAAAGGAAAAATATAAAGACATTAAGATTTATGCAGTCGAACCAGAAGCTTCTCCAGTACTTTCTGGCGGAAAGCCTGGTCCACATAAAATACAAGGAATCGGGGCAGGATTTGTCCCTGAGGTATTGGATACTGATGTTTACGATGAAGTTATCCAGGTTAGCAACGATGACGCCTACGCTACTGCGAGGGAAGCTGCTAAAAAGGATGGTTTGCTTGGTGGGGTTTCATCTGGAGCAGCTATCTATGCGGCAAAACAGGTTGCGAAAGAACTTGGAAAAGGGAAAAAAGTACTTGCGGTTATCCCTAGTAACGGGGAAAGATACCTTTCTACGCCGCTTTATCAATTTGAAGAAAACGAATAAACGAGCAGGAAGCACCTCCGCAGAATAAAGCGGAGGTGTTTTTATATTGTTGACACTGCTCTTTACGGCATGAAGAATTTCCTCATTTACGGTAGAATAAAGATAGATACCGTCAGTCCGTAAGAAAGAAGGAATACGTATGTCTTTTATCTTAAATACCAAAGTAAAGCAATATAACTTGAGCAAGCAGACAGTAGTAATGGGAATATTGAATGTAACGCCTGATTCTTTTTCCGATGGGGGGAAGTACAATGATGTTGCCACGGCCGTTGAACAAGCTGTTTTAATGGAAAAAGATGGGGCGGATATCATTGATATAGGCGGAGAATCAACACGGCCCGGTTATACTCCTGTAGCTGTCCAGGATGAAATTGATCGAGTGATACCGATTATTCAAGCAGTAAAAGAAGCAGTTAACATTCCGATTTCCATCGATACGTATAAACCAGAGACTGCAAAACAAGCTTTGAAGGCGGGGGCTTCGATACTAAATGATATTTGGGGAGCCAAAAGGGACCCCGAAATGGCGAAGGTCGCCGCTGTTTACGATGTACCGATCGTTCTTATGCATAATCGTGAAACCAGGGATTACAGTGATTTGATTGAAGATATGAAAAAGGACTTGCAGGAAAGCATTACTGTTGCTTTAGAAGCGGGAGTGAAAAAAGAAAATATAATTCTCGATCCGGGTATCGGATTTGCCAAAACGCCGGATGATAATTTAGTGGTTCTGCGTCACCTCGACCAATTCAAAGAGTTAGGATTTCCTTTGCTATTAGGAACATCTCGTAAATCGATGATTGGTAAAGTACTGGATGTTCCTGCGCCGGAAAGGGATGCGGGCACAGGCGCCACTGTTTGCTACGGCGTTAGTAAAGGGGCTGCAGATATTGTCCGTGTTCATAACGTCAAAATGATGAAGCATATGACGAAAATGATGGATGCTATGATGGGGAAAGGAGACAGTCGGGATGGATAGGATTTTTTTGAATAAGATGGAGTTTTATGGCTATCACGGCCTTTTTCCTGAGGAAAGAAAGTTAGGGCAGCGTTTTTACGTCGATTTAACATTGGAAATCGATTTAAAGACAGCCGGACAAACCGATAATATGGAAGAGTCCGTTGATTACGGGCAGATTTATCAAGTAACCAAAGCAGTTGTTGAAGGAGAGGCGAAACAACTGATAGAAAGTGTCGGTGAAAAACTTGCTGAAGCGCTGCTCGGGAACTTCACCCGAGTACAAGCCTGCAAGGTGAAAGTCATAAAACCCGATCCACCTATCCCGGGTCATTATGACTCGGTAGCAATCGAAATTTATCGGGAGCGTTCTTCATGAATACGGCGTATGTGGGATTGGGTTCAAACATCCCGCCAAGGGAAAACTATTTGACTGAAGCCATTCAAGCGTTGGGAGACCATAAGCAGATTTTGGTGACGAAGAAGTCGTTCATTTATGAAACCTTACCAGTGGGCTATACAAATCAGGATAATTTTTTGAATATGGTGGTGGAGATCCATACAAACCTTTCTGCGTGTGAATTATTGGCGTATTGCCAGTTTATCGAAGCGGACAAGGGAAGAAAACGGGAAGTGCGATGGGGACCGCGCACATTAGACCTTGACATTTTGCTTTATAATCAAGAAAATATTAGAACAGAGCAATTAGCTGTACCTCATCCAAGAATGCACGAACGAGCTTTTGTACTTATACCTTTGCAGGATGTAAATCCCGACGCAGTTATTCCTACGCAAAACAAAAGTGTTTCAACAATTCTTGATGGGCTGCCGACAACAGAGAAAAAGGGAGTTACGCGATGGCTGGGAAAGAATGGGGAAGAAGAGTAAAGGCTTATCGAAAACTGAAAGGATATACACAAGTTCAGTTTGCACAAGAGCTTGGTATATCAGTGTCCGTAATAGGGGAAATAGAACGGGGTACCCGCAGGCTGAGTAATGAATTACTTCACCAAATCACGAATGTGCTGGGTATCTCTGCTGAGGAGCTGGCACCCGAACAAGATAAGCATAAGTATCAAAATCCTAAAGAAGATATCCATGTATAACATAGGTGAGTCACTAAAAGACTGGACGCACAAACTAACGAGGAATTGTCCAGCAAGTAAACCATACAGCAGACAAACCTGTCATGGTTAATGCTGGGACTGACTTCACTTGGATAAAACAGAAGTAAAAATAAAAATGTGGTAAAAGTGTTCCAACGTTGACACTTTGCAGCACCTTTTCTATACTGAAAATAAAGTAAAAATGCTGCCAGTGCTTTGCTGGCAGTTTTTTCATTACCGTTAAAATACAAAAGAACGTTGGCTTCTACTGTATGGCAGTAAGGCAGCCAGGTTATGAATGAGAGATAGAGGATAAAAAATAAATGGAGTGAGACCAATGACAGAAGAGTTGAATGACCAGCTGCAAGTACGCAGGGAAAAATTGCAGCATTTACAAGAACAAGGGCTGGACCCATTTGGAACTAAGTTTGAACGGACCCACCTTGCTGAGGAAATCAAACAAGCATATGAGGGCTTTTCCAAAGAAGAACTGGAAGAAAAAGAAGCAGAAGCCACCATCGCCGGACGGATAATGACAAAGCGAGGGAAAGGAAAAGCTGGTTTTACGCATATTCAAGATCTCAGCGGCCAGATTCAACTGTATGTCAGGAAAGATAAGATCGGCGAGGAAGCATATGAGTTATTCACGACTGCCGACATCGGCGATATTATCGGCGTAACAGGTACTGTATTTAAAACCAAAGTAGGAGAGTTATCTGTTAAAGCAAATGAATTCCAAATGTTGACCAAGTCTCTGCGACCTCTTCCAGATAAATTTCATGGGTTAAAAGATGTGGAGCAACGTTATCGTCAACGTTACTTAGACCTGATTACCAATCCGGAAAGCAAGGAAACCTTTCTTACTCGTAGTAAAATCATTCAGTCCATGCGCAGATACCTGGACAGCAATGGCTTTTTAGAAGTAGAAACTCCAATGATGCATGGCATAGCCGGCGGAGCTTCCGCGCGTCCGTTTATCACGCACCATAACGCTTTGGATATTCCCTTATACATGAGAATCGCAATAGAGCTGCATCTGAAACGGCTGATTGTCGGCGGCATGGAGAAAGTATATGAAATCGGAAGAGTGTTCCGTAATGAGGGTGTTTCAACCAGACATAATCCGGAGTTCACAATGCTGGAGTTATACGAGGCATATGCTGATTTCCATGATGTAATGTCGTTAGTTGAAAACATGGTAGCGCATATAGCAAAAGAAGTATTAGGATCCACAACCGTCAAATATGGAGATAATGACGTGAACCTGGAACCGGAGTGGACAAGACTCCATATGGTGGATGCTGTCAAGGAATATACAGGAGTGGACTTCTGGAAGAAAATGAGCGATGAGGAAGCTAAATCGCTAGCCAAAGAGCATGGAATCGATATTAAGGACACCATGACTTTTGGACACATTGTCAATGAGTTCTTCGAGCAAAAGGTGGAAGAAAAGTTAATCCAACCTACCTTTATCTATGGTCACCCGGTGGAAATTTCTCCGCTTGCTAAGAAAAATCCTGAGGACGATCGTTTCACCGATCGATTTGAGTTGTTTATTGTAGGTCGAGAGCATGCGAATGCTTTCTCTGAGCTCAATGATCCAATAGATCAAAGAGAACGTTTTGAAGCTCAAGTAAAGGAAAAAGAACAAGGTAATGATGAAGCGCACGAAATGGACGAAGATTTCTTAGAAGCGCTGGAATATGGTATGCCTCCAACAGGTGGATTGGGAATCGGCATTGACCGGCTAGTTATGCTGCTTACTAACGCGCCATCTATCCGTGACGTCCTCTTGTTCCCTCAAATGAGAAATAGAGAGTAGTTCCAAAAGGCAGGTTGTCAGTGACAGCCTGCTTTTCTATACTTGTTTATCCATTGAGATGTTTCCATTAAATTCCTTGTATTCTTCCCTTGATTTACGCGAACAATCATGGTAAATTATTAAACGTTGCGTTATTCGCTAACTTGCTTACACAAAAGATAAAAAATAGTTGTTGACTTTTTTCGTGAGAGTTGTTAAACTAAATAAGTTGCCGTTTTGATTGAAGAGCAGCAAAGGCAACCAAACATTATAAAAAAACCTTGACTTGCGAGAGTTGAAGGGATATAATGTTTAAGCTGCATATGACGCAGCTATAATTTGATCCTTGAAAACTGAACAAAACAACCAGTATGTCAAGCAAGATATACAAGCTAGTTTTTGAACGAGCAAGCAAGCTCATCATTTATGGAGAGTTTGATCTTGGCTCAGGACGAACGCTGGCGGCGTGCCTAATACATGCAAGTCGAGCGCGGGAAGCAGGCAGATCCCTTCGGGGTGAAGCCTGTGGAACGAGCGGCGGACGGGTGAGTAACACGTGGGCAACCTGCCTGTAAGATCGGGATAACTCCGGGAAACCGGGGCTAATACCGGGTAATACCTTCCTCCGCATGGAGGAAGGTTGAAAGGCGGCCTTTTGGCTGTCACTTACAGATGGGCCCGCGGCGCATTAGCTAGTTGGTAGGGTAATGGCCTACCAAGGCAACGATGCGTAGCCGACCTGAGAGGGTGATCGGCCACACTGGGACTGAGACACGGCCCAGACTCCTACGGGAGGCAGCAGTAGGGAATCTTCCGCAATGGACGAAAGTCTGACGGAGCAACGCCGCGTGAACGATGAAGGTCTTCGGATCGTAAAGTTCTGTTGTCAGGGAAGAACAAGTACCGTTTGAACAAGGCGGTACCTTGACGGTACCTGACGAGGAAGCCCCGGCTAACTACGTGCCAGCAGCCGCGGTAATACGTAGGGGGCAAGCGTTGTCCGGAATTATTGGGCGTAAAGCGCGCGCAGGCGGTTCCTTAAGTCTGATGTGAAAGCCCACGGCTTAACCGTGGAGGGTCATTGGAAACTGGGGAACTTGAGTACAGAAGAGGAGAGCGGAATTCCACGTGTAGCGGTGAAATGCGTAGATATGTGGAGGAACACCAGTGGCGAAGGCGGCTCTCTGGTCTGTAACTGACGCTGAGGCGCGAAAGCGTGGGGAGCGAACAGGATTAGATACCCTGGTAGTCCACGCCGTAAACGATGAGTGCTAGGTGTTAGGGGGTTTCCGCCCCTTAGTGCTGAAGTTAACGCATTAAGCACTCCGCCTGGGGAGTACGGCCGCAAGGCTGAAACTCAAAAGAATTGACGGGGGCCCGCACAAGCGGTGGAGCATGTGGTTTAATTCGAAGCAACGCGAAGAACCTTACCAGGTCTTGACATCCTCTGACCCCTCTAGAGATAGAGGTTTCCCTTCGGGGACAGAGTGACAGGTGGTGCATGGTTGTCGTCAGCTCGTGTCGTGAGATGTTGGGTTAAGTCCCGCAACGAGCGCAACCCTTGACCTTAGTTGCCAGCATTCAGTTGGGCACTCTAGGGTGACTGCCGGTGACAAACCGGAGGAAGGTGGGGATGACGTCAAATCATCATGCCCCTTATGACCTGGGCTACACACGTGCTACAATGGATGGTACAAAGGGAAGCGAAACCGCGAGGTGAAGCAAATCCCATAAAACCATTCTCAGTTCGGATTGCAGGCTGCAACTCGCCTGCATGAAGCCGGAATCGCTAGTAATCGCGGATCAGCATGCCGCGGTGAATACGTTCCCGGGCCTTGTACACACCGCCCGTCACACCACGAGAGTTGGCAACACCCGAAGTCGGTGAGGTAACCTTTTTGGAGCCAGCCGCCGAAGGTGGGGCCAATGATTGGGGTGAAGTCGTAACAAGGTAGCCGTATCGGAAGGTGCGGCTGGATCACCTCCTTTCTAAGGATATACGAAAGGCGAAAGCACCCGGGTAGCGACGTACAAACTGGACTGAACCGAAGGAGATAAAGGAAACACAGCGAACAGCGTGAGCTGATGTTGACTTATCGTACGGAGGTGAGGGAAGTTGTGCTAGTCGCTGGGTGCTGGAGCTGGACAGGAATAGCTCTTACGAGCTAAACACAGGACATACTTGGTTGTTTGGTTCAGTTTTGAGGGATCAATTCCCTTAATTACTTGTACCTTGAAAACTAGATAAGATAAATAGGAAGTGAAGGCGACTGCTCAGCAGGAGCCGGAACTAGACTATGCAAGACATTCAACGACATTGAAGTAACACGTCATTCACGAACGATAAGTTAAGTGAAGAAGGGCGCACGGTGGATGCCTTGGCACTAGGAGCCGATGAAGGACGGGACAAACACCGATATGTCTCGGGGAGCCGTACGTAGGCATTGATCCGGGAATTTCCGAATGGGGGAACCCCCTGCCCGTAATGGGGCAGGACGCTTATCTGAATTCATAGGATAAGTGAGGCAGACCCGGGGAACTGAAACATCTCAGTACCCGGAGGAAGAGAAAGCAAATGCGATTTCCCAAGTAGCGGCGAGCGAAACGGAAACAGCCCAAACCAGAGAGCTTGCTCTCTGGGGTTGTAGGACACTCCATCGGAGTTACCAAGAAACAATTTAAGCGAATCGATCTGGAACGATCAGCCAAAGAAGGTAAGAGCCCTGTAGTTGAAAGATTGTTTCCTCCGGAGTGGATCCTGAGTACGGCGGAACACGAGGAATTCCGTCGGAATCCGGGAGGACCATCTCCCAAGGCTAAATACTCCCTAGTGACCGATAGTGAACCAGTACCGTGAGGGAAAGGTGAAAAGCACCCCGGAAGGGGAGTGAAAGAGAACCTGAAACCGTGTGCCTACAAGTAGTCGAAGCCCGTTAATGGGTGACGGCGTGCCTTTTGTAGAATGAACCGGCGAGTTACGATCTCCTGCAAGGTTAAGTCGGATAGACGGAGCCGCAGCGAAAGCGAGTCTGAACAGGGCGAATAGAGTAGGGGGTCGTAGACCCGAAACCGTGTGATCTACCCATGTCCAGGGTGAAGGTCAGGTAACACTGACTGGAGGCCCGAACCCACGCGTGTTGAAAAACGCGGGGATGAGGTGTGGGTAGGGGTGAAATGCCAATCGAACACGGAGATAGCTGGTTCTCTCCGAAATAGCTTTAGGGCTAGCCTCAAGAGTTGAGTACTGGAGGTAGAGCACTGATTGGACTAGGGGCCCTCATCGGGTTACCGAATTCAGTCAAACTCCGAATGCCAGCCACTCGATCTTGGGAGTCAGACTATGGGTGATAAGGTTCATAGTCGAAAGGGAAACAGCCCAGACCGCCAGCTAAGGTCCCAAAGTATACGTTAAGTGGAAAAGGATGTGGAGTTGCTTAGACAACCAGGATGTTGGCTTAGAAGCAGCCATCATTTAAAGAGTGCGTAATAGCTCACTGGTCGAGTGACTCTGCGCCGAAAATATACCGGGGCTAAACGTATCACCGAAGCTGCGGATTGTTCTTGCGAACAATGGTAGGAGAGCGTTCTAAGTGCAGCGAAGTCAGACCGTGAGGACTGGTGGAGCGCTTAGAAGTGAGAATGCCGGTATGAGTAGCGAAAAAAGAGTGAGAATCTCTTTCACCGAAAGCCTAAGGTTTCCTGAGGAAGGCTCGTCCGCTCAGGGTTAGTCGGGACCTAAGCCGAGGCCGAAAGGCGTAGGCGATGGACAACAGGTGGATATTCCTGTACCACCTCCTTTCCGTTTGAACGACGGGGGGACGCAGAAGGATAAGGAAAGCGCACTGCTGGTCATGTGCGCCCAAGCAGTAAGAGAGTCGGATAGGCAAATCCGTCCGGCAATCTCAAGCTGTGATGGGGAGGGAAATAAAGTACCGAAGTTCCTGATTTCACACTGCCAAGAAAAGCCTCTAGTGAGGAAAGAGGTGCCCGTACCGCAAACCGACACAGGTAGGCGAGGAGAGAATCCTAAGGTGATCGGGAGAACTCTCGTTAAGGAACTCGGCAAAATGACCCCGTAACTTCGGGAGAAGGGGTGCTTCTTTTGCGAGAAGCCGCAGTGAATAGGCCCAAGCGACTGTTTAGCAAAAACACAGGTCTCTGCGAAGCCGTAAGGCGAAGTATAGGGGCTGACACCTGCCCGGTGCTGGAAGGTTAAGGGGACGCGTTAGCCGCAAGGCGAAGCGTTGAACCGAAGCCCCAGTAAACGGCGGCCGTAACTATAACGGTCCTAAGGTAGCGAAATTCCTTGTCGGGTAAGTTCCGACCCGCACGAAAGGTGCAACGACTTGGGCACTGTCTCAACGAGAGACCCGGTGAAATTATACTATGCGTGAAGATGCGCATTACCCGCGACAGGACGGAAAGACCCCGTGGAGCTTTACTGTAGCCTGATATTGAATGTTGGTACAGCTTGTACAGGATAGGTGGGAGCCTTAGAAACCGGAGCGCTAGCTTCGGTGGAGGCGCCGGTGGGATACCACCCTGGCTGTACGGACCTTCTAACCCAGGACCGTGATCCGGTCCGGAGACAGTGTCAGGTGGGCAGTTTGACTGGGGCGGTCGCCTCCCAAAGAGTAACGGAGGCGCCCAAAGGTTCCCTCAGAATGGTTGGAAATCATTCGCAGAGTGTAAAGGCAGAAGGGAGCTTGACCGCGAGACCTACAAGTCGAGCAGGGACGAAAGTCGGGCTTAGTGATCCGGCGGTGCCGTATGGAAGGGCCGTCGCTCAACGGATAAAAGCTACCCCGGGGATAACAGGCTTATCTCCCCCAAGAGTCCACATCGACGGGGAGGTTTGGCACCTCGATGTCGGCTCATCGCATCCTGGGGCTGTAGTCGGTCCCAAGGGTTGGGCTGTTCGCCCATTAAAGCGGTACGCGAGCTGGGTTCAGAACGTCGTGAGACAGTTCGGTCCCTATCCGTCGTGGGCGTTGGAAGTTTGAGAGGAGCTGTCCTTAGTACGAGAGGACCGGGATGGACACACCGCTGGTGTACCAGTTGTTCCGCCAGGAGCATAGCTGGGTAGCTACGTGTGGAAGGGATAAGTGCTGAAAGCATCTAAGCATGAAGCCCACCTCTAGATGAGACTTCCCATCATTTTAAATGAGTAAGATCCCTCAGAGACGATGAGGTTGATAGGTCCGAGGTGGAAGCGTGGTGACACGTGCAGCTGACGGATACTAATCGATCGAGGACTTAACTTAAAACAAAAAGTGAAGGCGACTGGTCAACAGCGTATGGATAGATCAGCCAGATGGTAGTACGCCGCTTTGAGCGTACGAAAAGCTGGATGAACTATACACTAGCTGTTAGGAGCCGTAACTGGATTAAAACAAAAAGCGTCGCGGGCTTGGTCAGATGCGACACGCATAAGCCAGTCACCGAAAAGCCCTGCTTTATGGGCTTGTAGGGGAATGACTTATGACGCGAGCATCTAGCCCGCAGAGCTGGATTCAAACGTGTGAAGTTCGTTGATGTCTTCCTTCTTATCTAGTTTTGAAGGAACAAGTGTTAAATACATTTAAAAAAGGCTTGCTTTTTAGTCTTAATGTTTATATAATATATCTTGTCCTTAAAATTACATATTGTCTGGTGACAATAGCGGAGAGGCCACACCTGTTCCCATGCCGAACACAGCAGTTAAGCTCTCCAGCGCCCATGGTAGTTGGGGCTTTGCCCCTGCGAGAGTAGGACGTCGCCAGGCTTTTGGAGGATTAGCTCAGCTGGGAGAGCACCTGCCTTACAAGCAGGGGGTCGCAGGTTCGAGCCCTGCATCCTCCACCATTTGCCGGCCTAGCTCAATTGGTAGAGCAACTGACTTGTAATCAGTAGGTTGGGGGTTCAAGTCCTCTGGCCGGCACCAGTTTTTCTATGTACTAAATGATTTAATATTTCATTGGTTAATCCATGAGCCATTAGCTCAGTTGGTAGAGCATCTGACTTTTAATCAGAGGGTCGGAGGTTCGAATCCTCCATGGCTCATCAAAGAAGTTATGGTTTGGATTCTCACCTGTGGTTCCCCTTGCTTTTCATCACCATTCAGTGGTGCAAGGACTAGCCTGTGGCGTCGGAATCCTCCATGGCTCATCACTTCAAAATATTATAACGAGCGGGTGTGGCGGAATTGGCAGACGCGCTAGATTTAGGATCTAGTGTCTTCGACGTGGGGGTTCAAGTCCCTCCACCCGCATTAACGCGGAAGTAGTTCAGTGGTAGAACACCACCTTGCCAAGGTGGGGGTCGCGGGTTCGAATCCCGTCTTCCGCTCCAGTTCTTTCATGCCATGCCGAGGTGGCGGAATTGGCAGACGCACAGGACTTAAAATCCTGCGGTAGGTTTCTACCGTGCCGGTTCGAGTCCGGCCCTCGGCACTTAGGGCGCCCGTAGCTCAATTGGATAGAGCGTTTGACTACGGATCAAGAGGTTAGGGGTTCGACTCCTCTCGGGCGCGCCATTATCGGGAAGTAGCTCAGCTTGGTAGAGCACTTGGTTTGGGACCAAGGGGTCGCAGGTTCAAATCCTGTCTTCCCGACCATCTATAAAGGGGCCTTAGCTCAGCTGGGAGAGCGCCTGCTTTGCACGCAGGAGGTCAGCGGTTCGATCCCGCTAGGCTCCACCACTTTTGATCCTTGAAAACTGAACAAAACAACCAGTATGTCAAGCAAGATATACAAGCTAGTTTTTGAACGAGCAAGCAAGCTCATCATTTATGGAGAGTTTGATCTTGGCTCAGGACGAACGCTGGCGGCGTGCCTAATACATGCAAGTCGAGCGCGGGAAGCAGGCAGATCCCTTCGGGGTGAAGCCTGTGGAACGAGCGGCGGACGGGTGAGTAACACGTGGGCAACCTGCCTGTAAGATCGGGATAACTCCGGGAAACCGGGGCTAATACCGGGTAATACCTTCCTCCGCATGGAGGAAGGTTGAAAGGCGGCCTTTTGGCTGTCACTTACAGATGGGCCCGCGGCGCATTAGCTAGTTGGTAGGGTAATGGCCTACCAAGGCAACGATGCGTAGCCGACCTGAGAGGGTGATCGGCCACACTGGGACTGAGACACGGCCCAGACTCCTACGGGAGGCAGCAGTAGGGAATCTTCCGCAATGGACGAAAGTCTGACGGAGCAACGCCGCGTGAACGATGAAGGTCTTCGGATCGTAAAGTTCTGTTGTCAGGGAAGAACAAGTACCGTTTGAACAAGGCGGTACCTTGACGGTACCTGACGAGGAAGCCCCGGCTAACTACGTGCCAGCAGCCGCGGTAATACGTAGGGGGCAAGCGTTGTCCGGAATTATTGGGCGTAAAGCGCGCGCAGGCGGTTCCTTAAGTCTGATGTGAAAGCCCACGGCTTAACCGTGGAGGGTCATTGGAAACTGGGGAACTTGAGTACAGAAGAGGAGAGCGGAATTCCACGTGTAGCGGTGAAATGCGTAGATATGTGGAGGAACACCAGTGGCGAAGGCGGCTCTCTGGTCTGTAACTGACGCTGAGGCGCGAAAGCGTGGGGAGCGAACAGGATTAGATACCCTGGTAGTCCACGCCGTAAACGATGAGTGCTAGGTGTTAGGGGGTTTCCGCCCCTTAGTGCTGAAGTTAACGCATTAAGCACTCCGCCTGGGGAGTACGGCCGCAAGGCTGAAACTCAAAAGAATTGACGGGGGCCCGCACAAGCGGTGGAGCATGTGGTTTAATTCGAAGCAACGCGAAGAACCTTACCAGGTCTTGACATCCTCTGACCCCTCTAGAGATAGAGGTTTCCCTTCGGGGACAGAGTGACAGGTGGTGCATGGTTGTCGTCAGCTCGTGTCGTGAGATGTTGGGTTAAGTCCCGCAACGAGCGCAACCCTTGACCTTAGTTGCCAGCATTCAGTTGGGCACTCTAGGGTGACTGCCGGTGACAAACCGGAGGAAGGTGGGGATGACGTCAAATCATCATGCCCCTTATGACCTGGGCTACACACGTGCTACAATGGATGGTACAAAGGGAAGCGAAACCGCGAGGTGAAGCAAATCCCATAAAACCATTCTCAGTTCGGATTGCAGGCTGCAACTCGCCTGCATGAAGCCGGAATCGCTAGTAATCGCGGATCAGCATGCCGCGGTGAATACGTTCCCGGGCCTTGTACACACCGCCCGTCACACCACGAGAGTTGGCAACACCCGAAGTCGGTGAGGTAACCTTTTTGGAGCCAGCCGCCGAAGGTGGGGCCAATGATTGGGGTGAAGTCGTAACAAGGTAGCCGTATCGGAAGGTGCGGCTGGATCACCTCCTTTCTAAGGATATACGAAAGGCGAAAGCACCCGGGTAGCGACGTACAAACTGGACTGAACCGAAGGAGATAAAGGAAACACAGCGAACAGCGTGAGCTGATGTTGACTTATCGTACGGAGGTGAGGGAAGTTGTGCTAGTCGCTGGGTGCTGGAGCTGGACAGGAATAGCTCTTACGAGCTAAACACAGGACATACTTGGTTGTTTGGTTCAGTTTTGAGGGATCAATTCCCTTAATTACTTGTACCTTGAAAACTAGATAAGATAAATAGGAAGTGAAGGCGACTGCTCAGCAGGAGCCGGAACTAGACTATGCAAGACATTCAACGACATTGAAGTAACACGTCATTCACGAACGATAAGTTAAGTGAAGAAGGGCGCACGGTGGATGCCTTGGCACTAGGAGCCGATGAAGGACGGGACAAACACCGATATGTCTCGGGGAGCCGTACGTAGGCATTGATCCGGGAATTTCCGAATGGGGGAACCCCCTGCCCGTAATGGGGCAGGACGCTTATCTGAATTCATAGGATAAGTGAGGCAGACCCGGGGAACTGAAACATCTCAGTACCCGGAGGAAGAGAAAGCAAATGCGATTTCCCAAGTAGCGGCGAGCGAAACGGAAACAGCCCAAACCAGAGAGCTTGCTCTCTGGGGTTGTAGGACACTCCATCGGAGTTACCAAGAAACAATTTAAGTGAATCGATTTGGAACGATCAGCCAAAGAAGGTAAGAGCCCTGTAGTTGAAAGATTGTTTCCTCCGGAGTGGATCCTGAGTACGGCGGAACACGAGGAATTCCGTCGGAATCCGGGAGGACCATCTCCCAAGGCTAAATACTCCCTAGTGACCGATAGTGAACCAGTACCGTGAGGGAAAGGTGAAAAGCACCCCGGAAGGGGAGTGAAAGAGAACCTGAAACCGTGTGCCTACAAGTAGTCGAAGCCCGTTAATGGGTGACGGCGTGCCTTTTGTAGAATGAACCGGCGAGTTACGATCTCCTGCAAGGTTAAGTCGGATAGACGGAGCCGCAGCGAAAGCGAGTCTGAACAGGGCGAATAGAGTAGGGGGTCGTAGACCCGAAACCGTGTGATCTACCCATGTCCAGGGTGAAGGTCAGGTAACACTGACTGGAGGCCCGAACCCACGCGTGTTGAAAAACGCGGGGATGAGGTGTGGGTAGGGGTGAAATGCCAATCGAACACGGAGATAGCTGGTTCTCTCCGAAATAGCTTTAGGGCTAGCCTCAAGAGTTGAGTACTGGAGGTAGAGCACTGATTGGACTAGGGGCCCTCATCGGGTTACCGAATTCAGTCAAACTCCGAATGCCAGCCACTCGATCTTGGGAGTCAGACTATGGGTGATAAGGTTCATAGTCGAAAGGGAAACAGCCCAGACCGCCAGCTAAGGTCCCAAAGTATACGTTAAGTGGAAAAGGATGTGGAGTTGCTTAGACAACCAGGATGTTGGCTTAGAAGCAGCCATCATTTAAAGAGTGCGTAATAGCTCACTGGTCGAGTGACTCTGCGCCGAAAATATACCGGGGCTAAACGTATCACCGAAGCTGCGGATTGTTCTTGCGAACAATGGTAGGAGAGCGTTCTAAGTGCAGCGAAGTCAGACCGTGAGGACTGGTGGAGCGCTTAGAAGTGAGAATGCCGGTATGAGTAGCGAAAAAAGAGTGAGAATCTCTTTCACCGAAAGCCTAAGGTTTCCTGAGGAAGGCTCGTCCGCTCAGGGTTAGTCGGGACCTAAGCCGAGGCCGAAAGGCGTAGGCGATGGACAACAGGTGGATATTCCTGTACCACCTCCTTTCCGTTTGAACGACGGGGGGACGCAGAAGGATAAGGAAAGCGCACTGCTGGTCATGTGCGCCCAAGCAGTAAGAGAGTCGGATAGGCAAATCCGTCCGGCAATCTCAAGCTGTGATGGGGAGGGAAATAAAGTACCGAAGTTCCTGATTTCACACTGCCAAGAAAAGCCTCTAGTGAGGAAAGAGGTGCCCGTACCGCAAACCGACACAGGTAGGCGAGGAGAGAATCCTAAGGTGATCGGGAGAACTCTCGTTAAGGAACTCGGCAAAATGACCCCGTAACTTCGGGAGAAGGGGTGCTTCTTTTGCGAGAAGCCGCAGTGAATAGGCCCAAGCGACTGTTTAGCAAAAACACAGGTCTCTGCGAAGCCGTAAGGCGAAGTATAGGGGCTGACACCTGCCCGGTGCTGGAAGGTTAAGGGGACGCGTTAGCCGCAAGGCGAAGCGTTGAACCGAAGCCCCAGTAAACGGCGGCCGTAACTATAACGGTCCTAAGGTAGCGAAATTCCTTGTCGGGTAAGTTCCGACCCGCACGAAAGGTGCAACGACTTGGGCACTGTCTCAACGAGAGACCCGGTGAAATTATACTATGCGTGAAGATGCGCATTACCCGCGACAGGACGGAAAGACCCCGTGGAGCTTTACTGTAGCCTGATATTGAATGTTGGTACAGCTTGTACAGGATAGGTGGGAGCCTTAGAAACCGGAGCGCTAGCTTCGGTGGAGGCGCCGGTGGGATACCACCCTGGCTGTACGGACCTTCTAACCCAGGACCGTGATCCGGTCCGGAGACAGTGTCAGGTGGGCAGTTTGACTGGGGCGGTCGCCTCCCAAAGAGTAACGGAGGCGCCCAAAGGTTCCCTCAGAATGGTTGGAAATCATTCGCAGAGTGTAAAGGCAGAAGGGAGCTTGACTGCGAGACCTACAAGTCGAGCAGGGACGAAAGTCGGGCTTAGTGATCCGGCGGTGCCGTATGGAAGGGCCGTCGCTCAACGGATAAAAGCTACCCCGGGGATAACAGGCTTATCTCCCCCAAGAGTCCACATCGACGGGGAGGTTTGGCACCTCGATGTCGGCTCATCGCATCCTGGGGCTGTAGTCGGTCCCAAGGGTTGGGCTGTTCGCCCATTAAAGCGGTACGCGAGCTGGGTTCAGAACGTCGTGAGACAGTTCGGTCCCTATCCGTCGTGGGCGTTGGAAGTTTGAGAGGAGCTGTCCTTAGTACGAGAGGACCGGGATGGACACACCGCTGGTGTACCAGTTGTTCCGCCAGGAGCATAGCTGGGTAGCTACGTGTGGAAGGGATAAGTGCTGAAAGCATCTAAGCATGAAGCCCACCTCTAGATGAGACTTCCCATCATTTTAAATGAGTAAGATCCCTCAGAGACGATGAGGTTGATAGGTCCGAGGTGGAAGCGTGGTGACACGTGCAGCTGACGGATACTAATCGATCGAGGACTTAACTTAAAACAAAAAGTGAAGGCGACTGGTCAACAGCGTATGGATAGATCAGCCAGATGGTAGTACGCCGCTTTGAGCGTACGAAAAGCTGGATGAACTATACACTAGCTGTTAGGAGCCGTAACTGGATTAAAACAAAAAGCGTCGCGGGCTTGGTCAGATGCGACACGCATAAGCCAGTCACCGAAAAGCCCTGCTTTATGGGCTTGTAGGGGAATGACTTATGACGCGAGCATCTAGCCCGCAGAGCTGGATTCAAACGTGTGAAGTTCGTTGATGTCTTCCTTCTTATCTAGTTTTGAAGGTACACTTTCTAAAGTTGTACACAAAGGAAGTTCTGTTAAAACCGTTCACGTCCTGTGAACAACACAGAACGACCTGCATCCTGCAGGTCTGGTGGCAATAGCGGAGAGGCCACACCTGTTCCCATGCCGAACACAGTAGTTAAGCTCTCCAGCGCCCATGGTAGTTGGGGCTTTGCCCCTGCGAGAGTAGGACGCCGCCAGGCAAACAAAGACATCCTTGAATGAGTCAGTCTCGTTCAAGGATGTCTTTTTGTGTTATATAAATCGGCCTGCTTTTCGGAAGGAAAAACGAAGAAAAAGTTTTAAAAAGAGTCGTTAGAATTTAAAATAGAAACAATCATTCCCATTCATCGTTCCTACATAAGATAAAAGAAAGCCCGATTTCAATTAGCCAGTAAAGGGTATTTAGTTCATTAGAAGAAGGGGGAAGTATAGTGCAATTATCTAGTTTAATTCATGAAGATTTTACTTTAATGATAATCCGTTTATTTGTAGCCCTGCTGCTGTCCGGCCTCATCGGATTTGAAAGAGAGTGGAATAACCATGCCGCAGGCTTTAGAACCCATATATTAGTGGGGGTAGGGTCCTGCTTGATGATGCTTTTATCCATATATGGGTTTGAAACATTTATGGAGAAGTATGATAATGTTCGATTTGACCCTGCACGTATCCCCTCTTACGTGATTAGCGGAATAGGATTTTTGGGTGCCGGGACGATTATGGTTCATGGAATTAATATCCGAGGTTTAACAACAGCAGCATCCATTTGGGCGGTTGCTGGTCTTGGCCTTGTAGTAGGTGCGGGGATGTATAGCCTGGCTGCAGTAGCTACGTTAATTATTTTGCTTAGCTTAGTATTTCTGCAACAGGTGGAGAGAATATTTTTAAAAAAACGGGCAAATCTTCATTTTGAATTGATTGTCGAGGAAGGGTTGAAAATTGAAAGCCTGCTTCGTATTTTTGAAAGATATCAATCAAAAATTGAAAAAATGGAAGTAGAAAGAGCAGAGGATGATGCAAGAAGTCTGTTTATCGAACTAGAAAATAAAACACAAATTGATAAGTATCAATTGATCGAAGAAATGTCTTCCCTCGAACATTTAAAAAGGGTAAAGGAAATTTGAAGGGATTATTCATTCATAAGAAGAATTCATATAAAACAAGAACAAAAAATCAAATTACGGAAGTTTATTCATTCTTTTTAAGGAAAAGATATTTACTGAACTTTTTTATTTGCATCCCAGGAAAAGATGAGTATAATAAAAGTAAAGTCAAAGATAGTCAAAGTCAAAGCTGAGGAGGGGAGGGCAAATGAGTAACATATCTGATGTAATTGAGCGTTACTTAAAAGAGATTCTGCGTGAGAATAATAAAAATGCGGTTGAAATTAAAAGAAGTGAAATAGCGAACCAATTCCAGTGTGTGCCTTCTCAGATAAATTATGTGATTAAAACCCGCTTTACTGTGGAAAGGGGCTATATAGTCGAAAGTAAACGTGGAGGCGGAGGCTATATTCGCATCATTAGAATTGAAAATGAAGATAAAGCAAAATTGATCGATGATATTATTAAAATGATTCAACCTGCGGTAACACAGCAGGCTGCTGTGGATATATTGGAGCGAATGCTGGAGGAAGAGTTGATTACCAAACGTGAGGCAAAGATGATGGCAAGTGCCATCGATCGCAGCACTCTTGCCTTTCAACTGCCGGTTCGTGATGAGGTGCGGTCCCGCATAATGACCGCAATGCTTGCAACTCTAAAATATTAGGCAGAAGGGGGAGTTGGCATGGAGTGCCAAGAATGCCATGAACGTCCAGCTACCTTGCATTTTTCAAAAATTGTCAATGGTAATAAAACAGAAATCCATGTATGTGAATATTGTGCGAAAGAAAAAGGGTATATGGGATATGAAGACGAAGCATACTCTTTGCATAATTTATTGTCCGGTTTGTTTAATTTTGATGCTGGATCAGGTTTTAGTGAACAGCATACGAGCAGTGTACCTTCTGAAAAGGGGCTCACTTGTCCGAAATGCGGCATGACCTATCAGGAGTTTGCCAGAATAGGTAAGTTTGGTTGCGCACATTGTTATCAAACCTTTTCTGATCGGCTCAATCCGGTGTTTCGCCGTGTTCACAGTGGGAACACAACCCATCATGGAAAAATACCTTCCAGAATTGGAAGTGGTATTCAACAGAAACGGAAGTTAAGCGAGTACCGTGAACAACTGAAGCAGTTAATTGCCAACGAAGAGTTTGAAAGCGCTGCTGAGGTGAGAGATAAAATTAAACAATTGGAAAAAGACCTTAACCGTGACGGGGAAGGTGAGGAAGAATGAGCTTACAGCAATTTATGAATGAAGCAATCAGTCCATGGATGAAGGAAGAAGGCCCGGATAGTGACATTGTGATGAGTAGTCGTATTCGCCTGGCAAGAAACTTTGAACAAGTTCCTTTCCCGATCATTGCCGATTCGGCTGATTTGGAAAAAGTGCTTTTGTTTTTCCAGAAGGAATATGAGCATCAATCTTTTTCCAACTATAATGACCTGGCGCTCGTTAAAATGCGTGACTTGAAGCCGATTGAGAAAAAAGTTTTAGTTGAAAAACACCTAATCAGCCCTCATTTGGCAGAGAACGATGAAGAGGCTGCCGCCTTGATATCGAGCAATGAGCAAGTATCGGTAATGGTGAATGAAGAAGATCACATCCGGATTCAATTGTATTTTCCGGGTTTTCAACTGGAAAAAGCACTTGAACAGGCATTTACCTTTGATGATTGGCTGGAAGAAAGAATCAATTATGCGTTTGATGAAAAGCGTGGTTACTTGACGAGCTGTCCGACAAATGTAGGAACCGGGATGCGTGCTTCTGTCATGATGCATTTACCGGCCCTGGCTCTTACTCAAAAAATCAATCGGATGATTCCGGCAATTAGCCAGTTGGGCTTGGTAGTTAGAGGTATATATGGCGAAGGAAGCGAAGCTATCGGGAACATTTTTCAAATTTCTAATCAGATTACCCTGGGAAAATCGGAACAGGACATCGTCCAGGACTTGCGGAGTGTCGTCAATCAACTGATCGATCAGGAACGCAAAGCTAGGCAGTTACTGGTAGAACAATCAGAGTTACAGCTTGAAGACAGGATTTTCCGTTCCTATGGCATCCTTCAGCATAGTCGGATCATTGAATCGAAAGAGGCTGCGAAATGCTTGTCAGATGTGCAGCTAGGTATCGATGTTGGTTATATAAATGATATCTCGAAAAGCATTCTCAACGAGTTAATGATCCTGTCCCAGCCCGGATTTTTACAGCATTATGCAAAAAGAATGCTGTCAGCAAAAGAAAGAGATGTGCTTAGGGCTTCATTGATCAGAGAGCGGTTTAAACTGGAAATTTAACTAATGTAAGGAGGAAGACCTGATATGATGTTTGGTCGATTTACCGAAAGAGCACAAAAAGTTTTGGCCTTATCCCAGGAAGAAGCGGTCAGGTTAGGGCATAACAATATTGGAACAGAACATATTCTATTAGGATTGGTAAGAGAAGGGGAAGGTATTGCTGCCAAAGCATTAAGCTCTCTCGGACTTGAAACGGAAAAAATCCAGGAAGAAGTAGAACAATTAATTGGACGCGGACAAAAAGTGTCACAGACGATTCATTATACGCCGCGTGCAAAGAAAGTCATTGAACTCTCGATGGATGAAGCTCGAAAGCTGGGGCACTCATACGTAGGAACGGAACATATTCTATTGGGCCTTATCCGAGAAGGGGAAGGTGTCGCTGCAAGGGTTTTAAACAATCTTGGAGTCAGTCTGAACAAGGCAAGACAACAAGTATTGCAATTGTTGGGCAGCAATGAATCGGCGGCTGGCCAGCACGGCCGTAATGGTTCTCAATCAACTGCCGCCAATACACCGACCTTAGATTCACTGGCAAGGGACTTAACTTCGATTGCCAAGGACGGAAACGTAGATCCGGTTATCGGACGTGGAAAAGAGATTGAACGTGTCATTCAGGTGTTAAGCCGTCGAACCAAAAACAATCCTGTATTGATAGGGGAGCCTGGAGTCGGTAAAACAGCTGTGGCTGAGGGGCTTGCCCAAAAAATTGTGAATAACGACGTGCCGGAAATTTTGCGTGATAAACGAGTCATGACTTTGGATATGGGTACGGTTGTAGCTGGTACCAAATACCGCGGTGAATTCGAAGATCGTTTAAAGAAAGTAATGGAGGAAATACGCCAGGCCGGAAATATTATATTATTCATCGATGAACTTCATACGCTAATTGGAGCTGGCGGTGCAGAAGGCGCCATAGACGCTTCCAATATTCTGAAACCGTCTCTTGCCCGTGGAGAACTGCAATGTATCGGAGCAACAACCCTGGATGAATATCGTAAGTATATTGAGAAGGATGCAGCACTGGAACGACGTTTCCAACCAATCCAGGTTGATGAACCAACGATGGATCAATCGATGCAAATTTTGCGGGGACTGCGTGATCGTTATGAAGCCCACCATCGTGTCACCATTACCGATGAAGCCATCGAAGCTGCCGTTACATTATCTGATCGTTATATCACCGATCGCTTTTTACCAGACAAAGCCATCGATTTAATTGATGAAGCAGGTTCGAAAGTACGTCTACGCTCTTATACTGCTCCGCCAAACCTGAAAGATTTGGAGCAAAAGCTGGAAGAAGTTCGTAAGGAAAAGGACGCAGCGGTTCAAAGCCAGGAATTTGAAAAAGCGGCATCTTTAAGAGACAGCGAACAGCGTTTGAGAGATGAGCTGGATCAGACAAAAGAAGAATGGAAGGAACAGCAGGGTCAGGAAAGCTCGGAAGTGACGGTCGAGGACATTGCCAGTGTCGTTTCGACATGGACGGGTGTCCCGGTTTCCAAGCTTACCAAAGACGAAAGCGAACGCCTGCTTAATATGGAAGAAGTATTGCATGATCGGGTAATCGGGCAGGAGGAAGCGGTGAAAGCCGTTGCGAAAGCCATTCGTCGTGCCAGGGCCGGATTGAAGGATCCAAAACGTCCAATCGGTTCCTTTATCTTCCTGGGACCTACAGGCGTCGGTAAGACGGAGTTGGCTCGTGCTCTGGCTGATACGATGTTCGGTGATGAGGAAGCGATGATTCGCATCGATATGTCCGAGTATATGGAAAAACACTCGACATCCCGTCTTGTTGGTTCGCCTCCGGGTTATGTCGGTTATGAAGAAGGCGGACAATTGACAGAAAAAGTAAGAAGGAAACCATATTCCGTTGTGCTGCTCGATGAAATAGAGAAAGCACATCCTGAAGTCTTCAATATTCTCCTACAAGTACTGGAAGACGGAAGATTGACCGATTCAAAAGGAAGACTGGTCGATTTCCGGAACACGGTGTTGATTATGACTTCCAACGTAGGTGCCAGTGAATTGAAGCGCAACAAGTATGTAGGTTTCAATCTTGGAGACGAGGATCAAGGTTATAAAGGGATGAGGGATAAGGTAATGGATGAATTGAAAAAAGCATTCCGCCCAGAATTCCTTAATCGGATTGATGAAACAATCGTCTTCCACTCTCTGGAAAGAAAGCACATGAATGAAATTGTCACCTTGATGGCGAATGAACTGCAAAAAAGATTGGCAGACCAGGACATTGAGTTCACCTTATCCGATAAGGCGGTAGAAAAAATCGCAAATGAAGGATTCGATCCGGAATATGGTGCACGTCCTCTCCGTCGTTCCATTCAGAAGAATGTCGAGGATTTACTGTCCGAAGAATTGTTGAAAGAAAAGATTCAAAAAGGGCAAAAAGTGAAAATCGATGTCAACAAAAATGATGAGTTTACCGTTACGGCACAAAAAAGCAAGGCAGTCGATTAAGTTTGAAAAACGGAAGGTTAAATCCCTTCCGTTTTTTTCATTTTAAAAAGTAGAAGTTCAGTGATAATACTGACATGTCGGAACAAGTATAGGCATTCATGGTGTCCCTGCGCTGTTTATCCTTTTAAAGGAATCTATATTTTTTAATAAATTGATAGAAGTCTGTAACTTGTTCGTTATCTCATTCGTATACAATAGGTGAGGAGAGATTATTTTGGCAAAAAGAAAGACAAAGTATGTTTGTCAGGAATGTGGGTACGAAACACCAAAGTGGATGGGGAAATGTCCCAGCTGTCATAATTGGAATACTTTTGTGGAGGAGATGGAAGCTTCTTCTTCCACGAGGCACACATTTCAAGTACAATCTGGAACCAAATCAAAACCAGAAAAAATTACTGCTATCCAGTCAGAAGAAGAACCGCGGGTTACAACGAAAATGCCGGAATTCAACCGGGTGCTTGGCGGAGGAATTGTCCCTGGCTCGTTAGTCCTAATTGGCGGGGATCCAGGAATCGGGAAATCGACCCTCCTATTGCAGGTATCTTCCCAACTGGCAAGAAAACAAATGAATGTATTGTATATATCGGGTGAGGAATCGGCTCGCCAGACAAAGCTGCGGGCAGACCGTCTCGGCGTAACATCGGACAACCTTTACGTGCTGGCCGAAACGAATTTACTGGATATATCCAATCAAATCGAGCAATTGAACCCGTCCTTTGTGGTCATTGATTCGATTCAGACCATTTATCGGGAGGAAGTCACCAGTGCCCCCGGTAGTGTTTCACAAGTGCGGGAATGTACGAGCGAACTCATGCGTATAGCTAAGAGTAAAGGAATACCTATTTTCATAGTCGGCCATGTCACCAAAGAGGGATCAATAGCGGGTCCGAGGCTCCTTGAGCATATGGTGGACGCTGTCCTTTACTTTGAAGGGGAACGTCATCATACTTTTCGTATCTTAAGAGGGGTGAAAAACCGCTTTGGAAGCACGAATGAAATGGGTATCTTTGAAATGAAAGAAGAAGGCTTGCGGGAAGTAAACAATCCATCGGAAATTTTTCTCGAAGAACGCTCGCAGGGAGCAGCAGGCTCCACCGTTGTTGCTTCCATGGAAGGAAGCCGGCCGGTACTGGTGGAAATCCAAGCACTGATATCTCCCACCAGCTTTGGTAATCCAAGGCGAATGGCTACAGGTATCGATCACAATCGCGTCCCGCTTTTAATGGCTGTTCTAGAAAAACGAGTCGGTCTGATGCTGCAAAACCAGGATGCCTATGTGAAGGTTGCTGGAGGGGTGAAATTGGATGAACCCGCCATTGACCTGGCAGTTGCTGTTAGTATTGCATCCAGCTTCCGCGACCAGGTTTCCAGGCCGGATGACGTGTTGATCGGCGAGGTGGGACTGACCGGCGAAGTTCGAAGGGTAGCGAGAATTGACCAAAGAGTCCAGGAGGCAGCGAAGCTTGGGTTCCAGCGGGCAATAATTCCAGCGAAAAATCTTGATGGATGGACGACTCCGAATAATATTGAAATCATCGGGGTGAACACGGTTCAAGAAGCCTTAAAAGTGACGCTGGGAGGAAACTAAATGGAATGGCAGGGTAGAAAAGAAGCAAAGGTATTAGAGGCAATGCTGAAGTTTGTAGCTCCTGGTACTCCTATGAGACAGGGGATTGATAATGTATTGAGAGCAAACACCGGGGGCCTGATTGTCGTCGGCAGTCCCGATAAACTCAAGGGGGTTGTCGATGGCGGATTTGCGATAAATGCTTCTTTTTCCCCTGCTAATCTATATGAACTGGCAAAAATGGACGGAGCTATCCTTCTCAGTGAGGATGCGTCGACCATTCTTTATGCCAATGTTCAATTGATGCCGGAGCCGACCATTCCTTCCAAAGAAACAGGAATGCGCCACCGGACCGCTGAACGAGTGGCAAAACAGACAGAAACGCTAGTGATTGCCATTTCAGAACGAAGGAACGTCATCACACTTTATAACGGCGGTATTCGTTATGCGTTGAAAGAAATGGGCGTCATCCTAACAAAAGCGAACCAAGCAATGCAGACATTGGAAAAGTATAAAATCGTTCTTGATCAGACTTTGACAAATTTAGGCGCACTGGAATTCGAGGATTTGGTGACATTAACAGAGATTGTGCAAGTCTTTCACCGGATAGAAATGGTGCTGAGAATCAAAACAGAGATACTAAAATATATTACGGAGTTGGGGACGGAAGGACGTCTAATCCAATTGCAATTGACTGAGTTGGTTGCTGATATCGAAGTAGAGGCTGCCCTCATTATCAGGGATTACAGCACGGATTCAGGCTTGTCACCAGAAGAGATGCTGCTGAAAATGCAGGAAGTAGTTTCAGCTGAGCTTACCAGCGAGGAACACATCATCAAAATGCTGGGATATAGTCTCGACTTTAAACGCGATGCTATCATTTATCCACGGGGATACCGGGTTCTAGCCAAGATACCGCGTCTTCCTCACGTAATCATCGATTATCTTATTGATCATTTTGGAATGTTGAATGAAGTAGCCAATGCGTCTACTCAAGAGCTTGTTTCCGTTAATGGAGTCGGAGACATAAGGGCCAAAAAAATCAAGGACGGGTTGAACAGGCTGCAGGAGCAGCTTTTCATCGACAGGACTATTTAAAATAGTTTGACTATGAATACTTACTGTGATAAAATCTTTATTTTTGCTCATTTGACTGATTTTGTCAAGTATGATACTTTAAATTTAGAAACCTGCCTATTAAGCGATTCGGCGAAAAGGCGGTTTCCACTGGAAAATGAGCTTTACACTACGAAGAAACAATTATTCGGGGATAAAATTTATATATTTGGAGATACTGACTCATAGGAGGTGACCTTGGTGCTAAAAAGAATTGTACAGCTGTTCATCATTATAGCTGGCGGAACTATTGGATATTTGTATATACCAGATCTATTGGAATTAACAGGCCTTACGAATGGAAACTGGGTTGAGTCACCATATGCAGGTCTAGTATTTGGGGCAATCATTTTATACTTACTATCATTTTGGGTGGTAGATTACATCGTAGACTTTTTGCGGTGGGTTGAAGAGACGCTTGTCAAAGCTCCAGTCGGAGACTTGTTATTCGGCAGTCTCGGATTGATTCTCGGGCTGGTAATTGCCTATTTAATAACCATACCAATTTTGGATATTGAGATTAAGCTTGTTTCCCAGGTATTGCCGATATTTGTGACGTTTTTATTGGGATACTTCGGTTTCCAGGTCGGTTTTAAACGAAGAGATGAATTTTTGAATTTACTGACGCTTGCCAGGAAGGAAAAAGACAAGACGGTCGTAGAGGAGAACGAGACAGAATCGAATCGGCAAATGCCTAAGGTGAAAATCCTTGATACCAGCGTCATTATTGACGGTAGAATTGCAGATATCTGTCAAACCAACTTTCTGGAAGGTACGGTATTAATTCCGCAGTTTGTATTGGAAGAACTGCAGCACATTGCTGATTCTTCAGATGTCTTGAAACGAAATCGAGGACGGCGCGGACTGGATGTTCTGAATCGGATGCAGAAAGAGCTGCCTGTGAATGTGGAGATTTATGAAGGAGATTTTGAAGAAATCCAGGAAGTAGACAGTAAGCTTGTCAAACTTGCTAAAGTGATCGACGGGATTGTCGTTACCAATGATTTCAACTTAAATAAAGTATGTGAATTCCAGCATGTCCAGGTATTGAATATCAACGACCTGGCAAATGCCGTGAAGCCGGTCGTCCTTCCGGGAGAAGAGTTGACTGTCCAGGTCATTAAAGACGGGAAGGAACAAAACCAGGGGGTTGCATATCTGGACGATGGCACGATGATTGTTGTCGAAGAAGGCAAGGAATACATTGGCAAAACAATTGAGGTGTTAATCACCAGTGTTCTGCAAACTTCTGCCGGCCGTATGATTTTTGCGAAACCAAAATTACTTGAAAAAGCACTATAAAAAAGGTATAACTTATAGAGGAAAACAAAAGTGATAACAGTTCTGTTATCGCTTTTGTTATGAGAGGGCCTTTTATGATATCAACATATAAACAGAATGAACAGGGAATGTTCCTTAGATTAAAACTAGGATGATACAATAATGAGGAGTTATCAGGCTATTATACTGGCAGCTGGTCGGGGAAAGCGGATGAAGACCGGAGAAAACAAACAGTTTATCAACATCAGTGGAAGGCCGCTGATCCTTCATACACTCGATGTGTTTTTGCAGGATAGCTGGTGTACTGCGATTACGTTGGTAGTGAACCCAAAGGACGAAGAGCGGATGAGAGGGCTGCTTGAATCGGTCTCCTCCCATAAGGATATCCGTCTGGTCATGGGCGGAGAAGAACGTCAGCAAAGTGTGTTTTGCGGTTTGAAAAGCATGAAGGGGTACACAGGCATAGTGTTTATTCATGATGGTGCCCGTCCGTTCGTAGCAAACGACCACCTTCACGCGTTGGCTGAAGCGACTGTGGAAAACCGGGCAGCACTGTTGGCGGTGCCTGTAACGGACACAATCAAGCAAGTGGTGAACGGGCGTTTACGGACACTGGACAGAAAAACGCTCTGGGCGGCACAAACACCGCAAAGCTTCGATTTTGAGCTGATTTATCAGATACATCAACAGGCAGCTGGACAAGGGATTCTGGGTACAGACGATGCTTCTTTGGCGGAGCATTTTGGCTATGATGTAGGGATTGTACAAGGAAGCTATCATAACATTAAAATCACAACACCTGAAGACTTGGGGAAAGCTCAAGCTTTTTTTGGGAAGTAAACAGAATAACAAGTAAAGGGGATAACGGTCATGTTCCGTATAGGACAAGGTTTCGATGTCCACCAGTTTGCCGAAGGGCGTCCTTGCATTATCGGTGGAGTGGACATTCCTTATGAGAAAGGACTTTTGGGCCATTCCGATGCAGATGTACTGCTCCATACAATTGCGGACGCATGCTTGGGAGCAATAGGGGAAGGAGATATCGGCAAGCATTTTCCGGATACAGATCCGTTGTTTAAAGATGCGGATTCTGAGCGTCTGCTGGCCCATGTTTGGCAATTGGTCGAGGAACGCGGGTACCAACTGGGTAATCTTGATTGCACGGTCATTGCGCAGGCTCCCAAAATGGCGCCATACATTGAAGCGATCCGGGGCAACATCTGCCGGATCCTGGCGGTCGATGTCTCGCAAGTAAATGTAAAGGCGACGACGACGGAAAAGTTAGGGTTCCCGGGGAGAAAAGAGGGAATTGCTGCGCAAGCGGTAGTGTTGTTGCATAATAATCTACAATGAGCGGTATTAGTGGTAGAATGGGTACAGACATGAATGCATGAATGTAGGCAGTGAAAAAATAGATTGGTTCATAAAAGGAAGGAGCTCGGCAAGATGACGAACGAAGTAAGGGTGCGCTATGCGCCCAGCCCAACCGGACATTTACATATAGGGAATGCCCGCACGGCTTTATTCAACTATTTATATGCCCGTCATTTGGGCGGTAAATTTATTATCCGTACAGAAGACACGGATGAAAAAAGAAACGTAGCGGGCGGTGAAGAAAGCCAGCTTAGTTACTTGAAATGGCTTGGAATAGAATGGGACGAAGGTGCAGATATTGGCGGCGATTACGGTCCATACCGGCAGACAGAGCGGCTGGAATTATATCAAAAGTACGTAGATGAACTGCTGGAAAGAGACCTTGCATACAAATGTTATATGACAGCTGAAGAACTGGAGCAAGAGCGGGAAGAACAAAAAGCTAACGGACAGGTTCCGAAATATTCCGGTGCCCATAGCAATCTCTCAGAGGAAGAGATTCAGCAGTTCGAAGCGGAAGGTCGCCAGCCGAGCATTCGTTTCCGTGTGCCGAAGAATGTTACGTATAAATTCAATGATATCGTCCGAGGAGATATTACTTTTGATTCCAGTGATTTTGGAGATTGGGTAATCGTGAAAAAAAACGGGATTCCTACTTATAATTTCGCTGTCGCAATTGATGACCATTTAATGAAAATCTCCCATGTGCTTCGGGGAGAGGAGCATATCTCCAATACACCAAAACAGATGATGATTTACGATGCGTTTAATTGGGAGCCGCCAAAGTTCGGCCATATGACACTGATTTTGAACGAAAACCGTAAGAAGCTGAGTAAGCGGGATGAACATATTCTCCAATTTATCGAACAATATAAAAATCTTGGCTATTTGCCGGAAGCATTGTTCAATTTTATTACGCTATTGGGCTGGTCGCCGGTAGGAGAAGAAGAATTGTTTACCAAACAGCAGTTCATCGAAATGTTTGATCCGGATCGTTTGTCCACGTCCCCGGCGATTTTTGATCCGCAGAAACTGAAGTGGATGAATAACCAGTACATCAAAGCGGCCGATTTTGATCATGTCGTGAAACTGGCATTGCCTCATTTGATTCACGCAGAAAGACTGCCGGCAGACATGGAGAAAGAACAGGAAGATTGGGCACTGGAACTGATTGGGCTTTATAAGGAGCAATTGAACTACGGAGCGGAAATCGTAGAATTGACGGAGCTTTTCTTCCGTGAGGAAATTCAGTACAGCGAAGAAGCGCTGGAGGTTCTTAACGAGGAGCAAGTTCCAGAAGTGTTATCTGTTTTCGCTGACAAGCTTGAAGCGAGTGATGATTTCACACCGGATGCAATCAAAGCAGAAATCAAAGCGACTCAAAAAGAAACGAAACAAAAAGGGAAAAAATTGTTCATGCCGATCCGTGTGGCGACAACCGGTCAGGTTCATGGACCGGAATTGCCTAATTCGATCCATTTGTTAGGGAAGGATACAGTCCTGGCGAGACTGCGTTCCGCCATTGAACAAATCAGCAAGTAAAGCTTCACATTTTCATCGTTTTGTAATATAGTAATACTACAAAAAATCGAGCGTTGAAGAGGAGAAGTAAAAAGCGGCAGGCTTAGAAAGAGAGAATCACCACCGGCTGAAAGTGATTTTAAGCATCCGTTTTTGAAATGCACCTCTGAGTCCCTTATTGAAACGAGTAGGTAAGGGCGGCTGCCTGCCGTTAACCAGGAACTTGAGTTGGGGGATTTTTTCCCAAACAGAGTGGAACCGCGCTTAAGCGTCTCTGTGTATCTATACACAGAGACGCTTTTTTGTTAGGTAAGGAATGAAGCTTTTCCATTTTTGACGATTTGGGAATCAGGGATGACAACAAGGAAGGGAGGCGGTCTTACGTGGGTTTTTTCAGAATGCTGAAAGAAGATATTCTAGTCGTGTTTGACCAGGACCCGGCTGCCCGTACTTATTTTGAGGTTATTTTAACGTACGCAGGGTTACATGCAATCTGGGCACATCGGGTTGCTCACGCTTTTTATAATAAGAAGTTTTATTTTATTGCCCGGGTAATTTCACAATTCAGCCGTTTCTTGACAGGGATTGAAATTCACCCTGGGGCAAAAATAGGAAAAAGATTTTTTATTGACCACGGAATGGGTGTGGTAATCGGGGAAACATGTGAAATCGGGGATAACGTTACCATCTTCCAGGGAGTCACCTTAGGGGGCACTGGAAAAGAGAAGGGAAAAAGACACCCAACGATTAAAAATAATGCTTTAATCGCAACCGGAGCAAAAGTGCTCGGTTCGATTGTGATTGGTGAGAGCTCTAAAGTAGGGGCTGGATCGGTGGTCCTCCATGATGTTCCTGACCACTCAACAGTAGTTGGAATTCCCGGACGAGTGGTCATTCAAAACGGAGAACGTGTACGAAAAGATCTTGATCATCATAAGCTGCCTGATCCCCTTTCGGAGGTAATGAAAGAGATGGATGCTGAAATAAAAGCTTTGCGGAAAGAATTGGATAAGTTAAAAGGAGTGAAGAGTCATGACAATACAACTTTATAATACATTGACCCGGCAAAAGGAACCCTTCGAAACCATAGAAGAAGGAAAGGTAAGAATGTATGTCTGCGGTCCAACTGTCTATAACTATATTCATATAGGGAATGCACGCCCTGCGATCGTATTCGATACGGTAAGAAGGTATTTGGAATATCGCGGATATGCGGTCAACTATGTATTGAATTTTACGGATGTCGACGACAAAATAATCAAAGCGGCAAATGAACTTGGGGAAGAAGTGCCGGATATATCGCAGCGGTTTATCAATGCTTATAAGGAAGATGTCGGTGCTCTGGGGGTAAAACAAGCTGACCATCATCCCCGCGTAACAGAAAGCATGGAGGAAATCATTGAATTTATCTCCTTGCTGATAGAAAAAGGGCACGCATATGAAGCGGACGGTGATGTGTATTTCCGCACCCGCTCCTTTGACAATTATGGAAAACTATCCCATCAATCGATCGACGAGCTTCGTTCTGGAGCCAGAATTCAGATAGGAGAGAAAAAAGATGATCCACTGGATTTCGCTTTGTGGAAACAAGCCAAGGCAGATGAAATCTCATGGGATTCTCCCTGGGGAAAAGGCCGTCCGGGATGGCATATAGAGTGCTCGGCCATGGCGAAAAAATACCTAGGTGACACCATTGACATTCATGCCGGAGGCCAGGATTTAACTTTTCCGCATCACGAGAACGAAGTAGCCCAATCGGAAGCTGGAAATGATAAACAGTTTGCGAACTATTGGATGCATAATGGTTATATCAATATAAATAATGAAAAAATGTCCAAATCGATGGGGAACTTTGTTCTGGCTCATGACTTGATAGAACAGCATGATCCACAGGTAGTACGATTCTTCATGTTGAGCGTCCACTACAGGAACCCGATCAATTTCAGCGAGGCATTACTGGAAAGTGCTAAAAACAGTTTGGACCGGATTAAAAATGCCTATTTAAATCTGGAGCACCGCAAACAGTCCAGTACTAATCTTGACGGAAACGAGGAAGAATGGCTGGAAAAAGCGGAGGGTTATCAAAGAAGATTCGTGAAGGAGATGGACGACGATTTCAATACGGCCAATGCAATAGCTGTATTGTTCGATATAGCAAAAGATGCCAATGTTTATTTGCAGTCTAAGCAAACTTCCGAACGGGTCATCAACAGACTGATGGAACTGATGGAACAGCAGACAGGCGTCCTTGGCATTCAGTTGAAACAAGAAGAGGAATTGCTGGATAAAGAAGTAGAAGCATTGATCAAGCAAAGGAATGACGCAAGGAAGGACCGTGATTTCGCGTTGGCGGACCAAATCAGGGATGATCTGAAGGAACAGGGGATCATTCTCGAGGATACACCGCAAGGTACGCGGTGGAAGCGGGGATGAACATGGCGGAAATAGATGTAAAACAAATGAAGAGCCTGAATCTGGCTTATATGGGGGATGCCGTTTATGAAATCTATGTAAGGCATCATCTTATTAGAAAAGGAAATGTAAAGCCAGATCAATTACACCGGTCTGCAGTCGCGTTTGTCTCCGCTAAGTCGCAAGCCAGGGTGATTACTGATTGGCTTGAGAAGGAACGGTTGTCTATGGAGGAAGAAGGTGTCGTCCGGAGAGGCAGGAACGCCAAATCCGGAACGGTGCCGAAAAATACAGATGTACAAACCTATCGGTATAGTACTGCTTTTGAAGCGCTGTTGGGCTATTTATACTTGGGAGGAAATATAGAAAGGCTGGAACAATTAGTTGCGGAAGCCATCGCATTCGTAGAGGAAAGGGGTTGATTGATAATGGCTGAAGAATGGATCATTGGCAAAAATCCGGTTACAGAAGCATTGAAATCCGGACGATCGATCAATAAAATTTTGATTTCAGACCAGTTGCAAAAACAAGCATTTCATAAAATTCAGTCACTAGCCAAGGAGAATGGCGTGACAGTACAGCAAGTGCCAAAGCGAAAGATAGACCAGCTGGTGGAAGGCAATCATCAGGGGGTAGCTGCAGCTGTCGCTGCGTATGCATACAGCAGCCTGGAGGATTTATTCGAAGCTGCCGAACAAAAGGACGAGCCTCCGTTCTTTATGATTTTAGATGAAATAGAAGATCCGCATAATTTAGGATCTATTCTCCGTACCGCTGACGCGGTCGGAGTACACGGGGTCATCATTCCGAAACGCCGATCGGTTGGCTTGACCGCAGTAGTAGCCAAAACTTCGGCAGGAGCGATTGAGTATATCCCTGTCGCCAGAGTAACTAATATCGCAGCCACGATCGATGAATTAAAGGAAAGAAACGTATGGGTGGTCGGTACTGCTGCAGATGGTTCAGAGGATTATCGGGAACTGTCGGCAGATATGCCGTTAGCCCTTGTCATCGGCAACGAAGGGAAAGGAATGAGCAGGCTTGTGAAAGATAAGTGCGATTGGACAGTAAGGCTGTCAATGAAAGGGGAAGTTTCCTCGTTGAATGCCTCTGTTGCTGCGGGACTGCTTATGTATGAAGTTTTTAGAAAACGGAATCCGCTTGGTGAATGACAATGGATGTATTAGTGGTGGACGGATACAACATCATCGGTGCCTGGGATGAATTAAAGAAATTAAAAGATCATGACCTGGCTCAGGCTCGTGATCTTTTAATTGCCAATATGGCAGAGTACCAAGCGTACAAAGGAATGAGGGTAATCATCGTATTTGACGCTTATTACGTCCAGGGCCTTGCGAAAAAACAACAGAATTTCAAGGTGGAAGTAATTTTTACGAAAGAAAAAGAGACGGCTGATGAATGTATCGAAAAATTAATCAAACAATTGAAAAACGTGAAAACCCAAGTGTATGTCGCTACTTCAGATTTCACAGAACAACGTACCATCTTTGCTCAGGGGGCGCTCCGCAAGTCCGCTCGAGAGCTATATATTGAAATGAAGAATATAGAGAAAGAGATAGAGGAAGATTTAGAATCTTATCGAAATATCCAATCCTCCTCCAAGATTCCGATCAAAAAAGATATATTGGAAGTGTTCGAAAAATGGCGAAGGGGAGGACATTAGTCGACACCTGTTATTGACGATAGTGAAACGCTTACTGTATAATATTGCTATATTCACGGCAGTATAGTCGGGGGGAATCCTGGGTGACCATCACACACACGGAGACAGACGATCAGGAATTAGGCTATGAGAAACTTGAAGACGATGAGTTGATTGAATTGGTTCATCAGGGCCAAACTTATGCCTTGGACTATTTGATTACGAAGTACAGAAACTTTGTTAGGGCAAAAGCCCGGACCTACTTTTTAATCGGAGCAGACCGGGAGGATATAGTACAGGAAGGCATGATTGGTCTCTATAAGGCAATTCGGGACTACAAAGGAGATAAGCTTTCTTCTTTTAAAGCATTTGCCGAACTATGTATAACCCGCCAAATTATCACTGCAATCAAAACAGCCACCAGGCAAAAGCATATCCCATTAAATTCTTATGTTTCACTGGACAAGCCTATTTATGATGAAGAGTCAGACAGGACACTCATGGATGTGATTGCCGGATCTAAGGCCGTCGACCCTCAAGAGTTGATTGTGAACCGTGAGAAATTCGGGGACATGGAATATAAAATGTCAGAATTGTTAAGCGAATTGGAACAACAAGTGCTCAGTCTTTATCTGGACGGCAGGTCTTACCAAGAAATTTCCGTCGAGTTGAAACGGCATGTGAAATCGATCGATAATGCCCTTCAGAGGGTGAAGCGCAAACTGGAGCGTTACTTGGAAATCAGTGAGTTGAGTCTATAAACGTAACGTTGACAGGCTCTTGTTCCCATGCTACATTGGTATGGTGAAAAACCCTGAAACGGGGTGATGGAATGAGACGTAAAGTAGTACTGGCCTGTGTGGACTGCCTAAGCAGAAACTACAGTACAGATAAGAATAAAACAGAGAATGCCGAACGGTTGGAAGTTCGCAAGTTTTGCAAAAGATGTGGAGCTCATACCCTGCATCGGGAGACGAAATAAGTAAAAGCCGGTCTGTAGGCCATAAGTTTGGGGGTAAAGCATGAAACTTATCACATTCTTTAAAAATGTTTCCAGGGAAATGAAAAAAGTGAGCTGGCCAAAAGGTCGGGAACTGACAAGCTATACCATTACTGTTGTGTGTACCGTTGCGTTTGTAGCAGTCTTTTTTGCTGTTATCGATTTGGGAATTACGGAAATTCTTAATCTATTGTTTGAATAATTAATGGTAGTTTATGCTATAATATAGTTAATCATACTTTTACGAGCAAAACCCGTGAACTGCGGGTTTTTTAAATTGGCAAAAATAATCAGTATTCGAAAAGGGAGGGAAGGGCAAGGGGATTGTCCTGAAATCATGGAAAAAAATTGGTATGTAGTCCACACTTATTCTGGCTACGAAAACAAAGTGAAAACGAATCTGGAGAAACGTTTGGAATCGATGGGAATGGAAGATAAGATTTTTCGCGTGCTTGTCCCAGAAGACGAGGAAACAGAAATCAAGAACGGCAAAAAGAAGGTAGCTAAAAAGAAAGTGTTTCCGGGTTATGTATTGGCGGAAATGATCATGACAGATGATTCCTGGTACGTAGTCCGCAATACCCCGGGAGTGACCGGATTCGTAGGCTCGACCGGTGCAGGCTCCAAACCCATCCCTCTCTTGCCTGAGGAAGCAGAGTTCATACTGAAACGGATGGGGATGCAAGAACAGGTCACCGAAGTGGACTTCGAAGAAAAAGAAAGTGTCCGCGTAACAGACGGGCCTTTCACGAACTTTACTGGTACCATCGAACAAATTGATCTCGATAAGCAAAAAGTAAAGGTACATGTAAACATGTTCGGTAGAGAAACCCCAGTAGAACTAGAATTCTCCCAAATCGAAAAATTATAATGTAAGATGGAAGAAAAGCGAAAGCGCCTTGTTCACCCCCGACAAGCTTAAGCAAAACCTCGGAGTGGCGGTTTCTGCCACAGAGAGGATTGGCTTAAGACCTCGAGGGGGTAGGCGCTGGAGCTGGACAAAGACAGGTGGAAAATACCTGAAAGCAACGGTAGAAGGTGTTCACTTCCTATCGACATTGGCCATAAAGTAGGAACTGGGAAGAATAGGTATTCAAACAACCCCTTGCATTTTGTTCGCAAAGATGCTAGAATTTTTATGTTCTTTATGCTCGGTGTATAAAGATATACGATGAGTGGGAGGGGAAGACCCTATTACCACATCACGGACTTTAAGGAGGTGTGTCTCGTGGCTAAAAAAGTTATTAAAGTTGTTAAACTTCAAATCCCTGCAGGGAAGGCAAACCCGGCACCGCCAGTTGGACCGGCATTGGGTCAAGCAGGTGTAAATATCATGGGATTTTGTAAGGAATTCAATGCCCGTACGCAAGACCAGGCTGGCATGATTATTCCAGTAGAAATCACGGTGTTTGAGGACCGTTCATTTACATTTATCACAAAAACTCCGCCTGCTGCTGTGCTTCTTAAAAAAGCAGCTGGAATCGAAACGGCATCAGGTGAACCAAACCGTAATAAAGTTGCTACTGTCAAGCGCGACAAAGTAAAAGAGATTGCGGAAACCAAAATGCCTGATCTGAATGCTGCTAACGTGGAAGCGGCTATGCGTATGGTTGAAGGTACAGCGCGTAGTATGGGAATCGTTATCGAAGACTAATCCCACAGCGACTCTGCTGAGTAAAGAAGGTTGCGATGATGGCGGAAGTGCCTTTCGCAACCTTTTTGTAGGACAGGGATTAAATCATGATTGCCTCCGAAGCAATCGTGTAGCGAGCTCGGCTGTTGAAGACAGCCGGTGAAGCTCGTTCCGCTTTTTAAAGTGGGAGGTATAACCGTTAAAACCACAATCAAGGAGGAAATAATAATGGCTAAAAAAAGCAAAAAGCAACAAGAGGCTTTGAAACTTGTTGATCGTTCAAAAGCTTATGATATAAAAGAAGCAGTAGAGCTAATCAAGCAAACTGCTAAAGCTAACTTTGATGAAACAGTAGAGGCTGCGTTCCGTTTGGGTGTTGACCCTAAGAAAGCTGACCAACAGCTTCGCGGTGCAATGGTGCTTCCGCACGGAACTGGTAAAACACAGCGCGTCTTGGTTTTCGCGAAAGGCGATAAAGCCAAAGAAGCTGAAAACGCGGGTGCTGACTTTGTAGGAGAGCAAGACTTGATCAACAGAATCAACCAAGGATGGTTTGACTTTGATGTCGTTGTAGCGACTCCTGACATGATGGCTGAAGTTGGTAAACTTGGACGCGTATTGGGGCCGAAAGGCTTGATGCCAAACCCTAAAACCGGCACGGTGACTTTTGAAGTTGAAAAAGCAGTGCAAGAAATCAAAGCTGGTAAGGTAGAATACCGCGTGGATAAGTCCTCCAACGTTCATGTGCCGATCGGAAAAGTATCCTTTGATGACGCTAAATTGATCGAGAACTTTGAAGCAATTACGGATACTTTGGTGAAAGCAAAGCCACAAGCGGCTAAAGGCATTTACATGCGTAACGCTTCTGTTGCTTCTACGATGGGCCCTGGCATCAAAGTAGACGTTTCTAGCTTCGTTCGCTAAAAAAGTCTATTGACTTGTCATGAATGTTTAGCTATAATGTACAATGTTGCATAAGTTAAAGTAACTAAATATAAACGTTGTACCGTAGACAGCAGGTGCTGAAAAGCTTAATGTCCTGCCGAGGTGTGTGAATAGAAAACAATCACCGGTGTATGATTGTTTCATCGAAAACAAAACCTCCATGTCTGCATGGGGGTTTTTTCATGTACTGACATAGGATCTGACGGTATGATGAAAAGTCAATAGGAGGTGGAACAATGTCCAAAACAATTGAGCACAAAAAACAAGTTGTAACCGAAATCGCCGACAAGTTCCGCGAAAGTAAATCAACAATTCTTGTCGATTACCGCGGCCTTGACGTTGCAGAAGTCACGGAACTTCGTACACAACTTCGCGATGCTGGTGTCGATTTCAAAGTGTACAAAAACACGATGACTCGCCGCGCTGCAGAAGAAGCAGAGCTGGCGGATTTGAACGAAACATTGGTTGGGCCGACGGCCATTGCGTTCAGTACTGACGATGTAGTGGCACCTGCAAAGATCTTGAACAACTTTGCCAAAGAACACGAAGCGCTTGAAATCAAAGCTGGCGTCATCGAAGGAAGCATTGCATCCCTTGAGCAAATCAAGGAACTTGCCGACCTGCCAAACTACGAAGGTATGCTTTCCATGCTGCTTAGCGTACTTCAAGCACCTGTCCGCAACTTTGCTTACGCTACAAAAGCAGTTGCAGAACAACAAGAAGAACAAGGCGCGTAAGCTGGCACTTGTTTAAAGAAATCTCATGAGATTCGTTTAAATAAAACTAATTATCCCAAGGAGGAAGAAACATGTCTAAAGAACAAATTATTGAGCAAATCAAAGAAATGACAGTTCTTGAATTGAACGACCTTGTAAAAGCTATTGAAGAAGAATTTGGAGTAACTGCTGCTGCACCAGTTGCTGCTGCAGGCGCAGCTGGCGGCGGAGAAGCTGCTGAAGAACAAACTGAATTTGATGTTGTTCTGGAAAGTGCCGGATCTTCTAAAATCAAAGTTGTAAAAGCAGTTCGTGAGATCACTGGTCTTGGACTTAAAGATGCAAAAGACCTTGTAGATAACGCTCCAGGAGCAATCAAAGAAGGCGTTGCGAAAGAAGAAGCTGAAGAAATGAAATCTAAGCTTGAAGAAGCAGGCGCTTCTGTTGAATTGAAGTAAGGAATAAACAAGCCCGCCTTTATCGGCGGGCTTTTATTACCTTTAAAGGGTTTCTGCTCTGGGAAATGTAAAACATTTAAACTTACCGGTTGGGCGGTAAAGCGTGGATTGATGAATACGCCATGCCCGACCTTATATCCTCTGTCCCATTTTTAACTAAGAAAAGCAGGTGCTTACCATTATGTCTGAGCATTATTATTCAAGAAAGCCAACATCAGAAAGTGATCCGAAAACCTGGCATTACAAACTGAGAGGTTTTGACTTTTCTTTTACCACTGATCACGGAGTGTTTTCCAGAAACGAGGTAGACTTCGGCTCCCGTACATTAATTGAAGGCTTTACGGAACCAGCGATAGCAGGCGGGTTTCTTGATCTGGGTTGTGGATACGGACCGATAGGTTTATCATTGGCGAAAGCTTTTCCGCACCGTCATATCACCATGAGTGATATCAATGAAAGGGCGATTGACTTAGCCAGAAAAAACGCGATAAACAACCAAGTGGAAAACGTAGAATTTAAAATTAGTGATCGTCTCCAGTCCTTCCAAAACGAAACGTTTTCAGCTATAGTAACCAATCCCCCTATCCGTGCAGGGAAAAAAGTAATTTTCGATATGTTTGAAGAAAGCTATAAAGCGCTGCTTCCGCAAGGAGAGTTGACGGTTGTCATTCAGAAGAAGCAGGGAGCACCTTCTGCCCAGAAGAAATTGGAACAACTATTTGGGAATATCGAATTACTTGTGAAAAACAAAGGTTATTACTTATTGAAATCAACAAAGCAATAAGTAGCCGCTGCTTTTGTGCCAGGAATTTTATTATTGACTCGCTGTTCCTGTTGTGGTAATATTGAAAAATGCCAATAGGCGACTTCCCTTGTCAAGGATTATTTTCACTTTTTTACGTATAATCTTTTTTGATAAAGGAAAGAATGGTGAAATCGGATAATTTTTCCTATTGTTTCAAGGAGAAATGAGAGAAGAATCATTGCCGTTTTACCACTTTAAAAAAATTTAAATTTTTTTAAATGTCGCAGTATGCTTTCCAGCGGCAAAAGGCAAAATGCCAGAAACCCGTTTCTAATCTAACGTTAGATGGATGGAAAATGTGATACAACATTCGCTCACAGCGAATGTTTCAATAAAAAATCTTGTGAACGATTGGTTTTTGCTTCACAAGTTTGTTCGGTATGTTTACCGGACAATTTTGCGCTTATCACCAAATGCTCGTTTCGCTGCTGAACAAGAGGAGTGTGATGGTGCAAAAACCGCTTCACCTTAAAGCTGAGCAAAGTGCTAGTGTCTTATATTATAAGCATTGTTGCTTTCTGGGCAGTAATGGCTGCTTTTCGTTCTTTGCCGACAGCTTGATGGTGTGCAGCGTTTTTTCTAATTCTTGATTTGAGGGGTGAATCAGTTGACAGGTCAACTAGTTCAGTATGGACGACACCGCCAACGCAGAAGTTATGCACGTATTAGTGAAGTACTAGAATTGCCAAACCTAATCGAGATACAAACTGCTTCCTATGATTGGTTTTTGGAAGAAGGTTTGCGCGAAATGTTCCAGGACATCTCTCCAATTGAAGACTTCACAGGGAATTTATCATTAGAATTTGTGGATTACAGCTTGGGTGAACCTAAGTATCCTGTCGATGAATCGAAAGAAAGAGATGTCACCTATAACGCTCCTCTTCGTGTTAAAGTCCGGTTGCTTAACAATGAAACTGGCGAAGTGAAAGAGCAGGAAGTATTTATGGGAGACTTCCCGTTAATGACCGATACTGGTACCTTTGTGATCAATGGTGCCGAACGGGTGATTGTTTCCCAATTAGTTCGTTCACCAAGCGTTTACTATAGTGAAAAACATGACAAAAACGGAAAAAGGGGTTATACAGCTACTGTAATCCCGAACCGCGGAGCCTGGCTTGAGTTTGAAACGGATGCCAAGGACGTTGTTCATGTTCGTATCGACCGTACAAGAAAGCTTCCAATTACGGTTCTTTTGCGTGCGCTCGGTTTTGGCACTGATCAAGAGATCATTGACTTGCTTGGCGATAATGAATACTTAAAAAACACGTTGGAAAAAGACAACACGGAAAACAGCGAAAAAGCTTTGCTTGAAATATATGAACGGCTGCGTCCTGGTGAACCGCCGACAGTCGATAATGCCAAAAGTCTGCTGGTTTCCCGCTTCTTTGATCCGAAGCGATATGACCTGGCACACGTAGGTCGTTATAAAATGAACAAAAAACTTCACATTAAAAACCGTCTATTTAACCAAGTGCTAGCTGAAACCCTCGTCGATCAGGAAACAGGAGAGGTGTTAGCGCAAAAAGGCGATACCATTGACCGCAGACTCCTTGATAAACTGCTTCCTTATTTAGAGGGAACAGAAGAAAATACCGGTGATCAGGTTCTAGAACCGCACGAAGGCGTACTGGAAGATCCAATCAAGGTCCAATCGATCAAAATTGTTGATCCAACAGACCCTGAAGGCGAAAGAACATTGAATGTTATCGGCAACGGCAATGTGGACGATAGCGTGAAAAATATTGCACCTGCTGATATTCTTGCGGCGATCAGTTATTTCTTCAATCTGCTGCATCAAGTAGGCGGTACGGATGATATTGATCACCTTGGAAACCGTAGATTGCGTTCTGTCGGTGAACTTTTACAGAATCAATTCCGGATCGGTTTATCCCGAATGGAACGTGTAGTTCGGGAGCGGATGTCCATTCAGGACACCTCGTCCATAACACCACAACAGTTGATCAATATAAGACCTGTTATTGCTTCCATAAAAGAATTCTTTGGTAGTTCCCAGCTGTCACAGTTTATGGATCAAAACGAACCCGTTGGCAGAGTTGACGCATAAACGCCGTCTGTCTGCTTTAGGACCTG